>NZ_JAGGPJ010000016.1 GCF_018613875.1 Arthrobacter sp. ISL-28 | reverse complement strand
TTCGCACCAGGGTTCAACGTCGCAACCCTGTCCGTGCTGTTGTACGTCACAGCGGCCGCCACCGTCGTCGCCCCGGCCTTCAACGTGAACGAGTTCGACGTGAGCGTCGACGCATCGATCGCCTCCGAGAACGACCCCGTCACATTCGCCGTCACCGCCACACCAGTCGCATCGGCTGACGGTGACGTACCCGTCACTGTCGGAGCCGACGTATCACCACCACCAGCCGTGGTGAAGGTCCACGTCTTATCAGACGCCAATGCGTTACCGGCAATATCCTTCAACCCATCGGAGCCGCCCTTGATCGTCGCCGTGTACATCGTATCCGATGCCAGGTCCGCATCCGGGTTCAACGTCGCAACCTTGTCCGTGCTGTTGTACGTCACGGCGGCCGGCACCGTCGTCGTCCCCGCCGTCAACGTGAACGTGTCGGACGTGAGCGTCGACGCATCCATCGCCTCCGAGAACGACCCCGTCACATTGGCCGTCACCGCCACGCCAGTCGCGTCAGCAGACGGAGACGTATCCGTCACTGTCGGAGCCGTCGTATCATCATCACCGCCACCGCCACCGCCGCCGCCGTCGCCGTCGCTGGGGTCGTAAAAGTGCCAGTACTGGCTTGTGGCGTTCACATCGGCGAGCACCAGCAGACCGCTGTTGGCCGTGCCCCGCGTCTCACTGTTGAGGTTCTGCTTCGTGGACGTTACGTTGTGGACATACTGGTCCGCGTCCACGATGCGATCCGTCTTAGAGGTGGTGAAGCTGATGTCGTCCAGCGGTGTGGACTTCTCGTAGATCGCACCCCCCGAGGTGGTGCAGACACCTCCGTTCGTCGTGCCACTGGGCTTCGGATAGGTAGCGAAGGTACGCAGCCTCCGCGTGCTCTCATCAATCAGGACGATCACCCGGTTCGGGCACTCCGCCACAGTCGCGATCGTGTGCGCCGACCAGGTCGTTCCAGTCAATTCCAACAGCTGGATCAGCGGCTGGGACGCGGACGTGAATGACGTCTTAACAGCGGCGAAAACCTGGCCAGCCGAGGAATCCATCCACTTCAGGTTCATATGGTCATCACCGCTGCGCTGCCCCTTCACCGCCGCCTCAGGAGCGGTCCAGTCGGTGTTCGGCGCTCCATCGACGTGGTAGCTCCAGTACATGCCGTCGGTGGCATCACCGACCTGCCGGCTCCACATCACACCCATCTTGCCGGGTCCGAACGCGATCACAGCCGAGGTGTCGTCGACAGCGACGTTGCTCAACGACGCTGGATGCGGGAACGGCGTCCCCCACGTCTTGCCATCCTCCTCCGTGACGTTCAGATAGATCCGGTTCCCCTGCTGCCAGGTGGCCCACACCCGACCCGTGGAGTCCTTATCGATGGTCAGGGTCTCAACGCGGTGGTTGTTGATGGTGGTAGAACTCTCCAGCGAGTACGTCTCCGCACTCGGGTCGTAGCTGTAACGCCGCATCGTCGTCGGAAAGTTCGGCTCAGCCGGCAGACCGTCGTTGACGAACAGATGGCTCGCCACATACAACGTCGTCCCGTCCCACAACACGTCATGATGAGTGTTCGCCCGCGTGTCCGTCGCCACACCCGTATCGACCCACGAGCTCGTCGCGGCATTGAACCGGAAGATATGAAAATCCGAGCTGGCAGTGTCCCACAGGTTCCCCCACCAGAGCCCGTCGTTGAACCACAACGCACTCTCCGCCCGCTTCGTACCCGTCGGCGTCCCCGTCCCCGAATGCGACGGCCCCTCAACCCCAACATCACCCGAGGCAGCCGACGCCGCAACCGGCACCACCAGAACACTACCCAGCGCAAGCAGCAGCACTGTCAGCAGTGCATGGAGCCGCAGATTCCGCGACGGTCGAAGACGAAGCCCAGCCGAGGGGCCACCTCCCCGCCTTATGCCAAGCCAGGAAGTCCTGCGACCTCTAAAACGCCCGCCCCGGTGAAAAAATGGATAGCCCAGCATCATTGCCCCCGTTGAATGTCGACTGCATAAGGACGGTCACTGGCCTCACCACTCATCGGAGTTGTTTGCCTATGCCAGTCCCGACCAACCTTCCCGGCTGGATACGAGAAACAGAAAGCGCCTGCTGCTGCTGTTTCTGACAACGTGCATGCACTTCCCCATCGGAACATGCTCGACTGAACACGTTGTAAAAAGCTTGGGACTTCTTGAAGCGGCCCCCGTGTTAGGGGTTAAGAGTCCTTGGAACCGGCAAGTCCCAATGCCCAAGAAGCGCTCCGTATCACACACTGATCACGGCGGTAATCATGATACTTAACCCGCGAGTCACACCCGAGGCTCCAGCCGGTCTTAGGACCTCGGCACCAGGTTGAACAGCGCCTTGCCTTCCGCCAGCCTCCTGATGTTGGCGGCTATGTCCGCCGCCCGTCGTTCGAATGTGATGCGCGCATGTCCGGAGTGGTGCGGGGTGAGAACGGTATTGGGCAGGGAGCCGAACGGCAGCTCGGCCGGAGGCACCACCCCGTCAGCAGGGGATCCCCACCACACGTCAATGCCCGCCCCGGCAATGCGCTGAGACTGCAGGGCGTCGAACAGCGCATGCTGGTCCACCACCGGCCCGCGTGCAACGTTAATAAGGAGCGCGGTGGGCTTCATGGCTGCCAGCTCCGCTCCGCCGATCATTCCCCTTGTGGAGTCGTCCAACGGCACAGTGACCACCACGACGTCAGAAGCAGCGAGCAGCTCCGCGAGCTGGTGGATTCCGCCCACCCAGGTCAGCGCGACGTCATCGGGGTTATAGGCGCCGGCATTCCTCCGGACGGCGCGGACATCCATGCCCAGGACGCCAGCCATCCGCGCCACCTCGGTCCCGATGGATCCCATTCCCACGAGTCCCATCGTCATTCCGCCCAGCGTCGGATGGAAAGGAACGTCCCGGTCGGTGGCAATGGTTTTCCAGCTGCCGCCGCGCAGAGCCCGGTCGGCCGCCAGGACATTGCGGGAGAGCATCAGCGTGAGCATCAGGACGTGTTCGGCGATAGGCCGCGCGTGGTGGAACGTGTTGGCAACAACGGCCTGCGGGGGCAGCCCCGGAAAGGAGATTTTGTCATAGCCGGCGCCTGTGACGTGCACCAGTTTCAGCCGGGCGGCGGCGCCCGCCTGCTGCCGACTCAACGCGGAACAAACGACGACGTCGGCACCCGCCAGCGCGTCCAGCTGGCGGTCCGGAGTCCAAGCCGCAGCCATATCCCAGTGGTGGGTGCCGCCGTCGTGCTTTAGCTGATCCGCAAAGCGGCTGATGATGGGGTCGGTGACCACAATCCTCAGGCTCTTCACTGAAGGCTCCCTTTCCATTGAGGGCTCCCTCTTTATTGCGGGCCTTGACGCGCTCACCGGTGTGCTCCTAGTTGCCGCTCGGTTAGGGGAAGTCCAGCGCGCCGGTCCTGTACCCTCCCTGTCGGGAGATGGTTCGGCAACTGCCATCCTGATGACCATAATGGGAGTAATTGATCCACGTCCAAGCTAATTTGTGTACCCGATCATCCATGAAAGGTATCGATGTTTACCTTGCCCCAGCTGGAGGCCTTCGTTGCGGTCGCTGAAGAACTGCATTTCGGTGCAGCAGCGGAAAGGCTCAACATGACGCAGCCTCCGCTGAGCCGGCAGATCCAGATCCTGGAGAAGAAGCTGGGGACGCAACTCTTCGGCCGCACCAGCCGCAAGGTCGAGCTGACACCGGCGGGCGCCATGCTGCTGCCCCGGGCGAGGCAGATCCTGGACCTGTGCATCAAGACCGAGTTGGATGTTCGCAGGGTTTCCTCGGGGGAGGTGGGAGCCATCACCGTGGGCTACACCGCGATTGCAGGCCAGAGCGCGCTGCCGCTGCTGCTGCGCCGGGCGGCTGACAGCATGCCCGGGGTCTCGTTTATGCTGCGGGAACTCGTGTCCACGGACCAGATGGACGGCCTGGTGAAGGGCAGTGTGGACATTGGCCTCTTGCGGCCGATTGTGGCCCGCCCGGGGATCGTGTCGCGGCCCCTCATGAAGGACCGCTTGGTCGTGGCGCTGCCCGCCGGGAGTTCACTGCTGGGAAGCCTGCCCATCAAGGAGGGTGCCCCGCTGCCCTTGGGAAGACTGGACCGCCTTCCCCTGCTGATGTATTCAACGAAGGAAGCCAGGTACTTTCACGATCTGGTGCTCCGCCTGTTTGCCAGCGCCGGGGCCCACGCGAACATCACCCAATATGCCAGCCAGATCCCGGCGCTGCTCGCTTTCGTCCAGGCCGGGCTGGGCGTCACGCTGGTGCCCGCGTCCGCCATGGCATCGGCGCCTGCAGGGGTTGAATTCCACGAAATCGATGGCAGCCACGGCATGCAGGAACTCAACCGGGTGGACCTTGAGCTGGCGTGGAACGAAGAGACGGCGAACCCCGCGGTCAGGCGGCTCCTCGAGCTTATCGATTCAGCCGGGTTCGCCGGGCCTGACCCCGCCGGGTTAGCGGGGCCGGATTCCGGCGGGCTGGCCGACGAGGACAGCTAGCCGGAGGCTACCTTGACCCGACGGCGGCCAGCCGGGATTGCGCTTCCGGGACCGCTTCTTCGCCAGGACGCGGCTCCGCCGCACCTCGTGCCCCGGGGGCCTTGCGCTCTTTGAGGAAGTACACGAGGCCCGCTGCCACCGTGGATGCTGCGGCCAAGGCGAAGAGTCCCGGCACGACGCTGCCGGCCTGCTCCTTGACGATGCCAAATCCGAACGGCGCCACAAAGCCGCCCAGGTTCCCGAGCGAATTGATGATGGCGATGGCCGGGGCAAGAACCAGAGGGTGCAGGCCCGATTGCGGAATGGTCCAGAAGAGCGGAGAGGCGCTCTTGAAGCCCATCGCGGCGACGGCCAGGAATACTAGCGCCAGGACGGGAGTGGCGACGGCTGCCGCAAAAGTTCCCACAGCTGCCACAAGCAGCGCAACCACCAGCAGCGGACGCTTGGACTTTGCCTTGTCCTGCCACTTGGCGGCGAAGTACATGGCGAAGACGGCGCACACCCACGGAATGGCGGAGAGGAAACCGACGCTCAGGTCCGTGGTGCCGGGGATCCGCCTCACGATGCTGGGCAGCCAGAAGGTGTTCGCATAAATCGACAGCTGCACCGAGAAGTAAATGCCGCACAGCAGGAGGATCTGTGGGTTGAGGAGCATCTTCCAGCGGTTGATTTTCACGCTTCCGGCGCCGCTGCCGGCGGAGTGCCGGGCGTCCTCCTCCTCAATGGCGCGGGAGAGGGCGAACTTTTCGTCTGCGGTCAGCCATTTTGCGTCGTGGATCCTGGCATCCAGAAGAAAGAACACCACGATGCCCACGGCAACCGACAGCAGGCCTTCTAAACCAAAGAGCCACTGCCAGCCGCGCAGGCCCAGGACGTCGTGGAGGCTGAGCAGCATTCCGGCGATGGGCCCGGACAATGCGGCGGCAACCGACGAGCCGGCGATGAAAATGGCCGTGGCCTTGCCACGCTGCCCTGCCGGCACCCAGCGGGCGAAGTAGAAGATGACGGCCGGGAAGAACCCGGCCTCGGCGGCACCGAGCAGGAAGCGCAGGACGTAGAACATCGTCTCGTTCCGGACAAACGCCATCAGGAAGGACGCGGTGCCCCAACTGATCATGATGCGCGTCAGCCACACCTTAGCGCCGAACTTCTCCATCATCACGTTGCTCGGAAGCTCGAAGATTGCGTAGGCGATGAAGAAAAGCCCCGCCCCGAAGCCGTAGGCAACCGCACCGATGCCGACGTCCGCCTGCAGGTGGTCCTGGGCGTAGCCGATGTTGGACCGGTTGAGCTGGTTGCACACGAGCATGACCAGCATGATGGGCAGCACCCGCCTGAAAAATTTCCGGGTGGCGGAAGCCAGACCCGTGACAGCGGTGCCTGCAGACTGCATGGGAAAATCCTCTTCGATTTGACGTGAACCTACCCGGCGCTGCCCGGCATGAGCGGGCGGACTGCCTTACCTTCCCGCACGGAACCGTCGTCGCGAGTTTGCCAGGTGGTTGCGCATGGCGGCCGACGACGACGACTCGTCACCTTCCGCAATAGCGGCATAGATGGAGCGGTGCTCGTGCACGACCTGATCGAAGTGGTCCCGGGCGTACTGTTCGGCCCCGGTCATCAGGCGAGTGCGCGGCATGGCGATCATGGTCTGGCCCAGTGAGGCCAGGCAGTCGGAGTAGAAAGGGTTTCCTGACGCAGCGGCAATTGCCCGATGGAATTCGTAGTCCGCCTTCATGGCGTGCGCCGGATGTTCCACACCGGCTGTGAATTCTTCCAGGGCCTTCAGGATGGTCCGGAGCTGACGATCTGTGTGGTTTCTCGCCGCCAGGGCAGCGGCTTCAGCTTCGACGCCGATCCGGAACTCAAGCAGGTGCAGCCGGTCTTCCATGGTGACCACTGACCTGGTGCCCTGACCCGCCGTCGGGCCCTCCGGCGGCGGGGTCAGCGCAAAGCTGCCCCGCCCCCGTTCAGTTTCCACGAGTCCCTCGGCCTGCAGCCGGGTGAGTGCGGCACGGACCACTGTCCGGCTCACGCCAAACTCGTTAATAAGGGTGTTTTCGCTCGGAAGCTTATCCCCGGGCTGGATGGCGCCGTCAACAATGCGGGTGCGAAGATCGGCGGCGAGGTCCGCGGTCAGATTCCGGCTCATGGGTTCAAGATTACGCGCCGAACTCCGCGGTCTCGGTGGTCCACGCACGGGCCTGATCGCTGAGCGTTACGCCGAGTCCGGGGCGGTCCGGAACCATCATGCGGCCGTTCTTGGTTTCGAGGCGTTCGTTGAATAGGGGATCGAGCCAGTCGAAGTGTTCGACCCAGGGTTCGCGCGGGTAGGCGGCAGCGAGGTGGAGGTGGATTTCCATGGCAAAGTGCGGGGCCAGCCCCAGACCGCGCTCGTCCGCGAGGGCGGCGAGCCGGAGGAACTGGGTGATGCCGCCGACGCGAGGTGCGTCGGGCTGGATGATGTCGCAGCCGTTGGCATTGATGAGGCCCTTGTGCTCGGCTACGGACGCGAGCATTTCACCCGTGGCGATGGGCGTGTCCAGGACCTGGGCCAAATGGGCGTGGCCTTCGAAGTCGTAGGCGTCCAGCGGCTCCTCGATCCAGATGAGGTTGAATTCCTCGAGATGGCGGCCCATGCGCAGGGCGGTGGCGCGGTCCCACTGCTGGTTGGCATCGACCATGAGCGGAACGTCCCAGCCGATGTGGTCGCGGATGCCGGCCACGCGGCGCAAGTCCTCGGCCGAGTCCGGGAGTCCCACCTTGATTTTGATGCCGCCGATGCCTTCGTTGATCGATTGCGTCGCCCGGGCTTTGACCTCGTCCAGCGTGGCATTCAGGAAGCCGCCGGAGGTGTTGTAGGTCTGAACGGAGTCGCGGTAGGACCCGAGGAGCTTGGCGAGGGGGAGTCCGGCGCGCTTGGCCTTGAGATCGTACAGGGCGATGTCGATGGCGGCGAGGGCCTGGGTGGCCACGCCGGAGCGGCCCACGGAGGCGCCGGCCCAGAGGAGCTTGGTATAGATCTTGCCGATGTCGTTGGGGTCCTCGCCGATGATGCCTTCGGCGACCTCCTTGGCGTGGGCGTACTGCGCGGGTCCGCCGGCGCGCTTGGAGTAGCTGAAGCCGAGGCCGGTGTGGCCCTGTTCGGTGGTGATTTCTGCGAAGAGGAAAACTACCTCGGTCATTGGCTTCTGACGTCCGGTGAATACCTTGGCGTCACTGATCGGGACGGCCAGCGGAAGCCTCGCGGTGGACAGTTTGACATGCCGGATCAGGTCAACGGTGCTCATGGTTCTCCTTGGAAGCGGAAGGGGGCAACATCGCCCGCACTTCTTAGGTTACAAGTAGCAAACTTGTATTACAAGTACGGGCCCTCGATTTACTACGGTGCGGAACGCGTACCTGCATCCGTGCCCGATCCTGACGTTGGAACGAAGTTCCAGTCGAACGACCCGTTGTCTCGGAGTGTCATCCGAAGGAACCCGTGAGTGTTGCTGAACCGCTTCACGATGTACGAGGGACTGCTAGTGAAGGAGCGGAGACCGATACCTCCCGTGGAAACCTGGAACGTCGTCATCCCGTCACTGACACACTGGTCAGCGTTGTTCACCGGACATGACCGTTCGTAGTTGTGTTGTGATCCTGACAGGGTCAGACGGACCCGGTGCTTCCACATCACGTCGATCCATGGCTTATGGTCAACCGACCGCTTATGTTCCTTGGTGTTCGACGTGAAGTACGGTTCATGGTGCACGACAGCCAGATGCTTACCCGCCGCCTTAGCTGCAGCGAGGTCCTTGTCCAGCCACGTCGTCAAGGCCCGAGCCTTCGTGGGGTTGTACCGCCAGTGCGCGGACGACAGGAACGCGAAGTGCCAGTTCCCGAAGTCCTTCGAGTACTGTTCCCCGTTCCCGATGAACCCACGCTGCTGGTTGATCGCAGCCTTCGCCGGAGCCCCGGGGCATTGGCCGTTCATGAAGTTGTCGAGGTCTTCGTTGCGGCCGGGTTTCCAGTCGTGGTTGGGAGCGGACACCCAGTACAACTTGGGCTTCGTGCCACCCCACAGCGGCGTCCAGTACTTCACGTAGTCAGCGCAGTACGCGGTGTCGTACTGGAAGTCCCCGAGCCCTAGGAACGCGTCAATCTCGTTTTTCTGCACGAGCCGGGTGATTGCCGCACCGTTCCGACCGGACGGGCTATCAGGCGCGTAGTTCTTGGGGCCGTTCATGTCACCGACAGCAGCGATCCGAACATCAGTGTTCGGAACATCAGTGTTCGGAACATCAGTTTTCCCACCGCCGATAGCGATCGCCGCGGCCGAAAGGCCAGCGACGCCCAAGAGGAAAGCGGACATTCCAGCGATAACACGATTGCGGCGCATGGGAGCGGGCCTCCCTTCATGGGGGTGCGGTGTGCACTGCTTCGGGGCAAATTTAGGTATGCCCAGTATGAACCTATCCCACCGCCCAGGCCACAATCAGCAGCGCCCCAACGCTCAGCACAGTGGTGCAGAGGATGACGTCCCTCGCTACGCTCATCCCCCGGCCATAGGGGGAGGCGAACAGGAACACATTCTGTGCTGTGGGGAGGGCCGCCATGATGACGCTCGCCAGGAGATGCTGGCCTTCGAGTCCAAAAACGAAGCGGCCCAGCGCCCACACGATCAGCGGCATGCCTGCGATTTTCAGGAAGGTTGCCACGAGCGTCTCGGTACGCCCGTCGTCTTTTTGGAGCGGGGCCCGCCCGGCAAGGGAGAGGCCAAAGGCCAGCAGCACCATGGGCACGGCGCCACCCGCCAGCATGTCGATCGGCTTCTGCAGCAGGTCAGGGGCCGTCCAGCCGGTCAGGGCAACGGCGGCGCCCAGCCCGGAGGCGATGATCATCGGGTTGGCGAACGGCTGGACCAGCAGACGCCGCCACGAAATCCTGGATCCACCCGCGAGCCCCAGCACCGTGAGGTAGAACGGCGCCATGACGAGGATCTGGACCAGCAGCACGGGCGCCACGTGCTGGGCAGTTCCCACCGCGTAGAGCGAAACCGGGATGCCGATGTTGTTCGCGTTGGCATAGCTGCTGGCCATTGCGCCGACGGCGGTTTCGGCGAGCGGCCGGCGGAAGAACAGGAAGCTCAGCAGGCAATAAAGAAGCCCCACTATCGCTGCGGAGAGCAGTGCTAGCGGGGCGTCAGTTCCGAGGGCCGCGCGGATGTCGCTGCCGGCCACCACGGTGAAGAGGAGGGCCGGGTTGGTGACGTAAAAGGCGGTGCGGGTCAGGGCACCTTGGACCTCCGGCCCCAGGATCCGCAGCCTTGCAGCGAGGTAGCCAACGGCAATGACAGCGGAAACGATGAGGATTCCGGAGACAACGCCGCCCACTCTGCGCCCTTCTATTTATGCGTTCCATATATGTGTCGAAATATCTGTCGAAGTTATCGGATCAGGAATGCGTTCCGCACGGCCGCCTCCTATTGCGGGAGGAGACCCGTGCGGAAGCGTGTGGACGTGCAGCGAACTGGCCCTGGCGGCCACGCACTACCCAACCAGCCTTACCGAACCAGGCAGGGCCGCTTCGGGTCGAAGGACCAGCCGTCGATGTAGAACTGCATGCCGACACTGTCGTCCCGGGCATCGAGGCCATGCTCAAGGTACAGCTGGTGTGCCTGGTCCAGCGCGTCGCGGTCCAGTTCGATGCCGAGTCCCGGTGCGTCCGGAACCGTGATGGCGCCGTCCCTGATTTGGAGCGGGTCCTTGGTGAGGCCCTGTCCGTCCTGCCAGATCCAGTGCGTGTCGAGGGCCGTGATCTCACCCGGTGCGGCCGCGCCCGTGTGGGTGAACATTGCGAGCGAGATGTCGAAATGGTTGTTGGAGTGCGAACCCCAGGTGAGGCCAAATTCGCTGCAGAGCTGCGCTACCCGGACGGAGCCATGCATGGTCCAGAAGTGCGGGTCCGCCAGGGGGATGTCGACGGCGTTGCTCCGGATTGCGTGCGACATCTCCCGCCAGTCCGTGGCGATCATGTTGGTGGCGGTCTTCAGGCCCGTGGCGCGGCGGAATTCCGCCATGACTTCCCGGCCGGAGAACCTGCCTTCAGCGCCGCAGGGATCTTCGGCATAGGCCACGATGCCCTGCATCCGCTTGCCCAGCCGGATGGCCTCCTCCAGCAGCCACCCGCCGTTCGGATCAAGGGTCACCCGCGCTTCGGGGAAGCGCTTGGCCAGCGCGGTCACGACGTCCACTTCGTCATCGCCGGCGAGCACGCCGCCCTTGAGCTTGAAGTCGCTGAAGCCGTACCGTTCCTGGGCGGCTTCCGCCAGCGCCACGACGGCTTCGGGGGTCATGGCCTCTTGGCGGCGCAGCTTCTCCCAACGGTCCGACGGCGCGTCCTCCAGGTACGGCAGGTCCGTCCTGCTGTGGTCACCGATGAAGAACAGGTAGCCGAGCATCGGCACCGAGGTCCGCTGCTGGCCGTCGCCCAGGAGTTCCGCGACAGGGACGCCGAGGAACTGGGCGTGCAGGTCCAGCAGGGCGGATTCGACGGCGGTGACCGCGTGGACGGTGGTGCGCAGGTCGAATGTCTGCAGGCCGCGGCCGCCGGCGTCGCGGTGGGCGAACTCCGCGGCGATTTCGCGCAGCAGCGAGCGGTAGCGTGCCACCGGCTTGCCGTTGATGAGGCCACCGGCTTCCTCGATGGTGGTGCGGATTTTCTCACCGCCGGGAACCTCGCCGAGGCCGGAGCGGCCATCCGAATCCGTCACGATGACAACGTTCCTGGTGAAGAACGGTCCATGCGCGCCGCTGAGGTTCATCAGCATGCTGTCGTGTCCCGCGACCGGAACCACTTCGATGCGGGTGATGGTGGGCTGGGCGGTCATGCGTTGACCTCCTCTTTCTCCTCGGCTGCCTCAACAACTGTGCCATTGATCCGGCGGTTGAGCTGCCACGGGTTCGCGTCGTGCAGCGGCACGGGCAGCAGTTCCTGCGGGAGGTTTTGGTACGCCACGGGACGCAGGAATCGGTTGATCGCGAGCGTTCCCACGGAGGTGGTCCGGCTGTCGGACGTTGCCGGGAACGGGCCGCCGTGGACCATGGCGTGGCCGACTTCGACGCCGGTGGGCCACCCGTTGACGATGATGCGGCCGACTTTCTGCTCCAGTGCCGGGATGAGGGGCGCCGCCGTGGGGTAGTCCGCTGCGGTGAGCTGCAGCGTCGCTGTGAGCTGGCCTTCGAGCCGGCTGATGGCCTCGAGGAGTTCCTCGGTGGTGGAGTAGCGGATCACCAGGCTGGCGGCGCCGAAGATTTCGGCGTGCAGCACGTGGTTGGACACGAAGTTGCTGATCTCGGTGCGGAAGATGGCGGGTGCCGGGGCGTTTTTCGTGGCGCCTTCGGTGCCCTGTCCGACCAGGCTGACGTTGTCGGCGGAGCCGAGCGCCTCGGCGCCGGAGTTCCAGGACGCGGCGATGCCTTCGGTGAGCATGGTCTGGCCGGCGCAGGCGGAGACGGCACGTCCGACGGCGGCAGCAAGTTTGTCGCCTGCCTCACCGGCGGGGGCGAACAGCAGGCCGGGGGAGGTGCACAGCTGTCCGGAGCTGCCGGTGACGGCAGCAACATACTGCTGGGCCAGCGCATCGACGTCTCCGTTGAGGGCGCCGGGGAAGACGAACACAGGGTTGAGCGAGGACATCTCCGCGTAGACGGGGATGGGCTCGGCCCGGGCGGCGGCGGTGCGCATCAGGGCGATGCCGGCGGCCTGTGACCCGGTGAAGCCGACTGCCTTGATGGCGGGGTCCGCGACGAGAGCCTGGCCGATGCTGCTGCCGGGGCCGTAGATAAGGGAGAAGACGCCGGGGTGCAGTCCGTTGTCCTTGACGGCTTTGGCGATGGCCTGGCCGACGAGCTCGCTGGTGCCGGGGTGGGCATTGTGTGCCTTGAAGACAACCGGGCAGCCGGCGGCGAGGGCTGACGCCGTGTCTCCCCCCGCCGTCGAGAAGGCCAGCGGGAAGTTGCTGGCGCCGAAAACGGCCACCGGGCCGAGCGGGATCTGACGCTGGCGGATATCGGCACGGGGCAGCGGAGCGCGCTCCGGAAGGGCCGGATCGATCCGGACGCCGCGGAAGTCGCCCTGGCGGACCACCTTCGCGAAAAGGCGCAGCTGGCCGGTGGTGCGGGCGCGTTCGCCCTGGAGCCTTGCGGCGGGCAGCCCGGTTTCCTGGCCTGCCCGGATGATCAGTTCCTCGCCAATGGCCTCGATGTTGTCCGCGATGGCCTCGAGGAACCCGGCGTGGGTTTCCGGATCGAGGGCGCTGAAGGAGGCGTACGCTTCATCGGCAGCGCTGGTGGCCGTCTTGAGCTGTTCCTCTGTGATCAGCGTGTAGGCCGGTTCGAGCTGTTCGTTGGTGGCGGGGTTGAAGCCGGCGGCGGTCTTGCCCTCGCCGGCAACCTGCTGCCCGGCGATAAGTGAATGTCCGGTGAGCGTCATGTGCTTCCTCCTAGGAGACGGTGATGATCAGGAGACGGTGGCGATGAGTGCTTTGAGGTCGGCGAGGTCCTGCGGTGCCAGGTTCTGCAGCGGCGGGCGGACGCGGCCGGCCGAGCGGCCGATGGCGTCGAGGCCGGCCTTGACGATCGAGACGGAGTACCCCTTGACCCGGTCGCGGATGTCCAGGTAGGGGATCACGAACTCATTGAGCTTCTGGTTGACCGCCGCGCGGTCCTGGTTGCGGACGTCCTGGTAGAAGTCCAGGGCGAACTGGGGAACGAAGTTGTACATGGCACTGGAGTAGGTGCTCATGCCCAACTGCAGGAGTGGGAGCGCGAAGGTTTCCGCGGTGGGGAGGCCGCCGAGGTAGAACAGTCGGTCGCCGAGCCTGGCGTAGACGCGGGCGTCGTGTTCGAGGTCGCCCACGCCGTCCTTGAAGCCGATCAGGTTTTCGTGCCGGTCCGCCAGCGTGGCCACGGTGGTGTCCTTGTAGATCGCGTTGGCACGGTTATAGATGATCACGCCGAGTGAAGTGGCCTTGCAGACCGCGCTGACGTGCTCGATCAGGCCGCCCTGGTCTGCTTCGGTCAGGTAGGGCGGGAGGAGCAGGATGCCTTCGGCGCCTGCGGCTTCCGCGGCCTCGGCGTTTTCAATGGCCTGGGCGGTTGAACCGCCGGCGGAAGCCAAAACCGGCACGGTGTTGCCCACTTCTTCGACGGCGGCGCGCACCACGCGCTCCGATTCGGCAGGAGTCAGGGAGAAGCCTTCGCCGGTTCCGCCGGCCGCGAAGAGCCCTGCCACGGGGAAGCTTGCCTGCCACGCCAGGTGCTTGCGGTAGTTTTCCTCGTCGAACTGGAGCTGCGCGTCGAATGACGTGACCGGGAAGGAGAGCAGCCCTTCCTTGAGGATGTTTGCGAGTTCCTGGGGTGAGTACTTTGCCACGGGATGGTCCTTGAAGTTGGCGCCGCGGGCGGCGGAGTGGTGTGGTTCCAATTCAGACTAGGCAGCCCTTCAATGTCTGTCTAAGCCTATTTATGTATGGGTTGATACCCTTTGTGCATCGCTGTGCAGCGGGGTCAGTCGGTGGTTCTGCTTCCCGGAGGGCTGTTCCGGTCATTCACCACCGCGGCGTTATCAGTTCATAGTCGGGGTGGAGGCTCTGCATGTAGCCGGTGTCGTCGCGGTTGAGCATGCCAGACTGCAGGTACTGCTCGTGGAGGCGGGCCAGGGCATCTCGGTCCAGTTCCACACCCAGTCCGGGTGCGGTTGGAACGCCGACCGCGCCGTTGCGGAAAACGAGGGGGCCGGGAATGATGACATCTTCCCCGGGGTCCTTCCACGGCCAGTGTGTATCGCACGCATAGTCCAGGTTCGGGGTGGCGGCGGCCAGATGAACCATGGCGGCCAGGCTGATGCCCAGGTGCGAGTTGGAGTGCATGGACAACCCAAGGCCAAAGGTTTCCGATATGCCGGCAAGGGCTTGGGACCGCCGAAGGCCGCCCCAGAAGTGGTGGTCCGAGAGGATGACGTCCACGGCGCCGGCTTCAATGGATGGAGGCACATCGCCGAAGCTGACGACGCACATGTTGGTCGCGAGGGGCATGGACACGTTGCGGCGCACCTCAGCCATGCCGGCGAGGCCCTGCGTGGGGTCCTCAAGATATTCCAGGACCCCGTCGAGTTCCTTGCCCACCCGAATGGAGGTGTCTACCGTCCAGGCTGCATTGGGGTCGATGCGCAGCGGCAGGTGCGGGAATTCGGCCCGGAGTGCCCTGATGGCCTCCACTTCCTGCTCGGGAGGGAACACGCCTGCCTTGAGCTTCAGGGCGGTGAATCCGAACTCGTCCACCATGCGGCGGGCCTGCCGGACGATTCCTTCCGGATCCAGCGCCGCTCCCCAGGAGTCCTCCTCGTGGCCGGGGTGCCCTGCCCATTTGTAGAAAAGGTATCCGCTGAAGGGAATCTCGTCCCGGACCGCACCTCCGAGCAGGTCGCTTACAGGACGCCCAAGAACCTTTCCCTGGATATCCAGAGCAGCCACATCGAAGGGCGACAGCACCCGGTCAGGCGTGCTGGAGCCGGTCACCATGCCCGACATCCCGTGGCCGCCGACGGTGGTGTCGGCGTTGAGAGCCCTGGTGACCCGCTGGCGCATCTCATTGATGTTGAAGACGTCGGTCCCGGCCAGGGCCTCTGCGGCGAGTTGCAGCCGGCTCAGGTGCGGGGCGTCCCCGTAGGTCTCGCCGAGGCCCGAGGTGCCGGCGTCCGTGGTGATTTCCACGATGGCCCGCAGCGCAAACGGCTCGTGCACGCCCACCGCGTTAAGAAGGGGCGGATCCTTGAATGCCACCGGGGTGACGGCGATGTCCTTGATGCGGTGTGGCCCGATTGGGCTGAGAGGGTGGTTCACGGCGCTGTTAACTCCTGGCTTCATAGCCCGGGCGGATGAGGTAGCTGCCGGGCGTGGACTGCAATGGGTGGGGGTTAGGGTCTTTCCCGGACTTTGACTGCCAGCACTGGCCGGTCGGCCTGCAGCAGGATCCGTTGGGAGTGGCTTCCGAGGATGAACTTCCCTACCTGCGACCTCCTGCGGAGGCCAATGACGATCAGGGAAGCGTCGATTTCGTCGGCGATGTCAATAAACTCGTCGGTCAGATCGTCGGTGTGGCCGGGCTGCCGGATCGTGGCCTGGACTCCGGCCACTTCGGCCCGCCGCAGCAGCTCGGCGACCTGTTCCACCGAGGCGAGGGCAGCGTCCACGGGTGCTCCCTTGCGCGGTGAATTCAGAATGACGATGCTCTCGCGTCGCAGCCGGCCTTCGGCAATGCCTGCCTCTAGCGCCGCCTCGCCTTCAGGGGTGGGCACATAGCCGACCAGAATTGTCATACTCGTTCCTTTTCCTCGTGCAGCGCCTCAACCGGGCGTGCGGGGGTGCGGGTCTTCCTGACGGCCTTCTGGAGCAGCGGCAAGAGCATCACCGCAAGGAAAGCGAGCAGCAGGACACCGGAGATGGGCCGGCCAACGAAACCGGCGGGATCGCCTCCGAAGACAAGGAGGGAGCGCCTCAGGTTTTCCTCGAGGAGGGAACCGAGGACGAAGGCCAGGACCAGCGGGCCGGGCTCGAAGCCGAACTTTTTCATCATGTATCCGAGAAGGCCGAAGGCGATGACCAGCCAGATATCAAAGATGCTGTTGTTGATGGTGTAGACACCGATCAGCGTGATGAGCACCGTGATCGGGGCGAGGATAGCCGCCCGGACCCGCAGTATCTTCACGAAGATGCCGACCAGGGGGATGCTCATGATAAGCAGCAGGATGTTGCCGATGTACATCGAGTTGACCACGCCCCAGAAGAGTTCCGGATCGTTCTGGACGAGCTGCGGCCCGGGCGTGACGCCCTGGATCAGCAGCGCGCCGAAGATGATGGCCATCGTGGCATTGGCGGGAATGCCAAGGGTCAGGAGCGGAATGAAGGAGGACGTGGCCGCGGCGTTGTTGGCGCTTTCCGGCGCGGCAACACCTTCGACGGCGCCACGGCCGAAGCGTTCGGGGTTCCTGGCCCGCTTCTTCTCCATGGCGTAGGCCGCGAGTGAGGCGATTGTTGCGCCGCCGCCGGGCAGAATCCCGAGGAAGAAGCCCAGCACGGAGCCCCTGCCGATTGCCCCGGACGATTCCTTCAGGTCCTTGCGGGAGGGCCAGACGTTCGCCACCTTGGCCGGCGCCTGGACCTTGTTGTGGCGCTCCTCAAGGTTGTACAGGATTTCACCCAGGCCGAAGATGCCCATGGCGATCGGCACGAAGTCGAGGCCGTCGGCGAGGGACAGGTTGTCGAACGTGAACCGCGCCTCGCCGGTGAACGTGTCGCGTCCGACCGTTGCCAGCAGCAGTCCGAGGGAAGCCGCGATGATGGACTTCAGCTTGCTACCGTTGCTGACTGTTGCCACCAGCAGGATGCCCAGCATGGCCAGGGCAGTGTATTCCGGGGGGCCGAAGTCGAGCGCGAATCCGGCGACGATCGGTGCCAAAAGGGTCAGTCCGATGATCGCGACCGTGCCGCCGAAGAAGGAACCGATGGCCGCAATGCCGAGAGCCGTGCCTGCCCTCCCCTGACGGGCAAGGGCGAAGCCGTCAAAGACTGTCACCACGGAGGATGCTTCGCCGGGCAGCCGGAGAAGCACGGACGTGATGGTTCCGCCGTACTGGGCCCCGTAGAAGATGCCCGAAAGCATGATGATAGCTGTGACGGGCTCGACGCCGTAGGTCAGCGGAAGGAGTATGGCGATGGTCGCGGCTGGGCCCAGCCCGGGCAGTACGCCGATGAGCATGCCGATAACGACGCCGATGAGGCAGTAAAGCAGGTTCGTTGGTTCCAGCACGACGCCGAAACCATTGATGACCGGTGCAAGAAAGTCCATGAGATTCCCTAGAACAGATGTGGGATGGGCACGCTAAGCGCCACGACGAAGATCAGGTAGAAGGCGGCTGTCACGGCGAAGCTGAGCAGGACAGACATCCGCCACGTTTCCTTGCCCAGGAACTTCAACCAGATAAAGGTCAGCAGCAGGGTGGGGATTTCAAAGCCCGTCACTCCGACCACCAGGACGAAGCCGACCAGGGTCGCTATCCCGGCGGCAACCTGCCAGCTCGACGATGAGAACGCCTCGGCATCCAGCTTCTTCCGGCCGAAAAGGAGGAGGGCCACGGACATCGTGATCATGACGAGGCTGATGATGAACGGCCACAGCCCCGGCTCGGGCTTTTCGGGGCTGCCAAGCCCCATGCCCATCGACGTGATCAGGCCTGCAGTGCCAAGCCCGGCTGCTGCGACGGCGGCGGCGACATTGGCCAGCGGGCCGGCGTGCGGGGGACGTTCCTCCTCCCACTCCGCGGCCAGCTGTTCCGGTGTCAACGGCTCCGCGAGCTCATCGGCGATTGCCGGAGAAGTGCCGTTCCCGGCGGCAGCGTGCCGGACGCTGCCGCCGGAAGGGACTGCTTCATTTGATGCGGAAATCACTTGCCGCCGCCAAGGTCGACGTTGTACTTCACGGTCAGCTCCTTGTACTTGGCCGCGTCGGCGGCCCAGTCTTTGGCGACCTGGTCGCCGTCGATCTCTGCAGCAGTGAAGAGGTTCTGCTTGTTGAAGGCCTTGTAGGCGTCGGATTCGAACGCCTTCTTGAAGGACTCACGCAGCTTCGTCACGACAGCTTCGGGAGTGCCCTTCGGGGCCGCCACTGCGCGGAACTGGGACACCGGGACGTCGTAGCCGGCCTCGACGGCGGTGGGGGTGTCGGGCAGGTATTGGTTGCGTTCCTTCGAAAAGACCACGATCGGGTTGAGCTTGCCGGCCTTGATCTGGGGCATGGCTTCGGCGAGCTGGATCGTCGCCAGATCAACCTGGTTTCCGAGGAGCGCCGTCATGGCGGGGGAACCGCCGTCGAAAGGAACGTCGGTGCCGTCGATCTTCGCCTGCTTGAACAGCAGGGCCTGCGCCAGCTGGCTGCCGGTTCCGACGCCGGTTGTGGCGAAGTTGAACTTCTTGCCTGCCTTGGTCAGGTCATCCATGGTCTTCATGCCGGAGCTTGCATTGGAGACCAGGACGTAGTCGTCCTGGGAGATTCCGGTGATGACCTCGTAGTCCTCGATCTGTACCGTCTCACCGGCGGACACGGCCAGCGGGGTGATGGCGAACAGGGAGGCGTTCAGGATGACGAGCGACTGTCCGTCCGGATTCGCGCCGCCGACTTCCTTCGTGGCCAGCGCGCCGTTCGCGCCCGGCTTGTTGACGACGGGAATCGGAGCTCCGAGGGGTCCGCTGGCGTTCTCAGCCAGTGCACGGCCGATCAGGTCCGTGCTTCCGCCGGGGTCGGCGCCGATGGTGAGAGTGACCGGGCCAGACGGGAATTTGCTCGCGTCCGCTGACGAGCCGGTGCCTGCGACGTTGCCGCCGCAGGCGGTCAGGGCGAGGGCGAGGGCCAGGCCAGACCCCGTAGCCAGAAGGGACCGACGTGTGAATGCCGACTTGATCATGAATTCTCCTTTGAATGTTTGCCGCTGGGGGGAGCGGAAGTCGTGCGCCCGTGAATTCCGTCACTCCCAGGGCTGCTACTGAAGATTAGAGTTCGTCAGCAATGCCTGTCCAAGGTCATTAATGCATTGCGTGATACCCTCTCGGTATTATGTATTCCCTGGAACAGCTACGCGGCTTCGTGGCCGTCGCAGAAGAGCTGCATTTTGGCCGTGCTGCCGCCCGCCTCAACATGACCCAGCCGCCCTTGAGCCGGCAGATCCAGAAACTGGAAAAGGCCATCGGGGTGCAGCTGTTTGACCGCGACAACCGCGGAGTCGCCCTGACGGCCGCCGGATCGGCCTTCCTGGCGGATGCGCTCAAGCTGTTGGAGCTCGCCGAGGCCGCCCCGGGCCTGGCTCGCCGGATCTCCGCGGGATCCGCCGGCTCCGTCCGGATTGGATTTACCGCCGCCTCCACGTTCGGACTCCTCGGTGCCCTCCTAAATGAAATTTCCGGGGCGCTGCCCGATGTGGACATCGACCTGAGGGAGATGGTCACCAAGGACCAGACGGCGGCGCTGATCAGCGGTGACATCGACCTTGGGCTGGCGCGTCCGCCGTTTGACGACGAGCTGTTCGGTTCCCGCCTGCTGTTTCGCGAACCGATCATGGTGGCAGTTCCCTCAGGGCACCGCTTGACGCAACTCAACCGGCAGCTGACGGCGGAGGACCTGCACGGTGAGGGCCTCATCATGCACTCGCCCACGCAGGCCCGCTACTTCTACGACCTGGTGATCAGCCTGGTGTCCTCGCACCGGACGTTCGTGCACACCGTCAGCCAGATTCTGACCATGATCTTTCTCGTTGCCGCAGGCCGCGGCGTTGCACTTGTGCCCCAGTCAGCGACAGTTCTGGGCATTGAAGGGGTGGAATATATCGAGCTGGGCGGCTTTGACGTAGATCCTGTGGAGCTCCACGCCATCTGGATGCGCAACTCCCGCAATCCGGCACTCCACCGCGTGCTGGAGGTCATCAACGAACAGGCAGACTAGAACGCCGGGATCAAGAGCTTTGGACCGACTGTAAGAATATTGTTGAACAATCTTTAAATTTCAGGCATGATGGTTGAAGAATCCAACCTGAGACGAGGGTCACATGCCTTTCATCGATCTGAACAGCGACGTCGGAGAATCCTTCGGCAACTGGACCATGGGCGACGACGCAGCAGTGTTCCGGTACGTCTCCAGTGCCAACGTGGCGTGCGGCTTCCACGCCGGCGATCCCAGCACGATTGCCCGGACGTGCCGCGACGCGGTGGCCGCCGGCGTGACCATAGGCGCACACGTGGGCTACCGGGATCTCGCCGGTTTCGGCCGTCGCTTTCTGGACTGCTCCGCAACGGAACTGGCGGACGACATTCTGTACCAGCTCGGCGCCCTGCAGGCCCTGGCCCACGTTGCCGGTTCCGAGATCAAATACGTCAAGCCCCATGGCGCGCTCTACAACGCCATCGTGCACCACGAGGTCCACGCGCAGGCTGTGGTGGACGCAGTGCACGCCTTCAGCCCCGGATTTCCCCTGCTGCTCCTGCCGGGCTCTCTGGCCCTGCAAAAAGCTGAGGCACGCGGCCTCCGCGGCCTCTCCGAAGCGTTCGCGGACCGCGCCTACAATCCCGACGGCACGCTCGTGTCCCGCCGCGAGGAAGGTGCCGTGCTGCACGACCATGCGGCCATCACCGAGAACATGGTCCGGCTGGCCACCGAGCGCAAAATCGTCGCCCGCGACGGTTCAGTACTGGACGTCCGGGCAGACAGCATCTGCGTGCACGGCGACACTGCAGGGTCTGTGGCCATGGCGGCCGCCGTCCGGGCCGGACTCGAAAGCGCCGGAGTAACCGTGCGGAGCTTTGCATGAGCATCACCGGCATCCGCTGGGCCGGGCCCCGCGCTGTGCTCGTTGAGCTGACCGACCTCGCCTCCGTGCTGGCCCTGCATCACCGGCTGCAGGCCGAGCCCCTTCCGGGACAGCTCGACGCCGTTGCTGCAGCCGCCACCGTGCTGGTGAAGTTCGCCTCTCGAGCCCACACCAGAAGCGCCCGCGAGACAATCCCGCACCTCGACGTTGACGTGCGGCAAGAGGCCGCCGGCCGTGAAGTCACCATTGAGGTGATGTACGACGGCGAGGATCTCGCAGAGGTGGGCAGGCTGTCCGGGTTGGGTGCCGACGGCGTCGTTGCGGCGCACACAGGGCAGTTGTGGACCGGGGCGTTCGGCGGTTTTGCCCCAGGCTTCACATACATGGTGGGTGAAAACGACTCACTGGACGTTCCTCGCCGCAGCTCTCCCCGGACCGTTGTACCCGCCGGATCGGTGGCCCTGGGCGGGGCATTTTCCGCCGTTTACCCCCGGCAGTCGCCGGGCGGCTGGCAACTCATCGGACGGACTGCTGCCGTCATGTGGGATCTCGAGCGGGAATCTCCTGCCTTGGTTCGCCCAGGGGACAATGTCCGCTACGTCGCCGTGCGGGAATCGCTTTCGCTCCGGAACAGCAGCACCAGAGGACAGACCCCCACAGAGCACGCCCCCGGCGCCGCCCACCCCGCCGACGCAGCCGGCGCATCCGGGCTGGCCGTCGTGGCTGCAGGGCTTCAGTCCCTCGTGCAGGATCTCGGGAGGCCCGGCTTCGGTGACCTTGGTGTTTCCTCATCCGGAGCTGCTGACCAGAGGTCGGCGCGTCAGGCCAATCGGCTCGTGGGAAATGAGCCAGGTGCCGCCGTCGTCGAAAACCTTCTGGGCGGGTTGGCCGTGTCCGCCCGCGGAGACCAGGTGATGGCCGTGGCCGGCGCGCCGGCCGGACTCGAGATCCGCGATTCCGCCCAGGCGCTCCTGCGGCGGCCAGCCATGTGCGCCCCCTTTGCCCTGCTCGACGGTGAAATCCTGAGTGTGGGGTCCCCGTCCGCAGGGCTGCGGAGTTATCTCGCGGTGCGTGGCGGCGTGGACGTGCCTCCGGTGCTCGGCAGCCGTTCCAGCGATTCAATGTCGGGAATAGGGCCTGCCCCGCTGACCGCCGGAACCTTCCTGCCAGTGGCCCGGGTGGCCGGAGTCAGGCCGGTAGGTGTCCCTGAGGCAGCCACACTCAACAGCGGACCGTCGGCCGCCGTGTTTCGCGTGACGCTGGGCCCCCGCGACGACTGGTTCCCCCCGGAGGCCCTTAACGTCCTGACCAGCCAGGACTGGCTGGTCACAGAACAGTCCAACCGGATCGGTGTGCGCCTCGCGCCTGCGGACAGCAGTTCTAGTGAGGCGGGCCGGCCTCTGGAGCGCAGCCGCGAGGGCGAGTTGCCCAGCGAGGGCGCCGTTGCGGGCGCCTTGCAGGTGCCGCCGAACGGGCATCCGGTCCTGTTCCTGGCCGACCACCCGGTGACGGGTGGCTATCCGGTGATCGCCGTCGTCGTGCCTGAGGACCTTCCGGACGCGGCGCAACTGCCCCCAGGACACCGCGTGCGGTTCTCCATCGTGGATCCCGAAACCCTGAACCCTCTTGATCGTTACAGTCCCCGAGTGTCAGCCGTGAGCGGCACCGTTTCCGAAGGAACCCAGCCATGAAAAAAGTCCTGATTGCCAATCGCGGCGAGATCGCGGTGCGCATCGCCCGCGCGTGCTCCGACGCAGGGCTGCAGTCCGTGGCCGTGTACTCCGACCCCGACGCTGACGCCCAGCATGTCCGGATCGCGGACGAGGCCTACGCACTGGGCGGAACGTCCGGGGGCGAGACCTATCTCGACATCGCCAAGCTGCTCGAGGTGGCCCGCCGTGCCGGTGCCGACGCCGTCCACCCCGGCTACGGATTCCTCTCCGAGAACGCCGACTTTGCCGAGGCCGTGATTGACGCCGGCCTGACCTGGATCGGCCCTTCCGCGCAGTCCATCCGGGATCTGGGCAACAAGGTGACAGCGCGGGACATCGCCGTCCGCGCCGGAGCCCCGCTGGTGCCGGGCTCCGATGGTCCAGTGGCAAACGCCGAGGAAGTGCTGGCGTTCGCCCGGGAATACGGCATGCCCGTGGCCATCAAGGCCGCTTTCGGCGGAGGCGGCCGGGGACTGAAAGTGGCCCGGCGGCTCGAGGACGTGGAAGACGCGTTCGAGTCGGCCGTTCGAGAGTCCACGGTGGCGTTTGGCCGCGGTGAGTGCTTCGTGGAACGATTCCTGGACCAGCCGCGGCACGTGGAGGCCCAGGTTATTGCCGACACCCATGGCAACGTGGTGGTTCTCGGCACCCGGGACTGCTCGCTGCAGCGCCGCAACCAAAAGCTCGTCGAGGAAGCACCGGCTCCGTTCCTCACGCCGGCGCAGCGCTCCCTGATCCACGAGTCGGCCAAAGCCATCTGCCGGGAGGCCGACTACCACGGGGCCGGGACGGTCGAGTTCCTCGTGGGCAAGGACGGGATCATCTCCTTCCTGGAGGTCAACACCCGCCTGCAGGTGGAGCATCCCGTGACGGAAGAGACGTCCGGAGTGGACCTGGTCCGTGAGCAGTTCCGGATTGCTTCCGGGGAAGTTCTGACGCTGACCTCGGACCCTGAACCCAGGGGCCACGCCATCGAGTTCCGGCTCAACGCCGAGGACCCCGCGCGGGGCTTCCTCCCCGGGCCCGGCACCGTCGAAGTCTTTGAAGCCCCCACCGGCCCCGGCATCCGCGTTGACTCCGGCGTCCGTTCCGGGTCCGTGGTACCGGGCGAGTACGACTCCCTGCTGGCCAAGCTGATCGTCCACGGCGAGGACAGGCCGCAGGCCCTCCGCCGGGCCAGGGCCGCGCTGGACGAGATGCGGATCCAGGGGCTGCCCACTGTCCTGCCGTTCCACCGTGCCGTGATCCGCCACCCGGCGTTCACAGCGGAGGGCGGGCTGGGCGTCCACACCACGTGGATTGAGAATGAGTTTGCCGAACCCCTTGCCGCGTCGCCGGAAATTGCGCGCAGCGCACCGGGTGCCGCCCGGAACACCTTCACGGTGGAACTGGACGGCAAGGCCGTGCAGCTGGGTCTTCCCGCCCGGCTTTATGAAGCCCTGATGAGCGGCGGGGGAGGATCCGCCGGTCACCACCTGACTGATGCAGAAGAAGAGGACGACGCCGACCTCGCCTCGCCGATGTCCGGCTCACTCGTGAAGTGGCTCGCCGAGTCCGGTGACACCGTAAAGGCCGGACAGCCCATCGCCGTGCTCGAGGCGATGAAGATGGAAACCGTCGTGCCCGCCCACCGTAGCGGCACGCTGACGCGGGGCCAGCAGGAGCCGGGAACCGCCGTCGGACGTGGAGAGGTCTTGGCGAGCATCGGCTAGGCCGGCGAGCATCGGGTAGAAGGGGCAATCTTTAGATAGATTGGAACGATGCCGATGAACGCTGCACTCCAAGGATTCGCCGAGGGCGGCCACGCCACCCACGCCCACACAGGCGCCTGGGTTGCAGGAGTGCTGCGTTCGCGCATCTCCGCCGGGCAACTGCCGCCGGGGACCAAGCTGTCCGAGCAGAAGCTGTCGGAAGCGCTTGGCGTCTCCCGGAACACCCTGCGCGAGGCCTTTACGGTCCTTGCGGGCGAGTCCGTGGTGCAGCGCATCCCGAACCGGGGCGTTTATGTTGCCGCACCCGGTGCCGAGGACGTCCGGGAAATTTACCGCGTGCGGCGGCTGATCGAGCCCGCCGCCGTCCTGTGGGGTGAGGCCTCCGCCGAGACGCTGGACAGCTTCGATGCCATCATCGCCAAGGCTCGGGAGGCGAAGGCCGCCGGGTCGGTGCAGGGCATGGCGGATGCCAACCAGGAGTTGCACAAGGCTCTGGTGGCCCTCTCCGGGAGTGCCTCACTGCAGGAGCTGATGGAAAAGGTCCTGGCCGAAATGCGCCTGGTGTTCCATGCCATGGCCACCACACCGGACTTCCACAGCCATTACGTGGACCGGAACATAGCATTGGTGGCGCAGATCCGGGCCGGGAAGCGCGAGGAGGCGGCCGCCGAGCTTCGCCGGTACCTTGACGAGGCTGAGCACGAACTACTGGTGCACATTGGCGCCATTCCCGCCGAGCCTGCCGGGCACACAAAGCCCGCCGTTCCCGCCGGGCCCGGAGTCGGCGCGACGTAGGCGCTTCTTACGGCACCAGGTACGAGCTGTCCCTGGCATCAGTGATGAGCATGTGTCCCGGGGCATGTCCGATGGCCAGCGCGGGGCGGGACTCCATGACGGCGGCCTGCGGAGTGACGCCGCACGCCCAGAACACGGGGATGTGGCCGGCCGGGATGTCGACCGGGTCGCCGAAGTCGGGCCGGGACAGATCCGGAATCCCCAGTTCCGCCGGGTTCCCTATATGCACGGGGGCGCCGTGCACGGCCGGGTACCGGGAGGTGACGCGGACAGCGTCGGCCACCTGTGACGCGGGAATGGGGCGCATGGAGACGACGAGGGGCCCGGCCATGGCGCCTGCCGGTTCGCAGCGCACCGAGGTGCTGTACATCGGCACGTTCACTCCCTGGTCGATGTGCGCGACCCTGATGCCGTTCTCCTGCAGTGCGGCTTCGAACGTGAAGCTGCAGCCCACGATGAATGTCACCAGATCATCGCGCCAGTAGCGGCTGATGTCGGTTGGTTCGTCCACCTTCACTCCGTTTTCGTAAATGACGTACCTGGGCACATCGGTGCGCACGTCGCCGCCGGCGAGCAGGGCGCCGGTGGTTTCACCGGCGTCGAGCACTCCGAGGATGGGGCACGGCTTCGGGTTCCGCTGCGCAAACAGCAGGACGTCGAACGCCTGCGCTTTGGGCACTATGATCAGGTTCGCTTGGGCATAGCCGGCGCTCCACCCGGAGGTTGGCGTCACGAGCCCGGCGCGGAACAGCGCGCGTGCCTCGGCCGGCGAGAGTGTTGCGGGATTCGTTTCCATGAGTCCATCCAGGGGAGTGGGGGATTGGCGTCACAAAGGGGTGTCATGGATCACTTTACAGACTGTTGAACAATCCGTGCAAGATATTGTTCAACAATAAGCTGGATGATGTAGCCCGGTGAGTCACGGGAATGGCTGCATGTGCTCATATTCAGCTGCCATCGGCTATTTTGGAAGGCATGAAGAAACTCACCACTGCCTTGCTCGCTGCCGGGCTCCTTGCCTCCGCTTCGGCCTGCGCCTCGCCGAAGCTGACCACGGCAGAAACCTGTGATCGGATCAACGTGGTTGTTTCGAGCCCCACGGGCAGCATGGGCAAGACCGGAATGACCAAGCTTGCCAACGCCATCCGTCCCATCGAGGCAGTATCCTCCGACGACCTGAAGCCTGCACTGCAGGCAATCCTGAACTACGCGGATGAGTCCGTGAAAGAGCACCCAGACTCCACAAAACTCGAGGGCCTGAAGGCCGACTACCAGAACGCGGGCCAGACGTACAGCAAGTTCTGCAACCCGTCCTAGCCACACAAGGGGACCGGAGCGATCCGGTCCCCTTTCGCTTGTCTTCACGTACTTGGTAAGAACCCGGCGCCTGTTAAGAACGCGGCGCTGCGGTGCTGTTGCGGACGATGAGCCGAGGGGGCAGCATTTCGGAGCGTCGCGGCAGTGAGGCGTCGGCCATGCGCTCGACCAGCAGTTCGGCGGCGCGGATGCCGACTTCCCGGCTGACAGGGTCAACCGTAGTCAGTGAAAGGTGCCGGATGCCGGCGAGATAGGTGTTGTCGTATCCGACGAGTGAGACCTGGTCCGGAACGTTGACGGCCCGCTCGTCAGCAGCGGACAGCGCCCCGACCGCGAGGATGTCGTTCGCGGCGAAGACGGCGGTGGGCGGCCGCCCGCTGTCGAGGAGCCCGTTCATGGCCTCGAAGCCCGAGTGCTCGGTCAGGTCGGTGGTCGCCACGCGGATGTAATCCTGGAGGCCGTGGCGGGCCATGGTGTCCGCATATGATTGGGCGCGCAGGGCGGCCGACCCGGTGGGCGCGCTGAGGTAGGCGATGTCGCGGTGTCCGAGGTCGATGAGGTGTTCGACTGCCAGGCGTGCGCCGGTTGCATCATCGTTGGTGATGAGGTCCGAGGCCGGGAGGTCGAATCCGCGGGTTCCAACCACCACTGCCGGAGTATGCGTTGCGGCGCGCGCCAAGTCTTCGTCGAGCTGGATGTCTCCGGCGATGACGATGCCGTCGACGCGCAGTTCCATGAACGGGGACACCGGGCTTTCGCCGGGCCGGGCGAGGTACCGGGGGTCGCCGAGGACCATGCGCAGATTTTCTTCGCGGAATATGGTCTGCAGCCCGTCGAGCAGCTCCACGAACCACGGGTTCGCCAGGTCATCAAGCAGCACTCCCACGATGCGTGTCCGCCCGCTGGCAAGCGACCGTGCCGCGTTGCTGGGCCTGTAGTCGAGTGCGGCCATGGCTTCTGCCACTGCCTGTTTCTTCTGGTCGCTGACCTTGGGGGAGCCTTGCAGGACAAGGGAGACCAGCGCACGGGAGACGCCTGCTTCCCGCGCCACATCAACAATGGTCGGGCGCTTCCCCGGTCCCTGCTGCTTCAATGCACTCCCCACATCGGCCATTACCTGCGGGCAAGCGTATCGCGGAAGGGGCGGCCTTCCGCCGTCGTCCCTTCCGCGGTACGTGAAGCAGGCCCGGCTACTGGCGGGCGGGCTCCACCGTCTCGCCCGCGGCCGGCCGGGGCACGATGATGGGCAGGGCGCCGGTACGGAAGTGCACCTCAAGTTCCTCCAGCGACTGCCCCTTCGTCTCCGGCACAAACTTTGCGACGAAGGCCAGGGAGGCGATGTTGACCAGCACAAACACGGCGAAGGTTCCGGTCGACCCCAACGAGACAACGAGGATCGGGAACAGGAAGGAGATTGCCGCGTTCACGGTCCACAGGGCGAAGACTGCGATGCCCATGGCGAAGCCACGGATGGCCATCGGGAAGATCTCCGAAAGGAGCAGCCAGACGCAGGTCCCGATGAAGCACTGCACGAAGGCGACAAAGAGCATCATCGCGGCCAGGATCGTGTAACTGACCGCGTCCGACTGGGGAAGCATGAAGACGACGGCGAGGAGCGCCTGGGAGGCGACGACTCCGGAGAAGCCGATCATGAGCATCCGGCGGCGTCCGATGAAACCAAGCAGCCAGATGCCCACGACGGTCATGAGCACGGAGGTCACACCCACGGCAATGGTGGCCACGAGGGATGCGCTCACGCCGAGCCCGCTGCGTTCGAGGATGCTGGGCGCGTAGTAGTTGACGGTGTTGATGCCGGTTGCCTGCTGGACCACGGCGAGTCCGATGCCTATCCAGAGCAGCTTGCGCATCCAGGGGTTGTTTTTCAGGTCCCTCCACGCATGGGAGCGTTCCTCTCGGGCGGTCTTGGCCGATGCCACGATTTCCTCGTACTCAAAGTCGGCTTCTTCCGGGCTGCGGCTGAAGTCCAGGATGCGGCGGCTATCTGCAAAGCGGTCGCGGATCGCGAACCAGCGTGGGGATTCTGGCAGCGCGAGCATGCCGATCAGGAGGGCTATGGCGGGGACGGAGGCCACGCCCAGCATGATGCGCCACACGTTCGTATCGTGAATGAGGGTGTCGAGCAGCGCGTTGATGGCAAAGGCGAGCATCTGTCCTGTGACGATCATCAGCTCGTTGATCGTGACCATGCGGCCGCGAAGGTGCGCCGGCGCCATTTCCGCCAGGTACAGGGGGCAGGTCACTGCGGCGGCGCCCACGCCCAGGCCGAGGACCACGCGGGCGACGACCATAAAGCCGACATTGGGCGCGATGGCGCAGCCGAGGGCGCCAACCAGGAAGAGCAGCGCGCAGACAAGGAGAGTGCCGCGGCGTCCGAGTGTATCGGCGAGCCGTCCTCCGCTCAGAGCGCCGACGGCGGCGCCGGGGAACAGAAGGGCGCTGACCACTGTCGCTTCCTCAACGGGGCTCATGTTCAGCGAGTCCTGCATATAGAGCAGGGCACCGGAGATTACCCCGGTGTCGTAGCCGAACAAAAGTCCGCCGAGTGTGGAGATGACGGTAAGACGGGCGAGATAGCCGCGGTGTTTGGAGCCCGATGCGGGCTGGCGTGCTGCTTGCAACGACATTGTTGAATCCTTGGTTCGGTCGGCCAAACTGCTGGGGCCATCGGAAAGGGACAGGGGAATTGGTGGTGCAGGTCACGTACAGACCAGATTAGAGCGCTCTAATAGCGATCGTCAAGACTATGTACTGACATATGGTCAAAGATTTAAGCTCCCCAGACGCCCCCTTCGGAATGCCGAACTCGGGTGGGCAGGGCGGCTTGGGCGTAACGTGCGGGTAATTAGCGCATGGAAAGTTTGCATAATTCGCGTTTCTGGGTAATCTTCCCATTTAGGTGAGCCTAACCTTGGCTCTCCGAGTCGAGGTGCACTGCTGCATGACCGCGACCTTTACGGGCCTCCGGGAGACCCATAACGGTCAACGTCCCGTGGCCGGGCCCCTCAAAAGTGACCGGCCCGGTGACAGTTCGTACCGGGGCGGCGGCGCCTTTGGACGCGACAGCGCAGTCGCACCCATCTCTTAGGCTGTCCGCAACACTGCAGTTCCTCTCCCCAACACCGCTAACTAAGGATTTACGATGCTCCGTGCCACCCTGGCCTTCCTGGCCGCACCTCTTGCCCTCGCTGCACTCACCGGATGTGGCGGTCAGGCCACCGCAAAGGATGATGCGTTTGCCGTTCCGGCCGGCGTTCAGAAACAGTACGAAGTGCTTGCCGATGAGATTGCAGAAAAGGGCAAAACAGTCGAGTCCGGGGAATGGACCGTCAACCTGATCACTGAGGCCGCCGAACCATGGTTCGACAAGCACGGCGCCCATTTCCGTGCGCCGAAGGCGGGCGAAACCCATCACATCGAGATCATTCCGACCGAGACCTCGACCGGCCGGATTGTCCCTAACGTGCCGATCACGCTCGAGGTGCTCGACGCTCAGGACAAGGTCGTGCAAGAGCTGGAGCTGAACTTCTACTACTCGACCTTCTACCACTACGCCAACAACTTCTCGGTGCCCGAGGCCGGGACCTACACTCTGCGCGCCACCCTCGGTGTCCCGGCGTTCAATCGCCACGGCGAGGAGTCCGAAACACCCGCCCTGGCTAAAGGCACGACGGTCGAGTTCAAAGACGTCGAGCTGACCAAGGAATAAAGGCCTAACTTCCTCGAGGATCATGATGACTCCTTCCACGCCATCTTCGCGCTTCAGTGCTCAGCGCCGCATGCCAGCGGCCATTTGCACTTGTGCCACACCGCCCGGGTCGGTGAACAGCCGCTGCCGTGCCGCCTTCGCATCACCAGTCATCCCGCTGGGGCAGCATGAAGCTGACAGGTCCCCGCGATGATGGGCGTGGCACCGGCCCGGCCACAGGCAGAGTCGGCCTGCCCGCCTGCCTCGATGACGCCCCGCCAGAGGCAACGGCTGGCCTTGCTCGGGATACTGTGCACGGCGGGATGGCTGGCTTCGGTGCTCGTGGGGCATTATGTGGACTGCGGGCCTGAACTCCACCGGATCGGGCTTGCCGTTCATATCCTGGCTCTGGTGCTGTCCTTTGGCACCATCCTCGTGGTCGACTGGCTGGGATTGCTGTGGCTGCTGGGCAAGGTGGAGATGCACGCGTCCGGGAAGCTTGAGGCCGCTGCTAAGCCGCTGATCTGGGGCGGCCTGGCCCTGCTGCTGGTTTCCGGTGCACTGATCGATCCCGATCTGACCAGCCTGGTCACTGTGGTCAAACTCGCTTCCGTCCTGATACTGATGCTGAACGGCCTCAGCATCGCACCGGCCATGCACCGGCTGCTTGCGCTCCCGCCCCGCACGCGCTTCACCGAGCTGACACGCAGACTGCGTCTTCGGCTCATGGTTGCACTCACTGTTTCCCAGGCCTGCTGGTGGACAGCTGTGCTCGTCGGCCTCTTCAACAGCACGCTGCGTCGCTGGGCCGGTGCTTGAGCGGCGCCGGAAGGGAACGGTGGCAGGTCACGACTTTGCCACTTGCGAGCTCCGATGCCATCTGCGCAGATCCCTGCCACCACAGGGATTCAGCGGAAGCAGCTACCGACTCCGGTTCCTTGACGGCGGGCACCACGCCCACACTGCTGCTGGGCGACCATGCGGTTACGTCTCCACCCCCGGGCAGCTCCTTGCAGCAACCTTTGCCCGTTCCGATCAAGCAGAGCGCCAGCCCTGTCAGTAAAAGTTAGGCCAGTTCCCATGCCCACAAACACCGCCCGGGTGACGCGTTGACAGCGCAGCCCGATCTCGCCCGGGTCGCCTTCGCCGAACTCGCCCGCTACGGCGACCGCCCAGCAGTACTCACCTCAGATGGAGTCCTGACGTACCGGGAGCTTGCCTTGCGCGTCGACGACCTTGCCGCCCGCCTGGGGACCGGGCGCCGGCTGGTGGTGCTGGCGGCGCGCAACGACGTGGACTCGCTCGTCGGTTATCTCGCGGCCCTTTCTGCGGGCCATGTGCTATTGCTGGCTCCGGCGGACAAGCCCGAGGCCCTGGCGTCCCTGGTGGGCGCCTACGATCCGGACGTGCTGCTGCGCCCCGGCGACGGCGGGCCCCTGCTTGAGGAGCGGCGTACCGGGTCCCGGCATAAGCTGCATCCCGAGCTGGCGCTGCTTTTGAGCACCTCGGGTTCGACCGGCTCCCCGAAACTGGTGCGGCTCTCGCACACAAACCTGACCGCCAACGCCGAGGCCATTGCCGAGTACCTGCACATCGGACCCGACGACCGCGCTGCCACCACGCTGCCCCTCCACTATTGCTACGGCCTGTCGGTGGTGAACAGCCACCTGATCCGCGGGGCAGGGCTGGTACTCACCGACCTTTCGGTGGTGGACCCCTGTTTCTGGGATCTGTTCCGGGAACGGGAGGCGACCTCCTTCGCTGCCGTTCCCTACACCTTCGACCTCCTGGAACGGGTGGGTTTCGTGGAGACGGATCTGCCGCACCTGCGCTACGTCACCCAGGCGGGCGGGAGGCTGGCGCCGGAGAAAGTCCGTTGCTGGGCGGAGACCGGGCAGCGCCGAGGCTGGGATCTGTTCGTCATGTATGGGGCAACGGAGGCAACGGCACGCATGGCCTACCTGCCACCGGATCTGGCCGCCGACCACCCTGAAACCATCGGCCTGCCGGTGCCGGGCGGGACCTTCCGTATAGACCCTGTGGAGGACCTGACTGACGGGGAGCTGGTCTACAGTGGCCCCAACGTTATGCTCGGCTATGCTGAGCGCCCGGAGGACCTCGCGCTGGGCCGGGAAGTCCACGAACTGCGTACTGGTGACCTCGCCCGCCGGCACCCGAACGGACTGTACGAGGTCGTCGGACGCCGCAGCCGGTTCGTAAAAATCGTAGGCCTGCGCGTGGACCTCGGACAGGTAGAGCGGATCTTCGCCGACATGGGGATCACTGCGGCCGCCGCCGGTTCCGATGACGGCCTTGTGGTTGCCGTCGAGGGCGACCACGACGCCGGAATGCTCGCCAAGGTCCTGTCCGGCACCGTCGGGTTGCCCCGCGCCGCCGTCGCGGTGCATGCTGTCGAGTCCCTCCCGCGCCTGGCCACCGGCAAGCTGGACTACCCTGCGGTCCTCAGGCTTGCCGTGTCTCATTCCGCCGCTGCTCCCGCGGTCTCCGACGCGCCTGCAACGGAGGGCCCGGCCGACATCCGGCGCATCTTCGCAGAGGTCCTGGAATGTTCCCATGTCGGCGACAACGACACGTTTGTATCCCTGGACGGCGATTCCCTGTCCTATGTGGGGGTCTCCGTGCGGCTGGAACAGGCCCTGGGACAGCTGCCACCAGATTGGCACCTCATACCCGTGAAGGAGCTGGAACGGCGCCGGCGGCCCAAGCGGCTTCGCCTCGTGTCATTCCTGGAGACTTCCATTGTGCTCCGGGCGGCCGCCATTGTGTGCATTGTGGCCACGCACGTCGAACTCATCACCTTCCAAGTCGCCCACCTGCTCTTCGTAGTTGCGGGCTACAACTTCGCGCGGTTCCAGCTTGCCGACAAGAGAGCCCCACGGCTGCGCCGCCAGCTCCGCGGTGTGGCACGCATAGCAGTGCCCTCCATGGCGTTCATCGCGATCGCCTACCTGCTCACAGACCACTACACCATCGCCAACATCTTCCTGCTCAACGCCATGCTGGGGCCTGAGGAGCTGACGACCCAGTGGCACTTCTGGTTCGTGGAAATGCTCGTGTACGTCCTCCTGGCCGTGACAGCGCTCATGGCCGTGCCTTGGGCCGAGCGCTGTGAACGACGTGCACCCTTCTGCTTCGCCCTTGGCCTGGTTGCCATCGCCCTGCTGAGCCGCTACGACATTGTGGACCCCGGTCTGCCCAAGCCTGCGCCGGTGTTTTGGCTCTTCGCGTTGGGTTGGGCACTCGCCCGCGCCCGCACGGGCCTCCAGCGCTGGACGGTCTCAATCATCACGTTGCTGATCGTGCCGGGTTTCTTCCACAACACGATGCGGGAGGCGGTCGTGGCCGGCGGCATCCTGCTTCTTGTGTGGGTGCCGGCACTGCCGGTTCCCGCGGCGCTGCGCCGGGTAACCGGCTGGCTGGCCGCAGCTTCACTGTACATCTACCTCACCCACTGGCTGGTCTACCCCGTACTGCTTCCGATCAATCCGTTCCTGGCTGTGGAGGGTTCCCTCGTGCTCGGGATCGCTTACTGGAGCCTGTGCCGATGCCTGCCCGCCACAGCAGCAAGCAAAAAGGCCGGACGATACATCAAGTCGTTGCTCCGCTCACCGGACAGCCGTTCACAGAACCGGCCTCCACACTCCAAAAATGACCGTTATGGAGCTGGGTGTGTTTCAGAATGTTGCAGTCCAGCATGGCCTGACCAAAATCCCCTCCACTGCGGGCCTTCGATGCCCTGGCTGGGGCAGGACAAGATGCCCGTGACGACCATTCCGGGACCGACGCGTTGCTCGAGGAGTTGGCGCGTGCGTGCGTTCCGCCGCTGAACTTGTCCCCGGCGACCAGGGAGCGGGCGGTTGCGGAGCCCTGGTTCAAGGAAATGCCCCAGCCTCGGGCAAAACCTGGGTCTACACCAACCCGGAGCCCCGGACTTACATCCGGGCCGCCGTACCAGGGGACCGGATCATGGCCAACGTAGTTCATCAGGGTTGGAATCGTTGCCACCCCGTCTACGCTGCGTGGTCCAAGTCCGACCCGCCCGCCGCACGCAAGGAAGTCATTGAACTCCTTGCAGGACTGTACTCCTGAACGGCGGCTGTACACCTGAACGGCCCTAGCCCCGGAGCGCTCCGAGTCCGGAAATCAGCGCCTCGAGCCCAAGGCTGAACGCGACATCCGCCGGACGTTCATGGCCCTGCTCCGCCAGGCTGCGCACGGCGGCGGTGAAACTCGGCGTCGCTTCTGCCATGGAGCCGGGATCGAAGATGTCCGGCGGTGCGGTGACGTCGTAGGCCGAGCCGAAAATGAATGATTCCAGTGCCACGATGGACGAGACAATCCGCTCCTCCGGGAAGCCGGCCTTCCGGAACCCCGCGCTCACGGCCTCGTACATCGCCAGTGTTTGCGGGGCATCCGTTACCGGGAGCACGGCAATGACAGGAATCAGCGGGGTGTGCCGCGAAAACACATCACGGTAGCTCCGCGCCCACTTCCGCACGGCCTCCTCCCACGGCTCCATGCCGAACGCCGAGACGTCCACCAGGGCGGCAAGGTGGTCCTCCACCAAGAGCAGCACGTCGCGTTTGGATTTCACATGGTTATACAGGGCCGACGGCGCCACATCCAGCAAGCGGGCCAGCGCGGCCATGGTGAGGCCGTCGTAGCCCTTCTTTTCAATGAGCTGCAGCGCACCGGCAGTGATGCCGGCCTTGTCCAGGACCCCGCCCACGGGGCGGCCCGCCCGACGCCGCCCGTTCTCGGTTTTCGGCGCCCGTCGGGGAGTGCTTCCCAAGGCGGTGCCTCCCAAGGATGCGCTTCCCGGGGCGTCGGGTGATGCCGGCATTGCTGGCCTTTCGTGAGGCGGTTTCTCACACAGTATTCCATCAGCCTCTTCCGGTACTTCCGAAGAGCGGCTATAGTCTCTCATAAATGAATAGCATTCATTTAGTGGTTCGCATCACTCGGGCGACCACAGAGAGAGGACATCATGCTGAATCTTGACCGCGACGTCGTGATCGTGGGCGCCGGCCCCTCCGGGCTCACTGCTGCCCGCGAACTGAAGAAAGCCGGCCTCACCGTCGCCGTGCTGGAGGCCCGCGACCGTGTGGGCGGGCGCACCTGGACCGACACTGTTGACGGTGCCATGCTGGAAATCGGCGGCCAGTGGGTCTCGCCGGACCAGACCGTTTTGCTGGCCCTGCTCGAGGAACTTGGGCTGAAGACCTATTCCCGTTACCGGCAGGGCGAGTCTGTCTACATCGGCTCAGACGGCACCCCCATCCGCTATACGGGTGACTCCTTTCCTGTCAGCGCCAGCACCGGCGCGGAAATGGACAAGCTCATCGGACTCCTCGACGCGCTGGCCGCCGAGATCGGCCCCACCGAACCGTGGGCCCATCCGAAGGCCCGCGAGCTGGATACCATTTCCTTCCACCACTGGCTCCGCCAGCACTCCCAGGACGAGGAAGCCTGCAACAACATCGGCCTCTTCATTGCCGGCGGCATGCTCACCAAGCCCGCCCACGCCTTCTCCGCACTCCAGGCAGTGCTCATGGCCGCGTCCGCCGGGTCCTTCACCCACCTCACCGACGAGGACTTCATCCTGGACAAGCGGGTTGTCGGCGGGATGCAACAGGTATCCCTGCTGCAGGCAGCGGAAGTGGGGGACGACGTCGTCCTTAACAGCCCCGTGCGGGCCATCAGCTGGCAGGAAAAGACCGATGGCAGTCACCACGTCACCGCTGTTTCCGAGCGGGCCACCGTGAACGCACGCTTCGTGATCATGGCCGTGCCGCCCAACCTGTACTCGCGTGTCTCCTTCACCCCGCCGCTTCCGCGCCGCCAGCACCAGATGCACCAGCACCAGTCGCTGGGCCTCGTGGTCAAGGTCCACGCCGTCTACAGCACGCCGTTCTGGCGCGAGGCCGGCCTCTCCGGCACCGGGTTCGGCGCCGGTTCCCTCGTCCAGGAGGTCTACGACAATACCAACTACGGCGACACCCGGGGCACCCTCGTGGGCTTCGTCTCGGACGAAAAGGCTGACGCCATCTTCGAGCTGAGTGCTGAAGACCGCAGGCGAGCCGTCCTGGAATCCATCGCCGGCTTCCTGGGGGAGAAGGCGCTGGAACCGGAGGTCTACTACGAGTCCGACTGGGGCTCAGAGGAGTGGACCCGCGGCGCCTACGCCTCCAGCTACGACCTCGGGGGACTGCACCGCTACGGCAAGGACCAGCACGCGCCGGTAGGCCCCATCTACTGGTGCTCCTCCGACCTTGCCGCCGAGGGCTACCAGCACGTGGACGGCGCCATCCGCATGGGCCAGGCGACCGCCGCGCTCATCGCCGCAACAGCAGGCGCAACCGAAGCGGCCGGTACCCAAGCGTTGGGCCAGGCCGAGCTTGCCGACGCCGAGCCGGGCCGGGCCGATTTGGCCGGGGCCACGGCCGGCGTCGGCTGACCATGCCGGCGCCTAACCCATTCAACGACGAATGAACTCCCGGAGAGGCAATCCCATGAGTACTACCAAAGCCGCGTCCACTCAGGAAACGCATAAAACACTCAGTGAAAAGGGCCTGAAGGCCGGTTCCGTGGGGCTGATCGGCGCCGTGGTGATCGGGGTGTCCTGCATCGCCCCGGCGTACACACTCACCGCGGCCCTCGGCCCTACGGTGTCCGAGGTGGGCGTCCACCTGCCGGCGATCTTCCTGGTGGGGTTCATCCCCATGCTGCTGGTGGCGCTCGGATACCGCGAACTCAACAATGCAATGCCCGACGCCGGAACCTCCTTCACGTGGGCAACGCGCGCCTTTGGTCCGTGGATCGGGTGGATGGGCGGCTGGGGGCTCATCGCGGCTACGATCATTGTGCTGTCGAACCTCGCCGCGGTCGCCGTGGATTTCTTTTACCTGATGCTGTCGCAGCTCTTCGGCAACCCCGAACTCGCGGAGCTGACCGCCAACCTGCCGCTGAACATCGCCACCACCCTGGTGTTCATTGCCCTGGCCTGCTGGATTTCCTACCGGGGCATGGAAACCACCAAGGGCGTCCAGTATGTCCTTGTTGGCTTCCAGGTGCTGGTGCTCGGCTGGTTTGCCGTGTCCGCGTTCCTGCACGTGGCCAACGGTTCCGCCTTCGATGCCACCGCCATCGCCCCGGACTGGTTCAACCCGTTCGCCGTGGACTCCTTCTCCTCCTTTGCGGCCGGCGTTTCGCTCTCGATCTTCATCTACTGGGGCTGGGACGTGACGCTGACAATGAACGAGGAGACCCGCAACCCGGAGAAGACGCCGGGCCGCGCGGCAACCGTAACGGTCGTGGTGATCATGGCCATCTATATGACTGCCGCGCTCGCCACCCTCTCCTTCGCCGGCGTGGGCGAGACCGGACTGGGTGCCGGAAACCCCGAGAATCAGTCCAGCATCTTCGCCGTCCTCGCCGGACCTGTCATGGGGCCGTTCGCCATCCTGATGTCCTTGGCCATTTTGAGCAGCTCGGCGGCCTCGCTGCAGTCGACGTTCGTCTCGCCGGCGCGGACGCTGCTGGCCATGGGGCACTACAAGGCGCTGCCGACCAAGTTCGGCCGGGTCAGCCCGGCCTTCAAGTCCCCGAGCTACGCCACGATTGCTGCCGCCGTTGCCGCCGCGGGGTTCTACGTAATTACGCGGACCACCTCGGAGAATGCCCTCTGGGACACGATCACGGCGCTGGGCATGATGATCTGCTTCTACTACGGCATCACGGCGCTGGCCTGCGTCTGGTTCTTCCGGGCCGTGGCCTTCAGCAACGTCCGGGCGTTTTTCCTGGCGTTCCTCGCTCCACTGCTGGGCGGTGTCATCCTGCTCGTCATGTTCGTCAAGACCGCCTTCGACTCCATGGATCCGGAGTACGGCTCGGGCTCATCCGTGGGCGGGGTGGGCATGGTGTTCATCCTGGGCATGGGCGTGGTCCTGCTCGGCTTTGTGATCATGCTGGTGATGGCCAGGATCCGGCCGGAATTCTTCCGGGGTCAGGTGCTGGCACCCGGCCGGTGAAGCCAATGATGCCGCGAGTGGCGCCGGCCGGGTGGAAAGTAAGCACACTTATCAATAGGCTGGTGCGAGCGGAACATTCCCGTATCGAACAGGGCACACTGAACAGAGCGAGGCCCCGAGGTGGTCCTGCTGCATGTCGACTCTGACTCCGCGGAGTACTGGACGAGCCCCGGTGGCACCGCCGCCACGGTGCTGCAGTGGGTCAAATCCAAGGTCACCCACAGCCACATGAGCGTCGGCGAAAGCGGGACGGTCGAGTTATAACAGCAACGCGGGGTCAGATTGCGCCTTTTCGGATCTCCGATAGGGCGCGAACTGACCCCGCGCTGCTGTTGTTGCTGCTCTCAGACGACTGCCGGAGTTTTCACCTTGAGCGGCTCGATCTTGCCCATGACGAACAGATAGTTGGCGGCGCCGACTAGCGAGATTGCGCCGATGACGGCCAGCGGCGCCACGAAAGATCCGGTCTGGTCCACAAGCACGCCGATCAGGACCGGCGTGAAGATGCCGGCGAGGTTGGATGCAAAGTTCTGCAGGCCGCCGATGGAGCCCACATGCCGCGAGCTGGGCGCGACATCGGCCGGCAGTGACCAGATGCCGGTGGCGGCAACGGTGAGGCTTGAGTAGGCCACGGACAACAGGGCGAGGGCCATCCATGCTTCAGGAACCAGCGCGGCGAACATGATGACGGAACCGCCGGCCAGGCCACCGGCGATGGCCGTCTTGCGGACCTTGGTGACAGACATGCCGTTCCGGACTGCACGGTCAGCCAGGTACCCGCCGAGCCAGCCGAAAAGGACTGCGCAGATGCCGGGGATCGCCCCGAACATGCCGAGCTTGAGGAGGTCGAAGCCGCGTTCCTTGACGAGGTAGCTCGGGAAGAAGGTGATGAAGAAGTAGATCGCGCTGTTCAGGCAGAAGAAGCCGAACATCATGCTGAGGATGGTGCGGTATTTGAAGAGTGAACGCCACGGCAGCTTAGCTGCATTGGCATCGTCGCTGCCCTCACCGCGGGCACCGCCTTCCTCGATGTAGGTCACCTCGGCGGCATTGGCGCCGCGGTGTTCCTGCGGGCTGCGGTACACCTTCCACCACACGGCGGCCCAAATGATGCCGGCAATGCCGATGATGATGAAGACCGCGTGCCAGGACGTGAGGGCCACGATCAGGGTGACGACCGGAAGTGCGATCACGGCGCCGACGCGCGAGCCTGAGTCCCAGATGCTGGTGGCGAAGGCCCGTTCCTGGATCGGGAACCAGGTTGCCACGACCTTTGCGGCGGTGCTGGGCGCCGGGCTCTCGCCCACGCCGAGAAGGAACCTCGCGGCGAAGAGTGACCAGAAGTTGGTCGCGGCAGCGGTCGCCAGCGTGAAGACGGACCACCAGAGGGCGGCCAGCGAGAATGAACGGCGGGGTCCAACCTTATCCACGTACCAGCCCGCCGCGAGCTGGCAGAAGTCGTAGGCCCAGAAGAAGGCGGCGAAGATCAGGCCCTGCTGGGTGGCGGTGAGTTCAAAATCCTTGCCCATGAAGGGAAGTGCGACGCTCAGGCTGGAGCGGTCAAGGTAGTTGATGCTGAGCCCGATGAACGCGAGCCAGATGATGACCCAGCGCTTCCGGGTCATCATGCGGGGTTGTGTGGGGGATGACTTGGTGGCGGTCTTGCTTCCGAGCGCAGTCATGCGGTCTCCTTCGACGTGAACATGGCTTCGGGTGCTGTGGGCACCGGCGGGAGGAAAGACGCCGAAGATGTCGGCGCCAAAATCATATAGGAATCTGGTTAATCATATAGATAAAGTGATCTGGATCAAGTCCTATGTCAAAAAAGTCCCGCGAGTCACCTGCGGCAGCCTTTGGCTTATGATTCCCGAAGCGACTTCCGCCAGTACTGAACCAAGAGGTAAACGCGTGCCCCCACGTCAGCCGTCCGATACATCCCGCAGCAAGGCAGCCGTCCCCGACGTCTATTCGTCCATGCGTGCCTCCATCCTGAAGGGTGAAATTGCGCCTGGGGCGCGGATCAACATCGATGCGGTGGCCCGCAGCCTTGGCGTGTCCCAGACCCCGGTCCGGGAAGTCCTGCAGCGCCTCGAGGGCGACAACCTCGTGGTTTACAGTCCCGGCCGCGGGTACAGCACCACCCCGCTGCTGGACCTGGCGGGGCTGCGCTCGCTGTTTGAGTTCCGGCTGCTGGTGGAGCCCTGGGCGGCGCGCGCCGCGGCCGTGGACCGGCTGGCCAATCCCGCCGCGGCCCTCGAGAAGGAGCTGGCCGGATTCCGGGACACCATGAAGGTTACCAAGGACCTGCGCCAGGATCTGGTGGCGCACGACACCCGCTTCCACGACGCCGTCCTGGCCGCCTCGGGGAACCCGGTGGTGCGCCATGCCTTTGCCCAGACCCACTGCCACCTCCATACCTTCCGGCTGTACCCGGCCGACGTCGACGGGGCCATCACGGTGGCCGAGCATTCGGCTGTCCGGGCTGCCATCGAGGCCTGTGAGCCGGAGCAGGCCGAGGCCGCCATGACCAGCCACATCCGCAACTCCTTTGACCGCTTCGCCCAGGCCTTTGAGGGGCACGCCGAGCTGGCCCCGCTCGAGGACAGCGGCCCGCCCCGGAAGCGGATTATCCGATAAGCGTCAGTCAAGAAAAGCCCCGGCCCGCCGCCGGGGCTTTTTCATGCCCGGAGCCCGACACCTTTGAGGTAGCCAGGTGCCGCGACTTGACCTGGGTCACTTGGCCTATATGATTATCCAAATTCATATAGGAAATCATGACCACCCTCCAGAACTGCCCCGAGAGAAGAAATCCATGCCTTCCATCACCTCCATCAAGACGCAGGACGTCCGTTTCCCCACGTCCCTGGAACTCGACGGTTCCGACGCGGTCAACGTTGACCCCGACTACTCCGCCGCCTATGTCGTCATCCGCACGGACGCGGGCGACGAAGGCCACGGCTTCGTGTTCAGCTGCGGCCGCGGCAACGAGATCCTGACCGCCGCGATCGACGCCTACGCCAGTCTGTTGATCGGCAGGGACATCGACGAACTGATCTATGACCTTGGCGGCGCATCCAAGCGCCTCATCCACGACTCCCAGCTGCGCTGGCTCGGACCGGAGAAGGGCGTGACGCAGATGGCGTGCGGCGCCCTGGTCAGCGCCCTCTGGGACATCCGGGCCCGCCGCGAGAACAAGCCGCTCTGGCTCCTGCTGAGCGAAATGACCCCCGAGGAGGTCGTGGCCGTGGTGGACTTCACCCACATCCGCGACGCACTTAGCCCGCAGGAGGCACTGGACATCCTGCGCGCGGGCCAGGACGGCAAGGCAGGCCGCATCGCCGCACTCAAGGCCGACGGGTTCCCAGCCTACACCACCTCGCCCGGCTGGCTGGGCTACAGCGACGAGAAGCTCGTGCGGCTGAGCCGGGAAGCAGCTGCTGACGGCTTCTCGATGATCAAGCTCAAAGTGGGCGGCGACATCAACGATGACCGCCGCCGCATGGCCCTGGCCCGCGAAGCAGTGGGCAATCTCCCCATCGCCATCGACGCCAACCAGCGCTGGGAGGTTTCCGAGGCCATCGAATGGGTCAACCAGCTTGCGGAATTCAACCCGTACTGGATCGAAGAGCCCACGAGCACCGACGACATCCTGGGCCACGCCGGCATCCGCAAGGGAGTTTCCCCCGTGCGCGTCGCGACCGGCGAGGCAGTGGCCAGCCGCATCGTGTTCAAGCAACTCCTCCAGGCCGGCGCCATCGACGTCCTCCAGCTCGACTCCACCCGCGTGGGGGGCGTCAACGAAAACATCGCGAACCTCCTGCTCGCGGCCAAGTTCGGCGTCCCCGTCTGCCCGCATGCCGGGGGCGTAGGGCTCTGCGAACTGGTCCAACACTTCTCCTTCTTCGACTACGCCGCCGTCAGCGGGAGCCAGGAAGGCCGCATGATCGAGTACGTCGACCATCTCCACGAGCACTTCGCCGAACCTGTGCGGATCGTCAACGGCCGCTACGCTGCACCGAAGCTCCCGGGCACGGGCGCCGAAATGTTCAGCGCTTCACGCGCCCGCTGGGAATTCCCCGCAGGCGCAGGCTGGCAGGAAGTGGGCAACCGCGCTGCCGTCACCGGTGGATCCCTGACCTCCGCTGGAGCCGGCCGATGACCGCCGCGGCAGAAACAACCGTCCGGGAGGCCGGCGTCGGACGGGCCATGATGGGGGAGGCCACCGGCGTCGAACAGCTCAAGGCAACCCTTGAAATGGCGCAGGCCGCCTTTGAAGAAGGCCGGACAGCGGCTCCCGCCAAGCGCGCCGACTGGCTCGAGGCCATCGCCGCAGGGCTGGAATGGGACGCCGCGGCGCTCGTGGAGATCGCCGCCCGCGAGACCCACCTGGGCACACCGCGCCTCGAGGGTGAGCTGAAGCGCACGATCTTCCAACTCCTGCTCTTCGCGGCGGAAATCCGCCGGGGTGAACACTATGACGCCACGATCGACCACACGGATCCGGCCTGGGGGATGGGTCCCCGGCCGGACCTCCGGCGCTACAACGTGCCGCTCGGCGTGGTGGGCGTCTTCGGCGCCTCCAACTTCCCCTTCGCGTTCAGCGTGATGGGCGGCGACAGTGCCTCCGCGCTGGCGGCCGGCTGCGCCGTCGTGCACAAGGCGCACGACGCGCACCGCGAACTCGCCGCCCGAACGGCGGAAACGGTGACCGCCGCGCTGAACGCAGCCGGGGCGCCGTCGGGCCTGTTCGCGCTCGTGACCGGACGCCAGGCCGGCGAGGCGCTCGTGGAGCATCCACTCGTCAAGGCCATCGGTTTCACGGGCTCGACGGCGGGCGGCCGGGCGCTGCTCGACCGGGTCGCCGCGCGGCCCGAACCAATCCCCTTCTTCGGGGAGCTGGGCGGCATCAACGCCGTTTTCGTCACCCGGAAGGCGTGGTCGGCGCGCCGCAAGGAAATCCTCACCGGCTACGCCGGCTCCTTCACCCTGGGGATGGGCCAGTTCTGCACCAAGCCGGGACTCCTGTTCGTCCCCGCCGGGGAGACGGCGGAGACCGGTGCTGAACTCGCGAACGCGCTCGCGGATTTCACGCCTGCGCCGCTGCTGAGCGAGCGGCTGCACGGCGGCTACGCCGACGCGGTCCGGCGACTCCAGGAGACGGAGGGCGTGGACGTGCTCTTGGAGGGCGACTTCGCCGCGTCACCCGCCCCGACGGTCCTGCACAGCACCGCCGATGCGGTGCGCAAGGATCCCGACATCCTGCGCCAGGAAATGTTCGGCCCGGCAAGCCTCGTGGTCGAATACGGCGACGAGTCGGAACTCGCCCGACTGGCTGAACTGTTGGAGGGGCAGCTGACCACCACGCTGCAGGCCGAGGAGGACGACGATGTGGCCGGGCTCGCAGCACGGTTGGCCGACATCAGCGGCCGTCTCCTGTGGAACGGCTGGCCCACCGGCGTCACCGTCAGCTATGCGCAGCACCACGGCGGCCCGTACCCGGCCACGACATCGGCCACCACTTCCGTGGGAACTGCCGCCATCCGCCGCTTCCTGCGGCCCGTCGCCTACCAGTCGTTCCCCGCCTCGCGGCTTCCTGAACCCCTGCAGGACGGCAACCCCTGGGGCGTCCCGCAAAGGGTCGACGGCGTCTGGCACCGTCCGACGGCGGACGGCAACCGGAAAGGCATCAGCGAGGTCACCGCCGGCCAAGAGGGTCAGCTATGACGGCCCTCATGAGCGACTCAGCTGCGTCGGTTCTGCCGGAGGACGCGGAGCGGGCACTGCTCATCGGCCGTCTTTGGGACGTCGAAACGGGCGGTCCTCGCGTCATTGCGGTCAGCGGAGACGCAGTGTTCGACCTGCATCGTCTGGCTCGCACGGTCTCGGAACTGCTCGAGCTGCCGGACCCGGCCGGCGCCGTCCGCACCGCGCTCCAGGATCCGGAAATGGCCGAACCGCGGTGGGCGGCCGCCGACGTCGTGAGCGCCTCCCTGACAGGTGACGCCGACCGCCCGCACCTGCTGGCACCGGTTGACCTTCAGGTCATCAAGGCCTGCGGCGTGACGTTTGCCGACAGCATGATCGAGCGTGTGATTGAGGAGCGCTGTGCCGGCAACGCCGGGCGGGCGGCCGAAATGCGGAGGCTGGTTGCCCGGGCCCTTGGCGGGACCATCGGCGCGGTTCGCCCCGGATCCCCTGAGGCCGCAGAGGCCAAACGCGTGCTGATGGACGAGGGCCTGTGGTCGCAGTACCTGGAGGTGGGTATCGGGCCTGATCCCGAGGTCTTCACCAAGGCTCCGGTGCTGTCCTCGGTGGGGCTCGGCGCCGGCGTCGGCATCCCGTCCTTCTCCTCGTGGAACAATCCGGAACCGGAGTTGGTCCTCGTCGTCACGTCTCAGGGCAAGGTTGTGGGCGCCACGCTCGGCAACGACGTCAACCTCCGGGACGTGGAAGGCCGCAGCGCCCTGCTGCTCGGCAAGGCGAAGGACAACAACGCCTCCAGCGCCCTGGGTCCGCTGATCCGGCTGTTCGACGGTGAATTCACCTTGGATACCCTCCGCGAGGAGGAGATCCTGCTCCGCGTCGAGGGACCTGACGGCTACCAGCTGGAAGGGCGCAATACGGTGGCGCGGATCAGCCGGCCTTTCGAGGAACTGGTGGCCGCCACCCACGGCCGGCACCACCAGTACCCGGACGGCTTCGCCCTGTTCACCGGGACCCTGTTCGCGCCGACCCAGGACCGGGACGAACCCGGGCAGGGGTTCACGCACAAGCACGGCGACGTGGTCACCATCCGCAGCCGCCACCTCGGCGCCCTCATCAACCGGGTGGGCGCCTCGGAGGAACTGCCGGAGTGGACGTTCGGCCTGCGGCAGCTCTTTGGCTACCTCGAGGCACAGCGCCGTGAGCACGCGGGAGCCGCGCTGCGCTAGCCGGGATCGGTTTTCCGGAGCCGGGGAGGGCGTAAACGGACCTCCCCGGCTCCGGTACAGGTTCTCAGCCCTTGACCCTCGCGCTGGGCCCAGGGATCGGTGCTGACGGTTTGGCCCCGGCAGCTAGTTCGGCATGGTGCAGTGCGGACTCCAGCCGCGCCACGGCGGGCGGGTAGCCGGGGTCGCCGAGGGTCCTCAGCAGCTCCGCCTCCCGCATGGCCCTGATAAACGCGGCGGTTTCCGGGCGGGCCACGTCCCCCATGGCCGGGAAATCGATGGCCAGTGCGGGGTCCAGTTCATAGCGCTGCCAGCGCTTCAGCACCGCATCATGAAGCACGACGGCGGCCTGCCGGGCCGGCAGTTCATCGCGCTGCCGGCGACGTGAGGTGAACCAGCCCAGCACCTGGGGGCTGTTCCGGTACGCAGCGACGCCGCTGGCGCCGGCCACGGCCGTCAAGACCAGTCCGGCGAGCGGTGAGGTCACAGCCGGGATCACGAGCGCCGGGAAAATCACGGCTGCACCGAAGAACAGGTCCCAGAACAGCGGATCCGAACTGTCGCCGTCGGACGTCCCGGCATGATGCCGGACGACCAAGACGGTGCACGCAACCGCGGCGGCAAGCACGGCACCCCAAAGGACAAGCTGCAGCGCCCAAAGCGGGACGGCGTCGGTTACGGCGGGCACTCCACCACCTCCAGACAACAGGCCCGGTAATCCGGGCTCCACTTAAATTGCATCCCCTGACGAGCCGCCGGTCAATGGGCCCCCGGCCGCGGTGCCCGCGGATCAGGAAGCGCGCCCCAGGTGCGGGACCGGCCGGCGGAAACGGTTTGCACCGGACGGCGCTCGGCGTAGCCTTGGCGGCATGCGACTCAAAATGTGCAGTATCCATGTCCAGGACCCGGCAGCCGCCCACTCCTTCTACACTGGGACCCTCGGCTTCGAGACGCTCATGGCCATGCCCGAGCACAATCTCTTCATCGTGAAGGACCCCGGTGCGGCCGGCACTGTGGGACTGCTGCTGGAGCCGAGCGACAATCCCATCGCGGCCGCCTACATGAACGGACTTCACGACGCCGGGTTCCCGGCGATCGTCTTCGGTGTCCCCGATGTGAAGGCCGAGTATGACCGGCTGACCGGCGCGGGCGTCCGCTTCCAGGGTGAGCCGTCGGAGGATCCGTCCGGGATCTCCGCCGTCTTCGACGACGGCTGCGGCAACTTCGTCCAGCTGCACCAGGACTGAACGCTGTTCGCTGTATGACTGTGGGCCCAACCGGGGAGGGAGCTGAATGGACGCCGTCGACGCCCTGAACGAGATCGCGTTCTGGCTCGAGCGCAGCGCTGCGGCAACGTTCAAGGTCCAGGCATTCCGCAAAGCCGCTGGCATCATAGCGGACCTCGCCCCTGACGAGGTGGCGGAGCGTGCCCGCGACGGCAGGCTGAAGCGGACCAAGGGCATCGGCGACACGACATTCCAGGTCATCCTGCAGGCAGTGGACGGAGCCGTGCCCGACTACCTGGAAAAGCTGAGGCAGAAGGGTGCCGAACCCCTCGCCGCCGGCGGCAACGGCCTGCGGCCCCTGCTCCGGGGCGACCTGCACAGCCACAGCAACTGGTCCGACGGCGGATCGTCCATTGACCTCATGGCTGACGCCGCCCGGGTCCTGGGCCGCGAGTACCTTGCCCTGACGGACCACTCCCCGAACCTCACGATCGCGAACGGGCTGAGCGCCGAGCGCCTCGGCCAACAGCTGGAGGCCGTGGCCGCCGTGAACGGGATCCGGGCCACCGGGGCCTCCGGCAATCAGGACTCCGGCGATCAGAAGTCAGGGGAGTTCAGGCTGCTGGCCGGCATCGAGGTGGACATCCTGGAAAACGGGGAGCTGGATCAGTCTCCGGAAATGCTGGACCGGCTCGATGTGGTGGTTGCCAGCGTGCACTCCAAGCTCCGCTCTGACCGCCGCACCATGACGGAGAGGATGCTCGGCGGCATCCGCGACCCGCACACCAATGTGCTGGGACACTGCACGGGGCGGCTGCTGCAGGGCTCGCGCGGAACCCGCCCGGAGTCGGAATTCGATGCCGAGCGGGTGTTTGCGGCGTGCGCGGACGCCGGCGTCGCCGTCGAAATCAATTCCCGGCCGGAGCGGCAGGATCCTCCCGACAACCTGATGCAGCTGGCGCTGGATGCAGGGTGCCTGTTCAGCATCGACAGCGACGCGCATGCGCCCGGCCAGCTGGACTTCCTGCAGTACGGCGCCGAGCGGGCCGAACGGAACGGGGTGCCGGCAGACAGGATCATCACCACGTGGCCCCTGGACCGGCTGTTGGAATGGCTGAAAGCCGGGAATTAACGCCCGGGGCGCCCTCCCGCACCTCCAACTACTAAGTAGGGTGACTATTTGGTTGCCGAGTGGTAAACCTTAAATTGTTCCGCTGAGGAACCCCGGCGGGCCCTTCCCAGAGCGAGGTGCACATGACTGCCATGAATCCTGCCAATCATCTCGACGAGCTGGGCCAGCGAACACTGCGCCGGGTGCGCGGACGCCTGATGCCGCTTGTCGTCCTGCTCTACTTCATCGCCTATCTCGACCGGAACAACGTGGGTTTCGCCAAGCTGACCATGAGCGAGGACATCGGCCTCAGCGCTTCGGCGTACGGCCTCGGCGCAGGCATCTTCTTCCTGGGCTACGCCCTGCTGGAAATCCCGAGCAACGGAGGCATGTACAAATTCGGCGCCCGGAAGTGGATTGCCCGCATCCTGATCTCGTGGGGCATCTTCGCCACGGCGATGGCCCTGGTGAACGGCGAAGTGACCTTCTACATTGTCCGGTTCCTGCTGGGTGCGGCCGAGGCAGGCTTCTTCCCGGCCATCCTCTTCTACCTGACCCTGTGGTTCCCGGCGGCGCAGCGCGTCACCGTGCTGGGCATCTTCATCCTCGCCCAGCCGATCTCCAACGCCCTCGGTGCCCCCGTCTCGGGCCTGCTGCTCCAGATGGAGGGCATCATGGGCCTGCACGGCTGGCAGTGGCTCTACATCATCGAAGGCATCCCGGCCGTCCTCCTTGGCCTGCTCACCCCGATCCTCATGACGGACCGCCCAAGCCATGCACATTGGCTGAAAGACGATGAGCGCGAATGGCTGACCAAGACCATGGATGATGAGCTTGCCCACAAGCAGAAGGGCCAGCCGCACCACTTCCTCGCCGGCCTGAAGGACCCCCGGACTGTTGCCTACTCGGCGCTGTACTTCGGCCTGGTCTGCGGTATCTACGGTCTCGGCCTCTGGATGCCGACGATCGTTGCCGCCCTGGGCAAGTTCAGCACCACGGAAGTGGGCTTCATCGTTGCCATCCCGTACACCATCGCGGCCGTCTTCGTATACTTCTGGGGCAGGCGCTCCGACCGTACCGGCAACCGGGTCATGCATGCCAGCATCAGCATGATCATGGCGGCCATTGGCCTGCTGGCTGCCGGTTTCCTCGTGCAGGTCAACGCGGTTCTCGCGCTGGTTGCGCTGACGCTGGCGGCCATGGGCATTTACTCCGCCATTGCCCCGTTCCTCGCGATGCCGTCGACGGCACTGGTGGGTGCGGCTGCGGCAGCCGGGTTGGCCATGGTGAATTCGCTCGGCAACCTGGGCGGTTTCGTGGCTCCTTACGCCGTGGGGCTGTTCAATGACGCCACGGGCGACAACCGCTCCGGCCTCGTGTTCCTGGCCGCGTGCCTCGGCATCACGGCGGTGGCGACCTATCTCTATGCACACAAGCGGCCCGAGGGCCATGTGAAGCCGGGGACGCCGGCAACTGTTGGCGAGGAAGCCGTTGCCGCTGACGAGTTCGACATCAAGGGCTGACCAAGCAGGCGACGAGAGGCAGCGGACATGGCGCACCACGAAACGTTTCCGGCCGAGCGGACCGCGGTGCTGACCGGCGCCGCGTCTCCGCGCGGCATCGGACGGGCGACGGCGGAAATGCTCGCCAGCGCCGGCTGGGCGGTCGCGATTCTGGATATCGACGGCGACGCTGCCCGGAAGGCAGGGGAGGAGATTGCCGCCGTCTACGGCGTCCCGGCCACGGGTGTGGGCGCGGACGTCTCAGACCAGGCGACCGTGAACGCCGCCATCGACGAGATTGAATCCACCATGCCGCCGATTATCGGCCTCGCCAACCTCGCCGGCATCAGTTCGCCCACCGAGTTCATGGATGAGACAGTCGAAGGCTGGGAGCGGGTTTTCAAGATCAACATGACCGGAACGTTCCTGGTGACCCAGCGTGTGCTCCGGGGAATGATCGAGCGGAAGCTCGGCAGAATTGTCAGTGTCTCGTCCATCTCCGCGCAGCGAGGAGGCGGCACCTACTCGAAGGTCGCGTACAGCGCCTCGAAGGCCGCCATCATCGGCTTTACCCGGGCGTTGGCCCGGGAAATGGGCCAATACGGCATCACCGTCAACTGTGTGGCTCCCGGTCCCGTGGACACGGACATCATGGGCGGAACGCTGACCGATGAACGCAAGGCCGCCATGGCTGCCGACATCCTGGTGGGCCGGGTGGGCACGGCGCGGGACATCGCCGCGCTGATGGTGTTCCTGATGGGCGAGGACGCCGGCTACATCACGGCAGCGACGTACGACATCAACGGAGGTCTGCAGATTTCATGACCGGCCCTTGCCCGACTGGGCGTTCTGGACCGGGCATTCCTGACCGGGCAAGCCGGGGAGGCTGCTAGCCCTCACACTCCGAGCAGTACTTGTTGCCGTCCTTTTCCCGTGCGAGCTGGCTGCGGTGGTGGACAAGGAAGCAGGACATACAGGTGAACTCGTCGTCCTGCACCGGGATGACCTGGATGAGCAGCTCTTCGTGGGAGAGGTCGGCGCCGGGAAGGTCGATGCCCTCTGCGGTGTCGGCTTCCTCGACGTCCAGCAGGGCAGTCTGGGATCCGCCGCGCTGGGACTGCATCGCTTCGATCGATTCGGTTCCCGGCTGTTCGTCCTGGCTGACGCGGGGTGCGTCGTAGTCGGTTGCCATGGTGGTTTCACTCCTTCGCATGAGCGCCGGGATGGCACTCAATCGCAGGGGTCAACTCTACCCGCCGGCAAAGTATTCCCGGGACGGCGAAGAGGGCTACTCCGCCTTTGCGCGGGCCTTCTTCGCGTCCTTCTTCGCCGCCTCTTCCTTGACGCGCTGCGCCTCGGCCCGGACGGCGGCGTGGGTGGCGCGTTCGGCGACGAGCCACGCCGGGGGAGCCTGCAGCAGCGCGGTGATTTCCGCCGTCGTCAGCGCTTCTTCGACGCCGCCGCGGGCCAGGCCGCTGATGGAGACGTTCAGCTTCTGCGCCACCACCGGGCGGGGGTGCGGACCGTTGCGGCGCAGTTCGGCCAGCCACTCCGGCGGGTTGGCCTGGAGTTCGGCGAACTCCGCGCGGGTGATGGTCGAATCCTGGAACTCCTGCGGTGTCGCGGGCAGGTAGATGCCAAGTTTCTTGGCAACGGTGGCCGGCTTCATGGACTGGGAGTTAGCAGAGGTCATGGTTCAAGGGTATCCGGCTGCCAGCCCGACGTGCACCAATGGTGGCCGGCACCATTGGGCCAAAAGGGCGGCAGCGGCAGACCGGCGCAGCGGCTCTGGCGGTACTGTGAACGTGTGCCCGCTGAAGATGAAACCCCGTTAGTCCCTGCTCCGCCCGAACCCGAGCAGCGGGAGCTTCGTTTCGCGTACGTCCCGGGCGTCACCCCGGGGAAGTGGATCCGGCGCTGGGAAGAGCGGATGCCGCATGTTCCGCTGCACTCGTTCATGTCCGACGGCGGCACACAGCTTTCCGTCCTGCGCGACGGTTCCGCGGACCTCAGTTTCGTCCGCCTGCCCGTGGAGCGCGAGGGCCTGAACGTTATTCCCCTGTATGAGGAACAGCCTGTGGTCGTGGCACCCAAGGGCCACGAGATCTCGGTGTTCGAGGAAGTCGCACTCGAGGATCTCGCCGCGGAAACCTTCCTCGACGCCGACGGGCTCGGCGGGCCTGAAATGGCACTGCAGGTGGTGGCCTCAGGCGCGGGCCTGCTGATTCTTCCCATGTCCGTGGCCCGGCATTTCAACGTCAAGGACACGGTGGCACGCCGGCTCACCGGTGCGCCGACCACTGAAATTGCCCTGGCCTGGCCCAGCGACGCCACTGATGAGGTGATCGAGGAATTCATCGGCATTGTCCGCGGGCGCACCGCCCAGAGCTCCCGGCAACCCTCCGCCCAGCTGGAGAAGCCGAAGAAGGAACCCAAGCCGGACCGCCGGGGCACGGCCGCCAAGAAACCCAAGGTGGCCCAGCGCTACGCCCCGAACCCGGACAAAGGCCGAGGCCGGGGTTCACGTAAAAAGGGCAGGCGCTAGGTCGTTCGGGTTACCGCCGGGCCTCGCGTCGTCCAGCATCATGGCCCAAAAGGTCCGGACGGGAGCGTTGATGTTTACGCTGTAATTCAGCTTTTTCATTGGCGGATTCTACCTCCGGCCCTGAAACAGCGACGGGTCCAAACCACCAATTCGGGTGGGTTGGGATCGCCCTGTGACTTTCTGCCCCAAGGTTTTCAGAAGTCCCGGGGCGCACGATGGCCGTGGTTCTACCCACATACCGACGGTTGAGATATGAAGCGCGCATCGAACCCCACTCTCCGGGACGTCGCCATCAAGGCCGGGGTCTCCCTGACGACGGTCTCCTACGTGTTGTCCGGCAGGAACACCGGCACCACCAGGATCAGCCAGCCCACGCACGCTCGGGTGCTCGCCGCCGCCGCTGATCTCGGCTACGTGCCGAACCAGGCAGCCCGCGGAATGCGGCTGGGCCGGACCGAGATGGTGGCCGTTGCCATCGGCGATCTTGAGTGGGCACCGGACCGGGCGCTGGCTACTGCCGCCGCCGCCATCCTCCCGAAGCACGGTTACCAGGCTGTCATCATGCTGGGGCAGGCATGGCGGCAGTTCATGCTTTCGGGCGGCGCGGACGGAATCATCGTGGGAGACATTCCGCCGCACGCCTCCGAGGACAGCACCATCACAGAGCTCGCCAGGCGCGGCGTCGCGCAGGTGGTCATTTCGGCTGCCATGCAGCCCGCCGGGTTCGACGTGCTGGTCCCCGGTGTTGTTGATCCGGCGTCACCCGCCGCGGGCGCGGACTCCATTCCCGAACTCGCCGTGCACATGCTCGTGGAACGGCTGGTCGGGAATGCGCCCGCGGACGGCGTGCGCGTGGCGGTACCAAGGAGGCTGACGCTGCGCGGCACTTCCCTGGACGCTTACCGCGAGTCTCCCTCCGCCGTCGGCTCCTTCTCATGGATCGACCGCACCTAAGCGTGAACGGGCCAGCGCGAACAGGCAGATAATGCCGCCAAAATGCGACGGAGAGGGCATTAGCTGCCTGTTCGCGCCTGGTCCATCGTGAACCCACACTGGCACCGGTAGGTGACGGGCCGTTGAGCTGCCTGCCGGCCGCCGCTTGTACTGATGGAATATCCGCCAACCTGCAGGGGCTGGCGAGGGGACACTTCATCCGGATCCACGAGCTCCATCGGCCTGCGGCAGTGCAGGCGGGAGCTGAGGGTCCGCAGCAGCCCGGCATCAAGAATCGTGCCGGCATCCATAGCTGTGCTGTCCATAGCTGTGCTGTCAATGGAGACCAGACCGGCGTCGAGGCCGGCGGGGTCCGCACCCGCCGGAGGAATCTTCGCTACAGCATTGGGTCGCTCTTCGAGGGTAATCATGGTCGTTCCTTTGGGCTTTTCACGGAGCTGCCGCCATGGCGAGCCCCGCCGCGAACTGCTTGCGGGAGTTATGCTTACTTTGCAAGCAAAGCATGCTTACTATTTCTGGCGCAAACTTGGCGGGGTCCCGGACGGCCCTAGAAGTCGATCCGCATCACCGCCCGCCGAGGTGTTGGCCTGCTGACTTCGGAGAACCCCGCGTCGGCGAAGATGCTGCGGCTGCCGACGTAGAGCTCGCCCCAGGTGAACTCCTGTCCCGGCTTGGGCACCAGTGGATAGCCCTCGATGGCACGGGCGCCGCGTTCGCGTGCGAAGTCCACCGCCGCCCGTGCCAGCGTCCGGCTGACACCGCGCCGCCGGAAGCCGTTGCGGGTGACGAAGCACGTCACGGCCCAGACGGCGTCATCGGTTCTGTCTTCATCCCGGCCGGCCCACGGGACGCGCATGCCCAAGAGGCGCACATAGGCCGTCCGCGGTTCCACTGCACACCAGCCCGCCGGCTCGCCACCCAAATAGGCAACCAGGCCGCTCGTCGCGGTGCTCCCGGGATTTCCGCAGCCGGTCTGCTCCCGCAGGCGCTCGGCGAGTTCCTCCACGGGAGTTGAGCGCCAGTCCTTATCCCGGATCTTGAACCATTGGCATTGGCATCTGGAGGCCTCGCCGCGTGCGCCCATGACGGTCTGAAGGTCTTCCCAGGACGCTTCATTGGCCGGAACCACCCGGATCCCGGCTTCCCCCGGACCTGCCATGTGCCGCGACACCGCCCCTCCCAATGCGGCCGCCTCCGTGCAGCGGATGGTCACGACGTTGCCAGCGCGGCACCCGGACGTCAATGACCTCGCGGCCAGGAATTCCGAATTGAACGGCAGGCCGGCAAATGCAAAAAGAGCCGGCGCCCCGCTGCCCCCAAGGCAGCGGAACACCGGCTCTTTCGGCGGGCCGTTAGGCTCCGGCGCGCACGAAGGTGACCGGACCGGTGGCGGTCAGCCAGGACAGCGGGTGAACCACAGTCTCGTTGGCGCCGTTCATGCCGCCGCTGAGGACCTTGCCGTTGCCCACGAAGATTCCCACGTGGCCGGACTGGACCACCATGTCGCCGGGCTGCGGTGTTGAGACGACCTTGCCATGGTCCATGAACTGCATCGGGGCCAGGTCGCCGACCGGAATGCCCGAGGCGCCCAGGGCTTTTTCCACCATGGCGGTGCAGTCCTGGGTGATGCCGAGCTGCGCGTAAGCGGAGGAAACCATGGACGCATTCACGCTGCCGGCTGCTGCCGCGGGCGCAGGAGCTTTGGCGGGTGCCGGTGCGGCCTGGACGGTGATCTTGGGTGCCGGTGCAGCAGCAGGCGCCGGTGCGGCGGCAGGAGCCAGGGCCTCTTCGGCCGGTTCTTCAACCACGGGTGCTTCCACCACGGGCGCCGGCGAGGACTTCACGGTGGGACGCTCGAAGTCGATCCGCACGCTGGCGTCCGCACTCAGCGGAGCCTGTACCTGGCTGGCGGCTTCCGGGGCGGCGGCCGGGGCTGCCTCCTTCTTTGCGGAGGCGGTGGCGGCGTTGGCCGCCATGCTGCCGGTGAAGGCGAGCCCCGATGCTGCGAGGATGACGGCGGCCTGCCGTCCCAGTCCTCCGGCATTGGCCGTGACGGCGCGGGAGGCGGAAGCGAAGGGGTTTGAACGGCCGGCCGCTGCGCGGCGGGCACGGGTAATGCGTGACGACATGAAGGAGCCTCTCCCGATGCCTGCGAGGTGAGCTGTCGGATTCGGATGGGAGACACCCGGCCGCTGCGGCCCCGGACGGATCCAGGATCTGCGCGGCTTCACCCCAAGGCCTGCTTCAAGCGGGCCGAAATTGGTTTCCCCGTCTCTGCCGGACATGGTCTGCGGACGAATCCCGGGCTGCGGCAGAGTTAGGCATTCAGCGCGGGAGCGCCCCCCTCGGTGAAGAAGGCACGTTTTCCACGGTACGGGAGGCCTCGCTAAAGTCACATTAAGGTAACGGGAAGGGCACGTAACGGTAACGGTGCACACCGCAGCTGTTCGAGCCGGCGCGGAAGCGGCCCCCTACTGCTTGGTCTGGCGGTACCGCTCGATCTGTTTCAGCCGCCGCAGGAGGCTGTCGCGCCGCGGGTGCGGAACGGCGTCGGGCGCCTCTGCCGTGAGGTCGATGTGTTTGGTGCCGTACTGCCAGAGGAGGAGGTCATCCAGCAGCCGGTCCGGGCCGGGGGAGTAGCGGTGGTCCAGGGCCTTGCGGACCTCGGTGATCCGGTTGGCGCTGAGCAGCCCGGCGAGCTGGACCGTCTGGTTCAGGCCGTGGGCTGCCATGAGTTCGGCGGCCCATCCCCAGTCATCGTCCACTTTGCGGTCCACGTGCGGCAGGAGCGTCCGCCAGACGTCACGGATGCGGTTGGGAGTGAGCTGCGCCGCGCCGTCACCGTCCATGTCCCAGTAGCCGCGGACCTCCTCATAGCGTTCGTGGAGGTCAGCGAAGGCGCTCTCCACCGTTTCGAGCATGGCCGCAGTCGCTGTGAACTGACGGTCGAAGTGCGGGGTCCATGCCCGCGGATCCTCGGCCTTGAACCGGATGTCGTGTTCGATCTCACTCCACGCGTGCGCAAACACGGTGCGGATCTGGCATTCGAAGAAGTAGCTGCCGTTGGGCTGCGCCTCGGGGTTGAAGACCTTCTGGTAGTCCTTGACGACCTCGTTCTGGATGGTCCGCAGAATCAGATGGCGGCTGGAGTAGCCGTACGTCCCGGATTCAATGGAGCCGATGTCCTTCTCGCGGTCACCCCGGCAGTCGAAAAGCTGGCGCTGGCGCTTGATGAGGTTGGCTACCATGGCGTTTTCGGCCGGAAGCTTGGTGATGACGCGGACGCCCACCATGTCATTGAGCGTGCGGAACGGATCGGGGAATTTCAGCACCCTGGGGCCGTCCGGTTCCAGCGGCTCCTCAGTCCGGGAGATTTTTTCCCGGAAAGAGTCCACTGTCTTGGTGCGGCCGGTGACGAACAGGGGTGTTACCTCGGTGTCCTTGAGCATGGTGCGGAGGATCAGCAGGACTTCCCGGGTCACGAGCTTCAGGGCAGGCCGGACCCGCTCATACAGTTCCACGTTTTCCTGCACGGAGTCGCGCTGAGTGACGTCCAGGCGATCCCAGTTGCTTGCCATGGTTCCAAACTATCAAGCGCTTGCGACAGCCGCCGGTGTGACACCGGTGCGGGCTACTGCCGGTCGTCCTCCCAGGGACGGCAGGGAGGGCACGGAAACCCGGCGGACTCGTCCCTTCCGCCCGGCGGGAGCGGCGTCACGGTAGGCTCGGGATATGGCTGATGTGCGCCGTCGGTCCCTGCTGTCCCACGGACTGCTGGGCGCCGCGGCAGTGGTGATGCCGGGGGTGCTGGTCGCCTCCTGCTCACCGGGACCCAAGGAGGATGCAGTGAAGCGGCAGAAGTACCAGTACGGTGACCACCCCAGCCAGTGGGGCGAGCTCTTTCTGCCGGAGGCGCCGTCGTCCTCATCCCGGAATGCCAGGCGTCCGGCACCGCGCGGCGTTGTAGTGGTCATCCATGGCGGCTACTGGCGCTCGCAGTACGGCGCCGAACTGGGCGAACCGCTGGCCAAGGACCTCGCTTCCCACGGAATGGCGGCGTGGAACCTGGAATACCGGCGGGCAGGCAACGGCGGCGGCTGGCCGCACACCTTCGAGGACGTGCTGGCCGGGATCGACAAGCTCCGGGAGGTCGCCGGAGAGCACGGACTTGATCTGACCCGGGTGGTGGCGCTGGGGCACTCCGCCGGCGGCCACCTGGCCGTCTGGGCTGCAGGCCGGGACCGGCTGGCAGGACTCGGCACCCCGGACGCCGACCGCCAGGTCCTCAGGAACCTCAACGGCGAGGCCGTGCGGATTACCGGGGTGGTCAGCCAGTCCGGGCTGCTCGACCTCGCCCAGGCCGAGTGGCTCGACCTTAGCAACGGGGCGGTGAGCAACCTGATGGGCGGCTCCGCCAAGAAGTATCCCAAGCGCCACAAGTACGCGGACCCCATGACCGCGGTGCCGCTGGACGTGCCGGTCTACGCGGTCCACGGACTCGAGGATGACTCCGTGCCGATGAGCCAGTCGGAGGCCTATGCCGCGGCCGCCCGCGCGGCAGGGGCACCGGTCCAGGTGGTCAAGGTCCCGGGGGACCACTTCGCGCTGATCGACCCGAAGGCCTCGTCCTACCGGAAGTGCCGTGAGCTCGTGCAGGAGCTGCTGGGGATCTAGGGGGTTTCGGGCGTGAACCGCCGGCCCCCGCCTGCCTTGTCCAGGATGATATCGATGGCTTGCCGGCCGTTGCTGAACCACGTCTCCCGCACATGAATCTGCTGAGAGTCCCTTCCGATGAGGATTACGAGGCCGTCGCGTCCCACGGACACGCCTACCAGGTCATCCCACGTGATGCTCGCGGTGTAGTCGGTGGCCAGCGTCACGCCCTTCTCGCCGACAAAGAGCTTGCTTCCGCCGGGGACGCCGGCGAAAGTGCCGCGCACACCGCGCCGGAACTCCTTGCCGCCCAGCCAGTCGACCGCCCGGTCGGTATCGGACTTGATGCTGGCATCTCCCGGGCGAGTCCCTTCCGGCATCCCGAAGATGACCGTCTCCTCCAACCGTTGCAAGGCTGCCTGGCACGCCGCCGGAGTGACGCCCTCCGCCAGCGCAAGCTTGTCCCCGGGTGCTACCGCCGCCCTGCCGAGCAGCTGCGACTCGGCCGCTGCCACGGCCACCTCAATGGCGGACATAGGATCTTCCAGGTATTCCTGCACCTCCGCTGCTTCGGTGCTCAGCTCCTCGGCGGTAGGGCCGTTCAGGCGCAGATCCCGGAGGATTTCCAGGAGGCCGAGCCGAACGTCCTCGGCATGCTGCATCGTCGGGTCTGACTCGAAACACAGCACTCCCCGGCGGTCGTCTTCGAAAAAATGAAGGCAGTCGATGTCGTAGATCCAGCCGTGCTCCTGCCGCAGGATGCGAAGAGCGCGCCGGCAGGCGATCCGTGACAGGGTCCTGGCGGCCTCCCGCCGCGCTTCAGTGTCGGCAGGAACTTCGAATGACAGGCCCAGCCGCGGTCCGCTATGTTCGAACCACATGGGCAAGGGTATGCGGAGAGGCTCCGCCGTGACCGGACGGCGGGCCGGTCCCGCGGGCAGTTCGAGCCGGAGGCCCCGGGGCGGAGCACCGTTCAGGGCGAGGGCGGCATTTCCAGACGTGAAATGGCTTCGCATGTGCTGCAGGACCTCGGCCGATTCTAGCGACTCCAGGGCGGGCGGTGACACATCGGCCAGGCCGAGGGACGACAGGCCGAAGCGGTGCCGGAGGTGTTCGGCGGATGCCGGCGGAACAGTGCCGGAACCCTCCGCTGTGAGTACCTTCTTCTCCACATCCAGCCTGCCGAGATCCGGGGCGGTCAGGGCGGAACAGGCCGCACTGAGAAAAGATCCCACGGACTCGGCCTTGCCGCTTGCCGTGAATGAGGTGAAGGTCAGCCCAACTCCCGCATTGTGGCTTTGGCGCAGATCGGGGATCGATGACATCGCCAGGTGTTCCACCAGGTGGGTGAGGCCGGTTGTCATGAAGGTCTCGTCCCTGACGCCGACGCGGAAGATCAGGTGTGCCGTCAGGGGTTGCGGCCCCTCCACCCAGAACACGGGAACTCCATCGATGTCCGTTCGTTGCAATGTCATGGGGTAGATAGTAAGTCCGCTGCAGGGAGTCGGCAGGCAGCGGCTCACCGTCCTGCAGGATGTGCTCCACCGGTCCCCGACCCACGGTCGGTAAGTACACTTACTGTTTATGTCTACGACGCACCTGCGGGTGCGCCCCCTTAATCGGAGGAACGTCCCTTGCCTGATCGCACTGCTCCGTGCCGCATCCCGCCTGCCGGCGCCGCCAGCCTCGCTTTGGGCGGGCGGTGGCGCCAGCATGTGGGACGCTTGTAGCGGGGGTTGGGGTAGTTTTGTATATTACGATCACCGGTTTCACTAGGAGATACAGATGGGTGAATCCAACAGGTGGTGGACAGCATGATTCGGCTCCGTAGATTGGCGCGTGCCGCATCCGTTTTGACCACCCCGTTGGCGCCGGAGGACATTCTCGCGCTTTTTAATCCAGTTTTTTCGGCCCGCCAGTTGCGCGGCGTGGTCACGAAGGTTGTTCCGGAGACGGCGGATTCCGCCACCATTCACTTCCATCCCGGCCGCGGCTGGAAGGCCCACAAGGCCGGGCAGTGGGCGCGGATCGGCGTGGAGCTCGACGGCGTGCGCCACTGGCGTTCGTACTCCCTCAGCGCCCCCGCCGGGGAGGACCCTGCCATCACGGTAAGCGACGTCGGTGCCGTTTCGAGCGTCCTGGTCCGGCAGACCCGGCCCGGCGACGTGCTGTTCCTGGCGCCGCCGCAGGGCGACTTTGTCCTGCCGGAGCATCCGCGGCCTCTTCTGATGCTGACCGCGGGCAGCGGCATCACCCCCGTCATGTCGATGATCCGCACCCTGGTACCGCACCGCCCGGACGCCGACGTCGTGCTCATTCACTCCGCCCGCACTCCAAACGACAGCATCTTCCATGAGGAGCTCTCCGAACTCGCGGACCAGTTCCCCAATTTCCGCGTCACCCACTGGTACACCGGCGAACGCGGACGGCTGGACTTCGGCTCCGCCGCCCAGCTGAATGAGCTCTGCCCGGACTGGCGGCAGCGCGCCGCGTATGCCTGCGGGCCGGAGGGCTTCCTGGACGACGCCGAGGCCCTGTGGTCCGCCGAGGCGGCGGCCCATGCGGAGGCAACGCCCGGTCCTTTCGCGGCCGACCCCATCAACCTGATCATCGAGCGCTTCAACACCAGCCTGGTCGGTGGAGCAGGGCACGACGGCGGACTGGTCACCTTTGAAGCCTCGGACCGGGAAGTGGAAGCGGACGGAAACACGCCGCTGCTGGATGTCGGCGAAGACGCCGGCGTCCTCATGCCCAGCGGCTGCCGCATGGGCATCTGCCACAGCTGCCTGACGCCGCTCCGTGCCGGCCATGTGCGTGACCTCCGCACCGGCGAGGTCCACGGCGAGCCGGGCCAACTAATCCAGACGTGTGTCTCGGCAGCCGCCGGGCCCGTTAACCTCGACATCTGAGGAGCAACACAGCATGACAGCAATATCTGACCGCACAGCCGTGAAATCGACGTCGATCAACGGACCGGCGGCAAAGCCCCGTCCGGGGGCCCTGGCCAAGTCGGGGAGCCCGCTCGTGCGCCCGCCGGCCGCCGCGCACCTGACTGACGAGCAGGTGGCCGAGCTCGGCCGCGAGCTGGACGCCATCAAGGATGACATCCTCGCCAAGCGCGGGGCGTCTGATGCCGCCTACATCCGGCGCGTCATCAAGATCCAGCGGGGTTTGGAGATCTCCGGCCGCGCCGCGCTCCTGATGGGCCGCAACAAGGCTGCCTGGGTCACCGGCACCACCCTGCTGAGCGTCGCCAAGATCCTGGAAAACATGGAGATCGGCCACAACATCCTGCACGGCCAGTGGGACTGGATGCGCGATCCCGACATCCACTCGACCACCTGGGAATGGGACTTCGTCACCCCGGCGCGGGCGTGGCAGCACACCCACAACGACCTCCACCACCGCTGGACCAACGTGGTGGGCAAGGACAACGACGTCGGATACAACCTCCTGCGCATGGACGCCGACCAGCCGTGGAAGCCGCACAACCTCGGCAACCCGCTGTACAACGCGATCCTGGCACCCATCTTCGAATGGGGAATCGCCATCTACGACCTCGAACTGGCAGAGTACCAGGAGGGGAAGAAGTCCAAGGAAGCCCTGAAGAAGGACCTCAAGGCGCTGGGCTTCAAGGCCCTCAAGCAGTTCACCAAGGACTACGCCGCCACTCCTGCCGTGGCCATGCTGACCGGTTCCGGCAAGCAGGCGCTCTATGGAACGCTGACCGCCAACGCCGTGCGCAACGTCTGGGCACACGCCGTGATCTTCTGCGGGCACTTCCCCGAGGGTGCGGACACCTTCACCGAGGAAATGGTGGAGGGCGAGACCCGCGGTGACTGGTACGTCCGGCAGATGATTGGCTCGGCCAACATCTCCGGTTCCAAGTTCATGCACCTCATGACCGGAAACCTGTCCCACCAGATCGAGCACCACCTCTTCCCCGACCTTCCCTCCAACCGGTACGCCGAAGTGGCGCCGAAGGTCCAGGAAATCTGCAAGCGCTACGGCCTCCCGTACACCACGGGGCCGCTGCTCAAGCAGGTGGGCTCCTCATGGGCCAAGGTCTTCAAGCTCGCATTGCCCGGCAAGGCGAAGTCCTAGCCAGCGTGACACAGTGCGGCGGCCCTTTCGGTCCGCCGCACTGTGCTGTACCCGGGCCAACTGTTCCCGGGCCAACTGGGCGCCCGGCGCCTTCTCTGGCAGAGTATGAAGATGCTCACAGTTATTGGCGAGGGCCTCGTTGACGTGGTCCAGCGCTCCTCCGGAATCGAAGCCCATGTGGGCGGCAGCCCGCTCAACGTCGCCGTGGGGCTCGCCCGGCTGGGCCATCCCGTGCAGTTCATTGGCCGTTACGGCCGCGACGCCTACGGTGATTCGGTGGCCGCCCATCTGAGGGCCAGCTCCGTTATGCTCCCGCAGGCCCCGGACGGCCTGCCTACCAGCGTCGCCACCGCTTTAATTGACGACGACGGCGCCGCCACCTACACGTTCGACCTCGCCTGGGAGCTTCCCGGCCTGACGGAACGCCTGCCCTTCATGCTGCAGGGCACCACCCTGCTGCACACCGGCTCCATTGCCACCATGCTGGCGCCGGGCGCCGCTGAGGTGCTGGCCGCCGTCGAGCATTCCCACCCGGCGGCGACCATCAGTTTCGATCCGAACTGCCGGCCCAGCATCATCAGCGATGTGGACTACGCGCGCCGCCAAGCGGAGAAGTTTGTGTCCCTCTCCGACATTGTTAAAGCGTCCGACGAGGACCTCGCCTGGCTGTATCCGGGCGTGGACGTGCTGGATTCCGCCCGCCGCTGGCTCTCGCTGGGCGGCTCGGAAGGGCCGGCCATGGTGGTGGTCACGCGCGGCGCCGAGGGACCCTGGGGCATCACTGCGGCCGGAGAGGCTGAGTTTACCGCTCCAGAGGTGGAGGTGGCGGACACGGTCGGGGCCGGCGACTCGTTCATGGCGGCATTGCTCTCCGGCGTGGTGGACCGCGGCCTGGACGGAGCCCAGAACCGCAAGGATCTGCGGGCTTTGCCGGCCGAGGGCCTCCGGGCACTCCTGGCTCACGCCTCCCGGGCCGCCGGGGTCACAGTCTCCCGCGCTGGCGCCAATCCGCCCACCCGGGCCGAACTTAATCGCGTCGAGGAAGAAGCACGGATCGAAGAACAAGCGCGCATCGACGAAGAAGCAGAGGAAGCAGAAGTTCCCACTATCTGAAAGGCCAGCCATGACAACCTCCGGTCCATTTTCAGACCTGCCGGACGTACCGTCGTTCGAGCTCACCAGCGAGTCCTTCCGGGACGGCGAAACCCTGCCTCCTGCCCAGCGCAGCGGCAGAATGCATGCCGGCGGACAGGACGAATCGCCGCAGCTGAGCTGGAGCGGGGGGCCCGCCGGGACGCGAGGGTACGCAGTCACCGCGTTTGATCGTGACGCCCCCGGCGCCGGCGGATTCTGGCACTGGGCAGCCCTGAACATTCCTGCAGACGTGACGTCGCTGCCGGAGGGTGCAGGGGCCGAGGGCGGACAGCAGCTTCCCGACGGTGTGGTGCAGCTGAAGAACGACGCCGGCTTCCGGGGCTACGTGGGTGCGGCACCGCCGCCCGGGCACGGCCGGCACCGGTACGTCTTCACGGTCTATGCCCTGGATGTGGAGGAGCTCGACACCCGCGCCGGTGCCCGACCGGCAAGCCTCGGATCAGAGCTGTCCAAGCACCTGCTCGGCACGGCAACGATGACCGGAGTCTTCAGCCGCTGAGCGGCGGAACCGCTGATCGAGCCTGAAACCGCTGATCGAGCCTGAAACCGCTGATCGAGCCTGTCGAGATCCACGCCGCCTTGGCATCAACTAGTTAATCGTTGTGCCTTCTCAGGGCTCTGTCGCACACTGGAAAAAAGTGTGAGAGGAGTATTTGTGGTGCGCAAGAGAACATGGATCATCGGAGCGGCAGTAGCCGGGCTGGCCCTCGGCGGCGCAACTGTTGCGGCTGCAGCTGTGAACCCGTTCGACGATGACGAGACCACTGACGGAAGCACTCAGAGCCCGCTTAGCCAGACCGACCGCGACAAGGCCATCCAGGCTGCGCTGGCCAAGGTCGGCCAAGGCACCGTGACAGAAGTGGAGCGGGACGAGAACCCTGCTTCCGCCTACGAAGTTGAAGTACGGCTGGCCGATGGCTCCGAAGTCGAAGTAGCGGTGGGCTCGGACTTCAAGGTCCTGAGCCAGCAGTCGGACGACTGACCGGAGGCTCCGGAAATGCAAGAAGGCGGGCTGATTGATCAGCCCGCCTTCTTCATTGGGATCCCTGGTTACCGGTTCCCTGCCCGGAGCCGGCTGTACTCCTCACGCGGCACGGGGGTGGCGTCCGGTGTGCCCAGCTCGTTGAGCGGGATGCGGAACGTTTCCCGCGCCGACCAGGCGGCAATTGCTCCGATGACCGTGATTCCGAAGCAGATGGACCCGATGGTGAGCGGCACGTTCGCGGACCCCGGAGGCGCGACGGCTGCGAAGATGCTCGGCAGGAACGCCGTAATGAGGAGGCCGATGTTCTGCGAGACGGCGAAACCGGTGACCCGGGTGCGGGAGGGGAAGAGCTCCTGGAAGAAGCTGGCGAACGTGGCGTTCCAGACTTGGTAGAGAGTGCCCCACATGAGGATCGCGAGGATGATGGTGAGCACGACGTTGTTCTGGCTGACTGCGTAGAGGTAGGCGTAGGCCAGCGCGCCGGAGCTCAGGGACCCGAAGATCATCAGGGGCCGGCGGCCGAATCGGTCGGAAAGGTCTCCGAAGAAGGGGATAAGGGCCAGTGCGACGACGTTGGCCAGTACCGGGATCCAGAGGTAGACGGTCGTGCTCATGCCGACGCCGTAGCCCGGTTGTGTGGCGTATGCCGCGCCGAAGACTGCTACGGTCACACCGACGACGTTAACCAGGGTCATGCATACAGCCCGCACAACGTTCAGTCCGCTTTCGCGCAGCACCTGGACGATCGGCATCTTGGGGATCTCGTGGTGCGACTTCTCCTCCATGAAGACAGGGGTTTCGTCGACCCGGCGCCGGATCATGTACCCGGCAAACACCACGAACGCGCTGAGGAGGAACGGAACGCGCCAGCCCCAGGACATGAAGGCCTCATCGGAGAGCACGGCCGAAAGGGGAAGGAAGACCGCGGCCGCGATGATCTGCCCGGCCTGGGTGCCCTGTAGTGCGAAGCTCGCGTAGAAGCCCCGGCGACCAAAGGGGGCGTGCTCCACAATCATGGCACTGGCGCCGCTAAGCTCGCCCGCCACCGCAAATCCTTGGACGAGCCGGAGGGTGACCAGCAAGACGGGGGCCAGGATGCCGACCTGGTCGTAGGTGGGCAGCAGGGCGACCGCGAAGGTGGAGGTGCCCATCAACAGCATGGCCAGGACCAGAACGTTCTTCCGGCCGTGCTTGTCGCCCCACTGCCCGAGAAAGAAGGCGCCAATTGGGCGGGCCACGTAACCGACGGCGTAGGTACCCAGTGAGGCGATCAGCGCCACGGTGGGGTTCCCCCCGGGGAAAAAAATACCGGGGAAGACCAGTGCGGCCGCCTGCGCATAGATGAACCAGTCATAGTATTCAAGGGCACTGCCGACCCAGCCGCTGGCAGCGGCCTTCTTCGTACTGCTGGACTGTCGCGGTTCGTGGGAAATGCGCCGCTGACGCGTCTGGCTCTTCATGTTGTCCTCCTTTGGACAAGTCACGTGGGCTGGATGGGTTCCGGTCCGCGTCAGTCCATGGTTCTGGCGGTGCAGCCCGCGCTGGCTTGCGGGTCAGATGAGGGCCAGGTCCGTGGGAAAGGTAGTAGCGTCGGAAACGGTGGGAATGCGCTTTCCAATAACAACGGTAAGGTGCCGTGCGTCACATGTCAACCGCGGGTCGGTTCCAGGGTCCGGGTGCCGGCAGGCTCAGGCAGCGATGCTGTCGGCAAGGGTCAGCCAGTGGTTCTCTCTGCGGGCGCAGCCAGCGGGGCCAAGAGTGTCGACCGACTGGCAGGACCTCCAAGGCCTCGCCTCCCTGTCTCGCAACTCAGTTGGCAGGCGGTGCTCGATGACTGGTGTGAGACAGCGGGACGCGGTAGAGGAGGGCGGCGCGTTCGAATCCGGTAGGCGTCCAGGACGAAAGCCTGACGTTCGGTTCCTCAACCTTTTTCAAGCCATTGTTGGTGATGCGACTGCGGATTAGGGCCTGGCGAGCCTCATTGGCCGAGGCTTATCAGCTTCCATGGCAGACGGCTGGGTTGTCCGGCTGTGATGTCTAGTGAGGCCTCGGCTCGTTCTATGTCTTGGGGTGGGAGTAGGGTGCCTGTGGCAATGCGGGCGATGTTTGAAGCGATGACTCTGCCGTTGGGGCCCAGCAGGACGACGGCGGGCTCTCGTATAGTCAGCAGTGTCAGCCAAGAACTGTGGCCGATGGCGTCAGGTAAGGGAATCCTGCCTCGCTGGTGCGGGACCGGTAGAACCGCGGACCTTGAGGTGGGTGGGCATCACGGACCGGCTGCGGGTGCCGCCGCCGGCAAGTGGGTTCAGCTGGGCCAGCAGCATGGACACTGCCACGCGGCCGGCCTGTTCGATTGGGGAGGCCATGGTGGACAGGGGCGGATTGCAGAAGTCGGCGCCGAAGATGTCGTCGCAGCCCACGATGCTCATGTCCTCCGGGACCCGGATGCCGCGTTCCCGCAGGCGCTGCAGCATGCCGATGGCTATGAGGTCGTTGAACGCGATGCAGGCCGTCACTCGGCTGTGCACGGCGGCGTCGGCGGCTGCTGCGCCGGACTGTGTCTTGGGTGCGAACGGTCCGAGCAGGCGCACTTCTACCCCACGCTCCTCCGCTGCCTCGGACAGGGTAGTCCAGCGGCGGGTGCTGGACTGCGAGGTGAGCGGCCCGGCCATGTAGGCGATGCGGGTGTGTCCCAGCGAGATGAGGTGGTCAAGGGCCTGAGTGGTGGCGGATGGTGTGTCGATGAGGACCGCGGGCACCCCGTGAACGTCGCGGTTGACCGTGACCATTGGCATCTTCGCTGCGGCGGCAAGCAAGGCCTCGTCTGTCAGGCGGGAGGCAGCCACCACGATTCCGTCCGCGCTCTTGCGCAGCTGCTCCATGGTGCTGGCTTCCACTTCGTCGGATTCCTCTGTGTCCACGAGCAGCTGCGTGTATCCGGCGGCCTTGAGCTGGAGCTGGGTGCCCCGGATGAGGTCGAAGTAGAAGGGGTTGGTGATGTCGGGTACCAGGACTCCCACGGCACCGGTCCGTCCGGAGCTGAGGGCCTTGGCCTGGCTGTTGGGGATGTAGTTCAGTTGTGCTGCGGCTGCCTCGATCCGCTGGCGCGTCCGGATATTGACGCGGTCGGGGGTGGAGAGCGCCCGGGAAACGGTGGAGGCCGCCACGCCGCAGAGCGCGGCGATGTCATGGATCGTGGGCGGGCGGTCCACTGCTGCTCGTTGCGTCGTAGCCACGGCGCTCCTCTCTGAACGTGGTGGCCCGGGCCGTTTTGGCCAGTTCGAATCGGCTCTCCTGTGACTGCCGCCACAGAACCTGTCAGCCAAGAATGCCACAGCTGACAAACATTGGCAACCGATTGTCATTTCGCCGCCGCTCTGGCTAAGCTGTGGTGGACATTGTTTGTGAACTGCCTCACCGCACTGGAGCCGGAATGCGAGCTGCCCGCGCGGCGGCTGCGAAACCCAGGAGACCCGCGTGAGCAAAACAACAACAACAGTCTGGCCGCTCTCAGGCTTCGGCGATGAGATAGATCCGGATCCCGCGGTGCAGGCGGCGGTATTGCTGGCGCTGGGCGCAAGCCACATCGAGGTGCGCAGCGCCTGGGGCACCAACGTTTCCGAGCTGGAACCGCCGCAGGTTGCCGCGCTTAAGGAAATCTTCGATGAAAAGGGCCTGAAAGTCTCGGCCGTGGCCAGCCCCATCGGCAAGGTGGACGTGAGCCTGCCGGTGGAACACGAGCTGGACCGGCTCCGCCAGATCATCTCCGTGGCCAAGGGCCTGGACACCAACTACATTCGCATCTTCTCTTTCTTCCGGGCCGAAGACCGGAGCGCCGACGACATCCGCGAGGACGTCATGGTCCGCATGGGCGCCCTTGCAGCGCTGGCCGAGGAGTCCGGCGTCGTGCTTCTGCATGAAAACGAAAAAGGCATCTACGGCGACACCCCGGAGCATGTCCTGGACATCATGAAGACCGTAGACTCCCCGGCGCTGCGCATCGCATGGGACAACGCGAACTTCGTCCAGGTGGGCATCAAGCCCTACACCGAGGGCTACGCCATGCTCCGCCCCTACCTCGAGTACTTCCAGGTCAAGGACGCACTCGCCGCCAGCGGGGAGGTGGTGCCCTCCGGCGAGGGCGACGGCGAACTGGACGCCACCATCGCCGCCCTGAAAGCGGACGGCTTCACCGGCTTCGCCTCACTGGAGCCCCACCTGGCCAGCGCCCACGAGCTCGGCGGCTTCTCGGGTCCGGCGGCCTTCGGCACCGCAGCCCGCGCCTTCGCAGCGCTGGCCGCGAAAAACGGGATTGAACTCTCTTGAGGACGACGGCGGCTGTCATCGGCTGCGGCGACGTCTCCGCCGTGCACCTCGAAGCCGTGGCAAAGCTGAACGGCGCCGCGCTGGTTGCGGTTTGTGACGCGGACGCGCAGCGACTGGCCTCCGCGATGGACGCCTGGGGCGTCCCGGGCTACGCAGACCATCCGGCCCTCATCGAGGCCGTTAAGCCAGATGTGGTGCACATCTGCACTCCGCACGACCAGCACGCCGCGGTAGCCGCCGACTGCCTGGAGCGCGGCGTCAACGTCATCGTGGAGAAGCCGCTGGCCCACACCCTGGCGGAGGGCCGGCGCCTGGTCGAAGCCGCCTCGGCCGGCCGGGCGAAAATCGCGGTGTGCTTCCAGAACCGCTACAACGCGACGTCGCAGGCCATGCACGCTCTGCTGTCCTCGGGCGAACTGGGGGCCGTGACGGGTGCGTCGGCAACAGTGATGTGGCAGCGCTCAGCCGAGTACTACCAAAGCCGGCCGTGGCGGGGGACCTGGGCCGGCGGCGGGGGAGGCCTGTTGATGAACCAGGCCATCCATACCGTGGACCTGCTGCAGTGGCTGGTAGGCGACGTCGTCGCGGTCACCGGCAACGCGTCCACCCGCTTCCTGGGCGACACCATAGAGGTCGAAGACACCGCGGAATTCGTGGCAGAACATGCCGGAGGCGCCCGGAGCGCGTTCTACGCCACCCTGGCCAATCCCTTCAACGCCCCGGTGACTCTGGACGTGGTCACCGAGAAGGCCGTCCTGAGCCTGCGGGGTGACCTCACCGTGACACACGAGGACGGTCGCGTGGACATCGTTCGGGAGCGCACGAGCGGCTCCGGCGGCCGGTCCTACTGGGGCGTTTCCCATGAACTGCTGATCAGCGACTTCTACGCCCGCCTGGACGACGCCGATCCGTTTTGGATCAGCCCTGCCGAAGCCGAAAAATCGCTGCACATCATCAAGGACATCTACCGGCAAAGCTACCCGCAGTCTGCCCACGCGGTGTCCTGAGCCCTTCATGGAGCAACCGGATACCGAGGTTCACTGACCCGACCAGGCGCTGTCCAGTCGGCTCATGTGAAGTTGTTGCAAATTTCTTGACAATCGGTTGCCAAATGCGGCAACAGTGCGTACTCTGAATGTGACCCGGCCGGTGTGGTGCACACCACACCGGCCTTCGTCTGCAAGTCTCACGTTCCACAGATTCAGGAGCCAACAATGAAGTTAGGTCCCAAGGCGGCAGCAGCCGCCCTTGTTCTCAGCGCATCCCTCGCGCTGACCGGTTGCGGCGGTGCCGCCAACTCCGGTTCGGCCGCCGGCGCTGCCACAGCACTGACCCTCGGCACTGTCCAGGACGTACGTTCATGGGACCCGGCCCAGGCGCATGTCGGCCATGTTTTGCAGCCGTACCAGGCGGTGTATGACACGCTGATCCTGCGCGCGCCGGACGGCAAACTCAGTCCGATGCTGGCCACGGCGTGGAAGTACAACGCCGGCAACACCAGGCTCACCCTGGACCTGCGCACGGATGTGACCTTCAGCGACGGTGCCAAGTTCGACGCCGCGGCTGCCAAGGCCAACATGGACCACTTCAAAAAGGCCAACGGTCCACAGATGGCACAGCTCGCTTCGGTCAAGGACGTGACTGTGGTGGACGCCGACACCATCGACGTCAACCTCACGGCGCCGGACCCGGCGCTGGAATACTTTCTGAGCCAGGCCGCAGGCCTGATGGGCAGCCCCAAGGCGCTGGGCACCGAAGGCATCAGGACCGAACCGGTCGGCTCCGGCCCCTATGTCATGGACAAGGCCGCGTCGGTCAAGGACTCACAGACGGTTTTCACCGCCCGCAAGGATTACTGGAACGAGGATCTGCAGAAGTACCAGAAACTGACGTTCAAGGTCCTGACCGACCTCACCGCCCGCACCAACGCCCTGGTCTCCGGACAGGTGGACGCCACCATCCTGGATCCGAAGAACGGCAAGCAGGCCGAGGGCGCCAAAATGAAACTGGCTGCCAACGAGGTTGACTGGCAGGGGCTGCTGCTCCTGGACCGTGAAGGGGCCAAGAACCCGGCGCTGGCCAACGTCAAGGTCCGCCAGGCCATCAACTACGCCTTTGACCGCAAGACCATCCTGGACCAGGTCATGCTGGGTCAGGGCACCCCGACGTCGCAGCCGTTCGGCAAGGCCAGCGGCGCCTGGACCGAAGAGCTGGAAAACTACTACACCTACGATCCGGCCAAGGCCAAGCAGCTTCTGAAGGAAGCAGGCTTTGAAAAGGGCGTCACCCTGGAGATCCCGAGCGTGCCCGGGTTCGAAACCCAGATTTCCGTCATCACGCAGCAGCTGGCAGACGTCGGTATCACCCTGAAGGTCGGCGCAGCGCTGACGAACACCTATACGGCCGACATTGCAGCGCAGAAATTCACCACCATTTTCTTCTCGCTCTTCCAGGGCCAGCCCACGGTCGCCATCGACCAGATCGTCTCCACCAAGGCGCTCTACAACCCCTTCAAGAACACCACCCCTGAGCTGGACGCCAAGATCGCGGCCGTGCGCAACGGCGGCGCCGATACAGGCACACTGGCGCAAGAAGTCAACAGGTATGTCGTTGAACAGGCGTGGTTCGCTCCGCTGTTCCGGGTCAACCAGATGTACTACCACAACTCCAAGGTGAACGTGACTCCGCAGATCCAGCAGGCCGTTCCGTCCATCTACAACTACTCGCCGGCCAAGTAGGGACACCATGATCAGGTTCATTTTGAAAAGGCTAGGCAGCGGGCTGGTGGTGCTGTTCGTTGTCTCAGCCCTCACGTTCTTCCTGCTGTACGTCTCCAGCGGGAGCATCGCCAGGAATATCCTTGGCGACCAGGCCACTGCGGAGCAGGTGGCGATGAAAGAACACGAGCTGGGGCTGGACCAGCCGCTGGTGGTCCGCTACTTCTCCTGGGTGGCTGATGCGCTGAGCGGAAACCTTGGTGCCTCGTGGTTCACGTCCGAGCCGGTGGCCAACTCGCTGGCCACACGGATTCCGGTGACCATGACCATGGTCTTCGCCGCAATGATCCTGATCGCAGTCTGTGCCGCACTCATTGGTGTTATCGCGGCGGTGAAGCGCGGCTGGGTGGACAGGGTGGTCCAGGTTGGCGCCATCATCGGGGACTCCATTCCGGGGTTCGTGATCGGCGTCATCCTGGTCACCATCCTGGCCATCCAGCTGGGCCTCTTCCCGGCAACCAGCACCATTTCCCCCGAATCCGGCCCCGACGCGTGGGTCTATTCCATGTCCCTTCCAGTGATAGCCCTGTTGGTCAACGGCGTCACAGGAGGCGCACAACAGATCCGCAGCGCCGTCATCAAACAGCTCGAGCGGGACTACGTCCGCACCCTGCGCAGCCGCGGCATCGGCGAGCGGGAGATCCTGTTCAGGCACGTGCTGCGCAGTGCCGCCCCTGCCGGCCTGACGGTGCTTAGCCTGCAGCTGATCGGCATGCTTGGCGGTGTCGTCATCATCGAGCAGATCTTTGCCCTGCCCGGCATGGGTCCTCTGGCGGTCGCTGCCACCGGCCAGTCAGATCTTCCGGTGGTGATGGGCGTCGTGATGTACACGGTGGTCGTCGTCATCGTGGTGAACCTGCTCGTGGACATTCTCAATGGCTGGCTCAACCCGAAGGTACGTGTGTCATGAGTGACTCTGTAGAAACCGCGGCCGTTGCCGCCCCTGCCCCCTCCCTTCATCCCGGGCAGAGCGGCACGGTGGTCCGCTCCACCGTGGTCCGGCGCCTGCTCAGGAACCCGCTGGGCATCATTTCCCTGGCTATCCTGCTGGCGATCTCGCTGCTGGCCGTCCTGGCTCCGGTCCTGGCGCCCTTCCAGGAGAACTACTCGAACATCGCCAAGACACTGGCCGCCCCGGACTCGGTGAACATCCTGGGAACGGACAGCGCCGGGCGCGATGTCTGGAGCCGGCTGCTGTTCGGCGCGCAGCTGACGCTTCTTTCCGCCTTGCTCTGCGCGGGCGTCGCCATTGCCATCGGCCTGCCGGCCGGCCTGATCGCCGGCTACTACGGCGGAAAGTTCGAGGCAGTCTCGAACTGGGCAGTGGGCATCCTCATGAGCCTTCCCGGCCTGATCGTGCTGCTGACCATCCGCGCAGCCTTCGGCCCCTCGGTCTGGATCTCCATGATCGCCTTCGGCATCCTCATCAGCCCGTCCTATTTCCGGCTGACCCGCACCGCCGTCCAGTCTGTGCGCAACGAGCTGTACGTTGACGCGGCCAGGGTTTCCGGGCTCTCGGACCTGAGCATCATCGCCCGCCACATCTTCTCGGTCGTCCGGGCACCCATCATCATCCAGACGGCGGCCATCGCCGGAGTAGCCATCGCCGTCCAGTCCGGGCTGGAATTCCTGGGCCTGGGTGATCCCACCAAGGCAACCTGGGGCGTCATGCTCTCAGAGGGCTTCAAGAACGTTTACCTGAACCCGACTCTTCTCTTCTGGCCGGCATTCGCCATGGCGTTGACGATCGGTGGTCTGGTCCTGCTGGGCAACGCCATCCGCGACGCACTGGAAGACGGCGAAAAGATCAAGCACCGCAAGAAGGCAGCTAAGCTGAAGGGCACGACGGCCGCGCCCGCCGCCGCGCGCCTGTCGCGCAAGTCCGTGGCCGCCGTCGATGCCGGAACCGAGCACCACCTCGTGAAGGTGACCAATCTCGGCGTCGGCTACCCGCAGGCCGACGGTTCCATCAAAAAGGTCGTGGACGACGTTTCCTTCCACGTGGACCGCGGCGAGATCCTCGGCATCGTGGGGGAATCCGGTTCAGGCAAGTCCCAGACGGCATTCTCCATCCTGGGCCTGCTTCCGGACAACGCCCGCATTGTGGCCGGTTCCATCCAGTTCGACGGCAACTACACCGTCGCTCCGGGTGAGGAGCGCGTCGACCAGGCGCGGCTGTCCAAGCTGCGGGGCAAGCGGATCTCCTACATTCCGCAGGAGCCCATGAGCAACCTCGACCCCGCTTTCACCATCGGCTACCAGCTCGTGACGCCCATGGTGCGCGTCCTCGGAATCTCCAAGGAGGAAGCCCGCAAGCGCGCGCTGAAACTGCTGACCGACGTCGGAATCGTCAACCCCGAACGGACCTTCAGCGCCTACCCCCACGAAGTCTCCGGAGGCATGGCTCAGCGTGTGCTCATCGCCGGCGCCATCAGCTGCGAACCGGACCTGGTGATCGCAGATGAGCCCACCACGGCCCTGGACGTCACCGTGCAGGCCGACGTGCTGGACCTCCTGCGCGAGCTCCAACAGCGGCTGAACATCGGCGTCATCCTGGTGACCCACAACTTCGGCGTCGTGGCCGACCTCTGCGACCGCGTGGCCGTCATGCAGAACGGCCGCCTCGTGGAGGAAGGACCCGTCCGCGACATCCTCCGGAACCCGAAAGAGCGGTACACCCGGACCCTCCTGGCGTCGATGCTTGAAGGCAAGACCCCCATGTCCATGCTTGTTTCCAGCCAGAAGGAGCCGGTCGCGTGAGCACAGTGGAAGTTAGGGAAATTGCACCGCTCCTGACGGTGGAGAACCTCATCGTCGAGTACCCGAGCAAGAGGTTCCGGGCCAAGCCGTTCAGAGCACTGACGGACATCAACATCTCCATCGGCCAAGGCGAGACCCTTGGCCTGGTGGGGGAGTCCGGCTCGGGGAAGACCACCCTGGGCCGCGCCGTCCTGGGCCTGGCCCCGGTGACGGGCGGCAAGGTCATCTTCGAAGGCAGAGACATCAGCCACGCCACCCGCAAGCAGCGCCGGATCCTGAGCCGGGACCTCCAGGTGGTCTTCCAGGACCCGTACACCTCCCTGAACCCGGCCCTGGAGATTGGCGACATCCTCGCCGAGCCCCTCGGAGTGCAGGGCATGGAGCAGGCAGCGGCCAAAAGACGCGTCAAGGAACTGCTCGACCAGGTGAGGCTGCCCTCGGACGCCATCCACCGCCTGCCGCGGGAGTTCAGCGGCGGCCAGCGCCAGCGCGTCGCGATCGCCCGGGCACTGGCGCTCTCACCGAAACTGATCGTCTGCGACGAACCCGTCAGTGCACTTGACCTGTCCACCCAGGCACGTGTCCTGGACCTGTTCCTGCAGATCCAGAAGGACACCGGCGTTTCCTACCTCTTCGTCTCCCACGACCTGGACGTCGTGCGGCACATCAGCCACCGGGTGGCCGTCATGTACCGCGGAGAAATCGTGGAACAGGGACCCGCCGAGGTGGTGACCCGGGACCCCGAGCACCCCTACACCCAGCGTCTCCTGCTGGCGTCCCCGGTACCCGATCCGGACCGGCAGGAACAGCGCCGGGCGGACCGTCACCGGCTGATGGAAAGCCAGCGGCACCAGCACGAACAGGCCGGCGCCGTCGCCTAGCAGCAGCGAATCAACCAGACCGGCAAAGCGGCCCGACCCGGGGCCCGGAACACTACGGAGGAAAAAGTGGCCACCATTGGCGTACAAGCGATGATGCTCAAAGACAGCTTCACCGAACTCGGGGCGTTCGAAACGCTCCGGAAGGTCAGCGCGATCGGCTACAACGCCGTCGAGATCTCCCAGATCCCGATGACAGCGGAGAACGTTACCGAACTCGACCGTTCCCGCAGTGAGCTGGGCATGGACATTGCGGCGTTGTCGGTCGCGATGGAGACCCCCAAGGGCATGCCCGGCGATTCGCTCAAAGACCATTTTGACAAGATCGTTGACGACGCGAAACGCCTGGACGCCAGGCTCCTGCGGATCGGGATGCTGCCGTTTCCGGCGATGAAGTCGATCGGCGCCGTGGTGGACTTCGCCAAACTGGCCAACGAGTACGCCGAGCGGCTGCAGGAGCACGGCATCGGCCTGTACTACCACAACCACCACATCGAGTTCGCCAAGTTCGACGGCAAATGCATGCTGGACATCATCGCCGATAACTCCCCGGCCATGGGCATGGAAATCGACGTCCACTGGGTGCAGCGCGGCGGACTTGACCCCGTCCGGACCCTCACGAAGTACGCCGGACGCACCGCCATGGTGCACCTGAAGGACTACCGCATCGGCGAGCTGCCCCAATCGGCCTTCGGGCTCCTGGAATCCGGGAACGTCGCGGGCTTCATGGCCGAGTTCAAGGACGTGGTCCAGTTCGCCGAAGTGGGCGAAGGCAATTTGGACTTCCCGGCCATCATCCCGGCCGCGCAGGCCGCCGGCGCCCGGTACATGCTCGTGGAGCAGGACCAGCTGTACGGCCGCAGTGTGTGGGACGCGCTGCAGACCTCGTACGACAACCTGGTGGCCATGGGCCACGCCGACCTCTTCTAACTACTGACCCCGACCAAACGAAAAGGAAAACAAACTGTGAGTAAGAAAGTACGCCTCGGCATCATCGGCCTGGGCCAGCAGGGCGGCGCCTACGCCAAGTTCATCACCGACGGACTGGTCCCCAACATGGAAATCGGCGCCATCTGCGATACCGACCCCGCCAAGAAGGAACTCGCGGCTTCGCAGTACCCCGACGCGCCGTTCTACGAGGACTACATCGCCATGCTGGAAAGCGGCGACGTCGACGCCGTGGTCACCTGCGTTCCGCACTTTCTGCACCCGGAGATGGGCATCGAGACGCTCAAGCGCAACATCCACGCACTCGTGGAGAAGCCTGCCGGTGTCTACACCAAGCAGGTCAAGGAACTCAACGAGTATGCCGCCGGCAAGCCTGAGCTCTCCTTTGCGATCATGTTCAACCAGCGCAACAACCCGCTGTACCAGAAGCTCAAGGAGATCGTCGGCAACGGCGAGATCGGCAGCATCCGCCGCACCAACTGGATCATCACCAACTGGTGGCGTCCGCAGGGCTACTACAACTCCAGCGATTGGCGCGCCACGTGGGGCGGGGAAGGCGGGGGTGTGCTGGTCAACCAGGCCCCGCACCAGCTGGACCTGTGGCAGTGGATCTGTGGCGCGCCGAAGTCTGTCTACGCGAAGGTGGCCTACGGCTTCCGCCGCGACATCGCCGTCGAAGATGAAGTCACGGCAGTGGTGGACTACGGCGACGGCGCTACCGGCGTTTTCGTCACCGCTACACACGACCTGACTGGCACGGACCGCTTCGAGATCCTGGGCGACCAGGGCAAGATCGTCGTCGAAAATTCCAAGACCGCCACCGTGACCCGCCTGGTCAAGCCCGAGCGCGAACTCAGTGACGGCATGGACATGGACGACGTCCGCAAGCTCTTCATGGGCCAGCTGAACCCCGAGGAGTACTACACCACCGAAGTCACCGAATTCGAGTCCGCGTGGGGTGCACAGCACTCCGGCGTCCTGGAGAACTTCGCCGCCAACATCCTTGATGGCACCCCGCTGCTGGCACCCGGCTCGGACGGCATCAACGGCGTCCGTCTGGCCAACGCCATTCACCTCTCCAGCTGGACCGGCAGGGAAGTGGGCCTGGACTTCGACGAGGACGAGTTCCTCGCCGAGCTCAACAAGCGGATCGCCGAGGAAGGCAAGTTCCCCGAGCGCTCGTAGCCCCGTTACAACACGTTGTGGCAACCGTTGGCCAACCCCAGCCCGACTGTGTCGCCGTTACGGCCGTTTTCAGCCGTGAAAACGGCCATAACGGCGGCCTGGTCGGTGTGGTTGGTCGCTAGGATGGGGCGGTGACTGAACCCAAGAAGCCGGACGCGCCCGCAGCGACAGGCCCGGCCAAAAAGCACGCCCGGGAGGGGAAATCCAACCCCACCATCTATGACATTGCCAAGGTTGCAGGGGTGAACCCCTCCACGGTGTCCCGTGCGCTCAGCAAGCCCGGCCGGGTCAGCGCCAAGACGCAGAAACTCATCGAGGACGCCGCCGCCGAGCTCAACTACCAGGTCAACCAGTTCGCGCGTGCCCTGCCCACCGGCCGGACCAGTACCTTTGGGCTGATCGTCGCGGACATTACCAACCCCACCTTCTTCGACATCATCCGAGGGGCCGAGACCACGGCCACGCTGCGGGACTACACCCTGATGCTGGCCGAGTCCGAAGAGTCGGCCGTCACCGAACTGACGGCGGCCCGCCGCATGATGGCCACCGTGGACGGCCTCATCCTGGCAAGCCCCCGGATGGACGACGACGACATCCGTACGCTCGCCCGCGACAAGCCCGTGGTGGTCATCAACCGCGAGGTCGACGGCGTGCCGTGCGTGGTGCCCGACGTAAACAAGGGCATCAGCGAGGCAGTGCGCAGCCTTGCCGCCAACGGCCACAGGAAGGTTGCCTTTGTTGCCGGCCCGCCGCAATCCTGGATGTCCGCGCGCCGCTGGGAGGGCATGCGGGCAGCCTGCGAATGGTCTCGGCTCGAGGCGGTGCGGCTGGATTCCACCAAACCGACGGTCAACGGCGGCAGGGAGGTGGCACGGGTCGTCCGGGACAGCGGCGCCACGGCCGTGCTGACCTACAACGACCTCCTGGCCATCGGGCTCATGCAGGAACTCCAGGCCGCGGGCATGGTGGTGCCGGATCAGATCAGCATCGTGGGCTTCGACGACATCTTCGGCGCGGATTTCACCACACCCCCGCTCACCACCGTGCGTTCGCCGCTGGGGGAGTGCGGCTCGGGCGCCACCACGCTGTTGCTGGACCTCCTGCACGGCATGGGGGAACCTGCCGGCATCCTGCGCGTGGAAACGGAGCTGGTGCTGCGCGGCTCGAGCGGACGGCTGCTGCCTCCGGGCTAGCCTTACTCTCTCAGCAGCTACGCAACTTGTTGGCAATTTATGGCAACCGGTTGACAATTGCCTCAGGTAGGCCCGACCATTGACCTATGTCACAGTCGATTGCTGCCAACCCAGACCGGCTCCTGCCCGCTGATCCCGGAACGCGCAGCATTGCGCGTGACCTCCTGCAGCGCGTCCAGGACCTCCCCATCATTTCCCCGCACGGGCACGTTGACGCCGCGGTCATCGAGCACAACACCCCCTTCCCGGACCCGGCAGCGCTGCTGGTCAGTCCGGACCACTACGTCACCCGGCTGATCCACGCCAGCGGCGTTCCGCTGGACCGTCTCCGCTCGAAAACCGCAGAGCCGGATTCCCGTGCCGTCTGGCACGAGTTCTGCAAGACCTGGCCGCTGTTCGAAGGCACCGCCTCCGGTTACTGGCTCCGCACCCAGTTCGACAGCGTCTTCGGCCTCCGGCAGGAGATCAGCGCCGACACAGCGGACACCAGCTACGACGCGATTTCCGCCAGGCTGCTGGAGCCCGGTTTCCGGCCCCGCCAGCTCTTCAAGGACTTCAACATCGAGGTGTTGGCCACCACGGACGACCCCCTGGACAGCCTCGCCAGTCACAAGGCGATCGCCCAGGATCCGACATTCCACGGCCGCGTCCTGCCCACCTTCCGCCCCGACCAGTACCTGAACATCGCTCACCCGGAGTGGCAGGCCAACGTGGACCGCCTTATCGCGGCGGCGGGCGACGGCGGCACCGGCTATGCCGGCTATCTCACCGCGCTGGAAAACCGACGTCGCTACTTCGTGGAACACGGTGCAGTCTCCGCTGACCACGGCGTCCGCACTCCCGCAACGCTCAAGCTCGACGATGGTGCCGCGGCGAAACTCTTCGACCGTGCCCGCTCCGGGCAGGCCACGGCGCAGGATCGCGACGACTTCGAGGCCCACATGCTGTACCAGATGGCGAGGATGTCCGTGGAGGACGGCCTGGTCATGACCATCCACCCCGGCTCGTACCGCAACCACCATGAACCCACCTTCAACGCCTACGGCGCCGATACCGGCCACGACATCCCGTTCGCGGTCAACTACACCGAGGCCATCCGCCCGCTGCTGCAGGACTTCGGCACCGCCAAGGACTTCCACCTGGTGCTCTTCACGCTGGATGAGACCGTGTTCTCCCGCGAACTTGCGCCGCTGGCAGGCTTCTACCCGTCCGTGTACCTCGGTGCCCCGTGGTGGTTCCTGGACGCGCCGGACGCCATGCTGCGCTTCCGTTCAGCCGTCACGGAGACGGCCGGCTTCTCCCGCTCCTCCGGCTTCATCGACGACACCCGCGCCTTCTGCTCCATCCCCGCCCGCCATGATGCCTCCCGACGGATCGAGGCCTCCTTCCTGGCCCGGCTCGTGGCGGAGCACCGCGTCAGCGAGGAGCGCGCCCACGAACTGATCGTCGACATCGTCGACGGCTCGCCTAGAAGGGTCTTCAAGCTGTGAGCACCGAACTGCACTCCGCGGACACACCGGCCGTGGACCTTCCCCGGCTGAACCGCAGCCTGTGGCCCGCCGGCAAGGCGCCGGTCCGCATTGTCCACTTGGGGCTGGGCGCGTTCCACCGCTCGCACCAGGCCTGGTACACGCACCAGGCGGGCGACGCCGCGGACTGGGGCATCGCCTCCTTTACCGGCCGCCGCCCCGACGCCGCGCTGGCCCTGGCGGAGCAGGACGGCCTGTACACCGTGGTGGAACGCGCCGACGGCGGCGACTCGTTTACCGTAGTCGGCAGCATCGTCGAAGCAGTGGACGGTGCCGACGTGCAGCGGCTGGCGGGGCTGGTTGCAGCCCCTGCCACCGCGGTCGTCACCCTCACCATCACCGAAGCCGCATACAGGGTCGGCGCCGACGGACAGCTCGACCGCACGGCTGCCGACGTCGTAGCGGACCTTGCACTGCTGGAGTCCGGTAGCGGAACCCCGACGACGCCGCTCGGCCGGCTGGTGCTGGCCCTCGCCGCCCGCCGGGCTGCCGGCACCGGGCCCCTCGCCGTGGTGTGCTGCGACAACCTCTCCAACAACGGCACCGTGGCGCACAACGCCGTCGTCGGCATGGCCGGGGCCTGGGACCAAGGCCTGGCCGAATGGATCGACGGCACCATCAGCTTCGTCAGCACCTCGGTGGACCGCATCACCCCGCGCACCACGGAGGCCGACCTCGCCGCCGTCCGGGCCGCACGCGGCTACCGCGACAATTCCCCCGTCGTGGCCGAACCCTTCTCCAACTGGGTGCTCAGCGGGGACTTCCCGGCAGGGCGCCCGCGCTGGGAAGACGCGGGTGCTGTCTTCGTTGACGACATCGAACCCTATGAGAACCGGAAGCTGTGGCTCCTGAACGGCGCGCACTCGCTGCTGGCGTACGCGGGCCAGCTTCGCGGACACTCCACGGTGGCGCAGGCCCTGGCCGATCCGGTCTGCCGGCGGGCTGTTGAAGCGTTCTGGGACGAGGCCGAGGCCAACCTGTCCGGAGCGGAGGGCGCCGCTGACCTGCAGATCCCGGCCTACCGTGCCGCCCTGCTGGCACGCTTCAGCAACGCCAGGATTGCCCACCATCTGGCGCAGATCGCAATGGACGGCAGCACCAAGCTGCGGATGCGCGCTGTGCCGGTGCTGCAGGCCGAGCGCGCCGCAGGCCGGTCCGGTGCGGCCGCGGCGCTGATGATTGCCGCATGGATGGACTACAGCGCGGCCGCCGCTGAGGTCCAGGATCCGCTGGCAGCCGACATCGCCAAAGCCAACCGGCTCAGCGGCGCCGAACGGATCCAGGCCCTGCTGGACCTGGTGGATCCGGCCCTGGCCGGGGACACCGCCGTCGTGGATCTCATGGAAGACCTGTGCGGAACGTTCGCGGAGCCGGCTGTCTCCCCATAACGTCTTCGCACATGCGGTACTGCCCGGCATCCGGACCATAGGGAGCCGGGCAGTACTGTTTGTAGAAGCTTCAAGGAATATTTGGCAACCGCTTGCCATTTGATTGCCAAGTGACTAGGATTACAACAAGAGCAAAACCAGGCGCCGCCAGGCCCCCCGACATCTTCTCCGCCGGCTCAGTCCGCAAAGACGCGATAGGACCCCGCAAATGCTTAAGCCCCAGGCAAACGAAACCCGAGAGCTCATCAACTTCGACGGCATCTACCGCTTCAAGGTGGACTTCGACCGCGCCGGCCACCGCCAGGAATGGTTCAAGACGCCGTTGGAGACTGACCTCGAAATGGGCGTCCCTGCCAGCTACAACGACGTCTTCCCGGACAAGGCCATCCGTGACCACGTGGGCTACGTCTGGTACCAGCGCGAGGTGCGCGTACCCCGCGGCTGGGCAGGCGAACGGATCCACCTCCGGCTCGACTCCGCCACCCATGAGGGCATGGTCTGGGTCAACGACGTGCTGGTCGCCGAGCACACCGGCGGGTACATGCCGTTCGCCGCAGACATCAGCGAGTATGTAACCGCTGGCCAAACCTTCCGGCTGACGATCTCCGTGAACAACGAGCTCACCCAGGCCACCATTCCGCCGGGCAGCATCACCGTCACCGAGGACGGACGCCGCCAGCAGAGCTACCTCCACGATTTCTACAACTACGCCGGCCTGCACCGCAGCATCTGGCTTTACAGCACCCCTGCCGTCACCGTGGACGACATCACGGTGGTGACCGGCTTTGAAGGCAGCACGGGCAGCGTGGATTACACGGTCGCCACCGCCGGCGGCACCGGAAACGAGGTTGTCAGGGTCACGCTTCGGGATGCGGACGGCAGCGAGGTCGCCACAGCAGAAGGCGCCGAGGGCAAACTGGCGATTGACGGCGTCGTGCTCTGGAAGCCTGGTGCCGCCCACCTGTACAGCCTCACCGCCGAGATCCACGACGCCGGCCGGCTGCTGGACAGCTACACCCTCCCGGTGGGAGTCCGGACAGTCGAGGTCCGTGGCAAGGAATTCCTCATCAACGGCGAACCGTTCTACTTCACCGGCTTCGGCATGCACGAGGACCACGTGGCCATCGGCAAGGGCCACAGCAACGCCCAGATGGTCAACGACTTCCAGCTCCTGGACTGGGTGGGCGCCAACTCCTTCCGCACCTCGCACTACCCCTACGCCGAAGAGGTCATGGAGTTTGCCGACCGGCACGGCATCGTGGTGATCGACGAAACGGCCGCCGTCGGGCTGCACCTGGGCTTCGGCGCAGTGTTCGGCGGTATCGCCAAGCCGACGTACGTCGAGGGCGGAGTGGACGCCAACACCGCAGCCAACCACCGCCAGGCAATCAGGGAACTCGTCGCCCGCGACAAGAACCACCCCTCGGTGGTGATCTGGTCCATCGCCAATGAGCCCAACGGCTCAGAGCAAGGCGCCCGGGAATACTTCCAGCCGCTGGCCGAACTCACCCGGCAGCTGGACCCCACCCGCCCCGTGGGCTACGTCAACGTCATGTTCGACACTCCGGACAAGGAACTGCTCGGTGACCTGTTCGACGTCATCATGCTCAACCGCTACTACGGCTGGTACCTGAACAACGGGGACCTGGAAACATCGGAGCAGGTTCTGGAGAAGGAACTGCGGGAATGGGAAGCCAAATACGGCAAACCCATGATCATGACCGAGTACGGGCCCGACACCATGCCCGGCTTCCACTCCATCTACGAACAGCCCTGGAGCGAGGAATACCAGGCCGCCTTTCTTGCCATGTACCACCGGGTCTTTGACCGCGTGGACGCCATGGTGGGCGAGCAGGTCTGGAACTTCGCAGATTTCCAAACGTCCAACGGCATCATGCGCGTGGACGGCAACAAGAAGGGCGTCTTCACCCGCGACCGCCGGCCCAAGCCCGCAGCCTTCGCCCTCCGCCAGCGCTGGACCGCCCTGGCCGGCCTCAAAAATGGCAGCGACAAGACGATCACCAACCCCTAGCACTTTTCATTATTTCTGGCTGCCCCCTGGGCAGACGCTTGGGTAAAGGAGCCCACACCTCATGAAAAAGCTCAGCAAGCTCAGCATCATCGGCTACGGCGCCGGAGACGCCGGCAACAACCTCGCCTTCACCACCGCCACCATGTTCCTGCTGGTGTACTACACGGACGTCGCCGGCATTTCCGCCGCAGCGGCAGGCACCCTCCTGCTCGTCGTCAGGATCTTCGACGCGTTCGCCGACGTCTTCGCCGGCCGCCTGGTGGACCGGACCTACAGCAAGCGCTTCGGGAAGTTCCGTCCGTTCATCATGTTCGGCTCCATCCCGCTGCTGCTCCTGAGCGTTGCAACCTTCTCCGTCCCGCAGCTGGGCGAGTCCGGCACCCTGCTCTACGCCTTCGTCACCTATGCCGCCCTTGGCCTGGCCTACAGCCTGGTCAACATCCCCTACGGCTCGCTGGCCGGCGCCATGACCCAGGACCCCGGGGACCGGGCCAAGCTCGGCTCCGCCAGGATGGTCGGCGCGCTGCTGGTAGGCTCGGCCCTCGGCATCTTCGTGGCACCCCTCATCAAGCCTGGCGCTGACCTGCAGGCAACCTTCACCACCATCACCCTGGTGTTCGTCGGCATCGGCACCGTCCTGTACTTCTTCACCGTCCTTACCGCCAAGGAACGCGTCCACCGCGCAGTACCGAACGTTTCCCTCAAGCAGAGCATGGAAACCCTCAAGGGCAACAAGCCCCTCCTGATGCTCTGCATCAGCTCCTTCCTCTTCCTCTCCGGCTACCTGGCACTGACCTCCGTGCAGCTGTACTACCTGCGCGACGTCCTCGGCCGCCTGGACTTGTACCCGGTGCTGTCCATCATCCAGCTTGTCCTGACCTTCGTCCTGGCCGCGTTCATGCCCAAGCTGGTCCGCAACATCGGCAAGAAGCACGTCTACATCTACTCCTCCCTAATCACTGTCGCCGGTGGTGTGGTTATCTTCTTCACGCCGGCAAGCCAGACCATGATCGGCTTTGCCGGCCTCGTGCTCAGCCTCGTCGGCGTGCTCGCGATGAGCATCGTGGTGTGGGCCCTCGAAGCAGACACCGTGGAATACGGCGAATGGAAGACCGGCGTCCGCACCGAAGGCATCACCTACGCCCTGTTCTCCTTCACCCGCAAGACCGGTCAGGCCGTGGGCGGCGCCCTCGCCGCATACGCGCTCGCACTGGGCGGTTACAAGTCCGGCGGCGTCGCCCAGACCCCGGACGCCGTGTTCGGCATTCAGATCGCAGCGGGTGCACTACCTGCCGTACTGACAATCTTCGCGGTATTGGTCATGACCAAGTACACACTGACCGATGCCAAGCACGCCGAGATCCTCACAGAGATCAGGGCCCGCCGCGAAAGCGGCGATGCCCCCAAAAAGGCCGACGCCGCCGTCGAGCCCTCCAACGACGACACAGACGGCACCGAAACAAACACGGCCACGAAGCCGCACGCGGCGCCCACCAACTGACCCCTAAACCAGTCCATCCGAAAGGACCTGTTGTGAAAATCATTGCCGCGGAAGTCTTCGTGACAAGCCCCTCCCGTAACTTCGTGACCCTCCGGATCACCACCGAGGACGGCGTCACCGGCATCGGTGACGCCACCCTTAACGGGCGCGAGCTCGCAGTGGCGGCGTACCTGAAGGAGCACGTCGCCCAGCTGCTGATCGGCAAGGACCCGCACCGCATTGAGGACACCTGGCAGTTCCTCTACCGGTCCTCGTACTGGCGCCGCGGCCCGGTGACCATGGCCGCGATCGCCGCAGTGGACATGGCCCTGTGGGACATCAAGGGCAAAATGGCCGGAATGCCCGTCTACCAACTGCTGGGCGGCGCGTCCCGCAACGGCCTACGCGCCTACGGCCACGCGTCCGGCTCCGACATCCCCTCGCTGTTCGACTCCGTCCGGGAACACCTGGAGCTGGGCTACAAGTCCATCCGCATCCAGGCCGCCGTCCCCGGGATCAAGGCCGTGTACGGCGTCGCAGCTCAGGCGCAGGCCTCGGGGGAGCGCTACGACTACGAGCCCGCGGGCCGCGGCGCGTTCCCGATGGAGGAGGACTGGGACACCCGGGCCTACCTGCGCCACCTGCCCACCGTGTTCGAAGCCGTCCGCAACGAGTTCGGTCCCGAAATCCCATTGCTGCACGACGGGCACCACCGCATGACGCCGATCCAGGCCGCGAAGCTGGGCAAGGCGCTGGAGCCCTATGACCTGTTCTGGCTGGAAGACTGCACCCCGGCCGAAAACCAGGAGGCGCTGCGCCTGGTGCGTTCGCACACCACCACGCCGCTGGCCATCGGGGAAATCTTCAACACCGTCTACGACTACCAGACGATCATCAAGGAACAGCTCATCGACTACGTGCGGGCTGCGTCCACCCACTTCGGCGGGATCTCCCCGCTGAAAAAGGTCATGGACTTCGCCGCGCAGTACCAGATCAAGTCCGGCTTCCACGGCCCCACCGACATTTCACCGGTAGGGTTCGCCGCGCAGCTGCACGTGGGCCTGGCCATCCACAACTACGGCATCCAGGAATACATGCAGCACTCCGCGGCGACCAACGAGGTCTTCGAGCAGTCGATGACCTTCACCGACGGGTACCTGCACCCGGGAGACAAGCCCGGCATCGGCGTTGAATTCAACGAAGAAGCAGCCGCAGCGTACCCGTACCAGCAGGCCTACCTGCCCTACAACCGCCTCGTCGACGGCACCGTCCATGACTGGTGACCTGAAGCCAGCTGCTCCCGCCCATCGCCACATCGTGGTGATGGGCGTGACCAGCTGCGGCAAGAGCACAGTGGGCGCGACCATCGCCGAACGCATCGGAGCTGAATTCGTCGACGGCGATTCGCTCCACCCGCAGTCCAATATCGACAAGATGGCCTCTGGCACTCCCTTGAACGACGGAGACCGGGCACCGTGGCTGGCCGAAATAGGCCGACGGTTCTCAGCATCTGACTCCGGCTTGGTGATCGCCTGCAACGCACTCAAACGCGCATACCGGGACATCATCCGCAGCGGCGATCCGTCCGTGGTGTTCGTGCACCTGCACGGAACGCGGGAACTGCTGGCCAGCCGGATGGCGGCACGGCCAGGACACTTCATGCCCCTTTCGCTGCTGGACTCGCAGCTGGAAACCCTCGAAGAGCTGCAGGTCGATGAGGCCGGCGTGGTCGTGGACATCGCGACGCCGGTGGCCCAGATCGTGGATGACGCTGTCGCGACACTGCCCAACCTTGCCGGCCGCTCCGCAAAGAACAACGACGCCGCGCCGTTCAATCTCGACGACGATGCCGTTGCGTAGGTCGAGTTGAGTTGAACTTCAGGTGACCTGCTACAGGTGACCGGTTATCAATGCGTCAAAAAGGCCCAAAATAGGCGCCCGGATCGAGGCACCACCCGAAAGCCCGGCATTCGGGGCAGGTGGCAGGCTATATAACCCGTCCCCAATCCGCCAAGTTCGGGGAGGTCCCAGCCTGAACCCAGGGGCTGGGCCTTTCCCTCTTCAACTCCCAACTGCTACATGAGCAAGGAGAAAACAGAATGACTACTCAGTTAACTAGAAGGCCCCGGACCATGCCGACGGATGTGCTCATCGCAGATTTTGTCGTCGCCACAGCTGAAGAACGCGACTTTGAACTCGACAGGGCCCTAGCCACTGCCCAATTCCAAGCATCGATGGACCGCACGCTGGGCGTTGTCGTAACCCGACACGACTTTTGCCGGTTTTCCGTGTCACTGACAGCCGACGTCCCATACGGAACCATCCACGAACGCGACCAGGCAAGCCACCACTAAGACCCTCACGGCGCCACCTGGTTCCGATGCAGCCGGCCGAACGGTAGATGCCGACAGCGGCAGCCCACTTCTACTCCCGTGCTTCAAGCCGCCGATAACCGATGTTTCGTCAAGCTGAGGGTAAGGGGACCTTCGGGTGAAAGTACGTGAAACTCGTGAAAGCGGTGAAACTTCAGTCCCTCATCACTCGCTGCCGCTCGGGGGACGCATTTCCTGCGGCGGCTGCTGTCAGGGCGGGTGTAGCATCAGGCCGAAGCCGGGACGAGAAATGGAGCGGCCACGCAGCCTGGATCGATTTATGTAAAGCTAGGCTGCCCGGGGCGCTTCAATAATGGCCAACTGCCCGGTTTCAGGGACGCCAGGAAATTGGACCTGCGGGGCCTCAACAGCGTCCACCGGAGGCTCCTGCGCGGAGCGCATGCGAAGAAGCGCGACCGCGGAAATGAGGAACCATGCGATATTCGTGACCACGGACGGCCATGCCTCATGGAATGCGCCATTGACGATGAAGGCACAGGCACCGAGGAGATTCGCGATCTGGAAGCCCCGGCCGGCCTTCAACCAACCCATGGAGACAGCAAGGTACGCACTCAGTATCGCAACCGCACCTGCCCAACCGGAGATTTCCCACAGCAGTTCCATGATGTCCTTTCATAGGTGACGCCCGACTGCCATCCGCCGGGCGGAGTGTAGATGGAGGGCTATAAACGTGTGTTTTGGAAGCGGCCATTGCCGAGTGGATGAGGCATCGCTGGACCAGCCTCTGCTCAACCAGTCTCAACAGCAATTATGAGGACCACGCACCTTTAGATCAATTGCATTCGACTGAAGAGGTGGTTTAGAAATAGTAAATATGGACATCGACCCACGACGGCTGCGCGTGCTTCTTGCTGTTGCCCGCACGGGCGGGGTGCTCGCCGCGGCTGACGAGCTGGGGATCACGCCGTCTGCCGTATCCCAGCAGCTCAGCAAACTGGAGGACGAGACAGGGCACGCATTGGTGGTGCGGACGCCCAGAGGCTCAGTGTTGACGCCTGCCGGTCTCGCGGTAGCAGAAGCGGGCGAGGAGATCGAACGAGCACTCAACGTCGCGCGCGCCCGCATGGAAGGCGGGGCCAGGGTCGCAGGGGCAGTGCGGGTTGGCGGATTCACCAGCTTTATCCGGACGGTGGTGATCCCGCGCCTGCCCGAGTGGCGCAGCCAGTACCCGCAATTGCAGATCCGGATCGTCGAGGACGACTTTCCTGCCCTGATGCGGCTCCTCCGTCAGCGCCAGCTCGACGCCGTCGTGGTCGAGCTTGACTCAACGACGGCCGGGCAACGTTTGCTTTCCGCGGGCATGACCGAGGAGCCACTACTGGACGAGCCATGGAAGCTGGTGGTTCCGCCGGGCGCCCTGCTCAGCACCGAGAACGTCGACCTTGCCCGTCTGCCGCTTCCGTGGCTCGGCGTTGAGTCCTCAGCCGCCAACGCTTCGGTTTTGGGTCGACTTCGTGAATCAACGGGTGCCCGCATTGAAACTGTGCACCAGTACCAGGACACACTGACCGCTCTCGCGCTCGTCGCTGCGGGTGAGGGTATCGCCATCGTGCCGACCTTGGCCTTGACCGGCGTCGTTCAGGACGGGGTTGACGTCCTGGATGTCCCCGGCCTGGGTACGCGACGCATCGTTCTGTGGCGGTTCGACCAGCGGCGGTCACCCAGCATGCCGATAGACACTGTTGCACGCCTGCTGCGGGAATCGGCTGCGGCATTCGACACGCGGTCGACATCCTGACCGGCCTCACCTTCAAACCTTTGTCATCGTCTCGCCTACACGGCTCCAGTCTCTGTCGATCCTTGGGTTCGACAAGGAACACGGATCGCCGCAATCTACGATCCGACGACCGACCGGAAGCGTTCTGGCCAGGGTTTCAGCTGGCCGTGAGGCCGTCATCAGGTCTGCCGGCGCCATTTCCCGGATTTCATCGTCGCCACCACCTCCAGGCCTGCATCGAGCACCACTACATCCGCGCGCTTGCCGGGCTCCAGACGGCCGACGTCGGCCAGCCCCAGCATGTCCGCGGGATTCTGGCTTGCCGAGCGGACCGCGTCAGCGAGGGGGATGCCCGCGTGGTTTACCGCGTGCCGCACGGCTGCGTCCAGCGTCAGGACACTGCCGGCGATCGCTCCGTTGCTGGCAAGACGGGCCTCGCCGTTGGCCACCTGGACCTCCAGCCCTCCCAGCCTGTACGTCCCTTCCGAGGCGCACGCCGCCGCCATTGCATCGGTCACGAAAACGGCCCTGGCGGGGCTTCCCGTGATGAAGCGGACGAGTGAGGGATGCAGGTGCACGCCGTCGGCAATGACCTCGGCAAAAACGGTCGGGTCTTCCAGCAGAGCCAGGGCCGGGCCGGGTTCGCGGTGGTGCAGGGGCCGCATGGCGTTGAACACATGGGTGCCCACCGTGGCACCGGCGGCGATCGCCTCGCGGGCAAGGTCATAGCCGGCGCCGGTGTGGCCAATGGCGGCGACAGCGCCATGGCCGGTGATCTGCCGGATGGCCGCGAGGCCTCCGTCAAGTTCTGGCGCCAAAGTCACCATCCGTACCGCGCCCCGGCCTGCCAGCATCAGCCTGTCGATGCTGGCCGGGTCGGGCAGCCGCAGCAGCTCCTTGGTATGTGCTCCGCGGTGGGAGGGGCTGAGCCAGGGGCCCTCCAGATGGATCCCGGCAAGCACGCCGTCCTCCACCAGACCCGCCAGGGCGGCAACGGCGGTCTCAAGCTCCGCCAAGGGCGCAGTCACGAGACTTGCCATCAGCGTGGTGGTGCCGTGCTCGAGGTGCACCGCGGCGATCCCGACGGCGGCCGCAGCGGGATCCGGATCATTGAAGCTGAAACCACCGCCGCCGTGAATGTGGGCGTCGATAAAACCCGGCGCCAGGGTCCCCTCCGGAAAGCTGACGTCAGGCTCCCGGGGAGGGGGCCCCGCTTCCACCGCGCTGACCTGGCCGGACCGGATCTCCACCCAGCCCGGCTCCAGGACAGTGCCGGGCGTGATCACGCGGGCGGCGGAAATGAGCGTCGTACTCACCAGGTTTCCGTGATTTTGCGCAGGCCCCGGGGCGCGTCGGGGTCGCGGTGCCGGGCCGCGGCCATGGCGTGGGCCAGTCGCTGCAGGGGAAGGATTTCGAGGAGCGGGGAGAGCTGCTCGTGGACCGGCGGCAGCGGCACTACATGGTTCGCCGGCCGGGCCGCGGCAGGGTCGCCGACAAGGCATACGTCCGCCCCGCGCTCCGCCAGCCGCTCCAGCACCGGGGATAGCGCCCGGCCGCCGGCACCCGGCGAAGCGATGGCGATGACCGGGCGGTCCTCGTCAATCATGGCGAACGGTCCGTGCAGGAGATCGGCTCCGGAGAACGCATGGGCGGCCAGATAGGACGTTTCCATCAGCTTCAACGCCGCCTCCCGTGCCGTGGGGTAGGAGAAACCGCGCCCCGTGGTGATGATGTGGTTCACAAACCGGTACCGGTCTGCCACCTCCAGTATCTCCGGTCTGGCCAGGACATCGGCGGCATGGCCGGGCAGGACCGACGCCGCGGCGCCGTCCCCGCCGGCCCAGGCATCAATCAGCAGCCAGAGCGCCAGCAGCTGCGACGTGTAACTCTTGGTGGCGGCCACGGCACGCTCCGGCCCCGCCAGGATGTCCACGTGGTACTGCGCTGCAGTTGCCAGCGGCGACGACGGCGCGTTGGTCACGGCCACGGTGACGGCGCCGCCCCGCGCCGCGGCGGCGGTGGAGTCCACCAGGTCCGGGGATCCGCCCGATTGGCTGACCGCCAGCCAGAGGACGCCTTCCATCTTCGGTTCGGCGCCGTATACGGTGAGGCTCGACGGCGATGCGAGTCCGGCGGGCAGCCCCAGAACAGTCTCGATGAGGTACTTCGCGTACAGGGCAGCGTGGTCGCTCGTGCCCCGGGCCGCCAGCAGGACGTAACGGATTTCTGACGTGCGAAGGGTGGCGGCCAGGCGCTGAATGTCGGCATGGCCGAGGTCGAGCTGCCGGGCGAGGGCCTCGGGCTGCTCGAGGATTTCGGCGGCCATCAAGGCCCCGGGTGCCTGGAGGGCGGAACCGGCTGCGGGCATTGTGGTGTTCTGCGGGGTCATAGGATCTCCTCGTGATCGGGCGGGTCGCTGAAGTGTGGTGGTTCTTAGGCCGGGGCGTGGACGGGATTCTTCGGCTGGCGGGCCGCGTGGTGCGCCCTGGGGCTGGCCAGTTCCAGGGCCAGCTGGACTGCGCCCCATGCCGGGGCGCAGTCCAGCACTCTGATGTCCGTAAGGCCGCGCCGTTCCAGAAGCTTTCTGACGCGGCCGGCCAGGGCCGGCTGGTTGACCAGCATCCCGCCGGCCATCAGGACGGGCAAAGCAGCGGTGCCAGTAGCAGCGGTGCCGCCTACCGTGCCCAGCCGCTGGTTCACAGTGACGGCCAGTGAGGCCAGCTGCTCCGCGGCGTCCTCGACGATGGCCGTGCTGGAGCCATCCCCCAGGGCGGCGTCCGCGAACACTGCGCCGGCAAGACTGGCCCAATATCGGCGTTCGGGGTTGCGGTAGAAGAGGTCCAGCAGCGCCGGGGGTTCGGCGGCGCCGGTCTCTTCCAGAATGCTCGCCGACAATGGCCCTGCGGGCTGGCCGCGGTCGTGTTCGGCGAGGGCGTTGCGGACAGCGCTGCGGGTGATGGCGTAGCCGCTCCCTTCATCGCCCAGCAGGAAGCCCCAGCCGCCTGCCCTGGCCTCGCTGCCTTCCACGTTGCGGGCCCAGGCCGCGGAGCCGGTCCCGGAGATCAGGACGGTGCCGGCATCCAGGCCTGCCGCTGCGAGGATGATGCGCGTGTCGTGGACCACCTGGATCCGGGCTCCCGGGAATCTCCGGGAGAGCAGGGCGGCGAGCCGTTCCCGGCTCCCGGCGGTGTCTGCGCCGGCAGCGCCGGCGCAGACCGTGTGGATTCCGTGGCTTTCCCGGGTGCCGACACCGAGCCGGATGGCGAGTTCGTCCAGTGCCGCGGACGCCGCAGGCTCTCCGACTGAGGTGATGTTCGCGCTGCCGACGCTGACCTCGGAAACCCGCTGCGCGCCGTCGTCGGCCTTGTGGTTGACAGCGTTGCGGGCCAGGATGGCGTGGGTTTTGGACCCGCCGATGTCGAGGCCCAGAACCAGCGGCATTATTTGGCCGCCGGCGCGCTGCCGGTCTGTTCGGGCCAGCGGGCGCCGTTTTCCCAGTAGTGGCGGATCTCTTCGAGGTTCCGGCCCTTGGTTTCCGGGGCGAGGCGGTGCACGAAGATGAACCCGGCGACGGCGAGTACACCGAACACCGCGAAGGTGCCCGCTCCACCGAGCCGCTGCAGCATGGTCAGGAAGAACGCGGCGACGATGACGTTGGCCACGAGGTCGGAGGTCAGCATGGCGCTGGCGCCGAGGGAACGCAGGCGGGCCGGGAACGATTCGCCGGCGTAGACCCAGACCAGCGCGCCGAAGCCGAAGGTGAAGCCGACCGTGAACAGCAGCACGCCCAGGAACCCGATGACGGTCAGGGCACCGCCAAAGTCGCGGCCCACCATGAAGACGGCGACAAGGATGATGTTGGCGACAATCATCATGCCGATGCCGCCGAGCAGGATGGGACGCCGTCCCAGCCGGTCCACAAGCGACAGCGACACGAAGACGGCAACCAGGGCGGCGGCCTGGACCAGGGCAGGGAACAGGAGCAGTGCGGCGTTGCCGGTGAAGCCCATCGCTTCGAAGATCCGCGGGCTGTAGTAGACCACGGCGTTGATGCCGGTGATCTGGATGAAGAAGCCCAGCCCGACCACGAACACTGTCGCCTTCAGGTACGGGGAGCGCAGCATTTCCCGCAGGCCACCGCCGCGTTCTTCGCTGATGGCCCGCTGCATGTCGGCCAGCTCGGCGTCCACGTCGGCGTCCGGTTCGATGGAGGAGAGGGTGCGGCGGGCGTCTTCCGTGCGTCCGCGCATCATGTACCAGCGGGCGGTGTCGGGGAGCCGGAGCGTAACGGCGAGGACCACCACGGCGGGGATGGCCGCCAGCCCCAGCATCAGGCGCCAGTTCTCGGTGGCGGACAGCGCGTAGGCGGCGAGGTATCCGCCGATGATGCCGATGACGGTGGCCACCTGGTAGGCGACGAGCAGCGCGCCCCTGACTTTCGGCGGTGCCGATTCCGCCACGAACACCGGCACCACCACCACGGAAATGCCGATGGTCAGGCCCAGCAGCAGCCTGGCGATGAGCAGCATGGGGACGTCCAGGGCCACGGCACTCAGGGCGGCGAAGGCAGCATATGCGCCGGCGACTCCCACCATGCAGGCCTTGCGGCCGAGGAGATTCGCCAGCCAACCGCCCAGCACGGCGCCGAGGACTTCACCGACGACGACGGCGGTGGTCACCAGTTCCTGCTGGCTGGTGGAGAGCTGGAACTCCTTGGTGATAAAGAGCAGGGCGCCAGCGATATTGGAAAGATCGTAGCCGTAAATAATCCCGATGGTGGCGGCGGCGCCGCCGACCAGGAGGCCCAGACGGGGCGTATGGCGAAGGTCTTGCAGGAACGACATCATTGGGTCCTTGTCTGCCTGGATGGATGGGGTGGGGCGCGCGTCCTAGCGCTTGCACAATTGGTATAAACCAATTTCCTCCATTTTGGCGTAGACCAATTTTTCTGTCAATAGGTAATATCGCAGCATGGAGACCCCCGCTGCCGCCGCGCTGCCCAAGTACTACGTGCTGAAGGAGCAGATCCTCGCGCTCATCGAAGATGCTGCCCCCGGCACCCTGATTCCGACGGAGCGGGCGCTGGCTGAACAATACGGAACGTCGCGCACCACCGTCCGACAGGCAATAGGGGAGCTGGTGGCCGAGGGGCGCCTGGACAGGACGCAGGGCAGGGGCACATTTGTCGCTCCGCCGAAGGTGACGCATGTCCGCCAGCTCACCTCGTTCTCGGACGACGCGGCGAGTCAGGGGCTGACGGCGTCTGCGAGGATTCTGGACATCAGTCTGGTGCCCGCAGACCCCGCGACGGCGAGACGGCTTGGGGTGGATGCCGGGACAGAGGTCCACCGGGTCGAGCGGATCAGGCTGGTCAACGGGGAACCGCTGGCCCACGAGACAGCCTTCCTGGCCGGTTCGCTGCCGGACCTTGCACACAACGTGGAGATCCGCGGATCGCTGTATTCGGCCCTCAACGAGGACTACGGAATACGCATCAGTGAAGTGGAGGACACAGTGGAGACAAAGCTGGCAGGCCCCGATGAAGTCCGGCTCCTGGATGTCGAAATGGGAGCCCCGATGCTGCTGGTGCACCGGCTCGGAATCGATGCGGAAGCTGTGCCTGTGGAGTGGACGCGGTCAGTGTTCAGGGGCGACAGGTTCCGCTTCGTGGCCAGAATGCGCATGTAGGACTTCGGCGGACTGCCGCCGCGCTTGACACTCCCGGCCCTTCTACGCGCCGAATCTTTACGCCGTACTGCGGGGCGTTAAGCCGTATTGCGTCGTGAGTCTGTGCGTGTCCTCGGCCATTGTGGACCACCGGTCCGGGTGGTTGGTTTGGTGCACAAGCATCAGCAGAACGGGGGAACGATGATCACGGCCTTGGCTCACAGGATCCGGATGCAGTGTGGCGCCGAACTGAGCGTGTTCCGTGACCGGGTGTCTGCCTTGGCCTGGCAGGACATCGGCACTGGCGGTTTCGACGGGGCGGCAACAGTCATGGCGTCCCGTCCCTCCTTGGCCACGCCAGGCGTGACCGTGGACATCGTGGGGGTTGCCCACTGGCATGCCCCGTCCGGAACCGCCGCCATCGGGATCTCTGTGGCTATGCTCCTTGGCTCGGATCGCGGTGGTTTGGATGGCGGTGATTCAGACCGTGCGGCGGCAGGGGTCTATTGGGAAGAGGCCCATGCCTGGGCAGGTGCAGTGGCCGGAGGGCAGTGGGCGGCGGCGGAATTTACCGGCAGCCAAGAGGCGCCCGGGGGAGTGATCTTCCAGTATCTGCTCAAAGCCCACGAGGCGTCTTACGCCATCGATCACTTCCAGGGAGCGCTCTAACCGGAAGCTGAACCGGTGGAAGCTCCGGACCTGCAGAGATCTCGCCAGCGGAAATCCTGCAGAGTTGGGGGAACAGCAGGGTTGGGGAACAGCAGGGTCGGGAAACAGCAGAAGATCCGGCGGGAACAGTCCCGCCGGATCTTCTGTTTGGGCCGCGGTCAGGGCTTGGGCCGCGGCTTGGGCCGGTCAGTCCTTTCCGAGCCCGGCTGCGGACGTCTTCTGCCCGGTCACCCTGTTCAGGGCGGTGAGGTCGAAGATGCCGTTGAGGTCGGCCTGCTTGGTGGTTCCGGCGTCCACACCGTCCTGCAGCAGCTTCTTGAAGGCACCGGCCAGCGGGTCCACAGTGAACACGATGTTCTGCAGCGACCGGTCGATGACGTTCTGCTGCAGCGCCTTGCCCGCCGTTTCCTTCAGGGCCGCGTTCACCTTGGTGGTTTTTTCCGCAGCCGGAGCGTCATTGAGCCACTTCACGGCTTGCACGTGGCCCTTCAGCAGTCCCTCCACGGTCTCCGGGTGCTCGGCGGCGAACTTCTTGTTCACGATCAGGATGGTGGTGGGGAACTCGCCGGGCTTGCCGGTCAGGGAACCGTCCCAGAGGTCTTTCTCGTCCACCAGGACCTTGGCCCCGGCCTGGAGCACCAGGCGGGAGGCCCATGGCTCCGGCAGCCACGCGCCGTCGAGCTTTCCGCTCTGGAACAGCTTCAGCGTCTGGGCATTCTCGGTGGGGTTGATCGCGACGTCTCCGCCGCCGTCGGGATTTGTCTTGTAACCCTGCTTGCCGAGCCAGGCGCGGAGCGCCACATCCTGCGTGCCGCCCAGCTGCGGCGAAGCCAGGGTCTTGCCCTTCAGGTCGGCTGCGGTCTTGATCTCCGGTTTCACCACCAGCTGGGCCCCGCCGGACGCTGCGCCGGCGATGATGCTGATGGACTCGCCCTTGCTCTTGACGAAGGAGTTGATCGCCGGGTTCGGGCCGATGTACGTGGCGTCGATGGCGCCGGCGTTCAGCGCCTCGATGGCTGCCGGGCCCGCGTTAAACACCTGCGTGGAGAGCTTGGTGCTGCCGAGATTGTTCTTGATAAAGCCCTCGTTAACCCCAATCAGGGCCGGGGCGTGCGTGATGTTGCCGAAATAGCCCAGCTTCAGTTCCGCAGCGGGACTGGTGGCGACGGCGGCGCTCGTGGGTGCCGTGCCCGTGCTGCGGGCCGCGGTGGCCGCCGCGGCAGCGCCGGCGCCGAGGAGGGCTACCAGGCCCACGGCGATGCCGATTTTGAGCTGGCGGGGACGTTTCGGGTTGCGGGTCTCACCGGCCGCAATGCGGGTTGTTCCGGCGTTGTCATCTGAGGTCGACATCGTGTTCCTTCGGTGGTGTTCGGGCTTGTTGGACCGAGGTTACGTAGGCCCCCAAGGCCGCCACAACGCCCGCCGTCGCGCACGTTCACCGGAAGTCGTGGACGTTCACCGAAGGTCGCGGACGTTCACCGAACGTCGCGGACGTTCGCCGGGAGTCGCACAGCGTCAAAAAGCGTCGGGCGCCGACCTCAGGGCGTCCAGGATGGCAGGCAGGAGGTGGTGGTTCCGTCCCCACACCGGGTCGAGCAGCTCGAGGTACCAGGAGTCCGCAAGGACGAGGGCCAGCGTTTCGTTGCTTTCCTCCGCCCAGTCCCGGATTTGTTCGGATTCGATGGGGCTCTCGCTGGTCCCCAGGACGGTGACCACCTCGTCGCCGTCGAGCGTCACGGGAATGGACGCGCGGCTCATCTCTCCCGGGGCATGGGCGATCGCAACGAACTCCGTCTGCGTTGAAAGCTGCAGGAGCCGCCGCGCCGACTCGGGGGAGCAGAAGCCCGTCACGTACTCTCGCTGGGCATGGCGGGCATCCGCCGCGAGTCCCGGCTGGGATTCCTTCGTGAAGAACCCGCTGCGGTTGATCTCCGCGAGTTGCCCGGCGATGGGCAGGGTCTCGTCGTCAAAGCCAGGCGCAAGGGTTCCTGCCTGGTACTCGCTCTTGCCTTCCAGCCACCGTGCCGTCAGCTCGCCGGCGGCGGCAAGGGTGGTGGCTTGCCGCCATACTTCCCTGTCCACCAGGAGCCGGCCGTAGCTGTCCCGTTCGTCCGTGAAGTGATTGTTCATATGTTCGAGCCTAGACGTGGCAGCCGTCTGCCGGACAGGGGATGTGACGCCTCCGAACGCAGGGTGAACCGGCGTTACTCCCCGTCTTGCCTGCATCGATTGCTCCGTAGCGGCCCTTATGGCGCCCCAGAACGGCAGTTACTCAGCAGTCGATGGGATTTTCACAAAAAAATTTTCCTGGGCTCTGTCGATTCCCGTTCGCCCTGTTCGACGGAATAGTAGAAGGACGCACACGGCGTCCTCGTCCAGGCAAGGAGACAGACCATGAAGTACATGTTCATCATGCGTTCAACCGAAGAAGCCCTTGAAGCGTCAAAGAAGATCCCGTTCGAGGAGATCCTCAACAAAATGGGGGCCTACAACGAGTCGCTCATCAAGGCAGGGGTCATGCTGGCCGGGGAGGGCCTCGCTGACGTCTCCGAGGACAATGCCTTCGTTGTCGACTTCTCGGAGGAACCGCCGATCATCACGGACGGGCCTTACGGCGAGACCCACGAGCTGTTCAACGGGTTCTGGATCGTCCAGGTCGGGTCGAAGGAGGAGGCCGCCGAATGGGCACGCCGGTGCCCGCTCGGCCCGGGCTCGAAGCTTGAGGTCCGGCGCGTGCATGAAGCTGAGGACTTCGCGGACTTCGCCGACAACGAATACATCCGGAAAGAGACGGGGTGGCGCGAGCAGTTGGGCCAGTCCTGATCCGCAGGCCGGAGGGGCGGAGTCCGCGGTGAGCGGGGGAGCAGGATCCGCGGTGCGGCGGCGGATCGAAGCGCTGTGGCGGATCGAAGGCTCCCGGATCATCGCGGTTCTGGCCCGGGTCACGCGGGACATCGGGCTCGCCGAGGACCTGGCCCAGGAGGCGTTGGCCGACGCCCTGGAGCAGTGGCCGGTGTCCGGAGTTCCGCGGAATCCGGCCGCCTGGCTCACCGCGGTAGCCAAACGCAAGGCGATTGACGCGTGGCGGCGGGCCGAGGGGCTCGACGAACGCTACCGCGCCATCGCGCACGGGCTGGAGGAGGACGACGGTGTGGCGTGGGAGCCGGTGGACGACGACGTGCTCCGGCTCGTGTTCACCGCGTGCCACCCGGTGCTCTCGCGGGAGGCGCAGGTGGCCCTGACGCTGCGGGTGGTCAGCGGCCTGACTACGGAGGAGCTCGGGCGCCTTTTCCTTGTTCCCGTCGCCACAGTGCAGCAGCGGATCGTCCGTGCCAAGAAGACCCTTGCGGCCGCCAAGGTGCCGTTCGAAGTCCCCGAGCCGAACGAGTGGAAGGAACGGCTCGGCGGCGTCCTGGGAGTCGTGTACCTCATGTTCACGGAGGGATACGCGGCGACGTCGGGGGAGCGGTGGATCCGTCCGGACCTCGCCCGCGAGGCACTCAGGATCGGGCGTGTCCTCGCGGGGCTCGTCCCGCGCGAGCCCGAGGTCCACGCACTGGTGGCCCTCATGGAGTTCCAGGCTTCGCGCTTCGCCGCCCGCACCCGGCCTGATGGCACTCCCATCCTGCTGGCGGAGCAGGACCGCACCCGGTGGGACCGTGCCCAGATCGGGCGGGGCAGTGCAGCCCTCGCGCGGAGCGATGCGTTGGGCCGGGGGCGGGGCAACTACGCCCTGCAGGCGGCAATAGCGGAATGCCACGCCACGGCGCCAAGCGTCGGGGAGACGGACTGGCAGCGCATCGTGCTGCTCTACGAGGCGCTCGGCCGGATCGCTCCCGGCCCGGTTGTGGAACTCAACCGGGCCGTGGCCGTATCCATGGCCACGGGGCCGGCCGCCGCGCTGGTTATCGTGGACCGTCTCGTCACCGGCGGCTCCCTCCGCGGAGCCCATTTGCTTCCCAGCGTCCGCGGCGAGCTGCTGGTCCGGCTCGGCCGCCTGGAAGAAGCCCGCGCGGAGTTCACTGCTGCAGCTGCGCTGGCCAAGAACCAGCGCACGCGGGCGCTTCTGGAAGCAAGAGCTGCGAATATCTGAAGCAACCGTTGATTGCTTGGCCACATGCGCATAGCCTGTGTCTCGGCAGTGTTCCTCAATCCTTGTTGGGGGGAAGGCTTGAACAGTCTTCATCTCTGGGGACACTCGCCGGAAAAGGCTGGCTCCACGGTCTCAGCACGCCTGGAGCCAGCTTTCGGCGTTTCAGATCCGCCGCTCGTTCCGCCCAGTTTGCTGTCCGGAGTGAAGGCAGCAGACCCTCCATTACTGTCCTTCCGCCGGCCAATGGCCGCACCGGGGCGGAGCAGGTACAACTGAATCATGACGACCTCACCGTTGGTGCTCGGCCCGATGATGCGGTACGTGGATGAGACCTCGGCGAGTATCTGGGTGGAGACCCGGAATGCTGCCCGGGTCTCGGTTCGTGCCGGCGGCAGGGACTGGGAGGCCAGCACCTTCGCAGTGCACGGCCACCATTATGCGCTCGTGGAGGTCGACGGACTGGAGCCAGGAACGGTCACGCCCTACACCCTCGACGTCAACGGAATCCGGGTCTGGCCCGATCGAGGGTCCGGGTTCCCGGCGTCAATGATCGCGGCGCTGAAGCCCGGAAAGCCGCTGCGGATGGCGTACGGTTCATGCCGCACCAGCGTCCCGCACGATGAGTCCGGCAACCGGACCCACGGCGTCGACTCGCTGAGGGCGTATGCACTGCGGATGGCCTCCGGAGGTGACACGCCATGGCCGGATCTGGTGGCGTTCCTCGGGGACCAGGTGTATGCCGACTCGACCAGCGAACAGATGCAGCAGTTCATCCGCGCCCGCCGGGACATCAATGCACCGCCGGGCGAGGAGCTCAAGGATTACGAGGAATACGCTCACCTCTACTACCTGGCCTGGTCCGACCCGGCAAACAGGTGGCTGCTGTCCACCCTGCCCAGCGCCATGATCTTCGATGACCACGACATCCGCGACGACTGGAACGCCTCGCTGAGCTGGAAGAAGAAAATGGAAGCCATGCCCTGGTGGCATGAGCGGATTGTCGCGGGGCTGGCCTCGTACTGGGTCTACCAGCATCTGGGGAACCTGTCACCGCAGGAGCGGGCCGGGGATCCCGTCTGGCAACAGGTTGCCCGGCACGGCGGCGAGGCCGAACCCGACCTGAGCGCGGAGCTCGACAGTCTCGCGGACCGGGCCGACCAGAAGCCGGAATCGTACCGGTGGAGTTTCTGCCGGGACTTCGGTGACACCCGGCTGATGGTGGTGGACTCCCGGGCTGCCCGGAACCTGGTGCCGGAAGAGCGCGCCTTGCTGGATGAGGCGGAAATGGCCTGGCTCGACGGCAAGATGCGTGGCGGTTTCCGCCACCTGCTGGTGGCCATGTCGTTGCCTTTCCGGCTGCCGATGGGCCTGCACCACGTCGAAGCCTGGGATGAGGCCATTTCCGAAGGTGCGTGGGGAAAACTTGCCGCCCGGGCCGGCGAGAAGCTGCGGCAGGCGCTGGACCTTGAACATTGGGGCGCCTTCCAGGACAGCTTCCAGGACGTTGCGGCCATCGCGGCCGAGGTTGCCGACGGTAAACGCGGCCCGGCGCCGGAAACTGTGACCTTCCTCGCGGGCGACGTCCACTTCTCCTACGTTTCCGAGGTGGAACGTGCCTCGGGCAGCCGGATCGTGCAGGCAGTCTGCTCCCCAATCCGCAACCCGCTGCCCCGGCTCATGAGGTCGTTCACGGCCATCACGTCCTACGGCCTGGCCACGCCGGTAGGGGCCTGGGTGGCGCGCTCGGCGAAGGTCCCGAACCCCCCGTTCCGCTGGTCCTCACTCAAGGGGCCATGGTTCGACAACAATCTGGCCTTCCTCGAGGTGTCACCGGAAGGGCTGAAACTATGGTGGCAGACAGGCGTGGTGAACGGCGGCGATCATCTGCACCCCGGGCTGGAACGGGTCGCCTCCTTCACCGTGGCCCCCCGGAGATCAGAGGAGACCGCCCGCGAACAGCTTTGAACCGGGCCTGGAATTTACCGGGGCCTGGGATTCACTGCCCGACGCCTCGCGGCTAAGGCCCGAGGTTCAGAACAGCGGGGAAAGTCCGTTCCAGCCGGGGCCGACCTGCACACGCGGGAGCAGGAAGCCGGTGCCGGTGCCCGGGTACAGCCACAGCACGCCGCTGCCGTCGCGCGCCAGCAGGTCAGGCCTGCGGTCGCCGTTGAAGTCGCCAGGGCTTACGACGGCGGTCATGACGTTCCAGCCGTGGCCCACCCTCGTGCGGGGGAGCCAGCCACCGGTGCCGTTGCCGCGGTAAAGCCACAGGTGTCCGGTTGCCGTCTCCCGCGCCAGGATATCCGCAGTGCCGTCACTGTTGAAGTCGCCGGGACCAACGAGGGAATTGACGGTGTTCCACCCGGCCCCCACACGGAGGCGCGGCAGGAATCCGCCGGTGCCGTTCCCGAGGTAGAGCCAGAGGTAGCCCGTGGCTGTTTCCCGCGCCAGGATGTCCACCCGCTGGTCGCCGTTGAAGTCGCCGGGGCCGACGACGGCGCTAAAGATGTTCCAACCGTTGCCCACCCGGAGCCGCGGCAGGAATCCGCCGGTGCCGTTGCCGCGGTAGAGCCAGAGGTAGCCGGTAGCCGTTTCCCGGGCAAGGACGTCCAGCGGACCGTCACCGTTGAAGTCGCCAGGTGTCTCGAGCAGGCTGAAGCCGTTCCAGCCGTTGCCGATGCTCACTCCGGGCAGCCTGCCCCCGCGTCCCGTCCCGGGATACATCCGCAGTTCGCCGGTGGCGGGTACGCGGGCGAGGATGTCGGTGTTCCAGTCGCCGCTGAAGTCAGCCGTCGAACCCGAGAGGCTCGATGCCGGAATCGGCAGGGGAGTGAACGCGTAAGGATCGCAGGTCAGATCGTAGTCCCGGCTGTCGTCGTACCACTGCGAAATGTAGACGCGCCCGCCGGAGAAACTTGCCTGGCGGCAGCGGTCCAGCGCTTCACCGGGATAGTCCAGCCGGCCGGCAGTGGCCCAGACCGGAACGCCGGGCAACCGCCATGACCCGGTGATGCTTGTCCAGCCGGAGGCAAATGAGTAGAGGCCGTAGGACAGTTTGGCATCGCGCAGGCCGCGCATGAGGCCCTCGATGATGTACCGGTTCTCACGCTGCTGCAGTGCAGTGGCGGTGGGCCAGGGCTGGGCGGGCCGGGGTTCGACGTCGATCCATACCACCCGAGGCGCAAAGCCCGTCCGCGTGAGGCTGGCGAGGGCAAACCGCGCTTCGGCGTAACCCACGTTGGACAGGTGCCCGGCGCGCGTGGCGGAAGACCAGGGCCCCTGGGTCCGGTAGGCGGAGAGCTGTGCGGGGGTGGGGAAGGCCGCCATGGTGTAGGCCTGGGCCGGCTTGTTGTTGGTTTTGGCCCAGTTCACCTGGCTGGCAAGGCACGGGTTCTCCGTGAAGGGGAGCCCTTTTGTCAGGCCGATGACGACAAACTGGGACGAAGCAGGCGGAAGCGGCAGTCCAAAGCCGCCCACCGCCGTCGGGCACTGGGGCCAGGAGATGTCGTGACCGCGCAGCGATACGGCCTGGGCAGGAGGTGCGCCCGGGATGAAGCCGATGATCAGGGCCAGGAAGACGAGGAGGGCGGTGAGGAGGCGCCGCGCCGATGCCGCCGTCACGTCGACCACCTGCTTCTGACGGCGGTCACGGGGCAGCCGCTGACGTTCCGCGCGGGGAATACCAGCTCCAGGAAAACCAGCCCCGAATGATGAACAATTGCCGTCCATCGCCGTCCGCTCCTTTGCCACCCTCAGTTTACGTCGGGAAGCGGCGGCAGGCTCCTGGTCCCCGTCAGGCGCGTTGTCCGGGGCTCAGCGGATGACCGGAACCCCAGAAGCCTTGATGTATTGGTCCACGCGGTCACGGGCCAGGGCCGTCCTGATCTGAGCGAGTGCTGCGGGATCCTGCAGGACAATTGACCGCCCGTCGAACGAGGTGCTCACGCCTGCGGTGGGCAGAGCGAAGAACGCAGCATTCTTCAGCGGGAGATTGCGCAGGCTGTACGCCAGCCCTGCCAAGGTTTCCTGATCCAGCCCGGTGCTGACCGCAACGATTCTTGAGAGGGAAGCAACGGTCTTGCGGAGGGTCACGGGATTGGTGATGGTCTTGGGCTGGAGGAGTTCGGCGATCAGCGCCTTCACGAAGGTCTGCTGGTTCCGTACACGCTGGTAGTCCCCGTCGCTGAAGGCGTAGCGTTCCCGGACGAACTCCAGGGCATGGGCGCCATTGAGTTTCTGCACGCCCTGCGGGAACGTGTGCCGGCTGTCGTGGGTCGACGTGAACGGCGTCCGGACGTCAACCCGCACTCCGCCAAGGGCATCGACCAGTTCTACGAACCTGCCGAAGTCGATCACGATGGAGTGGTCAATGTGCCGGCCGAACAGTGCCCCGACGGTTTGCCGCATGGCGGGCACGCCGCCCCAGGCAAGGCCGTCGTTGATCTTTGAGTAGCCGTAGCCGGGGATTTCAGCCCAGAGGTCGCGCATAACGGAAATGCCGTGGACGCTCTTGCGGTCGGCCGAGACATGGATCAGGAAAAGGGTGTCAGCACGCTGGTCAGTGGCGAGCCTCCGCACGGTGTCCTTCGCGTTGGTCCCCCTCGTGTCGCTGCCGATAAGCAGGATGTTGACCGGCTGGCCCCGGAGGCGGTCAGCCGGGGGTGCCGGAGGCTTGGGCTTTGGCGCAGGAGTAGTGGCCTTCGGCTTGGGAGTTGGGGAAGTGGCTGGAGGCGCAGTCGGGGCACTCGGGGCACTCTCCGGACCGTTGGCCCGGGCCTGGGACCAAAAGTAGAGGCCTGCCAGCAGCGGAATCAGAAGCCCCAGCGTCACAATGAATGCCAAGACCTTGGGCTGCACGCGTCGTTGCGTATCACTCATGGGATAACTATGTGCCTGAAACGACTTAATGGAAAAGGGCTCGCCGGGCCTCATCCAGTAAATGGAATAGGGCTCCCGGGGCCTCACCGAGCGGTGCCCGAAGGCACCGCTGGATGAAGCCTCGGCGCCGCTAGCCCAGGGTCGAGGTGTCGATCACGAAGCGGTACCGGACATCGGAGGCAAGGACTCGTTCGTAGGCGTCGTTGATCTTTTCTGCCGGAATGACCTCGATTTCTGCGCCGAGCTGGTGTTCGGCACAGAAATCGAGCATTTCCTGGGTCTCGCGGATCCCGCCGATCGCCGAGCCGGCAAACGACCGGCGTCCCATGATCAGGGAGAACACCTGGACGGGGAGTGGTTCCGCCGGAGCGCCCACATTCACCAGGGCGCCGTCGAGGGTCAGCAGCTGCAGGTAGGCGCTGATGTCGATCTTGGCGCTGACGGTGTTGATGATCAGGTCGAAGGAGCCGGCCAGCTGCTCGAAAGTTCCGGGATCACTGGTGGCGTAGTAGGCGTCGGCGCCGAGGCGCAGGCCGTCTTCCTGCTTCTTCAGCGACTGGGAGAGGACGGTGACGTCGGCACCCATGGCGGAGGCGAGCTTGACGGCCATGTGCCCGAGTCCACCGAGGCCGACGACGGCGACCTTCTTGCCGGGCCCGGCGCCCCAGTGGCGCAGCGGGGAGTAGGTGGTGATGCCCGCGCACAGCAGCGGGGCCGCGGCATCGAGTTCGATGCCCTCCGGGATCCTGACGACGAAGTCTTCGGTCACCACGACATGGGTGGAGTAACCGCCTTGGGTGATGGTTCCATCACGGTCCACGGCGCCGTAGGTACCGGTCATCCCTACGAGGCAGTACTGCTCCTCGCCCTTTTGGCAGTTGGCGCATTCGCGGCAGGAGTTGACCATGCAGCCGACGCCCACCCGGTCACCCACGGCGTACTTGGTCACCTCGGAGCCAACCTTCGTGACGATTCCGGCGATTTCGTGGCCGGGGGCCAGCGGGTAGGACTGGGGCCCCCAGTCGCCGCGGACGGTGTGGATGTCGGAGTGGCAGATGCCGGCGTACTTGATCTCGATGAGGACGTCACTTGGGCCGACGTCACGGCGCTCGATGGTGGTCGGGGCGAGGGGTTCGGTGGCGGACGGGGCGGCGTAGGCGCTAACGCTCAGCATGTCTCTCCTGATGGGGGGATGGGGTGTTGGTTGTTCCGCGGAGACGGAACCGGTCAAAGCCGCTGCAAACTTGGGCGGTTGCCTCGGATGTCCTGTGCTGTTCAGGAACTGCAGTCCAGGAACTGCTTTCCAGGAAGCGGGGCTCACTATCCATGGAACAGGGGATCGCCAGCGTGAGGGAGTCCCTGCTGATAGGGGTATTGCCAGTGCCTCCCTCACTGAGCCCGGACCTTTTCAGCCTTGAGGCTATGGACAACCGGACCGAGGTCCGCGAGTTCCTGGCCTTCCCGGCGGCCAAAGGCGGACGCGCCGGACAGTGACTGGATCCTCGGCTGGCTTCCCGCCAAAGCATCCGGCTGCGGCCGGTGGTCCTGCTGCGCCGACGTAGACTGGCAGGATGCGGTTGGTTGCAAGTGACATAGACGGAACGATCCTGGGGCACGACGGAAAAATCAGTGTCCGCACGGTCCGGGCGTTCCACGCCTGCCGGGAGGCCGGCGTCGAGCTCGTCTTCGTAACCGGCCGTCCGCCGCGCTGGCTGCACCCGCTGGAAAAACAGCTGGGGCACACCGGCACGGTGATCTGCTCGAACGGCGCAGTGGTGTGGGACCTCGAGGCGGACAAACTGGTGTCCGCGCAGACCATGGCCCTGGACGACGTCTTCGAGGTCCGCCGGATCATCAAGAAGCTCCGCCCTACCGCGCTGTTCGCTGCCGAAACCCTCACCGGATTCCACCTGGAGCCTGGCTTCATCGAAAACGACACGAGCGAACTCCTGTCCGAGTTCACACCAGCCCCGCTGGACGAGACGCTCACGGCAGATGACGCGGTCGTGAAGTTCCTTGCCATCATCCGCGAAGGCACCGCAGATGAGTTCCTCGCAGCGGTGAGCCCCGCCGTCGGGAATCTCGCCACCGTCACGCATTCAGCGCCTACCGTCGCCATGCTGGAACTGTCCGTCCCGGGCATCAATAAGGCTGTCACTCTCGCCGGCTACGCTGCGGCGCGGGGAATCGACGCCGCGGATGTGGTGGCCTTCGGCGATATGCCCAACGACATCGAAATGCTCCGCTGGGCCGGCCACGGTTATGCGATGGCCAGCGGCCACCCGGAAGCGATCCGCGCCGCCGGGCAGCAGGCGCCGCATTTTGACGACGACGGCGTGGCCCAGATTCTCGAGGAGAAGCTCGCCGAACTCGGCGTCAGACTGCCGTAAAAGCGCTGTGACGCTGCCCTTCTTTTCGTCCCCGGAATCAGCAGCCGGCGCCCACATGCCCATCGCCATGGCCCACAGGGGCTTCTCCCTTGACGGCCTGGAGAACTCCATGGCGGCCTTCGGCGCCGCCGTCGGGCTCGGCTACCGCTACCTTGAAACGGACGTGCACACGACCACCGACGGCGTGCTGCTGCTCTTTCATGACGCCGCCCTGGACCGGATCACGGACAGCGCCGGACGCATCGCCGACCTGACCGCCGAAGAGGTGTCCCGGGCGCGGATCGGCGGGACGGAACCCGTGCCCACCTTCGATGAACTCGTGGCGGCCTTCCCCGGGACCCGGTTCAACCTCGACGTCAAGGACTGGCATTCAGTCCGGAGCGTTGCGGACGCAATCGAGCGGCATGCTGTCCATGACCGCGTACTCATCGCCAGCTTTTCGGACCGCCGACGGCGTGCGGTACTGCGGCTGCTCAGCCGCCGCACCGCGTCGTCCGCCGGGACGTCGGTCAACGCTGCTTTCATGGCGTTGTCGCCGCTGCTCGCCGTACCCGGCCTGCGTTCGTGGGTGCGGCCCGTGCTGCGCCGGGTGCTGCGCGATGTTGATGCCCTGCAGGTGCCGGTCCGGTACCGCGGCTTTCCCGTCGTCACGCCCGGCTTCGTCCGCCGCGCGCACGGGCTGGGACTGAACGTCCACGCATGGACCATCAACGATCCGGCCGAGATGCACCGGCTCCTGGACCTCGGCGTGGACGGGATCGTCTCCGACCGCGCCGACCTGCTCAAGGACGTCCTGGAAAGCCGCGGCGCCTGGTCCTAGTAGTACTTTCTTAGGTTTCGGCTGTGGTCTTTTCACTCTGCAGGTCAAGTAGGAAACGTACGAGGGCCGGTTCAGTCCCCTGCCGGCGCGCCTGCTACCCTCCCAGCGGCGCCATGATGAACCGCGAAGGGACCGCTGCCCGGAACGGCGCCAGGACGGCCGGATCCGCGGTGGCCCTCCAGTCGATGACCTGGTTGCTGGGTTCCGTTTCCTCTTTGGTGTACTCGAACCACATGGCCAGTTTCATCTGCGGGAATTGTGTTTCGAATCCGGCATCGAACAGCTGCTTCCACCAGGCAGATTTGATCTCCAGCGCTGCCGCGCCGTCTGTGCGGGCCGTGTTGTAGAAGGCGGCGGTCTCGGAAATGGCGAACGGCTTGGCGTGCCCTACCGCGTAGGCGGCATAAAAGTCCGGGACGGCTGTTTCATCCACGAAGCCGGTCCTGTATGTTCCGGTGATTTTCGCGGCCAGCTTGCCCGGGGCAGGAATCTCGTTTTCGCCCCACGGGTGGACATCGCCGTAGTGATAGAGCGTGAGTCCCACCCAGTCCACGGCAGCGTCGCCTGGCCAATAGGGCCCGTAGGGGTCATCGTCCATGGAGAGCCTGCCGTCGCCGTTGGTGTCCAGGACAGAGAATGCCGCGGCCGCGGGCTTCGCCTCGTGTGCCCCGCCGGGGAACGGGTAGCCTCCGCCTTCGTTCGGGGACCACAGCATAGTTGATCCGGGGACTGCATGGGCGGCTGCTGCCACCTGGCGGAATTTTTCGATGAAGAGCTCCGGCTGCTGGCCCCATGGATACCATGATCCGTTCATTTCATGGGCGAAGCGCACCATAACCGGGACACCCTTGCGGGTCCACGCCGTCAGGTCCTGCGAGAAGTCCGCAAGCACTTCAGGCGTGATGGACGCGAGGCCGTTCCAAGGCTCCAGCGTCAACATCATGGCGGAATGGGCGTCAGCCAGCTGGGATATCTCCTCGCCCACTTCCTTTTCCTCCTCCGGTGTCAGCGGGAAGCTGACATAGCGTCCGTACACTGCGGGCGTCGCCCCCAGCCGGGATGCATAGCCGTCCGCGGAATCGTGCTGCCAGTCCAGCTGGACGCCATAGTAGGCCTCCCCGTGCTCGGGCACGGGCAGCGGGACGTGCCGCTCGGTGAATGCAAAGGCCAGGGAAGCGGTTGCGACCGCAAGGAGCACCATGCAGACAACCACCTTCCGGGCTGGGTTTTCCCGGTTCCGCACGCGGTTCACCGTACGCTCTTCTCGGTCCTCAGGATGACGGACGCCACCATCAGCGCTAATTCAGCAGTGATCGCGGCTGCGAAGATGATACCCAGCAGGGGCTGATACACCACCGCATGCAGGGCTGCGGCCAGGGGTACACCGATGAAGACAGAGGCCATGGCAACCGCGGCCAACAACAGGGTCAGGCACACCAGGCGACTGCACCGGCTGGCGCCGCCCTGGGCCGTCGGCATGGGCAGTTCCTCGCTGGCAACGGCCGCCCTTGTTTGGGCCGTTTTTGGCGTCAAGCCGTCCCCGACGGCGACTGTTGCGGTTGGTTCCATGTCAATCACCGTTCCTGACGCTCGCGAGGTCTGCCTGCTTCGTCTTGGGGGTTGGCGTCCACTGCACGTTGCGTTTTCCGGAGATCCAGTTGGCAACAGCCCAAAGCGCCGCAGAACTTTCGCAGATTCCTGCTATGGGGGCAACCGCGACCGACCGGGCTATTTCCGCTGCCCGCTCCCATCTGTCCAGCCCCGCGTCGGCCACATTGTGCCACGCACCAACGAACACCGAACCGAGCCACATGGCGCCGACCACGGACAGCCAGAGGTTGGCCGCCCCGGGGATCAGCGGAGGTTGGTCGAGCATCAGGGCCGTGATAGCGCGGGCTACGAAGATCGGAACCACCAGTAGCGAAAGCGTCCCCACGATGGCGCCGAGTGCGAAGGTGGCGATGCGGAACCGTGTGCCCCACAACAATCCTGTCCTGGTCCGCAGTGGAAGGGCCCGGAAGCGCGGTCTCCGGGCCGCGGCGGTGATCCCCTGCAGCACGCCAAAGATCCAGCGGTAGCGCTGTTTGAAGGCGCTGTGCAACGAGAAGGGAGCCTGTTCCAGCATGAGGCAGCCGTGCCAGTCGAAAATATTGCGGCCGTACTTGGTAAACGCGTTCATTCCGAACACATAGTCCTCGGCAATGAACGGCTGGCCGTCCAGGGAGCCGATGTCCCAGCCCAGTTCGTTCTCAAGGGCTTCCTCCACCACGAGGTTGGAACCGTGCAGGTGGAACGGGACGCCTGATTCCATCACCTGGCGGCACTCATAGCAGCCCATCGGGCGGCTTGCCTCCATCGACCGGCAAAGCACGGACGCGTGAAGGTATTCCAAGGGGTAGTAGATGGGGCCTTCGAGGATCATCTTTGTTGTGGTGGAGAGGACTCTGATCAGCTTGCGGAGCTCATCGGGAACCATAACGCTCTCCTCGTCGTAGTGGACGATGAAAGTGCGGCCCGGTTTCCTGTTCCACAGCCCTCGCCGGTTTTCCACGGCATAATGCAGGCCCCGCGCCTTGAGGCCGGTGCCGGCGGGGGTTTCGTAGCTGGCCGGGATCACCAGGGCGTCGACGGCGATGGGAGCGCCGTGGAAGACACTCCGGACCGTCTCCGCCTGCTCAAAGGATTCGGTCACCACTTCCACTGACAGGAACCGCCGGTAGAAGGCGGGGTCTTCACGGCCAAGCTCGATGACGTTACGGATGCCCCGCAGGACGACGGCGGTACTGCCCGCCGAGCCGCGGGTGGTGATCTGGATCTTGACGAACGGCACGTCCAGTTTGCGCAGCCCAGCCGTGGTCACAGCCTCACGCCGCCGGTAGCGCTGCCAGAAGAAAATGAAGCTCCACCAGTATCCGGCCATCCGGAGGCCAATAACCGAGACAGCCACGAAAAGGAACGGACCCAGCATCATCAGCGCGGCATCCATAAAATCCGACACGGTGATCACGTCCACGTCCCCATGGAGGGGTAGGGGTGCGCCGGGCCAGTCCCCACTGGCACGGCGCCCATGAGTATCGCTTCTTCACGCATTTTGAGACCTTTTGCGATAGGCGGTGTTCAGTTGAACCACAAGTTCACAGCATGGGAAAGCGCACGTCATGAGTACCCGATACCCGCTAATAGTTGGCTGCCGTCTTCGGTCTCTTGTGCTTGTACGCAGAACGGGATGGGCAACCACTTGGTCCTGGCGCTGGATCTCTGTTGGTTGACCCGAAGCGCGCGGCACAGCGAGCCCCTTACGAGGGAGAAGATAAAGGTGCCCGGTGGGAGGCACCCCGCGTAGTGCACCGCAATGCGCCGCGGGCGCGGCTTTCCGTGACGAGTTCCGGCTGCGGCGTCAGGAACCGCGCGCTGGAGGCCCCAAACAATCCCTCAAAGATCACCCAGGACTCCACGTGCCGGTCCGTAAGATCCGTTCAACCACGCACCACACCTGCCCGCCGACCAAGAGGCCGACGCCGACACCACCAAGGCCCCCTAATTCAGCATGCTCCCAGCCCGTCCGCCTCTCCTGCGTTGGATCGCCCATCCGTCTAACTGCGGCCGAGACCGGTGGTTGGGTCCTGGTCGCCTTCCGAAGGGTCGGCCCGGAGTTCGTCGGGATCGGGGTCGGGGAGTCCGGCCGAACCGGCGACATCCCGGGGAAGGTCCGATCCCTCCGCCGCGCCAATGCCTCCTGAATCCGTTGTGCCGCCCGCTTCTGCGCTGCCTGTATCCGGGCCGGCCGTGTCCGCGGCGCCCGTTTCAGAGCCGGCCGTGTCCGAGCCGCGCGCTTCTGAGCCGCCTGTTTCCGGGCCGGGCGTTTCTGGACTGCCGGACGCGGCGCCTGAGGTGCCCGGTCCGCCGTCGTTATCCATTGCGTTGGAGCCTTCGCTGATGGAGGAGTGGACCTGAACGTCGTCGTCCCGGGTGCCGGGCTCCGGCACATGGGCGTCATCTGTAGGTTTGGACGTCCCCGCCAGATCCTCCATGGCGTTCTCCGCTGCTTTGCCTATGCTGTCGCCGATTCCCATCAGCTTGCTCCTTCGTCACTCCGGCGTAGGGCCGGATATCGCGACATCTGACTGTTCCAGAATTATCAGCATGCTTACAATTAGTCCAGTGCCCCCGGGCGACGGAGGCCAAGCTCCACCGTCATCAACGTCTGCTGTCATTTCACCAATGACCCAAACCCACGGAGGACTGCAGGACCATGAGCAGCTATCACCCAGAAAACGACCCCGCAAACCCGGACCGCGACGAGGCCGCCGACGCAGCCGGCGAACATCGGAAGCACGGAACCGAACGTGACCCGGCCGGATCACCCAACCCCGACCCCCTGAACGGCAATATCACCGGCCTCGAACCGGGCGGCGGAGTGCCCCCGGGCGAAACGCCGCCGGCCGAGGACCAGATGAGCGGCGACCAGGGGCACGAGGAGTAACGCCGGATCTCCACACAGCCCGGCACTCCGGGCGTGCGCGGAATCCGGGACGCATCAATATGGAATGGGAGAGACTTAGCGGGGCAACTGACCGCATGACGCACCGGGCAAGCGTGTTCCTGGCTGTTGCTGGCAGGATGGTGCCATGCGCATCCTCATTGCCCCGGACAAGTTCAAGGGTTCCCTCACTGCCATCGAAGCCGCCGCTGCCATCGCCGAAGGCGCCCTCCGCGTCTATCCCGACGCCGTCGCCACGCAGTTCCCCGTGGCGGACGGCGGTGAAGGGACCCTCGAAGCGGCGGTGGCCGCCGGTTATGAAGAGCGGCTTAATGCCGTCGTCGGCCCCATCCTGGCGCCGATCGGCGCGGCCTGGGGGCTCCGCAAGGACGCCTTTGGCGGCACGACGGCAGTCATCGAGACGGCCCAGGCGTCCGGCCTGGCGCACATGGATCCGACGCCGGAGAATTCCCTCCGTGCCCACAGTTACGGCTGCGGACAGCTGATTGCCGCGGCCCTGGATGCCGGGGCCACCGAGATCGTGCTGGGTGTCGGCGGTTCGGCCATGACCGACGGCGGCAGCGGGGCCCTGCGTGCCCTGGGCCTCAAGCCCCTGGACGCGGCCGGAAATGTGGTGCCCCTGGGCGGCGGATCGCTCGCGGACGTTGTTGCCCTGGACGCCTCCGGCTTGGATCCCCGTCTGTCAGCGGTGAACTTTCGGATCGCCGTCGACGTACGGAACCCGCTGTTCGGCACCGCCGGCGCCGCCCACGTCTTCGGTCCCCAAAAGGGGGCCGACGAGCACGCGGTGGAGAAGCTCGACGCCGGCCTGCGCAACTGGGCGTCCATTCTCAGGGAGGCAACCGGCCGGGACGTCAACGTTCCGGGAGCCGGGGCGGCGGGCGGCTTCCCGGCGTCATTCCTTGCCTTCACGCACGCCACGCTGGAAGGCGGCTTCGCGCTCGTGGCCGGGCTGACCGGCCTCGCCGAGCAGCTCAAGGACGCCGATCTGGTCATCACCGGGGAAGGGTCCATGGACTCGCAGTCGCTGACGGGCAAGGCGCCCATTGCGCTCGCGGATGCCTCCCGGGAGCTCGGCATCCCGGTGATCGTGGTTGCGGGGCGGATTCTGGTCACGCCTGAGGACCTGGCGGAACACGGGGTCGTCGCAGCAGCACAACTGCTGGACGTGGCCGCAAGCCCGGAAGACGCCGTCGCCAACGCCGCGAAGTACCTCACCTGGGCCACAAGCCAGGTGCTCGAAGGCGCCTGATCAGCCCGGCTGCCTCTTGGCCTGGCGGTGAAGGTGCACTGGGATGTACGCGAGGAGCAGCACCAGCACCGCAAGGAGCACCAGCCCGGCGGTGATTCCGGCGGCCCGCCCTGCCACCACATCGAACACCAGCGCAGCCGTACCGACGCTCAAGGCTGCCACGCCGCTGAGCGCGATTTTGGTGATGTTGTCCGCGCTGGTCACAAGTGTCGCCTTGAGCCGTTGGCGGAACAGTCGCCGGTGCACGCTGACGGGCAGGAGGATGAAGGCGGTGGTCAGGGCTGCCAGTGCCACGTCCACGAGGTAGAGTCCGGTCTGGAAGTCGTCCAGGGTTTCAAAGCGGGCCTGGAAAGGCAGCGTCAGGAGGAAACCTGCAAGGATCTGCACGCCTGTCTGCAGCACCCGCAGTTCCTGCAGCAGCTCCATCCAGTTGCGGTCGAGCTGTTCCTCGCGGGTCTCATTCCTGCCGCTGCCTTGAGGGATGTCCGTGTCTGTCATGCCTCCACCTCCATCGGCCAAGTGCTGGCCCGCTTGCTCCAAACCTAGGCTCAAGCCGGGCCCAATTCAACGACTGATAAGTTTGCTGAGTATTTCCTGGCACGCTGTGGACTTGCTCCTCCAACCTGCGTTAGGTTCAAAGAGCCGGACACCCTGAAGTCTTGGAAGGGGGTTGTGGAAAGCGCGCACAGTGGAGCCGCCCTGATGGCCAGCCCCGATAATCAGCCCCGAATAACCTGCACCGTTAGTGACCCAGACCGTTAGTAGGTGGACTATGAGTGATCCAGCCAAACAGCCTGACCAGCCCAGAGACCCCCGGGGAACATACCCGTCAGAGCCCTTTCCCGAGCAGGAACAGAAGCAGCCCGGCCTCACGGCACCGATGGATCCGCAGCCAGACCACGGTGAGCTGAGCTATGAGGGCAGTGAAAAGCTGCAGGGCAAGGCCGCGCTCATCACCGGTGGCGATTCTGGCATCGGCAAGGCGGTGGCGATTGCCTTCGCCCGCGAAGGTGCTGACGTCGCCATTTCCTACCTGCCGGAGGAGGAAGCGGACGCCCAGGACACAGCGGAATGGATCCGCAAGACCGGCCGGCGTGCCCTGCTTCTTGCCGGTGACGGCCGGAGCGAAGATTTCAGCACGAATATCGTGGAGGATGCCTTCGCGGAGTTCGGACGGCTGGATGTGGTGGTGCTCAACGCCGCATACCAGAAAAACCGCGACAGCTTCGAATCGCTCCCCACGGAGGAGTTCGACCGCGTCTTTCAGACCAACCTCTACTCCCTTCTATGGACCGCCCGCGCCGCGGTGCCGCACCTGACAGCGGGGGCGTCGATCATCACCACGACGTCCATCCAGGCATTCAACCCGTCACCGGGACTGATCGACTACGCCATGACAAAGGCGGCCCAGGTTGCCTTCACCAAGGCCCTCGCCCAGGAACTCGGGCCTAAAGGCATCCGCGTCAACGCCGTGGCGCCCGGCCCCATCTGGACGCCGCTCATTCCCGCCACGGAGTGGCCGCACAAGCTGCCCAAGTTCGGTCAGGACACCCCGTTGCAGCGCCCCGGCCAGCCCGCGGAACTCGCGCCCGCCTATGTCCTGCTGGCCTCCGACGCCGGCTCGTACATCTCCGGGGCGGTGCTTCCCGTTACCGGCGGCAAGGGGTTGTAAGCCGGGGGACACGGGACCTTTCCGGTAATTTCCAGTTATTTCCAGCAATCAGGAGGATCACATGAGCCAGGACAACCAGCACGCAGCCCCTGAAGAGGAAGTCGGAGGTTATGGCACCCCTACCGTGGAGCAGGAAATGGGCGGAAAGCAGTTTGCCCAGCCCCGCGAGGAGGAGGACTTCGATGAAGCGGGCCTGAACCAGGACAGCCCGGAGGGCGAGACCTTCGACACCGGCACCCCGAACCTCAGCCACTTTGCCGAAGAGGACCAGGACAGCGCGGGCGAACCCGGGGCCGGCCGGTTCGGCGGAACTGACGAGCAGCTCCATGCCGAGGCCGACGCCAGCCGGCCCGGCTTCGACGCTGTACCAGGGGAGTCGCCGATTCCCCGCGATGCTGATGCGTTCCCGGGCGCCGATGCAGGGACCGGAGCTCCGGGGGACACGGTGGTGCCGTCCGCAGACGCCGAGATTGATGAGCGCAACGCGGATGAGCAGGGCGCCGACCAGTTCTCCTCGGAGCCGGGCAAGGACGCCGCCGGCCTGCCTGACGGCAGCGGGAACGACCTGCCCAAGGAAAAGTCGCCGAATGATGAGGACGAAACGTTCGACGCCGGGTAACGGGGCAGATTCTTAGACCCGGCCTGGGGTTTCAAGGCCGCATTTCTGCACCGCTTTAAAGCCCGCGGGTAGGTGGCGCCCCTGAATTACCGGGGCGCCACCTTGCTTTGGCGGGACAAAGCGGTGCAGAAACGCCTAGGAAGGTGGCAGAAAAGCACCAAGGGTGGCTGGCCGGGGAACCAAAAGCTCCGGGGAAGGCTGCCTGGGAGGCCTACCGTTTCTTCGGTGACCGCTTTGCCGCGGCATTGATGGCTGCCTTCACGGCCGGGGGAAGTCCCGACTGCTCGGTCTCAGGCTCGGCCGCCGTCCCGCGGGCCTTCGCGATGGCCTTCATGCCGTGGTAGATCGCCAAGGCGGCGGCGGTGCCCAGTGCAATACCGGTGAACTTCAGGTCCCCGATGATCCAGGTGTAATCGGCGATGCCGATGATGAGCGCGACGGCGGCCGTCGTGAGGTTCACCGGGTTGGAGAAGTTCACCTTGGCTTGGACCCAGATCTTCACGCCCAGGATGCCGATCATGCCGTACAGCATGGTGGCCGCGCCGCCCAGCACACCCGGCGGGACGGTGGCGATCAGTTCGCCGAACTTGGGAGAGAAGCTCAGCAGGATGGCGAAGATGCCGGCCACCCAGTACGCGGCGGTGGAGTAGACCTTCGTCGCCGCCATGACGCCGATGTTTTCCGCGTAGGTGGTGGTGCCCGATCCTCCGCCGATGCCGGCCAGCACGGTGGCGGCGCCGTCTGCCATCAGGGCGCGGCCTGACACGCCGTCAAGGTTCTGCCCGGTCATGGCGGACACGGACTTCACGTGCCCGATATTCTCCGCCACCAGCACCAGCACCACCGGAACGAAGAGGCCCACAACGCCCAGGTGGAACTCCGGCGTCTGGAACTGCGGCAGGCCGACCCAGGCCGCGGCGTCCATCTTGGCGTAATTGACCTCTCCGCGGATCATGGCCGCGAGATACCCCACCACCACGCCCACGAGGATGCTGAGGCGGCCGATGATCCCACGGAACAGGACGCTCGCCACGATGATGGTCACGAGCGTGATGAGCGCCGTGACAGGGGCGGCGTCGAAGTTGTTCTTGGCCGCCGGCGCGAGGTTGAGGCCGATCAGCGCCACAATGGCGCCGGTGACAATCGGCGGCATGAGCCTGTTGATCCAGCCTGCGCCGAACCTCTGCACGATGGCGCCGATCACGGCAAGTCCGACGCCGGCCAGCACCACGCCGCCCAGGGCGCCGGGAACGCCGAACTGCTGCTGGGACGCCATGATGGGCGCAATGAACGCGAAGCTGGAGCCGAGGTAGCTGGGCACCATGCCCTTCGTAATCACCAGGAACAGCAGTGTGCCGATGCCGGAGAAGAACAGGGTGGTGGCCGGAGGCATTCCGGTGATGATGGGCACGAGGAACGTGGCGCCGAACATGGCCACGACATGCTGCATGCCGATGCCGATGGTGATGGGCCAGGCAAGCCGTTCTCCCGGGGCAACAACTTCACCGGGGCGGACCGCTTTGCCGTTGCCGTGCAGCTTCCATTTGGTTCCGAGCATGCTCATTGCCGGGGCCTTTCAGAGGGGTAGCCCGCGGTGGGGCTGGGTCGTCCGGTGCAACAATTCCGGTGCAACAATACCGCGCCGCGGCCGTGAGCAAGAGGGCGGCGGAAGGGCGCACGAGAGGTGCCATGAGGGCTGGGACGCGAGCCGCGCGCGGCATGTGCCCAAGGTCACGCCCGATAACATGCCGTCAGGGGAAGAGGATGCCGCCGCACAAGGTTGGAACCATGGAAAGCAGGACCACCCCGCCACATCCCAGCAGGAACGGCGGCCATGCGAAAGGGAACCGAATGACCATCGCCCATGAAGAAGCCGTGATCGATTCCGCCGCTGTGGACGCGATCTTCGCCGAAGCCCGCACCGCCAACGCCTTCACGGGCGAGGTCACGGAGCAGCAGGCCCGCGCCATCTATGAACTGACCAAGTTTGGTCCCACCGCATTCAACTCGCAGCCGCTGCGCGTCACGTACGTGCGGTCGGACGAGGCCCGCGCCAAGCTCGTGGACGCCCTCGCCGCCGGGAACCGCGCCAAGACGGCTTCCGCCCCGCTCGTTGCGATCCTCAGCTATGACACCTCATGGCAGGAGCAGTGGGACAACTTCCTGCCTGGTTACAACGCGCCCAAGGCCATGTACGACGCCTCCGAGGACCTTGCAGCCTCCACGGGCAACAACAACGCGCACCTGCAGGCGGGCTACTTCATCCTCGCCGTGCGCTCCCTCGGCTTCGCGGCTGGCCCCATGACGGGCGCGGACTTTGCCGCCATCGATGCCGAGTTCTTCCCGGCCGGAGACCGGAAGAGCTTCCTCGTCGTCAACATAGGCCAGCCCGGACCCGACGCCTGGGGCCAGGCCAAGCCGAAGTTCGCGTACGACGACGTCGTCCGGACAGTCTGATTCGTCCAGCCAGTCTGCGGCCCGGCTGCCTGCCGCCGCTAAGGCTGTGGCCGGTCTGTCTGCGGCCGTTTAGACTGCGCCCGTAAAACTGCACCAAGACGCGCAATTGCCTCCGGCAACATGGGGGACATTCCGGAGGCAATCGGGGCAGTATTTCTGCAGTCGAAACTGCAAGGCATGCGTCCGGGCCTAGTCCAAGTTTAGACCTGTTCTGGCAAGTTGAGCCGGTCTCCGGTGGCACACTTGGGATATGCGGAACCTCATCATGGTGGCGTTCGTGGAGCCGGTCGCGGAGGGCCAGGTTTTCCTGCGGACCGAGTGGCCGCTGCACATCACCCTGGTGCGTTTCGACCTCGGGAACGACGACGACACAGCCCGGTTCGCGGCGCTCGCCGAAGTGCCGGCCAAGCAGGCGCTGGGCACGGTCCTGACGGTCGGCGCCGATGACCGCTTCGGATACCGGGGCTCCGTGCCCGTCAGCCTGGTGGAAGCTGATCCGGCGCTCCAGGCGCTGCACGACTCCCTCGTCCAGTTGGTGGAGGAGCTGTCCGGACGTGTTGCCAGCCCGCACCATACGCGGCGGCACTTCCGCCCGCATGTGTCCCACCACGGTGAGAAACGCGTGAACCCGGGCGACGCCGTCGTGCTTGACCAAATAGCGCTCGTGGACATGGCGCCGGATGGTGACCGTACCATCCGGCGCATCCTCGCGCTGTGGGAGCTTAGGAAATAACCCCGTCCACGAGTGCCTTGGCCTCTGCCTGCACCTGCTTCAGGTGGTCGGCGCCCTTGAAGGACTCGGCGTAGATCTTGTAGACGTCTTCGGTGCCGGAGGGGCGGGCGGCGAACCAGGCGTTCTCCGTGACCACCTTCAGCCCGCCGATGGAAGCTCCGTTGCCCGGCGCTTCCGTGAGCTTCGCGGTGATCGTCTCGCCTGCCAGTTCGGTGGCGGTAACGTCGGACGGCGACAGCTTGCCGAGCGCTGCCTTCTGCTCCCGCGTGGCGGCGGCGTCGATGCGGGCGTAGACGGGGTCGCCGAACTGGTCCGTGAGCCCCTTGTACAGCTGCGACGGCGACTTGCCGGTGACGGCGGTGATTTCCGAGGCGAGCAGGGCCAGCAGGATGCCGTCCTTGTCGGTGGTCCAAACGCTGCCGTCCATCTTGTTGAACGAAGCGCCGGCAGATTCCTCGCCGCCGAACGCCCCTTCGCCGGACAGCAGGCCCGGAACGAACCACTTGAAGCCCACGGGCACCTCGACCAGCTTGCGGCCCAGGCTCTCGGCCACACGGTCAATGATGGAGGAGGACACGAGTGTCTTGCCCACCACCGAATTCGGGTTCCAGCCGCTGCGGTGGCGGTAGAGGTAGTCGATGGCGACAGCGAGGTAGTGGTTCGGGTTCATCAGTCCGCCGTCCGGGGTGACAATGCCGTGGCGGTCAGCGTCGGCGTCGTTTCCGGTGGCGACGTCGTAGCTGGCGCCGTCGGACATCCGGTTGATGAGCGACGCCATGGCCGACGGCGAGGAGCAGTCCATGCGGATCTTCTCGTCCCAGTCCAGGGTCATGAACGCCCACTGCGGATCCACGGTCGGGTTGACCACGGTGAGGTTGAGGTTGTGGCGCTCGCCGATTTCGCCCCAGTAATCCACGGACGCGCCGCCCATGGGATCGGCACCGATCCGGACGCCGGCCTCGCGGATGGCGTTCAGGTCCAGCACCGAAGGGAGATCGTCCACATAGCTGCTGAGGAAGTCGAACGTGCCTGTGGTCTCGGCCTCGACGGCTTCCGCCAACGGGATCCGCTTCACGCCGCGGAGGCCGTTTTCCAAGAGTTCATTGGCACGGTTGGCAATCCAGCCGGTGGCGTCGGAGTCCGCGGGGCCGCCGTGCGGCGGGTTGTACTTGAAGCCGCCGTCACCGGGAGGGTTGTGGCTGGGCGTGACCACGATGCCGTCAGCGTGCGGGGTGCCAGCCGGGGCGTTCCGGTTGTAGGTGAGGATGGCGTGGCTCAGGGCGGGGGTGGGCGTGTAGCCGTGGCGGGCGTCAACGAGGACCTTCACGCCGTTGGCGGCGAGAACTTCCAGGGCCGAGTTCTGCGCCGGTTCACTGAGCCCGTGGGTGTCCTTGGCCAGGAACAGCGGTCCGGTGATGCCCTGCCCGGCCCGATATTCCACGATAGCCTGGGTGATGGCCACGATGTGCGCCTCGTTGAAGGACGCCTTCAGGCTGGACCCGCGGTGTCCGGAGGTCCCGAACGCCACGCGCTGGCCGGGATCACCCAGGTCAGGCTTGACGTCGTAGTACGCATCCAGAAGAGCGGTCAGGTCAACAAGGTCGTGGGGTTGGGCAACTGTGCCCGCGCGGCTAGACATGGCACCAGCATGCCAGACGACGGCGGACTCAACACGACATTTCCGGAATCCGGCCCCTATGACGCCGAAATGTCGGAAACAATGCGGACCATGTGGACGAAGGATAATAAACTCCCCGGGTTTAGAAGCCGTTGGGCGGCTGTAATGTTTTGCCTAGGACATTTCAGAGGGGAATCCCATGACCGAGCAGCGCCCTAACGGAACCGGCGGCGACCAGACACCGAGGGGCTACCAGCCGCCGTCGTATATTCCGCCGCAGGGTTCGGACCTGCCTGCGCCTCCGCTGTACACGCCGCCCTATGACCAGTCCGGCCAGCACTACGGGAACCAGTACGGGCAGCAATACGGTGGCCAGTACGGCCAACAATATGGACAGCAGTACGCCGGCCCGTACGGACAGCCGTACTACGGCATGCCAGCGGAGCCGAAGGGCCTGAGCATCGCCAGCCTGTGCTGCGGGATTGCCGTGTTCGTCGGCTTCGGGTTCATCATCCTGCCGCAGGTCGCAGCGGTCATCCTGGGGCATATGGCCCTTCGGCGTGAACCCTCCGGCCGCTCCCTCGCCATTGCTGGCCTCGTGATGGGATACATCGGCCTTGCCCTCACGGTACTGGCTTTCGTGGCCCTGGCCATGCTCTTCAGCATCGCAGCCACCAACTCCTACACCACGGCCTGACAAGTGGCCGGGCTGGCCGCGGCAGCAGGAAGCGCGCAGCAGACCGGTTCTGCTGCTAGAAGATCGACCATCCGGTGCGGGTGGTGAATTCATCCAGGGCGGCGACTCCTGCCACGGAGTTCCCGGACCGGCCAAGTCCAGGGCTCCAGACACAGATTGTGCAGTTGTCGGGCACCACCGCGATGATTCCACCGCCCACCCCACTCTTGCCCGGAAGTCCCACACGGTAGGCAAATTCGCCTGCTGCGTCGTAAGTCCCGCACGTGAGCATCACGGCATTGATGCGCTTGGTCTGGGCCGGGGAGAGCAGCGCGCTGCCATTGGCAGCTACTCCGTTGCGGGCAAGGAAGCTGCTGGCCACGGCCAGATCGGTGCAGCTCATGGCGAGGGAACACTGGCTGACGTAGGCGTCCAGGACATCTTCCACCGGATTGTCCAGATTGCCGCAGCTGGCCAGGAAGTGCGCCAGCGAGGCGTTCCTGTTGTTGTTCCTGGCCTCGGACTCGGCCACTACCGCATCCATCCGGATGGAACCGTTGCCGCTTTCTGTCCGGAGCAGATCGCGGACAGCCGTATGGGGGCTATCGGCGATGCTGAGGAGCCTGTCGGTGACCACCAGGGCTCCGGCATTGATGAACGGATTGCGGGGTATTCCGTCTTCATGCTCCAGCTGGACCAGCGAGTTGAACGGATTGCCGGATGGCTCCCGGAATACGCGTTTCCAGATCCTGTCGCCGTCGCCGGCGAGCACCAGGGCGAGGGCAAACACCTTCGAGATGCTTTGAATCGAGAACGCCACGTCCGAGTCACCTGACGAAAACACCTCGCCGTCGCCGGTGGCGACCGAAATTCCGAAGTGGCCGGCGCTCACGGCGCCGAGTTCGGGGATATAGCCGGCAACCTCACCCTGGCCAATGTGGGGTTTGACCGAGCCGGCGATGTCGTCAAGGAGGTTTTGGATGTCCATTGCGGGGTGTTCTCTTCTTCTGTTTCAGGGCGCGGCAATAGGTTCAATTGCGGCCATTGGTGAATGAATCTGCTGTGGCTTGGCTAGATGGCGGTGCTGGCTGAGATGCCGGTGTATGGGGCAGTTGCTGGCGTTTTAGGCCGTTACGGGTTGAAGGGCTTCCACCGCTGTTGGGTTTCCATCCACAACCGGATTTGTAGATGGGCGAGCAGCCGCTGGCCTGGATCCTGGAGGTCAATTCCGGCGACTTCGCACGAGCGGCGGAGCCGGTAATGGACGGTGTTCCGGTGAATGAGGAGCTGTTCAGCGCACCGGTTCACGTCGCCGAAGGACTCCAGGTAGGCCAGCAGCGTAACGGCGAATTCCGGGTACCTTTCACACAGCAGTGCTATCCCCTTGTGCCGGAGACGGTCGTTGGAGCCGATCAGCTCCAGCAACTCGTTGACCAGGACGGTGGTTTCCACCTCGCTGAAGGCCGCAACGCGCATCGACAGGGTGGCTTCAAGGACCTTCAGGACATTGCGGACGTGCTCGACCGAGGCATGCAGGCGGTCCAGCCGGTCGACCACAGGCCCGATGGCCGCCTGCACTTCCAGGTCCAGGTGGGCTTCCGCATCCCTGACAATGACGTTGACCAGCCTGCTGATGGCCGCGGGTGACTTAATCGGGTCGAGGTCGGGCAGGACGATCGCTGTTTCGAGTCCGAGCGCGCCCACCACCGCGCCAGGCCTGTACGCGGCGGCATGAATCGAGATGAGGTTGGCCAGTTCTCCCCGTTGCAACTGCATGCCCGGGGCACTCTGGTTGGGATCGCCTGACGACACCAGAACCAGAGCCGCGGGCCTGGAAGGATCAAGCCCGGCCGATTGGGCCTGGGAATGGATCTGGGCGGTTCCGCTCAGGAGGCTTGAAACGCGGTCCCGGCGCATGGACTGCGACTGTTCGTTGCGGTGCCGGACCAGCTCTATCGCTGCGTGCCGGGCGGAGCCGATGAGGATCCGGTCAGTGTTGGACGCCAGACGTTCGGTTCCTTCCTGAAGCCAGATGTAGCCCAGAACCCTTCTGCCGGCATGGATGGCTATGGCGACGCGTTCGCGGAGGCCCTCTTCCGGGTTTGCCGGGATATGGATCGGACCCTCGCCGGCCTGCAGATGCTTGTAGACACCCGACTCCTTGAGCAGTTTCTGGTAGCGCTCCGGGCCGCGCCTCGCCAGGATGGACAGCCTGCGCAGTTCGTCCACGTCGTTGGACGCGGGGGAGTAGGCCAGGACCCTGTTCGCGGGATCCTCGATGACAACGTGGCCGTGAGTCAGCGTTGCGGTTGTCTGCGCGATGCCGAAGAGGTCGCGCTGGATGAGCGTTGACGCATCTTCCGAAGGGAGCGATTCCCGGATCCGGTCAATGGCTATGCTTTCGATCTGGTCCCACCGCGCCGATCGTGAAATCGCAATGAGGCCGATTCCGGTCGGACGCAGGAGTTCCTGGACAGCATCAAGATCGGACTCCGTGCCCTTGACGGCAACCGCAACCGGCTTGTCCCGGATCAGCTCCCGGATTTTCGGCAGGGCAGCGCGCCCTCGCGCACCAATGAGCAGGACCAGCGCCCCGGGCCGGACAGAGCCCTGGTCCTCCGCATCCAGGATGACGGTTTCGCTGACTCTTTCGTTGGTGGGGGAGGGCGCTACCAGCAACTGGCCGTTGTCCACGCCGAGGTCTTCAAGAATGTCGCTGAGTGTGACACTGACGGCGCCTCCGTCGAGTTCCTCAGGTTTCACGCAGCGTTCAGGCCCTTCTTCATCGAAGTATTCATGGCGGATGCCACAGCCATGAACGATACTCGCCCCTGGCCCTTGCAAAGTTGGCGCCGGGCACAATTCTGAATTCGTGAATTTGTCATGGCAGCCAAGCTAAATTTATCGCCGGGGATCTAGAGTTGGATACTGTCGCCCCACGCAGAGCCGCGCTGGTATCGGCAAGAACACTTCACCCGTCATTTCACCGTCATTTCATCGCTGGGCTCTTTAGGAGGAGCCGGCGATACAGGAGTCAAAGGAGACCCCACAGTGACAGCCTCGCCTCATCCGGAGTCGCCGGAAATGCTTTAGGACAGCGTTAGACCCCCCGAGCCAGCAGACCGTGCACTGACCAACCGTGCACTGACCAACCGGGCATTGGCCGTCTGTTCATTGACCGATGGCGTCTTCACTGAGCGGTTTAACCGGGCAGTGCACCCGCTCGACGTTACAGCCATGGACCTGCCGTCCGTGGCTGTACCTTCACCTGCCCGGGAGCGGACTGCCGCAGCCTTGTCTCCGCCAACGAAATTTGGGATTGCCATGAAAACTAAAGAGTCAGACACGAAGTTAGACCCCGCGCCCGCCCTTGAAAACGGCAGGGAGTTGCTGGGCGACCGGATGGCGGCCGCACAGGACTTCTCCACGGAAGAAGCCGGTTACCACAAGACCCTCAAGCCCCGGCAGATTCAGATGATCGCCATCGGCGGCGCCATCGGTACCGGCCTGTTCATGGGCGCCGGCGGCCGACTGAACGGCTCCGGACCTGCGCTGATCCTGGTCTATGCGATCTGCGGATTCTTTGCGTTCCTTATCCTGCGTGCACTCGGCGAGCTCGTGCTGTACCGGCCGACATCGGGGTCTTTTGTTTCCTACGCGCGGGAGTTTTACGGCGAAAAGATGGCCCACACCGCAGGGTGGCTGTACTTCCTCAACTGGGCCATGACCTCCATCGTGGACGTGACAGCCGTGGCCCTGTACGTGAAGTTCTGGGCGCCCTACTGGGAGCCCGTCCGGGACGTGCCGCAGTGGCTCATTGCCTTGGTCGCCCTGGTTGTGGTGCTCGGACTGAACCTGGTCTCGGTCAAGGTCTTTGGCGAGATGGAGTTCTGGTTTGCCTTGACCAAGGTGGCGGCTCTCGTTGCATTCCTCATCGTCGGCGTGTGCTTCATCGTGCTGGGCGGAAAAACCGACGTCGGAACACCGGGATTCGGGATCATTCTGGACAACGGCGGGCTTTTCCCGACTGGCGCGGTAGCGCCGCTGCTGGCCATCAGTGGCGTAGTGTTCGCCTACGCTGCGATTGAACTTGTCGGCACGGCCGCCGGGGAAACAGCGGCACCGGAGAAGGTCATGCCCAAGGCCGTCAACACCGTGGTGGTCCGCATCGCCATCTTCTACGTCGGATCGGTGCTGCTGCTGTCCATGCTGCTTCCGTTCACCGCCTACAAGGCCGGCGAATCGCCCTTGGTGACCTTTTTCTCCCATTTGGGCTCCGCGGAGGCCGGGGCAGTCTCCGCGTCGGTCATGAACTTCGTGGTCCTGACCGCGGCTCTCTCCAGCTTGAACGCCGGCCTGTACTCCACCGGCCGGATTCTGCGGTCGATGGCTGTCCACGGTTCCGCTCCGGCGTTCACGGCCAGGATGAGCCGGAACGGCGTGCCCTACGGCGGGATCCTGCTGACCGCCGTCATCACGCTGATTGGCGTTGGCCTTAACGCCCTGGTGCCCTCGCACGTCTTCGAAATCGTGTTGGAGATATCCGCTGTCGGCATCATCGGAGGTTGGGGCACCATCATGCTCTGCCACATCAAACTGCAGAAATGGGTTAACCAGGGCAAGGCAGAACGCCCCTCGTTCCGGCTTTTCGGCGCGCCCTACACGTCCTACCTGACTCTCGGTTTCCTGGCCTTCGTCCTGGTGACGATGGGCTTCTCTGAAACCGGCCGTTGGGTGCTGGCATCCCTTCTGGTCCTCATTCCACTGCTGTGGCTCGGCTGGTACTCGTCGCGCCGGCGGAGACGTCAGGCCGTCTCGGCGGCTCCAAGCCTGCAAAAGACACCCTAGGGATTCCCCTAGCCGGCTCCTCATCACATCACCCGCACTCTACGAGAAAGCATGAGAACTCAAGATATGAACAACGACGGCGCCTCCCCGGCATCCGGTGTCGGACCTGAAATTGGTACGCCGAGCCGGGCCTGGCGCGTACGGGCTGATGCCTGGGAATTCCTCGGTTATGCCATGAAACAGCTTGCTTCGGCGGCACCGCCGCTCGGGAACCAAAGCGGGCTGAAAAGCCAGGTCCGCCGGGCCCTTGGGCTGCTCGGCTCCATCGAGAAGTTCTGGGCATTGCCCGGGACGGAGACCATGGGGCGCTTGCGCGGCTGCATCGATGCCGAAGCATACGGCGAAGCGCTGAAGCTGGTGGAAGCAGTCAAGCAGGTCCGCTGCCGCACCCGGCCGGGACCGGAACAGCCCAGGCAGGGGCAGGAACACCACGCCCACGCCGAAATTGCGGCACAGGAAACCTCCGTCGTATCGGATGAGCGGCCACGCTTTGAGGTGCTGGTGGTGGATGACATCACCGAGCGGGACGCGGAGACGCTGAAGAAGGACATGCTGGAGCAGCGCAGGCCGGCGGACGCCTTCAGCTATGAAGTCAACGTGGTGCCTTCCTTTGAGGACGCCTTGGTGGCAGTGCTCATTAACCCGGACATCCAGGCCTGCGTTCTCCGGCCCGGGCTTGGGATCAGGGCTGAGGGGCCGCTGGGATCTGACCTGAAAACCTTCCTTGGCCGGCACGTCGACGACGGGCTGGAGGGGTTGCGTCCGATCGACCGGATCCTTCGGCTCGCCGAGAGCATCGCCGAACTGCGGCCGGAGCTGGATATCTACCTGGTGGCCGGCGTCGGCATCGAAGGCCTCGCTGGATCACTGACGCGCCCGTTCGCGAGGATCTTCCGGCGCGAGGACCGCCTGGACCTTCACCTTTCCCTGCTGGCCGGAGTCACCGAGCGCTTTGACACGCCCTTTTTCACCGCCCTGCAGGAGTACAGCCAGCGTCCGGCCAGCGTGTTCCACGCGCTCCCCATCTCCCGTGGCGGCTCCGTCGGCAGCTCGCCCTGGACCAAGGACATGGTGGACTTTTACGGGCTGAACCTGCTGCTGGCCGAAACCTCGGCCACCTCCGGCGGCCTCGATTCGCTGCTGGACCCTCACGGTTCCATCAAGGAAGCCCAGACACTTGCTGCCAGGGCGTTTGGGGCGGAGAAGACGTTCTTCGTCACCAACGGGACGTCCACGGCGAACAAGATCGTCCACCAGTCCGTCGTGGCACCCGGCGATGTGGTCCTGGTGGACCGCAACTGCCACAAATCCCACCACTACGCCCTCATGCTCTCCGGCGCCCAGGTGGCCTACCTCGACGCGTACCCCCTGCACCAGCACTCCTTTTACGGGGCAGTGCCGCTGGCCAGCATCAAGAAGATGCTCCTTGATTACCGGCGGGCGGGGCGCCTGGACGACGTCAAGATGATCACCCTGACCAACTGCACATTCGACGGTATCGTCTACGACCCCGAACGGGTCATGGAGGAGTGCTTGGCCATCAAGCCGGACCTGGTGTTTCTGTGGGATGAAGCATGGTTCGCCTTCGCCGGGTTCCACCCGGTCTACCGGCGCCGTACGGCAATGGCGGCCGCGAGGAAGCTTGAGGCCCGGTTCCGGGACCCCGACTTTGTGCTGCGGCACGCCGAGCAGACCCAAGCACTCAAGGATCCGGAAACCGGTGAATTCGCCGACGACGAGGTGTGGCTCCGGACGCGGCTCATCCCGGATCCGGCGCGCGCCCGCCTGCGCGTCTATGCCACCCAGTCGACGCACAAAACCCTCACGTCCTTGCGCCAGGGGTCCATGGTCCATGTTTTCGACCAGGACTTCGAGCATCTCAACGAAGAGGCATTCCGTGAGGCGTACATGACCCACACCTCGACCTCGCCGAACTACCAGATCCTGGCCTCGCTGGACATCGGGCGGCGCCAGGTGGAGCTGGAAGGGTTCGCGCTGGTGCAGAAACAGGCGGACCTCGCGGTCAGTATTGCCCAGGCCGTGGCGCGGAACCCCTTGCTGAAAAAGTATTTCCGCGTCCTCGGCTCCCGGGAGCTCATCCCGGCCGAGTACAGGGAAACTGACTGCTCCATGCCGCTCAGCCAGGGCCTGTCGGTGCTTGACGAGGCGTGGCGGAGGGATGAATTTGTGGTCGATCCCAGCCGGCTGACGCTGGACATCGGGCTGACGGGAGTCGACGGCGACACGTTCAAACACGATCACCTGATGGACAAATACGGGATCCAGGTCAACAAAACCTCACGCAACAGCGTGCTTTTCATGACCAACATCGGGACGTCCCGCAGCGCCGTGGCCTATCTGGTGGAGGTGCTGGTCAAGCTCGCCGAATCCTTTGACGCGGAACAGAGAACACTCGGGCCGCGGGGACGGCGTGCCCGCGATGCCCGGGTGCGCGCACTGAGCAGCGCCCCGCCGGCGCTGCCGGACTTCAGCAGGTTCGCCCGCCGCTTCCGAAACGACGACTTGACGTCGGACGGCAACCTTCGGGCCGCCTACTTCGAGACCTACAAGCCGGGGGCAACCGAATATGTTGGTCCGGATGAGCTGGCGCGCAAGGTCACCGCCGGTACGGAAGTGGTGTCCGCCGGCTTCGTAACGCCGTACCCGCCGGGTTTCCCCATTCTGGTGCCGGGCCAGGTAATTACGGCCAACACGCTGGCTTTCATGGCCGCCCTCGATACCCGGGAGGTCCATGGCTACGACGCCGATCTGGGGTACAGGGTGTTCAGCGACAGGCCGTCTCCCGCCACGGACGCGGAGCAGGAGGCCAGGCTGGTGACCAGGCCCGTTTGAGCCGCAGTCCTGGCCCACCGGTGCGGGCCAGGACTGCCCGTCAACGCTGGAGAGGGCTGCCCGCTAACGCTCGAAAGACGGCCACAAGGACAAGCTGCAGCCGCCTCAAATGCGAAGTACCCCCAAGGCGTTGAACTCGCCGGGGACATCTCGGCCACACTGAAGACCGAACCCCAGATGGTTGCCGCCTGCCCGCGGAGGTCCTCCGCCAGGAATCCCTCGGTGCCGGCGTGCTCGCGGTCGGTAACCGTGGACCCGGCGGCTTCCTCGGAAAACTGGTTGGCTCTGTTTCCCTTGACCTCGGGTGCCTGCCCCTGCCCCTGGTCGTCGTGCGGGCGCAGCGCGCGGACGGGGAAACCGGTCCTTGCCTGCGTCGACGGGCACCTGCCCAGCCAAATGCAGCTCACGAACACTTTGTGCCTGCTGCAAGGGAAAGCAAGTTCGACCTATGGATCGCGCTGTTGGCTGGTGGTACTTTGACCCTCGTACGTCGCTCAGCAGGAACGATCCAGGAGGAGGGCCATCCCATGACTGACACGAATTCCGCACGGACGAATTTGGACGTCGTAGACATCCTTACGATGGACCACCGGGAGATGATTGGACTGATCGAGCAGATCGAGAGCACGCCCGATGTCAGCCAGCGCAGGGACCTGACCGATACCCTGATCGCGGAAGTAATGCGTCATGCTGTCGCCGAGGAGATGTACGTCTACCCTGTGATTAAAGATCACGTGCCCAACGGCAACGACGACGTTGAACACGACAAGAAGGAGCATCACGAGATCGTCAAGCTGATGAAGCAGCTGGAAAATGTTGAGCCTTCCGACCAAGGCTTCATGGAACTCGTACGTCAGCTCCAGGGACAACTGAGCCATCACGCTAACGACGAGGAGTCCGATCAGTTCCCGAAGCTCCGAATTCACATCCCCGGCGAAAAACTCGTCGACATGGGCGAAAAAGTCGAAAAGGCGAAAAAACTGGCGCCGACAAGGCCGCACCCCAGCGCGCCGCATTCCGAGCTGTTCCATAAGACCGTGGGGCCTGGCGTCGGTATGGTCGACCGACTCCGTGACAAACTCACCGGCCGCAACACAGGCTCCAACGACGACTGAGCTTTTGTTTCGCGACGAGCCAGCCGAATCGCGAGTGCTGCCTGCAGCTCTCGCAGTCGACCAGGTCCAGCAACTCGAAGTCCGCTCCGCCACGGGTAATAGCCCGGCTCAGCACCCAGTCCGCCACCTGCTTTCTCCTGCGCCCCGGCCTTGTGCTGCCGACCACCACGGCGATCCTCACCCCGCAGATCACACCAATGCCATCGGCTTCCCGTCAACGGTACTGGGGCAGGTGGCGAGGCGCTTGTTGTTCCTGTTCGCCCGTTCTGGCTCACAGCGTCTATGCCGGCGCTGCTTTTCTTCCTGAGGGTTGGCGGAGCTTGTGATGCGCGGCCCGCCGGGCCTGCAGGGTTGGCTGTTGGATGATCTGGATGCGGTCGCCTCGGGCCTTCACTGTGGCGCCGCCGCGGTGGTCACGGCGGATGACCAAGTCGAAGGTGGCTCTCCCGAGCCGGACGCCTTCAAGGGTGAGGTCGGGTAGCCAGGGCGGCAGGTGTGGGTCGACAAGGATGGCCCGCAAGGGCACGATCGGCCGCAACATCAGCAAGGCCTGGACGAGGGCGACGATTGCACTGGCTGACCAGGCTTGCGGGGAGCAGGCGTTTGGATAGACGCCGGGGTATGGATGCGCCTCGTCCCGGGGTAATCCGGAGATCACCTCGGGCAGTCGGTGCCCTTCGAACAATGCGGCCGTGGCGAAGGTGGCTTCGGCAAGGACGTGAAGTTGCTCCCAGCACCCGTAGCGGGCCAGCCCGAGGGCCAATGTGCCGGCCTCGACGGGCCAAACGCTGCCACGGTGGTAGCTGAACGGATCGTATGCGGGGTGATCTGCAGAGAGCGTGCGCATACCCCAGCCGCTGAACATGTCCGGCGCCAGCAATCGCCGCGCGACCGTGGGCGCATGGCGGCTGGGGACGATGCCCGTGGCCAGCAGTTGGCCATCGTTTGAGTTCACCGATTTCACCTGTTGCTTGTCGGGTCCGAGCGCCAAGGCGTAGCAGCCATGTTCAGGCATCCAGTACTTTTCGTGGAACCGGTGCCGCAGCCGGGCGGCGCGGGCGACCAGATCGACGGCATAGGCGCGGTCACCGACGGCGCCGAAGGCCAGGGCGCTGTACCGGAGAGCGGCGTAGTGATAGCCCTGCAGTTCGCTGGCGGCCAATGGAGTCGGGATGGAGTGTCCAGCATCATCGACGATGGCGGTATCGGAGTCTTTCCAGCCTTGGTTCTTGACTCCGCGCTTGGACCGCGTCTGGTACTCGATGAATCCGTCGCTGTCGAGGTCTGCATACCGGTCCAGCCATTTAAGACACTGGCGCGCGACCGGCAAAAGCTTCCGGACGGTATCCACGTCACCGGTCCAGGCAAGGTACTGGCCAAGGAAGATCAGGAAGTCCGGGGTGGTGGACATGTCGCCGTAGTAGCCGCTGAAGGGATCAATGCCAAGCTTGGACAATGGTCCGTGCCGCGCTTGGTGCAGCATTTTCCCCGGTTCCTCGTCGCGCCAGTCATCAATGCTTCGGCCGATGTGTGCGGCATTGAGCAGCAACGCGTCGCGCAGCATCGTGGGTCCCGCCAGCAAGGCCTGCCAGCTCGCAGTAAGGGAATCACGGCCGAAGATCTGCTGGTAAACGGGCAGGCCTGCTATGGGAGCGGCGGGGCCGGGTGGCTCGCCCAGGGGCAGGCAGGCCAGGTCCCCAACGGCCGTCTGCCAAGCAGCGGCAACATCTGTGTTGCTGGACTTCAGCGTGGCCAATTCGTCCCGGAGCAGGGTCCGGGCCCGGGCCGCCGGATCATCCGGTTCGGCATACGTGGCCGCTGGCGCCCTCAACAGCCTGCCCTCGAAAAGCGGTTGCGTAACCAAGTCGAAGAAGGCCGTTCCGTCAGGAGCGACCGGGAGCCCGAGGGTTAGGACAGCATCCTCGTGTGAGACTCCATCCTCGTATGACACATCGAGCGATGTCTCGACTGTGGTCTCAACGGCCAGGTCCAGGTCCGGGTGACCATATTCAAGCTTCAACGTCTTTCCCTCGGCGTCCCAGGCCCGGGTCACCTCCCCGCGCTGCTGTCGTTTCCCCTGCTCGGCTTCGTCGGTATCGGCGAAATCTGCGCCGACTTCGATCCGCAGTTGGAAGCGGTGCTCAACGTCGGAGTAACTCTGTACGCGTATCCGGGTGCGCAGGCCCTCGCCGACAAATCGCTCCACCATCAAATAGGCGCCCCGGCGGGGCAGGGTTTCACCGTCGACGAGTTTGGCGTAGGACAGTTGCGCGTGGGCGCCCACTTTGGCTGTGCTGAAGGGTCTCGGCTCCTGACCGTTCACGGTGATGCGTTGACGGTTGAGCACACGGGTGTTGCGGGCGTAAAAGCCTTGCGGGTCGACGCCGGCGATCCGGCCATGGACGTCGGTAATCAGAACGTTCCATCCGCTGGAGACATAGTGCAGGTCTGGCCGAACCCGCAGATCCCGCACCCGCCTCATCGATGACGACCGGCTCGACGAAGCACAATAGCCGCCCCGGCAACACCAGCCATGACAGCGGCGCGAACACTGGCCGGGTGTGGAGCGACCAGCCTGGTGTACACGCTCGTGGACTTCGATCGCTCGCCGAAATCGCCCGTCGTACTACCAGGGCCTGTGCTTGAGCTGAAGAGGTTGTCGGTGCCTTCATCAGGATGGCTGGTGCGCTGCCCGCCGACGGCGTCACCGGGGCCGCTAAGGTACCAGTCCGTCAGGCGCGGGCTGATGCGCTGGCCGATGGTGAGCATCCGGCCGGCAAAACCGGCATAAACCTCACGAACCGGACGCTGTGCCGCCATCACGACCGCCTCGGCAACCACCGACGGCTCGTAGATCCGCCCCACCGGCTTGGGCTTCACCCCGATCTTGGAACGAGCATGCGTGAACAAAGGGGTATTGATTGAAGACGGAAGCACGTCCACCACACGAATGCGCGATCCGTCGGCCCGCAGCTCCAGCCGGAGGGCTTCCCCGAAGCCGACTATGCCATGCTTGGCAGCGCAGTAGGCAGCCTGCAAGGGGATCGCACGTTCGGCCAGCGCGGAGGAAACATTGATGATCGTGCCGCCGGACTCCCGAAGGTAGGGCAGAGCGGCCTTGACACCGTAAATTTGCCCCATCAAATTGACCTCAACAACACGGTGGATTTCTTCGGCCTCCATTTGCTCCACAGTGCCGTACGTGGACACGGCGGCATTGTTCACCCATATATCAATGCGACCGAAACGCTCCACGGCCTGCCTCGCCAGCGCGGCCATTTGGGCAAAGTCGCTGACATCGGTGACGACGGGCAGCGCCTCACCGCCAATCCGGTGTATCTCGGCGGCAAGTGTCTCCAAAGCCTCGCGATTGCGGGCGGCTGCCACGACATGCCCGCCCCGGCGCCCGAACTCCAAGGCGGTTTCACGGCCAATACCGGACGACGCACCGGTGATAACTATCACCTGGGCAGAATCATTCACGACCGAACTAGGTAACCCGATGAAAGGGTAGAGACCTGGAACGTCGGCGGGCCTCACCCTGGACGAGCCACCTAATGCCTCGCGCCTGGACGAATCGCTGATGCCTGGGGTTGTCATGCTATTCCTTTTTCGGCAGGAGTTCCTGGGCCTTGGTCTTGACGCTCTCTTTGATGATGCCCCAGGTGCTGTCGTCGCCCTTGGCCAGGGCTTTGGCGGTGTTGAGTGCCTGCTCAAGCGTGGTGTGTGGAGGGATGGGTGGGATGTCGGGATTAGTGTGCACGTCCAGAACTGTGGGCCGATCCGCGGTGAGCGCTTTGTCCCACGCCGGCCCGACTCCATCGGGCGTGGTTACGGTAATGCATTCCAGACCGAGGCTTGAGGCGAAGGCTGCGTAGTCGACGTCGGGAAGTGACTGGGATTCCCGGAAGGCGGGGGCGGCGCCCATCGCCCGCAGTTCCCAGGTGACATGGTTCAGGTCGTTGTTGTGCAGCACGGCGACTATGAGCCGGGGATCGGCCCATTCCTGCCAGTACCGCTGGACGGTGATCAGCTCGGTCAGGCCGTTCATTTGCATCGCCCCGTCGCCGGCGAAGGCGATGACGGGGCGGTCCGGATGGCCGAATTTCGCGCCGATCGCGTACGGTACAGCGCATCCCATCGTGGCCAGGGTTCCGGATAGCGAGCCTCTGGTGTTGCTGCGGAACGCCAGCTGGCGGGCGTACCAGTTGGCGGAGGATCCGGAGTCCGCGGTGATGATTGCGTTATCTGGCAGCCGGTCGGAGAGTTCGGAGAAGAGCCGCATCGGATTCACCGGGGCGGCCTCGACCAGGGCTTCCGAGCGCATGGTGTCCCACCAGTGATGGATTTTCTTTTCCAGGTCCTCGCGCCAGGAACGGTCTTCCTTCCGGTGCAGGAGCGGGATCAGGGCTTTCAGTGTCGCTGCCGCATCGCCGACGATGTTGAATTCGTACGGGTAGCGCAGGCCGATCATCGTGGGGTCGATATCGATTTGGACGCCGCGGGCCTGCCCTTGCTCCGGCATGAACTGCAGGTAGGGGAAGCTTGAGCCGATGGTCAGGAGGGTGTCGCAGTCGCGCATCATCTCGTAACTGGGCCGGGTGCCCAGCAGGCCGATGGAGCCGGTGACGTAGGGCAGGTCGTCGGGCAGAGAGTCCTTGCCGAGCAGTGCCTTGGCCACGCCTGCCCCCAACAGGTCCGCCACCTGCTCCACTTCCGCTGCTGCGCCGCGGGCACCATGCCCGATCAGGATGGCGACTTTCCTTCCTTCATTGAGCAGTTCAGCGGCCCCCTGGATTGCTTCTTCGTCCGGGAGGACCTCCGGAGGCCGGATGTCCAGGCTGGAGGGAACCATCTTCAGCGCGTGCTCGGGCGGTGTGTACTCAAGTTCCTGAACGTCGGCCGGGATGATAATCGCAGTTGGAGCCTGTCTGGAGAGGGCGACACGGATGGCCCGATCGACCACGTTGGGCAATTGTTCCGGGACGGTGACCATCTGGACGTAGTCGGAGGCGACGTCCTTGAAGAGGGTGAGCAGGTCCACTTCCTGCTGGTACGAGCCGCCCATTGCGCTCCGTGCCGTCTGGCCCACGATCGCCACGACGGGGACATGGTCGAGCTTGGCGTCGTACAGGCCGTTGAGCAGGTGGATGGCCCCCGGCCCGGAGGTGGCGATGCAGACGCCGACTTTCCCGGTGAACTTCGCGTAGCCAACCGCTTCCAGGGCAGACATTTCCTCGTGCCGGGCCTGAATGAATTTCGGCTGGTTTTCGGCCTTGCCAAAGGCTGCCACTATTGCATTGATCCCATCGCCCGGGTACGCGAAGACTTTGTCCACTCCCCATTGACGAAGACGGCCGAGCAGATAGTCCCCAACTGTTGATGATGCCACTGTCAATTCCTTTCGGACATCCCTGGACTGTCTCAGGTGGGTGGCCCCTAGTCCATCAAGGGGAGGTCTTTGGTTGTCGGGCCCTGGAGGACTTCCCCGGCGGGGGAGTAGCGTGAACCGTGCAGGGGGCAGTCCCAGGACTTTTCGGCGTCGTTCCAGCTCAGGAGTCCCCCCAAATGGGTGCATACGGCCGAGACCCGGCAGGTCACGCCGTCGACGGTGGAAACGGCAATGGGTTTGCGGCCCTTGCGGACGACAGTGCCTTCGCCTTCCGCCGGCACCGTTCCGGGGTCGGGCTTGGCCAGTTCCGCCTTCGCCCAGCTCTCGGAAAGTGTTTTGGCGACGTCGGCGTTCAGTGCCACCGCTGCAGCGGCCCCTGCCGGTGAGGTGACCCGTTTGTGGATGGTGTCCGCCCAGGGAAGCTGTCCGTTCAGGATGTCGGAGCTGATAGCGAGGGAGGCTGCGATGCTGTTGGTCATGCCCCACTTGTTGTAGCCGGTGGCGAAGAAGATCCTGCCCGCGCCACGGGGCATCTTTCCAAAGAAGGGCATCAGGTTGACGGCCCGGTAGTCTTCACCCGACCAGGTGTGGGTGACCTCGGACCCTGGGAAGTGATGAACTGCCCAGTCCAGCAGTTCGTCCAGCCGGCGCTTGGGGGAAGGTTCCTTGCCCACTTGGTGTCCGTTGCCCCCGACCACTAACAATTCCTCATTGGCGGCGGGGTAGGTGCGAAGGGACCGGCCCGGGGACTCGGCGGAGAGATACATTCCCTTGAAGAGTTGGGTCGGCTCGGGAACGCGCAGCGCCGCGGCGTAGGACTGGGATGCCTTCAGCTTGGCGAAATACAGGCCGCGGTCCAGGATCGGGATGCCGGTGGCCAGCACCACCCGGTCTGCCCGGACATGCCCGGAGCTGGTGAACACGGTGGCTCGGTTCTCCGTGCTGACGTTCTTGACTCGCACGCCGTCGACGAACACCCCGCCGTGGGCCCGGAAGTCCGAAAGGAGTGCCTCCAGGACGTCCATCGGGTTGAACTGGGCCTGATCGCCTAAACGGATCGCAGTGCGGGTGCTGAACGGCAGTTCCGTTCCGGCTGTCTCGGTGACGTCCAGACCGGCTGCTTTCGCCACTGACAGTTCGGACTTCACCTGGTCCGCTCCACCGTCTGTCATGGCGAAGGTGTAGGCGTCGCGTTTTTGGAAGGGCACGGCGTTATCGGTCATGAACCCCAGAAGCCAGGCCTGTCCTTCCCGGTTGGCCTGCACGTACGCGTTGACGGTCTTCTGGGAGTACTGTCTGCGCAAGGACGACAGGACCGTTCCTTGGAGCAGCGTCAGTTTCGCTGTGGTGTTGCCTGTGGTTCCGGCCCCCGCGGTCCTGGCCTCAATCACAGCTACGCGCTGTCCCGATCTGGCCAGTAGAACAGCCGTCGCCAGCCCGGTGATGCCGGCTCCGGCGACGACAGTGTCAAAATCCTCGTCGGGGGTAAATGGATCGACGGTGAGGGTCCGGCGTCGATCCAGCCAGACTGAGGTCACTAGTCTTCCTTTCCTGTCCGTTTCGTGGCGTTTTGGGGCCGGTCGGCTGAAGGATCGGTTTCCCCTAGCCGGCCCGGCGTGATCCGCGTTTGAGGAAGATGCCGGTGGTGAATTTGGCGGGTGCGTCGAGGCTGGCGCCGTCGTCGACGCCTACTCCCAGCCGGCTCACGAGCTCCCCGCCCAGCCAGCCGGTGCCGCTGGCGATGATGACGGCCAGCAGTTCCAGCACGAAAGCCAAGGTGGTGGGTGTGTAGTCCTGGATACCTCCGCGGAGGAGCCAGCTGACGGCGAATAGCACGATCATGACGACATTGCCGATCCCGTGGACGCGCCCGACGCGTTTGGCACGGGTGCCGTTGGGCACGGCAAGGTAGTCGATGAACCCGAAAACTGCGGCCACCAGGCCCATGATGACGCCGGCGGCGATCATCAGGTATGCGGCCGAGGTGAAATGTCCGTTGCCGGCCAGCAGCCCGATCACATCGAACACGACCGCCGCGGTGAGCAGCCCCAGCGGGAAAACAACCAGTTGTTGGTGGATGGCGTGCCCTGCGGCTTTTGCTCTGCTCTCCATGTCTGCCTCCCATAAGGTTAGCCGGGGGAGGCGAAGACACGCTTGCCTCCAACTGCAACACTAGCCCCGGTTGCCGTTAGACGCTAGGTCCGTACTGACCGTCGGGGCTGGCCGAGGGGTGGCTCTGGTTTTCAGGGAACAGCCTGACACAGCAAAAGCCTGACCGCTGTTCCGGCGCCGCCCGGTGCGAGCCGGGCAGGACTTCGGTAACTCCTTGCAGGAGGGCCAGGTTCATGGAGCATGTCGTGTGCCGATCTTCGTCAGCCAACTCATGGAAGGGGCAGTTGACCAGGTCAATGGACCCATCAGGCGCCTGGTTTGGCTCGTATCCCAGTACCGACAGCAGCTGCGCCAGGTCATGGTCCCGCGAGTGTTCCGCCAGGCTGCGCCCGCACCGCCGCGCCTCCTGCAGGACCCGCTCCGGGCTCACCCCGGATGACCCGGCTGACGTGGTGACGGAACGCAGCAGAATCATCGCGGCAATGTCATGACGGCGCGGCGGCACGCTGATATCAAAGCCATGCGAACTGGCGGAGTACCACTTGGGGGGCCTTCCGGACCCCGGTCCGCCTTTGCGCCCCTCCGGCCTGGCGTAATGGGCGCTGAGCAGGCCTTCGTCGACAAGCTTGTCCAGATGAAAAGCTGCGAGCCGGACACCTATGCCAAGCTCCTGTGCCACATCCGCCCGGGACACCGGCCGGCGCGCTTGGCGGACCGCTTCATAGGCCCGCCGCCTGGTCGGTTCACCAAGGGCACCGAGGACCCAGGTGAGGGCTCGCGGACCCCGGTGCACCCTGCTCATTCCGCCGCTCCAAGCTCCTTCAGCTGTATCAGGAGCCAGTATGGATCTTTCTATCGGCAGTGTCTATCGTCGAAATACAGGCGTAGGAGTCCTGATGCCGCCGCGCTCATTGACGAGTGGCCAGAAGCCCAGAAGAAAGTGGCCGAGCCATCGCGGAGTTCGACGGGAGCTTCGCCCTCCATGACCATCTGCCGGAAGGTGCCGGCGGAGGTCTTCTTCCCCAGTCGCTGTGTGGGCCCTGCCGCCAGGGACGGCAAAACCATCAAGTGGGCGCAGAGTGACATGACGCATGGCTGACAGGACTCCTAGCTGCAGCCAGGCCCGAACAGAACACCGATACCGAAGCCCCCGCCAGCGGAGATGACTTTGACGGCCGTGATTTCTATCTGACGGTCGCAGAGGCGTCCGCGCTGGCAACGGAAACCCTCGGCACACAACTCACAGTTGCGGCCTTCCGCCGGATGGCCACCTGCGGGGAAGCACCGGCTCCCGTGGTCCATGCCGGGGAAACCGCCAAATGGTCCCAGCTCACCCTGGACGAATGGCTCGAGAGCCAACGCGCTGCTTCATCCCGCGAGGAGCCGCAGATACCAGAGCCGGAGCTGTTCTACCCGGATCTCGCCAGCTTTGTTCAAGACCAGCTTGCCCCAACATCCAGCCGAAACATGAACGGCACCTCCACCACCTGGTGCCCGACCTGGTGGAGGCACGCCGAAGCCATCAGCCGCCTGGAAGCTCTGTGGCGTGCCTGGGAGTTCCTGCGCCTGGACCCCTCCACCGGAATGAGCGTCTGGTGGCGTGACCACGCAGACCACCACATGGGCGTACTTCTATCAGCCGATGGCCATTTCACAGGACGCTCATCCAAAGACGGCCACAAAGACAGACTGCAACCGCTCAAACCCCTAACACTGGGCCGCTTCAGGAAGTCCCAAGCTTTTTACAACGTGTTCAGTCGAGCATGTTCCGATGGGGAAGTGCATGCACGTTGTCAGAAACAGCAGCAGCAGGCGCTTCGGTTTCTCGTATCCAGCCGGGAAGGTTGGTCGGGACTGGCATAGGCAAGCAACTCCGATGAGTGGTGAGGCCAGTGACCGTCCTTATGCAGTCGACATTCAACGGGGGCAATGATGCTGGGCTATCCATTTTTTCACCGGGGCGGGCGTGGTCGAGGTCGCAGGACTTCCTGGCTTGGCATAAGGCGGGGAGGTGGTCCCTCGGCTGGGCTTCGTCTTCGACCGTCGCGGAATCTGCGGCTCCATGCACTGCTGACAGTGCTGCTGATTGCGCTGGGTAGTGTTCTGGTGGTGCCGGTTGCGGCGTCGGCTGCCTCGGGTGATGTTGGGGTTGAGGGGCCGTCGCATTCGGGGACGGGGACGCCGACGGGTACGAAGCGGGCGGAGAGTGCGTTGTGGTTCAACGACGGGCTCTGGTGGGGGAACCTGTGGGACACTGCCAGCTCGGATTTCCATATCTTCCGGTTCAATGCCGCGACGAGCTCGTGGGTCGATACGGGTGTGGCGACGGACACGCGGGCGAACACTCATCATGACGTGTTGTGGGACGGGACGACGTTGTATGTGGCGAGCCATCTGTTCGTCAACGACGGTCTGCCGGCTGAGCCGAACTTCCCGACGACGATGCGGCGTTACAGCTACGACTCGAGTGCGGAGACGTACTCGCTGGAGAGTTCTACCACCATCAACAACCACCGCGTTGAGGCCCTGACCATCGATAAGGATTCCACTGGTCGGGTGTGGGCCACGTGGCAGCAGGGGAACCGGATCTATCTGAACGTCACGGCCACGGATGGCAAGACGTGGGGGACGCCGTTCCCGCATCCTGCGTCGTTGAGCAACGTCTCTGTCGACGACACCTCGGCTGTGATCGCGTTCGGACCCGGCAAGATGGGTGTGATGTGGAGCCGGCAGGTCGGTGATGCCACCGACGGCATGTACTGGAGCTACCACGTCGATGGTGCGCCGAACACCGCCTGGACGACTCCGGTGGCGGCGGTGAAGGGGCAGCGCAGCGGTGATGACCATATGAACCTGAAGTGGCTGGATTCCTCGGCTGGCCAGGTTTTCGCCGCTGTTAAGACGTCGTTCACGTCCGCGTCCCAGCCGCTGATCCAGCTGTTGGAATTGACTGGAACGACCTGGTCGGCGCACACGATCGCGACTGTGGCGGAGTGCCCGAACCGGGTGATCGTCTTGATTGATGAGAGCACGCGGAGGCTGCGTACCTTCGCTACCTATCCGAAGCCCAGTGGCACGACGAACGGAGGCGTCTGCACCACCTCGGGGGGTGCGATCTACGAGAAGTCCACACCGCTGGACGACATCAGCTTCACCACCTCTAAGACGGCCCGCATCGTGGACGCGGACCAGTATGTCCACAACGTAACGTCCACGAAGCAGAACCTCAACAGTGAGACGCGGGGCACGGCCAACAGCGGTGTGCTGGTGCTTGCCGATGTGAACGCCACAAGCCGATACTGGCACTTTTACGACGGCGACGGCGACGGCGGCGGCGACGGCGACGGCGGCGGCGGTGGTGATACGTCGGCTCCGACAGTGACGCGTGCGTCTCCGTCAGCTGGTGCGACTGGTGTGGCGGTGACGGCCAATGTGACGGGGTCGTTCTCGGAGGCAATGGATGCGTCGACGCTCACGT
>NZ_JAGGPJ010000015.1:281288-311870 GCF_018613875.1 Arthrobacter sp. ISL-28 | reverse complement strand
TCGCCGCGGACTACTCCCACCCAGGGGACAACATCCCGCCGATCCTCGCCGTGGCCCAGCACGTCGGCTCCAACGGCCAGGACCTGATCCGCGGGATCGCCACCGGTTACGAGATCCAGGTCAATCTCGTGAAGGCGATCTGCCTCCACAAGCACAAGATCGACCACGTGGCCCACCTCGGCCCCTCCGCCGCCGCGGGCATCGGCACCCTCCTGGGGCTCGACGTCGCAACGATCTTCCAGTCCGTCGGCCAGGCCCTGCACACCACCACCGCCACGCGGCAGTCCCGCAAGGGCGAGATCTCCACCTGGAAGGCCCACGCCCCCGCGTTCGCCGGCAAGATGGCCGTCGAAGCCGCGGACCGGGCCATGCGCGGACAGACCTCACCGGTGCCGATCTATGAAGGCGAGGACGGTGTCATTGCCTGGATGCTGGACGGCCCGGACGCCTCCTACCAGGTCCCGCTGCCAACACCGGGCGAGGCCAAGCGCGCCATCCTGGACACCTACACCAAGGAACACTCCGCCGAGTACCAGGCCCAGGCCTGGATCGACCTGGCCCGGAAGCTGAACAGGGAACACCCCGAAGCCACCGACCCGGCCAATGTGGCCTCGGTGCTGATCAAGACCAGCCACCACACGCACTACGTGATCGGCTCCGGCGCGAACGATCCGCAAAAGTACAGCCCCACCGCGTCCCGGGAGACACTGGACCACTCCATCCCGTACATCTTCACCGTCGCTTTGCAGGACGGAGCCTGGCACCACGTCGATTCCTACTCCCCCGAACGGGCCGCCCGCCCGGACACCGTGGAACTGTGGCAAAAGGTGTCCACGGTCGAGGACACGGAATGGACCCGCCGCTACCACTCCCTGGACATCAACGAGAAGGCGTTCGGCGGCTCGGTGGAAATCACCCTCACCGACGGCACAGTCATCACCGACGAGATCGCCGTCGCCGACGCCCACCCGCTCGGCGCCCGCCCCTTCACGCGCGAGCAGTACGTCAACAAGTTCCGTACCCTCGCAGCCGGCTTGGTGGAGGAGGACGAAATCGAAAGGTTCCTTGCCGCCGTCGAACGCCTCCCCGAACTGGGCCCCGGCGAACTGGACCAGCTGAACATCACCGCCGCCCCCGGAGTCATCGACCTCGGCGCCGCACCGAAGGGACTCTTCTAAAGTGCTGTACTCCAAGACCACGCCCGAGCAGAAGCGCATCAAGCTGCGCGACATCCTCGCATCGGGCACCGTTCAGCAGTTCCCCGGAGCGTTCAACCCTCTTTCCGCCCGGCTGATCGAGGAGAAGGGTTTCGCCGGGGTCTACATTTCCGGCGCCGTGCTCGCCAACGACCTTGGCCTGCCGGACATCGGCCTGACCACGCTCACCGAGGTGGCCACCCGGGCAGGACAGATCGCCCGCATGACCGACCTGCCCTGCCTGGTGGACGCGGACACCGGATTCGGCGAACCCATGAACGTCGCCCGCAGCGTCCAGGAACTCGAGAACGCCGGCCTCGCCGGGTGCCACATCGAGGACCAGTTCAACCCCAAACGCTGCGGCCACCTCGACGGCAAAAACGTCGTCGACCTGGAGACCGCCACCAAACGCATCCGCGCCGCCGCCGACGCCCGGCGCGACCCAAACTTCCTCATCATGGCCCGCACCGACATCCGAGCAACTGACGGACTCCAGGCAGCCAAAGACCGCGCAAAGGCCCTCGTCGATGCCGGCGCCGACGCGATCTTCCCCGAGGCCATGCGAGACCTGCACGAGTTCCGTGCCATCCGCGACGCCGTGGACGTGCCGATCCTGGCCAACATGACCGAGTTCGGCAAAAGCGACCTCTTCACCGTGGAACAGCTCCACGCAGTCGGCGTGAACATGGTCATCTACCCCGTCACCCTGCTCCGCAGCGCCATGGGCGCCGCCGAACGGGTTCTGGACACACTCAAGAGCCTGGGAACCCAGGAGGTACGTGTGTTTGAAATGCTCACCCGAGCCCGCCTCTATGACCTCGTGGACTACGAGGCATACAACAAATTTGATTCCGGCATCTTCAACTTCCAGATCCCCAACATCCGCTAGTCCACGGACTGCAACGAAGGAGTTCAGCATGACCAACCCAGACATTAAGAAGGGCCTCGCCGGCGTCGTGGTGGACTACACCGCGGTCTCGAAGGTCAACGCGGAAACCAACTCGCTGCTCTACCGCGGGTACCCGGTCCAGGAGCTCGCCGCCAAATGCAGCTTTGAAGAAGTCGCCTACCTGCTCTGGAACGGCGAACTGCCCACCCAGGACCAGCTCGCCGGGCTCACCGCCCGCGAAAGGGCCGGCCGGGCTCTCGACCCTGCACTCAAGGCCATCATCGACGCCCTGCCCACGGACGCCCACCCCATGGACGTCTGCCGCACGGCGGCATCGGTGCTGGGAGCACGGCACCCACTGGCCGAGAACGCCTCACCCGAGGCCAACATGAGCAAGGCCATCGACCTCTGGGCGGCCATGCCGGCAGTCGTGGCCTACGACCAGCGCCGCCGGCACGGGCAAGAGCTTGTGGAACCGCGCGACGATCTCGGCTACTCGGCCAACTTCCTCTGGATGACCTTCGGCGAAGACCCCGTGGACGAGGTCATCGAGGCGTTCAACGTCTCGATGATCCTGTACGCCGAACACTCCTTCAACGCCTCGACCTTCACCGCCCGCGTGGTCACTTCCACTCTCTCGGACCTGCACTCGGCCGTGACCGCTGCCATCGGAGCGCTCAAAGGCCCGCTGCACGGCGGGGCCAACGAAGCCGTCATGCACACCTTCGACGAGATCGGCATCCGGCCCGAGGAATCCCTGGAGCAAGCCGCCACCCGCGCTAAAGCGTGGATGGAAGATGCGCTGGCGCAGAAGAAGAAAATCATGGGTTTCGGGCACCGGGTCTACAAGAACGGTGACTCCCGCGTTCCGACTATGAAGGCCGCGCTGGATAAGATGATCGCCCATTACGGCCGGCCTGAACTCCTGGGCCTGTATAACGGGCTCGAGCAGGCGATGGAGGAGGCCAAGGCCATCAAGCCCAACCTCGACTACCCTGCCGGACCCACGTACCACCTCATGGGCTTTGACACTCCGACCTTCACACCCATATTCGTCGCGAGCCGCATCACCGGCTGGACCGCCCACATCATGGAACAGGCGGCAGCGAACTCCCTCATCCGCCCGCTAAGCGAATACAACGGCCCGGACCAGCGCTCCCTGTAACCGGCATCTCAACTGCCCCAATTTCTGCGGTGAGGTGTCGGATGATCACCCGGATCATCACCTATCGCAACGCTTACGGCACCTCACCGCCGGCCGGCCGAACAACCCCGTGCAGGTCTTCCAAACCTAATCCACGTGTACATAGGAGCAAACGATGGACCTTCACCTGCAACCAGATTGGCAACGTGCTCTCGGGCAACGGGTAGAAGTTTGGAGAGGCGGGAAACTGGTCCGGAAAGGAACGGTGGAGGCCGTCATGCCCGACGATTCGCTTCTCTGGATTTCAGCGGAAGGAAACTCACTACGACAAATGATTTCCCGTCAAGACGGATATCAGGTTTTCACGCATTTCCGTTCGGCGTCGCCCGCGAACGACCACTAGAACTTGGGTCCAGTACTTGCAAGAGGCTGCGTTCGTGCGGGATCTGGTGGGACCGGCTGCCCTGCACAAAGTCCTACTACTGGAGACGTCGCCTCCCCCATCGTGGAGATGTTCGCCGCCGGCGAGTACCCACACCTACTCGAGATCGCCAGCGAGCACGTGCTGAAACCCGGCTACGACTTCGGGAACGAATTTGAGTTCGGTCTTCAGCTGATCCTTGGCGGGCTGGCCGCGGAAGACGACAGGGCGGGACGGAGGGCGGAGTCGGCTTAAGGCAGGACCTGCACCAGAACCGCCACATCGCCCCCAGAGCCTTCGAGCCCGGTCCTGCCGGGTCTGCTCCGGCTCCGGAAGGCGCGTGACGGCTTACCAGTGGCGGCCGTTTCTGTGCCCTCTACTGCTTGCTGCTTTTCGCCCGGTTGTTTGACTTGGCGCGGACGTGCATCCGTTCGCCCTGTCCGCCGAAGACGCTGAGGACTTCTGCGGGCTGGTCTCCGGTGCTGCCGAACCAATGGGGAACATGCGTGTCGAACTCCGCCACCTCCCCGGGTCCGAGGATCAGGTCATGGTCGCCGAGGACCAGGTGCATGCGTCCTGAGAGGACATAAAGCCATTCGTATCCTTCATGCGTCTTGGGTTCGGGGTGGATCTTCGTGATGGGGATGACGATTTTCGCGGCCTGCATGCCACCGGGCTGGCGGGTAAGCGGAATAACGGTCCGCCCGTTCGAGCCGGCGGCTTTGAGGCGGACACGGGGGTCTCCGACGTCGGGGGCGCCGACAAGGTCATCCAGTGGCACGCGGTACGCCTGCGCCAGGGGCAGCAGCAGTTCCAGGCTGGGGCGCCGCTGCCCTGTCTCCAGCCGTGACAAAGTACTCTTCGAGATTCCGGTAGCGGCAGCGAGAGCTGTCAGCGTAACGCCGCGCTGGGTCCGCACTCGTTTCAGCCGTGGTCCGACCTGGTCAAGGGCGGCCGCGATCGCTGTTGCTGGGTCGGTCACAGGGCTATCCAACGCTTATTTCCCGGAAACAGCAACGTTTGTTGTCGCCTCGGGGGATACCGGACAGCCTTGAGGCATGACTGAATTTGACGTAGTGATAGTAGGCGGCGGAGCAGCCGGACTCTCGGCGGCCCTGGTGTTGTCACGGGCCCGCCGGAAAATTCTCGTGGTGGACTCTGGCTCCCCCCGGAACGAGCCCGCCCCGCACATGCACGGCTTCCTGTCCCGTGACGGAATGCCGCCGGCCGGGCTGCTCGAAGTGGGCAGGGACGAGGTGAAAGGTTACGGAGGCGAGATCCGTGCCGGTGCCGTGACCGAGCTGGTACCGTGCGGCGCATCGGGGTTCTGGGTTCTGCTCTCGGACGGCCAGCGGGTTTCGGCCCGCCGCCTGCTGATCGCCACCGGCCTGCGTGACGAACTGCCGGACATTCCCGGTCTGGCCGACCGATGGGCCCGGGACGTCCTGCATTGCCCGTACTGCCACGGCTTCGAGGTCCGCGACCACCAGCTTGGCGTCCTCGGCGGTTCTGCTGAATCCGTTCGGTATGTGCAGACTGTGCGGCAGTGGACGAAGGACGTCGTGTTCTTCACCCCACCCGGATCCCTGACACCGCTGCAACGCTCCGAGCTCGTGGCCCGCGCGATCGGGATCGTCGAAGGCACAGTGAAGCAAGTCCTCGTCGAGAACGAACAGCTCAGCGGAGTGGAAATGGACGACGGACGGATTGTCCGCCGGCAGGCCCTGTTCGTCCCGCCCCGCTTCGTCCCTCACAACGACCTCCTAGCCGGGATCGGCTGCGAAATGGATGATTCCGGGTGGGTGGTCCGCGACAGCACCGGGCTCACCACCGTTCCCGGGGCATGGGCTGCAGGTAACGTAGCGAACCCGCGCGCCCAGGTCATAACCGCAGCAGGCGAAGGATCCGCTTCAGCAATAGCCATCAATGCCGACCTGATCGAAGAAGACATCCGAAACGCTGTCCGCGACTTCAGCATGGGCTACTGACCCAAACACCCATCACGCAAACACCCAATGAATACCAGAGGAGCCTTAGTGTCCGATCAGGCAACAACCCAGCGCCCCACCCATACCCCGCCGCCAACCAAACACCAGCTCGCCCTCATGATCTGGCTGGCCGTGTTCCCCACACTGACCGTCATCAACCTCGTAGTCGGCGACTGGCTGGTGACCCTGCATCCTGTGCTGCGCACCTTCATTCTGGCCACCATTGCCGTGCCGATCGTGATCTACGGGCTGATGCCGCACCTGCACCGGCTACGCGCCATCCTGCTGGCCCGTCTGGTCCGCAACTGAAGCCCAGGGCCATCCCTGCGCACTGTCATGGGACAGTTCGCGGTGCGCAGTTAGCCCCGGCGTCCCATTTCCTTGGAGCTGGGACACTCCCCCACCCGACGACTTCCCGCATCAGGACCCTGTCATTGTCCGAAATCGTTCTAGGCCCTTGATCTACTCAAGGTACCGACGCCACGTCTCTCGTCTATTGGCAGCGAGAGCATCGATAACGTCATGCTTGGAGCGGGCAGCCTCAGCAACTCCAAGTGCCTGGCCAATGTCCTGCCACCCCGCTCCAGCTGCGATTGCCCCACGGATCGTCTCACCAAGAGCCTTATCCATAGACACGGAAACGCGGCAACATTCGCGAAGATCCTCCAGTGGGTCTTCCCCCCAACGGCCAGGCTGCCGAAGGCGAAGTCGATCTCCGTGCCCTGATAGGCGAACACGCCGAACCTGCGCAAACATTGCCAGTGCACCTTTCCTTTGATCCACTTCAATTCAGCGTAAGTCGCATGAGCGGCCGCAGGCTATGGCGCCAGATACCATGGCCTGCAAGCTTGCATGCCTGAATGTCACGGGTCGGGCCAGATTTTGAGGAACTCCCCCGCACAAATCACGATCACGGTGTTGTGGGCCTCTCCCTGTTCATGCGGGGCCCGTCCCCCCGACAGGCGGCGGTCCCTGTCATCGCGGCCATGGGCCCGGTGGCGAATTCTCAGGGCATACTGCTGGCCGTGATCCTGGAGCCATAAATCCGCCGCGCTTCCATAGAGGATCGGGAGGACAATTGTGCGTAGTGAACCAGGTCCAGGCGTTCAGCCCGGCCCTCCAACGGGAGAGATGACATGGATGATTTCGTCGCTTACCTTGATACTTCGGAGGTCCGCTCCGGCAAACTTGAGGAACTCAAGACAGCCATGGCAGAACTCGCCGCGTTCGTTGAACAGAATGAGCCTCGGATCATCTCCTACAGCGTCTGTTTCTCAGAGGACGGCTCCACTATGAGTGTCCTCCATTTTCATCCTGATCTGGCCTCGTTGGAGTTCCACATGAAAGTGGCGGGGCCCAAGTTCCCGCCAGTTGCCCCGCTAATTAAGTTGAAGACGATCGAAATCTTCGGCCGCCCAAGCGAGGACCTCGTGGCGCAACTTCGAGAGAAGGCACAGCTCCTCGGCACCGGATCCATCATTGTCCGTGACGTTCACGCCGGCTTCGCCCGTTTTACCCGCGACCAGCTTTCTTTGCCGTAAGCGGTTCGGCTTAGGGCAGCCACCGGACCACTCTTGAAGCCGAGCCGTCAGCTGACCTTAGTCGTCGTCCCATTCATCGCGCAGCGACTTGCGCAGCACGTCCACCTGCACGGTTAGCGCCCCAAGCAATTCCTCACGACTGAGTCGGTTAGTGGTTCGGTATGACCACGCAACGTCGCCGTCTCGGTCCAGGACTTTGAGGAGGATGAAGGCCTCCAGCACAGTCTCACCTGGCTCGAGGGCATGCACTTCGAGCCCGTTGAGTACTTGCTCGACCGGTACTCTTTGTTCTCCCTCAGCCGGGGCTCCTGAATGACTTCCCGTGAAGGGAAAGACTACGCGGAAACGAGGGGGATATCGCGTTAAAAAATCCGTCCCCCGTAAGGGTTCCTCGATGGCTCATTTGTTGAGGTCCCGCACCAGGAAGTTCGGGGCCTGCTGTGTCCAGCCGGGTTCATCCTTGACGGATTCGAGGTTCTTTTTTACGGCCGCGGGAACCATCAGCCACCAAGATTCCTTCCCGTCTGCTGTCACCGTGTTCATCCCGAAAGCTTCGAAGTTTTTCAGCATCACGCATCCCGCGCCGTCGCTGGTCCCTGTTTTGGTGTCTACCCCGATGTCGCAGATGAAGTCGTTACCGGCAGGTGCGGCGTAGATCGTCCTCGTTGCGGTGTGTCCGATCCGCCGTGTCTTCGTGGGGTCGATGTCCGCGCGGGTCACAGGGTCCACCATCATGTAGTCGAAGAGGGGAGACACGGAGGCCGGGACCTTGTCCGTTTCCTTTTGTGGTTCGGAGAGGCTGGGGATGATTCGGGACGCATCCAGAAACCTGTCCGGTGGTTCCGGCGCGGAGGCAGTGACGAGGACAGTGGTTCCGGCCAGAAGACCCGCGCCTGCCAGTGCTCCAGCGCTGAGCCACATTCGGGCGCGAGTGGGAACGGCCTTCGGTTTGCGGCGTGCTTCCTGGACAAGAAGATCGCGGACGCGGTTTTTCGTGTCCTTCGGGTGCGTCACTTCAGACAGGTTCATGACAGCCTCGCTTCAACGATCTTTGCGTTTAGTTGTTCGACGGGTTCCAGCGCTGGATTTGTGCCGGCCAGCTTGGCGCGAGCTCTGTGGAGCCTTGATTTGACCGTTCCGACCCGTATCCCAAGAGTCTTTGCGGCCTCTTCCTGGCCCATTCCGTTCATAAGGCACAGGACAACGACATCGCGTTCCCCGCTGTTCAAACCCGCGGTCGTGTCGAGCATTTCTCGTACAGCGCGTTCTGCGTCGACCCTTGATCCGACCGCTTCGGCATGATCTGCTTCGTTTTCCCCGGTCCGGGGATCCGAGTGTGGCAGTCTGCTGAGGAATTCAGCGTGCCGTCGCGATGCCCTGGCGCGGTTTCGGTATGCGTTAGTTGCGACCCCAAGCAGCCACGGCAGGACTGTGTCTTTCTCTGGCTTGAGCCTGTTCCGGTGTCTCCATGCTTCCAGAAAAGTGATGGAAACCAGCTCTTCCGCGTCATGCCACGAACCGCAGCGGGACAGGCAGTACCTGAAGACTGCGTCAACGTGCCTGTCGAACAGGACAGCAAAAGCATCTGCGTCCCCCGCGCTGCACCTGTCTCACAGGTCTTCGTCGTTCTCCCCCATTAGCCTCATGCCTAGTAGTGTCCGCAGGAGCCAAAAAGGTTCCCAACCTGGCGTAGAGCCGCACCCAAAGGAATGTCACACAATGCTAAGCGTCAGCGCCCCTAGCGTCAGGGCAATAAGCGGTTCTTCAGTCGGGGGCCGTTCAGACAGTCCTGGTGAGTTCCATTCAGATACGAAACTGCCCCGTAAGGGGTTCCCGGGCGGACCGGCTTGCGGGACGAAGCTGTTGATCGCCCCGGTTCAAGGTGCTGTGTCTGTTTTCAAGGCCAGTCCCAGTGCACCGCACACGCCTTCGTCACCGGGGATGACAGCGGCTCGGCCGTCACTCAGAACGCAAACGGCATGACGATGGCTCCTCCGGTTGCCACCAGGGCGACGGCGACACCGGCAAGCAGAATCCGCCTGCCCTTGGTGTTCTGGAAGTGCCGGTTTTCCGGGGTTCCGTCCTGCGCGACATTGGCTAAGAGCTCCCCGATGGCGGCGCTGCGTTCCTCGTTGAAGAGTGGCGAACGCCCATTGTCATTCATGGTGTTTCCTCCTCAGAAGTGAGTGGGGGCGTTGGCGGCAGGAACCCGGGTTGTGGGTTCATCAGCTGTGAAAGTCTCCGTTTAGCGCGTGAAAGCCGGGACTTCACGGTGCCCGATGGAATGCCAAGCAGCTCGCTCACCTCAGCTGTGCTCATATCCTCAAGAACGCAGAGCGCAATAACTTCCTGGTCCCGGCGACCCAGTGAACGGTTGGCCCGGTGCAGGAGCTGCGACCGGCGGTCCTCGTCGACAATGTCAGCTACCAAGTCGCTGTGGTCCGGCACCACCTCGCTTTGTGGAAGCTTTCGGAGGAGGCGGTCATAGCGCAGAGTGGACCTGAGCTTGTTCCTAGCCACGTTCGTGGCAGTTACCAGCAACCAACCGATCATCGAATCGTTGACCAGCCGAATCTTGGACCTGCAGCGCCAGGCCTCAAGGAACACCATCGCGGTTACGTCTTCGGCTTCGAAAGGAGTTTTCACCAGCCGGAGGCTATGAACGAAGACCCGGTCCCGGTGGCGTTTAAAGAGGGAAGCAAAAGCCGAACCGTCGCCGTCCATGGCGCGCAGCCAAAGCTCCTTGTCTGTGGATGCTTCTCTACTGTCCCCCATACCTATAAGTGTCCGGCAACCCCATCCTGGTTCCATCACTAAATCACGGACGACAAAAAGAGAGCGGGGCCGCGTTACCAGCGCTTAATCCGTCCCGCTCTCGCCCAGAACAGCGCCTACCCCGGCCTGCGCGAACACCTCGCCAACTTCCAGGATTAAAGGCTGATGCCTGCCCTGCCGCAGGGTCTCCGGCCGCCGCTGTCCCTGGCGATGGCCAAGGCGGTGAATCGGGTGCCAGGCCGGGGCGACATGCCCGCTGGAAGTCTGTATGAGCCCAAGTGGGATGGCTTCCTTCACCGCACATTGCCAATCCATAGCCATTGAACTGCTGGCGGTCAGCCACCTGCTGGCGCGCCGGTCTTCCTCACAATGCCCTTACGTGCGGCCAAAAAGCGGCGCATAACACTGGACGCCGAACGAGGTATCTTCGAATGCGCTCGTCGCAAGAAGGGATCAGTTCTCACAGGGGGATGGGCTCAGGGAGTTCCTAGTTCAAGAACGGACTGGTTCGCGGAACAGGTTATTGTCAGGATTCTGCCAGTGGTCCAAGGAGACTTTCGATATGAATCAACGGGACAAGGATCGGCGCTGGGCCGTACGACGCGTCTTTGTTGATGCAGATTTGGCTGGCTTGGGATTCGGCGGTGTTGTCTTACCCCGAATACGAATATGACACGGAGGCGGACTTGGCCATGTCGTGGCTGGTTAACGGGCTGCCTTCAACCGATGTCGCAGCACGGGTGGCCGGCTACATTTAGCGTGACTGGGGTGTCTCCAACCTCAGGACCTGAATGGCAGGGCTAGAGCTATACCCGGTCCTTTCGCCCGCTGTGGGTTACAGGACAGCAAATCGTCGGAATCGGTCAGGCCGCAGTATTCAATTGCAACGGCCATCGCAGACTCCCTAAAAGGGCAGGGAGCCTCAGCGGCTTGGCTCCTCCGTGGCGTCAGGGTCCTCGTCGGGTTCGAATGTGTTGGGCTCCGCATCGGCAGTGATACCAATGCCGTCCCCGCCCTGAGGGATCCCGCCATCGTCCTTGCCCTGTGCATCCTTTTGGGGTTCGTCCTCGGGCGGTGAGGCAGGTGAGTTGGTCGTCATCGCTCCTCCTTCATTGGCTCGGCCTCCACGCTAACAGCCGGCGGGGCGAAAGGCGCCGGACAAGTTCGAGAATTTTTTAGGGCCTCCGCCGTCGGACAACTTATGGAGCGCGCTGAAAGCTGGCCGAACCGAAAAGCCCTGACGCTGTACAGGGCGATGCCCCTGAAGACGACATGCCAGGGGGCGTGCGGTTGGGCCGCCGGCCGCTGAGCGAATCAAGCCGCGGACCTCCTGCGACAGCACCATCGGCGCCGTTGGGATCACTTTCAAAGACCACTGGGACAGGCCGATCAGGACATGAAGAAGTGGCTTGGCTCCTGGACGCCTGATCCTGCCGCACCCCATTATTGCAACCATCCTTGAACAGTCTGGCCGGGACGTCGAGTGCGACCAGCACGCTACATCCTTCCCAGCCGTCCGCCAAGACGTCGTGTCGCCCGGAACCCTTCAAGGTTTCGGCTGCTGCCGCAGGTGCCGGTGGAAAGACTCGCTGGCATGCCGGTCACCGGCAATGTCGCCGGGCACGAGCGTCTGGAATCTTTCACGGGCAGGTGGCAGGACACGCTACGTGACCACGGCGGTAGCCATCGCCACGCAATGACCGGTCTCGAACGCGGCAAAACTGGCACGGAGAGATGTTCCGTCTCGTTGGGAGCCGGATGCCAAGGCCGCGGAAAGGTTGCTGCGGTCTGTCCTCGTCGCGAGATCGCCCTGAGGTTAGGAGCCAGGCGGAGTTGGTGTGCCGGCTGCCGGTTCCAATTCTCCAAGCCATGCCAGCGGATCCGATCTGGAGGTGAAAAACCGGGTGGGCAAGGGAGGCGTCCGGTGCGAGCTGGTAGCAAGGCCGGCGCCGGACCCTTCGCCCACTGGCTTGGCAGGATGACATCCCGGTCTGCGGAGAAATCTGGCACGAAGGACTTCCTTCCGGCTCCTCCGATGCGATAGAAACAAAGCGTTAGACGCGGCTTGTCTGGCAGATCGCATCTGCCGGCCGTCAGATGTTCCATAGGGGGAAACATGATGAAAAAAAGCGCAGCAGGTCTCTCGTTCGCGGCAGCGGTTGGCCTTTCAGCCTTGTCCGCAACGCCCGCAGCGGCAGTAACGCTCCCATTCCCGAACTGTGATGCAGCAGCAGCAGTAGGGGTGTACAACATTCCCGCAGGTACTCCTGGCTACGGCACTCATTTGGACCGGGACCGCGACGGTGTAGGTTGCGATGCACCCGGAACGCCTGCGTATGATGCCTCGATAGTGGCCCGACTAACAGCGGCGCCTCCCCAGGTACCCAATATGCCGGTAGGCGGGGCTCCCACCGGTGTCAGGCAGGATACTAGCGACAACACGGGCGTTGTCGCTCTTGGAGGTGGCCTGGTGCTGGCAGCAATTGGTGGTGTCTTCCTGGTCCGCCGCCGCACCGCCAGCAACGCATAGCCACTGCACAACAAAGGACTACGTGATCCACTTTCACTGATGAACCATTCAATCCGCGACTACCGCAGAAACAGAATTGCTTCTGCGGTAGTCGCGCTTTCCATGCTCACCGGCTGTTCCGTCACGGCTACCGAGGCGAGTCCCTCACGCACGGTAACAACAGTTCCGTCCAGCCCAACACCCAGTTGGATGGCCAGCCCTACAGCCAGTGGCCCGGCCAACCCGAGACCCAGTGCCAGGGCGGGACAGGTGCTGCCGAATGCCACTAAGGCCCCCCAACTGCCGGTCATGCCGGCCTCGACCCCCGTAGCGTTGCGTATTCCGGCCCTTGGGACAGAATCAAGGCTGCTCAGTCTTGGCCTGCGGGGCGATGGTTCCCTGGAAGTGCCGCCGGAGGGACCAGGGTCTCCCGCTGCCTGGTATAATGGATCTCCGACTCCGGGTGCCAGTGGGCCCGCTGTGCTTTTTGGTCATGTCAACGCCACTGGCGGAGGGCCAGGAGTCTTCGCTGAGCTACGAAGGCTGAAAGCGGGGGACACCATTGAGGTGAGTCGCCAAGACGGCAGGACCGCTACTTTTCTGTTCGATCGGGGCGAACGGTACCCCAAGAACACTTTTCCTACGTCCGCTGTTTACGGAAACACCCAAGGGGCGGAACTTCGTCTGATCACGTGCGATGGATATGACCCCGCAACCGGCGAGTTCGATGACAACTACGTGGTCTACGCCAAACTCGTCCCATGAGCGGGCGATACACGCAGCACCTTCAACGAATCAGAGCACAGCACCTCCCATCTGGCTGCCAGCCCCTCGCCCCGTCATAGTCTTGGCCCTCCATCCTTCCTCAGAGCCATCCTGACACTGGTCCCCCACGCTGTCCCTCGCGGGTGTTCACCGCCGTCCGCGTTGCAATGGCTCTCGGCGTTTTAGGCCATTGGCTGGACCGCCCGTCATTGCACATTCTCTGAGCTTGACGTGTATGCCACCCAGGACACGGCACTTGCTTACATAACTTTGGGTCTGGCCAGTTGCCCGTAGTGGTCATGGTTTGCCCTGTCCCCCGAAAGCCTCGCCACGTCCGTCCCAAACCCTCTAAGGAACAGAGCCCCACCAGGGCCTGGTGAATAGGTTCTTATCCACTAAGGGTGCTACGGCGTCTCACCGTTCGGTCATGCAGCTACCCAAAAGGTTGGCAATGAACAGGCGTAAAAGACGAACCTTGCAGCAGTGCCTCAGTTCAGGACAGTACGGTGAAAAACAACAGCGTCATGCAGTCGAGTCCGACGATGGCCATGAACAGCAATAGACAGAAAGATTCCCGGGTCCGGATCCGAAAGGCGGTGAGCACCATGGGCAGCAATGCCGGGGCAATGCTGGCACAACACCAGGGAGTAACCGACGGCCGGTAAAGAAAAATGCACAGAATTTTCCTCAAGTCATGTTGACCAGGCCATGAACGTCGATCAACAGGTAGCGAACGATAAACGGTCGATTCACGTAAGCCAGGAGGCAGCCGGTCACCAATGAAAAAGGCCCCCGAAGGGGCCCTTCACAACTCAATATGTCCACACTCAGAGGCTAGGAAGCCCCTGAACAGGGAAAACACGTGCCCGAGATGGGACTCGAACCAGCCGCTCCCCCTGAAGATCCGCCAATCTTTCGAAAACATCCGCAGTCCGGCCCAGTCCGAGGCGGGTACAGCCGAATCCGAAGCCCAGGGTGTGGACAGTGTCCACACCCTCTTTTGTGAGCATTTTGAGCCCGAATCCGTCCGAGCGTGACAGCCCTTTTGCGGCGTTGAGAATCCCTGTCCACGCGGGCGGGGCTCCGCCCACAGTGAAGATGCTCCGCGGGCTGAGCCGGAATCGGACGCACGAAATAGCTGGGCATTGTTGCAGAGCAAGCCCAGGGCTGGGGTTCAACGAGCGTCATAGCGTTGGGACCTCCTTCGAACATTTCATGGGCGGAGACCACCGAAGAAGGCATGACCCGAACCTCGCCGATCAAGGACCGGACTGCCACAAGGCCCGGCGCCTCAAAGGGACGGAAGGCCGGATATCGGCGTTCTCTTTCGGCTCGGCTGGGGCGTCCGGACTCTGGCCAGCGACATGGGTGCATACAACCCCGCCAGCTACCACAACGGCTCAGTTTGGCCCCACGACAATGCGCTCATCGCTACCGGCTTGCTTCGGTACGGATTCGTGGCCGAAGCACAGCGGATTTCCTCTGCCCTGCTTGAAGCGGCCGAGTACTCCAACGGCAGGCTCCCGGAGCTGTTCTGCGGCTTCAGCCGCAATCAGTACGCTCGAACGTTATGGCATGCCTGATGTGTCCTTCGCTTCCCCACAAGCGCAGATGTACCGCCTTACTAAGCATGCCTCGCCTGCGGCACGGATTCGGTAAGCATTGACACAGGCTTTACAAAGGTTTTGGGCAGTGCGCGCAAGGAGCCGAGGCATGGAGGTGGTTCTACTGGGGGCCACCCGCGTTTGATGGTGGTACCGCGGGCGGCTCGGAGTTCGGCCACCAGTGGCAGATGGCAGCGCTGTGCCCCTCGCGCCATCGAAACTGGAGCTTTCCCCTCTCAACCCAACACTGGATTCAGCGCACCGAGGTCACTGGCCGAGCGCCTTACCCTTGACCAAACCTCCCAACTCCGGGCCAGGGATCAGAGGCCTCCCGAGGATCACCATAAACTCAAATCAGCAACGACGAGCTGGATCCGTACGCGATCCAATGGCGGGTCCGACCGGAAACAGCGCCGAGTTGGACTTGGCCCGACGAGGGATCAACCTCTACGCGACTCCGTCGGCAGACCGCGCCCGTCCGTTCCACCGTTGGATGCAGGACGGGTTCAGGGTCTATGCAGCACTCGCCCACATGTACGCTCGATATACCGGCGGCGACGTTCGCGGGAAAGCTGCCGAGTACTTCCCGCATGCCTCTGCAGTTGCGCTGAACGGACGGATCGGGGAGTTTGCCGAGAAGATCCCAACCCGCCGGCAGCTGTTAGCGGAGCAAGGAGTCGATGAGCGGGTGCTGATCGGGGCTGACCAGGTAGACGCGGCGCTGGGAGCGCTCACGGGACTCATCGCCTTGGAAGGGCGGCATTCTTGGGTGGGCGAGGGGACGGATGCGATGCTTCTCCCCGTGCAGGAGCTGCGTGCACGGTACCGACGTGCTCCTGCAGCTCCGGCCGTTCGGAGCGTGGCCTATGCTGCGCGCCCACCGTTTCCAGCCGACGAGAAGCGTGCGCCTTGTCTCTGCGGATGCGGCGGAACGCCAGCAGGGCGGCAATCACGATTCATGCCGGGCCATGATCACCGGATAAATCCCGCGACGGGCCGAAGATGGAACCGATCGCCGTAACCGCACACAACCCTTGTGCAACGCAGCGCACCTGGCCCGGCTCCAGCAGGGATATGTGGCACGCCAAACGTTCGGGGATCGTTTACTGGGCACCTACGACAGCGAACTGTCTCGTCGGAGTGCGCCGGGCTATCCAGAGGCCGCCGCTCGTTTCGCCATGTGCAATTATCCGAGGCTCTCGAACACCAGCGTTGCCTGGATGCGGTCACCGCCGCCGATCATTCCCTTGCTCCCGCTGCTCGCGGTGGTTATGGTGTGGAGTCGGTAGCCCTTCGCGGCCTGATCGTTGATGGCCTTCTCCAAGGAGGTCAGGTTGCCCGAACCGGTTCCCCACAGTTTCTCTTTGAGGATCACTTGCAGGACGACATACTGCTGCATGACACGACTTCCTTCCGTTGCTGGCCAATTGGGGGCAATGCTACTCGATGTGGCGAGGCGCTCCTCCGGTCACCACGGCTGGCAGGATGGTTCCCGTGGCGAAGACAAGGCGGGATGCGGCTCCGAACCAGGAGTGGGTGCTGATGTACCGGGGCGGCCTTGCCCGGGGACGCATCGCGGACTTGGTGGGGGCAGCGCCGAAGACCGTCGACTATCATCTGCGCATTGCCCTAGCCGGGGACCCCGGGCTGCAGGCCGCGCACGATGCGGCGGCCGCACAGAAGACCACACATGCGGCGACAGTCCAGGGCCTGGAGCGGATGCGGCAGCTGGTGGCCCTGGTCCAGGAAACCGGCCGCTACCCGTCCCGGACCGCGGAAAGCACCGCGGAGCGAACACTGGCGACCTGGCTGCAGCGGCGCCGCGAAGACGCCCGGGCTGGAACCCTCGCCCCGGCATACTGTGACGGCCTCTCCGTGCTCAATAACTGGATCACTCCCCCAAGGGCTGAGGCTGACGATGCACGGTGGCAGGAGCGGCTCAAAGCCCTGACCGCCTACCGGGATGCCGGCAACGACTGGCCGCGGCACAAGGCTGTCATCACAGGCGAAGAGCACGAGCTGGGCGTCTGGCTGCACATTCAGCGCTCCAAGCTGCGCAAAGGCGAGCTCGATCCCGCCAAGGCGCTGGCGCCCGATGAGGCGTTACCGGGCTGGCGGGAGGGCCGCCGCCGCGGCCGGAAGTCCCATGAACTCGAGAAGACCTTGGGCGCTTAGGCTCGACCCCTCAAACGAGGGGTGTAAAGAGAGAGTCGGAGCGTCCAACAGCCACCCGCGTTTTCCAATGCCCCAGCGGGGTAATCATGGTGTCCCTGAAGTCGAAGGAAGGTAGCAGCAACCCCGCCGCTTCAGAAAAGCCGGGTCCGGAAGATATGCCCTCCAGCATCCCGGGGCCCGGCGGACACCCTTTCCCGCGACCGGACCACGAGCAGGAACCACCCATGGCAGCCGAGAAGCTCGCACCGGCCCCGCGCAGCCGGCGCGAGAAGATCTACGACAGACTGGCCTGGTTAAGCGGCAACTTCGTGCTCCTGCCTGTGACACCCCTCGGACATGCAGACGGCTTCCGGCCCTCAGTCATTGCTGCCGCTGTTCTTACACTGCCCGGGGCCTGATTTTCGTCTGGTTGTCCGGGCAGGAGAGAAGGGCACGGTTGTCCCACGACCTCGGACGCGGACTCATCGAATGCGCGGTCCGGCTCCCGGACGCGCACCCCGGTTCGCTGCAGGGCTGGTGGAAACCTGGCTACGCGCAAATACAGCCCGGCACCATCAGGTTCCAGAACCTGTACGTCGGCGTGGACGAGCCCACCGGGGGCCGATCAGCACCTTCACGGACATCGCCTCGCTCAAGCCGGTGCCCATGCCGGAGAAGCGGCCCGCCGACCTGAAACGGAAATGGAAGATCGTCGGCATGTCCACGGACAAGGGACCACTGCAGCTCGCATCCGATGAGACAGCGCTGCGGCTCCTCGAATCAGGGTGGAGCTAGATCGCGGGAATGCCTCCGGAATGGAGAAGCGCCTCGCTGCCTGGCTGAAGCTTCAGTTCGGGGACAGTTTCCGATCCGGATCGCGCATGATTTCGGCTATGGCCCGGTACCGGTCAAGGCGGTTCTGGTAGTAGACGGCAGCCAGAACGCTGACGACCGAGATGGCCATGGACCCCCAGGCGCTAAGCGGAACGCGGCTTTCGGCCTGATACTCAGAGATGGTCAGGGCCGCGTTGCCGAGGTTGAGAATGGCAAAGAAGATCATCCACGAACGGGCGTAGCTAAAGTCTTCCACGGTGAGGGCCTTGCGCTTGAACCACCTGACCATGCCCAGACAGTATCAGTCGGAACGGGGCTACTCTATGGCTATGGCCACGGGGGAAGGCAAGGACGGCAACAAGTACGAGTGGCAATCCTGGCCGCCGGATTCGCTCGAGGGAATGCCGCCGAAGCGCAGGCGCCTGGTTGGCTGGACGGTGGTCTTCTGGTTCATCCTGCTGGGCGGATTGTTGGGGCCTGCAGCCGAGGCGGCCGGGATTGCGCAGCCTTGGCGCTCTCTGCTCGTGGCAGCCGTGCTGGCCGCCGTCTTCGTTCCCTTGATTCGCGGAGCTGTCCTGGAGACCAGGCAGCTGCGGGCCGAAGGGATCGAGCTTCCGGGATACCCTGCCACCCGGAAGACAGTGATCACCAATGCGCTTTTGGCCGGCGTTCTCTGGACCCTCTTCGCCGTAACCGCGGCCATCGACATGCCAGTGTTCCCATTGCTACCGATCGCCGCCACAATCTGGCTGGTGTACCTAATCCGTCGGTGGAAGGCCGGGAGCCACGGCACGCCTGCCCGGTAATGGCAGGCGTTCTAAGCAACGTCGCAACGAGTCAGGAGTGAGGAGCGTGCCGTTTAGCGCCCCTTCACCGCACAGTTCACCGAACTGGTGTTAGGGGCTACTGCCGCTACCGAAGCAGCAACACCACGGGCCAGGGAGCCGTATTCCGGGTAAGGGGTTGGCGGATTCAGGCGGTCATTGCAACAGGAGGTTTTCGGTCAGTTCGATCGGTTTCCTGAACTCTAGTCTTTTGCGCGGAGGACCTGGACCAAACCCGCCGTTGTCGATCCCGAAAATAGACACCGACAAGCGAGGCAAAACCTCTACGTATTATGTCGTTTTCAGAGCTCGTGTGGACAAATTTCAATGCTGGTTACAGCCCATCCACATATCCTGAACCAACCGGCGATCTTGCAGCCGACTTCGCCGAAACGGAGATCTGACCATGACTATCGAAATCCACGATCAGAGCCTCACACAGACCCAGATACCCACCCCGAAGCAGTCCCGGGTGCTGGTCACCGGTTCGCGTGAGTGGACCGATATGAAATGTCATCGAGCACGGCTCTGGACACCGCGCTGGCGCTGGCAGGTACCGGTCACGATGCAGGACACGGTGATTTTGAGACATGGTGCCGCCAAAGGTCTGGACGACATGGCAGCACAGGTGGCGGGCGGTCGCGGCTGGAAGGTCGAGGGTCACCCGGCACGATGGATCCTCGCAGTTCCTGACCATGTCGGGCATCCCGCCGGAACTGATGAAGGCGGACACCGATGAACAGGGTGATCCTCGCCCAGGTGAAGGAGCCGGAAGCTTTCCTCGCGCGGGTGCAGCACCTGACCTGCCGCCTGGAACCCCCCATGCGAAACCACCCCCTCGCACATCATAAGTGGCGGAGGCCACGGCACGGCACGGCCGGTGGCCGGTGGCCGCTTCCCCTGGGGAGGGAAGCGGCCAGCAGTCACGGACTGCCCTCAGGCGGCCCTTTCAATCAGCCCCATCACGGACGACAACGTGGCCGCGTAGGAAGGATCAGTGGCGTAACCGGCGGCGGCTACAGCCCTGGCGAAGGCGTACGGATCGCCGGTGTGCTGGAACGCCGGCTTGTACCGGGCATTCCTGCGCAGGAAATCGCCGTGGTCCGCGAAGCATTCCGCGGCCGAGGCATAGGCCCGGAACCAGTCCATCACCACGTAGTCAAACCTGCCGTCGGCGCGGGGTGTCACCGAGATCACGCGGGGGAACTTGCCGTTCGGATGCCCCAGGACTTCCCGGGTCTGCAGCAGCTGCCGATGTGGCTCGGGATCGGTGGCTTTAGCCTTGATGCCGAAGAAGTTGAACCGCGGTGCCTTCTTGCCCCAGCCGGATTCGAGCGCCGCCTGGCCCAGGGTCACCAGCCAGGGAACGCCGCTGTCCTGCTGCCCGCGCTGCGCCTCCGGCCGGTAAAGCCGTACAAACTCCTGCACGTGCGCCGGGACGCCGGACTTCGGGGCGGGCGCCGGTTTTGGAGCCGGCCCCGGCTTCGGAACAGGCGAGGGAGCGGGGGCCGGTGCCCCGCCCAGGCCCGGCACGACGCCACTGAAGAGCGGGCTGGGGTTCTTGGCCCCTTCCCAGCTCAGGTCCACGTGGATGTGGTCGATGTGTTTGTTGTTTCCGCCGTACGGGCGCCAGCCCTCTGCCCGGCGCGCCCAGCTCCACTGGTTGTGGTTCCAGATCAGGTACGCCACCTGCAGTTCCACGGCGTTGCTTTGCATCCAGGCCACATACGCGTCCGCCTGGGCCTTTTCGGCCGGCCGGTCCACCCGCCCGTGCAAGTCGATGGACCGCCCTTCGCCGTGCAGCGACGGCGTGCCCGATTCAGTCTTCCGGCAGTTGAAGGTCCCAGCCTGCCGGCCGGTGAGCCGGCGCCACTGGTCGGCCATGGCACGCGCGCCCGGCTGCTCGCCTGTAGCGCACCTGCTGAACGTGCCGCGGACCACCCGGCCGGCCGCCCGGTCCGAGGTCTGCGGCGCCGGTACCGGGGCAGGCGCTGCCTTCCGGCCCGCGCGGTGGGCGTTGAGCTGCGCCACCGCGGCTGCGCCGGCCGCCCCGGAGATATAGGTCCACACGGTCCACTTGCCACGGACATCGACGTGCGCGAACCCGGCGCCGATGCCCACACCGATCCCGTCCCCGAGGACGTCCACCGCCGCCTTGGCGATGTCCAGGCCGGACATCCCGGCCACGGTAATGTCCGCTGCCTGGCCGCTGCAGTGCCGGCTGAGCGTGGGCTTCTTGGGCGGGCGGGCCTGGCTGTACACCGCAACGTTCCGCTGCCAGGACCGGTACCCGGACGTGATCCTGACGGGCCTGCCCACCCGGTCGCGGATTTTCTGCAGCGCCGCTACCAGCGCCGGGGAAATCCGTGCCTTGTCGGCGAACTGGTTGCCGCTGAACACCAGCTCGCCCACCGTAAAGTTGGGGGCCAGCTTCCGCGCCCGGACAGCCGTGCCCGTGTCGTAGAGCGGCAGCCCGGAATTGTTCGGATCCCAGTGCTCCTCGCCCTTGCCCGTCTTGCCTGTAGTGGTGGTCAGCGTGGCCCCGGACGGGAAAACCTCGTGCTCGCCGATGTCCTCAGCCTCCGCCTCCGCCGCGGCAAGTTCCCACTCGCCGGCTTCGGGCTCCCCGGCTTCGGTTTCCGTTTCGTCCATTTCCGTTTCGGAAAGCCCGACGGCGGCTCCCGCCTCGTCCGCTTCCGCCCCGCTGAATTGCGACTCACCGGGATCCGCCTCACCGGCCCCACCCTCGCTGGCTGCACTGTCAAAGCGCCACCCGGTCTCGCCGAAGTACAGCTCGGCTCCTTCGGCTTCCGCTTCCCGGGCGGTGGCGCCGGGCAGGGGAGTGCCGGCGTCCCGCAGCAGCAGCCAGCCGAAATTCCGGGGGATGTCGTTATGCGGCACCTTCGTGGCTTCCACCCGGAACGACGCCGGCGGGGCCAGTTGCTTCAGCGACTTCGCCACGCGGTCGCTGTTCCGTGCGGTGGGCTCACCTGGCCGGAAGACCACCCGAAGGGCGCCGCTCCCGGCCGCGATCCGGCGTCGTGCCCACGCGATGAGAGCGGCGGGATCCGAATAGAGGGCATCAAAGGTGTGGACCTCGTCCGGATCGGTGTGCCGGAGGATGGCCATCAGCGGCGCCCCGCCGCCGGAGTGCGCGGTCAGGATCAGCTTCCCCGCCGCGGCGCCGGTGCCGGCTTCCCGGTTAAAGGCCTCCAGCCCTGCTGCCACCAGTTTCTGGATGGCCCCGGGCCTGCTCAGTTCGGGAAAGGAGTAGCCGGCGCCGCTGTTGCCGCCGAAGTAGTTCCCCCGGGGGAGGACCGCGAGGGTTGGTGCAGTCCGGCCGGGTGTTCCGGGCTGGGCCGGGTCAGCGAAATCAAGACCGCTGGCAGGCTCCTTGTCCCGGATGATGCTCATGCCGGCGCGCTTGCCCGAATAGCCGTGCAGGTGAACCACCACATCCACGGTCTGAACATCCTGCGGCATGGTGTTCCACTTGAGCAGGAGATCCGGCGCCGAGCCCTTATGGGCCCGGAGCTGGGGGAAACGGTTAATCACCAGGCGCCCGGCCGGTACCGTCCGGGACTGCCCGGTCTCCCACAGCCTGTCAGGGGACTCCGCGGGTCCGACGCCGGCCTGGCCGCCTGCCAGATCCTCCTGCACTTCCCAGGTGGTGGCCTCACTTGTCTCCTGCAGGTCTGCCGCCTCCGCCCACGAGGCGAACGCCGAGTCTTCCTGCTCGCCCCAGGTAAGGTTGTCGTAGTCCTCGGCCGTCGTGGTTCCCGGTGCCTCATCCTCCAGCGTCTGGTCCTCCAGCGTCTGGCTCCACAGGGCTTCACCCGGCTGCCCGCTGTACCCGCCGCCGTCGTACTCTTCCCCGGCGGAATGTTCCGTTCCGGCACTTTCTTCTGAGAAATCCCCGGCGAACGCCTCCGTGGGGGCCGGCGGGTACTCGGCCTGGTTCTGGAAGGAGAAGACGTCCTGTTTCACCGGCCAGCCGGTGTGCTCCTGGTGCGCCTCGCCGTTCCCGTTGACCGCGAACAGCTGCGCCACTGAGTAGTCCTCCATGATCGTGCCCCGGGTCCTAGACCTTGGCCTTGGTGCCATTGCTGGTGGGCGTAAACACCGGAGCGGCAGCGTTAGGCGTGGGTTCCGGCAGCCGCAGCGGCTGGGCCGGACGCCTGGCGTCGGGGCTGACCGACACCACCGTGGGGTCCTTGATCCGGGTGCCGGTGGCCGACTGCCACAGGTCGATGATCCGGATCATCGCATCGGCCACCACCGGGTTGGGAACAAGGTTGGAGTGGTAGAGCATCTCGGCATCGGATTCGTCGTTGAAGGCGCCGTTTTCAATGAACCACATCAGCGGTGACAGCAGTCCGGCGAGTTCAAACAGCTCCCGGCTTTCCCGCGGCGGATTGATCCCCACCCGGGCGCCGATGGCTGCCAGCCGGTCCGCCGGGTTGCCGTTGGTGCCGGCCTCGGCCTTGAGGTCCTTGACCACCGGCGTCTCGTACTCCACCGTCAGGTGGAACCAGTTGAGCATGCTGACATACGCGAACTCCTCCTGGGCCAGCATCCCGCCGCGCCGCCGCATGGTAAGCATCTCCGAGAGGGACTGGCACAGGTAGGCGATGTAGCTGCGGTCCGTGGCGTTGGGGCCGCCCTGGTTCCGGTCGTTCAGGATGCCCTGCCAGACCTGCCGCAGCAGCTCCTCCCAAATGTCGAAGAAACGGCTGTTGGCTCCCGCCCCGACGTCGCGCTTCCACGGCTGGCCCTCCAACGGCGCACCCAGCGGCGGATGGGACAGGTCCCGGCCGAACATCCGCCAGTACGCGTTGCGGCGGTTCACCCTTGCGTCCGGGCGGAGCTGGCTAGTGACCCCCAGGATGTGGAAGGCCGGCGGATCACGGAAGAATAGCTCCTCCGTGTTCCGGGCCCACACCAGCGTCTGGACCGATGGCGGGGCCAGGGTTTCGCCCACCTTGTAGCGCCGCACCACCTCGCCCAGGATCTCCACGATGCCGGTGTTCTCCAGCAGGAAGGCATAGATCAGGTGGTCCCACGGCAGGGGCGTGGTGGTCCCCAGCAGCGGGTTCACCTTGTAACCGGGCGGAATGGTGGTGCCTTGGGTGATGGCGCTGGGAAGTTCGGCCAGCAGCAACGGGGGCATCTTGAGGCCGTCAATGACAGCCTGCTGGCCGGTGGCTGCCGTGATGGTGGGCGCCGGGTTGGGCACGTATTTGACCACACCGTTGACCGCGAACACTTCCTCCAGCCACCGGCTGAGCTGGCGCGGATTGTGGGCGAACACCACGTCCGGATTGGGCGTGGCGGCAGAGTTTAGCAGTGTCGGGTCAACGACCAGCCGGGCAAGGGTACGAAACATCGTGGGCCTCCAAGGGGTTCTTGATATCAGCGCCGGTAGGGGATTCCGTAGGCGATGGGCAGGGCACGCCCATCGAACAGCTCAACAAACTGCACCCGGTCTGAGGCCAGGTCCAGGCTGTTGCCGGAGAGCTTGTCCACCCGGACAAAGTCCTTGGGCTGGTCATCCAGGTACTGGATCCCCACGGTGGCCGCCGCAGAGGGGAGGGCTGCCACAAAGGTCAGTGTGAAGACCTGTTTTTGGCCAACGGTAACCTTGCGGATTTCCGGCGGTGGAATCAGCGAGTCGTCGCGGCCCACGCGGGTGCGCTTGCGGCTTGAGAGGGCATTACTCAGGGCGTTGAACTGCAGGCCCAGCAGCAACTGCCCTGGTTCCGCGTCGATGCGACGGGCCATGGGGGCAGGATCCGGGCGTTTGGTCTCGGACTGTTCAATTTTCTTGAGCAGTTCCGCGTCCTTTTCGCGCCGTGCAAGCTGTTCCTGCACCATCTCTCGGACCAGGACGTAGTCAGCTTCCCGCAGTGCCGCCTGCCCGGCGAAGATGTCCCGCTGTTCGCTGAACACATCCCGGATGGCGCCGCTGAGCTGTTCACCGATCGCCTTGGCAACGGCCAGCGTCAGCTCCGCGTCCGGCTGGCCGTCAGCGGGGTCGTCGGCCTTGGTTCCTTGTTTGGCCGCAGAACTCCGGGCTGATGCCCGGGCCGGGCCCGTGTCCTCTGCCATGACATTCGTCCTTTCGTAACTGTTATTCCCGTTGGTGGGTCAGGCTGCGGCGGCCGCAGCGCCGCCGATCCTTCGAAGCCAAAGTTCGACGCCGTCGTCGGACCCTGTCACTGACTGGCCGTTCAGCACGGTCCAGGCCAGCACGCGCATCGCCTCTAGGCGCTGCAGGTAACTGGAGGTGTAAAGGGAGGCGCCCGCCCTTTCGGCAAGCCGGGCAAGTTCCGCCGGGGCAACGGAGCGCGGGTCCGCGAGCGCCGCGAGCGACGCGCCGCCGAACGCACGCAAGGGCGTCCGGGTGCACACGTCCGCCAACGCCGGAAGCTGCGCCACGCTCGCCTTGCTGATGGCCTGGACGTCGCGCGACGCCTTGGCCAGGGGGTGGCGGTGCATCCAGGTCCGCGCGATGCCGTCCCACGGCCCCGGGCCGAACCAGGAGCGGCAGAGGCCTGCATTGAACAGCACCCGGATCCAGCCGAAGGGATGGGGGTCACCGTAGGGCATCCGGAACACCTTGCTCGTGGGGCCGTCCACCACCGTGGCCAGGGCGGGGAGCGGCGCGTACCCCAGCAACGCAAAGGCGTAAACGTCGGCAGCTACTTCGCTGGCCCAGGCCCGCCAGCTTTCGGCGGCAAGGACCGAAACGGGAGCCATCCTGTCATACAGTGCCGTGCCCAGCTCGGCCGTCCAGCCCGTCATATGGGCAACCTGATGGCCTGTCTCGTGAATTAAGGAGGTAGGCCGCCACAAATTGTGCCGGGTGATCTTGATGGCCGCCACCGGTGAGACGGAGGCATCCCACAACCGGGCACCGGACCGGAGGATGGACGCGCCGATCCCTTTGTCCAGGTAGGTCAGGACCGGCGGGGTGGCCAGCCCCAGCGGCCGCAGGACCCGGTCCATGCTGTCCACGGCCAGGGCATCGAGCCCGCGCAGAACGGCGCCGAGGCGGGGGCTCGTGCGGGTGTTGACGGCGTCGCCGTAGAAATCGAGGACCGTCTCCACCTGCTCGTAGCGGCGCCGCAGCCGCAGCAGGGCGGTACGGATTCCGGCCAGCTCCTCCGGGCCGGCGGCCGTGGCAAGCCGTGCGGCAAGGACGCCGGCCTCGGCGGTGACGCCGGTGGCCAGGGCCCGGAGGCTCGCCCGGATGCTCAGGCCCATGTAGCTTTCCAGCGCCTGCCATGAGGCCGAGGAAGCGAGGACTTCCAGGTCCGTCAGCGCGGCGCTGGCCCGGTGCCAGTGCCGGACCTCGAGGGCCAGGGCATCCTTTTCCGCGGCGAAGTCATTGGCCACTGGACTTCCACCCCGCCTGCACTGCCACCTCGGGCAGCTGGACCGTTGAGACGAGTTTTTCCTTGGTGAGGTCCTGGAACGTGATCGAGATGGTGACGCCGTTCGCCGGTTCGGCCACGGCCGCCGCCAGTTGGGCCGCCCGCTGGGTCAGGAACTTGGACAGCGACCCGGCCAGGGCCTTCAGCAGGGCCTCCACAGGTGCGGCTGCTTCGGCGGCGTCCTTTGCCAAGGCGTGCCGCACCATCCTGGCCGCCAGGATCTGCGGCAGCCGGGGTTCGTACAGCTGCCGCAGCGCTGCGAGCACCGAGGGAAGGTCCCGCCGGGCCGTAGGCGACGATGGCTGCAGCATGGCCAGGATCTGCTGGGCCTGGCGTTCGGAGAGCCGCAGCTGCACGCGCAGGCGGCGCTTGGACGGTTCCATGATCACCCGGAGCCGCCGCGCGAGCCGCTTGGCCCGGTTGACCCGGCCCAGGGCAGCTGAACGGATCCGGAAGTACCGGCGGCCCACCTGCGGCCTGGCACGCCCCATGGCGCGTCCGCCCGCGGGACCTGAGGCGGCGGTCTTGCCCAGCGCGGGTTCGCGCAGCAGCAGGCCGGCGATGTCCGGTGTGAGGAGCTGGAACTCGCTGCTGTCCGCGGCGAGCGCTTCGTCTGTGGCTTCGTCCTGGGTCAGGTGCCCGAACTGGGTGCCGGGAATGGCCTCGTACAGGTCAACTTCGGCTTCCAGCGGCCACCTCCGGACGCCCCGGTCCAGCAGGTGCCCTTCCAAGGTGCCGCCGTCGGACCAGCGGATGGCCCGCGCCGCCTGGCGCGTGATGGGGATGGCGAAAACACGAGTGTATTTGCGGAACTTGTAACGCGGCTTGGCCGAGCGAGGCATCAGGACCCACACTCCGGAGTCGCCGGCTGTTTCGCGTTCCGGGAGGTCCTGGTGCAGGACCCGGTCCGGCAGGTAAGCGGCTGCTGCGTCCACAAAGGCTTCCTGTGCCGCCGCGGCCAGCTGGAGCTGGTCTTCGAAGACGGCCTCTGGCAGTTCCAAGAGCCGCAGGGCTGCCCCTTCCACGGTGGAGGCCACTGCCTCGGCCGCGCGGATCCGGTCAGATTCCGCGCCGGTCTCGAAGCCGAATACCTTCAGGCCCAGGTCCGCGACCGGTGTGGCGAGCATCCTGGCGGGCCCGTCGCCGATCAGGCCCTTGGCCAGGTTGGCGAGGATGTCCGCAATGAACTTCACCACCCGCTGGCGGCCGATGACCGAGATGCCCAGTTTGATGAGCGGCTGCACGGCCATCACCGCCGGCAGGAACTGCTCAACCTCGGCAGTCGGTGTGCTGCCGTCGGGCAGGGCGGCGAGCCGCTCAGTGAAGGTGGCCCGCGCCGCCTCCAGGGCTGTCAGTGAATCCGTGGACTCGTAGTCCCGGACCTCGAAGAAGCTTTCGCCCAGTTCTTCCTCCGCCTCGGGCGCGTAAAGCAGGGACGCGACCTCGAGCCCGAACACTTCGGCCAGGCCCTCGGCCGAGGCATGGTCCTCGACTTCGGCCTCCGCAACCCCCAGCTTCGCGGCCAGTTTGCGTGCCAGCGGACGGACGCTTGCCGGGAGCCGATTCATGGCGGCGCTGATGACGCGCTTGAGCAGTGGCCGGACCAGGCCCTTGAGCTTGTTGAGCAGCAGATTCACCGGCAGGATCTTGCCGACGGCGGCGATGCCTTTCTTGACGAGCCCGACGGCGCCGCTCACCAGCTTCTTGCCGGCCCGGAGGATGCCGCCTAGGAAGTTCTCGTAACCGGTCGGCGCGAACTGGCCCGCGTTGCCTGCGGCTTCCAGCAGCTGCTCGAATTCCTGCGCCGGCATGCCGTAGATGTCCTGGCCCGCCAGCCGTTCGGCGAACCCGTCTAGGGCCCGCTCGGCTTCGGTGGCCACGGGCTCGATCCAGTCCTCAAGCGAAGCCCTGGAATCGGCCTCGGCCGGGAGGGAAGACCAGTTCCGTTGGTCCGCGAGCTGGTGGGCGGCTGCATCATTGATGAGCTGGTCCAGCGAGTCCACAAAGTCTTCATCCTCCAGCTCCGCGAAGAAGACCGCGGCCTCCTCCACCTCCGGCGCGAAGGCCTCAGCGATGAAGCGGGCCGGGAAGGGGGAATTCAGGGTTGCCTCCGGCACGGCCTGGGGACTGACGGGAGCGGCGGGAGGTTCGGCCAATGACAGGCCGGAGAAAAGCGCCTCGCTGGCGAAGCCGGACTGGACGTCCATGACAGCCTCCTTAGGGATGGAAATTTCAGCGTGGGGCCGGTCTGTATGCTCCACCGTCAATCGTCTGTAGTACCTTCCGCTGTGGCTCCGGAACCGGGCGGTTCCAGCTCGGCGGTCAGCGTTTCCAGCAGGGCAACCAGGTTGGCGGTGCCAAACACCACCCAGCTGCGGCGCGTCCCGTCGGTGGTCAGGACGCGGACAATCAAGCCTTGTGGATCACGCCAGGCCCGCAGTACGATCACGGAGTATTCGGCTGTCATGGCGGACATAATCCGCCGGAAAGCCTTACCGGACATCAACATTGCGTAGTGATGTTGATCATCGCCAGCTTTAGCACGTGGCTGATCTCCAGTACTGTTCCGCGTCCGATTCAACGTGGGGTCCTTCAATGACGTCTGCACCCTCCTTACCGGCACCCGGCTTTTCGGCTCCCGGCGCCGCTGTCCAGCCGAGGCTCTACCTCCTGAACGGGTTCTCACTTTTCCTGGCGGAAGACCGCGTCCGCCTGCCGCTCCACGCCCAGCGGGTCCTCGCTTTCCTGGCCCTCGCCCGGCAGGACGGCGTGAAGTGTTCGCGGGACGCCCTGGTGGGCAGGCTCTGGGCCGACTCCTCAACCGACCATGCGCACGGAAGCCTCCGCACGGCGCTGTGGCGCATCCGCTCCGTCCAGCAGGACCTGGTTTCTGCCGGACGCAGCGAACTGGCACTGGGGGCCTCCGTAGCGGTGGACCTCCAGCAATGCCGCGACCAGGCGACCCGGCTCCTGGCACAGGACGCGGACCTGTTTCCCGGCGACATCAACAGTTCGCCGCTTACAGGCGAGCTGCTGCCGGCCTGGGATGAGGACTGGCTGCTGGTGGAGCGCGAACGGCTCAGGCAGACGCAGCTGCACGCACTCGAGGCGCTGGCCGTCAGGCTCCGGAAACTGCGGCGCTACCCCGAGGCCATGGACGCCGCGCTGCGGGCCAAGGCCATTGAGCCACTGAGGGAATCCGCGCACGCCATCCTGATCGACGTCTGCTTCGACGAAGGAAATATTGCCGCGGCCCACGCGTACCTGCGCCAGTACAGCACGCTGCTGGACGCCGAACTGGGGCTGCGCCCCTCACCCCAGTTGCTTGACCGCTTCCGGACAGACCCGGGGCACGCCCCTTCGGGCCGGCCGGCCGTAGCGCTGCCTGGCGCCCCGCTGCTTAGCGGGTCTGCGCCAGCTGTGTGACGGCGCTTGGCGTCGTCACCCATCAGGTCCATCGTGTGCCCGGACAGTCAGCGGCCTGACTCTCACCGTTCTCCTCACGGCCCCCGTCCGGGATATAGGTCACCTCTCCTGGTCTTCTTGGCCTCAGTCTTGGGATTGGGTATCACTGTCGGTATCCGGATTTACGATGTCCGCAACTCCCAGCTCTACGATGATCTGATCAGCAGGGCCCGATCCCTCGAAGCTTCCCTAGGAGTCGAACGAGGTCCCTACACGCGTAGAGGCAAAACCATCTCGCCCTTCGAGCATGATTTCGCGCTGTCCATTGTCTATACTCTCGTTCTTATCGCGTGGCTGCTCGGCGGACTTGTTGCGCTTTCCTGGTGGCTTTTTCGCTAGAGGTCACCGGTCGTCCCCGTGCCGGGTCGAGCGGCGCCTTCAGGCATTCCGGATGCTGAGTTGAGCGACCGGTGGTTCGCGGCCTGGACCTCATCGACGGCTTCCGACAGCTTCCGACGGCTTCAGACGACTTCCGACACCCACCCGGAAGCCGGTCCTCCACCGCGACTGGCTTGTCGTGTGATCATTAGCCGACGATGGCGGCAGGATCAGTTGGCGATTTCGGCACCTCCGGGTGCGGAGTAGCCCAAGTCCTTGAGCGTCATCGCGCAGCCGTCAACCTCGACGCGCCCGTACCCTCGTCCATCGTGTCGCCGTCATAGAATCCTCCATAGACGAGAAGCGCCATTCTGCGGCTCGGCTCAGCACTCGGTCATGAATTTCCTGCGAAGGCAAAACTCAGATTGGTCCCGGAGAACCGTCCAAGCCAATAGTTTCCGTCCGCTGGATACCAGAACAAGGTCTCGGTCTTGCCCGAACCTGTGAAGTCCCCGGTCCAGAACGGAGAAACGCGCCCTCCCGCCGCCGAAGCCGGCCGTGTTGCCGGCCCCGGGTGTACTGGATCTGGGTGCCGTTGAACTGGCCCAGCCAGTAATTCTGGTCCCCCGGATACCAGAACAAGGTCTCGGTCCTCCCCGAACCGGTGAAGTCCCCGGTCCAGAACGGAGAAACGCCCTCCCCGCCACCGAAACCGGCCG
>NZ_JAGGPJ010000015.1:0-281202 GCF_018613875.1 Arthrobacter sp. ISL-28 | reverse complement strand
TCTGGGTGCCGTTGAACTGGCCGAGCCAATAATTCTTCGGGTCCCAGACGAGCAGTTCGTCCTTGCCCGATGCCATGAATCATCCGACACGGGAAAATCCCGGGGGAACACCACAACGATTGCCTTCATACAAGTGCGGTGTCACCACGGTTGCGTCCCGGGAGTTCTTCGCCCGTTGCTCATTCTCAGGATGAGCCCAAGGCCGGGTTATGGGTGGTGGTGTGCCGGCCCATGGCTGCAGGTTGGCATTGATCGCTGTTGAATTTGTTTCACTGCCGTAGACCTGAGCGGGGTCGAGCCGCCACCCCTTCCCTGGCTCCGTCTGCCACCGGGCGAACAGGCGATCCACGTTGGAGTGGAGGAGAAACGCGAACGGATCACGAAAAGATAAGTGGACGTGTTCCCCGCCGCCGGCCAGCATGATCGCCAACGAGCCCAGGATCGTGCCGGGCCGATGCCACGCGACGGGACAAACTGGCCCAAACGGTCCTCGCACAAGTCTCGGAACCCCAGCGCGTCAACAAAGGACGTCACGACATTCAGCCCGGCATGAGAGATCAGCGCCTGCCCCGTCGTGCCGACAGGAAGGGACGGAAAAACTCCGGTAATCTTGGACATCAGAAAGGTGCTTCTTTAGCCGGTAGAAAAGTGCGTCAACAACACTATTTTCCCAGCTCAGAAGCACCTTTCGTCGCTTAACCACACCCAAGGGACGGCACCCTCATGAAAACCCCGGGCTAGGTCAAGGAGTCAACACAAAACCACGGCAGTACTCACGGAACTCGTGAGAACGTCAAATTATTTGCATATTCGGTGCTTATATGACTAGTTTTGTCATATTAGTCGAACCTAGGGGATAACGGTGATATTCGAAGCGACTCCCTTCAGACTACATATCCCCCGTGGGTTTCAGGCACCCACCGGAAGGCTGTCTTTCGGAGCACTTCCCAAACCGCGACGAAGCATTCTACAAGACAGGGGGTACGTATTCCCGGCAACTCATTTTCCCAGCAGGCAATCTTGAGCAAACCTTTCGCGAACGTTGGCGGATTCCTGATTCCCGTGCAGCAGGATCAAAGGTATCCGGCGACTGCCGGTTCTCGGGCCTTCCTTGGCGGAAATGCCCAAGACGCTGTCTGCGGACAGCCGAGGCGGGCCCGGGCATCGGCGTCGCGATCGTCCAGCCTGTGGGTTGTCGCAGACTGAGAGTGGGGGGAAATGTTATGAGACGCGATGATGGTCCGTCAGAAATCTCCGGTTCAGGTCCAGCCGGGACGGACTCGGCGATGCCGCCCATGGGCACGCTAGTCATCCGTACCTGGTTCGAGCCGGATCAGGTGCCCGGATTTCGCGCCAGGCTAACTTATAGCACGGGTCCGGACGGCGAGCCCAAATCGGTCGCCGCTGCTGATCCGGTCGAGGCCTTGAGTATCGTTCGTCAATGGCTCCTTGCACAGCCAGGCTCTCCAGACGAAGTATAGGCATGCGGCAACCGAAGCTTGGAAGCAAGATTGCCCGGAATCGTGCCTCCCGCAACTCCCCAAGCGTTACCGTCGTCGACCGCAGGGATTCGCTTATGGCTGCTCTGGAAACGTATCTTTCATTCCGTTTCAGCTGCACTGTCACCGAACGTCTGCGACAAGCCTTCGAATTGCATCCGACGGAGCAATTCCCATATCTGCCTTCAGCTGCCCTTGATACTTCTCGAAGGCCCGAAGTGCTGAGGCGTTGTTACCCTGCTGCCTCTCAGCCTGAATTAGGAGTCCTACCGCTCGTTCGTAGAGCGGTTCCAGTTCCAGTGCTGCCTCGGAGGCTTCCAATGCAACCTCGTAGTCGCAGCGCGCCAGCGACTCGCGGGCTATGACGAGAAGGGCGTGCAGACGGTCCTGCCTAAGCCGGGTCTGCTCAAAAATAATCCAGTCTTCGTACCAGCCCGGTAGCAGGTCTGCATGACGCAGCTCCTGAAGGCATGAAGCAGCATTGCCGTTGAGCCCGATTTGGCTCAGTTGTCGAATTTGCGACCGGACGCGGTGCAGGTCGACGTCCACGAGCTCGCTGAGTGAAAGCACCGGCCCGCCGTTGACCAACAAGCCCGGCACCTGCCTTGTAATGAGATGCACGCTCACTCGCAGGCTTTCCATGGCCCGCGGCTCGGAATGATTCGGCCAAAGTAGCCCGACCAGATAGCTCCGGGGGCGCGGACCATTTATGGCCAGCGCCGTCATCAGCCGTTGTTGGCGCGCTGCGACATGCACGATATTGGCGCCCCAAAGAAGTTGCCATGACTGAAACAGGCTTAACTGAAAACCACCACGGTCACCGTTGCCCATGGCACCCCCAAATCCAGTGGCTTTAGAGATCTGGGATAGATCTAGGAACGAGGATCCGGAGTTTCGTGAGGGATGTCAACGATCCACGTCATCTGGAAGCTTCTCCAAGCAATGGAAGGTGCCATTCTGCATCATTGAGGGGTTATGAGGAACGATGTCACTCATGCGGCCGAACCAAACAGTCGGGACTTGATCTGTTGGCTCGTCGGGAACCAGGAGTGTTGGCAATTGCTGCAAACCACTCCCTGCGCCGCTTGGGTACTTTAACTACCCGTTCCCGGCAGTCGGTCCGGCCCAGAACGCAGTTCCAGACAGGAATGCGCCAACGCGGCCCGTGCGGTTTAAAACGAGAAATTCCCCCTCCCTATGTCCGGAAGCCAAGCAAGGTGGCCGCTGAAAACGCAATCCCTCCTAGCCGTCAGGGCGCAATGCCCGCGTCAACGATGAGACGCTGACGCTGAGCCGCTCAGCAGTCTTCTTAAGAGTATTTCCCTCGCTGCGTAACTGCCGGGCAGTTTCCAGTTTTCCTGGCGTCATGGAGCGGGGGAGGTTGCCAAGCCGTCCGCTGGCCTTGGCTGCGGCCAGGCCAGCTTTGGTCCGCTCGGAGAGCCGTGACCGTTCGTACTCCGCAAGGGAGGCGAACATGTCAAAGATGAGCTTGCCGTGAGCGCTGGTCGTATCTAGCAATGATTCAGTCAGGGACCGAAACCCTCTCCCCCGCTGATCCAACACCGTGACGATGTCCGCCAGGTCTGCTGTGCTGCGGCCCAGCCTGGTCAGGTCCGCACAGGCGCAGCACCGGTGCGTTGAAATGCCCGTCCCTGAGCTGGAAGCCCGGGCAGAAAGTTCCCTCGCCGATGAAGACCCGCACTGCCCGGCGCATGGCTTCGGGATCACCCAGTGCCTGAAAATAGGCCTCCAGGTCCGCGGTCGTGGGCAGCGTGAATTCCTCACGGATGCTGTCCCAGATGCGCTCCGGGACAGCCGGCCAGAACCGCTCAGCCCTCACATTCGACGCAGTAGGCATGGCCGTCCTTCTCGCGCGCCTTCTGCGAACGGTGGCGTACCAGGAAGCAGGAGTAACAGGTGAACTCGTCATCGGCCTGGGGAATGACCTGGACGACAAGCTCTTCGGCAATGAATTCGCCGCCCGGGGTCAGGCCATCAAGAGCGTCAGCCTCGTCGAGCTCCTGGACCACCGACTTCGCGTCCGGGGCTTTGGCAGTCTTCAGGGCTTCCAGGGAGTTCTCCTGGGATTCCTTGACGTCGGTGCGCAGTTCATCGTAATCGGTTGCCACGAAGGTGCATCTCTTCTCTGTTGGATGGGGGATTACCGGTCCTGCAACGTACAGGACGTGGGAAGAATTCCCCTAAAAAGATCCAGAGGGAACATGGCCCTTGTAAGGGGCAGCCTTTTCCGCTGCAATCCGTGCCCCTTGCCCACTCGCACGGTAGCGGGCACTAAGCTACGGGCGTAGATTCAATTCCACCGGGAATGGCGGGCGGTTGCAAAGGAGCCAAAGGTCGCTGGATGGAATGCAGACAATGCAGCGGGCCCCACTGGGCAGGGCGCTGTAACCCTCGTGGACGGGTCGTCGTTTTGCATTTCCATGCAAAACGGCGATATTTCTCCAGAGTACCCCCACGGTGTTTTCCATCAAGACACGCGGATTCTGTCTCTCTGGCGGCTGACCATCAACGGCCAGCCGCTGGAACCGCTAAGCGCTTGGACCCCTTCGCCCTATCAAGGAATCTATATTGGACGTGCCGTTCGAGCCGATGGCCGAGCAGACAGCCCGCTGACCGTTGAACGAACGCGTGAGGTGGGGGCAGGCATACTGGAGACCATCACGATCCGTAATTATGCGCCGGAGCCAGCCGCATGCGACGTTCTGCTGTCCGTGGATGCAGACTTCGCGGATCTATTTGAAGTCAAAGACGGGCGATTCCGGCGGCATTGGAAACAGGAACGGCATCTAAAGGACTGCGCGGTGCACGTGGTGGCCGTCTGGGAGGATGTGCGGAAGGGCGTTTTCGTGAACGCACCCGGCAGCGACGCCAAATCCGAAGGCCTTCACTTCCCGGTGATGATCCCCGCCCATGGAGAGTGGGGTGTCCGAGTAACCGTGGTCCCTGATGTGCACGAGGGCAGCCCGCCCCCGGTCCCACACCCTGATCCGGATACCGTGTCGCTCCGGGACAGGCGACAGCAGCTCTGGGCAGAGTTGGGTGCATGGATGATTCGTTTACTAGTGCATGCAGAGTCTTCACGGTGGTTCATGCCCGTTGGGTAGCGGAGCAGGGAAAGTTGCGTAAGACCGTTGCCAAGATCGGGCACGTCGTATGGAACGAAGCTGGCACCGAGTGCAGCATCTACATTCCCGCACGGTTGCAGCACGAGATGCTGCCGGGTGTTGTCGCATCGCTGAGTGATTGTCAACCGTGACATGAGCCGTATGAACGGCCAGCAACCGGGCGACCCGGCGAAGGCGGGAGCCGCCATCATCGACGCCGTCATGGCCGAGGCCCCGCCCTGCCGCCTCCCCCTTGGACACGACGCCCTCGAACGTGTGGAGACAAAGCTGCGTTGTGTGTCCGAGGAGTTGGAGACGTGGCGCGCGGTGGGCATGCCGCCTCGTGGCCGTCGGGCTTGACGACATGACGATGGAGTCGATCGCCGCCAGGGCAGGGGTGAGCAAAGCGACCATCTATAAAAGATGGCCCACCAAGCTTGCGGTCACGCTGGAGGCCTTCCGTGCCCGGACGGCCAATTTGTCACCATCCCGGATAGGGGCGCCAGCGGCCCTGCCAGAGCCCCGAAGGCATGACCTTCGCCACGCTTCTGGCCCACAGCCAGATCAGTCCGGACGCCCTGGGACGCCTTTCGTGCCCAGTTCCTGGCCGAGCGACCGTCGGTCGTACGAGGAGAAATCCGTGCCGGTATCGACCCCGGAACCGTCATGGACCTTATTTAGGGACCGGCGATACTCCGGCTGCTCACGGTCGCCGCCGGCGACCTCGCCCACACCGGTATCCAAACCACGGTCGTCGAGCCAGGCCGAACTGCCTGCGAACGCCTTGCGGGGTCTTCGGACAGGGCAGGAGCAGTCGATAAGTGTTGGATACTGCGTCGCCTCGATAGAGGTGCCAGGAGAGAGTGACTGTTGCATCGGATGTACGTTATTGAAGGGCTTGCCCTCGCGCCAACGTCCTGGCCAGCGCTTCGGCGGCATGTTTGCGTCCGATTGTTTCATAACCAACAACAACGATCGCGGGAGAAAAGGTAACGATAATGAGACATAAACCAATTGAAGATCCGGATGCTGCCAGGATTACGGCTGTTGCAATCAGCAGAATCGTTGCCACGATGAGTGCAATATGAAATATGTCGAATTCCTGCATCATGAACGTATAGAGGGCAAAGAGGATTATCTCGAAAATCAGGACTGGAACAGCGACCGCGGTGACGGCACCTAGAGTGCCTATGCGCGAGGTGCCCTGAATCGTGTAGGCAACGATGTGCAAGCCGGCGCCCGTTGCGGCAATCGCGGCATAAGTAGCAATGTGGCTGTATGCCCAGATCACCGCCCTCCTGCGGTGACGGGCGAGGACTTGGGCCGAGGGAGTGATGAAGTAATTCCACCAGAGGCCAAAGGTTAGTCCCACCCCCGCCAGGATGGTGACCACTGCTTCCGTACTCCATCCTTCCGTCTCCACCAGAGCTGAAACGGAAGCAACCGTGCCGAATACTCCCTCCCCCAGCGCGATGATGGTGAGCAAGCCATAGCGCTCCGCGAGATGGTGAGGGTGCCAAGGCGTACCGCCGTGCCTCTTTTCGACCAAAACCGGGCCGGCGAGTTCGAGCAGGATAAGGACTGGAAACATTGCAAGTACCATCGCCGGCGGTGCGTCGGTTAGTGCCAAGGCTACCCACCCCAGCTGCGCGACAAAGATAAAAGACGCGTGCGCCAGTGCAGCCCTGCGGTGCTTAGGAGCCTGAGAAATCGCTCGAAGCCATTGCGCAACCATTGCCACGCGCATGATGACGTAGCCCGCCACCATTATCCGGTTGTCCAAACTGCCGCCCGCTTCCAGGGATAACAGCGAGTGGAACATGGGTGGCAAACCCAAGGCCAGGATGACAACGCCTATCATCTGGACCATGGTCATGATGCGGTAGAGCCAGTCATTGGTGTCGAATGCAGAAGCAAACCAGGAAAAGTTCGTCCAAGCCCAGCAAATGGCAAACATTGCGAAACAGAAGCCGCCGATTCCCTCCCGTACGTGTGCCTCTGCAAGCATGTGGGCGAGCTGATCCGCTGCCAGCCCGAAGGCAACCACGAAGGTCAGGTCGTAAAGCAGCTCCAGAGGTGTGGCGGAACGATCAGCCTCGTTCGGGTCGCGGCCGCTCATGCTCGTCAAGCCGAATCCCAAACCTATCTGGGACATTTCGGTCTCCCATCCTTAAATACGCGCATCCCGCGGCGTGCGGCGTCAGCTCGCCTGTTAATTAATGGACGGCTGTGCGTAGAGGCTCTTTCCGCCGCATACGTACAGGACTTGTCCGGTCACGGAATTATTCGCCGGGTCTGCGAAAAACCGTGCCGCCCATGCTACATCGTTTGCCGCGCCGAGGGATCCCATGGGTTGGGCCCGGAGGAGCCGGTCCATGACTTCCTGTGGCTCTCGGCGAAGCAGTGGTGTGTCGATCAGGCCAGGGGCCAGGCAGTTCACCGTGATCCCGTACTTGGCGAGTTCGATCGCCAAAGACCTGGTGGCTGACACGACTCCCCCTTTGGACGATGAGTAGGCGAGCTGGCCGAACCATCCGAGCCAGGCGCGGGATGACACGTTGATGATTCGCCCCGTCCTGCGGCTGATCATGCTCGTGGCGGCTGCCTGGGAGCAGAGAAAGACACCCGTTTGATTGATGGCAATGGTGCGCTGCCATTCTTCGTCGGTGATTCGGCGTACACCGCGGTCGATGCTGATCCCGGCATTGTTTACCAGAATGTCCACGGGGCCCAGTTCCACTTCTGTTTGCTTGAAAAGCGCCTCGACCGCTTCCCTGTCGGTGACGTCCACCGCCAGACCGACCGCTGTACCACCGTTGTTCGTAATGCGCTTGGCTGTCTCTGCCGCGCGGTCGCCGGCGATGTCGGCGATGACAACTTTGGCTCCGTTGGCCGCGAAGTCTTCGGCGACTGCGAGACCGATGCCGCTGGCGGCCCCGGTGATCACGGCGACCTTTCCGTTGAGTCTCATGAGAATTGTCCTTTGTTGAGGGTGGGGTTCTTTCTTTTCGCCACGCTGGTCAGACCGAGAGGCTGGAGAGCAGGCTCGCGCCGCCGCAGCAGTACAGCACTTGGCCCGTGATGTAGCCGCTCCGGGCATCGAGGAAGAATTCGCTGGTGCTTGCGATGTCCTCTGCTGTGACTGGGGTCGGGGTGAGGGGCTCCGGTTCGCGCAGGTGTGTTCCGGCGGGCCGGCCGGCGTCCCGAAGGATGCTGCCATGAGGAGGCAGGGCAGCCACCACGTTCACGGTGGCGCCGTCCTGACCCAGCTGCAGGGCGAGACTGCGGCAGACGGCGGTTAGTGCCCCTGCGGCGGCGGCAATGTGTGGACGGTCTGGCCAACCGAGCCCGTCGCGGCTGCTGATGGCCACGATCCTTGCCCCGCCATCCCCGCGGGCACGGAAATGAGGGCGCAGCTGCTCGACCACTTTGAGCAGGCTGCCCACCACTCCTCCGGCATTAATGCCGTCGCTGGCGTCCAGCAGTCCCGGTTCATAGATCAGCGCGTCGATGGCTTCTTGGCCTTCCAGGAGAGCGTTGATTTCCCCGGGATCAGGATCTTGGCCGATAGTCTTCACCGCCCACCCACCCGAGCGCAGTTTGTCGGCCACTGCGGTTGCGGTTGCGGTTCCCGGGGAGGCGAGGACTGCCAGCCTGGGGTGCCGCTGTTGTGAGTCAGTCATTGGTACCTAGTCCTTGTTCAGTTGGTGGTCAGGATGTGTATTGAGCAGGCGCCGTTGTCGACCCCGAAGATCCCGCCGCCGGTCACATGCGTGAGGGCGACCTCGGCTCCCGGTACCTGCAGGTCTGCGGCCTCACCGGTCAGCTGCCAGTAGGATTCGCAGATCTGGGTCACGCCGGTGGCTCCTACCGGGTGCCCACGGGAGAGCAGGCCGCCGCTGGGGCTGATGGCTACGCGCCCGTCCCGGTCGAACTCTCCTCGTGCCGTGGCTTTGTATGCTTGGCCGCGCTCGGTGATTCCGAGCGCCTCGGTGTGCAGGAACTCGGCCACGCTGAACGCGTCATGGAGCTCCACGAGGTCCAGGTCGTTCGGTTTGAGGCCGGCCATCTCGTAGGCGGCTTTGGCTGCCCGGGCGGTGATGTCGGGCCAGGTCATGTCCCTGTAGGAGGTGTGGAAGTCCCCTGAGCGCACGACGCTGGCCCGCATGCGGATGCTCGGTGTGGTGAGCTCTTTGGCGAATTCCTCCGAGCACAAAAGCACTCCCGCGGCACCGTCGCTGTTGGGGCAGCAGTGCAGGAGCCGCAAGGGATCGGCTACGGGGCGTGACTGTTTTACGTCCTCGGGGCTGATTGCCTGCTGGAAGTGGGCGCGTGGGTTTCGTGCTCCGTTGCCGCGGTTTTTTACCGATACCCGGGTCAGGTCATCGGCTGTCGCCCCGAAGTCATGGAGGTAGCGCTGGGCGCGCATGGCGTAAGCCGCTGTCATCACCATGCCTTGTGAGATTTCGATGTCGTTGGTCGTGAGCGGAAGAGTTCCACCTCCAAACCCGGAGAGGTTCTCGGTTCCGAAGGCGATCACGCAGTCGGCGAATCCGCCGGCGATGGCCTGCCAACCGAGGTGGACCGCGGAGGCCCCGCTGGCGCAGGCGTTCTCCACGGTGTAGACAGGAGGGCCGGAGACGCCTACCCGCTGGAGGACACGCTGGGCGAGAAGCGAACCGCCGTACGTCGACCCGCCGTAGCCGGCATCGACCTGTTCGGGGCTGATTCCGGTGCTTGCGAGGAGCTCCTGAACGGCGCGGAAGCCCAGTTCTGCGGCGTTGACGCCCAGGTGCTTGCCGAAGGGGTGAACCGCGGCGCCTGCCACGTACACCGGCCTCATCGTGCAACTCCGGACGCGGGCAGTTCAGTGACCTCGGCGACAATATACGAGGACAGGGCGCCGGTATCATCCTCACCTATGGCTCCCACCCTCAACTCCACCGGGGTATTTGGAGCGAGTGCTTCGTCGGCATCGACGTGGGCCAGGAAGCGGGCTCCGTCGAGGTCCACGTACGCCAGAACGTATGGCGGCTGGAATGCAGCAGGGCCGATGCGTACGACGGTCGAGGCGTAGGCGATGCCGTAGTTGCCGGTGCGTGTTTGTTCGACGTTTCCGGATGCGCACTTTGAGCAGATTTCCCTCGGCGGGAACCAGGTGCTGCCGCAGTTGTGGCATTTAGTGATCATCAGGGCTGTGTGATCGCCGTCCTGATGGATCCATTCGCCTCCGACCAAGGTCGTGGCGTGCGATGTTTGCGTGTTCACAATGTCGTCCTTCTTCCTGGTTTCGTAGTCTCTAGCGGCCCTGATATTGAGGTGTGCGCCGTTCGGCGAAGGCCGTTCGGCCTTCCACCCGGTCTTTGGTGTCCCTCAGCAGGCCCCACAGCAGCTGTTCGAGTTCCACTGACTTGCTCAGTGAAAGATCTTCGGTTCGCATCGCGAGGGTTTTGAGGCTCTTGATGGCCAAGGGGCCGTTGGCGGCGATACGGTCTGCGATCTCCAGTGCATGAGCCAGCAGCTTCCCGGCCGGGATAACATCGCTGACCAGCCCGATGCGGTGTGCTTCAGCGGCGTCTATGCGGTCACCCGTGAGGATCATTTTCATGGCGACGGCCCTGGGTACTGCCCGCAGTAATTTCGATACGCCTCCGACGGCCGGCACGCTGGCCCAGCGCGGTTCGGGTAGTCCGAAGGTCGCGTTGTCGCTGGCGATTCGCAGGTCACAGTCCAGCGCGATTTCTGCACCGCCGCCCAGGGCGTGCCCGTTGACCGCCGCGATCAGGGGTTTATTGATCTCCAGTTCGCTGATCGTTATCGCCCGGACGTAGAGGCCCTCATCGACACTGCGTTCATAGGAGTGGAAGTACGCCTCGGCGAAAGAGGTTTCCGGGGGCAATGTGCGCTTGAGGTCGGCTCCTGTGCAGAATGCCCGCTCCCCTGTTCCGGTGACCACCGCCACCATCAGGTACGGGTCGTCGCGGAACCGGCGCAGTTCCTGGTTGAAAGCACGCATGGAGTCCACATCCAGTGCGTTAAGCGCTTCCGGCCGGTTGAGCCGGATAATAAGGGTCTTTCCCTGGCGTTCTGTCTCGATCGTCATATTAGCCAACGACTCCTTGCTGGTTTAGTGAATCAAAGGTTTCCGGGTCCATTCCGAGCAGCTCCAGGCACACGTCCCGCGTGTCAGCGCCAAGGAGAGGAGCCGGTCCGCGGAGCCGGCCGGGGGTCCTGGAATGCCCGTAGGGAATGCCGTCATAGATGCTTGGTCCCATCACCGGATGATCGAGCCGGACCCAGTGATTGCGTGCGCGCAGTTGCGGGTCCTGGTTCAGCAATGCGTCAGCGTCCAATACGGCGGAGGCCGGCACTCCTTCTTTGGTCAGGGCGGCAGCCAGCCGGTCAGCATCCCAGGTCTGTGTCGCAGAGTTGATCAGAACGTCCAGCGCCCGCCTGGCGTTTCGGCGGTCCTTGGCGCTGGCCAGGTCTGCCCGGCTCGTCCATTCCGGTGCGCCCAGGACGGAGCCCAAAGAGCGCCACTGCGCGTCGGTGAAAACTGCGACGGCGCACCATTTGTCATCGCCTGCGCACCGGTATACACCGTGCGGGGCCGCAACGGGATCGTCGTTGGCAGCACGCTCGGTCTGCTGTCCCGCCGAGGCTGCCAGCAGGGCGGGTCCGATGGCGTTGACGGTGGACTCCAGCTGGGCGAGTTCGATGTGTTCCCCCCGTCCGGTCCGGCGCCGGTTCCGCAGCGCGGCGAGCACCGCGATGGCACCGTGCAGGGGGTTGGGAACGTGATCGGGATAGTTGGTTCCGGTACCCACGGGGAGCCGGTCAGGGTATCCGGAAAGTCCGAACAGTCCGCCGGCGGCCGCGATGGTCAGACCGTAGCCCCTGTAGTCACGGTGCGGGCCGCTGTTGCCCTGCATTGGCATATCGAGGTAGATGATGTCCGGACGGACGCGGCGGACCGTGTCGTAACCGAGGCCGAGCCGTTCCATGGTTCCGGGCGTGTAATTATTGGCAACCACATCGCACTGTGCGATCAGCTCGAGCGCTAGCCGGTTCCCTTCTGGATGCTTGAGATCCAAACAGATGGACCGTTTGCTCGAGTTCCGGTTGGCGAAGTACCCGCTGCGGTTGATACCAGCCTGTCCGTCGCGGAAAGGAGCCATGGAGCGGATCGGGTCTGTTCGTGTCCTGGATTCAATTTTGATCACGTCAGCTCCGTGGTCAGCCAAAGGTTTGGTAAGGAACGGGCCCGCGCCGACCCACGTAAAGTCGGCGACCCTGATGCCTTCGAGGGGGAGTTCGGTGCTCATGCTGGTGTCCTTTCGTACCCTGGCCCGGCTGCGGCACCAGCCTCCGGCGCGCCGATGCTGCCCAGTGAGGGTGGCCCCGACCTCGGTCCAACGTGGCTGTTGGCGAACCGGTATGGAGGGCCGGGGAAGCGCAACTGATTCCCGCCGACGTCGATATTGCGGAAGAAGTCCCGGGCAACGAGCTGTGGGTCGTTGATCAGATCTTCAGGTGTCGCCACCGGGGCAACGCTGATACCCCGGCCCTGACCTGATTCATACAGCTCCTGCTTGGTCCGTGTGCGTGCGAATTTTTCGAAGATTACCCGGAACGTCGAGCTTCCTTCACGGCTCCGGCGCCAAGTCCGTTCCTGCCACTTATCGGCACCAAGGGTTTCTGCTTCGTCAATTCCTTGGCCGGTGAGCCAGTCGATGATGGACTGCCAGGCCAGCGGTCGGCCGCCCAGACCCCCGACCAAATACACCCAGCCGTCAGCGCATTGAAAGAGTCCGGTGCCCGCTTCTGCCGGGCCAGCTCCGACCCGTTTGCGTACCACTCCCTCCAGGTCCAAATATTGAGCGGCGTTTTCCAGTGAATGGGCTACAGATTCCTGGACCGAAAGATCCACAACTTGCCCGCGGCCGGTCGACTCGAGGGACAGGAGTGCGATGAGGGCTGCCGTGGCGGCGTGGACTCCAGCGATTACGGAGGTCTGGTTGCCCCAGGCCCGCAGGGGTTCGCGGTCCGGGTCTCCGGCCAGTCCGAGCAGGCCACCAGCGGCGAGCAGCGTCAGGTCGCTGGCCGGCCGGTCAGCGTAAGGCCCGGTGAGACCGAATGGGCTGATCGACACATGAACGAGCCCGGCGTGCCTGTTGGTCACATCTTCCGGGTGCAGATCTTTGGCGCGAAGGAGGCCAGGACCTTCACTGGTCAGCAGCATCTGGGCGGTATCGAGCAGATGCTCGAGCTGCGCCGCGTTACCACCGTCGGATGAGTCGGCAATCAGGCTTTGTTTGCCGGCTTCGGTGAAAGCGAAGCTGAAGCTGATTCCGTCGTCCGTCCGGGGTGCGTGGTTCCGCTCCGGCGCGCCGCCGCATGGTTCGACACGGATCACCTCTGCCCCGAGGTCACTGAGCAGCCGGCCGGTGTAGGCGCCAAGCCCTGTGGTCAGGTCGACCACGCGTACGCCTTCAAGGGGTCCATCCGTGGTGGGCGTGAGAGTCATCGTTACCACCATCCCGTCCACACCAGAACTGCCCAGCTCAGGAACGGGGCTACGATGACCAGGCCGAATCCCCAGATCATGAGCTGACGGTAAATGGTGTCCTGTTTTTCGGCGGGTGCGTTGGCGACCACCAGGGCGCCATTGGTTGAGAAGGGGCTGGAATCAACGACCGAGGCGGAAATGGCCAGTGCCGCGATGACTCCAATGGCACCGACATTTCCTGATAGGAGCACGGGAATAGCGAGCGGGATCAAGGCACCCAGGATCCCGGTCGTGGAGGCGAAGGCGGAAACAATTGCCCCGACGAAGCAGATCACGAGGGCGGCAAGAAGGGGGGAAGAGATGCCGGCGATGGAGTCGCTGATGAAATCAACAGTGCCAACAGACTCGAGCAACCCGACGTAGGTGACGATGCCGCATATCAGCAGCACAACGCCCCAGCTGACCTGGCCCAGAACATTCTTGGCGCTCCCCGGAGACAGAACTGACAGCAGGACCGCGAGTGACATTGCCATCAGGCCGATATCAAGGTTGAACATCAGCGCGCCCACGACCAGGCCCACCATTCCCAGAACCGTAATGGTGCGGTCGCGGGTAAGTGTCAGGATCTCCGTTCCAGGCAGGGCCCGGGTGGCAACGCCTACAGCCGATCCGCCAGTACCTGGTGAACCACCCGCGTTCGCGCTTTCATCGTCGTCGCCCGCCCGCCTTTTTTCCCTGATCAGGGTCAATCCGCCGAGCACAAGGTAAACGCCGACAGCAAGGACCAGGTTAAAGACCGCGTTACTGAGAAACAGCAGGGTCGGGCTGGCCGGAATACCGCTGCGCTCAACGATCTTGTTGGTTATTATGCCCAAAACGCCCAGCGGTGAGAAGTTTCCGGCAGCAGAGCCGTGCACCACCATCAGGCCCATCATCAGGGGGTTGATCCGGTAGCGGGCAGCAAATGCCATTCCGATCGGGGCGATGATCGCAACAGCTGCAGGACTCAGCGCACCGAGCCCCACAAGTACAGCGCTCAGGACGAACATGACCCACGGGATGGCGGCGATGTGTCCGCCGACCCCTCGAACGGACCATTGGACCAGCCAGTCGACCGTTCCGTTGCTCTTTGCGATGGCGAACAGGTAGGTGACCCCGACCAGGATCACGAACAGATTGGCAGGAAAGCCCTTGAGCACATCCGAAGTGCTCTGGCTAAATACCAGGGTCCCCACAATGAAGGTCGCCACCAGGGCGAGGGCGCCCAGATTGACCTTCCGCAGGGTTCCTATGAGAAAGATCGCCGCGAGAACGCCGATCGAAATCAGATGCAGGGACATCAAGTCCTCCTTGACTTTGGGGCCACTACTCTGTGGCGACTTCCGAAAGAGATTCGCATTTGCGGTATCAGCTTCGGTATTACGAAGTTACGTCGGACGAGCTCCGCTGTCAAGAGATGATTCGTGTATGCGAAGTCTGTTCCTGAAACACGGTGCGTGGCAGACTTGAAGCCAAAGAGTTTGCACGACGAGACGAGAGGACGTGAGAACGTGCATTCAGCACGCCTGGAACGAGCCCTGAAGATCCTTGAGTATCTGGGACATCACCAGGAGGGGTCGCCACTGAAGCGCATCTGCCAGGATCTCGACCTTCCGATGAGCAGTGCCCATGACATGCTTCAGGCCCTAGTTGAAATAGATGCCGTACGCCTGGCAGATCAACGCACCTACCTGCTGGGCCCGCGCTCTCTCGTGCTCGCTCTCTCCATCGTCGACTCCGTAGATCTCCGCCAAATCAGCCGTCCGTACCTGATGGATTTGTGCGAAGAGCTGAACGAAAATACTTACCTTGCGCTGCGCAGCGGTACCTCCGTGATCTATGCCGATCGATACGAGGCCGGGCAAACCCTGTCGGTGGTCATGAAGCTTGGCGGGCCGCGTCCGTTGCACGGTTCCAGCGTTGGCAAGCTCATCACGGCCTACACTCCGGATCTCGAAGCCCGGGTACTTAAATCACCCGCCTTGGAGCAGTTCACCCCCCTGACTATCACAAATCGTGGTGCCCTACGGGAGGAGTTGGCAGCCATTCGCACCAGGGGGTACAGCGTCAGCGACGGCGAAAGCGTTGAAGGCATTGTCGGCCTGGCCACACCGATTTTCGATGCCGCCGGAAGCGTGGGTGCCGCCGTTCACGTCTCGGCCCCCCGCGGAAGGCTGGGTTCTGACCGCCTCCCCCAGGTCCTGACTGCAATGTCTCGGACAGGGGCGCTGATATCGCGACAGCTCGGTGCACCAGAAGATGCCATCCCCGCCCAACCCCTAACCGAGGTCATCGCCCTGGAAGAAAACCGTCTCGCCTAGAGGGTTCGCTGGCTCATCGAGCCGGTCGGCGATCGGCAAAGTAATTGCTGCCGAGCTCATAGCGCCCAACCGCATGGATGGAACACACCGTTCGCGGTCCGGCCATGCGCGGCGAACACGCGAAAGGAGAGGACATGCCCGACGAAATCCTCGTCGAGCAGCAGCAAGCGATAGCAACCATAGTTCTGAACCGACCGGAGCGCCATAATGCCCTGACTATGGGGATGTACACAGGACTGCCCGGAATAGTTGCAGCGCTGGACGCAGACAGCTCAGTGAAGGTTATTGTCCTGCGTGGGGCTGGGCAGCGGGCATTCGCCTCCGGTGCAGACATAAGCGAATTCGAGCGTGAGCGGGGAAACGCGGTAAGCGCACGCAGATACAACGACCATGTCGCCTTGGCCGAGCGTGCTTTGGAAGAACTGGAAAAGCCGATCATTGCCATGATCCATGGGTATTGCATTGGTGGCGGTGCAAGCCTCGCCCTGGCCTGTGACCTGCGGTTCGCCGACTCGACAAGTAAGTTCGCAATCACACCGGCCAAGCTGGGCCTTGTCTACAGCCTCGAGTCCACCAAGCGGGTCGTCGATCTGGTAGGTCCCGCACGCGCAAAATGGATTCTTCTGTCGGGTCTGCAGGTCCCCGCAGAACGCGCACTCTCCTATGGATTATTCGATGAACTGAAGCGCACAGAGGAACTGGAGGAGTTCACTTACGAATTTGCCGAAACCATCAGCAGCCGCGCTCAGTTCAGCGTTCGGATGGGCAAGGAGATGGTACGCCGCGTCATTCTAGGCCAGGTTCAGGATGACAACGAAACCCTGGACATTCGCAACTCATCCTTCGACACAAGTGATTACAAGGAGGGCGTGCAGGCCTTCCTGGCCAAACGCCGACCAAACTTTCACTGATCGCGCCTCAGGCATCCCCCGGACCGGCTTCGGCATTCGCGGCGCGTTCAGCCCATTCAAGCGCTGCAGCGATATGTTCCTCGTTGGGGAGTGCCTGCTGTCCGGCAGGCGAAGTTTGTCATAGATATAGGCGGCGACGGCCGTGGGTGAGGTGGAGCGTCCGAGCCTGCACCGGAAGCTCCGGGCGTTCTTTCTTGCCGCAGATGAGGATGCTCATGGTTGCCCACAATCGGTAAATTCGGCCGGCGGCACCTTCTCACCTTGCCTATCTGGATCTGAACCATTGGATTTAGTTGGCCAAATATCAAAAGGGCCATAGAAATGGAGCGCCGGCACCGACCACTGTTTCAGGGCTTGTCGGGCCGCCGCTACAGAGCAACATGTCCTCTTCGTCTTGACCGCCTCGCGCTTCGCCGAGAGACACGATTCCGCTGCGCTGGCGCTGACGGCGCATGCTGGCCAGTACTCGATGTTGCCTGGTTGGTCCCTCATTCCCATCGTCAACAAGTGCTCTGCTTCCCAGTCCGGCACGTTCCCCATCCGTTGCCTGTTTCGGTATTGCGAACAAGAGGCTTTCCGACCCTCAGTGAAGCTGACTGCTTGACACATCCCATTCCATCAGCGTAACTTCGAGTTTGCGAATTCAGCATCGTGCTCACGAAGTTTCCTTGAAAACCGCCAACATCCACTGGCGTCAGGTCATGGAGCACTAAATGTCTACACGGAAACCAAACCCGTCATCTGAAGCTTCTGAGGACAGGTTCATGAAATCAGCAGAATCGCGGCTCGCTGCGGGCAGGGCGCGCGCGTCATCATCGTCCACCACGGCAACAAGGGCCCAGTGGAAGTAAAACCGGATCGCTTGAAGGAGGCAAACATGCAGGTTTCGATACAACAAGCATCGGAAGTCATTTCGGCCGCAGAGGCAAAGGCACGCGAACTGGGTGTGCCGGTCATCATCACCGTTCTCGACTCAGGGTGTCATATCAAGGCCCTTCATCGCATGGATGGCGCCCCGCTGGGCTCCATCGATATCTCGATGGGCAAGGCCAGGACAGCAGCACTGTTCTCATGCAATAGCGAGGACGTCTGGGAGTTCTGCAAACCCGGCGCGCCCGCTCCGGGGCTTGAGAACAGCAATGGAGGACTGACGCCCTTTGCCGGCGGCATATCCCTGAAGGCCCCCGATGGATCCCTGATTGGCGCAGTCGGCGTATCAGGAGGGGCTGTCTACCAGGACAAAGAGATTGCTCAGGCAGGCGCGTCTGCTCTGTAAATCTCCTGACAACGATAGCCACACATCCAACAACGACAGCTACACACCGATTTTCTAAAGGAGTTCTGAAATGGGTAAGACTATTCTGATTACTGGCGCAGCAGGCGGCTTCGCTCATGGTGCGGCCATCGGCATGGCGCGCAACGGTCACAACATCATCGCAACGGTACAAGTGTCATCGCAGGTTACCCCGCTACGAGAAGAAGTCGAGCGCCTCGGCCTGAAAGACCGGATCAGGGTTGAGCGTCTTGATCTCACGGATCCTTACGACATCGATCAGGCCCTGACGTGGGACTATGACATCCTGTGGAACAACGCCGGCATGGGTGAGGCTGGGCCGGTGTGGGAAATCCCTATCGATCTGGTGCGTGAGAACTTCGAAGTCAATGTGTTCCTGCCCCTGGTGCTCACCCAGCGAACAGTACGCAAGTGGATCGACGAAGGCAGTGCGCGGGGCAAGAAGGTCGTCTTCACGTCTTCGATGGGCGGCCTGTTCACGCCTGCGAACTGGGGTACCTATGTCTCGACCAAACATGCCCTGGAATCGGTGGCGGAGGCGCTGCAGCAGGAGCTTGCCTCCTACGGCATCAAGATCCAGACGATCAATCCGGGCGCCTATTACACCGGTTACAACGAGACCATGGCGGACAACCCGTTCCGCTGGCTGGACGAGAAAAAGCATCTCACCAACCGTGAAGCATTGCGCAAGGAATTCGACGATTTCTTCGCAACGCCGGAAGGCAGGATGGACGCGCAGGAAATGATCGACACGATGATCGAAGTCGTTCCGGCCGACACGGGCAAATTCCGCAACGTCAAGCCGAAGGCCATCGAAGACATGCTCAAGCAGCATCAGGCCGAGGCCTGGGAGGCCACCATCTGAGCACGCTAAACGGGTGCGGGCCTTACCGCCCGCACCCGACCGACCATCCGAGTCATCCCGGAAGACAGCAAAGATCTCTCCCACCCGCTGGAGATCGGCGTCCTGGCGGCGCGTGCTGCTCAGGGACCGCTCGCGGTGGCGGCCGGCGCGGGTCTGCATGGACTCTCCGAGCCGGACACGCAGCGGGGCGTCCGGCACGCGCTGTTCGGCTTGCGTCGGCGACCAGCAAAAGATTGCTTTCGCCTTGCCGCTACTGCCTCTCGGCTTTGAGATCGACAAAGGCCTCAAGCGCAGTCAGCAGCTGACTATCCCGTCGGCAGAACGCGGCGGCTGCGGGGTGTCAGTGCCGGGTCTCTAGTTCGTGGATTCGCCCATGAAGGGTGTGGGCCTTGCCCTGACCTGCCAGAGCTCGCTACCGCGCGGCGGACGCCCTGCCATCGACCAGTCAGGAGAGTATTGAGAATCGATCTGCCGCGTTCCGGCTGAAGCAACCGGAAGACGTGTCCAAGAGACAAAGCATTGGTGCAGGCGGAGGATGCTTTTGAGAATCAACGCAGCCTCTGGTGCGTAGCAGAAGACGGGCGTAGCGTCCTTTGAAAGGAGGGAAGGCGGTACTGGGTGCGCGGGTACACATCCGGTCAGGGCGTCCCCGGTCGATGCATTGGAGGAGCCGGCGATGGCTGGTTGGAATGCTGATACTGCGGCCGGTCCCATAGGGGCTGGGGCTGTCACTTTGGTAGAGGGATCATCGTTCTGTATCTCCTCACCCAACGGCGACATCCATTCCGAACATCCACATGGTCTTTTCGTCCACGACACCCGCATCCTGTCCAGCTGGAGGCTCACCATTGATGACCAGCCTCTTGAGCCCCTGGCGGCGGAGACGAAGGAGCCGTACCGGGCGCTGTTCGTCGGCCGTGTTTCCCGCTCGGACGGATATGCGGACAGCTCGCTGATCGTGGAGCGCCTGCGCGAAGTCGGCGCCGGCATCCAGGAGCAGATTACTGTCCGGAATTATTCCCTGGAGCCGGCCGAATGCGTCCTGGCCTTGAATATCGAGGCGGACTTCGCGGATCTTTTCGAGGTGAAAGAAGCACGGGTCCAGCGGCCCTGGGACGAAACCCGGCAAACCGACGGGGATACTCTCACCATCCGGGGGGTCTGGCAGGATGTCCGCAAGGGCGTCACCGTCCAGGTCTCCGGCGCAGATATTACGCCGAAGGCTCTCACATACCGGGTGGCCGTCCCGCCGCACGGGCACTGGAGCACGGTCCTGACCGTGGTGCCCAGCACCGAGGGAGCCAGCACCGAGGCGGCTTTCGTCCATCAAGATGGGAACGGATTGTCCCCCAGGGACCGGCGCCGGCGGGAGTGGGTTGCCAAGATTCCTGTGCTGCAGATGGGAAACCGCTCCATCGAACGGACCCTGCGTCGCAGTTACGACGATCTGGGCGCGCTCCGCATCGAGGATCCGGACCACCCGGAACGGGTGGTGGTGGCTGCCGGGGCACCCTGGTTCATGACCCTGTTCGGCCGTGACTCGCTATGGGCGTCTCAGATGGCGTTGCCCGTGGACCCGTCCCTGGCCTTGGGCACGCTGCAGACGCTGGCGGACCGCCAGGGAACCGTGGTGGATCCCGTGAGCGAGGAGGAACCGGGCAGGATCCTGCACGAGGTCCGGCTCGACGTCTCCAGCGGGCTTTCCCTCGGCGGCAAGTCCGTCTACTACGGCAGCGTCGACGCCACCCCGCTGTTCGTGCTGGTGCTCGGATCCGTCAGCCGCTGGGGCTTTGCCAAGGACACGATCGCCGCACTGCTGCCCCATGCCGATCGTGCGCTGGACTGGATCCGGGATTACGGGGACAAGGACGGCGACGGGTTCGTCGAATATGAGCGTCTCAACGACCAGGGGCTGATCAACCAGGGCTGGAAGGACTCCTGGGATGGCATTAATTTTGCCGACGGTACCCTGGCCGAGCCCCCGATCGCGCTCTGCGAGGTCCAGGCATTGGTCTACACGGCCTATATGTCCCGGGCATGGATGGCATACGACGCGGGTGACGCGCCTTTAGCGGCTGAACTCGTTGACCAAGCGGCCCAGCTCAAGAAACGGTTCAACGAAGAGTTCTGGCTGCCCGACCGCGGGTACTACGCTGTCGCCCTGGACGGCAAGAAGCGGCAGGTCGACGCCTGCGCGTCCAACATGGGGCAATGCCTGTGGCACGGCATTGTCGATGAGCATAAGGCGCCGCTAGTGGTGGAGCGGCTGATGTCGCCGGAGATGTTCAGCGGCTGGGGCGTTCGGACCCTGGCAAGCGACATGGGCGCCTACAACCCCGCCAGCTACCACAACGGCTCCGTCTGGCCACATGACAATGCGATCATCGCGAAGGGACTGCTGCGCTACGGCTTTGTCGCCGAGGCGCAGCGGATCTCCACCGCCCTGCTGGAGGCGGCCGAGTACTCCGACGGCCGGTTGCCAGAGCTGTTCTGCGGCTTCAGCCGGGACCAGCTCGCCACACCAGTTCCCTATCCCACGGCCTGCTCACCACAGGCCTGGGCAGCGACCACACCGATCATGTTGGTGACCAGCCTCATGGGGTACGACACGCACGTATCCCGCGGAGGGCTATGGATGGATCCCGTACTCCCGGAATCCTACGGTGACCTGCACATCACCAACGCGCCTATGGCCAGCGGCCGGATCACCATCGACATCTCCAACTCCCTCCCGTCTGTCCAGGGACTGCCCGAAGGAATGGTGTTTCACCGCGGGCACAGGCCTTGGATGACAGAACTCGTGGAGCAGGCCAAACTGCACCCGAAGACGTAGCGGGTGAACATATTAGGCTGTCGTGGCATGGGCGCACCGGAGGCTGGCCGGCCCACTGCATACGATTATTCTTCATCGTCCGTCCAGCGGTGAAGCGTTTGCCTCGGACAAGTTCATGGCGGACGTCGCGGGAAGGGCGTCTGCACGAAGACCGGCTTTATGGTTTTTGGAGTGGAAGCTGTAGTGCTTCGTGGAGCGAGCCTTCAATGCACGCGGGCGAAATGGCTTGGTCATAACTGCGTTAGCTCCCGCTAGCGTGAGCTTCTCTGCAATGTCTTCGTGCCCGGTAAACATGAGGATGTGCACATTGGTGAAGATTCTGATCAGCTCGATTACTTCAAGACCGTAGATATCGGGAAGGTCGAAGTCGAGAATTACGAAGTCCGGGACGTGGTCGAAGACGGCGTTGATACCGGTTGTGCCGGTGGGAGCGGTCCGGACATCGATACCTGAAGCACCCAGGATTGCCTGGATAAGACCGCGAATGTCCGCTTCGTCCTCAGTTACAACAACCGTTTGAATCCCCAAGATCGCACGTCTCCCCCTTGGGCTGCCCCAGCAAACCCTGAGCAAGAGACTATCAAAATGATGATTGCACTATCTTTCTCAGCAAGGGATGACTGACGCGCGAACTTTGGCCAGGATCTGGCCGGAACTGAGCATATCTGGGGGATTTTGTTGCATCCACATTGAGGTTGCCGGGTCAGAATGGCAGAAGCATCGAACAGTAACGCTGACTGACGCCTTCGAAGAGTCGCGGCGATGGTTTGCCGCTCGACGACCAGAGGGCGGGTCCGCGCTTGGATCGCCAGTGATACCGCGAGAGCAGCAAGTTCTTCATAGGGTGGAGGCTCCGTGAGCTTCGCCGCCTCCTCGTCGTCGTAGCCGACGAGGGTGATGTCGCCAGGAACGGTCATCCCGTTCTGCGCGGAGAACGTAATGCCGGGCCCGCCATCCGATCGTATTCGCAGAACATCCCGTCAAACGGAAAGCCAACTGCCAAGGGTCGTCCAACTCGCAATCTCCAGGCAGACACCACGAACCGGATAGGAGGAACAAAGTGAAGGACCAACGACGAGGAAAAGGAGTCGGAGGCGGAGTTTTCTCAGGTCAAGTTGCCCAAACCGCGGGCGTCCCTAAACAAGTAATGGACGACAAGCGGTCGATCAGCGAAGCAAGCAAGGAGGCAACCGGCCACACCACCGGCCACTAATAAAAAAGGCCCCGACGGGGCCCTTCACAACAGAATTTGTCCACACTGAGCGGCTCTAGGAGCGCCTGAGGGGGGAAAACACTGTGCCCGAGGTGGGACTGGAACCAGCCGCTCCCCTGAGAATCCGCCACTCCCCCGAAGACCTCCCCAATCCGGCCCAGTCCGACGCCGGTACAACCGAATCCGAAGCCCAAGCGTGTGGTCGGGCCACACCCTCCTAGTTGACCATTTGGATGCAGCACCCAAAGATGTGCCACAGCCCTTCGGGCGCTGCGAATCCTGTCTGCTGCGCCCCTACATTCCGCCCGTTGTTACCGGATCCGGCGTGATAACGCGCATCCGGCGAACCGCCTCAACCCGCCGCCGCACCAGATAAGTCGCAGGCCGGACCGCAGCAAACGTCATGGCGTTGCATCTCCTTCAGACATCTCATGGCCGAAAAAATAGAAACGAGCATGACCAGGACACCGCCATGGTGGGCTGGCCGGCCAAGGCCCTGCGCGACGTATTTTCAGGCCATGGTGCTGGACATTCAACCTTGGTGTGCGTTGCCAGAGCACGAATGCCGGGACGTTTGAGTCGTTGAAGGCGACGTGGCCGATGTCTCTAACCCATCCGCAAGCCCATCTACGCTATCTGCTATGAAGTCGGCTTTACAATCTATCGAATTTCTACCGGCGCTCCTGAATGGTCGGGAGAAACCCCACGCATTACTGCCGAGCGTTCAGGACTGAATATCAGGGATGTCGGCGGATTGCGTTCCCTTCGAACCCCAACTGCTCCAGGGGGCCCACAAGGGGGTGAAGGGTAATTCCGGCTGGAACGGTGGCGGCAGGCAGTGCCCCAGGTTCGCTGGCACAGCGTCCTGTCTCTTAATTGGCGAAGCTCCGGACAAATAGCGGTTGCCCGAAGCTCCGCTACTTCATGTGTCGCTGAACCTTACGTTCAGCTGCGAAGACGGCCGAAGCTTCCCTGGGCCCATCATTCGGGAGGAAATAATACAGCCGGCAATTAGTAGCCTCGCCCGGCCATCCGGTTGAGGTTCTGCCCCGAATCACTCACTGCCTGCAGTAACGCCAGGCCGGGCCCCTACTCACTGGGACCGTCACTCCCTATCCCGCGGAGACGATCGCGGAGAAGGAAAGGTCTGCTATGACCACATCGGCCTATTCACAATTCCTTGCAGACTGCTTCGCGGCGGCGGACCCTAGCCAAGGGCCGACGGACGATGAAATGTTCGGGGTGTACACCAGTTGGTGCCTGCTTCGCCAAAGCCGGCCCGCCTCCCCTCAAGCTTTCTGGGCAGCAATGCGGAAACTGGGAATCCGGGACCGGCACCGGATCGCGAATCGGGTTGTCCGCCCCGGCCTGCAAATGACGGGACCCGCCGCGACTGACTACATCATCACCAGCCAACCGAGCCTGCTCTGACGAATACTGTCCAAAGAACAGGCACGGGACGGGCCCTACCGCGCGGCGACACTTGAAGAAGCGGCGGGACCCAATGAAAGGGCGCGTGCGTCAGACTGGGCTACACGTTAACCTGACGTCGGCATGGACCTGCAGGGCTGTCAGAGTTGGGTCGATCCGTCTCTATTCTGACGGCGGCTGGAGAACGTCCTCGGTCTCAACATGACAGGGCATTGTTGCCGGCGCTTGTCTGCGTGCTCACCACGGGATCGGCGGTCAGCAGGTAACAACGTCATAGATGAGCCGGTCCCCCGCAGTCCGCACGCCGCCGGTGGGCTGATGGGTCGACATTCGGCCGGCCGGCATCAAGTGCACGGGTTTCGCTCCGTCGAGCAGCAGCGCGTGGTCAGCGATTAGCCGCCGGTGGCAGCGCCACCAGACCGATTCGCTGCACATGATGGCCGTCCGCCGTTCGGCTGCTTCCGCCAGCACCTCGGCCAGCGCCGCGGCAAAGCCGGGCGTGCGCATGTAGGCCGCGTAGGCCCGGAAGGACTCATTGCGCAGGGCAGTGTCGGGCGAATCCGGCGGTAGCTTACGGAAGCCGCCCAGCCGCTGCTCCCAGCGGTAGGCGATCCCGGCAGCTGGCAGCCATTCTTCCAACCGATCTTTGCCGAAGTGTGGATGCTTCCGACTGCCCGGCCCGATCCGCACATCGACGACGGAAGCAACATCCGCTGCCTGCAGCAAGTTCCGGAAGTCCTCCTCGCTGGAGGCACCGTGCCCCACGGTGAGCAGGATCGTAGGTTCGGACCTCATGCGTTCGAGCCTACTGCCGTCATAGCTCATGGCCAGGTGGGTTCGGCGTCGCCTCATTCGGTCATGCAGCCATTCAGCAGGCTGGCCATGAACAGGAATGAAAGACCAGCCGAACAGCGGCTCCCCCCAGTTCAGGAGAATCGGGAAAAGACCATTACGTCATGCAGTCGGCGCCGACGGCAATCATGAACAGCTATGAACGGAAAATCCTTGGATCCAGGGAAGAAGAGGGCTGAGCATCATGGGCTGCATCGTAAGGCAACATTCGCTGGCCGTCGGGTCGTATCGGACAGCCCGCGGCCGTCCGGGAGAACCGATCCCCAAACAACACGGCACAAGTCATGTCGCACTCCCCCGGACCCACCATGAAGAAGCAGCTCAGCCAAAACCAGCCGCGAAGGAGAATCCAGTGGACAGCCAACGACCGAGAAAAGAATCCCAACCGGAATTCTTCTCAGGTCACGTTGCCCCAACCAGTTGCGTCCATGAACAGGTAACGAGCGACGAACCGTCGCTCCAAGCACAAAAGGAGGCACCCGGCCACAGCACCGGCCACCAATGAAAAAGGCCCCGCAGGGGCCCACAAGTGAACAAATTGTCCACACTCAGAGGCTAAAAAGCCTCTGAACAGGGAAAACACGTGCCCGAGGTGGGACTCGAACTGCATTCCAGCCCTTGCAAACACTGGGAAGACGCGAAAACATACCGAATCCGAGCCAGTCCTGCCGGTGTACTACCCAGTCCAAGTCCAAATCTGTTGACATTGTCAACACGCCCATTCCACTCTTCGAGCAGAGCTCTATGTAAACCCATAGGGGCCAGATAGAGGGTGCCACTGCGGTGACGCAGAACTCCATCGGGATTGGCTCTCCGCCATGGAGTTGCCATCGTAATTGGATCGATGTACTGCGCCGCCACCCATTGGCCTGCCGCAGGTAGGATCAGGCCCATGGCAAGGCTAAAGGGTGAAAAAAGTTCAGCACCGACATCGAAGTACTCGACGCGTTCCGCTACCTGGCGCGAGACGTTGTCGCACACCCTTTGGTCGTTAGCCCCAAACCCATGGCATTCAATGTTACGTTCAAGCACGGAGCCACGGAGCTCGGTTGGGATAACCCCGAGAGTGCACCTTGGGTGGAGTTAGCAACGTACGTGCGAAAACTAGCCATTTTAGAAGACGATTCCACCAATCTGACGAAGGCTTTGATCATCATCGGCAAGAACTACGAGTCGCTGCGACCCGATGTCAAGGCAATTCAGGATGAGGTGTCTGAGTGGCGGGGATCCAGCAAGGCTCAGTTCCTGACGCAGGCCGCAGACGGCTCGCTCAGCGTGCAGTCCAATTCAGAGGCAACAGAGCTCGTGATCAATGGCAATCTATTCCACGCAAACGCGGACCTGCTGAAGATTTGGCGTAGCATGGACGACTTTGCTCAGAGCTATTGCGTGGCGGCCGCCCAAGACTGGATTACAACTGCGGGATTGTTGGTGGCAAGAACATCTGGGCTAATCGAAAGGGCCATTCCAGAATCGGCTTTCCCCACTGGCCCAGAATGACAAAGTCTGCGATCCCGCCGACCCTGCAACCATGCGCCGTCCCGCACCTGGCAAAACGACTCGAAAAGAGCAGATAACATAAAGAAACGTCACAGAAGCGTCAGCTGGGCGGCGCGGACGTCGCTGTCATCATTATCCTCGGCGACGCGAGGTTAGCACACGTTCGTCCAGCTACGGGACACGTTCGGCGGCTTCAAACCACGAGCGGCCCGCGAGAAGAGTCGCCGACGACGCAAAATTATTGACTCGCAGTTAACGCATCAAGAATCAGCGGAAGCACAGATTCCTCGTGTACTGCCCGGCCGTGGCTTCGCATGGCCGCCCCCAGCTCTGGATCCCACAGGGGCTCGATCTGCTTGCCGACAAGTGCCGGCCCATCTGGTCGCACTGCATGCAGATAGTCGTCGGCTGTCATCTGGCATGGGCGGGCGGCGAACCTCGTAATCACGCGGTTAGCTATGGCAATGCCTGGCCAGTCGAAATCGCCGTGGTAATAAAGGTCGGCGCCAGCCCTGGTGAGGTTCCCAAGCACCTTGTCCACGACCAGGTTCGGCTCACCTGCAGTGCAGACCGCTGCCCATCCGTCCACCCCGCGCTCAGCCATGCCCTCGATCACCCTTGGGTTCTCACAGACAAGCACGCGCGTTCCGGCGGCCGGCGCGAACGAGCCGATCCTCCGGAGCTCCCACTCCGTCACGTGCACGGGATCACCCGCGTCGGCAGCGTCGCTCAGTCGTCGCCCAGGCGGTTCCACGGTGCCTACGCGAAGCCGCCAGACTAGACAGGTCCGTGAGAGCAGGTCCGGCTCCACGCCGCGGCTCGCCCACAGCTCTTCTCGTTCCCGCGTTCCGTCTGGGACAGGGATGCTCGCGGCGGCTGCCAGTCCGCGCAGGACGACTTGGTGGAGTCGTCGGTCGCGGTCGAGTGCGTGCGCGTCGCCCAGGAGCCTCGCGGCAAGTTCCACCCTCGACTGCGCGATCGGGGCTCCTTCCGTGTCGGTCAGCTCGCGGAGCACTGCCGCCGCGTCTCGAATGGTGCGCTCGGAATCCACTCGATTGGTCAGCAGTCCCGTGCGCCGGAGACCGGCAATCCACTCCGACGCCCACGTCGCCGTCACCAGTTCGGCGGCACGTTGCAGCGGACGTTCCCGTGATGCATCTCGTGCCGCGCGGACGGCGGGCCGGTCCTCCGGTCGTGTTCCGTACAGCGCCGCGAGCACCGCCTCCAGACCGCCCACACCGGACCGCTCGTTCAGTCTCGCGTCGAGCGTTGCGAGATCGACTCGAACGGTTTCCCTTGTGATCGTCCGACCCAGCAGTGCCCCGATAGCATGGCGCTCGTCTCGGGTCGCCGGCCGCAGGAGGACTTTCCCGGAAGCGTCGAGTCCGGCCTTCTCGAAGCGTGTCCGGACGAGGTCCCAAGCTGGCCTCAGTATGGGGTCGGCGATCCACTCTGGCAGGACGGTCATCCTAGTGCTTGGAGGGCTCGGCCGTCCCAGCGGTACTCATATTGTGCGATCCCGCGCTGGCTCGGGTCACGCAGAGCTTCGTAGATGGCCAGCGACGGCACGGTCTGGTGGTCGCCCCATAACCGCTCGCTAGTGATCACGAAGTCTAGGTCGAGCTGCACCAGCAGCCCGAAAAGCAGCGGGTGGGTGCGCACGTCGATTTTGGGGAAAGCGTCATCGAGCAGCACTAGCCGCGGTGCGTGCGGAGCAGCACCGGCGAGCGAGGTGAAGTGGGAAGCGGCGGCGGCGAAGAGCGGTAGATAGCAGAGCACCTTCTGCTCGCCTTGGGACAGTGCCGACCGCCGGTGCAGTCGTTCCCAGTGGCCGGGCCTTTCTGGGCGGGTGTAGCGGATGGTGAACTCCGACCAGGTGCGGTAATCCAATGCGGCGGCGAGGTGCTCACCGTACGACAGCTCCGGTCGCTCCGCCCGTGACGCCTCAATGAGGCGGTGGAGTACGTCACGGAGCTTGGCCCGCTCCTCCGGGATCAGCGCGCCCACGGGCTGGGCGAGCAACTCGACGGCGGCTCGCGCCTCCGCGGGAACATCGTCGCGCAGCTTCCAGTCCAGCTTAACCCGAATGCCTTGGGACGTCGCGACGTGACCCAGCTGGTCGTTCATGGCTACCACTAGCTCGTCGGCATCACGACGGCATTTTCGGATAGCGTCACCGAGTTCGCCCAGGATGTGCTGTTCGAACTGTTGCTTCTCCCGATCGGTGAGCAGGCCCCGGTCGCGTTCCACCGACGCGCCCACGCGCTGAGCCAGAACCACTACCGCAGCGTCGCCTGCCTCGTCACGACCGGTCACGGCAAGCAGGGGACCGTACTCCGATACGACCGGCTGGTGGTCAGCGGCCGGGCCGCTGGCAGCCTCGTTATAATTACGCCAAACGCGAGTGAACGCCGTGCTGACGTCCTCCTGACTCAACCCGGCCAGCACTTCGGCAGCTGCAGCGACCTGTCGAGCCACGGGTTCGCCCGGCGGGTGACCTTTGAGCCCGGACACCACCGCCGCGTCCTCCTGCGTCGCCCCGGCGGCCTCGAACAACCCTGGAACCGACCCGATGGCGACCAGGTTTGCGAAGATGGCAGTACGCTCGTCGAGGTGCTCTGCCAAGCGTGCCTTGGCGTTGCGTGAATCGGCTTCGGCTACGCCGAAGGCCTTGATGAGCGCCTCCACCTGCTTCGTTGCATTCTCCTCAGTCGCCTTATGAGCCTGCTGGGACTTTCGCACCTCGCGAATCTTCCGCTCCAACTCCTGGACTGAGTCGCCGACGGAGGCGCGCAACGCCTCCAGCGCCGCCCGCGAAGCGCTTGCATTGCGCCTGGCCTCCGTTTCTGCCGCCTGCTCCTCCGCCAGGGCGGCCGTCGCGATGTCCACCTCGCCAAGTGCCTCTATCCATAGCGCGACGCCGCCGCGGATCGACCTATTCTGGCGCACCGACCCTTGAAGCTGCTCATCAAGACCGCGCAGCTCCTGTTCGACGGCTTCGAGGCCGCCTCGGTCCGCGGGAAGTGCCTGCTCGGCTGCCAAGCGCTCCAGCGCGTCGCGGGCATTGGCGGCGGCCGTGCGCGCCGCGTGTGCGAAAGCCTGGGCGGAGCGGTTCTCACGTTCCTCACGCTCCTCGGCCTCGCGGCGTTCCCCCAATCGCGTCCACGCACTCAGTAGGGCTTGCCCGGACGGCACGGACTCTACCCAGTGATCAAGCTCAGCGATGGCGGTGGAGAGCCCTGAATAATCCCGTTCTGCGGCATCTCGGGCCGCGAACTGTTCGGCGAGCCCAGCGTCAAGGACCGCAAGGCGCCGCGTCCGCTCTTGAGCCCGAGCGGTTGCTCCAATGAACTGAGCCTGCTGTTTGGCGGCGCGGCCCTGTGTCGGGCCAAGCCGCCAAGAACCGTCTGGCCTCACCCAGACAAGGGCATCAGGGTCGCTTCCGGTGCCGATTGCGGCCAGCACCCGTCCTACGTCGTCCGCAGTCAGGTCACACACGATCGGAAGGTCCGGGACCAAGATCCCCCCGAGTATATCGCCGACGGGGCTATTGGATGCTGTCGCGGAGAGGACCACGTCAAGATGCTCCGGATCGAGCAGTAGTCCGCCGGGACGCACCCAAGCGTCGAGGAGTCCGGAGGCCTGAAGTGCGGCTTCCAGCCCTGCGCGGGCGTCGGCGTCGAGCCCTGATTCGAAGTCGATGACCTGCCACAGCGCGTGGCCGTCGTTCCGCTTGGTGCGGGCCAGCACGGGCGCGGGCGGAGCCGGGTCTCGTTCAGCCTTGACCTTGGCCCGTTCTTCGGTCAGCCGCTTGATCTCGGCCTCGGCGTTGTCTCGGCGGGCAGCGGCCTTCCCCTGATCTTCATGCAACGTCGCCAGTCGTGATGCCGCGCTGGCTTTGGCCAACAGGGCAAGGCCCAGCACGGACTCCTCGGTCAGCTCGTCGGGCTGGACCATCTCAGGCGCGGGCGGCGCAATGATCCAAGCTGCCAGCGCGGTGGTCAGCGCCTCGGCTTCGACTCCCGCACTGAGCTCGGCTTTAACCCGGGCCTCGCGTGCGTCTTCCCAGCGGGCTTCGACGGTCGCGGCCTCGTACTCAGCCTGGCGCTGCGCCGCCAGCGCGATGTCCGCATCGGCGAGGGCACCGCGGACGACTCCTATACCTGCTGTGCGTCGGCTTACGGCGGAGCGTGCCAGCTGCACCGACTCGAGGCACTGGTCCAGGGCAGCTGTGAGCACATCGGACTGCTCGACCCGTTCGAGGATCACGCCGTCGAGTACGGCGGGCACTGGCACGCCGGAACCGGGGACGGTCTCGAATTGGCGCCGATCGAGTTCCCGGAGCCTTGCACCGAGATCCCTCAGGCCCGTCTGGGCATCATGGGCGCGGCTCCGCAGCGTGTCGGAGCGTCGCCTGGCCTCCTCGGTCTGGCGGATGAGGCGGTGCTGGGCCTGCTCGGAGAATTTCGCATCGCGGGCGGAACCTGATGCCAGTTCTCCCAGCCGGACCTGGTTGCGGAACTCGGGGCCAGCCTCCAGCGTCCGGAGCCGCGCGTCATCGTCCTGAATTCCAGTGCGGGCCGCGTCCCGCTCCCTTTCAGCAGCGGCCTGCTGGACACCGACCGCTTCCATGCCTTTTTGGGTACGCTGGACCTCGGTGCGCCTCCGGCGCTCGACCTGCAGAGCCTCCACGACCTCGAGGGCCCGCTCGGCTACCACGGCCCGGGCATAGTTGGCGTAGGCCCCGGCAAGTTGACCAAGCGCCTCCGCGGCGGCCGCCCGTCGCTCGATTTGATCGCCGAAGGCTGTGAGTTCGTCGAACGTGTCACCCGCCGAGCGGACTGCCTGCTCGTCGAGCTGCGGCAGGGCCTGTGAAAGCTGTTGGGCCAGCTTCGCCGGCTCGATGTCTTCGCCGATCTGAGGCTGGCGCAGCCAGTAGAGCAGCCTCAGGACCTCGTCGTACTGCGTGGAGTCGAGTCCGAACAGGGCGCGTCCGACATGCTCCTTGTAGGCGGCCGCTTTCTCGAAGACCTGTCCGTCGGCACCGAGGATCTCCTCGAGCCGAGGCCGGGAGAGAGGACCGGCGTCGTCCTCGAGGACGAGGTCGTGACCGATCCGGCGGCTGGTGGCGAAATGCCAGGCGGTCGCGGTTCGCGCCGTCGCTGACGCGCGTATGCCGATACCGCAGGTGAACGCCTCCTCAGTACCATCGGTAGTGCTCCGCAGGAACTCTACCCACACGTAGCCCACCCGCGTCTGGCCCTCATAGCCGTCGGTCATTAACCACAGCAGGCTTGTGTGATGCTTGGCCGAGGCGGTAATCCGCGCCTTGTCCCCATCGAGGGCGAAGGGCAGAAGCATTTCCAGGGTCTTGGATTTGCCTGCGCCGTTGGCGCCGCGCAGCAGGAGGCGGCCGTCGGCGAAGGTGAACTCTTGCTCGTCGTACTGCCACACGTTGAGGATGCCGGCGCGGTGAAGCCTGAACCGCTGGGAGCCTCCCGACGACGCGGTGTGCGTCGGTTGGGCTAAAGCGATCGTCATGAGTTGTCCTCCTCGAAGAGAGAGCGTTCCCCGGACGGCCCTTCCGCCCTGAGTAGCTCCGGTCGTGGTGCGTAGCGGGCTGAGGCGGCGTGCACGAACAGTCCTCCCTCGTCATGGCGGACCAAGCCAGCTGCGGTGAGCACGGCAAGGGCCTCGTCATAGACCGAGTCGGGGTCCTCTTGGTGTGCCTTGCGCAGTCCCCGCTGCCAGGCGGCGAAGACCCGCTCGCCGGCTTGCCTTGCGGTCGAGGCCGCCACGCGCGCCCACGCCGTGCCGTTCAGTTCCTTACCGTTGTCCCAGCGGAGCACGTCGACTAGCTCGTCGAGCAGAAGGAGAGCGAAGTGCTTGGCCGAGCCCAACCCTGGAAAGCCGAGATCGGTCAGTTCTCCGCCGGGGTCGATCGCGACTGCTCCCTCTGCTCGCAGCTCCAGGTCGAGGCCGAGGTGGCGGCGGTACCACTCGCGCTCGCGCTCACGGTTTCGCTGCCACCAGCCGAGATGTTCCTCGGTGAGGTCTTCGGTCGAGAGCACCGGCTGTTCGGTCAGGCGTCGCCGGATTGCGACGCGGGCACCACCTGCTGCCGAGGGCACCGCCGCCACCGTGAGCAATTCGTCAGGGCTTTCGCATCCTCCCAGCGGAGCTGCAACGAGTACGGCGAGCCGGTCGCGGTGGACGTCGAGGAGTGACTCGGTTCGACGTTCGGCCCAGTGCTCCAGGTCGCCGTCGCGTTCACTTAGCACACCGAGTTCGACGAGCGCGATCAGGGCCGAGTGGAGCGCACGTCGCTCGTGGATGATGTCGAGATCGACGTCGATGCCGGCGTCGATTGCCGCCGAACGAACTGCGGCCACCAACTCGTCGACCATTATCTGGCGGCGGGACTGGGTGAGCGCGGCAAGAGTGAGTGCAAGCACTGCGTAACGGCGCGGCGTGAATAGTACGTCGTTTCGGCGCCGCAGGCCACGATTCGCGTCAGGTCCCAGTCCGGTCTTGTAGAGCCGGGCAAGTCCTGGCTCCACGACCAGCCGGTAGCCCAGGCTTTCGGCGAAGAGCCGAATCAGCTCGTCCTGGTGACGACGAACCAGAGCCAGTTCGTCGGGGTGGGCGTCGACATGGAGCAACGGTGTGCGCAGCAGCGACCGTGCAGCGTTGCGGAGGTCGGCCTCGGCTAACAGGTCCGGTGCTGCAGCGGGGCGCTCGAAAGTCTGGCTCATGCTTCGGCCCGCCGCTCGGCCATAACGGCGCTCTGCTGGTCTGCGCTGGTTGTGGTGAGGTCGAAAGCCAGGTCGCGGAGGGTTAGGATGCCCGATGGGCTCTTGATGCTTACCGAAGTCCCGGGCGCCGCGCGCAGCTCAAGGCGAAGTACGGCGTCATCGACGCGTGCCTCGCACCAGGTCGGGGTCTTGGTCGACAGCGGGCGGCTGTGGCGACTGAGCGCCTGGGCATAGAGATCCAGGAGGGCGGCACGTGCGTCGTCGCTCAGCCGGACCTCTATCAGCGGCCCGGCATGGGATGCAAGCTCGCGCACTGCGTCGGTACGTCGGCGCTGCTCCTGCTCACGCTCGGCGAGTCGTGCCTGCTTGGCGGCGGAGTAGTCCACTCGGGCGCCGGCCCTGCCGCCTGTCTTGCGTTCACCGTGGGTCCGAAGCCCGATAGGAACTTCGGCGACCGGAGCTATCCACCAACTTTGCGTCGCTGGCACCGGGTCTCCGTCGGGGTCTGCCGCGAACGAGAGGTGCCTGGCCGAATATAGACCGAAGGCCGCTGCCCAGATTTCATGGGCCCGGTCGTCGTCGGCAGAGTCAAACCATCGAGCAAGGCGAATGAGGTCGGCGTACTGGCTCTGCTGACGGTCGGCCCCGGCCGCGATCCGACGCAGGTTGGTAAGCAGCGATCGCATCGCGTCGGTGGCAAGCCGTCTGACATTCTCGGCATCGGATCGGCGGTCGTGGGATCCGACGAACCAGGCGTGGAGGCTCTCCCAGTCACCTGCCTCGAGCCCGGTGGCGCGTCGGGCCTGCACGCCATCGAGTCCCACCAGCCGTTCATCCGCGTTGGCTCGCGCACAGAGAGCCGGGACTAATTTCTCAAGGTGGCCGAGCCGGTCGCCGACCTGGGGCATGTGTCGCGAAATCTCGTCGACGAAGCGTTGGAGGTAGTCGATTAGTGCGCCCTTGAACATCACGAACTCATCGCGGCCGAGGTCGAAGCGAGTCAGCACCTGGGTCAGGTAGGAGTAAAACTGGCGGGTGGATGAGACCAGCACTTCGAACTGGGCGAACAGCGTGGTGATGCGCCCGGCCACGTCGCGGGAGTCGGCGGCCTCGAGCCCCTGGGACGCAAGCCGTGCAAGCTCCTCGATGCCGGCAAGAATTCCGGGAAGCATCTCGCTGGACACCTCCCGAACGCGATCGGTGTGGGCGAGGAGCTCCTCCACTTGGCGATGAACCAACTCCCCACGCGGTGTCAATTGATAGCGCGCGCGGTTGGAGAGGTAGTCCCGAACGCTGCGCGCCTCGGTCTCGCGCGGGCTCCGAGCAAGGTTGCCGTGTTCCACCAAGTACGAGAGCCGCAGGTCGACCGTATCCCGGTCGATGACGAGACCCAGTTCGGCCAGACGCTCGGTCACGTCGTCCGCGGACTGGTCGGACAAGAAGCCACTCATTCCACTCGTGAAGAGGCGCATGATCGCCAGGTAAGTCGTCGCGTCCTCGTTGACGGCGTAGCGCAATGCGCCCAGTGTCTGGCGCTGTCGCGGGTCTATTGATTCACCGGTCATGCGTGCACCGTACCAATGAGGTCCGACATTTTCTGGCGCGCGTTCGAGCAAAGGCGTTGGCCGCCCGCCGCAAGTCCCCCGTCGGTTGGTATCGGTTTAGTCGCCTCGGGATGTTTGATTGGTAACCCCACTCGGCCAGCAAGTCTGGCCGAACCGCCGCCGGCCGTGTCGTCAGCGGGGTTTCTTCCATGGTGCCCATCGGTCTACCACCTCTCCGTGGTGCGGGTCAGTGGAGAGAGCTAATCACAGATCCGAAGAACATCCAAGCGGCAATCTTGACTATTATCCAAACTTAGGATATAAGACACAACCTTCAGCACTCCGAAACGCAACCTTCATTACGAGGCCAACGTACGACCAGGCCGGTGGGTCACTCAAGTTTTCGGGTACTCCGCTGCAGAAAACGATCCACAATTTGGGTCGGCTCACCCCCAGGGTGACGATATCGCCAATCGTGGCAGGACCGACCGTCGCCGGCCGATTTGGCTGCGCATTGCTCCGGGGTTGCGCCGGGTGGTCACAGTCGCCTGGCCGATGCGTCACCGCCAACCCCGCATCGATCCTGGCGAAGGACCTTGCAACCCGCAGCAAACCGAGGCGTAGATTTCTATACGGCACCGACGTCCGCTGTGCTGTGCCTTGTGCTCGCCCGACTGAGCGCCGCCACGACAACCACGGCTCACTCAGCTAAACCGTCTGAGCCGGAGTCAGATGGCGTTCAGGACGGCCGCTTCCCGATCCCGGCCTTGTTATTGCTGGGAAGTGGTGGAAACACTACCGAAACGCCGGAATCAGATCACCAGCCCAGGCGGATCGGTGGATCGAGGCTAAGGCGGCCCTCGCCTCGTCCAAAAGCCGGCCGCAAGCGCTGGCCCCCACGGCGTGGACAAGCATCCTACGTGAGCTCGGCCATAGGTCCTGTGGCCACGCACGCAGAGATCTCATTTCTAGAAGCAACTACAGAGGCGGATGGTTCGTTCAGATGCGAGACTTGGGATGGACGCCCTAGATAGGTGCCGTTCGGGAGGCATGCCGTCGTTCAGACCCCAGATCGCTTGATGAGCTCACTAACAGCCTCGGCGAGCGCACCAACGTCTTCGACTATAGTCCTGGAGAACTCTTTCGGATCCGAGGCTTCGTTGACCTGGAAGTTCCGCGTGCGGGCGATTATGTCCTGCACCCGTGAAAGATGTCCACTGAGTTCGCTCATGGGGTCCACTATAGAGCTCCTCGCAGCCTCCTCTCGCACTGCGCCCGGCGGGGACGGGGATCTCACGACTCCGGTTTCGACGTTGCCGCAGTGGACGCCCTTTGCGCAGGTATTCGAAGTTGATCTCCCGACGTTGTTCCCGGGGGATTGCCGTCACCGACCAGCCGCTGATTGGCTCGGGCTCGGTTAGCCTATGGCGTTGATACCCTGGGCAATGACGTGTTCAGGGCATCAACGACCCCTTGCACGGTTCCCGTGGCGGCTAGCTCCAAAAGCTCCTGCCCCAAGGCCTTCACAACAGAGGGCTGCGGTGCAGGTGACTCTATTTCGTCTTTAAGCACTTCTCAAACCACAGCCAGCCGCGGTCCTGAAGCGCTTCCAGATCACCTGTCACACTCTGGCGAGGCAGACCACGCTCCTTAGCATCCTCGTACAGTGCGCCTACCCCTACCTGACGATTGCTGTCCAGGTGCTCGAAGTCCATGAGCTTTGTGATTAGTTGAAGATGCCGCAGTCCCGTCTTGGACTGAGCCAGCGATTCAACGTTAGACAACAGTTCCCCCTTTTTGTTTGAGTGGTTACTTCAAAATGCCGCCACCGAGTCTCGCCTAGATTGCGATTGCAGCGAATATTCGTTCTCGATTCAACGCCCAGGCAAGTTCAGGTTCCGTGTCAATAACCCCCACCCGGATGACAGGCGGTTTGCCCATGGCAGGTATGACCAGATCCTTCATAGCGTCATAAAATGCCCGCTGCTTCGCCCGGCTCTTCGGACGGAAGTTCACAGTGGCTTTGGTAGCCCAACCCGTTCGATCTATTCGAGGGCCGTGCAACCGGCAGAGATCCCGATACTCCTCCGGATCAAACCCGTAGTCGATTTCCTGCTCATAAAAGTCCAACATCTTCAGCCGGTGGGTACTGAAGTGTTGCTCTTCGTCCCACCTCGATGTGGGTAGGAGTAGGTTCATGAATTCGATCGACGTCAGCGCGCTTAACGTGTCTTGGGGACCGCATGACATCCAGGTAGCCATCGAGAGCCATCGCCATCTCTAGGATCTTGTCAAAGAGCGGTCCGGATTGAGTCGCCAAACCAAACGGTCCTTAGTACCGATCCACTCGTAGTTTGGAGCCGGCACTAGAGTCAAACCATCCTTGGCGGCGGCGATAAGAAACCGCTGCTCGCACTCTGACAACTTCCTCACGGCATTACCCGAGGAACTGCACGGCCTGTTCAATGACACTGATGACAGCGGTAGATACACCCTTCGTGCCATATTCGGCCACTATCCCCGTCAACCGTTCCAACGCCTTGCGAATCTTACCGGGGTCAGCGTTGACATCGGCAGTCTCTTCCTCAATCTCGCCCACGATGGTTTCAGCCGCCTCCAACTGCTCCTCCGGCAGATTGAGAGCGCCGCTCAAGGCCCTGTAGGACTCAATCACATCAGTGATCTTGCCCAGCTGCTCCTGAGTCAGGGTATTGCTCTGAGTCACGTTCGAGCTGTCCTGCGCTACGTTGACATTGTTGGAGCCGGTAATGTTGATGCTGCGGTCTGTCATTGAGATTCCTCCTACGTGCCAGTCATTCACGGAGCGACCGCTTTCAACGGCGCGAGTACCTTTTGAGGTGATTTCTGCGTAGAAGATGTCGTTATCGGCGGTCTTCTTGCCGACGATAAAGCCTTCTTCATCCAGCCAGTTCTTGGCGTCCTTGAGTTCCTGCTCGCTGTACGGCGAGCCGTAAAACGTGCACTCGCTGTGGAAATCACCAGGAGCGTCGTCGACCTCGTAGAGCCAGCGGAGGTAAGCGTCGCGACAGGCTTTGTTCCGACGAACCTTGTTCTTCATGAAGGTCCGGTATTCCTTGGCCACATCCAGACCACCCTGCTTCAAGATGACCGAGCCGATGCCACCGAAGGAGGCCCAGAAGTCCACCCAACCCCAACCCTTCATAACTTCTAGGTCGCTCTCAAGTGAGGCGGTCGAAAATCCATACTGACCGGGGTCATTCTCGAGCGCCTCAATGTCGACCTGGTGATGGTCGTCCACTGGTGCAAGACCTGACAGGACTTCAACGAGGCGCAACTGACGCAGTCCGGATTGTGACTGAATCAGCGATTCAACTATGGACAAGTGATCCCCTAAGACTTGCTAACTATCTGGCTTCCCCACTCTAGCCATAGGGCCTGACATCAGGCCGTAAGGCCTATAGATAGCCGTAGACACGTAGCACTCGAATACATACTCGAAAATTGACTGCCCGCATGATACTCCGCGCTGAACGCTATGGACCGAGTATCATCGATTAACCGGCGCTTGTGTATCCACGCGCCCTCTTCTGACTGGCTCACGGCACGTCCCTTTGCCAAGACCAGTCGAGTGGCAGAAACCCCAGGACGTTGTTTACAGAGGCAACGAGTCGAAAAGTAAGTAGATGGGCTGCCGTTGCTATTCCTCGTCCTTGAAGACCTTTCGCCCCGACGTATAGCGCCAGATAACGTGATCCAAACGATTAGCGGGGACGGGGTATAGCTTCGCCACCTGCTTGATCAGATCGCCGGTCTGCCTCGATGTGAGTTTCCTCGTGACGCCGCCGTGTTCTTTGACGAATCGGGTGATCATGCGGTCGGGCTTCACCGACGGATAGCCGGCCAAGATCAGCAAGTAGTTGAATGTGACACCCGACGACTGGCTGGGCAGATCCAGCCAAACGCTTTCAAGCTCGGTGAGATGTTCGTCGGCCGCGTACTGTGCGTGCAGGTCCTTCATGGTCCTGACACCTACGCCGTGAAGTGCCAAAGCAGCCTGGTAGACCACTTCGGCCTTCAGCGGGGCTCTCTTGTCTGAGTAAGCACGATTATGGTTCTTGACCAAGTCGGCAAATCCTTCGCTGCCGCCTTCATTCTTGAAAACGCGTAGGAGTTCTTCCGTGCCGCCGTCCTGGCGAGCATCATCACGATTGAGTCGGCGATGAGCTGCATAGCGCGCTATGACGTTCTCTACAGCCCCATACGTCGGCCCCGTGGACCACAGCGAGTCGATGATGCACAGACCCAGGCTATTCGGATAGCCGTTGGCCGTTATCCAGGTAGCTGGGTCGCCGAAAATCGTCCGGCACGCTTCGGTCAGCCGTTCCGCCTCCGCGGCGAACTCAGTCGTCATGGTCGGACTCTAGCAAGCTCCGCGCATGAATCAGCCCCATGGCCCATCGAGCCGCACACATACACTGAATCCCATGATCAGATTGCTTCCGGGTGCCTCCCCAAACACCACGCTAAAGATGCTAGTTACCGCAGTTAACGAGGCTGGCACCGTGTCGAGCGCCGGCTACGCCAGCGACCGGTACAACAGCTACGTTGAGTGGGCGTCCCGGAATGGCAATCTGCTCGCCCATTATCTGCACCCTGACGAAGTCGACGCGCTCATCACCTCACGGCGTTACTGGTCACTGCTCGCCCTTGATATCTCGACCATCCCATTCGGCGCCCTTGCGCAGCTGGTTGATGGCGAAGTGCAGCAGCGCGTTTGTGCCCTCGAGGAGGCTAAGCGAAGGATCGAAGCCGATCTGCAGCTGTGGGACAACGGCAAGGCTGTGGCAGTCGTCCTCGATACCGGAGCGTGGCTGAAGTATTTCGACGATCCGATGAACCATGACGAATGGCTTGAACTGCTCGACGAGCGTCCTCATGTCCCCTTGGTCATCACCATCCCAATGAAGGTCGTGGATGAGCTCGACGGCAGCAAACGGAACCGCGTCGATGCTCCAAAGGGAGGCAAGTCGATCCGCTTTCGGGCAGGGTTAGCCCTGAAGTATCTCGAGGCCCAGGGAGTCATGCCTGGTGAGCGCGTAAAGCTCCAGGAAGGGAGCGCGACAAGTGCGTCCCCTACTCATACGGTCTACCTGTCAGTCCTAGAACAGCCTCTTGACCAATCGCCTCTCCCAGATGGAGATCTGGAGATCATCGAGCGAGCAGGAGCAGTCGCACCCTACGTCAGCGATATCCGGATGATTACCACCGACTACGGCATGGTCTACCGGGCGAAACAGGCTGGCATAGCGGCCGTACGCGTCAAAGGCTACGAGGAAGAAATGACGCAGCAGACCGCCCGTTAGCCTTCGCCTGAGAATTCAGCTGTCATGCTCGGCCTCTCTGGATCGTCCAAAAGAATCTGCTCGGGTTTGTCCAAGTAAGCGCACCCGCACAGCTCGTCGACCGTGCTCGCGTTCATGCACAACAACGGGGCCTGGACCTTGCTCGGGTTGTTGGTGAGCTCGTGGAACGCGGGCCCGTGCTAGCCCCGAGTCCAGTGGTGTGTTGTGGGTCAGCTGGCAGGATTCGCCGGCCTGGAACAGTGAGTCTTCGGCATCGACGCGGATGCAGCGCACCGGCACGGACTCGACCGGCTCAATGGAAGCAACGTTTGTTTCAGTACGTGTGGCCCTGACGACCTTTGCCTGCTTCCGGGCCAGCCGGAAGCATTCGGTGACATACCTCGGATTGAACGATACCCGCCACGTCCCGCCGTCCCGGGACCGTGCGTCAGCTCTGAAGGCGATGGTCGGCCGCTCACCCAGTGAGGACAGGAGCTGAAATACATCGCGGGACAGCCGCTCCCTACCGACAAAGATGATGCCGGGCTTGGCTGCGCAGCCGTCCGAGTCGAGCAGGCCTTGCAGGAGGGCGATGCGTTGGTCGATGGAGGCCAGGAAGTATTCCTCGGGTATGTGCTTGTCGCGGTAGCAGGGCAGTAGGCGGAGCGCCCTAGCCTGTTCGCCGCCCATGTTAGCGCCGAAGCCGGTTTTGTCCGAGAAGGTCATGCGGTTGGCGGCGCCCTTCTTCGTACCGACCGGGCGGACTGTCACGCCGATTTCAGTCATGTTGGCGGTGAACGCTTCCAGGTCCTCATCCCCGACGGTGATGTTGCAGCCAGCGGTACTCCCGTCACCCAACCAGTAGCCGAGCAGGTAGGGATCCATGGGCAGATCGCGCTCGGGGCGCTCCTGCGGACCTGGAATGGGGATGGCCCAGCGCTTTGCCTTGTGCTCGTACATCTGGCGGGTAGTCCATACCCGGTTGTACTGCTTCGGCCAACCGGAGGGCTTGGCCTTCCACAAGTGGCCGTCGGAAGCGATGACGGAGGTTCCATCCAAGAAGGTGACGCGGAAGCAGTCGCGGCCCGCTTGAACAGAAAAAGCTTCGGCCACCGTCACCGGCTTGCCGGTGGTGCCGTAAATCATGTCCCCCGCCTGCAGCTCGCCCATCGTCGTCCAGCCGTCCGGCGTGGGGATGGGCGTGTGCACAGCCAGGGCCTCATTGGCGATATGAATGGACGCCCATCGGAAAAGGTTAACCATTCGGCGACCCAACCCAGGACCTCATAGCCCAGCGTGTTGTCGGGAAGCAGCCAGTTGCCCTGCTCGTCCTTCTGCCATGTCGGGCCAATGTCGGACGACGTAAAGTGGACTGCGGCATATTCTTCTGACGGTTCAAGTTCGGCAAGCTCCTATTCGTTCAAATGAAACTTAGCCGCGACCCCCGACAAAGAGTCGTTTGAAGCGTTGAGCACCTAGGCCCACCTTTTCAACCGGGCATATGTCAGGCCTTCTGGACCCCCAGCTGCTGCCGGTGAGTGTCGATGGCAATCAACGATGCGGGAGTCTCGGCTTCTTTAGGACCTTCGAGTTGAATGCGCATGCGCGCAACTCCCCCATCTCCTTGGCTTCCTGCTCGGCTTTGCTGCCGCCTGCCACCCTCGACGCGGGCGTGGCGTCGTGCCCGCTGCTCGGGTGGCCAGGTCGATCAGCGAACCGTCCGTATTCGTGATGGTCGCAATGCCCTGCTTGAGAGCTGTCTTGGAACACTTTTGCAGCCGCTCAGGAGAAACGCTTCCGGACTTGTGAAGCTGGCGGCGCGCAGTAGACGAGCCTTTCAAGGAAGGGGTCTCCGGCTAAGTCTTTTGATTTGTCAACCTTTGTCAACAGTAAAAAACCAAAAAGCCTTTGACCTGCGGAAACACTGTGCCCGAGGTGGGACTCGAACTGCATTCCAGCCCTTGCAAACACTGGGAACTCAAGAAAACATTCCGAATCCGAGCCAGTCCGGCCGATGTACAGCCCAGTCCGACGCCGATTCTGTTGACATTGTCAACACGCCATTCCTGACAGATTCTGAACAAACAGAGCGACTGCCGCTCCCCATTTCGAGGGGGCGCGGCAGTCGCTTTGTGTTAGGGGTCAGGGGCCTTACGAAATTGATTGCAGCGATCCGTTCGGCGGTGTGCCGGTATGCCTCGGCGACGAAGTCCTCGATGTCGTTGGCCCCGATGCGCCACACACCCCGGTTATCTTGCCTCGATAACAGGTGTGTGAATTGTTTGTCTTAGCAGCCCGCTCTTGGTTCCTAACTCTTTTCGCAGTCCCTGTGAGGATGGCGGCACCTCCCCGGTATCAAGAGAAATACCTCTCTCCTGATACCGAAGCTCGAGGAAGCCATCAATTGTGGGTGCTTGACCATATGATTCACTGCACGACCGTATTCATTGGTGAGTGCTGTCGTTCATCTAGATATTGGGGGAACTTTTGGAAAATCAACACGGCCCGGAACCTAAGCCACAGCAGCCTTTGAAGTTGGAGTCCTGGCAAACACCCACTCCCCCAGTGAGCCCTCCCCAGCAACGCCGGCTTGCCACTCCGGCTCACCATCAGCCTCCTAGGATGAGTCCTCTCAAGAAACTTGCCATCTGGGGCATCATCGCCGCTGTCATCGGTGGATACTTTGGCATCAGTTCCTGGATACACACAGCATCAGACCCACGGAATAATCCTGCAAACACATGGAGCAATGCCAAGGAAACCTGCGAGCGGATGATTCAGGACAGCGTCGGCGACAGGGAGAGACAAGACCGCAGTGATGTATATGAGCCCTCAATCAAGGCCTACAAACTAAGTACGTGGGTGAACTATAACCCTGAGCCACGGCTGTACAACTGCCGTCTCATTTGGAGCGGAAGTTCTTGGAAGACAGACCTGTTTGAGTGGCGGTAGGAAGAGGCATTAAACGCAGCTTCGGCGTCGGGTCGTCCCCGTCCGCGGCGCGGAGCAACAGCGTCACCCGCAGCGGCTCCACGTCCAGTTGCAGCTGGTCCTCCAAGTCGGCTGTCATCTCTGCCGGCCAGGTCGACACCCACGCGATCCGGCCGCACCTGGCCAGGCGCCGTACCAGTGCTTTCTTCTCACAGGAGAGCAACGGGTCAGGCCGGACAGCACCCGGCAGCGACCGGAGCGCCGGGTTGAGAACGCCGTCGATGTCGAGCAGGATGATCGGCTTCATGGGTGCGACCCTTTCACGACCGCCCGTCATCGCCAACTGCCAGCCGGGTTCCTGCCGCCACGCGCCAGACACTGGGCGTTCGCGTGGATGCCCTCGTTGTCGTCTTCGAAAGTTCCGCCGCAGTCACTGCACTGGAACCTGAATCCGTTGGCGCTGCCGATGTAGCGTGGGTTCTCGCTGATCTCCCGCAGTCGTACCGCCCTGGCATCTTTGGCCGTCTGGCGTGCGGCGATCTCGGTCGCGTCCCTGGCCTCAGACATCCAGAGGGCCCAGGGCCGCGGGCCGATGAACTCCGGGTGGCCTTCCTCAATGCGCGTCGGCCGGTGCACCATCTGAGGCCTGAAGGTTTGCTCCCTTGGCGGCCCAGGGCGCGCGCCCGGTTCCGGCGGCCTGGAAACGTCGACCTCCGCCTGGATACGTTCGGCAATTGCTGACCACTTCGAGTTTGGTATCGAAGACACCCACCGCCCTTGGACCAGGTCGTTGCATGTAGGGCATGCGAACCCCAGAGGCTTACCGGGTCGGTTCACGGTGACCAATTTGCCTCGGACCAGCGAGCCGCCAGCGGCCTGAAGCCAGGCCTCGACCGGGACAAGGACACGGTCCAGGCTTTCAGGGCCCGGCCGGTAGGGGCGAAGATCAATCCTCGCCGGCGGCTCCAGCAGCCGCCAGATGAGGAAAGGGTGGCCGGAGCCAGAACACCTGACGATGCTCGCCCACACATTCATCCCCGCCTTAACTGCGGGTACAGCCCCGACGTCCGGTGCCACAGCTTGAACCGCGAACAGCGAGTCCCTTTCCGCCTTGCGTTCCACCTCCTCCTGGCCCACGAGCTGTCTCGCTTTGGCTTCCTGAGCAGCCTTCACCCTGGCGGCCTCCGCGGCTTCGGCGCGCTCAGCCTCCAGTCGCTGGATGGTGTACCACTGGTGTCGTGGCGTCCCGTGAGGCCACTTGAATCTTGGTTGCAGGACCGCGTCCACTATCGCCCCGGACCGGGCCATCTTTCCGAGGAGCGGCTGGTGGTCGAGCAGTTCCATCAATTCAGCAGGATCCCCGGGCAGGTCGCTGGTCTTGCCGAAGCCCGTTACGATCATCGGCAGCTGCACCCGGAACCAATCGAAGTCTTTGGGGACAACCCACACCGGGCCGATGCGATCGTCCACGTAACGCTGGGACCGGCGCACGAACTCTTCCTCGGTCTGCTGCGAGAGCTGGACTTCGAACGCAAGCCGCCGGCCGTCCGTGTTGGTGGCCAAGACGTCGGCAGTCCAGGCCCGCTCGGGATGAGCGGCCTCCACCTCCGCGGTCCACCCCGGGGCCGTGTTGATCCTGTCCTTCAGCGCCTGCTTCATGGCCAGGTGCTGGGGCGACTCCGACTTGTGCACGACGGGGCACTCAAGGCTCGGGTAATGGGCGAAGTACTGGCGGCCCATGTGGGAGGTCACCCGTTTGGCCCGCAGCCCGCATTCAATCAGCACCAGCTCCGCATAGCGCGGATGTTTCACCAGATCACGCCACGGCCGTTGAGCCATCTCGGTCGCATCGACTCGCTCACCGTTGATGTACGCCACCAGCTGCAACGAAGATCCCCCCACCACGCCCATTGTCACCTGGCGGTCAATCTACCTGCCGTCCGCCGACGGCGCCATCAAGAACCGTTGACCATTCGAGCCCGCTGCTACGGACAGAGCAGGGTACCCCGGTTGGCGCAGACCCTTTGCAGGATCCTCAGGCGCCCTTTCGTTTTCCGGTATGAATAAGGCATGACCAGTTCAACGAAGGACACGCGACCCACCGTCCCTGTCGGTCCTGCCACTAATTTCTGGTGGGCATTCCAGTCCCAGAACTTCGGGCATGTCTATTTCGACGGCACCTTGTGGGCACCTTTGAAAGGCGCCGGCGGGCAGCGCGTCGCCTCTTGGGAGATATTGCATGATGTCCGGCCGGGAGACGTCGTACTGAACTTCAAGAGCCCAGCAGTTCAGGGCATCAGCCTCGTGGCTACGCTGCCGACGCCTTCTTATCCACCGTTGCGCGGCTACAAGGAGCCACCGGACACGAACGGCATACTGGTGCTCACCGATCCTCTCTGCGAAGTCCGGATTCCACGGGAGGACGCCTACCGGATCCTGCCGCCGGGCCGGGGCCCGGTCACGGCGAAAGGCAGCTCCAACAACGGTTACGAATATTCGGTTGACCGGGACGCCGCCCTGAAACTGCTGCACCACGCAGGGCTGGAAATCGGCAATGGCGGAGATAAGAAGCCGGACGGGGCGTGGCCTTCCGAGCAATACCTAGGCGGTCCCAGCGACACGTTGACCCTCGCCGCCGTTCGGACCGAGCAGCGCTACCTGCGGAACCAGCAGCTGCAGCTCCACGGCAGCTCATGCTCCCTCTGCAGGCACTCCTATCCGGACGAGTTCCTGGTCGCCGCCCACATCAAACCCCGATCGCAGTGCTCCGAGCGGGAGCGCATGGACACTCGCAATGTGTCCATGCTGGCTTGCCTGTTCGGTTGCGATGCGCTCTTCGAGCGCGGCTACCTCATCGTCGGCACTGACGGAACCATCGGGGTCGGAAAACCGGGACACGGACAGGTTAGGGACCATCTCGGGTACCTCTTCGGCCGCAGCTGCCTCGCTCATGACGAACGATCGCGGGACTACTTCCACCTGGTTTCGTTGGCGAACCAGGCAGTGACCGAGGCCCGGCAGAACCTGTGCCAGCAGGTCAAGTGCCGCCGGGGACGGGCCATCGACAAGGCCTGGGCGCACCGGATGCTGCTCCTGCGCGCCGGCGACACCCTCACAGACAACGCCGCCCGCCGTCTGGCCGAGGTCTTCACAGCTGACGACGCGACGGGCAAGCTGCAGGCCGTCCGGAAGGTCAAGGAACAGCTGCGAATACTCCTGCGCACGAGCTCCCTTGCGGACGCCGCGTTGGCGAAAGAGGAACTCAAAGCCCTGGTGGAGGCGTCCGGACGGCCTGAAACAAACAAGCTCTACCGCACCGTCTGCAGGTGGTGGAACGAGATCGAGGTCCTCATCGTCACCGGCGCCACCACCGGCAAGGTCGAGGCAAACAATACCGGCATCAAACACATCAAACGCACTGCCCGCGGCTACCGGAACCCTGCCAATTACAAATCGATTATTCTCATGAGAAGTGCCGTCCGGACGGCGGCATGACACTCATCCGGGATTCGCTTCTCCATGAACCGTGAAGAGCCGGAAAAGTGCCAAGTCAACGAAAAGCTGAAGGCACTAGACCAAACCCCGCCCGAGTCATAGACAGAGGCCAAGTACGCCGAGAAGATTCGGAGCTACAGGCCAGCGATGCCCTGCTGGATCACTGCATTCAGTGCATTGACAATGGCCGTCACAGTGCCGGTCGCGGCAAGCTCACCTAGTTTCTCTCCCAGGGCTTTCACCTTTCCACCCTCCGGCGCTGCGGAACTGATCTCGTCTTCTATCTCCGCCGCGATGATTTCGGCGTCGGCAGCAACCTCATCAGACACACCAGCTGAAACAATCATTGCCCGGTAGGAATCGAGCATTTCGCGCACACCCTTGACCTCCTCCTGGGTCATGGAGATGTTGAGCTGCGCGTTAGGGCTATTCATCGCCCAGTTGAAGGCACCGTGATTGTTGATGTTATAGATATCGCCAGATCGAGAGTCGGTCGCGGATGAAGTGCTATCTTCACCTTCTATGTAGGCGAGTCCCTTACTGGTGATCTGTGGACGTACGACTGGTCCGCCGAAAGCTGCAGTTCCTTCCAGGTATCCCTCTTCGCGGCACCAGCGAGTAGCAGCGTCTACTTCGAACTCGGCATAAGGATCGCCCATGAAGTTGCCGTACTTGCTGATGGTAAAACCAACGATATTCGGTGAGTTTCGGCCCTCGTGATACTCGCCTTCAAGCCAGAGCAGGATCGCTCTCCGTGCTCCCTGGTTACGGCGCCTACGATTGGACCGCACTTCTTTAAACTCTTCCGCCGCGTCGACACCTTCTTGGTTTAGGACGACAGTCAGGATGCCAGCGTTCATTTCTTCAAACCACAGCCATCCGCGATCCTGCAGAGCTCCCAAGTCGCCGGTCACGCTGCTCCGAGGCTCGCCTCTTTCCTTGGCAGCCTCATAGACCGCACTCGTACCCACCTGGCGATTGCCGTCGAGGTGTTCGGAGTCGAGAAGAGCGGTAATCAGTTGAAGATGCCGGAGTCCAGTCTTTGACTGAGCAAGCGATTCAACTTTTGACAATGGGTCCCCCTAAGAACGCGAATTAGCGTGCTCAACAACTCTAACGACGGGACGTGACATTTCCCTGGGCTGCGGCCTCTTGACCGAAATTATCGTTGGACTCGTATGGGGTACGGTTTATCCCGTGACTGTACAAAGTGAATCCAAAGACCCCGGCAATGTGAAGCCCAAGCCTGCAACCATCATTGGCAGCTGGTTCAAATCTGAAACGTTTTGGCAAAGCGTCGCCGCCAGCACTTTGTCCACGGGCATCATCACTCTCGGTGTCGTGGCTGCTGCGTTCTTCACTGGTCTTGTGGATCTAAAGTCGGCCATCGTGACGCTGCTCAGCTTCGTCGCCGTAATCTCAGTGACCGCCTTCCTGGTGTGGCTGATACCAGCCGTCAGGACCGGCCTGGACGTCGTCAAGTCAAAGGTCACCCTCACCGAGGATGCGCATGTATCCCCTATGGGCATCCTCATCTCAGGCTTCGTGTCCATTATTGGTTTGATCCTCACCTGGTTCATCGGAATGTTCTAGCCGTAGGCGCACCGGGGCGCGCGTGTTATACGTTCTAATATTGGCACTAGGCGCGTCGTCCTTCACTGCCTCAACGAGATGCCGAGCAAGGTCTGCCCATTCATCCTCTGTCACTTGGCAGGCTCACCCACAATAGAAGTCACTTGTTCTTGCTCTGCTTATTGAGCTATGCGGTGTGCGAACGGTGAACTACCGGGCTCATGAAGCGGTCGCTGCAGGAGCGTTGCCCGTTACTCGATGGCTATAGTCGCTTGTTCACCCGTCGACTGGGCAACTGCATATTTCAATATCAGCAGAGTTGATCCATGACCCCTAAAGACCGATTGGCTAACATCAGCGCAGCTCTCACGGCGTTTGGTGCCATGTCAGCGCAGGCGCCTCGTCCAGACATCAACGGCGTTAGTCTTGCGCTAGCGCAACTGGGTGAGCACACAAAGAAGGTTGCGGACTTCAAGGACGGATCGCTGCTCGCTAGTGTCGGTGCCTTCAGTGACGCCTACATCAGTTCCATAGAGCGCCTCGGCATCGACACAAAGACATCCCTCGATGCGCCGCTCCTGGCCCTGGCCTCACTTCCCGATATGAGCAACTTCTACAGTTCCGCTCAGGTTGGAGATTCACTAGCGGCTATTGGGTCGGCTGTTTCATCTTCCTTTGGAGTGATGGACACGCAGGAGTTGGTCGAACAAGCCGACGCCTTTAGGGCAGAAGTAGATGCTTCCGATGTTGATGATCGTGCATCAGAGCTCTTCGATACGCACCCTGAACTCGCGGACTCAATCGAACAGCTACCTATGCTTGTCAGCCTCTCGCCCGAGAACCGTAGCTTGGTCATCTGGTTCATTCGTATAGCCGTGACACTGTATGTCACCTGCATCATTCTGAACATCAGCATGGACAATGCAGAACTCGCAGCAGTCATTGGTGCCGTTGGTATCAGTGGGCCGACTGCTGGTGGGGCGGCTGCCAAGGGAGCAAAGTATCTCCTGGGGAAGATCCCCCCGGATGAAGGACAGCAACAGCCCGATAGGGACTAGCTGCGTTCTAGGCTGACGCCTCCTTTTCGCTCGCTAGTAGCAGAGACACTACTGCGAACAGTCCGTACAGAATGGCATCGATTACCCTGCCAGCGATTGCGAGATAAGCGGCATAAGCCAACAGGGAGAAGACCAGTAGCCAGCAAGCAAGGACGGATCGGCTCATGATGGCTGGCGACTCGTGCCCGTTAGATCGGACCTCCTTTTGCTGACGTAGGCCAAAACATTCACCTGCTCTCATGTGCAACTGCGATCACTGATTGCGATCACACCTGCCGATGATTATGGGCGAACGCCATTTATTGTCAATGAGAAAATTGATGTAATAGTTACGAATGAAAGAGATTAATCTAATTTATCTAAATAAGTCGACTGGGGATAGTGGCGTTTCTTTGGAGGCCGCAGATCAGGAGATCCTAGCGGTAATCGCCGCCCTAATCTCCAAATGAATTGGGGAGAAATACGATATTCTCAACCGGGTAGAATGGATCTAGCTGTGCAATCACAAGGTTTTGAAGATTCATGGGAACTTCAGCGTCTGTCCTGATCCTGTACTCACCCTCAGCCATGCCGATACTGACACGACCGAGCTCGGTGTGCTTCCGAAGCTCCTTGAGTACGTTGTCGGTGACTTTCTCAAGGGCGACTCCTCTAGTCGCAGAACGTTCACGGCTAGAGACAAGCATGTTCGTGATCCACTCAGCTCCAAGCTCATCTCCAGCAGCGTGAGACAGGAATGCTTTCCGCGCATGAGGATCGGCCTTGCTTAGATACTCTCCCCAAGTGATTGCATTCCCGCGGCCCTTCCTCGCAGACACCTCGTCCCCAATAGACGACTCAATAACCTTGACGAGGCTAAGTAGTTCGTCCAACTTGTCATCAGCAGTCTTCACTGGAACGTCAGGCAGGTCTTCCTGCGGTTTAGCCTCTTTTACTGCTTGAATTTCTTTCTCGACATCAGGCCAAACTAGGTTGATACGCTTACTCAGCGTGTCTTCTTTAACATTGGGCGAGAGCTCATTCAGGGATAGCATCAACTCGGAGAAACCTTGTAGCGTAGCCATCTTGCACTGAAAGATATTCATTGGACTGTTGACTTCATCTACGCTTTCGAAGTCAACAAGGAGAACGCCCATACGTTGCCGCTTGTTCTCCACCTGCCGAGAGAGAGCACCAGCCTCGTAGTTGATCCACTGCTCGGTTTGGTTAGAACGCGTCAGGCATATGATTCCGAAATCGGTATTATCAAGAGCGTCGTCGATTTCTTCCAAAGCTCGTGATCCGGCACGTATTTCCTGGCTGATGAACGTCGTCACAACGGGAGCAAATATTTCACTTACGGCGGTGGATACAGCTCTACCTGCATCGCGGCTGTTTTTTGACCAGCTAATAAAGACCTTCAAGACCTACCCCATGCTCGCTGTGATACTCCCAGTAAGGCTACCAACGGGGGTTGCTAGTTGAGGTCATCCTCACGGAAAACCTCTCGACCGGAGACGTGACGCCAAATCACGTGATCTAGCCTTCTCGGCTGTGTCGGGTACAGCTCCGCGACCTGCTTGATCAAGTTGGCAGTCTCCATGGCCGTCAGATTCTTCCCGTCGAGCCCTACATGCTCAGCGACGAAGCGGATAACCATACGGTCCGGCTTCACTGACTGGAAGCCGGCAAGAATGAGCAGGTAGTTGTATGTCACCCCTGAACGTTGGCTCGGAAGATGAAGCCACGCTCTCTTGACCCGCTCAAGTTCTGCGTCTTTTGCGAACTCCGCATGCATGTCAGCTGTCGTGAAGATTCCTCCGCCTTCCAGCCCCTTCAAGGCCAGTGCTGCCTGATGGATAACTTCAGCCTTCAGGAGCGCACCAGGCTTCGTGTGAGCGGGCTTGTGGTTGTCTACAGCCTTAGCCCATCCCGCGCTGCCACCTACCTTGTTGAATGATGCCAACAGTTCTTCGACACCGTCACGATGAGGGTCGCCGCCTCCCTCTTTTCGGATGTCGCAGTAGGCATCAATTACATTGATCACGCTCTGGTAGTGGGAGCCCGTGGAGAAGATGGAGTCGATGATGCAGAGAGCCAGACTTCCCGGATACCCGTTGGCTGTAATCCATGTTGATTCATTACCGAAGATGGCTCGGCACGATTCAGTTAGTTTGGTCGCATCCAGGGTCTGCTCAGTCGTCATTTCTGGACTGTAGCAAGGTTTCGTCATCACCATCGGAACGACTCAAGTGTGTGTACCAACGCAGTTCATCAACCGTGCTCGGACTAATGGCAAAGCCCGTCTCGGGGTCGAAGGTACAGACCGGTTCGCTCCCCCGCCGTTCGATTGATGTGGCTCCGCCATCACAGGGATCGAGGTCGTCACTTTCCATTGCCGTCTCCCAGGGACCGCTTCCCCCGCCAGCCATGCTTCTTCTGATAGCGATGGAGGAGCCGCATCTGGTCTGTAATGGCGACGGGCCACGACTGCCATTCATGGTGCAACATCTTGCTGCTGTACCACGTGACTATGATCGTATTCACGACACTTTCAGATCGATATGACTCGTCTTCTGGAGCTGAATAGTCGCCCTTGTCATCAGGGCGAGAAAACTCGCCCGTACGCACGTCTCCTTTGCCACTAGTCCGACACGTTCCAGTGCCTTCCTGGTTATGCATGAAAATAAACGTTTGATACGCACCAGGGTTGCCGTAGTACGCAGACTCGGCATAAACAGCTGTCCGAGCGCCAGCGGACTCATACTTACCTGATGGCGCGTCGACTAGTTCGCTGAAGGTTGATCGCCCAAGCCTTCCCTTCGCCTTGCCGAACGTGACGTCTTCTAAATCCCACCAAAACTTCGGATCAGTAACCGTGACTGACCAGCTCTCAAGCTGATCGTTTACCCGCCGCGTCACGACCCAAGCGTGCGGCGTCGAAAAGATATGATCCACCCACTTCGGCGTATCCTCCTCGTTGCCCTGCCAGATCTCGGGACCTTCAAGATTTCTGAATACGGGAGTACCGAGCAAATTCTCAACGTATTCCTCTGTCGCCCCTACAGCCAGTAGGTTCAGCTTCTTCCGCCACACCTTGCGGCTTCCCCAGCCCTTCAGATACCAGTTCCTAGCTCCGGCCCCGATGGTTCGGGAGGCAATCAGCGCAGCCAGGATTGCACCGATCAGCTTCAAGGTTTCGACAAAGTCCACTCTGTAATGATCGTGGGCATCAGAGCATTACCTGTAACGGCGCTCCGAGAGGGGCTAACGACGTCGTTTCCTTGACCAGATTGCGTGGTATGAACTAGATTTCACGCCTCGTCAAGGAACAGCACTGCACGGTGCGCCGAGTGCGTGCAATTGGCCGCCGACCGCAGCATGGACGGGCCCATCGGACCCTGCACGACCCGCCTACTTCCAGCTCTCACGCGGCAGGGAGCCGGGTTGAGTCCTTGAGGAAACGTCTCAGTTGCTCTGTCCAGGGGTCGCTGCGCCATCCAGTGCCCACCGCCAGAGATGCGGCGCCTTCCACAATATGACGACCTCCGAAAAGTCAAGCTTTGTCAACAGCAAAAAGACAAAAAGCCTCTGACCTGCGGAAACACTGTGCCCGAGGTGGGACTCGAACCCACACACCTCTCGATACCGCATTTTGAGTGCGGCGCGTCTGCCAATTCCGCCACTCGGGCGCGGAGTACACGGAGTAACAATCGTAGGCTCACAACGTGTTGTGAGCAACGCAGCCACTTCCAGTGCGCGGAATTACTCTACATGCAGATAGGCTAAAGTCCAGAATCGCGCCAGCGCCGCCGCAACAAGCCATGCAGATCCAAGTACAGCCGCGGGTCCCAACTAAGATAGTCATAGTCCCGCCGTACCTTTTCAAGGAGATCCCGTGTCAGAACCGACGGAGTCAAACAGCACGTCCCAGCCGGCGCGCCGCGTAATTGTCGCCGAAGACGAAACCCTCATCCGCCTGGACATCATCGAGATCCTCCGCGGCGAGGGCTATGACGTCATTGGCGAGGCCGACAACGGCGAGAAGGCCGTGCAACTGGCCGAGGAGCTCAAGCCCGACCTCGTCCTGATGGACGTCAAGATGCCCGTCATGGACGGCATCTCCGCGGCCGAGAAGATCGTTAAGGCACGCATCGCCCCCGTGGTGCTGCTGACCGCCTTCAGCCAGAAGGAACTTGTGGAGCGCGCCCGCGACGCCGGCGCCATGGCCTACGTCGTCAAGCCCTTCACTCCGGCGGACCTCATCCCCGCCCTGGAGATCGCACTCTCCCGCCACGAGGAGATCAAGGCCCTCGAAAGCGAGGTCACCGACCTCCAGGAGCAGTTCGCGACCCGCAAGCTCGTAGAGCGCGCCAAGAGCCTTCTGACCACCAAGATGGGCCTGACGGAACCGGAAGCCTTCCGGTGGATCCAGAAGACCTCCATGGACCGCCGCCTGAGCATGCGCGAAGTGGCAGAGACCATCATCAACCAGGTCAACTGACGCTCGGACCAAACCAAATAGGAGGATCCCCGCCAGACGGCGGGGATCCTCCTTTTTTGCCAGCAACACAGCAAACAAAAAGGGAGCATTCCCGCCAATCGGCGGCGATGCTCCCTCTTCGCTCAGCTACTCAGCAGCGGCTGAAGCCTACTTCTTCTTCTTTTCCGGCCACGGGCCAAGCTTTTCCCTGGTCGTACCTTCGCCGAGGTTCGGGGTGTCGGCGAGGTCGCCTACCTTGTGGACCTTCAGCGAGTTCGTCGAACCGGCTTTTCCGGGAGGGGAACCGGCAGCGATAACCACCAGGTCGCCGTCTTCCACGAGCCCCATGTCCAGCAGGCTGCGGTCCACCTGGGCCGTCATTTCGTCGGTGTGGCCCACCATGGCAACGAGCTGCGGCTGGATGCCCCAGGTCAATGCCAGCTGGTTCCACACCTGCTCCACCGGAGTGAACGCGAAGACCGGCTTGATCGGGCGGAGGCGGGACAGGCGGCGGGCAGAGTCACCGGACTGCGTGAAAGTACAGATGTACTTCGCGTCCAGCTGGTCGGCGATTTCGACGGCGGCACGGGTGATCGCGCCGCCGCGGGTCTTGGGCTTGGTGCCCAGCGGGGGGACGCGCTCCAGGCCGTGCTCCTCGGTGGACTCGATGATCCGGGCCATGACCTTGACCGTTTCGATCGGGTACTTGCCCACGCTGGTCTCGCCGGAAAGCATGACTGCATCCGCGCCGTCGAGCACGGCGTTGGCGCAGTCCGAAGCCTCCGCACGGGTGGGGCGCGGGTTGTCGATCATCGATTCGAGGACCTGCGTGGCCACGATGACGGGCTTGGCCCAGCGGCGTGCCAGTTCAATGGCACGCTTCTGCACGATCGGCACCTCCTCCAGGGGAAGCTCCACACCGAGGTCGCCACGGGCCACCATGATGGCGTCGAACGCGTCGATGATTTCGTGGAGCTGGTCCACGGCCTGCGGCTTCTCGATCTTCGCGATCACCGGAACGCGGCGGCCTTCCTCGTCCATGATCTCGTGGACCCGCTTGATGTCGCTGGCGTCACGGACGAAGGAGAGCGCAACCAGGTCCACGCCGCGGCGGATGGCCCACCGGAGGTCATCCTCATCCTTCTCGCTCAGCGCGGGGACGTTCACGGCCACGCCCGGCAGGTTGATGCCCTTGTTGTTGGACACCATGCCGCCGACGGTCACCTCGGCGACGACCTTGACGTCGTCCACCTCAACAGCGCGCAGTGCAACCTTGCCATCGTCGATCAGGAGGGCATCGCCCACGTTGACGTCCTCGGTGAGGCTCTTGAGCGTGGTGGAGCAGATCTCCTTGGTGCCGGGCACGTCTTCGGTGGTGATCGTGAAGATGTCACCGACGGCGAGCTCGTGCGGGCCGTCCACAAAACGGCCAAGACGGATCTTCGGGCCCTGGAGGTCGGCCATGATGGCGACGGCCTTACCAAGATCCGTCGCTGCCTTACGGACGTTCTCGTAGGTGTTGTCATGCACGGAGTAATCACCGTGGCTCATGTTCATGCGGGCTACGTCAACGCCGGCTTCCAGCACCGCGAGGGTGTTTTCATAGCTGGCAATGGCCGGTCCGAAGGTGGCCACAATTTTTGCGCGTCTCATATACCTACCCTATTGGTCTCTTGCATTGGTTAAGTTGTCGTGGAGGTGAACATTCCCCTCCGAGGCATAACTAGAGGACGGCGATGGCGCGGTCCGTCGGTGCAACGGGAGCGGGAAGAATCGTGCTCCCCATGAGGAACTTGTCCACCGCTGCAGCAGCGGCGCGCCCTTCGGCAATAGCCCACACGATCAGGGACTGGCCGCGTCCGGCGTCTCCGGCCACGAACACGCCCTCGGTGTTGGTCATGTAGTAGCCGTCGCGGGATACATTTCCGCGGCCGTCGAACTCCGCGTGGACCTGGTCGGTGATTCCGGCCGGTTCGGCACCCGTGAAGCCCAGGGATAGGAACACCAGGTCGGCGGGGATGATCCGCTCGGTGCCGGCCTTGGGGAGCCTCTTGCCGTCAACGAATTCGGTTTCGGCCACTTTGACGCCGGTCAGCTTGCCGTTTTCGCCGACAAACTCCACGGTGGAGGCGAGGTAGGTGCGCTCACCGCCTTCTTCGTGGGCACTGGCCACCTCGAAGAGCGTGGGGAAGGTAGGCCACGGCTGGTGACCGGCACGCTCGGCCGGAGGCTGCTTGCCGATGGCCAAGGTGGTCACGGATGCTGCTCCGTGCCGGTGGGCCGTGCCGAGGCAGTCGGCGCCGGTGTCGCCGCCGCCGAGGATCACCACATGCTTGCCCTTGGCATGGATCTGGTTTTCCACGGACTCCCCCGCCACCACGCGGTTGGCCGGAACCAGGTAGTCCATGGCGAAGTGGACGCCGTCCAGCTCGCGGCCCGGGATGTCCAGGTCACGCGGCACGGTGGCGCCGGTGGCGATGACCACGGCGTCGTAACGGCGGCGCAGCTGCTCCCACGTCACGTCGGTACCGACGGCGACCCCGGTGCGGAAACGGGTGCCTTCGGACTTCATCTGCTCGAGCCGGCGGTCCACCTGCTCTTTTTCCATCTTGAAGTCGGGGATGCCGTAGCGCAGCAGGCCGCCGATCTTGTCGTCGCGTTCGTACACGGCAACGGTGTGGCCCACGCGGGTCAGCTGCTGGGCAACCGCCAGGCCGGCAGGGCCGGAACCGACGACGGCGACCGTCTTGCCGGTCAGACGCGCCGGCGGCAGCGGGTTGACCCAGCCGTTGTCGAAGGCCTCATCGATGATGGACACCTCGACCTGCTTGATGGTCACGGCGGGCTGGTTGATGCCCAGCACGCAGGAGGCCTCGCAGGGCGCCGGGCACAGGCGGCCGGTGAACTCGGGGAAGTTGTTGGTGGCGTGCAGCCGCTCAATCGCTTCCTCGCCCTTGTCCCGCCACACGAGGTCATTCCACTCGGGAATCAGGTTCCCGAGCGGGCATCCCTGGTGGCAGAACGGGATGCCGCAGTCCATGCAGCGGCCGGCCTGGCTCTTCAGGACGCCCTTTTCCTGGGCCTCGTAAACTTCCTTCCAGTCCATGATGCGGACGGGAACGGGGCGGCGTGGCTGGGTTTCACGCTGGCGTACTTTCAGAAATCCGCGTGGGTCAGCCACCGGTCACCTCCAGGATTCGAGACCAAACTTCTTCGCCGTCGGGGTCCAGGCCCTCTTCGATGGCATCAAGACGGGTTTGCAGCACAGCCGCGTAGTCGCGCGGCAGCACCTTGGTAATGCGGGCAGCGGTGTCGTCGAAGTTCTCGAGCAGACGCGCCGCCAGCTGGGAGTCCGTTTCCTCGACGTGCTTGACGAGGAGCCCGTGCACGATGTCGCGGTCTTCGGCATCCAGATCGCGGAGCTGGAGTTCGCCGGCTTCCAGCGCCTGCTTGTTCACGCGCGCCGCATCCAGGTCCAGGACGTAGGCCGTGCCGCCGGACATGCCGGCGCCAAAGTTGCGCCCGGTCCGGCCGATGATGAGCGTCTGGCCGCCCGTCATGTACTCGCAGCCGTGGTCGCCGATGCCTTCGACAACCGCCGTGGCACCGGAGTTCCGGACCAGGAAGCGTTCGCCCACCTGGCCGCGCAGGAACATCTCGCCGCTCGTGGCGCCGTAGCCGATCACGTTCCCGGCGATCACGTTGTTCTCCGCCTTGAACACATTGGTGCGGTCCGGCCGGACAATGATCCGGCCGCCGGAGAGGCCCTTGCCCACGTAGTCGTTGGAGTCGCCGTACATCCGCAGCGTGATGCCGGCCGGCAGGAAGGCGCCCAGCGACTGCCCGGCGGTGCCGGTCAGCGTGATGTCGATCGTGTCGGTGGCCAGAGTGTCCGTGCCGAACGTCTTGGTGACCACGTGGCCGAGCATGGTGCCCACCGAACGGTCGGTGTTGATGACGTCGACGGCGATCTTCACCGGGGCGCGGTCGCTCAGGGCTTCCGCGGCCATGGCGATGAGCCGCTGGTCGAAGTGCTTGTCCAGCTCGTGGTTCTGGCCGGTCAGGTTCCGCAGCGGGGCGTCGTCGTCGAACTCGAGCCCGTGCAGGATCGGATCCAGATCCAGGCCCTCGGCCTTCCAGTGGTCGATCGCCTCACGGGTGTCCAGCATTTCCGCATGGCCGATCGCTTCCTCGATGCTCCGGAAGCCGAGCTCCGCGAGGATCTCGCGGACTTCCTCGGCTAGGAATTCGAAGAAGTTGACCACGAACTCGGGCTTGCCGGTGAAACGTGCGCGCAGCTCGGGGTTCTGCGTGGCAACGCCCACCGGGCAGGTGTCGAGGTGGCAGACGCGCATCATGATGCAGCCTTCAACCACCAGCGGGGCCGTCGCGAAACCGAATTCCTCGCCGCCGAGCAGGGCAGCAATCACGACGTCGCGGCCGGTTTTGAGCTGGCCGTCCACCTGCACGACGACGCGGTCGCGCAGGCCGTTGAGCATGAGGGTCTGCTGGGTCTCTGCGAGCCCCAGTTCCCACGGGACACCGGCGTGCTTGAGCGAGTTCAGCGGCGAGGCGCCGGTTCCGCCGTCGTGGCCGGAAACCAGTACGACGTCGGCCTTCGCCTTTGTCACACCGGCGGCAACTGTGCCGATGCCCACCTCGGAGACGAGCTTGACGTGCACGCGGGCCGAGGGGTTGGCGCGCTTCGCATCGTAGATGAGCTGCGCGAGGTCCTCGATCGAGTAGATGTCGTGGTGCGGGGGCGGGGAGATCAGCCCGACGCCGGGGGTCGAGTGGCGCGTGCGGGCAACCCAGGGGTAGACCTTCTGCGCCATCAGCTGGCCGCCCTCGCCGGGCTTGGCGCCTTGGGCCATCTTGATCTGGATGTCGTCCGCGTTGGTCAGGTAGAGGCTGGTCACGCCGAACCGGCCCGAGGCGATCTGCTTCACGGCAGAGCGGCGCTCGGGGTCCAGCAGGCGGTCCACGTCCTCGCCGCCTTCACCGGTGTTGGACTTGCCGCCCAGCCGGTTCATGGCGATCGCGAGGGTCTCGTGGGCTTCCTTGGAGATGGAGCCGTAGCTCATGGCGCCCGTGGAGAACCGCTTGACAATGCTGGAGACCGGCTCCACTTCCTCAAGCGGCACGGCTGGACGCAGTCCGTCCTTGAACCTGAGGAGCCCGCGCAGGGTCATCAGGTTCTCGGACTGGTCGTCCACACCCTTGGTGTAGGCCTTGAAGATGTCGTAGCGGCGCTCACGCGTGGCATGCTGCAGCCGGAAGACGGTCTCCGGGTTGAAGAGGTGCGGCTCGCCGTCGCGGCGCCACTGGTACTCGCCGCCGCCCAGCAGGGGGCGGTGCGGGAGCTCGATGCCGCCTTCGGGGTACGCCATCTGGTGCCGTGCCGAGACTTCGGCCGCGATGACATCCAGGCCCACGCCGCCCAGCTGGGAGTGCGTGCCGGCGAAGAATTCGTCCACAAGCTCCTGGCCCAGGCCGAGCGCTTCGAAGGTCTGCGCACCGGTGTAGGAGGCCACAGTGGAGATGCCCATCTTGGACATGATCTTCAGGACGCCCTTGCCGAGGCCCTTGATGAGGTTGTAGACGCCGTCCTGCGGGGTGACGCCGACGACGTCGCCGGCAGCGATGAGCTGCTCCACGGATTCCATGGCCAGGTACGGGTTGACGGCGGAGGCGCCGTAGCCCACCAGCACGGCCACGTGGTGCGTCTCGCGGACGTCGCCCGCCTCAACCACGAGGGCCGTCTTGGTCCGGTTGGCGCTGCGCAGCAGGTGGTGGTGCACGGCGCTGACCAGCAGCAGCGAAGGAATGGGCGCCCACTGGGCGTTGGAGTCACGGTCGGACAGCACCACGTACTGCACGCCGCGGTTGATCGCGCCGGAAACCTGCTCGCAGATCTCGGTGAGCCGGGCGCGGAGGGCGTTCTCGCCGCCTTCGGGCCGGTAGAGCCCGCGGACCTTCATGGCAACCCTGTTGCCGTCGGCGTCCTCGATGTTGGCGATCTTCGCCAGCTGGTCATTGTTGATGACCGGGAACGGCAGCGATACCTGCGGCTGGCGGACCTGCTTGGTGTCCAGCAGGTTGCCGTTGGGGCCGATGGCGCACGTCAGGGACGTGACCAGCTCTTCACGGATGGCGTCCAGCGGCGGGTTGGTGACCTGTGCGAAGGACTGCACGAAGTAGTCGAACAGCAGCCGGGGACGCTTGGACAGCACAGCAACGGGCGTGTCGGAGCCCATGGCCCCGAGCGGCTCGGCACCGGTGCGCGCCATGGGGCCGAGCAGGATCCTGAGCTCTTCAGTGGTGTAGCCGAAGGTTCGCTGGCGGATGTTCACGGACGCGGCCGTGTGCACCACGTGCTCGCGCTCGGGAAGCTCGTTGAGGTCGATCAGGTTGTCCTTGACCCATTCGGCCCAGGGGTTCGCCGCAGCGACCTCGGCCTTGACCTCTTCATCGTCGATGATCCGCCCCGACTCGGTGTCCACCAGGAACATCTTGCCCGGCGAAACGCGGCCCTTCTTGACCACCTTGGAGGCTTCGACGTCGATGACGCCCACCTCGGAGGCGAAGACGACGAGGCCGTCTTCAGTGATCCAGTACCGCCCCGGGCGCAGACCGTTGCGGTCCAGCGTGGCGCCGACGAGATTGCCGTCGGTGAACGACACGGCGGCCGGTCCGTCCCACGGTTCCATCAGCAGGGAGTGGTACTCGTAGAACGCGCGGCGTGCCGGATCCATCGACGCGTGGTTTTCCCAGGCCTCGGGGATCATCATCATGATCGAATGCGTGATAGGGCGGCCGGAAAGCCACAGCAGTTCAGCCACTTCATCGAAGGACGCCGAGTCTGACGCACCGGGGGTGCAGATCGGGAACAGTTCTTCGGGGGAATCGCCCAGCAGCGGGTTGGCCAGCTGGGACTGGCGGGCACGCATCCAGTTCCGGTTGCCCTTGACGGTGTTGATTTCACCGTTGTGGGCGATGGTGCGGAACGGCTGCGCCAGCGGCCAGGACGGGAACGTGTTGGTGGAGAAGCGCGAGTGGACGATCGCCAGCTTGGTCTTGAAGCGCTTGTCCGAAAGGTCCGGGTAGAACGGCTCCAGCTGCGCGGTGGTCAGCATGCCCTTGTAGACGATGGTCCGGGAGGACAGCGAGGGGAAGTAGACGCCGAACTTGTTCTGGGCGCGCTTGCGGATACGCCAGGCACGGGAATCGAGTTCATTGCGGTCCAGCTGCTCCCCCGTGGAGGAGGCGAAGAATGGCTGCGAGAAGTACGGCATGCAGGCGCGGGCCATGGCGCCGACGAGGTCGGCCACGATCGGTACTTCGCGCCAGCCGAGGACCGTAAGGCCCTCGTCGGCAGCGAGGCCTTCGATGCCTGCCTTGGCGGCATCGGCCTCGCGCTGCTCGGCTGGGAGGAAGGCGGTGCCCACCACGTACTGTCCGGGCGCCGGGAGCTCGAACTCGGTGACGGCACGGAAGAACTCGTCCGGTACCTGCATCAGCAGGCCGGCGCCGTCGCCCGTTCCCTCGTCGGCACCCACGGCACCCCGGTGCTCAAGGTTGCGCAGGGCTGTCAGCGCGGCGTCGACGATGTCATAACCGGGTTCGCCCCGCAGAGTGGCAATGATCGCAAGACCGCAGGCGTCCTTCTCCTGCTCAGGGTTGTAGAGCCCGGCTGCCTCTGGGAGCGCCGCGAATCGCTTGAACGGCGACATGGCGGCGTCCGGCTGGTTCGGTTCAGACCAGCTGGGGCTGTGAAGAGTTTGGGTCATGGGAGACGTCCTTCCTCCTGATCGTGCGTATGGAAGGGACAACGTTGGCCCCACTCAGAGCGCCGGTGTGACGGGCACAACAAAGTGTTAATTACTGGAAATTGTAGGGCAGGGAGGACTGCTGGACTAACAGTTACGCAGGCTCCCGGCCCGGGCTTGACCGGCTAGCAGCTCTATGCTGACCGGCAGGGCCCTGATACCACGACATTGTGGTCTTGGGCGCTCCAAGCGGTGGCTCTGGCTGCCCTGGTTGCCTTTGCTGAACTAGCGGGTGCCGTCAGCTTTCGGCGCGGTTCCGGTGGCTGCTGCACCGGATTTTCCGGTGTCCGGCGAGTCCGTGGCAGACGTGTTGTCGCCACTTGGCGCCGGCACTGCTTCCGTTGGGGCAGAAGAGCGGCCTGGACCGTTTTGGTTATCAGGGAGATTACCACGCGACTCACTATCTGAGACAGCCGGGTCCGGATCACGGACGGGGTCAACAGCGGAGCGGCGGCCGCTTGCCGACTTCGGCGAGGGCCCGACGTCGTCCGTTTTTTCAACTCCCGCAGCCGTCTCGACGGCTGTTTCGTTGCCGGCCGGTTCGACGGCGGCTTCGTTAGCGGGCGTGTCGACGGCAGTTTTGTTACCGGCCGGTTCGGCGGCTTTGTGGCCGCCCGGTTCGACGGCCACTTTGTTAGCGACCGTGTCGACGGCGGCTTTGTCACCGACCGTGTCGACGGCGGCCTCGATGCCTGCGGATTCAGCGGCGGGCTCGCGGCCGGGAAGGTAGATGCTGTCCGCATCGCGCTTTTTGCCCTGTCCCAGCACGATGAAAACTGCCAGGGCTGCGACGAACACGAAGATGCTGGTCCAGACGTTGAGGCGCGTGGTGATGCCGAAGAGGCTGATCTGTTCGGCATCATCGATGCGCATGGCTTCAATCCACACCCGGCCCAGCGTGTAGTACATCGCGTAGAGCCAGAAGAGCCGGCCGCGGCGGAAGTGGAACCGCCGGTCGAGCGCCAGGAGGATGAGCACGCCCGCGAGGTTCCAGAGTGACTCGTACAGGAACGTCGGGTGGAACAGCGTGTCCGCCGCGAACCCGGACGGGAAGTTGGGGTTGTCGGCGTCAACCTGAAGCCCCCAGGGCAGTGTCGTGGGTCCGCCGAAAAGCTCCTGGTTGAAGTAGTTCCCCCAGCGGCCCACGGCCTGTGCGAGCAGCAGTCCGGGCGCGGCGGCGTCCAGGAACGCCGGCAGCTTGACGCCGGCACGGCGGCAGCCGATCCAGGCGCCGAAAACGCCCAGCACCACGGCACCCCAGATCCCGAGGCCGCCGCGCTGGATCTGCGGGATCAGGGAGAGGTCGCCTGTTCCGTCGAATCCGGGGCCGAAGTAGGCGTCCGGAGAGGAAACAACGTGGTAAAGCCGGCCACCGATGATGCCGAACGGAATGGCCCAGATGACGATGTCCCACACGCTGCCCTCGGGCGCTCCGCGCTTTGCCCACCGCCTGGACGTCAGCCACAGGCCGACGATGATGCCCGCAAGGATGCACAGGGCGTAGGCATGGATGCGCAGCGAACCCCACGGCAGCGGAATGTCGAAGCCGGACCAGTCCGGACTCGGGATGCTGGCCGGAACCATCGCGGCCGCGGAGTGGAACATCTGCATGATGGAGGGCTACTTCCTGGTCAGTCCGGCACTGAGGTCTTTGGTGAGGTTGGCCACGGCGTCCACGCCGCCGTCGCGGATGGCGGAGACGAGGGCTGTTCCCACGATCACGCCGTCGGCGTAGGCAGCGATTTCCGCCACCTGGTCGGCGTTCGAAACCCCAAGGCCCACGCACACACGCTCTGCGCCGGCGTCCTTGGCAGCAGCCACCACGCCCTTGGCAGCCGCGCTCACCGAGGACCGGGCACCGGTGACGCCCATGATGGAGACGGCGTACACGAAGCCCCGGCTGGCCTCGACGGTGCGCCGCATGCGCTCGGTGGACGACGACGGCGCCACCAGGAACACCCGGTCCAGCCCGTACTTGTCGGAGGCTTCCATCCATTCCGCTGCTTCATCCGGAATGAGGTCGGGTGTGATCAGGCCGGCTCCCCCGGCTTCGGCCAGACGGCGGGAAAACTCGTCCACGCCCATCCTCATCACGGGGTTCCAGTAGGTCATGACCAGGACGGCAGCGTCGGTTTGGCCAGTGATGCCGGCCACGACCTCGAAGACCTGGCGGACGGTGAAGCCCTTTGCCAGCGCTTCCGTGGTGGCGGCCTGGATGACCGGACCGTCCATCACGGGATCGGAGTAGGGAATGCCGATCTCGATGAGGTCCGCACCGTTGCGTGCGAGGGCGATGCCGGCGGCGATGGTTTCCTCGACGCTGGGATACCCGGCGGGCAGGTAACCGATCAGGGCCGCCCGTCCTTCTGCACGGGCCTTATCGATGGCGATTGCCGATTTGCTGGTCATCTGCGCGGTGCTCACAGCTGCTCCCCTTCCTTGCCGATGGTGGCCTCTGCGGAATCTTTGTCCAGGAGGTCGAACCACTCGGCTGCTGTAGCCACATCCTTGTCGCCCCGGCCGGACAGGTTCACGATCACGATCTTGTCCGATACTTCGCCTGAGCCGGTTCCTTCTTCAGCGGCCAGCCGCTGGCCCACCTTGATGGCACCGGCGAGGGCATGCGAGGACTCGATGGCGGGAATGATGCCCTCGGTGCGGCACAGGAGCCGGAAGGCTTCCATGGCTTCGCTGTCCGTGATGGGCTCGTAGCTCACGCGGCCGATGTCGGCGAGGTAGGAGTGCTCCGGGCCAACGCCGGGGTAGTCCAGCCCGGCGGAGATGGAGTGCGATTCAATAGTTTGGCCGTCGTCGTCCTGCATGAGGTACGAGCGGGCACCGTGCAGCACGCCGGGCCTGCCGAGCGTGATGGTGGCTGCGTGGCGGCCCGTCTCCACGCCGTCGCCGCCGGCTTCGAAGCCGTAAATCTTCACGGACGGGTCATCGAGGAAGCCGTGGAAGATGCCAATGGCGTTGGAACCGCCGCCGATGCATGCACAGACGGCATCCGGCAGGCGCCCGGTCTGCTCGAGGATCTGCGCGCGGGCCTCCTCGCCGATGACCTCATGGAAGTAGCGGACCATGGCCGGGAACGGGTGCGCGCCGGCGGCCGTGCCCAGCAGGTAGTGAGTATTACCGACATTGGCGACCCAGTCGCGGAGCGCCTCGTTGATGGCGTCCTTGAGGGTCTGCGAGCCGTTGGTCACCGGGATCACGGTGGCACCCAGGAGCTCCATCCGGGCCACGTTCAGGGCCTGGCGGCGGCAGTCCTCGGCGCCCATGTAGACAACGCATTCGAGGCCCAGCAGGGCGGCGGCCGTCGCGCTGGCCACGCCATGCTGGCCGGCACCGGTCTCGGCGATGACGCGGGTCTTGCCCATCCGCTTGGCAAGCAGCGCTTGGCCAAGCACGTTGTTGATCTTGTGCGAGCCGGTGTGGTTCAAGTCCTCGCGCTTGAGGAAGATCCGTACTCCCCCGGCGTGCTCGGCGAACCGCTTGGCCTCGGTCAGGAGCGAGGGCCGGCCGGAGTAGTTCTTGTTCAGATCGGCGATCTGGGCGGTGAATTCGGGGTCGGCCTTGGCCTTCTCGAACGTGTCCTCGAGTTCATCCAGGGCTGCGATCAGTGATTCAGGCATCCATCGGCCCCCATAGGAGCCGAAGTAGGGTCCCGGGGCGTGGCGCAGCGATGGGCCTCCCTGCAGGAATGCATCCACCGAGCCTTCGTCAGAGCCGGCTGTCGGCGCTTCGGCCATCAGTCTCACCATCCTGTTCACTTTTCACTCATTGATGTCAGGCGCATCCCGTCCGCAGCTGCCCTGCGGCAACTGCTTCCGGCCGGGATGGTGCCAAGGGTTAAGGCGGTGCTCAGACGCGGGCAGCGATTGCCGCTGCGCCGGCGGCGGTGAACTCCGCAATGCGTTCGCGCGGTGTGGCGTCACTGACGAGCGCCTCTCCCACGAGGATGGCGTTGGCGCCGTGTGCCGCGTAGTGCGCGACGTCGTCGGCTCCCCGCACGCCCGATTCCGCCACGACGACGGCACCTGCCGGAATGCTTCCGGCCAGCGAGGCGAAAAGGGACCGGTCGACGTCGAGGGTCTTGAGGTTGCGTACGTTGACGCCGATGATCCGGGCATCGGCAGCGACGGCGCGCTCGATCTCCTCCGGGGTGTGCGTCTCCACCAGCACGTTCATGCCGAGCTCGCGGCTGAGGGCAGTGAATTCACGGAGCTGCTGATCCGACAGGGCTGCCACGATCAGAAGGATGAGGTCCGCACCGTGGGCACGGGCTTCCCAGATCTGGTACTCGTCCAAGGTGAAGTCCTTGCGGAGCAACGGAACGTCCACGCGCGCCCGGACCGCATCCAGGTCGGCGAGCGAGCCGTTGAAGCGGCGCTGTTCGGTGAGGACGCTGATCACGGCGGCGCCGCCGTCGGCATACTGCTCCGCCAGGGCGGCGGGGTCCACGATGTCCGCAAGGTCGCCCTTGGAGGGGCTGCGGCGCTTGATCTCCGCGATGACCTTGAGCTGGTCCCGGTCCGGGGACGGGCCGCCGAGGGCTGCCCAGGCGTCGCGGGCCGGAGCCGCGGCCTGGGCGCGGTCCTTCAGTTCGGTGAGGGACACGAGGCGCTTCCGCGCCTCCATGTCCTCCCTGACACCTGCATTGATGTCATCGAGAACCGTCACGGTTAGTGGCCGGTGTTCTTCAGCTTGCTGCCGCCCACGCCGTAGCCGGCCTTGCGCATGACGAAGCCGGCCAGCAGACCGACGAACATTACAGCAATGCCCGCCCAGAAGATGGGGCTGTTGGCGATGACAAACGCGATGGAGGCGATGAGGGCGCCGATCAGCATGACAATCACGCAGGTCCAGGCAGCCGGGCTGTTGCCGTGGCCCAGGTCAATGCTGTGATCGATGCCGTGGTGTGTCTTTCCGGCCGTGGGCTGGGTACCGGAAACAGTGGCTTTGCTCATGTGAATCTCCTCAGGATCAATACTGCTTACATTCTGCCATTTTTTGGCGCAGCCTTTGGCATCCGCGGCTCAGCCGCATGCCCCTGGCCGTTCTACCGGGCCGTTTTGCTCAAACTCGCGCCATCAGACTCAGGTCGGATCGTCGCCGCGCGAGAGCCGGTCCCAGCTGTCGATTTCATCCACCGGGCCGGCCTGGGCGGCAGGGCTTCCGGCTGCCGCGGCGTCGTACTTGGTCCGCGTCTTCCAGTGCCGCCCCGCCGGAATGACCAGCAGTCCGCCCAGTGCCAGAAGTGAACCGGCGACGACGGCGAGGACCGGGAACGCCGTAACGCTCACCTCGGCGGTGCTCCCGGCAACGCCGGTGGCGGCCGCAATTGAGCCCTGCGCCGCGGCCAGGGGGTCGGCGAGGACTGTCGCGGCGGCGGTGATGATCCCGACGGCCGCAAGAACGATGATGGCCGTGATGATCCAGCGCGCGATCCTGCCGGCGATGGAAGCTGCAAGCCCCCCTGCCAGCGCGACTAGCGCAAGTGCAGTCACGGTTGTGGCGGCCTTGCTGCCCTGGACCTGGAGTCCGTCCTGGGCGGCGCCGGGCTGTCCCAGCTGCTGCGGGTCCAGGTGGACGGTCAGCCAGGTCTGGGTTGTCGCGCCGAACACCGCCATGGCCAGCACGGTAATGAGCAGGACAAGCGTGGACTTCCGCGCCCACGCGGGAGTGCCGCTGCGGGCCGCCGCCTGGGCGGCGGAACCGGCCGGAACCGCCATCAGGATTCTGCCCCGGCTTCTGGTCCGGATTGCGCGGCGGATTTAGTGCCTGGATTAGTGCCTGATCTATTGCCTGCGGCATTCGCCGCGGCGACTGATTCCGGCGTGATGTTGTGGAGCGAGCCCGCGGTATGGACGGCGCGGAGCGGAGCGGCGGCCTTGTTCACCGTTTCCAGCGCCTCCGTCGGGTTGACGGAGTCCGCGACGATGCCGCCGCCCGCCTGGACGTAGGCCCGGCCTTCGCGCAGCAGCGCCGAGCGGATAGCGATGGCCATGTCCATGTCGCCGGCGAAGTCGAGGTAGCCCACCACGCCGCCGTAGATTCCGCGCCGGTGCGGCTCCAGCTCATCAAGGAGGCGCAGGGCGCGGGGCTTCGGCGCGCCGGAAAGTGTTCCCGCAGGGAAGGTTGCTCTCAGGACGTCGTACGCCTTAGCCGTGGGAGAGAGCCGACCGACGACTGTTGAGACGAGGTGCATGATGTGGCTGAACCGCTCCACCTCCATGAACTGCGTGACGTCCACTGAACCGGCAACGCAGACCTTGGAGAGATCGTTGCGGGAAAGGTCCACCAGCATCAGGTGCTCGGCGCGTTCCTTCTGGTCGGCAAGGAGTTCCTCGGCCAGGGCCTTGTCTGCATCCACGGTCTTGCCGCGCGGACGGGATCCGGCAATGGGGTGCGTGATGACGTCGTCGCCGGTGACTGTCACCAATGCCTCAGGCGACGACCCGACGATCGAGTATTCCCGGCCGTCGGCGTCCTCGAGACTGAAGATGTACATGTACGGGCTCGGGTTCGTGTTGCGGAGCACCCGGTAGACGTCCAGAGGGGAGGCGCCGCACTCCATTTCGAAGCGGCGGGAAATCACCACCTGGAAGACTTCCCCGTCCACGATCGCTTCCTTGCCGCGGTCGAGGGCGGCGAGGTAGGCAGGCTCGTCCCAGCGTTCCTGGACACTCGATGCGAAATCGAGGGCCGCGGGCTCCAACACTGAGACCGGCTGGGTCACCGGAGTGCTGATGCGCGCGAGCAGTTCCTTCACGCGGCTGACGGCGTCCTGCCAGGCTTCGTCCACGCGGTCGGGGGTGTTGTCGAAGTTGATCGCGTTGGCGATCAGCAGCACGGTCCCGTCCATGTTGTCGTGGACGGCCATGTCCGTGACGAGGTTCAGCGCCATTTCGGGCAGCTGCAGATCGTCCTCGGGAGGGCTGGTCAGCCGCTCCCAGTGACGCACGGTTTCCCAGCCGAGGAAGCCCACGAGCCCGGAGGTGAATGGAGGAAGGCCGTCGAACCGGTCCGTGCGCAGGGCATCGACGGTGTCCCGGATGGCGTCCACCGGATTGCCGTCGACTGGAACCCCGGCGGGTGGCTGGCCGAGCCAGTGTGCCTGGCCGTCCTTGGTGGTCAGCGTGGCGCGGGATTTTGAGCCGATGAAGGAGTACCGGGACCAGGCGCCGCCGACTGCCGCCGATTCCATCAGGAAGGTGCCCGGCTGGCCCTGTGCCAGTTTCCGGTAGAGGCCGATAGGCGTTTCCGCGTCGGCCAGCACTTTGAGCCGGACGGGGATGACCCGGCTGTGGCCGGCGAGTTCCCGGAATTCTTCCAGGCTCGGGCTGATGATTCCGAGGTCCTGCATGGCTATTGGTTCTCCGTCTGTTCTTGGGTGGTGCCTGGTTCGATAAAGTCTGCTTCGATCGGCCTGGGTTCGGTGGACCTGGTCAGCGGATCGTTTGCTATCCGGCGGTTCCGGTCACGACGTCCAGGCTGCGGCCGTCGAAACACGTGCGCGTTCCCGTGTGGCAGGCCGCGCCGACCTGGTCGACGCGCACGAGGAGGGCGTCGCCGTCGCAGTCGAGCGCTACCGATTTGACCCACTGCACATGGCCCGAGGTGTCCCCCTTGCGCCAGTATTCCTGGCGGGACCGCGAGAAAAAGGTCACCCGGCCGGTGGTCATGGTGCGATTGAGGGCTTCATCGTCCATCCAGCCAAGCATGAGCACCTCGTGGGTGTCGTGCTGCTGCACGATTGCGGCCACAAGCCCCGCGCTGTCCCGCTTCAGCGCGGCGGCGATCTCGGCGGGAAGGGGACTTCCTGAAACGGGGTCACTGCCGGCAGTGCCGACGGCGGTCCCGGCTGCGGTGCCGGGGGTCGAACCGGGAGTGGGGCTGGGGGCGGGCTGCTCAGACATCAGGTCAAGTCTAGTGCCCATCTCCGGACCCTGGCGCAAACCCTCCGCTCTGCAGGATATGCCTATGTTCAATGCCGGTTCTTTGCTTCCATGTCGGTATGAAACTTGTCGTTCTTGGGAGTACTGCTTGGCTTGATCACGCCGGCGTCCCGGAGGGCCCGCTATGACCGCGTTCTGGTGCGACGCGGCCCTGATAAACGTCGACGGCGAATCTGCGGCCGTGGCGGAACGTGTGCAATTGGAGACCCGGAACGGCCTCATTGTCGGCATCTCTGCTGGCACCGATCCCCGGCCTGGGGGCCACGTGCTCAGGGGTGTCGCTTTTCCCGCCGCCGCCAATGCCCACTCCCATGCCTTTCACCGGATCCTGCGCGGACGAACGCATGACAACCGTGGTGATTTTTGGGTGTGGCGCGAGCAGATGTACAAGAGCGCCGGCGAGCTGACGCCGGAAACGTATGAACAGCTTGCTACGGCTGTATTCACGGAAATGGTGGTAGCCGGCTACAGCGCAGTCGCCGAGTTCCATTATGTGCACCACGAGCCAGGCGGAAAGCCGTACGCCGAACGCCACGCGATGGAACTGGCGCTGGCCCGGGCCGCGACCGCCGCGGGGATCCGGCTGACACTTTTGGACACGCTCTACCTGGCCGGAGGAATCCATACGCCGCTCAGCCCGGAACAGGCGCGGTTCGGCGATGCCGATGCCCGTGCCTGGCTGGAAAGACTCGCCTCCCTCAGGGCCGAAATTGCACAGAACTTCGCCCCCGATATGGTGAGCGTGGGGGCTGCCCTGCATTCCGTCCGCAGTGTCCCGGAACCGGACTTGGCAATCGTCGCCAAGCAGCTTCCCGCCGATTTGCCCCTCCATATCCATGTGAGCGAGCAGCCGGCAGAAAACCAAGCCTGCCTTCAGGCGTATGGCGTGACCCCGACAGGCCTGTTGGCCAGGCACGGATTGCTCACCAGGCAGCTCTCCGTTGTCCACGCCACTCACCTGACACCGGAGGACGTCCATCTACTCGGCGCTGCAGGCGCCACCGTCGTAATGTGTCCAACCACGGAGGCCGATCTGGCCGACGGGATCGGCCCGGCCCGTGCGCTGTCCGACGCCGGCGCAACGATCGCCCTGGGCACAGACCAACACGCCGTCATCGATCCGTGGGTTGAAATGCGGGCCTTGGAACACGGACAGCGTCTGGTTTCAGGTGAACGGGGCCGGTTCTCCCCCGGAGAGCTCCTGCGTGCCGCCACATCCGGGGCGGCGTCTTCCATGGCCACACCTGTCGCGTCGGCGGCCTTGCGCATCGGTGCTGTTTGCGACCTGATGACCGTGGCCCCCGGCTCCGCGCGCACCGCAGGGTCCGTGCCCCAGCAATTCCCGTTCAGTGCCACAGCCAGCGACGTGACCGACGTCGTCATTGGCGGGGAACTGATGGCCTCCCACGGCATCCACCGGAGCCTGGGCGACCCAGGCCGCCTCCTCACGGCAGTGTTAAAGGCGTTCTCCTGAGCTCGGCGCCCACTGGAGTAGGGAGTCCGCCATGGTGTCTGGATCAGTGTGAAGAACGGAACAAAATGACGCGCGGACACACTGCGCAACTCCCCCGGCGACGTGCTAGTTTCACAAGTGATGCATTTCGTCGATCCGTCCCGAGAAGTCCTGGCCGAAACCCTGTTGGCGGCCGGTCCTGACTCCCCCACGCTCTGCCGCGGCTGGAAAACCAGGGATCTGGCAGCACACCTCTACCTGCGCGAGCGTAAGGCAGCCGTAGGCCTCGGGCTGATCATCAAGGGCCTGTCCAAGGCCTCGGATAAAGCAACGGCCCGGTTGGCTTCGAAACTCAAGACAACCGAGGATTACACCAAACTCGTGAATGTCTTCCGCGCGGGACCGCCGGCGCTGTCGCCGATGAAGATCAAGGCTCTGGACCAGACCTCAAACCTGATCGAGTACTTCGTCCACACGGAGGATATCCGGCGTGCTGTGGACCGTTGGGCACCCCGGGCCCTCGACGAAGAATACTCGGATGCCCTGTGGGACGAATTGATCAAGCGTGCAGCCATCCTTTACCGGGGTGTGGACCTCGGCATCGTCCTTGTTTGCCCCTCAGGTCCCCGGCACGTTGCAAAGCGCGCACCGGTTTCTGTCGCGATCGTGGGTGAGCCGGGCGAACTGCTGATGCACGCCCACGGCCGCACGCGCCATGCCCTCGTGACCTTCGAAGGCCAGCCGGACGCCGTCGCGCTTCTCCAGTCCGCCGAAGTCGGCCTCTAGCATTTACCGCTGATTGAGCAGCCGCATTACCGCTGATTGAGCCTGTCGAAATCAGGTTTCGACCAGCTCAACCAGCGTGGGCCCGGCTCAACCAGCCGGTCTTGCTCAACCAGCAGTTACCCCGTCAGCGGACCTCGAAGCCTGCTTCGCGGATCGCGGTTTTAACCTGCGACATCATGTCGTCCGGGCCCCAGTGGAAGATGGAGGCGGCCAGCACGGCGTCCGCGCCGGCAGCGACGGCGGGCGGGAAGTGTGCCGGCTCGCCGGCACCGCCGGAGGCGATGATCGGAACCTGCACGGCGGCCCGGACCAGCCGGATCAACTCCAGGTCGAAGCCGTCCTTGGTGCCGTCGGCGTCGATCGAGTTGAGCAGGATTTCCCCGACTCCCCGGTCGGCAGCTTCCTTCGCCCAGGCCACGGCATCGATTCCGGTGCCTTGGCGTCCGCCATGGGTGGTGACCTCAAAGCCCGACGCCGTCGGTTCAGATCCGGGGCGGGTGCGGCGCGCGTCCACGGACAGCACGAGCACCTGTGAGCCGAAGTGCCGGGTGATCTCGTCGATGACGTCGGGACGCGCCACGGCGGCTGTGTTGATGGATGCCTTGTCCGCGCCGTAACGGAGCAGCTTGTCCACTTCGGCGACGCCCCGGACGCCGCCCCCTACGGTCAGCGGGATGAACACTTCCTCGGCGGTGCGGCGCACGACGTCGAACGTCGTCTCCCTGTTGCCCGAAGAGGCGGTGACGTCCAGGAACGTGAGCTCGTCCGCTCCGGCGTTGTCGTAGCGGTGGGCCAGCTCGACGGGATCCCCGGCGTCGCGGAGCCCTTCGAAGTTGATGCCCTTGACCACCCGGCCGGCGTCAACGTCCAGGCACGGAATAACGCGTACGGCTACAGCCATGACTTCTCCTGTTGTCCTGCGGAATGCGTGAATGAAGGGGCCTCCGGAAGGGAGGCGGCTCAGATCCGGCAGGCGTGAATGCTGCTGACCAGGATGGCCCGGGCCCCGAGGTCGTACAGCTCGTCCATGATCCGGTTGGTCTCCTTCTTCGGCACCATGGAGCGGACGGCTACCCAGTCCGAATCGCGCAGGGGCGAGACGGTGGGTGACTCCAGCCCGGGGGTGAGTGCCGCGGCCTGTTCCACGAGCTCCTTGCGGATGTCGTAATCCATGAGGACGTACTGGCGCGCCACAAGGACGCCCTGCAGCCGGCGGATGAGGACCTCGATCTCCTTTGCGGTGCCGTTCGCAGCACCGCCCCGGCCGGTGCGCCGGATCAGAACGGCTTCTGACTTGAGGATGGGATCGCCAAAAATCTCCATGCCGGCGGCCTTGAGGGTGCTGCCGGTTTCGACGACGTCGGCGATGGCATCGGCCACACCGAGGCGGACGGAGGACTCGACTGCGCCGTCGAGGCGGACCACTTTGGCCTGGATGCCCCGCTCGGCGAGGTAGCCCCGGAGCAGCCCGTCATAGCTGGTGGCGAGGCGCTTGCCCTCGAGCTCTTCGACCTTGCTGAAATCCCCCACGGGGCCGGCAAAGCGGAAGGTGGAGGCCGCAAAACCGAGCGGCAGCAGTTCCTCTGCTTCCACCTCGGCGTCCAGCAGAAGGTCGCGGCCGGTGATGCCGACGTCGAGCGTTCCCTGCCCCACGTAAACGGCAATGTCGCGCGGCCGGAGGAAGAAGAACTCGATGTCGTTGTCGGGGTCCACCATGACCAGTTCGCGGGTGTCGCGGCGCTGGTGGTAGCCAGCCTCGGCGAGCATCGCGGAGGCGGCTTCGGACAGGGATCCCTTATTCGGTACAGCTACTCGCAGCATTGGAGGTCTTTCTGGGTTGGAAGTCTTCAGTTCAGGCAAACGGGCCACGCGGACGCGGCTACAGATGCTTGTAGACGTCCTCAAGGGTAAGTCCCTTGGCCAGCATAAGGACCTGCAGGTGGTACAGGAGCTGCGAGATTTCTTCGGCAGCGGCCTCGTCGGATTCGTACTCTGCCGCCATCCAAACCTCGGCGGCTTCCTCCACGACTTTCTTGCCGATGCCGTGGATTCCGGACTCCAATTCGGCGACGGTGCGGGAGCCTTCCGGGCGGGTGGCTGCCTTCTCACTCAGTTCTGCGAACAGCGTCTCGAAATTCTTCACGCCCTACAGCCTACTTGCTCCTGGGGGGCGCCGCCTGTCGGGCCGTTGCATGACGACAAGTATGTGAGCGGGCACACACACTGTGTGTGCCCGCCCCCATCGCGAGTCGTCGGAAAAGCCGTCCGAATCAGTACTGCTTGAGAAGGACCGCGGTGGCCAGGGCAGCGGTGACCGCTTCGTGGCCCTTGTCCTCGGATGAGCCGGGCAGTCCCGCCCGGTCCAGGCCCTGCTGCTCGGTATCGCAGGTCAGCACGCCGAAACCGACCGGAATGCCGGTGTTGACGCTGACGTCTGTGAGCCCCGAGGTGGCGGCCTGGCAGACATAGTCGAAGTGCGGCGTGCCACCACGGATGACGACGCCGAGCGCCACGACGGCGTCAAAGTGCGGAGCCAGCCGAGCAGCGGCAACCGGCAGCTCGAAGCTCCCGGGTACCCGCAGCACCGTGGGGTCGCTGATGCCGGCATCCTTGGCGGCGCGGAGTGCGCCGTCCAGGAGCCCGTCCATGATCTGCGTGTGCCAGCTTGCTGCCACAATTGCCAGACGCAGTTGGGACGTCTCTGCCGGGTTGAGGGTGGTGAGGTCGATCTGGGGTGCGCCGTGTCCGCTCATAGGGTGGTCCTGATCCGTTCAGTCTTGTTCGTGGTCAAAAGTGTCTGTGCCCCTGCCGGGCACCGTTGCCGGCTGGGCATCCAGGGTCAGCAGATGGTCCATGCGGTCCTTCTTGGTCTGTAGGTAGCGGATGTTCTGTTCCCGGGAGGGCACCTCGGTGGGAACCATTTCCACGACCCTGACGCCTGCCTTGGCCAGCCGGTCCTGCTTGTCCGGATTATTGCTCAACAGCCGGATCTCGTGCAGTCCCATTTCGGCCAGGATCTGCGCCGCGGCGTTGTAGCAGCGGGCATCCACGGGCAGCCCGAGCTGTTCGTTGGCCTCAACGGTGTCAAAACCGGCTTCCTGGAGGGCATACGCCCGGATCTTGTTGGCGAGGCCAATGCCGCGCCCCTCCTGGCCACGCAGGTACAGGAGGGTTCCGCCGTATTCCTCGATCAGTTCCAGCGCGTAGGCGAGCTGCTCGCCGCAGTCGCAGCGGTAGGACCCGAAGACATCGCCGGTGAGGCATTCGGAGTGCAGCCGGACGAGGGGGGCCTTACCGTCCTTGGGAGGGTTGGGCGAGCTGACAGCGAGGTGCTCGGCTCCGGTGATGAGATCGGTCCACGCCTGTGTCACGAAGTTCCCAAATGCGCCAGGCAGCTGGACCACGGGGCCGCCGCTTACCGGATGCGGCCCCCTGCCGTTGCTGCTGGGCTCCGCTGTCTGAGATGCGGTCATCGTCTTTCCCCTTCTCCAGCCGGACTCGCTTCCGGACTGTTGTCCTGTGAAGATACATGGTCGTTCGTGCCGAGGTAGGCCACGAGATCCTCGATGGAAATCAAGGGGCAACCGTGCTCCGCGGCGAAAACCCGAAGGCCGTCCAACCGCATCATTTCACCGTCGTCGTACACAACTTCAGCGATCACGCCCACCGGTTCCAGGCCGGCAAGCCGGCACAGGTCCACGGCGGCCTCGGTGTGGCCGGGGCGTTCACGCACTCCCCCCTTAACGGCGCGCAGCGGGAAAATATGCCCGGGCCGGGTCAGGGCGGCCGGCTCGCTGCGGGGATCGGCGAGGACCCTGGCCGTCAGCGCCCGGTCAGTCGCCGAGATTCCGGTGCTCACACCCGTGGCGGCGTCGCAGGAGACAGTGTAGGCGGTGCCCTTTGCGTCCTGGTTGACCTCCACCATGGGCGGCAAGTCCAGCGCGTCCGCGCGGGGACCGTCGAGCGGAACACAGATGACGCCCGAACTGTAGCGGATGGTCCATCCCATCAGGGCAGGGGTGGCGTGCTGGGCCGCAAAGATGATGTCCCCTTCATTTTCGCGGTCCTCGTTGTCAACCACCAGCACTGGCCGGCCTGCCGCCATGGCCCGGACGGCTTCCTCGATCGGGTCGAGCGTCAGGGTGCCGGTGATGGCCGGGTCGAGTCTTGCCGTGCTCATTTCTGGTCCTCCGTCTTGGCCGTGGTGCCGCTGAAAGCAAGGAGCCGCTCCGTGTACTTTGCCAGCACGTCCACCTCGAGATTCACGCGTCCGCCAGTGGGCTTCGCGCCCAGTCCGGTGTCGGCCAGGGTGGTCGGGATGAGGCCCACCTCGAACCAGGGGGCGGATTCCGCGGCCGGGCTCACCGCGGTGACAGTGAGGGAGACGCCGTCGATCGCGATGGATCCCTTTTCGGCGATGTAGCGCGCAAGCCGCTGTGGCACGCCGAAACGGAGCCGCTCCCAGTTGCCCTGGGCTTCGCGTTCGAGCAGTTCGCCCACTCCGTCCACGTGCCCCTGGACCACGTGGCCGTCGAGCCGTCCGCCCGCCGGCACACAGCGTTCCAGGTTGACGGCGTCGCCTGCGGCAAGGTCGCCCACGGTGCTGCGGACAAGGGTCTCCCCCATGACATCGACGCTGAAGTCCTTGCCGTCAATCGCGGTCGCCGTCAGGCAGACACCGTTGACGGCGATCGAGCCGCCCAGGGACAGTCCCTCGGCCGTGCCGGGGGCGTGCAGGCGCAGCGTTGCGCTCGTGTCCCCGTTGCGGTCCACGGACAGGACCTTCCCCTGCTCGGCAATAATTCCGGTGAACATCAGTGGCCTCCCATGGCTGTGCCCGCTGCTTCGCGGGCGGGTAGTGAATCAGTTGAGGTTTCTTCTGCCGCGGCTGGCGCAGCGGCGTAAGTTTCATGCGGTGCGTCCGGCCGTTCGGGCAGCAGGTGGAGCCGAAGGTCCCTGCCCAGCATCTGGACCGCTCCGCCCGAGGCGGCATCCCATTCCCAGCGCTGGGCAGCGGCGAGGGTGCCGATGCCCAGCCCGTTGAGTGCAGGGGTTCCGGATCCCAGCAGCGTCGGCGCCAGATAGACGATCAGTTCATCAACGAGCCCTTCGGCCAGGAAGGCGCTCAGGATCCTGGACCCGCCCTCCACCATGACGTGGCGTACGCCCGCGGAGAACAGCAGGGACAGCGCCTCGTGAGGGTCACGGGTGGGCAGATGGAGAGTCCTGCCATCGTCACCGCGCACGGCGGCGTCTTCCGGAATGTCACGGAGACCCATGACGGCCCGCAGCGGCTGTTCGCCCGAGGCCTCGCCGTTGGCATCCCTCGCGGTGAGCCTCGGATTGTCCACCAAGACCGTCTGGGTGCCCACGAGGATGGCGTCGATCCGGCGCCGGATGGCGTGGTTGTCCGCCAGCGATTCCGGGCTGGAGATCCACTGGCTCGTACCATCTTCGGCGGCGATCCGGCTGTCCAGCGTCTGCGCAATGTGCAGGGTCACGAAGGGGCGCTTGGCCTCGACTGCCTGGAACCAGCGCCGGTTCAGTTCCAGCGCGCGTTCCGCAGCCAGTCCGCTCCGCACGGTGACTCCGGCGGCGCGCAGGGTGGCGGCACCGCCGGCTGCAGGGTCGTGGGGGTCGTCGACGGCGTACACGACGTTGGCTATTCCGGCATCGATGATCGCCTGCGCGCAGGGCCCGGTGCGTCCCACGTGGTTGCAGGGTTCCAGAGTGACCACCATGGTGGAGCCACTGAGGTCCACGCCGGCGCTGATTGCAGCCACTATCGCATCGGCTTCGGCATGCGCCGTTCCGGCGCCGCGGTGGTAGCCCGTCACCAGATGGCGGCCGTCAGGGCCGACGACGACGGCACCCACCAGGGGATTGGCGCCTCGAGGGCCCTGCAGGGCAGCTTCAAGGGCGTGGTCCATTGCGGCGGTTTCAGCGGCAGTGAAAGCGTGGATCGGCCGGCTGCTCACGTGGTGACCGCCGGATCCGGCCGCACGGTTCGAGTGTCCATGCGTATGTGTCGTTCCTTCCCTCTAGAACCGCGATGGCTCCGGGGGTATACGACAGTGCAATGCTGCGACGTCAGTAGACGCCACAGATACAGCCGTACGTGCTTCTCTCATCCAGACTTTAACTGTCGGTACCGGAATTTCACCAGTTCAACCGTCCGCCGGGTTTTCCGAGGAAAACACCGGCTCGCGGGTCGCGGACTGTCACCGCCGGTTCGGACTTACACCGACCCCGGAGCACGTATTGTGTCTTGCTATTCTGCCACAACCCGGGACATGCTCCGGGTATTCCCTGCCATGCAGCGTCACGCAATGCGTAAGGAATGCGTAACGAAGGCCGCGTTCGGGAGGAGAACGCTGCAGAGGAGCGGGGGCTACAGCGAGCCAGCCTTGCGCAGGCGGTCGATGGCCCCTGCCGGATCTGCTGCGCCATAGACGGCCGAGCCCGCGACGAACACGTTGGCCCCAGCCTCCGCGGCGCGGAGGATGGTTTCCTCTGTGATGCCGCCGTCCACCTGAAGCGCAACCCCGATGCCGGAGCCGTCGATGGCTGCCCGGGCGCGCCGGATCTTGGGCAGGGTGAGGTCGAGGAAAGCCTGGCCGCCGAAGCCGGGTTCCACGGTCATGATCAGCAGCAGGTCCAGTTCCGGAAGCATGTCCAGGTACGGTTCCACGGCAGTAGCGGGCCGCAGTGCCATGCCGGCCTTCGATCCACGGGCCCGCAGCTCCCGCGCCAGCTTCACCGGCGCAATGGATGCCTCGGCATGGAAGGTCACGGACGCAATGCCGGCGTCAGCATATTCCGGTGCCCAACGGTCGGCGTCGGAAATCATCAAGTGCGCGTCCAAAGGAATCGGGCTGACGGCCTGGATCCGCTGCACAACAGGCAGCCCAAGGGTCAGATTGGGGACAAAGTGGTTGTCCATCACGTCCACATGCACCGAGTCTGCGTTATTGATTTTTTGCAGCTCGGCTTCGAGGTTCACGAAGTCTGCAGAGAGGATGCTGGGGTTGATGCAGCACTGCGGCATGCGGGTCCTTTCGCGGGGAGGAAGTCAGCGATTCTTAGGAGTCAGGGCTGCTGGGGAGTCAGGTCTTCTGGGGACTCAGGGCTTCTTATGGATGAGGGCAAGGAACATCGCATCCGTGCTGTGGATGTGGGGCCACAGCTGGGCTGTGAGTTCGTGGCCGGCGCCAAGGTTCCCGGTCAGGCTGACAGCGTCGAGCGCGCTGCCGGCATCCCAAAGTTCGAGGTCATCACGCTTACGCAGGGCATCGCTGACAACGGCAGTGGTCTCGGCGGGGTGGGGTGAGCAGGTCACGTACGCCACCACCCCTCCGGGCTTTACCGCGTCCAGTGCCGACTTCAGCAGCGCCCGCTGCAGGGGCCCCAGGTCCGCGAGGTCCTTGGGCGTTCGCCGCCACCGGGATTCGGGCCTGCGCCGCAGCGCACCGAGCCCGGTGCAGGGGACGTCGACGAGCACACGGTCAAAGCGCTCCGCTTGCTCGGTGCCGACGTCCCGGCCGTCTCCGGTCCGGACCTGCCAGGCATCTCTGGGGACGGCGGCCAGGGCCTTGCGGACCAGTTTGGCGCGGTGGGGTGCGGGTTCGTTGGCAAGGAGGGTGGCGCCCCGCTGGTTGGCAAGGGCGCCGAGCAGTGCGGCCTTGCCGCCGGGGCCTGCACACAGGTCCAGCCAGGCCTCGCCGTCATCCGCGGTCTGGCCAAGATCCACCGCTGCAAGGGCGCGTGCGACCAGCTGCGACCCGACGTCCTGGACGCGTGTTGTTCCCTCCCGGACTGAAGAAAGCCGGCCGAGATCGCCGCCGCTGGACAGCGCCGAGCCTTCGACGAGTTCGCCGGCGGCGGCGCCGCTTTCGAGGGCTTCATCCAGCTTTCCGAGGCCCGGCAGTGCCACGAGGTTGACCACCGGCGCGGCATTGTCCGCTTCCAGGAGGTCATTGATTTCGGTGACCGGCCGGCCGTGGGCTACGAGCGACTGCCTGAATGCACGAACAATCCACTCCGGATGGGCGTACCGGACGGAGGCCACCTTGGTCGGATCCTGCTCATCGCTGAGCAGCAGTTCCAGCCACTCATCGAGTGTGCGCGCGGAGACCTTGCGCAACACCGCATTGATCAAAGCGGAAGGCCCCGCTCCGATCACGGCGCGCGCAAGTCCCACCGTCTGGTCGAGCGCCGCATGGGCGGGGACGCGCATGGCGAGCAGCTGGTGCGTTCCGATGCGCAGGGCATCGAGGACTGCGGGATCCAGCTGGTCCAGGGGCCGATCCACGCAGCGTTCCAGCACGGCGTCGTACGTGCCCTGGCCCCGGAGGGCGCCGTAGCTCAGTTCGGTGGCAAAGCCGGCGTCACGCTTGTCCAGCCCGTGGTGCCGGATCCTCGCGGGCAGGACCAGGTTGGCATAGGCGTCCTCAGAGGCGACCGCACGCAGCACTTCGAAGGCGACCAGACGGGCCGGATCGGCGCGCCGGGTGCGCTGGGAAGGCGCACTCTCGGTGAAGCTGCGCCGCGGGGCCCGGTTTCGCTCCCGGCCCTGTGCATTCCGCCGGCTGCCGTCCCGGCGCTGGCCGCCCTGCCCGGAATTACCCTGCCCGGAATTGCCCTGGCCCGAACGCTGGGGCCCCCGTCCACGGCCGCTGCCGCCCGTTCCGGACTCACTCATTCGAACACCACGCTTTCAAGGGAAGCCTGTCCGCGCGCCCAATCGGCCGCGGCCATCATTTTCTTGCCTGCGGGCTGGACCCGCGTCAGTTCAACAGGGTGCGAGCCCGTCCCCACCAGCACGCTCTTCCCGGCCAGCGCGAGTGTCCCCGGCGCCAGCGCCGGAGCGTCGGGGCGCAGCAGCACCGGTTCAAGTTTCAGCCGCTGGCCGTCCAAGGTGGTCCAGGCGCCAGGTTCCGGCGTGACTCCCCGGGCCCGCCGCCCGATCGCGAGGGCCGGCTGCTGCCAGTCCAGCCGGCCGTCGTCGATGGTCAACTTGGGCGCCAGGGAAACCTCGCCCTGCTGCGGCACGGCCACGGATTTTCCGGCTTCCACTGCAGACAGTGTCTGGGCCAGTAGCACGGCACCGCTGTGGGACAGCCGCTCCAGCAGGGCGCCAGAAGTGTCGCCGGGACGGACCGCTTCGGTCAGCGTTCCGAGCACGGGTCCGGTGTCCAGCCCCTCCTCCAGGCGGAAAGTGACGGCCCCGGTGATGTCGTCCCCCGCGATGACTGACCGCTGCACGGGTGCAGCGCCCCGCCAGGCCGGCAGCAGGGAGAAATGGAGGTTGATCCAGCCATAGCGGGGAATGTCCAGGGCGGCACGCGGCACTAGGCCGCCGTATGCCACGATGGCGGCAACGTCGGGGGCGGTGGCGGCGATCCGTGCGGTGACTTCGGCGTTAACCTTCGCTGCATGGATGACCTCAATGCCCAGCTCGGCGGCCCGGGCGGCAACGGGCGACGGCGTGAGCACCCGTTTGCGGCCGACCGGCGCATCCGGGCGGGTCAGCACTGCGACGACGTCGAAGCCAGCCTCCGCCAGCGCATTCAGTGACGGTACGGCTACTGCCGGTGTTCCCGCGAAGAGGACCCTCATCCGGCAGCGCCCACGCTGCCGGCACCGGGCGTCCCATTCGCTGAAGTGCCAGGCGCCGAGGCGCCCGTCCCTTTGGTGCTGGTCCCTGCGGTGCCGGTACCGAAGCTGCCGCCTCCGAAACTGGAGCCGACAGTTTTGGCGCGCTTCGCCGTCGTCCGTTCAGTGACGGAATCGTAGTTGGCGTTGCGGATGGAGCGAAGGGCGGCCTTGCGGTCCTCGCCTTCAAGGCGGTCGGTGAACAGAATGCCGTCGAGGTGATCGGTCTCGTGCTGGAAACAGCGGGCGAGCATCCCTTCCGCGTCTACTGAAACGGGGTTTCCATTGACATCCAGGCCGGTGACCCGGGTGGCACGGAAGCGGCGGACGGGGAAGCCCAGTCCGGGGATGGAGAGGCAGCCTTCCACTTCGTCGGGCTGAAAATCATCACTGTTTTCCAGCACCGGGTTGATGATGTGGCCCTCGGTCCCGCCGATCCGGTAGGTAAAGACCCTGAGGCTGACCCCGACCTGCGGTGCCGCGAGGCCGGCACCTTCCACGTCCTCCATGGTTTCGGTCATGTCGGCAACGAGTCTGGCCAGCTCCGGCCCGAATTCCGTGACAGGGTCGGCAACCGTGCGCAGCACGGGATCGCCGATGATACGGATATTCAGAATCGCCATCTGCAGTCATTTCCTCACGGTGGACGGTAACGGATCCCAACCAGTTTAGTTGCTCAGGCGTACACGGGCGGCGCCACGGGCAGTAGAGCAGGCCCGGCGCTGAGAGTGTCCGCCGACATTTCCCAGACACGGCGGAGTGCGCAGAACTTCCACCAGTGGTGCCGCAGCACGTCGGGGTTTGCCCGCACTGGGCGCACCTCTGTTTCACCGATCGCGACTGCCAGCAGCACCGGAGCTTCGCCATGCCGCCACGGCTCCCACTCCCCCGCCACAGCATCCACCAGGCTTTCCTCCGCCTTCATTCCGGCAACGAGCTGCATCACGACCTTGTCATCCAGCGGCTTAACCTGGCCGTCCCGGTTAGTTCCCTTGGTCTTGTAGTCAATGAGGCAGGTCCGCCCATTGATTTTGGCCACGAGGTCCAGGGTTCCGGCGTATCCAACTGTCTTGTTCCATACCGTGATTTCCGGCGCCACAGGCTCCACGCGGAACAGTTCCCACCATTCATCAAAGCGGGCAGCGAACGCCTCTTCGCCGTTGGAGGCCAGCGCCTCACGGCTTTCCTGCATCCGGTGGGGCTTGCCCAGGGCACGCAGCGCCACCTGTTCGCAGTAGTTGTGGACGCGGTCGCCCCGCTGGGCTGCCTCGTCACGGTAGGTCTCCGCAGCCTTGGCCGCGCGGTTCACCGCCTGCCGCACCTTTGCGGGACTGCCCAAAATCTCGGGAAGCGAAGGATCCTTGGCCAGGCTGCTGGCTCCCATATAGCCAAACCAGCCGTCCAACCCGTGGGGCTGCTGACCGATGACCGTGGTGATGGAAGGAACCGAGAACGCTTCGGTGGTGGAGCGCGCATACATCCGGCCGTATTCCGTTGCGTGGGCGAGCAGTGGATCAGTCATGGCGAGACTCTTTCACAGGGGGCTGACAGTTATGTCCGAAAACAGAAAGGTCCGCCCCGCGCCAGATTGATTCCCCTGGGCGGAACGGACCATTCATCGGTGGGCGATACTGGGTTCGAACCAGTGACCTCTTCGGTGTGAACGAAGCGCGCTACCACTGCGCCAATCGCCCCGATGCATTTGAATGCTAGCTCACCATGCGGGGTTTACGGAAATCGGATGGCCGTCCCCGGAAATGGGTCGCGTGGCGGCCCACCCGGGGTCCCCCAGCCAGCGTCGAATTACAGTCCTGTAATTCAACAATTTCCCTAGAATTCAACGAAGTAGAGGGGTTCCCGCGGGTCGCGACGGGGCCGATTTGGAGATTCCCTGAACCTCCTATAGAGTTTTTACTCGTTGGAACGCGAGGAAATGCCGATCACGGCAAAGAATCGCCGCTCCGAAATGCGGACGTAGCTCAGCTGGTAGAGCACCACCTTGCCAAGGTGGATGTCGCGAGTTCGAATCTCGTCGTCCGCTCGCAGGACACTGTCACGGCAAGGTTCCCAGGAACCGACGCTTACACGGTGGGTTGGCCGAGAGGCGAGGCAGCGGCCTGCAAAGCCGTATACACGGGTTCGAATCCCGTACCCACCTCGGTGAAAACCATGGTTTCCGGTCTGACCGGATTCAATGGGCGATTGGCGCAGCGGTAGCGCGCTTCCCTGACACGGAAGAGGTCACTGGTTCGATCCCAGTATCGCCCACCAGAGCAAGGAAACTTGCTTGTTGATGAACGTCCGGCTCCGGCCGGAACGTACTTCATGCGCGGACGTAGCTCAGCTGGTAGAGCACCACCTTGCCAAGGTGGATGTCGCGAGTTCGAATCTCGTCGTCCGCTCTCTGTTTTCTTTATCCGAGGATCTTTGTGGATCCGCACCCAGGATTTAGCCGGTTGTCCGGTTCCGGGCGATTGGCGCAGCGGTAGCGCGCTTCCCTGACACGGAAGAGGTCACTGGTTCGATCCCAGTATCGCCCACCACATGGCATCTGCCACAAAATAAGCAGCTCTCCGGAGCTGCTTTTTTCTTGCCCACAATCAGTTTGACAAGTTTGTCACACGCTCCTTGGCATAAGACCAACGGCGGGCTAGGATCGAATGCGGAGGAGCGACCTGGCTCCGCGATTGAAGGGAGGTGCTCGTGGGACTAATTGACGATCTAAAGGTCAAAGCTCAAGGTCTGATCCGCGGCAACGAGCAGGCCATCAAGGACGGCATCGAAAAAACGGGCGACTTTGTCGACTCGAAGACGGGCGGCAAATACGCCGGCCACGTAGATAAGGTCCAGGATGGTGCTTCCACCTTCGTTGATAACGCAAACGGAACGCCAAACGAGAAACCGGCAGGCGAGGTAGTGCCGCCGGTCGAGAAGGCTCCGTAATAAGGATTTGCCAGGCTTTGCCCTGAGCGTCAACGGAGGCGCCGGTCCCGCCGAGAGGCGGCACCGGCGCCTTTGGCGTTTAATGCACCGACATTGAAATCACCCGGCGAATGAGGGGCCGTCGTGTTTACGATGCGTGGCGCTGTAAGGGGGCTATGTCACTTGGCGTGCCTTGGCGCTAGGAAGGCTCGTGGTTCTGGCCTTCACGTGCCAGGGCAGTGAGGCGCGAGACGGCCCGGAAGTACTTTTTCATATAGCCGCCGGTCATCATTTCCTCCGTGAACAGCTTGTCGAAGGGGACCCCGCTGGCCAGGATCGGAACATCCTTGTCGTACAGCCGGTCGGCGAGCACCACGAACCGCAGCGCAACGGCCTGTTCCGTGATGGTTTCCACATCGCGCCAGACAACGCCGTCCACTCCGTCGATGAGCTTGCGGTAGCGGCTCGGGTGGACACCCGCCAGATGCGCAATAAGGGTCTTGAAGTCGTCCTCGGCAACCGTCCTGCCGTCGAACTCGGCTTTCATATGTGAGTGCAGTTCGCTGTTGCGCAGAGGAGACGGCGCTGCCGGAAGGCCGCGGTGCCGGAAGTCTTCGCCGTCGATCCTGATTACGTCGAACTGGTCCGCCAGCACCTGAATCTCCCGCTGGAAGTCGACCGCTGCAAAGCGGCCGTCGCCCAGGGAACCAGGCAGGGTGTTGGAAGTGGCAGCCAGTTTGACCCCGGCGTCAGCGAGCTCGCGCATGAGCCGGGACATCAGGACGGTGTCGCCCGGATCATCCAGCTCGAACTCATCGATGCACACCAGCTTGTAGGCACTCAGCGCTTCCACGGTTTTCCTAAAAGACAGCGCCCCCACGAGGTTGGTGTACTCCACGAAGGTGCCGAAGGCCTTGGGTCCGGGCGAAGCGTGCCACAGAGACGCGAGCAGGTGTGTCTTGCCGACACCGAAGCCGCCGTCGAGGTAGATGCCCGCCTTGGACGCGTCCTTCTTGGCGAAGAGCCTTTTGAAAAGTCCCGCTCCGTCACCGGCCCCCACGCCGCCGGCGAATCCCTCCAGCGCGCGGACAGCGGCCGACTGGCTCGGCTGCGAAGGATCGGGCCGGTAGCTGGCGAAGGACACCTGCCCAAACCTGGGCGACGGGTAGAAACCTTTGAGGAGCTCATCCACCGACACCGCCGGTGTGCGGGTGGCAAGCTTTTCAATCTGTACCAAGGTGGTCCGTTCTGCTGGTGACTTATCCCCAGAAAGGATACCGGCAACGGCGCCGCCGACTATGTGTCGGGTAGGCACCTGCCCGGAAGCCGTGAGGAAGCACACATTTCGTCCTGTTAACGAAGGGAAGCTTTCGCCGCGGCCCGTGGCTAGTGTTGGAGCAGTGACCGACCGGTTCCTTCGGCGGTCTGACGTGACCGTTTCAGTGAAAGGCCATACGAATGTCCTACCCAGTTGAACAGAACGAAAAGTTCGCCGAATACGCCAATCCGGAGCGGCTGGTCTCCACGAAGTGGCTCGCTGCCGCCATCGAGGGCGGGGCCCTCAACAACGGCAAGCTCGTCGTGGTGGAGTCCGACGAAGACGTCCTGCTGTACGAGACCGGGCACATCCCCGGAGCGGTCAAAATTGACTGGCATACGGACCTGAATGATGACGTGACCCGCGACTACGTTGACGGCGAGGCCTTTGCCGCCCTGGCATCAGCCAAGGGCATCTCGCGCGACACCACCGTGGTGATTTACGGCGATAAGTCCAACTGGTGGGCGGCCTACGCCCTGTGGGTCTTCACGCTCTTCGGGCACGAGGATGTCCGCCTGCTTGACGGTGGCCGCGACAAGTGGATCGCGGAAGGCCGAGCGCTGACCACCGACGTGCCGTCCCCTGCTGCAGCTGACTACCCCGTCGTCGAACGCAACGACGCTCCGATCCGTGCGTTCAAGGAAGACGTCCTGGCACACCTCGGCAAGCCGCTGATCGACGTGCGCTCCACCGAGGAGTACACCGGCCAGCGCACCCACATGCCGGCTTACCCGGAGGAAGGCGCCCTCCGCGGCGGCCACATCCCCACCGCCGCGTCCATCCCGTGGGCGCGGGCTGCCGCGGAAGACGGCACCTACCGGACCCGGCCGGAGCTTGAGGCCCTGTATCTGGGCGAAGCCGGGTTGGCGGAAGGCGACGACGTGGTGGCCTACTGCCGCATCGGCGAGCGTTCCAGCCACACCTGGTTCGCCCTCAAGTACCTTCTCGGCTTCGAAACCGTGCGGAACTACGATGGCTCCTGGACGGAATGGGGCAACGCAGTGCGTGTGCCGATCGTCAAGGGTGCCGAGCGCGGTTCAGTCCCTGCAGGCGTCAGGTAAGCCACGTAAGAAAGGGACCGGACGGGGCAAAGCTGCGTAAGCTTGAAGAGATGAGTACTTATGCACTGCCCACCGCGCTGGCGGAAATAGTCGATGACTTCCAGGCCCTGAGCGAGCCCGAAAGGCTCCAGCTGCTGCTGGAGTTTTCCCGCGGCCTGCCCGAACTGCCTGAGCGGCTAAGGGACCACCCGGAACTTCTGGAGCAGGTTGTCGAGTGCCAGTCGCCGCTGTTCCTCACCATTGAGACGGAGAAGAACGACGGCGGTTCGCCCGCCTACCGGCTGTTTTTCAAGGCGCCTCCGGAGGCCCCCACCACGCGGGGCTTCGCGGGAGTGCTCCATGAAGGGCTGGACGGCCTCACAGCTGAGGAAATCCTGGCCGTGCCGGACGACATGCCGGAACTGCTGGGTCTGACCCGGGCCATCACTCCCCTGCGCATGCGCGGGATGACAGCCATGCTGGGGCGGATCAAACGCAAGGTTGCCGCCTCCGCCAGGCTCCACGACTGAGGACGTCGGGCCACAGGTCCAATGGCGCGCAAGAACACGTCACAGGGAACGCCTGCCACAGCCGCACTGGCTGCGGCAGGCGTTTCGTTCACCCTGCACCCCTACAGCCACGATCCCTCTGCAGCCAGTTACGGGCTGGAAGCCGCCGAGGCCCTGGGGATCGATCCGGGACGGGTCTTCAAGACACTCATGGTCGAGGTGGACGGCAGGCTTGCCGTCGGCGTCGTTCCCGTGAGCGGCAGCCTGGACCTGAAGGCCATTGCGGCGGCGCTGGGAAGCAAGAAGGCAGCGATGGCGGACCCGGCCGCGGCTGAACGGCGCACCGGCTACGTCCTGGGCGGCATCTCGCCCCTGGGCCAGCGGCAGTCCTCCCCCACTGTTGTAGACGAAAGCGCCCTCGCCGTGACGAGCATCCTTGTCTCCGGCGGCCGGCGGGGTCTCGACGTCGAACTCGATCCCCGGGACCTGATCCGCCTCACGAAGGCCATTACCGCACCGATCAGCTCGAATAGCACAACCAGTCCCAGGACAAAGAGCGGGACCGCTTAGTCCAGGGGTTCCTGTTCCGCTCCCGGCTTCTGACGGGGTTCCGTTCCCGGATTCGACTGGCCCGGACCCGCCTGTCCTGGACTCGACTGACCCGGATTAAGCCGCGGCGCAAGCTGCTGCTGCAGCCAGGCCTTGACCAGGCTCTCCCAGCGGACTGGATCAACATTCCACTCCTTGGTGTGCCTTGCCTGCTCGAACGCCTCGAACGTGACCATTTCCGGGTTCTTCTCAGCGAGCAGGGCGGACGGCCGGTACGGCACGTATTCGTCGTCGACGCTGTGCAGAATCAGGGTGGGGGTCCGTAGCTCCACGGCCCTGGACACCCAGTCCATTGACTTCAGGTCCACCGGCGCAGCCAGCCCGGTGAGGCGGCGCCCGAGGCGGTGGCCCATCATCAGCTGGCCGTACCTGCCCACGGCGGACGGAATCCTGTTCAATTCGGCGTGGTGTGCCAATACGTTGACCCAGTCGATGACGGGAGCGTCGAGGACCATGGCCCGGATGACATGCCGGTGCTTCGAGAGATCGGCGGTCTGCAGGCAGATGGCGCCGCCCATGGACCAGCCGAACAGCACGACTTCCCTGGCTCCGCCGGCCAGGGCGAAAGCGATGGCGGAGTCGATGTCCCGCCACTCAGTGGATCCGAGGCCATACCTGCCATCCGGTGCCGAAGGTGCCAGTCCGTCATTGCGGTACGAAACCACGAGGCTGGGGAGCCCCAGTTCGTGCGCGACCCGGGCCGCCCGGAGCCCTTCCTGCCGGGTGGCGCCGCGGCCGTGGACCATGATCGCCCAGGTTTCAGCGCCGGGCTCGGCCGGGATCAGCCAGGCGGGGGCCGTTCCGCCCTCGACCCCAATACCGACGTCCTCAAAGGCAAGCCCGACGCCGGACGGATCGGGATAAACAGCACCGCTCCACCAGCCGCGGCGGGCGGTTTCAAGGTTTCCCTGGTACACGGCCTCCACCTCGCGCAGCACCGTGCGCTCAGCCGGCGAGTAGGACACGATCCTGCCGATCCGGGCGTGGCCGTTTCCGCCGTCGAAGAAAAGACTGTAGACGCCGTTCACGGTTGTGTCCGGCGTGGCGGCAAGGATGACCTGCAGTCCCCCGCCGTCCCTGATCACCGCCAGCACTTCCTGGTCCGCCGTGCGCACACGTGCGGGAGTCAGCACGCGCCGGGCAAAGTAGAGCGCCAGTGCCGACGACCCGGCCCCCAGGAGTCCGGCGGCCGCACTGCCAGCAATAATTCCACCCAGGGTCCATTTGGCCCTCAGACTCATCGTGCTGTCCTGCTGGGTGTTGCTGTTCACAGCACTGCTGTTCAGGGCTTTCTTACTGAACAGGGCACTGCTGTTCAGGGCCTTCTTGCTGCCCAGGGCAGTGCTGTTCAGAAGGTCTGCTGCCAGCTGCTTGGCGGCGCCGGAAAGCTGGTTTCGCTGCAGCTTCGCGCCGGCCCGGGAGGAGGAGTCCATGGCTCCATTCTTACCGGAGTAGGAGCCGGAGGCACATCCGGGGACAAATGCATGCAGGCGCGGGTCCGCCGGGCTAGGCTGATGGCATGAGCGATCCAATCGTCATTCTCACAGAAGAGCCGCTGGGTGCGGACGACCGCATCAACATCGAACGACTGGTGGACGGGGGTGACATGCCCCTGGTCGTACTGGTTCCTGCCAACACGGAACGGCATCTGCTCGTGGACTTCCTCGAGAATCTTTCCATGCTGGACATCGCCAAGGCCTTCCGGGAGCTGACGTCCCACGCGCCGGATCCGGAGAAGCAACGTGCTGAGGCGGCGGAGACGCTGTCCGTTTCGCTCAGCGCCCTCGAGGGTGTCGGCGGCGGTGTTTCAGGCGAAATGGTGGATGGCGAAGCCGTTAATGGTCTTGTAGCCAAGGTTAAGGAACTGGGCGCTGCGCAGGCCGTCGTCGTCACGCGGCCGCATGCGGTGGCAGACACCTTCCACACCGACTGGGCCAACAAGGCCCAGGACCGTCTGGGCCTTCCCGTGCTGCACCTGTATGCCGGCTCGGGATTTATCGGGGACTCCTGAACGTTGATGACGCTATGAGCACTCCAGAAAAAGCTGAAAATAACGCAGCCGCACCGGTCGTCCGGAGCGAGGACGAATGGCGCCGGGAACTCACCCCGGAGGAATACCACGTGCTGCGCCAGGCCGGAACTGAACGCCCCTACACAGGTGAATACTGGGATACCCATACAGCGGGCGTCTACCATTGCCGGGCTTGCGGGGCCGAGCTGTTCACGAGCAACGAGAAGTTCGATTCCCACTGCGGCTGGCCGTCCTTCTGGGCGCCGCTGGCAGAGGAGAGGGTCCGCTACATACATGACCGGACCCTCGGAATGGACCGCATCGAAGTGCGGTGCGCAAACTGTGATTCCCACCTCGGGCACGTTTTTGAGGGTGAAGGGTATGGAACGCCCACGGACCAGCGCTACTGCATCAACTCCGTCTCGCTGAAACTGGTCACGGCTGACAGCGCAGACAGCACGCCGGAATCCTGAGGCTGCCTGCCGCTACATCTGGTCTGAGCAAAGCAGCCCTCGAGCCCCACACTTTCTTATGCTTGGTCCTAAAATGGATTAGCGAATCTGGCGGCTTGCTACGCTCGGCGTAGAAAGCTCAGGCAACCAGAAAGGCGACGCCGAACATGACCATTACCGTTACCACCGCCCCTGCCAGGATCTCCGCAGACCACCCGGAATGGCTGCGGCTCAAGGCCTCAACCACGGCTCTGCGGAGCCTGCAGATCCAGGACGGCTCCGTACCGGAACAGACGGACCACGCTGCTGCCGCCGGCCATGTCCTCGCCATCATCGACGCGCTCGAAGCCCTCGCGCCGTCCTTCCCGCACGACGCCCGCTACCTTGATCTCCTCGGCCGCGACTTCACCCGCTGGATGGAGGCGGGGTTCGGCGTTCCGGACTTCCTGGACTCGCTGCTGGCCTTCCGGCCCCAGGAACACCGCGAAAACGGGCTCCAGCACGTGGTGGTCTTTCCCATGTACACCCAGAACGGCAGCAGCAGCCGCCTGGTGGAAGCTGTCCTGATCGACGTGATCTGGCCCGAATTCATTGCCGGACTCGAAGAGGGCCAGTACTCCAACAAGCTGTTCGTTCCCATCCGTTTCCTCGACTTCACCCCGGGGTACGACACCAACTCCGCGGTGCTCTTCCCGGAGACCGTGGCCGTCCGTGAAACTCCGAAGTTCACCTGGGGCGCAATCTTCGCCGACCGTGAGGCCGCACGCTTCCGCCGCGTCCTTCGCGCCGCCGCCGACATCACCGCCCTTGAGCTGCCCGCCGAGGCCGCCCAGCTCCTCGAGGACCAGAAGCTCACGCAGGAAACCTTTGTGATGTGGGACCTGATCCACGACCGCACCCACATGCGCGGCGACCTCCCGTTCGATCCCTTCATGATCAAACAGCGCATGCCGTTCTTCCTGTACTCCCTCGAAGAACTGCGGTGCGACCTCACGGCCTTCCGGGAGTCCGTGAAAATTGAAAAGGACGAAGATGCCGATCCGGAAGCCCGCCGGCACGCGAAACTGGTCCAGTACGCCGTGATCTTCGACCGCATTTTCCGTTTCGCCATCACGGGCAGCCGGGTGCGCAACTACGACGGACTCGGCGGTCAGCTGCTCTTTGCCTGGCTGCACCAGCACCGGGTGCTGCACTGGACCGACAGCCGCCTCAGCATCGACTGGGACGAGGTTGCCGGCGTCGTCATTGAGCTGGGAGACCGGATCGATGAGCTGTACTGGCGTTCGATCGACCGGCCCAAAACCGCCCACTGGCTGGCCGCCTACGAACTCATCGCGGGAACGCTCACGCCCAACCCGGCCTCGGCATGGGCCAAGGGACCGGGAGCTCTCCCCCTGGACGGGCCGCCCCGCGGCCTGACGGACCAGGTGCTGGATGACGAGTTCCCGTTGTCCATGTTCTATGAGGCGCTGGAAAAGAAGATGCGGGCCGTGATCGAGTCGACCGCCGGCATCACCGGATCATCGGACTCGGCCCGCCCCGGCCCTGCCGCCACAAGGATGACCGCCGGATGACCGAACGCAGCATCCCCAACGTCCTGGTCACCGGCGGGAGCGGCCCGTCGGGCATCGCGGTGGCGCATGCCCTGGCGCAGGCTGGCTTCGCGGTCTACACCGTGGGGTCGGACAGGGACCGGATCGAGGCAGCAGCGGCGAAGGCCGGCACCGGCGTCACGCCGTTCACCTGCGATCTCGCCAACCTGCCTGCCGTCCGCGAACTCCACGAAGCCCTCGCCCGGACGGCGGGCAGGATCGACGGCGTCATCCACCTGGTGGGCGGCTGGCGCGGGGCCTCGGGCATTACCGACCAAAGCGACGAGGACTGGGATTTCCTGGAGCGCACCGCCGTAACGACTCTGCGGAACGTGACCCGCGTGTTCTACGACGACCTCGCGGCCTCCGAAAACGGCCGGTTCGCCATGGTGTCCTCGACGGCGGTCGCCGCACCCTCCGCCGCCGTTGCCAGCTATGCAGCGGCAAAGGCCGCTGCCGAGGCCTGGACCATGGCGGTCGCGGACGGCTTCCGGCGGGACCAGTCCGCCGAGCAGCACAGCGCCGCCGTCGTCCTCGTGGCCAAGGCGCTCGTGGACGCCGACAAGCGAAGCCGCCATCCGGAACGCACGTTCCCCGGCTACACCGACGTCGAAGACCTGGCCGCCGTCGTCGTCGGCCTGTTCGGAAAACCCGCCGCTGAACTGAACGGCCAGCGGATGCTGCTGACCCAATGACCGCAGGCATGCCCGGCCCGAACTCCCTAGACTGAAAGCGTGACCAAACCGATGACTACCACTGTTGAAACGGCCGGCAACGGCACCATGCCCAGGCTGCACGACGCGTCTGTCCGGGGCTTCGCCTCCGACAACTACTCCGGCGTGCATCCCGAGGTGCTGGCTGCCCTGGCGGCCGCCAACGAGGGCCACCAGGTGTCCTATGGCGAAGACGAATACACCGCCCGGCTCCAGGAGCTGATGGAGCAGCACTTCGGTGCAGGCATCGAGTGCTTCCCGGTGTTCAACGGAACCGGCGCCAACGTGCTGTCGCTGCAGTCACTGCTCCCCCGCTGGGGCGCGGTGATCTGTGCATCAACGGCCCATATCAACATGGACGAAAACGGCGCCCCGGAGCGCATCGGCGGCATCAAGCTGCTTCAGGTGCCCACGCCGCACGGCAAGCTGACTCCGGAACTCATCGACAGCGAAGCCTGGGGCTGGGGTGACGAGCACCGTGCCCAGCCGCTTGCCGTCTCCATCACCCAGACCACCGAGCTGGGCACGTGCTACACGCCGGAGGAGGTGCGCGCCATTGCCGAACATGTCCATGCCAAGGGCATGAAACTGCACATGGACGGCGCGCGGCTCGCCAATGCCGCAGCGCACCTGGGCGTTCCGCTGCGAACCTTCACCCGTGAGGCCGGCGTGGATATCCTCTCCTTCGGTGGCACCAAGAACGGGCTGCTGTTTGGCGAAGTGGTGGTTGCACTGAATCCGGAAGCCGCCCACGGCCTCCTCTTCCTGCGGAAAATGAACATGCAGTTGGCCTCCAAGATGCGCTTCCTGTCCGCCCAGTTCATTGCCCTGCTGGAAGGCGACCTGTGGCTGCGTTCCGCCGCGCATGCGAATGCGATGGCCGCCAGGCTTCGCGCCGGTGTCGAGTCCATTCCGGGCATCGAACTGAGCCAGAAGACCGAATCCAACGGCGTTTTTGCCATCCTGCCCGAAGGCGTGGCAGACAGGCTGCGGAAGTCCTTTCGCTTCTATGACTGGAACGAAGCCGCCCGCGAAGTCCGCTGGATGTGTTCCTTTGACACCAGTGAGGAGGACGTGGACGCGTTCGTCGCGGCCATCAAAAGGGAATTGGCCGCTGGCTAGGTTCTGCCGGATGACGCAGTCAGCTTCCGGAAACCGGACCGGATTGCGGGGGCCGGATTCCACGGACCGACGGCGAGCCTGCGGCATTTGGCCGGTCCCATTGCGTACCATGCGATTGTGAACGCACTTGCCCAGGTTCCCGCGGATTTTCTTTACGCCTTGGGAACGCTCCGGAAAGCACGATGCCGCAGCGAGCTGCGCCTGAACGAGATCCCGGCGCCCTCACGGCTGGCGCCGTTCGCCGTGGCGCTCGGCGCCGAGGTCATCGGTGCGAGCAGCCGCAGCAGCGGGTATCCAGCCCTGCACGGTCCGGCGGCCATGGCCCTTGCCCACTCCACTGCCGGGAACGACACCGACGGCGACGAACTCGCCACTGGCCGCTTCATCCTGCTGCACGACCCCGACGGCTCCGCCGTCTGGGACGGTGAGTTCCGGATCGTGACCTACATCCGGGCCCAGCTGGAAGCGGAGATGGGCAACGACGAAATGCTCGGTTCGGTCGCCTGGACGTGGCTTGTGGAAGCCCTCGAAACGCACCGGGCGCCGTACCGGGCCGCGGGCGGCACCGCGACCCGCGTGCTCTCCGAAAGTTTCGGCACCCTGTCCGACAGGCCGGGATCGATCGATATTGAACTCCGGGCGTCGTGGACCCCGGCGGGCGCCGACGTGCAGGCCCACCTTGAGGCCTGGTCCGACATGGTGTGCACGTTCGCGGGGCTTCCGCCGCTCCCCGACGGTGTCTCCGCCCTCCCCCGCAGGCGCAGGAACTAGCGGCTCCCGGCGCTGCCGGCTCCGCCCGGCAGCGTGCTGCCGGTAAACTAGGGTCATCATGACCCCTCAAAATTCGGAAAACACCACAGCCGGCGCTCCGGCTGCTGAAACCACACCCCATATCTCGGTGGAGGGGTTCGACAGCCGCGTCCCCGTCATCATCGACCTCGACTCCCCGCGGGACGGCGTGCCGCTTGTCATTGAGACCCAGTCAGGACTGGAACGCTGCGCTGCGGCGATTGCGGCCGGAACCGGCCCGGCGGGAGTTGATGCGGAGCGGGCCTCGGGTTTCCGGTACGGCCAACGGGCCTTCCTGGTCCAGATTCGGCGCGAAGGATCGGGCACCTGGCTCATCGATCCTGAGCCCTTTGATGATCTTCGCATCATCAACGACGCACTCGACGGCGTGGAATGGATCCTGCATGCGGCCAGCCAGGACCTTCCCTGCCTTTCCGAGCTCGGCATGTGGCCGGACAAGCTGTTCGACACAGAGCTCGCCGCCCGCCTGGCCGGGCTTCCACGCGTGGGACTTGCGGCGGTCATCGAGCAACTCCTCGGCTTTGGCCTCGCGAAAGAGCATTCGGCAGCCGACTGGTCCACCCGCCCGCTGCCTGAACCCTGGCTGCGCTACGCGGCCCTCGACGTCGAAGTCCTGACGGAGCTGCGCGAGGAACTCGTCGAGCTGCTCGAGGCGGACGGCAAACTCGAATTCGCGGAACAGGAATTCGCTGCCATCCTTGCAGCCGGACTGGCCCCGCCGAGGATCGACCCCTGGCGCAAAACGTCGGGGCTCCACCAGATCCGGGACCGCCGCCAGCTGGCCGCGGTCCGCGAGATGTGGCTTGAACGCGATGCCCTGGCCCAGAAGCGGGACGTCGCGCCGGGCCGCCTCATTCCCGATTCCTCCCTCGTAGCTGCCGCCAAGGCAATGCCGGCCACCGTGCCGCAACTGCTGGGCACGAAGGGCTTCCACGGCAGGGCAGCCCAGCGCGAGGCACCGCGCTGGCTCCGCTGCATCGCCACCGCCCGTGCGCTGGAGGACCTTCCCCCGCTGCACCTTGCCACCAATGCACCGCCACCGCCAAGGGTCTGGGCTGACCGCGACCTTGCTGCCGCGGAAAGGCTGTCCACCGCACGCCCGCTGCTGCAGGCCAAGGCCGAGGAGTTGAATCTTCCGCTGGAGAACCTGCTGACGCCGGACTACCTGCGGCGGATCGCCTGGCGCCCCCCGGCCGAGATCACCGAAGCCGCCGTCGCTGGAGAACTCCGGGAGCTGGGAGCGAGGCCCTGGCAGGTCGAGCTGGTGACGCCGCTGATTACAGCGGCGTTCCTCAATCCGCAGCCGCTGCCGCCGAAGGAAGCCAAGGAGCCGAAGGCCTGAATCTGCCGCTCCTTGCACACTAAGTTACTGGCAAGTAACATTGGGCTCACTGACGCCCGGATCCTTGATGACCTGTGACCAGGATCCGGCACCAACGTCTCAATGAGGAGCAGCACGTGAGCCAACACCGAAGCAGCGGAAACCAACGCGCTGTCCGCGACGTCGTCTTCGTGGACGGCGTGCGGACGCCTTTCGGCCGGGCCGGTGAGAAGGGCATCTACGCCGGCATGCGTGCAGATGACCTGGCGGTCAAATGCATCCGCGAACTAATGCGCCGCAACCCGGAACTGCCCGCCGACCGCATCGATGAAGTGGCCGTCGCAGCAACAACCCAGACGGGTGACCAGGGCCTGACCATTGGCCGGACGGCTGCCCTGCTTGCGGGGCTGCCCCGAACCGTTCCCGGCTTTGCCATAGACCGCATGTGTGCCGGTGCCATGACGGCAGTCACCACGACGGCCGGCGGCATCGCCTTCGGCGCCTACGACGTCGTCATTGCCGGCGGGGTGGAGCACATGGGCAACCACCCGATGGGCGAGGGCGCCGACCCCAACCCGCGGTTCATGTCCGAGCGGCTCGTGGACCCGGCCGCCCTCAACATGGGCAACACGGCCGAAAACCTGCACGACCGATTCCCTGCCATCACGAAGAACCGGGCCGACGCGTACGCGATGGCCTCCCAGCACAAGCTGCAGGCCGCCTACGGCACAGGAGAGATTCAGCGGGACCTTGTTCCTGTGGCCACCATGAAGCCCGGCCAGGGCTGGACCGTCAATACTGCAGACGAACCGCCCCGCCCGGGCACCACCCTTGAAGACCTTGCCGCATTGAAGACCCCTTTCCGTGCCCACGGCCGCGTGACCGCAGGCAATGCCGCGGGACTGAACGACGGCGCCACTGCAGCCTTGCTGGCGTCCTCCGATACCGCCGCTGAACTGGGACTGTCCGTCAAGATGAGGCTGGTCAGTTATGCCTACGCTGGTGTAGAACCTGAAGTCATGGGCATCGGACCCGTACCGTCAACCGAGAAGGCCCTCGCGAAGGCCGGCCTGACGATCGGCGACATCGGCCTGTTCGAAATCAACGAGGCGTTTGCCGTCCAGGTCCTGAGCTTCCTGGACCATTTTGGGATCGCCGACGACGACCCCCGGGTCAACCGTTACGGCGGCGCCATTGCGGTGGGGCACCCCCTCGCCTCCTCGGGAATCCGGCTCATGACCCAGCTGGCCCGCCAGTTCGAGGAGGATCCCACCGTCCGCTACGGCATCACGGCCATGTGCGTCGGCCTCGGCATGGGCGCCACTGTCATCTGGGAAAATCCACACCATGCCGACTACAGCGGTACCGACATCGAAACAGCAGGAGCCGTAGCATGAGCGCCGCAGAATTCAGCAAACTTGCCGATCTTTTCCCCGACGAGACCGTCACCCACTCCTACGTGCAGGACATCGAACTGCCGGCAACCCCAGGCGGGGCAGGCGGAGGCACATTCGCGCTCATTACCCTCGACAACGGGCTGGACCATTCCAGGCCCACCACACTGGGACCCAACACCCTCGTGGAGCTGGGCACTGTGCTCGAAGGTCTTCGCGACCGCGCGGCAAAGGGCGAGATCGTCGGCGCCGGAGTAATGGGCAAGCCGCATTTTCTGGTGGCCGGCGCCGATCTGTCCACGGTGAAATCGCTTGCCACCCGCGAGCATGGCCTCTGGATGGCGCAGTTGGGGCACGAGGTCTATGCCACGCTGGCCAACCTCGGCGTTCCATGCTTCGCCTTCATCAACGGCCTGGCCTTGGGCGGCGGGCTGGAAATAGCCTTGCAATCGACGTACCGCACGGTATCGGAGGGCGCTGGCGCGCTGGCCCTGCCGGAAGCATTCATCGGGCTGGTCCCTGGCTGGGGCGGCGTCTACCTGCTTCCGCGGCTCATCGGCCCGGAAAACGCCGTCAAGGTGATGATCGAAAACCCGCTCAGTAACAACCGCACGCTGTCCGGGCCGGAAGCGTACGAGCTGGGCATCGCCGATGCCTTGTTTGAACCCGCCGACTTCGTCGAGCAGTCTGTCGCCTGGGCCGCGAAAGTCATCTCCGGCGAGGTCACACCGGAACGCCCCAACGCCGTCGACCCGTCCGATCCGGAGGTTGCCGGCCGCTGGGCGGCGGCAGTGGCGGCCGGCCGCGCCTTCGTGGAATCCAAAACCTCCAATGCGTCTCCGGCGCCGGCCAAGGTGCTGGACATCATGGAGTCCAACCGGACCCTGTCCCAGGCAGACTCTGCGGCCCTGGAATGCGAAACCCTGGCCGGTCTCATGCAGACGGACGAATTCCGCTCCACGGTCTACGCTTTCCTGGACCTCGTGCAGAAAAGGTCCAAGCGTCCCGCAGGAGCACCAGACCGCAAGCTTGCACGCCCCGTGACGAAGGTCGGCGTGGTGGGTGCCGGACTGATGGCCAGCCAGCTGGCCCTGCTGTTTGCGCGCCAGCTCAAGGTTCCCGTCGTCATGACCGACATCGACCAGGACCGCGTGGACAAGGGCGTGGGCTACGTCCACGCAGAAGTGGAGAAGCTGCTCGGCAAGAACCGGATCAGCCAGGATGCCGCGAACCGGACCAAGGCGCTCGTGACCGGGTCGGTCTCCAAGGATCCGTTCGCAGATGCTGATTTCGTGATCGAGGCGGTCTTTGAGGAACTGAACGTCAAGAAGCAGGTCTTCGCCGAACTGGAGGCGGTGGTCTCCCCCGAGTGCATCCTCGCCACCAATACGTCCTCGCTGTCCGTGACGGCCATGGCGGAGGACCTGCAGCACCCTGAGCGGCTGGTCGGTTTCCACTTCTTCAACCCCGTGGCTGTCATGCCGCTGGTGGAGGTGGTCCGGGCGCCGAAGACCGACGACGCCGTGCTGGCCACCGCCTTTGAGCTCGCCAAGGGGCTGAAGAAGACCGCCGTACTGGTCAAGGATGCCCCGGCCTTCGTGGTCAACCGAATCCTCCTGCGGCTCATGGGCGAAGTCACAGCTGCCTTCGATGAGGGCACGCCCGCGGACGTTGCCGACAACGCCCTGCGGCCGATGGGTCTGCCCATGACGCCGTTCGCCCTCGGCGCGATGGTGGGGCTGCCGGTGGCACAGCACGTGCAGGAGTCACTCCATGCCGCCTTTGGAGACCGCTTCCGGGTTTCGCAGAATCTGCAGAAGCTGATCGACAACGGAGTGAAATCGCTCTGGGTTCCTACCGCCGAAGGTGGCCGGGAGATTCCCGCGTCCACGCTTGCGCTGATGTCGTTCGGTTCCTCGCCGTCGACCGGGGAGGAAGTCCTTCGCCGGACGCAGAATGCCCTCGCCGAGGAAATCGGCCTGATGCTGGACGAGGGCGTGGTGGCCGGGCCGGAGGACATTGACCTCTGCATGATTCTGGGCGCAGGCTGGCCGATGTTCCTGGGCGGCATCACGCCCTACCTGGACCGGGTGGGCGCGTCCGAGCGGGTCAACGGCAAGCGATTCCTGCCCCCGGGCGTTGCCTCCCGGCCATAAATCAGCCGAAGCCGCACTGCTGGACGGTGCCGTCCCGTCATGCCCGTAGCGTGATGGGATGGCACCGCTGCGGCCCGCGGCAGGGCGTTGTCAGGAGTTGTCTGGTGCGATGGAGTGGGGCTGCAGCCGAGCGGCCAGTTCCCCTCGGCTGCGCACGCCCATCTTGGAAAACACCGATTCACATGGTCTTGCACGGTATTCGGGGTGACGGAAAGGTGCGTGGCAATATGCGTTGCCGCATGTCCGGCTATCACTTCATGGCAGACCTCACGTTCGCGGGGTGACAGCCCGTCGACGAGGAGCATGCCGATGAGCTGCTCACCGGCCACAGGATGAACCCCCGCAACCTGGAGGAGGGCGACGTCGGGTCGCACTGCACATTGCTCGCTATGGGAAACGGCGGCGCACAGAATGGGGTCATCTTCAACCAGTTGGTATACCCGAGCCCCCAGTCTGCGTTCCCGAATCGACAAGCGGCGAAAGTGTGGATGGCCACCAAGCAGTACGCTCAGCTCAAGGCCCTCATAATGAGCCTGAAATACTCCTAGCGATGGGCGGCCCACCGCCCATCGCTGCTATCGCAACTGGATGAGACCAGCATTCGTTGGACGGAAGCCGCACGCATCAAAATAGAAACTCTTCAGGTGATCGTCGAAGTCCACATGAAGCCATTCGCAGCCCGCCGCCCTGGACTGTTCCGTGGCTACGGCGACGAGCCGTTTCCCGACGCCCTGGCGGCGCGCTCGATGTGCCACCAGTGTGTCTTCGATGAATGCATGCACCTGGCCGTCCCAAATCACGTTGAGGAAGCCCACGAGACCTTCATCGTCGCGCGCCGTGACCCACCCCAGGCTGAAGCGCGAGAGCAGGTCGATCCAATCTTCTTCAACGTATGCGTGCTCAAAGCCCTCCGCGTGCAGCAGGTTAATTTCCTGGTTTCTAACCGCGCCACGCCATTCAAAAGTGATCGTCATGCTGGACAGCATTGCAGATGCCCTCGCAGCTAAGCCCGCACGACAAGATCAAGAGCGCAACCTGCCCAGTCACACGTCGAAGGCTGATCGGAAAGCAGCCAATGCCGTATCGCCCGCTTCCGCGCCCTGGCCGCCGGAAGCACCCGCTTCGAGGCCAACGACGCCGGAGTATCCCGCATCCTTCAGCGCCGAGGCCACTGCGCGGTAGTTGATCTCCCCCGTGCCGGGTTCGAACCGGCCCGGAACGTCGGCCACCTGGATCTCACCGATCCAAGGCAGGGCGGCTCCCACCAGTTCGATGAGATTCCCCTCCCCGATCTGGGCATGATAGAGGTCCAGCATCATCTTCACGTTTGGGTGATCAACCGCCGAGACAAGAGCCAGGGTGTCCTTGGCGCGCGCCAACGGTATGCCGGGATGGTCCACTACGGTGTTCAGGTTTTCCAACGCAAACGTCACGTCATGCTTCTCACCGAGGACCGCGAGGCGCTCAAGCGTGCGCAGTCCAGTCAGCCACATCCCGCCCGTGGAGCGGTGCAGCGGTCGGACCGCCTTGCCTCCCTCTCCCAGCTCGGCCGGGTGGACCACCATCCGTTCGACACCCAGCTCCAAAGCAGTCGGAATGAGTTTCTCTGCCGACGCCAGCACTTCGTCGGCGCCCTCGGGGTCGATGAGGCTTCCGCCGAAGTAACCGCTCATCGACGAAAACCGGGCCCCGGTGGCCGCGAGGGCCGCTACGTCCTGTCCCCGCGTGTCCCAGAGCTCAACCTCGAAGTCCTGTCCGCTGATGCGGCGGACGCGCTCGATCAAGGGCAACTCGCCGTAGACCATTTCAGCGCAGACAGCCAGGCGGAAGCTCATGCGCCCTCCCCCACAGCGTGCAGTTCCCGCTCGGCTGCCTGCAAAGCCGCAATCGAGGAGACGTCCACCGGCTGCCCGGTTTCGGCAGAGCGTGCCGCAGCCAAAGCCACCGCAAGGGCGTTGCGTGCATCTGCCCAGCCCGGGCCCGGCGTTCCCTTGGCCTCAACGCCGTCACGGCGTGCTTTGACTGCATCGGCAAAGTGCGCCACTTCCGCGGTGTAGGCGTCGTGGAAGAGATCAACGTTCAGTCGCACTGTGGCGGTGCCCATGCCGCCTGCGGTGTAGCCCGTCGCGCTGGTGGCCTGAGGACCGCCCGCCGTCACCATGCCCCCGGATCCAAATACTTCACCGCGCACGTCATAGCCGTACAAAGCGTTAAAGTTCGCCTCGGCCACCGCGATGGCGCCGTTGCTGTACGTGACAGTCACAACCGCTGTATCCAACAGCCCTCCGGCCTTCGCCTCCGGCGCAACCAGCGTGTCGGCAACGGCGTGGACGCGGACGGGAACTGCCCCGGGATTCAGCCAATTCAGCGTATCGAAATCGTGGATCAGCGTTTCCAGGAAGATGGTGTTCGGCGGGATGCGCTCCGGATTGGCGATTCCTGCCTCGGTGCCCGGATCGCGGGTCAGTGACCGCAGCAGCTGGGGGGTTCCCACCACGCCGTCGTCAATAAGCTTCCGGGCCGCTGCGAAATCGGCAGCATACCGCCGATTGAAACCAAACTGGACGATCACTCCGGCCGCCTCGGCCTCCGCCATGGCATCATCAAGTTCCTCAACCGTGCGGCCGCCGGGCTTCTCGCAGAACACGTCCTTGCCCGCCCGCGCCGCAGCGGCGATGAGGCTGGAATGGAAGCGTGCCGGGGCCGCTATCAGGATGGCATCCACCTCCGGGTCGCTGATGACGTCCGCGGGATCGGTGCTGATCTTGCTGACACCCAGCCTGCTGGCCAGCGCCTCGACGGCGGGCAGGGCAGGATCCGCGATGGCCTCAAGGCGGGCATTGGGAATCCGCCGGGCAACAGACTCGGCGTGGAAGCTGCCGATCCAGCCTGCACCGACCACAGCGATTCGGACTGGCCGGTCTTCACTGACCGGATGCTGAAGGTAACTCATGATCACTCCTGGAATAGGCCTTCTAGATCGTTCTAGTCCGACAATGGTGGCATCTCTCTGGCCTCCTGTCTAGATCGTTCTATAGACTGCTTCAGGACAAGGAGAAGGATGACGGAACAGCAGCGGCGCCCCACTCTGATGGACGTTGCCCAGGCAGCCGGCGTTTCACGGGCGCTTGTTTCCATCGTGATGCGCGGAGCCCCCGGCGCCGCCGAGCCCACGAGGCAAAAGGTCCTGCAGGCTGCCCAGGAGCTAGGCTACAGACCGGACAGCCGGGCAAGGCTGCTGCGCAGCAGCCGCACCAGGCTGCTTGGCCTCAGTTTCTCCAGCTCCCAGCCTTTCCACGCCGAAATAGTGGACGCCGCCTACGCCGAGGCCGAGACACGCGGCTATGAAATAGCGCTCAGTGCCGTCGCCAGCGGCCGACCCGAAACCCGGGCCATTGAATCGCTCCTGGACTTCGGCTCTGAAGCCCTCATCATGATTTCACCTTCCCTCAGCACGCATGACCTTGCCCGCTACGCCAGCCAGGTGCCTGTCGTCAGCCTCCTGCGCGACGACGTCGGTGAAGCCGTCGATTCGGTGAGCAGCGACGACCACGCAGGCATCAGCATCGCAGTTGACCATCTGGTCGGGCTGGGACATCGACACATCGTTCATGTAGACGGCGGAACAGCCGTTTCCGCTGAGCAGCGCACCGCGGCTTTCCGTTCCGAGATGCAGCGCCACGGCCTGGAGGCTGTTGTAGTGGCAGGTGGTCTCAACGAAGAAGACGGGCTCAGGGCGGCCCGGTCGCTGATGGGAAACCTCCCATCAGCCGTTCTGGCCTTCAATGACAGATCCGCCCTCGGCGTGATTGAAAGCTTCCGCGCAGAGGGCCTGCAGGTTCCGGCCGACGTCTCGGTACTCGGCTACGACGACAGCCAACTGGCCCGGCTCAGCTATGTGCAGCTCTCATCCGTCAGCCAGGATGCTCCGTTGCTCGCGGCAGCGGCCGTCAACAGGGCAGCGGACCGGGTGGAAGGAGCACAGGCAGCCGCCCATGTGGTCAGAACACCGCACCTCGTTGTCCGCAAAACCACCTCCACGCCCCGAATCTCCTAACAGCCCACGAGGACGCCGTCCTTCAGCTCCATCGTCCGGTGCGCATGGGCCTGCGCAAAGGCCAGGTCATGGGTGACGATGACGACGGCGGCGCCGCGGCCGGCGGCCGCTGACACGGCGGCGGTCAGCCGCTCAAAGCCGTGGGCATCCAGCGCAACCGTGGGCTCGTCAAGGGCAAGCACCGCGGGCTCCCGGGCCAGGACCGTTGCCAGTGCCAGCAGGCGCTGGCCCGAGCCGGGAAGCTCATGAGGATGGACGTCTTCCGCACCATCCAGTCCCACGGACGCCAGCGCCGCGGCGGCCTTCATCGGCGCATCCACGCCAAACAGGCGGTCCAGGCCAAACAGCACTTCCCGCTGTGCGGTCCGTTCGAACAGCTGGTCGTGCGGGTGCTGGAACAGCAGCCCCAGACGCTCCGCGACAATGCCGGTGGGGACGCCGGCGATTCCCACACCGCCCACGCGGACTTCCCCGTCCAGCGGCCTGAGCAGCCCGTTGAAGAGCCGCAACAACGTCGACTTCCCCGCGCCGTTCGGGCCCGTTACCGCAACGACTTCTCCCGGCACCACGCTGAAATCCACGTTCTGTAGCAGGCGTGAAGACCTCGGTCCACTGGATTCGAAACCGAACGACACGCCGTCGAGCTCCAAGGCAGGTGCCGCGGCGGTGGGAGCTGAGGTTGCGGGTACAGGGCGCGGCCCCTGCGCCCCGCCGACGACGACTCCGGAGCCCGCCAGCAGGTCACCGCCAAGCAGTTGGCCCGGGCGGCCGGCAGCCATCACGCCCCCGTCCTTCAGGACGAGCCAGTGCGACGCCAGCCGGGTCAGCTGGTCGACCTGCTGGCTGAGCACCACAACGGCCACGCCCCGGTCCAGCAGGTCACTGATGAGCTCCATCACCGTCCGGGCCCCGGCGGCGTCCAGGGACGCCAGCGGTTCATCAAGGATCAGGACACCCGGGTCGTCAATAATCGCGCACCCAACCGCAAGCCGACGCAGCTCTCCCCCGGACAGGGTTGCCGGGTCCCGTTCCAGCAGCCCCGTGAGGCCGGTCCGGCGGGCCGTTTCAGCCACAATCCGCACCATCTCGGCCCGCTCCGCCCCGCGGTTCTCCAGCCCGAAGGCGAGCTCCTCCTCCACGGTGCCGCGCACGCCAGAGAGCATGGCCAGGGCATCCTGCGGCACGTAACCCACGTGATCGGCCCAGGCCGCAGGGTCGATCCGGGGATCGTCGTCTGTACCAGAGAACACCAGGGAGCCGTCCTCCGGGTCTCCGCCGGCGTCCAGGTGCAGTGTTCCCCGGAGGACACCGTCGCGTCCGCCCGCCAGCCAGGCAGCCAGCAACCGTCCCAGGGTTGACTTGCCGCTCCCGGAACCGCCCAGCACCGCCGTCAGCCGGCCCGGTGCTGCCTCGATCTCCACACAGCTCAGCGCCGGCGTGGACTCACCATGGAAAATGAAAGATCCGATGGCTGCACGCAGTGTGATCCGGGCGGCTCCGTCCCCGTTCATGACTGCCCGCCTGGATAGGACGCCATAATCCGCAGGACCACCGCGGCGGCGGCCAGCAGAAGGGCACAGAAGCGGAAGCCCCGCTGGCCCATTGAATCGCTGACTTCCCGGTAACTGGATCGCGGGCCTGGACGCCGGAATCCCCTGGCATCAAGCGCCTGGGCGCGGGTTCCGGCGTCGTGGACGAGACCCAGCACCAGGGGGACCATTTGCAGCCGAATTGCATTCAGGCGGCTGCGGAGCCCCTTCTCCACCACAAGGCCCCTCGACTCCTGCGCCTGGCGGACTTTCTGGAGCCGGGCCGCAATGATGGGAGCCAGCATCAGCGTGGATGCCAGCACGTAGCCGAACTGCGGCGGAAGACGACGGGAGTTCAGCGCTGCGACCAGCTCCGGGACCCTGACGCTGAACGAGAACAGCATCGTCACCAGGACGAAGGCGGAGGTGCGCAGCCCCATGTCGAGGGCGAAGCCGATGCCTTCGGCCGTGACCCGGGCAGGTCCGAATCCCAGCAGCACGGTACGGCCCTCGGGGTAGAAGAGTCCGTGGATCACCAGCAGGGAAAGCCAGAACGGTGCCAGGATGGCGCCGCCGGCGAGGAGGACACGGCGCGCGCTGCCCGTGGCCGCTGCAAGCGCCACGGCACCGGCCGCAACCATGAGGGAGACGGGCCAGCTGGATGCCGCCGTCGTAATGGCCAGTACCGCGGCGGCCGCCGCCAGCAGCGTGAGCGGATGGAATCGCGGCGTCACCTTGTCAGGCGCCCCGCTGGGCCGGAGCCTTCCCCGCGAGAACGTTGAAGCGGCGCACGAACGGGAACTGGAAGGTGGTGCGGCGCGGAAGCGCGTAAACCAGCATCGCCGCGATGGCGAACACAATGGCCTTGTCCATGGGATCCGAAATCAAGGCCTGCTTGGTGATGGCGGCAAGCAGCGTATCGCCCATGGCACGGAAGGCGCTGACGATGGCGCCGGTTCCTGCTCCGGACGTTCCGCCGAAAACGAAGGCAGCGATCGGCGCGGAGACCACGCCGGCAACGATGCCGGTGACGAAGCCAGCGACGGGGGCGAGGTAGAAGCGGCGGAACAGCCCGTAGCGGGCGGCGGTGCCGGCGAGGAATCCGATGAGCGCTGCGCCCGCGGCAAAGGGAAGGACTGTGGGGTTGATGAAAGACCAGACGATACTGCTCAGGGCACCGGTGGCTGCGCCGGCAGCAGGGCCGGCGAGGACCGCAATCAGCACTGTGCCGATGGCATCGAAGTAGAAGGGCAGGCCGCTGGTGCCCATGAGCTGCCCGAGCACGATGTTCAGGACCAGCGCCACCGGCATGAGCACCACCGTCGAGGTCGGGAGTGTGGGCAGCACTGCGACGATCAGCAGGACGGCACCGAGCAGGAACCCGCCCAGCGCGACGAGTGCGGAGACGCTGCCGAGTCCGCCGGCGATGTCGGCAGGCTGCGTCAGCACCAGGAAGACGAAGGTGGCGGTGATCGCGGCGGCGCCAAGAAGTTCGAGCAAGCGGCGGCGCCGGCCCGCTTGCTGACCGGGGGTGGGGAGGGTGAGCGACGGCTGTGACATGGCAAATCCTTAGCTGATGACGGCGGGTCCCGCACCCTTGGCGTGATCTTCCGCGTACGCAAAATCGGGCACCTATGTCACCTCGGCGCGCCTACCATCCTACCGATCCGCGGGCGCGCCGTGCTACGGCAAAACGTGCCGTGCTACGGCAAAATCCGCCGTGCTACATGTCCAGGCGGTGCGCAGGCGGCGCGAGCGTGCGGGCAAGCGAGCCCACTGACGAGATCAGCTCGTCGAGGCACTGCGCCGGATCGTTGGTCGTGACGATCCGGGCGTTCGGCGGCTCGTTCCAGATGCCGCGGAAGTCCGCCACGGTGGTGCCGATGAGCCGGGGGGACAGCGTTTCCACATGCACTGTCGCCGTCCGGGCCTCCACGGGCGTGCGGCCGATGGCGACGGCGGCAGCAAAGGCGTCGTGCATGTGGGCGACATATCCCTGGTCATACAGCCGGTGGAATTCCAGGTAGAACCGGATAGCGTCGGAAAGGCAGGCCACAAGCGGACTGTCCGACGCGCTGCGCTGCCCATCCGGCTGCTCCGGCAGCACAAGCTCCGGCGCCCTTGCCCCCGCCGCCTCCCCCAGCCTTTGCAGATGCTCCGGCCGCAGTTCGATCCGTTCCGTGGTCTCCAGGGCGCACACCACCGGCAGGCTGTCCTCGGGAAGACCGGTGTACGCGGCGAAGACTTCCTGCGCCGCATGCGGGTCAACCGACACGTTCCATTCCGCGGTGGGCGTCGTGTTGCCCTGGTAGTTGAAGCACCCGCCCATGATGACCAGTCGCCTGAGCAGTCTGGGCAGTTCAGGCTCTTGGCGCAGGGCCAGCGCGAAGTTGGTCAGCGGGCCAGTGATGAGACCGGTGATCTCCCCCGGGTGTGCCCGGACCGTGTCAACCCAGACGTCCACGGCATGGCGCTCGGATACGGCCTGTGCCGGCGGCGGGAGCTCCGCATACCCGATTCCCTGCGGACCATGGGTCTCCTCGGTGGTCACCAATGGAATCTCCAGGGGCACGTCGGCCCCGATCGCCACCTCAATCCCGCTGCGTCCGCAGAGTTCCAGCAGCGCCAGGTTGTTCACGGCTACCTGGCGGGCTCCCACGTTTCCCGCGGTGCAGGTGATTGCCCGGATCCTCACCTCGGGCCGGGACAGCAGGTAGACCAGCGCGAGGGCATCGTCGATCCCGGTGTCGACGTCCAGCAGAACGGATGGCATCAGAACAGGGCCACCTTGGGGGTCTGCGGGAAGATCGCGTCCAGCTCTGCCAGCTCGGACTTGCTGGGCACCCAGGCAACGGCTTCGGCGTTCTGCCGGACCTGCTCCGGCCTGGTCGCCCCCGCAATGACGCTGCTGACCGACGGCTGTGCCGCGAGCCAGGAGAACGCCACCTGCACTTCAGTGAGGTCGCGCGCGGCAGCGAAGGCGCTGAACTGCTCCAGCTGCTGCCAGTCGGCGTCGTCGACCAGGTAGGTTCTTGTGTGGCTCAGCCGCGAGCCTTCCGGCGCCTGGTGCGGCGCATACTTTCCAGTCAGGAGCCCGTTGGCGAGGGGGAAGTAGGGCAGCACGCCGATGCCGTACGCCTCGGCCGCCGGGGTGACCTCCAGCTCGGCCCGGCGGTCCAGCAGGTTGTAGTGGTTCTGCGCCGAGATGAAGCGCGCGCCGCCCCTTGCCCGGGCCACGAATTCTGCCTCGGCGATCTGCCAGCCGGCGCGGTTGGAATGGCCGATGTACCGGACCTTGCCGCTGCTCACCAGTTCATTAAGCGCGTCGAGGGTCTCCTCGATGGGCGTCAGCGGGTCCGGCGTGTGGAACTGATACAGGTCGATCCAGTCGGTGCCCAGCCGCCGCAGGGATGCCTCTGCGGCACGGATGATGTACTTGCGGGAGCCGCGGGCGCCGTAGTCCTTGCCGTTGGTTCCGCGCATGTCCATGCCGAACTTTGTCGCCACCACGGCCTCGCCACGCCGGCTGCCCAGCGCCTTGCCGAGCATGGTCTCGCTCAGGCCGGGCTCGCGCCCGTAGGAGTCAGCGACATCGAACAACGTCACACCGGCGTCCAGGGCGGCATGCACGACGGCGTCAGTCCCCTCCTGTGATTCCGTCACCGTATTGGCGCGGCCCAGGTTGTTGCAGCCAAGTCCCACAACGGAGACGGTCAGGCCCGATTTTCCAAGACGGCGGTATTCAGTCATGGAAATACCCTATACGGGCACCCGGATCAGCTCAGCTCGCGGGAAACTCCAGCCCATGCTCATCCAGGGCATCCTGCAACTGGGCAAGCGTCTTGGGAGACATGCCCGGGAGCTCGGTGACCCTGCGCTGGCCGAGGCGGACGAGCTGCTCAAGTGTCTCCACCCCGGAGTGCGCCAGGGTTCTGCGGGCAGGCGCGGCAAGACCCCGCGGAAGAGGTGTTCGGCCTGGCTGGACTGACTTCGGCGTCATGGCGCTCTGCCTTCCATTGAGCTGCTGGGCTTTTAGTTAGAGGGTAAAACCGGTGGCTGGCTTGGGTGAGTGCTTGAGTTTCAGCGCCGTCGGATCGGTGAACGGTGCGGAGCCGATGCTCAGCTTCGTGAAGTCCAGGTCTTCACCGCGGATGCAGACCTTGATGGCGTTCACCGCTTTATTCACATCGGGGCACAGGCAGAAGATGTTGAGTTTGGAGTCGCTGAATTCCGAGCGCTCCACGGTTCCCAGGCCCCGCCAGGCAAGGTGGCTGATGAGGGCGTCCTTGGCCTTTTCCTCGAGATACCGGTCCCGGCTGGTGCCTTCCCTGGTCTTCAGAGCGTACTGGGCCACTACCCAGAACTGCTCCTCGTCCGGAATTTCGGCGTAGCCGTCCTCCGCGCACTGAGCCGCAAACGCATCCATCAGCCGCTCTGCCGCCTCGGCATCCGGGACGTCCGTCTCCTCGGTTTTGCTCTGGTGCCCCACTGCCCCATGGTTCATGACGAACTGGCTGTAGTCCTCATCGAACCAGGCCTCCCTGAACTGGAGGGCCCCTTCTGCATCACGCTTGTAAACACGGATAATCCCGCTCATGCCCGTCCTTTTTCTGGATCGCCCGCGGACTGTGCCGCTGAACGGTGGATGGTGTGCCTCTACGGCCTGGTAAAACAGCCAGCACTCACAGCTGGGGCAGGCTTCCGGTGGTGGGATGCGCCTGCCCCGGAAGCGGCCGTGCGAACGGCACCTTGGTTCCCAGGACCTGGGCGACCACGTCGTGGGTGATCTGCTGTGCCGTGAGGCCAACGCGTTCCAGGACCTGGCTGCGGGTGCCGTGGTCAAGGAACTCAACAGGCAGCCCGACTTCGTTCAACGCTGTGTCCACGCCGGCGGACCGCATCTCCTGGCGGATCCTCGACCCGACGCCCCCAGCCCGCACGCCGTCCTCAATGCAGATCACCAAGCGGTGCCGGGCGGCGAGGGCGACGATCGATTTCCGGACCGGGAGGACCCAGCGCGGATCTACGACAGTGGAGCTGATGCCTTGCGCGCCGAGCCGGTTAGAGACGTTCAGCGCGAGCTCGGACATTGCACCGACACTTACGATCAGCACGTCGTTTTCGCTGGACTCTGCCGGACGGCGGGCCAGCACGTCCACACCGTCACTGAGCCGCTCGATGGCTTCGACCTCGGCGCCGACCGTGCCCTTCGAGTAACGGATCACCGTAGGCGCGTCTTCGATGGCCACGGCTTCACGCAGTTCCTCGCGCAATCTCGAGGCATCCCGCGGGGCCGCCAGATGGAGCCCGGGAATGATCTGAACCATGGCCATGTCCCACATCCCGTGGTGACTGGCGCCGTCTGGCCCTGTGACGCCCGCACGGTCCAAAACAATGGTCACCCCCGCCTTGTGCAGCGCCACATCCATCAGCAGCTGGTCGAAGGCCCGGTTGAGGAACGTCGCGTAGACGGCGACGACAGGGTGCAGTCCGCCGAACGCCATGCCGGCCGCCGAGGTAAGGGCGTGTTGTTCCGCGATGCCGACGTCGAACACGCGGTCCGGGTGCCGCGCCGCAAACTTGTGCAGCCCCACAGGGATGAGCATGGCGCCGGTAATCCCGACGATGTCCTTGCGCTCGTCCGCGATGTCGGCAATTTCATCAGCAAAAACGGAGGTCCAGGACTTCGCGCCGCCCGCTTCGGTGGGCTCGCCGGTCTCAGGATCGATAATCCCGACGGCGTGGAACTGGTCCGCCTCGTGCGCCCTTGCGGGTGCGTAGCCGTGGCCCTTCTCCGTCATGGCGTGCACGATGACGGGGCCGGCGTAGTTCTTGGCAGTGGAGAGGGCGTGTTCCATTGCCTGCAGATTGTGCCCGTCCACCGGACCGATGTACTTCATGCCCAGGTCCTCAAACATGCCCTGGGGAGCCCACCAGTCCTTGATGCCTTTTTTCATCGCATGCAGGCTCTTGTACGTGAACTGACCCACAGGGCCGCCGTCCTGGAGCTTCTTCTTCCACCAGTCCAGGGCCCGTTCGTAGGCGGGGGTGGTGCGGAGCGAATCGATGGTGGGGCGCAGGGACGCCAGGTAATCGGCAAAGCCGCCCACGGTGGGGGCATAGGACCGGCCATTGTCGTTGACGACAATGACCACGCGGCGGTTCTTGTCGGCCGCAATGTTATTGATGGCTTCCCACGCCATGCCGCCGGTCAGTGCGCCGTCGCCCACGACGGCGATGACATAGCGGTCGCCTCCGCCGGTCAGCTGCCGGGCCCGGGAGATTCCGTCTGCCCACGACAACGAGGAGGAGGCGTGCGAACTTTCGACGATGTCGTGCTCGGACTCAGCGCGGTCAGGGTATCCGGACAGGCCGCCCTGCTGCCGGAGGGTGCTGAAATCATGGCGACCGGTGAGGAGCTTGTGCACGTAGGACTGGTGTCCGGTGTCGAAGACGATACTGTCCCGGGGTGAATCGAAGATCCGGTGCACCGCCATGGTGAGCTCGACGACCCCGAGGTTGGGGCCCAGGTGACCGCCCGTCTGGGAGACGTTGCCAATCAGGAATTCCCTGATTTCAGCGGCCAGCTGATCCAGCTGCGCTGCGGACAACTTGCTAAGGTCCTGCGGATTCCGGATAGTCTCCAAGATTCCCAACGGCCCCTCCTTCGGGTGGTAGACATGCCTATTAACTCTAACGCCTCCGGACTGGGCGCGTTGTCAGAGTCGGCCGGCCCGGCCGTGCGCCACCGAGCCAAGGCGAAAGCGCCATGGAGCTACACGAAAGAGCCCCGCGCTAAACAAAAGAGCCCCGGCCGGTCATTGGCCGGCCGGGGCTCCCTTGCCTGATCTGCCAGGGGCAGGTTCCGCTAGTTTGCGGAGATCTGGCGCAGTACGTACTGAGGCATGCTTCATTGGCTCTTTTCCGCGCTGTTCGCAGGTTCGCCCTCGGCTCCACCACACCGACAGCACAAAACACCTGGTCAGAGGCGCTTCACGAGGCGCGAAGGGCACTACCGCGTAGCTGATGAAGCACCTCAGTTCACATGCTTCGGTTGCTGTATTCGACCGCTGCTCCTCCCTTGGATACGGACGCACGCGAGTACAAGCGCAGCGCACACCGGCGACCAGAACACTGGCGGAAACGCAGGCCGAGCCATCCGATCTCTGCAGTGCTACTCGAGGCCCTCCAGGAGGCGGGCGCAGGTTCGACCATCGGGCCAACCAGCGAGACACCCCCAGATCCGGCCGAGGCAATCCAACGCCGACGGGTCAACGCGCTGCGGAAGCCCCACGTCCCTCGAAATCGAGGGAGTCAGGAGCGGAGCGGTCTGGTATCAAGACGGTACTGATGTGGCATTGAGGCTCCAGCTCCTATTCCCGGATGAGTGCAAACGTCCGTGATTGCGTAGCTGTCGTCACCCTGAGGATGAACTGAATCTTTCCGGCCTCCGTCGTGCGGACGTCGGGGTCACCAGGCACTCCGGCCGGAGCTGCTGGCCCGTCCATGTGACTACTTTCAATAGGAACCCACTTGGGATTTTCGCTTGTCACGGCGCTGCCCTTCATGATGCCGGAATGGCGGTGAAGTCTGCCCATAACTGGGCATCATCGTGCCGCCGAACTGGCAAGCAATAGCTCGAACTGCTCACTGGCAGGGGCCAGGAGTTCCTGCGGACCGTGTCCCAGACCTCCCTGGAGTGCTGCTCCATAAGGCGCAGACTCATCCAGAGCCCCCACGACAGTCCGCTCCGGGTTGCTTAGGTCCACGATGCTTCCCAGTGCGGCACCGAGAGCTTCATGAGGTTACCTTCTCAATGATGTTCAGGGCCTTTTCATACGGTAGTGGGAAGCCGTCTACGCGGCCGATGGGAAACATGCCGAGCACGCGCAGTGCCTGCGGATCAACTGCGAGGCCATGCTCGACGAGAGCATCGAGCAGGAGGGGTCCGGCGACCGGGTGCGCGAGGACCTCGTCGACGCCGGAGTCCATGGAGATCGGCAGCTCGACCGGATGGCCCTCGATCCGGACTGTGGTGGACGAGCGGATGTCCCTGCTCGACGCTCCGGCCTCGACAAGGTATTCGCCGCTCTCAAGGACCCAGCCATCAACGCGGACGTCCCAGTACGCCAGCTCACTGCGGCGCAGCACGATCTCGGCGGCGGCGGTCTCCCCCGGCGCGAGGTCCAGTAGCGCGAATCCTTTGAGCTCGCGCGGGGCGCGCTGCACCACGGAGGAGTCGAGCGAGGTGTAGACCTGCACCACCTCGCGGCCTGCGACGTCACCGGTATTGGTCACCGGGACCGTCACCAATGTGTCACCGTCGTCTTGGACCGTGGCTGTCGGTTCCCCGTAGGCGAACGCCGTGTAGGAGAGTCCGTGACCGAAGGGATAGGCGACTTCGCGGTTGGCTGCGTCGTAGCCGCGGTAGCCAACCAGGACCCCTTCGCCGTAGCGGACGTGGCGCAGTTCGCCGGGGAAGTTCCCATGCGAGGGAGCGTCCTCCAGCCGCAGCGGGATGGTCTCAGCCAGGCGCCCGGACGGATTCACCGCGCCGAAGAGGACGTCGGCGGTGGCGGGGCCGCCGGCCTGACCGAGCAGCCAGCCCTCCAGGATCGCCGGGGCGTCCTCGGCAAACGGCAGCGTCACGACGCCGCCGTTGGAGAGGACGACCACGGTGCGCGGGTTCGCCGCAAGCACGGCGTCGAGCAGCTTGTTCTGGACTGGCGGCAAGTCAAGTGACGTCCGGTCGAAGCCCTCGGATTCTTCGGAGAGCGGAACACCGAGGAAAACCACAGCCACCTCCGCAGCCGCGGCTGCAGCGACGGCTTCCTCCCGCAGCCCGGCCTCGTCACTGGAGCCTTCGAAGGCGAATCCGGGGGCGAAGACAACCTCCCGGTCCGATGCAGCGCGGATCGCGTCCAGGGCGCAGTCGACGCGGGTGGGGTTAACCTGCGAGGAACCGCCGCCCTGATAGCGCGGTGTGCGGGCGAACTCGCCGATCACGGCGATCCTCGCGTCCTTCGCCAAGGGGAGCAGTCCGCCGTCGTTCTTCAGCAGCACCATGCTGCGCCCTGCAGCCTCCCGGGCCAGGGCGTGATGGGCGTCGGCGTCGAGCGGGCCGGTCTGCCTCGGACGCTCTCCGGCCTTCCGGACAAGGTCCAGGACGCGCTGCGCCACGGCATCAAGCGCTGCCTCGTGGAGCGAGCCGTCCCGCACGGCCTGGACGATCTGCGCGTTTGTCCGGCCGCCGCTCGCAGGCATCTCGAGGTCCATGCCGGCGGCGACGCCGGCAACGCGGTCGTTAACCGCTCCCCAGTCGGAAACGACCAGGCCCTTGAAGCCCCACTCGCCCCGGAGCACCTCGGTGAGCAGCCAGTGGTTCTGCGAGCAGAAGGTGCCGTTGATCGCGTTGTACGCCGCCATGACTGTCCAGGGCTGCGCGTCTTTCACGACACGCTCAAAAGCACGCAGGTAGATCTCCCGCAGCGGGCGCGGGTCCACGTCGCTGGAGACGCGGAGCCGGTCTGTCTCCTGGTTGTTGGCGGCGAAGTGCTTTAGCGACGCGCCCACGCCCTGGGACTGGAGACCGCGGACGATCGCGGTTCCCATCACGCCGGAGACGATCGGGTCCTCCGAGAAGTATTCGAAGTTGCGCCCGCACAGCGGGGACCGCTTGATGTTGATGCCCGGGCCCAGCAGCACGGCCACGTCGTGCAGCGCGGCCTCCATTCCGAGGGCACGTCCCACCCGCTCCGCCAGTTCCGCGTCCCAGGAGGAACCCAGGGCGACGGCCGGAGGGAAGCAGGTCGCGGGCACGCTCCCCGTCAGGCCTAGGTGATCGCCCTGGCCCCGTGGCTTGCGGACGCCGTGCGGGCCGTCGACAACCGTGATCGCGGGGACGTCGGCGCGCTCGATCGCCGTGGTTGCCCAGAAGCTGCCGCCGCTTGTGAGTGAGGCCTTCTCTTCGAGGGTGAGCTGGTTGATGTCGGTCATGGTGACGTCCTTCCCAGTGCTTGGCACTGCGGCTGCGGCGTGTGGTATTCGGCGTACGTGATGGTACGGAGGTGTGGGTGACTGTCCTGGCTCATCAGCGGACTCCCCTGATCTTCGTCACCAGCAACAGCCCAACTACGGCGGCGGCGATTGAAACCGGGAAGGCCAGGGCGTATGCGCCCGTAGCCGTCACGACGATCGAAGTCACGATGGGGCCGACGGTCTGGCCAGCGGTCGTGGACATGTTCAGGATCGCGAGGTCCTTTCCTGCCTTCTCCTTGTCGGGCAGCACATCGACGAGAAGTGCCTGGTCCACGGACATGTAGATGCCATAGCCGAGTCCAGCGATACCCGCGAAGAGGTACAAGCCCATCGTGTTCGGCATGATCCACGGCATCGCGATGCCGACGGCGAACAGGAGGCTTGAGAGGATCACCGGGAGTTTTCGCCGCTTGATCAGGTCGGAGATGGGGCCGGAAACCGTCGAGCCGATGAGTGAGGCGACGAGGGTGATGATCGCCATCGTGGCAATCGTGGCTGCGGATTGCTCCTTCGTCTGGCCGACGTAGTCCTGGATGATGTACAGCTGGTAGGCCATGATCATCTGGTAGCTGATGAGCATGAAGAAGCGCGATCCGAACGCCCAGTAGAAGTCAGGTGCTTTCCGGGGCGGGGCCATGGAGATCAGCACGTCCTTGAGGTTCCTGCTTGTCGCCGGAAGGTCCCGCGCCGAGGGTTCCCGGGGCCAGAGGATGACTGCCACGACGCCGCTGATGAGCACGAGGCCACCGCCGACGAGGAAGCCCGCCGTCAGGTTGCTGATGAACAGCGCTCCGATCAGCACGCCTACCGAGACGCCAACGGCGACGCCGGTGCCGTAGGCAGCGGAAACTGTACCCCGCGCCGACTGTGGAACCCGGTCAGAGAGCACAGCGACGGCCGGGGCGAGCAGCATGTTCAGCGAGACTTGGAAGACGCAGAACGCGGCGATAATGGCGACTGGTTCATGCAGCCATCCAAGCGACGCCAGCGACAGGCCGGAGAGCGCCGTCCCGGCCAGGATCCACGGCGTCCGGCGGCCAAGGCGGCTGCGCGTCCGGTCGGAGAGGTTGCCCCATACAAAGTTCGACACGAGCGCGAACGCCGTTCCAAACGCGTTGACCGCACCCAGCAGTCCCGCAGGGTTCTCCACTCCCAGGTCCGTGAGCTGTTGAGGGAGCACGACAGCGGCGACGACCATAAGGCCCGCGATCCAGAGGAAGCCGAACACCACGAATCCGATGCCGTATCGGAAAACTCCGGCGCGTGAGACTGGCATGGCTTGGAGCATCGCGGTGGCCGTTCCGACGGCGGAATCACTTGTGACCGGCGGCTGAGGTGCGCCAGGGGCGACTGGTTCAGACATGGCGTCTTTGCCCTTTCTTTGGTTATCCAGGCCCGCTGCGCTCCCGTGCGCATCGATGGATAGGGTCCGAAGTTGTAAGCGGATACGTGATATCCGTCTCACAAAAGCTAGCAGCTAAGCGGATATGCCGCAACCGCTTCTGCTAAGGTGAAGACATGGCAGGACAGAAACTTCGCAAAGATGCGGCGCGCAACCGCGAACTCCTCCTCAAGGCCGGACGCGAGGTATTCGCCCGCCACGGGCTGGACGCTACCCTCAACGACGTCGCCCACTACGCCGGTGTCGGCGTCGGCACCGCCTACCGGCGCTTCGCCAATAAGGAGGAACTGCTCGATGCCATCCGCGTCCAGCAGGTCGACGAGATCGAGGAGATCCTCCACCAAGCCCTGGCTGTCGAGGACCCGTGGGAGGGGCTCGTCCTCTACATGGAGAAGGCCCTTGCACTGAACACCAGCGACAGGGGCATGGCGCAGATCCTGGCCGGCCGGCGCACCCGCGCCGAGCTGTACGATGCGAGCCGCGACCGGATCGCTCCCCTGGTCAATGAGATCGCGGGCCGTGCGCGTCTGGCGGGTGCGATCCGGGAGGAAATCACAGGCACCGACCTCGTGTTCATCCAGATCGCCTGCACCTCCGTGGCCACCGTCGTGCAGGACGGGCCCGACGTCGAAGGGCGCAGCGACGTCGAGGAGCTGTACCGGCGGTACTTGTGGATCATGCTTGACGGACTCCGTCCGCACCGTGAAGGCATCGCACCACTCCCGGTGGCCGCCCTGACCACCGAGCAGACGCACGCCCTGCTCCGCTCCCCCCTCGCGCCGGAGGGCGAGGAGGCTTCTGCCTGATCGGTCGTCGCATGATCTGCTGCCCTGCGCAGCGCCGGTAAAGTCTCGCAACGAGTCGACCGGATTCTGTCAATCGCGGCGTGTTTGCGCCCGATGACGGTGATATCGAACGAGTGCCGCCGCGCTGTAAAGCGCGGCGGCACGAGGTGAGACCTCGGTGAGAGCGCCTACGCCGAGTCCGCGTCCTGCCCGGCCTCGGCGACGCGCTGACCGCGTGGGAACCCGTCCGCGGCCTTCGCCGCTATTTGATGAACACCTTCTTTGCGATGCCCATCGCACCCATGCCCTTGGGCCAACCCGCGTAGAAGGTGAGGTGGGTCAGGGCTTCGATGAGTTCTTCCTGAGTCACGCCGTTCTCCACGGCACGTCCGAGGTGAAATTCAAGCTGCGGGTGGTCTCCGCCGGCGGCGAGCACCGCGACAGTGATCAGGCTGCGGTCGCGGGCGGAAAGTTCGGGGCGGTTCCAGACGTCTTCGAAGAGCACGTCGTCGGTGAGGGCGGCGAGCTTCGGAGCGAAGTCGTCGAACAGGCGGCGTCCGCCACCGATCTGCTTGGGCTGATCATTCATGAGGGTTCTCCTTCGTAGGGGGTGGATGGATCGATCCGGTTCGTCAGCGAACACTCGGCAGGACGACGCCGGTTTGATCGGCGAGCTGCGCGACCAGTTCGTCCTGGAAACCCTGCTCCAGCGCGGCAGGGTGGGGTGCCTGCTGGCGCATGTGGTGCCAGTACCCGCCGGTGACTTCGGTTCCCGCGTGGTCGCTCCCGGCCAGCCACGCCTGGGTGAGGTGGCCTTCGCGCAGGTCGTCCGACGCTCCGCGCCCACCCATGCGAGTGGGCACCCAGCCGGGGTCGACGGCGTTGCTGAAGGTGTCGGGCCAGGTGCGGCCGACGAACATCGTGAATGCTGTAATGAACAGCTTCGAGTCAGAGTACGACTTCGTAGCCCGGCTCCCGGACCAGTCCGCGCCGATGAGGTCGGCCCGGCCACTGCGGTGCATGCCACTGCTGATGTATACCAGCCGATCCGGGCGCTCGATCAAAGCAGTGAGCAGGTAGGGGGCGACGACGTTCACCGGCAGGATCGGTGCCCCGTCGGAGACACCGGCGTTGTGGATGACGGCGTCCATGCGGCCGATACGGTTTGCCTGATCCGCTAAAGCACGAATCTCGTCGGGGTGGGCGAGATCCCCGACGACGATCCGAACCCCACTTGCGGCCAGGTCGCTCAAGGCGTCGGCGCGGCGCGGATTGCGGGCGTGGAGAACAAGCTCGTGCCCGTCGTCGAGGAGGTCGAGGGCGGCGTTCCGACCGAGTCCTTCGGAGGAGCCGGTGATGAAGATGCGGGCCATGCGGTGATTCCTTTCTGCATCCAGGCTGTTGTCAGTTCTGGTCGATGAACGCGCCGCGGCGGGCGACCACCCAGACTGCGATGGCGGCCGCGATGATGGCCAGTGCGGTGCCGGTGATCGCGGTCCACCCGTCGGCGCTCCACAGTGGCCCCGCGATCGCCGAGCCGACAGCGCCGCCGATGAAGTTGCTGACGACGAAGGCGGTGTTCAGGCGGCTGCGGTTCTGGCCTGGTAGGGACAGGAGGCGGGTCTGACCCAAGACGAGGGTGGCCTGGGCGGCGAGATCCAGCAGCACGACCACCACGATCAGTGCGATCACCGAGGACTGTGCGAGCCAGGCTCCGACGAAGGACACGGCCAGGAGGCCGAGGGCGATGCCGGATGCGGGCACGGACCAGCCGCGGTCGTGAAGCATGCCGGCGCGTCGTGCCGCTACCGCGCCCGCGAGGCCCGCAAGCCCGAACAGGCCGATCTGGCCGACGCTGTAGGAGAACGGCGGGGCGGACAGCAGGAAGGTCAACGAGGTCCAGAACAAGGAGAACACAGAAAATACGGCGGCGCTGATAAGGAGTGTAGGGCCCGCCGCACGATGCTGGGCGACGGCAGTGAACACGGAGCCGAGTAGACGGAAGTAGTTCACTGCCGGGCGCTTCTCCAGCTGCGGGATCAGGAACGCTAGCACGATGGCGAGGGCGATCGTGAGGATCGCCGCGAGGACGTAGACGGCGCGCCAGCCTGCGAACTCCGCGACAGCTCCGCTGATTGTGCGGGAGAGGAGCACGCCGATGAGCGCTCCCGACGCGATGGTGCCCAGGACTTGGCCGCGCTGCTCGGGTGCTGCGAGTTCGCTCGCGAGAGGGACCAGGAGCTGCGCCGAGACCGTCGTCAATCCCACACCGGCGAGTGCAGCGAGCAGCAGAGAGAAGGTCGGCGCGAATGCTGCGCCGAGGAGCGCGATCGTCGACAGGCCGAGAACCACGGGGATCATTCGCTTGCGGTTGAGGACGTCGCCGAGGGGAACCACCAGGAAGATCCCCAGTGCGTAGCCGATCTGAGTCACCGTCACCAGCGAGGCGGCGACGGAGGAGGACACATCGAGCGAGCTGGCGATCTCCTCGATGAGAGGCTGAGCCCAGTACAGGTTGCCGACGGCCAGCGCGCAGGCGATCGCGAAGATGAATGTTCGCGTGCGCGTCATGCTATGGGTGGCGAGAATTGTCATGAGTTCCGTTCTTGATAATTGCACGGCACTGACGGTGATCAACCAAGCAGACCTGGGCGGGCCGTCGGATTCGGCCCACCCAGGGTCTGGCAGACCTCAGGCCTCGTCGATGACGAAGCCGAAGGCCTCGAAGTCGAGACTTTCGAAATCGATGGTGTCACCCGTGTTCAGAGCGTCGATCCTCGCCAGCTCATCGTCGGTCAGCTCGAAGTCAAATACGTCGAGGTTCTCGGCGATGCGTGCGGGGTTGACGGACTTAGGGATCGCGGAGCGGCCCTGCTGCAGGTGCCAGCGCAGGATGACCTGCGCGTTCGACTTGCCGTAACCCTCTCCGACGACGCGGATCATGGGATCGTTCAGCGGGTTGGCATCCTCGCCGTTGTAGCTCCTGATGCCGCCAATCGGGGACCACGCCTGGGTGAGGATGCCATGGGCGGCGTGCTTCGCCCGCAACTCGACCCGCGTGTTGTACGGGTGCAGCTCGATCTGGTTGACCGCAGGCACGATATCCGTCTCCGCGAGCAGAGCATCAAGTCGGGCAGGCACGAGGTTGCTCACGCCGATGGCTCGGACCGCTCCGTCGGCCAGGAGCTTCTCCAGCGCCTTGTACGCCTGGACGTTCCGCTCGAAGTTCGTGGTCAGCGGTTGGTGCAGGAGCAGCAGATCCAGCTGTTCGACACCGAGCTTCTTGGCGCTCTTCTCGAACGCATGCAGCGTCTCTTCGTAGCCGTAGTCGGAGACCCAGATCTTGGTCTCGATAAAGACTTCTTCTCGCGGAATCCCGGAGCGACGCAGGCCCTCGCCGACCTCCCGCTCGTTGAAGTAGCCGGCAGCGGTGTCGATGTGCCGATAGCCCATCTCCAGCGCGGTCTGCACTGCGGCGACCGTCTCCTCCGGAGGAGTCTGGAACACCCCCAGGCCGATCGCAGGCATGGTGACGCCGTTGTTGAACGTGATTGTTGAGGACATCTCTTCTCTTTCCATATATCGGTTCACCGTCCAAGGAGTGCAGGTTCCGTCGGCAAGGATCCAGTCACCTCGGGAAGCTCCTGGGCCCCCTTGCGGCAATGGCGCTTTGTGGGTTTGCATGACCGCGCGATGGCTGGTGCCCAGCTCAGGAGGCTTCCTCCCGGGTAGCCGGTGCGGTCTTGTGGTGGGCTCGCATGTCGCCGACGCCGTCAGCATCGACAACACGCTCGTGGAAGCGCCACGATCCCTCTTCGAACACGAACGAGTCGATGTAGCGTCCCTGGAAGATCAGCTGCAAAGGGAAGTCTTCTGTCACCTGGATCGAGTCCACGTACGAAACACTTCGAGCGGTTGCACCATCCTCCGCGACATCGATGATCAGGTTGCTCACTACATGCCGGGTGCCAAGCCGGTCACCGTAGACACGGATAACCTCGAGAGCAGCAAGATGTTCCGCGGCACCTTGGCAAATCACCTCAGGCGACAGCTGCCAGCGCGCGTGCTCGAACAATGCGGCGGCACCGGCCAGGTCTGCACCGTCCAGGCGGTGGCAATAGGTGTAGATCAAACGTGTTATCGCCGATTCGGCATCGCGACGCTGCTCAGATGTCAGCATATTTCCCTCAATTTCTCATCGGCAGTACAACTGCCGCCTTCGCATTGGGCGTCAGAACACTGACTGCCACACATTTGGAATGCCCGGTTCTAGACGGACCCCCGGAAGGCATCCGTTCGCGCGCCCCGCTTCTAGGCCTGGACCCGCGCCGTATGAGGGCAGCCAGCCGAACCGCACCAACCGGATACTTGGCATCCGAATTTACAGTTTATCAGAAATATGGATACGACGCATCCGCTTGTTGGGATGACGGCAGGGATGAGCCGAGACTGCGCAAGGACGCCGCCCGCAACCGTGATCGCCTGCTGGCCACCGGGCGCGAGGTGTTCGCAGCTACACGGGGCTGCAGGAGTACGACAGGGGCCGCGACCGCCTCACTCCCCTGGTCGAACGGGTCGCCGACCTCGCCCGTCGGAGTGTGGATTTGATCCCCTGATGACGGCGCTCTGTGATCATTCGTTGACGCATGTATTGCCCGGGGCCCGCAGCGGGGGTTCCTCGTGGTTCTTGTCGAGCGCTGAGGCAGATGGCTTGGGGTTTTCCCTAATCGGGTCGTTTCGCGGTTTCGCCTTGGGTTGTAGCAGTTTGTTGGATCCACGAGCTGAGAATTCGGAGCTTTTCTTCACTTGGGGAGCCGGGAACCGGTGACCAGACGGTGATGTGTTGGTCGGGGTCTCCGGCCCAGTGGAAGCTGTCCCAGTCGAAGGTGAGCTCGCCGAGTTCGGGGTGGTGGATGGTCTTACTGCCGAAGTCCTGACTGGCGACGTGTCGGCTCGCCCACCATTGCCGGAAGAGCGGAAAGCCGAGGGAGAGTTCCCCGACCAGCTCCGCCAGCCGTGGGTCGTTGGGATTGTCGACGGCCTGCATGCGCAGTAGCGCGACGCCCGTGCGGGCCATGCCCTCCCAATCGTCGTAAAAGTCCTTCATTCGAGGGTCGGCGAACAGCATACGGACGTAGTTACGTTCGTGCGGGGCCATTTTGTCGATGTCCAGGAGCAGCGCCGCGGCGAGAGGGTTCCAAGCGATGAAGTCGAGGTATTTTCCGACCACAAAAGCGGGGGTCATGGTCAGTTGGTTCAGGAGCCGCTGGATCTGCGGGCGCACGGGGGCGGGCCGACGGCGTGGGGGTCTGCGTCGATCGGCTTGTTTTGCGAGCCCTTCGACGTAGGTGCGCTGGACCGGTGTCAGGCGCAGTATGCGGGCGAGGGCGTTGAGTACCGGTTCGGCGGGCGCAAGACGTCCCTGTTCGATGCGGCTGTAGTAGTCGTGGCTGATTGCGGCCTGCGCGGCGACTTCTTCCCGTCGCAGGCCGCTGACGCGTCGCGTCCCTGGGTCCCCCGGAGGCAGGCCAAGTGCGGCGGGGCTGAGTTCACTGCGCCGGGCCTTTAGAAACTGGCCCAGTTCCTCCAGATGGGGGTTCTTAGCGGTCACGTCTTTCATTGTCACACCGGTGGTGAATCGGAACTGGCTGGGGCTTGTGTCGAGGGCTTAGACCAGATGGGTGCGGAAGAACCGGGCCACGTTCGCGACGGCGTTGTCCATTTGCTCCGGCGAGTCGTAGTAGTCGAAGTGGTTCCCGTCAGCCCACACGAGTTCCTTCTCGCCTTGTACGCTGTCGTAGAGTGTCTTCGCCTGGTCCGGGAATGCTGAGCCGTCAGAGTGCACCACGATTGTCGGCGTCGTGATCTTCGGAGCGCGGCTGAGGGCGTCGAGGCTGACCCAGGTGTCCCAGGACGTGACATCGAACTCGTTTTTGTAATCCGGGACGTTTCCGCGTTCCGGGTTGGTGTAGTAGTCATAAGCGCCGGGCGTCGGGTTGTAATTGACGGCCTGCTCGTCGGTTTCGCTGTAGACCGTGATGGTCGTCGATTTGCCCTTTTCTTCGGACTTGCGCCGGGCGGCAGCGGCATCTGCGAGACGCTGGGCGATGCCGTCCTCACCGTACGTGAGCGTGAACGTGTCTCTGTTTGTGAGGAACCCGGCGATCGTCGCGAAGCCCTTGATCCGCAGGTCTTCTGCGGCGAGGTAAGCGCCGTTGCTGGCCGAGGTGCAGATGCCGACCATGCCGACGGCATTCACGTACTGCTGTCCGCTGAGGTAGGTGACGGCGGCCCTGAGATCCGCGAGTTTCTCGGCCGGGGACTCGAACTGACGTGGCTCGCCGGCGCTCTCGCCGTAGTGTGCGTAATCGAACGCGAGGGCGACGAAGCCCTGATCGGCAAACTTTTGCGCATAGGCGTCAGGCATCTGCTCCTTCACAGAGGTGAACGAGCCCTGCACGATGACCGCGGCCCAGCGCCCGTCCTCGTTGAAACCATCGGGGGTGAACAGGTCGCCGGCCAGGGTTAGGCCGTCACGGTCGAAATGAATTTTGTGCTTCAAGATTTTCCTTTGTGAACGATACTTTGTGCGATACGGAGAGAGCCTCGCTGCCCCAACTGGCAGCGGCACGCCATGGCTCGTACTGCAGACTCCGCATCCCGTATAAAGAATCCCTCCGGGCGCGTAAGCCGACAATGGGAAAGAATTTTCCTACCCACAAGCCACGCGGCCTTCGCCGACGCATCGCAGAGCATCCTGCGCCGGATTGCCTTCCCCGCGATGGCCGGTCCCCCTTACGGGAAATCGTGGGGGTGATCTGTACCCATCATGTGTCGGGCAGGAAGACAGATCAGCAGGCGTCTGCCGCCAGGTCGATGGTGCGACTCGCAAGTGCCGTGGCCCGCTGGTGGTCTTAGAATTTCGCGCCGGGGAAGTCTCAGCGGTGTTCACCGAGCACATCTAGACTCAACTTTGGTGGGCCACTAACTATTAAGCGGAGATGGGTACTAAGAACTGCTTTGACCTGCAGAAACGTGCGATATTGTCCTAATTTGAAACCCATATAAATTTCAATACAATTCTCCTTCGCCTGCTCCTATCGATCGAGCCAGTCCAGATAGACGCGCCAACCATGACCGCACGCCCCGCACGGCATGCGCCGGGCGCGCGAGAAGTCGATCCGCTGTTCCGCTGGCTCAATCCTCCCGTCGCACGGGGCAAATCCACGAAAGCAGAACGAGAAGAAGCATGAACCCAACACGATCGCGCAGACCTCCTGCGACGCCATCAAACCTTCCGCAGGAGTCAGCCAACTTCTACTCCCTCGTGAGACGGTGAGCCCGCCCCAGGCAGTTCATGGCAAAGGGCGGATCAGCGTCGACGAGACACGTACCGGCCACTACTCGATCAGCTTGAAACAGCAAGTGCCCCGCCAGGCCGAAGCCTGACGGGGCACTTGTGCGAGACTCTAGTGTGACCGCCGATGGCAGCGAGTCAGCGACCAGATCCTCTGGTGTCCGAGCCGATCAGCTCAGGAACCGCTAATTTGCCGAAGCACGTACTGAGGCATGCTTCATTGGCTCTTTTCCGCGCTGTTCGCAGGTTCGCCCTCGGCTCCACCCCACCGACAGCACAAAACACCAGGTCAGAGGCGCGCCGGAAGGGGCGAAAGGGCACTAACCCGCAGTTGATGAAGCACCTACGTTGACATGCTTCGATTGCGGTACTTGCGGCCGCTGCTCTTCCGTCGGATATGGACGTCGACCTAGGCCTGGACGTCGGCCATGAAGTGCTGGGCCTGCGCGGATTTCGGCCCGCCGCGTAGTCCTTGACCATCCGGTCGTAGCCGGGACACTCCGGCGCACTGTCCGCGGGCGACCGCGACTAGTCGACGAACGGCCCGGCCAGCTCCATCCGCGCTGCGCGGAGATTCTGATTAACCCGCCCCGCTTCTGATCGATGGCCAGGCCATCCATCTCGAGGTCCAGCGAGGCCTCCTCGGAGGGCCTCATCGTGCTGCCGCTCGGCGAAGGCCGCCATGTCCCGCCAGCCGTTCCGCGAACCGGTGCGGTTGAGCCGAAGCCAACGGTCCGGCTCCTCCACGTCGGCGGCGTCCTCCCCGACCATCCTCGGGTCAGTGGGGCTGTCGTCGTACACCTGCCTGGTGCGCAGGTCGACGTAGCCACCGGTCGACAGGTCGAGATCCCCTTCCAGCACGGTGCTGAGCATGTCGAGGTCTACCGGCACCACTCGGCCTGTCAGCGGCATGCGGCCCAGACCCGCCAGCACGTCCTCGGCCAGCAGCCGGTCACCAGCGCCGCCGCGCCAAGTCAGTCGGTTGATGACCGACATTGCCACCGACTCAGCCTCTTGGCGTCTCTGCTCCAGCGCCATCGGTATGCCGGCCCCGACCTGTTGCAGAGTGTCATCGATGTCGCGCCCTGTCACCGCTGCCAGGAAGCGAGCCGCATCTCCTGCCGCGATGGCTTCACGCAGCTCGGACAGGTCGAGCCCAGGCACCTGCACCTGTGCGGGCCACGCGTGCAGCAGCATCGGGTGCGGCCGGCTCGGTTTCCCCGGCGCCCGGCTCTCCCCGTCGTCGGTAGCCCACCGGCGCCCGTACTGGTCCGGGATGCTGCCCCAGCCCCAGTACGGCAGGGGGCATCAGGACGGATACCCAATACCTCCAGCGGGTCGAACTTCACCTCCCCGACCACTCATCGGTGCGTCCAGGCGTCACCGAGGTCGAACGTGAACTGAAACTCAGCCCCCGGCTCCAGCGTCCGGCGACCTTGCAGCAGCGATGTCGATTGGTGCGATGATCGGCCCGTCGATCGACCGGCCATCTCGGCTCCCGTCTCTTCGTCGATTACCCGGCCGTCGGCCAGGGTGAACATTGACAGGTGCGAGCGGTTCCTTTGGGCGAAGGCATCGTTGATGGCGTTGGCGAGATCCATGAAGGTGTGCGAGGGTCCGACCGCGAAGATGCGCCCGGGCCACGGCCACAGCTCCTCGCCACGACCGCCAAGCAGTTCCACCGTCAGCGACAACCAGGTTCGTGCCATACCCCAAGGATGGCACGCGCCGCGGCGGTGCCGCAGTCGCGTTACTGCAGGGCCCCGGGCGCCAGCATCCCGCAGGAAGGGGCTGTTCCGCGACAAGGATGAGCGAAAACTTGTGCACGCGCCTGAACGACGATGATGTGCCTGCGATCCGGCTCTATAACGGCTCTCTGCTGTCCCGTTTGAGCATCCTCTACGGGTCGTGCTGATCAGACCACGCCGCGCACAGCGTAGCGGTGAAGCGTGACGCCTTGATCGTATGTCTGCTCCTCGATCAGGTCGAGGTTGACGCGAGGGCGCGGATCATCGAAGAGCCGTCGTCCCGAGCCCAAGATGACGGGATGCGTGAACAGCATTAGTTCATCGAGTAAGCCCGCGCGCAGCAGCTGCGTGGCGAGCGTGGCGCCGCCTACGGCGATGTCGCCTTCCGCATCCTGTCGCAGCGCAGCCAGCTGGTCGATCGCGTCGTCCCCGCCGATGATGCGCGTGTTGTGGGATGCCAGCTCCGGTGTAAGCGTGCGTGTGTGCGACACCAGCATCTTAGGCATCGATGTCCAGATCTCGGCGTACTCGCGTAGAAAATCGGGAAGCGATCCGTCGCCACGAGCATCCGGCCAGAAGGGGTCCATCATCTCGTAGATCACACGACCCTCGACCATCGCCGACATCGCGCGGGCTCGGGCGTTGAACTCCCGGTGCAGCGGTGCGCCGAGGCGGATCCAGTCGGGACCGCTCAGGTTGTTGTGATCGCCAGCATGCTGCTCGATCATGAGATCGAGGGAGACGTTCATCCAGTACACGAACCGTGCACTCATCAGCACTCCTTCCGGGTGGATAGGTACCCTCCATTGTGCGCGCGTTCGGCACCGGTGGCGAGACGGTATCTTACGGGCGAACCCTTAGCTTCGGGTTCTCATCGTTGGGTGCTTCGAGGTCGTGTTGTAGCCATGGAAAGAGCAGTTTCACCGCTCTCCCGGATGATGCGATGCAGGCGTTCTCCAATCTCCCGGTACTGTGCGGGGGCTTCGCTGAGTTTGGTGAGAACGGCCGCGGCACCCTTCTTCGTGAACATCGTGTTCAAGCCTCCTTCAAATAGTCGTAAGGCAAACGTTGTAGCCGGCCTCATGCCGCCCGTGGACCACCGAGGGCGTCTGCGACCGGCGACGGCGCCAAGCCTACGTCGCCGGGGCGGAGGTAGTCGAGGCATACGACCCAAGCGAGGCAATCTGCGATCCGGCTGGGCTCGTCGTGGTCGACGAAGATGCGCTCACAACCGGGGACGCTCAACTCGCAATTAGAAGCAGATCACCATTGGAGAGTATGACGCGTGGGACTGTGAGCGCGACATCGTCGATTCGGCAGGCTCGCCATGGACGAAGCAGTAGAGCGCAGCCTGGCCGCCGCAGGCAACGCGGCCTGTCCACGACGTGAACTCTAACGCCCGGAGGCGGATCGCCTACAGAGCACCCTCCTGTGGCGAGGTATTGTCCATAGCGGCCTGAATCTTCCGAATGATTGACCCAAGAAGGCCCGACGCGAGAAGTCCCAAACCGAGCGGACCCGCGGAGTCCTCACCAAGTGGTGGCAACTGCTGAAGCGCCGCCCTCACTCCAGCATTCATGTGCTCGAGTTGCCATGAGATCTCCTCGGAGATGGCCGTGGGCTGATCCGGAGCGGCCAGCCCGGCCGCTTTCGCGGCATAGGCGGCTGCGCCAAGAGCGTGTGCGCCCATGTGAGCGACCCCGGAAGCTTGTCCAGCAGCCCGGGCAGCCGCCACAGCCGCGGGTGAGCTCACTGCCTGCGCCGCCCGACCAGCAAGGAAGCGCCGCCGAATCTCACCGGCGGCATCAAGTTCACCTTGAGCAAACGCCCGAGTACGAGCGATGGCATCACGTGGTCGACCGCCGGTCGGAGCCTCCGTCTCGAACAAGACCAGGACCCGTTCAGCACAGTCCGCCGCCCATGTTGCTACGAGGCGGCGATCAGCTTCGCTTAGTGACTGCGGGGATGGCGTGCCAGCATTTTCGCACGCGGGGCCCGCAGGACGTTTCCCCTAACGGACCGGCTATCGGACGGGACGGCCCTGGAGTAGTGAAAGGATTGCGTCACGACTGTCTGCAACTCGGAAGGAACAGACTGCGAGTATGACTATCTCCTGAAACGTCACCAGTCCGGACCTGAACGCACCCCAAATCGTCACCCTGATCGCCAGGCCGCACCAGCGAATGGCTACTGGCTGTCCTGTTCCCCGCCGTCCAGGAGCTCGCCGGAAGCGATGTGGGCAGCTGTGCGCCGGTACGCTGCGGCGATGTAATCTTCCAGATCCTGGAGGCCGATGCGCCACAGGCCGCGGCCACCAACCTGGATGGCGCGCAGCTCTCCACTGCTGATCAGCCCCCGGATAAGGCTCGACTTCACGTTGAGCTCTTCGGCTGCCTGCTCGAGTGTCAGGAAGCGGCGCTATAAGGGTTGATCTGTCACTGGACCATCCTATGGGGTGTGGATCGAGCCGAATCGGTAACGTCCCTTTGCCGACGGCCTTGCTTCGCAACCGGATGTTTACTGAGGGCGAGCAGCTAGCCACGCCACGACGGCGGCCAGGTGGCGCAATCTTCAACCGTCCGCTGCCTCAGCTACGCGGGCCGCTGTGTCGTCCGCCGGCTGTCTGTGTCCGGGAATTCACGGAGTGTGGCCGCTACGGCTCTGACCGCCGCCGGGTCATCCGTCCAAGGTTGGCCCGTGCGGGTGCAGGCCTGGAAGTTTGTCACTTTCGAACGTTTGGCTGTAGTCCCAAGCTAGACGAAGGGCATGCTCGCAGGGCTCGCACCTGTTGTGTCCACGATGATGCTCCTATGGGGCTCAAATTGAACTTGGCAGCCTGTCTCAGGCCGGTGTCACGGGTTCGGCTGCAATTCTCAACAACAGACGGGGCTGCTGGTTCGTTTACCGTCATTTCCCGGCGTCACGATTTCCAGGAAGGCCTCCGTGGCTGGAGAGAGGACGCCAGTGCGGTGGGACAGGATAATGGGCGTCCCAGAGAGGGAAGGATCGGGCGCAACACGCAGTCTCTGATGTTTGATCCCATCATTGGAGTCCACGACAGGGCGTAGCCTGCTCCTCCAGCGACCAGCGCCATGATTCCTTCAGAACTCCCCGGGAATCAAGGGCGCCTCTCCCCCGCGATGCATAGGCACGGCCTGAGGACAGCCAGAGTCCGCACCAACTCTTAGCTCAGGGGTGCACATCAGGTCAGGGAGGGCTCGAGGACGAGCGCCTACTTGCGGCAAGTCAGCCGCAGTTCCTTGCATACTCAGTTAAGGTCAAGCGTGCTTCACTTCTTAAGGTACACATCGAGCAGTCAGCCGGCGCGCATCCCAACGCGACCGCCACCATGAGACGAGGAACAACTGCCATGGAGCTGAAGGTCAACATCCAGGTGTCCGTCGACGGCGTCTACCAGTCCAACGGCGGACGTCATCCCGACTTCGACCCGGGCATGGAGAGAGGCGGCTGGGCCAGGCCGCTGTTCGACGACGAGTCGCTGGCCTACGTCGGCGACTACTACCAGCGCGCCGACGCGTTCCTGTTCGGCCGACGCACGTACGAGATGTTCGCCTGGTCCTGGGGAACCGGCACCTGGGGCTCCGACCAGGGCGACAACCCGATCTCCACGGCCTTGAACACCAGGCCCAAGTACGTTGCATCCACCACCCTCACCGACCCGGCCTGGGCGAACACGACCGTGCTCTCCAGGGACCTCGCCAGCGCGATCCGCGAGCTCAAGACCCCGCCCGGCGGCGAACTGCAGGTGCACGGCAGCGGCGCACTCGCCCGCTGGCTGCTGGCAAACGACCTCGTCGACGAGCTCACCCTGCTCGTCTGCCCCGTGATCGTCGGCCAGGGCGCGCGGCTGTTCCCCGAACACGGCCCCGATCTGGCGCTCGAACTGGTAGCGACGCGGGCCTTCCCGAAGGGAATCATCCTGCAGACGTACCGGCCCGCCGGACTCCCCCGGTACGCCTCCGACCCCACCAAGTGAGAATCAGGAGACCATCATGACTGCCACCTACACCTGGGACGTGTTCACCACGCTCGACGGCTTCGGCTCCTACAACGCCCACGGCGACTGGGGTGGTTACTGGGGCAAACAAGGTCCCGAGTTCCTGGATCGCCGCGCCGCGCAGTACGGCGAGGAACTGCGGCTGGTCCTCGGAGCGAACACCTTCCGGATGTTCCAGCGGTTCCTCGGAACGCTCACCCGGGATTCAGAGGCCATCGACCCCGTGAACACCAGAATGAAGCACCAGCCCACGACCGTGCTCTCGTCCACACTGGAAGAGCCTCTCGACTGGCCCGATGCGACTCTGGCACGCGGCGACGCCGCCGATATCGTCGCACGGCTCAAAGATGAATCCGAGCTCCCGCTTCGCTCGCACGGCAGCCTCTCGCTGAACCGGACCCTCATGGCCGCCGGCCTCGTCGACCGGCTCCAGGTGACCATCTTCCCGGTGATCAGCGGCCAGACCGGAGACGCACCGATCTTCGCCGGTGCCGCCGACTTCGACCTGGAGCTGATCGAGAGTCGCACGCTCGACGGCCGCACCCAGGAACTCCTCTACCTTCCCACTCGGCATCACTGACAGAACACCGCGAGGAGAATCACCATGAGCAAGGCCATCCTGTACATGTCGATGTCCCTCGACGGCTACATCGCAGGTCCCGACGACGGCCCGGACAACGGGCTCGGAACCGGCGGTCTCCGACTTCACGAGTGGCTGGGCGAGCCCGTCTCCGACTACCCCCACTTCGACCCGCCGGGGATCAGCGGGCAGGTCCTCGCCGAGGCAATGGCGACCGGCGCGGTCGTCGTCGGCCGCAAGACCTTTGACTACGCCGGCCACTGGGGCGGCGACCACCACGGCGTGCCCATCTTCGTGCCCACCCGTGGCCCCTTGCCCGAGCCGCAGAGCGGCTGGGTCCACTACGTGCACGAACCGGCCACGGCGATCCGCGAGGCCAAGGCAGCCGCCGGCAACCGGGACGTGATGGTGCACGGGGCCGGACTCGCCCAGTCCCTTCTCCGCGAGGGCCTGCTCGATGAGCTGGAGATCCATCTGATCCCGGTGCTGCTCGGTGGGGGACGGCGACTGTTCGGCGCAGAACGCGCCGAACTGGAGCTGACGCGTGTAATCGACGCACCCGGCGTCACGCACATGCACTACCGTGTGGCGTAGCGCCTCCCGCCGCGTCGGCTCGGCCGAGCAGCCATTCCCACGATGCGCCGGGCTACTCGCCTCCGGCCGCGACCGCGTCGAGCAGATCGTCACCAGCCATCCTGACGGTCTGTCGCCCCGCGCCTGGCATGTGTCTGGTCGCAACTTGGAACCTCCGGGCTTTCGGCGATGTCACCGCAAAGTGGGCGGCCGGGCCGAGTGACTTGCCCAAACGCGACTGGCACGCCGTGGCGTGAATCGCCGAGGTCATCTCCCGCTTCGACGTCATCGCCCTGCAGGAGGCACGCCGCAGCACCAAAGCCCTCCGCTTCCTGCTCGAGCGTCTCGGCCCGAACTGGCGGGTCATCGCCTCCGACGTCGCCGAGAGCTCTGCCGGCATTGGGGAACGCCTTGCCTTCCTCTACGACAGCGGCCGGGTCCAGCCCTCCGGCCTGGTCGGCGAAATCGTGCTTCCGCCCATCGGGAACGATCCGGCCCGGCAGTTCGCCCGCACCCCGTACTTCGCCGGCTTCAGCCGGGCCGGCACGGAATTCACCCTCGCCTCGGTGCACGTGCTGTGGGGCAAGAATGCGGTCGAGCGGCTGCCGGAAGTGACCGCCTTCGCCCAATGGATGCGGGCGTGGGCGGATCGTCCCAACGACTGGAACCACAACTTAATGGTCCTGGGTGACTTCAACCTGGACCGGATCGGAGATCCCCTGTACGAGGCCTTCGTCGCCACGGCCTGTGGCCACCAACGGAACTGAACACTGTGCCACGGACCATCTTCGACGACAGCGGCGCCAGCCACTTCTACGACCAGATCGCCTGGTTCTCCGAACCCGACGGCACCCCGCTCCTACACGGCATCGCCTACAACCAGCGGGCCGGCTCCTTCGACTTTATCCCCACGTGTTGACCGGGCTGACGAAGAATGAAGTCTCCTGGCGGATATCCGACCACTACCCCCTCTGGACCGAGTTCCGGCTGGGCCATGGCTAGACCGCTGGTCCCAATGCTGCCTCCAAGGAGAAGTCGCCTCGCTACTGAACATTACGCGGCCACCGGCCCGCCGGCTCTTCACGTCACAGGCCTGGGACTGACTCCAAATGGAATTCAACGCGGTACTTCATGAACCGGATGTTCCGGGCCATGGACAGGGCCCGAACGATCCGCAGGTCATCTTCCTGAGCGATGATGACCCGCTCCACGGCCTGTCCGGATTCAAGCAGAGCCTGTCTGTATGCTCGACCTATGTTGCCCGAACGCCACCTTGCCGAACTCTCTCTTGCCCTCGGCACCCTCGGCAAGCTGGCGTGCCAGTCGGAGAATGTCTTGGGTCGTCCCGTTCCGGCCTGTCCGGGATGGGCCCTTGGTGATCTTTTCGGGCATCTCGGTTCGATAGAGCGATGGGCTGCCGCCGTGGTTCGCGCCGGCAAGTACGTCCAGGAACCGGCCCCGCCCTCGAACGGGGCAGCAACCTGGTTCCTCGAAGGGACGACTGCGTTCCTGGCCACGATGACCGCCCTGAACCCCGCGGCGCCGTGCTGGACCTTCGGCCCTCCCCCGCACACGGCCGGTTTCTGGCTTCGCCGCCAGGCACACGAACACGCCATCCACCTCGTCGACGCTCACCAGGCATCCGGCCTGGCGGATCCCGTGTTCACCGAAGATTTCCTGCTCGATGGCATCGACGAGGCCCTGGCAATGTTCGCCCCACGGCAGCTCCGGCTGCGACGAGTGACCGACCCAGGAAAGGCGGTGACCTTCAGCCTGCCCGACGGCAAGACCTGGACTTTCGGCAACGGGGACATCGCGGCATCAGTCACCGCATCACCACACGACATGTACCTTGGCCTCTGGGGACGCTCCAAGCTTTCAGACACCGCCCTCGTTCACGGCGACATCGACCTTGCCCAGCGGGTCATGCGCGGTCCCCTCACGCCATAGACCGACCCTCTTCGTGCCAGAGCGGTCCCCGCACGCGGTCGGTTGCCCCATGGAATCAACCCGATCGATCGTCATGCCGATGCCAGTTCCCTGGTGAGCCAGCCTAGTTGCTGTCCGATGCCGAGCCCTCTCATAGGGATCTCAAACCCGTGTTTGGCGGACAGGACATACCACCGGTCGCACGTCAGCCCCGCATACGCCGAAGCCTTATGACAGCTGGGAGACGTAGAGTTCCTGGGCCGGCGCCGGGTGATGCAGCTTCTGCGAGGCGCAGGCGACCAGCCCCAGCGTATAGACACCCGGCGACGTTGGAGACTTGCTGGCCGTATTGGTGTTCATGTCCGGAAACAGCGTAGACGGCGTACGGCTGAGCTGCGGGAGGTGTCACCTGCGCAGATGAGTAGCCGGGCACGCACAAGGACAGGTATCCGCCACTCATGAGCTGTGGAGTCGATTCCGTGTGCGGATGCCCTGGCCGGCCGGGTGCAGCACGAATTCGGCCGGCTGGGAGCGGTAGAGCGCAAACAGCACGAGCGCCAGGATCACGACGGCGACCCCGCCGCGCATACGAGGGCAATCTGGGCCCTCACCTTGCGGGCGGCGATCCGCAGACTCAGCCGGTCGGCGTCGGACGGATCCACAACAGATCTTCCAACTGGTATCCCGCGCCATGCACGGTTCGGATAATGCCACGGCCCGCCCTCCGGCGGATGTAGTGCACGTAAATGTCGACCGCACCCGGTTGATCCGCCGCCGAGAAGACCTTGCCAAGGAGCCCGGCCCGGGAAAAGACACCAGCAACACGCGCTTCTTCCGGTTCGCTCACTGCCATTGTGTCCCAACACGGCTGAGGCGGCGCTGTTCCTAAAGGTGCGGTTAGTAGGCCGTTGGTCGCGGGGCCGGAACCGGTCCCAGCCTGGCCAGGAACGGCAGACGTGCCAGCACCGCCAGCCCGTATTTGTTCCACAGGCCCGTGATGAAGGAGGCCCCGGTCAGGGAGGTAAGGAACGACGCCGCCACGTCCGTGGGGTAGTGGACGCCAAGGTAGACGCGGGACAGGGCAACCGTAACGGCCACCGCCGCTCCCAAGACCAGGACGGGCCACTGCCAGCGGGTGCCGCGAGCCAGCAGGAACAGGGCGATGACGAGAGCCACGGCGAGGGCGGTATGCCCGCTCGGGAAGCTGTCGGTGCCGGGTTCCGGTGTGAGGGAGTCAAAGACCGCGGTGGAGACTGGCCGGTTCCGTGCGACTACCAGCTTGAACAACTCGCTGCTGACCCACGAGCCGGCGGCCACCAGCCCCGTAGCGACGGCGTTCACAGGGCTCCGGCGCACCAACAGCAGGAACAGGCAGATCCCTGCGATCATCACCACGCCGGCCGCAGGACTGAACACCACGTTTATAGAGAGGGCGATCACGGTCAGCGGCGGCATATGGCCGTGGCTCAACGCGGCGTCGACCGAGAAGTCAGCGTCGGTGAAAGCGGGGACGGATCGCATGGTCAGCCCCGCGGCCACAATCAGCACGGCGAAGACCAGCGGCAGCGCGACCCAGTGGCGCAGTGCGGGCAACCTCGCCAACCGCGTGCGCGCCGCCATGCTCTCACTAACCGTTTCCGCCCTGCCCACTGGCCAGCCCTTCTGTTGCCGCGGCAGCGATCATGCCTGCCTGATCCAAGCGTGAAAGGCGGCTGCCAAGAAATCTCCAAGAACCTGACCACAGATACGTACACTGATTTGACGCCTATAGCCACAAAAACGTCGTAAACACAACAGGTTCAGGGCATCCGGAGCCCTGCGACGCCTGCCGAAGGACACGGAACAGGCACGCGGCAAGAGTGGAGGCTTCAGTCTGAACATGAGACTCAGCGCATGTCAGTGGCCCTTGGTACCGAACTCTGCCCCGAACAGTTCCGCGGCACCTACTGTGACAACATCGGTGCCTGCCGGAGGGCCGGACCGGAGATGAACTACGTTGGCCGTGATCCGATCCACTGTTACGGCAGCCCGGATGTACGTCCGGGGCTCCGGGTTGGTGTAGACCCAGGTCTTGCCCGAGGCTTCATAGACCAATGCCCCGTAAGGGATTTCCAAGGACCTTCCTGTGCCCTGGGTGACCTTCGCCGTAGTCAATCCCAGTCTCGTTACCGCTTTATCTGTCAGCGTCAGTCGGTTGAGGTTGGGACCGGCCTTCTCCATCGTGGCCGCGGCCACTGTGGGTGTTGCCTCTGTCTTGACCTGCGCGCATCCCGAAAGGCCAACAGACGCCGCCGCGGCCAGGACGAAAAGAAGACGCCAGCCACCATTGCTTGTCACGACAACTTCCACCCCTGCCAGCGGCCCGTTGATAAACGTGCGCCTATGCTCAACCCTGAACAGACCGTGTTTTGGAAAAAGAGTCCTCTATCAACGATTCCAACCCGACCTTGGAAAAGCCTTGGAGCCGGAACGCCCAGCCCCCTCAAATGCGGGGTGCCACGCGAGTGTTCCGTAGCCATCGTGGCGACCGGCGTGTTGCTGCGACTCTTCCACCTTCGCGGGATCAGACCGCGCGACCAGCGAAATGGCAGATCGCCCAAAACCTCCGCCCGTCGCTGATCACGGACACGAAGAACGAGATCGCGGCCTTCGCAACCCTCATCCGGGAGCAGGAGTCACGGCTGGCCGGCCTGCCCGACAGCGAACAGGGCTCCTGGGGGAAGCCTCCGCCGTGCTGCGTCGGCTCCGCACCGCCATACCGACGGCCATGGAAAAGCCCTTCATTCCGGTCGGAACCCTGCGGATCCGACCCGGGCGAAACGAGGACGACGCATGATCACCGGTTCAGAGCCGAAGTCAGCGGCCATGGTGCAACAACGGAGGAAGGACAGCAAGCCAAACGACAAGCAGTCCTCGCCACTATTGCGGCAATGGAACGCACGCGCACGCCCATCACGGTCGCGGAGGTCGCCCGCCGCGCCCGTGTCAGCCCTTGGCGTGTGCGGCAGGAGCCCCTGATGACAGCTGTCAGGAAAGCTCAAAGCACTCTCGCAGGGCACCTCTACCATCCGGGCCAGACTCATCTGATGCGTCGCTCCGGGTTGAACGTGACCTCCTGCGCCAGGAGAACCAGCGGCTCCGCCATGAGATCAGAAGAAGCCAGGATCGCATCTATGAACTTCTCGGGACCAGATCGACGGCACGGACGCGCACACCCAAAGCCTGTGCGTTCAGGAATTGACGGACCAGAACATTGCCCTCTCCCGGAAAGCGAGCGAGGCGACCCAGGAAGCAGGGCGTTTGCAGCAAGAACTTGCGGGACTAACGTCAGACCTCCAAGCCGCACACAGAGTCAACCGCTCCCTGATGTCACAGATCAACCGCCCCGGTAGGCACAGCCAGCCAGATGAACTGCGCGCCGGCGATAGTCTGTGACGGCCGTGAGCGGTGCAGCTGCGAAAGCTCTTGGAGGTTGCCAAGGCTGATTGTTCCCCACCAGGGTGCGGCGGACGCGCTGACGAGGACGCCGACGGTTATCAGGACCGTCACCGGTCCATGCAAGAGAGTGAGCAGGCGGGAACGTCCCTGTGGCGGTTCGGGAGATGATTGGCAGCCGGCCCGTGGGACTGGTTGGCCAAGATCGTCGCCCAGTATTTGTCGAAGTTTTCCTGAACATCCCGATGCTGCTTATTGTCGCGAGGGACAGCGCCGGCAGGATGCGGGGCTTTTGCCGATTGACGGAGCCGGCGGAGACGAAGTTATCGGTGTCGTCGTGTGGGCTCCGGGTGACAACTCCGCTGCTGACGGAGTCGAGCGAACGACTATTGCTTCGGTGCTTGCTGCAGCTCGCAATCTGTTAGCCTTCCTCCGGCCCTGAATCGTCTGATTCTCGGGTTTTCGTTCGCTGGATGAAGACGGTCATGGCTACCCCGGCCAAGACACCTGGCAGGTAGATGGGCCAAACGTCGCTTCCCCCGCCCAGCTCTCGGCTGAGCGAGAGCGCGAAATAGAGTGTGAGGGCCAAGGAAACCAAAGTCATAGCTGCCTTGTACGATCGCGAGATTCTTCGGCGAGGGCTCACGGTTACAGTCTTGATGTACTGGCTGTCACCCGATGGCCTGCGGTGAAAGACCTGCGAAAGGTATTGCATGAAAAAGTGGCCTCCAGAACTTCTACTTATCGAACCCTAACCGGTCCTCATTGGCGTGGCGCATCCGAGGGCAATGCTTCAACGCCACCATAGTCCTGCTTCTCGGAGAGGCCGCTCGGTGCGGCGGCGCGTTCATGTCGCCGTGCTGGGCACGAGCCGTTCGAATATTGAGGCTTCGTCGCAACCGATATCGAGCCACTTCTCGGCCGCAGATTCCGTCGTTGGCAGTTGTTCTGCCCGGCAGCCTGCTGGACACTTCTACTTGCCGCATCGGCATCAACTTCTCAGAACGAGATGTCGTTTCTTCTGTCACAAGTTTGAGGGCTGTCCGGTCTTAGTTGGTGACGAGACCGGAGGACAAGTTGCGCCGATGGAATCCAAGATGACATACGGGCGCACCTCAAGGAATCTTCAATTTAGGTATCTCGAGTGAATGGAATGTAGTGATGAAGTCTCAAGAACTGCAGGTGTCGACGTCCGTGCTCGTCATTGGCACCGGAGGCGCCGGCCTCCGGGCTGCTATAGAGCTGGCGGAGCGGGGGGTAGATGTGCTCGCTGTCGGCAAAAGGCCCAGAAGCGACGCCCATACCTCTCTCGCGGCGGGCGGCATCAACGCCGCTCTCGGCACAATGGATGCCGATGACAGTTGGCAGCAGCACGCCGCCGACACAATCCTCGAAAGCTATCATCTCGCGAACCCGGAAATCGTCGAGATCGTCACAAAAGGGGCCTCACAGGGTATCAGCGACCTGGAACGCTACGGCATGCCGTTCGCCCGCGAGGAAGACGGCCGGATCAGCCAGCGTTTCTTCGGTGCTCATACGTTCCGCCGGACCGCTTTCAGCGGCGACTACACGGGGCTTGAAATTCAGCGCACGCTTGTTAATCGCGCCGCCCAGCTCGAAATTCCGATATTGGACGATGTTTACATCACCCGCATTCTCGTCACCGACGGTCGGGTCTTCGGTGCCTACGGCTTCCGGCTCTCGGACGGGACGCGCTATCTGATCCATGCAGACGCCGTGGTGCTCGCCGCCGGCGGACACACCCGCATCTGGCGGCGCACGTCCAGTCGGCGTGACGAGAACACGGGTGATTCATTCCGCCTGGCAGTGCTCGCGGGCGGCCGCATCCGCGATCCGGAGCTGGTCCAGTTCCATCCGTCAGGCATTCTTGAGCCAGAGAATGCCGCCGGCACGCTCATCTCGGAAGCGGCACGCGGCGAGGGCGGTATTCTCACCAACGCCCTCGGTGAGCGGTTCATGGCGAAATACGATGCAGAGCGCATGGAGCTCTCGACCCGCGATCGGGTCGCTCTGGCCTGTTACACCGAGATTCAAGAGGGTCGCGGCACACCCAACGGCGGAGTGTGGCTGGATGTTTCGCACCTGCCGCGGGAGATCATCATGCGTCGTCTGCCGCGTGTGTACCAGACCATGCTCGAACTGCAGATGCTCGATATCACGACCACTCCGATAGAAATCGCGCCGACCGCGCATTACTCCATGGGCGGCGTCTGGGTCCGTCCCGACGATCACAGCACTGATGTCGCGGGTCTCTACGCAATCGGGGAGGCGTCAAGTGGCCTGCACGGCGCTAACCGTTTGGGAGGCAACTCGCTGATCGAACTGCTCGTCTTCGGAAGGATCGTCGGCAACGCCGCCGCCGAGTACTCGGAATCCCTCACCGCGCACGTACGCTCAGCGGAAGCGGTGGATGAGGCTCGAAAAGAGATAGATGATCTGCTCTACGCCAATGGCCGCGAGAACGTCCGCGTATTGCAGCGTGCCATCCGTGACACCATGACCGAGCATGCGGGTGTCGTGCGGAACGAAGAGGGTCTTACGCAGGGCCTCGCCGAACTCGACGGGATTGAAGCCCGCATCACCGAGGTGGGGGTGCATCCCGACATCGCCGGATATCAGAATCTTGCACACGCCTTCGATCTGAAGGCGGCCGCTCTTGCGGCGCGTGCGACGCTCGAAGCTGCCCGTGAACGTCGTGAAACGCGCGGCTGTCATAACCGCAGCGACTATCCGGATCTTGATTCAAGCTTGCAGGTGAATCTTGTCTGGTCTCCTGCTCGTGGCGTCGAGCACGAAGGCATCGCGTCTGTATCGCACGAGATTGCGACGCTTATGCGTCGACCGGTCACAACCGCGGACAAACTGGTCGAGTGAACGAATGAGTTTGTCTGGTCCATCAATCAAGACACCCGCCCATCTCGCTCCGCCGGTGGCGGCGCGGCCGGGGAGGAGGGACAGCCAGGAACAACCTGCGGAACCTGGGGAAACTAATCATGAATTTGCATACCTTGAGGAGGATGCACAGGGATTTCGGCCGAAAGATCCATGCCCTGCATTCCTGTCCGAGCTCGGCGTTGTGGGTCTCCGGGAGATGCTGGACGATATTCAGGCTGCCCAGTCGCAGAACCGGATAATCGAACGTGACTCGTTCCTTTTGGAGAGATCCACGGTTCCATCGCCGTATTCGGGCCACATTTTCGTGGCACGATCCGCCTGGTGGAGCAGTAACATGGGCGACATGGGTGCCGATGGCGGGTCTGCCGCCGAATTAGAGACTGCGTCAACGGTATTCGCGGAGGTCCGTTCTCGCTTGTTCGGGATTGCCTACCGGATGCTCGGCAGTGTCAGCGAGGCGGAGGACATCGTCCAAGAGACGTGGGTTCGATGGCAGACATGCGATCGCAGCATGGTTCGGAATGCGCCGGTTCCTGGCGACCACCGCCACCCGTCTTGCCATCAATGTCGGGCAGTCGGCACATGCCCGTCGTGAGACGTATGTCGCTCCGTGGCTGCCGGAGCCTGTGGACACAAGCGCCGACCCTGAACTGGGCGCCGTACGTGGTGAAGCGCTCGAGCTGGCCGTGTTGCTGATACTGGAAAAGTTGACGCCGACCGAACGGGCCGCGTATGTGCTGCGGCAAGCGTTTGACTACCCCTATGAGGAGATCGCGGAGATCATCCAACAGACACAAGAGAATGCCCGTCAGTTGGTCAGCCGGGCACGCAAACACCTTGCCGAGGAGAAACGCGCAGCGGTGAGCGTGAGCGAGCAGCGGCAGCTGCTGGAAGCATTCCTGGCTGCTGCGCGAACCGGGAACCTGGCCGCGCTGGAAGAACTGTTCGCCGCTGACGTCGTCAGCTACTCCGACGGCGGCGGTAAGGTTCGGGCTTCCAAGTTCCCTGTAGTAGGACGGGAACGGGTCGCGAAGTACCATCGGGCCTTCGCGACCCGCTTCTGGGATGGTGTCGATACCGAGCCGTTCATGGCTAACGGCCGGCCCTCTGCACGGCTTACACGGGACGGGGTGGTGTTTGCGGTGGTGACGGTTACGGCGACTTCCGATGGTATTGATCGGCTGTTGTGGACGATGAACCCGGACAAGCTCGCTGGCGTGACGAGGATTGGCGGCTGACCGTTGGCTTTCATCCTGAGCCGTCATGTGGCGCCGCTAATGTCTGAGATCAGCCCGGCCCGGCGTGGTCCGCGAGTACGTATGAGAGCCCGTGCGGCGGACGAACCGCACCGCCGTGCAAGCCAGCTGGAACTGCTGTTCGATCTCACTTTCGTGGTAGCTGTCGCCAGCCTTACAGCGCAACTGGCACACGGCATCGCTGAAAATCATTTAGCCGAGTCGGTCCTGCCGTTTCTGCAGGTGTTCTTCGCGATCTGGTGGGCGTGGATGAACTTCACCTGGTTTGCGTCCGCGTTCGACACGGACGATGCGCTTTACCGGCTGCTGACGATGGTGCAGATGGGAGGCGTGCTGCTGCTGGGCGCCGGTGTGCCCGCCGCCTTCAACGACGGTGACTATCTGGCGGTCACCCTCGGCTTTATTGTGATGCGCGTCGGTTTGATTGCCCAATGGCTACGCGCCGCGATTGAGGATCCGGCCAGCCGCCGGACGGCGTTACGATACGCAGTCGGGTTCGCGGTCCTTCAACTGGGGTGGGTCCTGCGGTTGGTGTTGCAGCAGGCGGGGTTGTTGCCGGGGCAGCTGCAGCTCGTCGCGTTCGTGATGCTCGCAATTTTGGAGCTCACCGTTCCGTTGTGGGCCGAACGAACGGGTCACAGCAGCTGGCATCCGCATCATATTGCCGAGCGCTATGGCCTGTTCGCGATCATTCTGCTGGGCGAGAGCGTGCTGGCCGCATCGAATGGCGTGGCAACTGCATTAACCACCGGCGGCGTGAGCGCGTACCTGATTGCCGTCTCGGCCGCCAGTCTCGCGCTGTTGTTCTCCCTGTGGTGGCTGTACTTCCTACCTCCGGCGGGTGAGGCATTGTCGGCAAATCGTGAGAAATCGTACCAATGGGGATACTGGCACTACGCCATTTTCGCGGCGTTGGCCGCCCTCGGAGCAGGCCTCGAAGTTGCGATCACGCTCCCGCTGACCGGACCTCAGCCCCTGGCGCAGGCGTTTATCACCGGATACTGCGTCGCGATTCCGACCGCTGTTTTCATGGGATTGCTGTGGGCGATTCACTCGCCGCTCACGGCCGGGTCAGTCATTCGTCCGTCGGTGATATTGCCAGCGGTGGCGACGGTGCTCGCGATTCCAGCGAGCGTCAGTGCGATCGGGGTTGTCGGAGTGGTGGGCGGAATCGCGGTTGTGTGTGCACTGGTCGTCGCGGTGACGGTATTGCAGCCCGGACACAAGCGGGAAGCAAGCTGATCGATCACGGATCCTGCCGCCTGCCACGTTTCGGCTGTTCCGAAAGGTGGCCCAGACAAGCTCCCCGGAGTTAGGAACTTTGGCGCTGAACAATTTTCCAAAGGCTGTCACAGATTGATCCGGTACCCGGTCATAGCTGGTGGACGGAATGTCACTGCATTCCGCTAAGCCATTATCGAAGGGAAGATCATGAAGATCGTTGTTATCGGCGGCACTGGCCTGATCGGCAAGCAGGTTGTGGAGATCCTGAGCAGTCAGGGCCATGAGGCGAAAGCGGCGTCCCCTTCCACCGGGGTGGATTCGGTGACCGGCCAGGGATTGGATGAGGCGATGGCGGGGGCGGACGTAGTTGTCGACCTGACAAACACTGCCGATTTCGATGAGAAGGTAGTCGTTCCCTTCTTCTCCACTTCATCCCGCAATCTTCTCGCCGCTGAGAAAAAGGCAGGTGTGCGACATCATGTGGCTCTGTCCGTCGTTGGAACCGACCGTATCGGGGCTGTCGGCTACTTTGCCGGAAAAACTGCCCAGGAGAAGGCAATTAGAGAAGGCGGAGTGCCGTACACCATTCTGCGGGCTACCCAGTTCTTTGAGTTCATCCCGATGATCGCTGACGCCGGAACACGCGACGGGTCGGTGTATGTGACAAGTCACCTGATGCAGCCGTTGGCTGCTGCCGACGTTGCCCGCATTGTGGCCGAGACGGCGGTCTCGGCGCCGATTAACGGCGTTCTTGAAATGGCAGGCCCTGAGCGTGCAGGGATCAACGAATTCGTGTCCCGGGTTCTCGCGGCCCGCAATGATCCCCGCCCAGTGGTCATTGATACCGAGGCGGGGTACTTCGGCATGCCAATTGAAGAGACGAGCATCGTTCCCCTCGGCGAAGCACGCGTCGGGGACATCTCTCTCAAGGACTGGCTGAACCTGACGTCATAGCACGGTCTCTAGCTACGTCTCCGCGACTATAGGAGATTTCGCCAGCAGCGCTACCCAGCTCCGGACGCCATAGCCAGGACATCGGCTAGCCCGGCCGCAGGACTGCGGGCTGGAATTCACCGCATTGAACCCGGACCGTCTCTCCGGCATCACAAGGGTTGGCAGCTGACCTATGGCGTGCCATTGTGAGCCTGTCAACGGCGCCGACTATGACGCAGTACCCGGACGCGGATGAGGCAATCTTCCTCAGGCTGTCACAGATTGTGTTGGTATCGGGTCATAGCTGCTGTACGGAATCACCACGTTCCTAATGCCACTAACGGAAAGGAAAGATCATGAAGATCGTAGTCATCGGCGGAACCGGACTCATCGGGTCAAAATTGGTCAACAAGCTTGGCAAACAAGGCCATGAAGCGGTGGCCGCTTCGCCTGACTCGGGGGTGAACACGCTCACCGGCGAGGGCCTCGCGGACGTGCTGCAGGGAGCCGACACGGTAGTCGACGTGTCGAACTCGCCCTCGTTTGAAGATGCTGCTGTGCTGGACTTCTTTACCACCTCCACCCGCAACCAGCTCGCCGCAGAGAAGGAAGCCGGCGTCGGCCACCACGTCGCACTGTCGGTCGTCGGCACCGAGCGTTTGGCCGAGAGCGGCTACTTCCGGGCGAAAATCGCCCAGGAGAAGCTCATCAAGGAATCAGGTGTCCCGTACTCCATTGTCCATGCGACGCAGTTTTTCGAGTTCGTCAAGAGCATCGCACAGGCCGCGACCGACGGAAACACCGTTCGTCTGTCACCCGCGCTGATTCAGCCCATGGCCGCTGAGGACGTAGCCACCGCTGTTGCCCGTACCACCGTCGGAAGTCCACAAAATGCCACCATCGAGGTCGCCGGCCCCGAGCAATTCGGTCTCGACGAGCTCATCCGCAAGGGCCTCAGCTTCCAAGGCGACCCCCGCGAGGTCGTCACCGACCCCAACGCACGCTACTTCAACGCCCTGCTCCAGGAGCGCGAACTGCTACCCGGCAACGAAGCGACCATTTATAACACCCGCTTCGAAGACTGGCTGAATCAGCAGTAGCCGGGCTGCGCGGGGTGCCCTTCACAGAGGACGCTGAAGGGCACTCCGCTCCCCACTCCCCAGCATTTTCGATGCAAGACAATACTTTCTGAAAGCAGACCGCAATGGGCAATCACATTCGCTTGAACCAGGCCGTACCAGCGGCATACAAGACCTTGCTGCTTCTTAACGACGAGTCCTCTACCGCGGCCGGCGTGGCAGGCCTGGAACCCCTCCTCATCGAGCTCGTCAAGATTCGCTGCTCCCAAATCAACGGCTGCGCGTTTTGCCTGAGAATGCACATCCGCGACGCCATCTCCCACGGCGAAACCCAGGACCGACTCGCCGTCCTGCCCGCCTGGCGGGATACCCAGTACTTCACCCCAGAAGAGCGACATGCCCTTGCCATCGCCGAGAGCACCACCCTGATCTCCGACCGGCTGACCCTGCCTCAAGACGAAGTGGCAGCCCTCAACGACGACCAGATAGCCGCAGTGGAATGGGTGGCCATCACAATCAACGCGTTCAACCGGGTGGCAATCTCCAGCCACTACGATGTCCGCAACTGACCTCGGGCATGCCGAGGCTCGGCTCGGGGAGTCGTCAGTGAACCACTCCAACACGTGGTGGGGACCGTGGATCATGAGGTCACGTGCCGGAGGCCAACCTGATGGTGACGCTTCCGCGTCAGCGGGAGCGACTCTGCTTGTGGCCAGGACAGGTGTCGGACCATGACGGGCGACCAGGGCGCAGGCCCGGGCGATACACCGGATCCCGCATCGGGCGGCCCGAGTACCATCGCATTCCTGAACATCGCTATGCACGGACGCGTCGACCCGACGCTGCCGATTGTGGCCGAGCTTGTTCGTCGCGGTCACTCCGTTACGTATCACACCTCGCCCGCGTTCAGCGAGGCGATTGCCGCCACTGGTGCGACGGTGCGCCTTTACCCAGGGGGCGACCAGCTGCTCCCCGATCCGCCCGTTCCAGCCGCGCTGTTGGAGGGGCTTGCCCGTACTGCCGTCCGCGTGCTGCCGGCTGTGCTCGCTGATCTTCGAGGCATGCGGCCGGACCTTATCGTCCATGACTCCGCTTGTCTGCGGGGCGCAGTGGCCGCCAACGAACTCGGCGTGCCGGCGGCGTCGTCCTTCACCACGTTCGCATTCAACCGGCATGTCCCCAGTCCTACTCGAGGCTCCTGGTCACTGCTGGCCGGGGCGATGAACCGGCCAGGACGCCTCATCGGATATCTCTGGTCGCGCTGGCGACTGCTCCGCCGCTTCAACACGCGCGGGTTACCGCTGTTTGACCTGGGAAACATCCGGCAGCCGCTCAATCTCGTCTATACATCCCGTGCGTTCCAGCCTGACGTCGAGAACTTCGACGAGTCGTACCGGTTCGTCCGCCCGAGCCTCGGGGCCCGTCCAATCGATCCGTTGTTCACGCCCGATCTCCTGCAGGACCCGGTGCTGTTCGCCTCACTGGGCACGATTTTCAAGGCGGACCCGCAACTGCTTCGCACCTTCGCAAACGCGTTAGCCCCGCTGGGCGGGACGGTGGTCGTCTCCACCGGGCAGACCGATCCCGCACTGCTGGGACCGTTGCCTGCCAACGTCGTGGCCAGCCGCTTCGTGCCACAACTGGAGGTGCTGGCCCGCGCGGCACTGTTCGTCACCCATGGCGGGATGAACAGCGTCAACGAGGCGATGTATGCCGGCGTTCCGATGCTGGTGATCCCGCAGGGCGCCGAACAGCCGATGGTTGCCGGCCGGGTCGTGGAGGCCGGTGACGTATCGCTTGTGTTGTTCCGGCCCGTGAGCTGCTTCATTTGGCCGCTGACTGCTTCCGCGGAAGCAGCAACCGCTTGCCGAAGATGGCCGTCGTTCCAGAGTCGCTGAGCAGCGGCCCACACCAGTGGGTGCAGGAGCGAGGGCTCGATAGTCGGCGACGAGAGCGCCCCTACCGGCAGCCGCGCTGATACAGCACTGGACCCATGTCTAGCCACGAAGACAAAATCCTGCTCGGTAAGGAACGCATCCTCGTCATCTAGGAGCACAAGGATGGCCGCTGCTGGTGCGGCCAGGTCTGGCATTGAGCGGCACCGGACTAAGAACTTCGCCGCGTTCATTCGTGTTGGTGCCGCGTGGGGCTGGGGTCGCGAGCCCCTCTCCCCCGGGCTACTCGATCAATATGAAACAGCAAGCGCCCCGCCAGGCCGAAGCCTGACGGGGCGCATGTGCGAGACTCTAGTGTGACCGCCGATGGCAGCGAGTCAGCGACCAGATCCTCTGGGGTCCGAGCCGATCAGCTCAGGAACCGCTAATTTGCCGAAGCACGTACTGCAGGATGCCGCCGTTGCGGTAGTAGTCGGCTTCGCCCGGCGTGTCGATGCGAAGTACGGCATCGAACGACTTGGCGGTGCCGTCTTCGGCGGTTGCGGTGACCTTGAGGGTCTTGGGCGTGGTGCCTTCGTTCAGGGCGGTGACGCCCTCAACAGCAAAGGTCTCCGTCCCTGTCAGTCCGAGCGTGGCAGCGGACTCGCCGGCCGGGAACTGCAGCGGAAGGACACCCATGCCGATGAGGTTGGAGCGGTGGATGCGCTCGTAGCTCTCTGCGATGACGGCCTTGACGCCCAGGAGCGCGGTGCCCTTGGCAGCCCAGTCACGGGATGAGCCGGAGCCGTACTCCTTGCCGGCCAGGACCACGAGCGGGGTGCCGGCAGCCTGGTAGTTCTGAGCGGCGTCGTAGACGAAGGCCTGCGGGCCATCAGCCTGGGTGAAGTCGCGGGTGAAGCCGCCCTCCACGCCGTCCAGCAGCTGGTTCTTGATGCGGATGTTGGCGAAGGTACCGCGGATCATGACCTCGTGGTTACCACGGCGCGAGCCGTAGGAGTTGAAGTCCTTGCGCTCCACACCGTTGGCCAGCAGGTACTGGCCCGCCGGGGTGTCCGACTTGAAGGAGCCGGCCGGGGAGATGTGGTCGGTGGTGACCGAATCGCCCAGCTTGAGCAGCACACGGGCTCCGGTGATGTCCTTGACCGGCTCCGGCTGTGCCTTCATGCCCTCGAAGTACGGGGGCTTCCGGACATACGTCGAGTTCGGATCCCAGGCGAAGGTGTCACCTGCGGGCGTGTCAAGGGCCTTCCAGCGGTCGTCGCCGTCGAAGACACCCTCGTAGCCGCGCGCGAACATTTCCTTGTCGATCGAGGAATCGATGACCTGCTGGACCTCGACCGGGTTCGGCCAGATGTCCTTCAGGAAGACGTCGTTGCCGGCCTCATCCTGGCCGAGGGCATCGGTGTCGAAGTCGAAGTCCATGGAACCGGCGAGGGCGTAGGCGATGACCAGCGGCGGGGAGGCCAGGTAGTTCATCTTCACGTCCGGGTTGATCCGGCCTTCGAAGTTGCGGTTACCCGACAGGACAGCGGTTACGGAAAGGTCGTTGGCCTGGATGGCCTCGGAGATTTCAGCGTCCAGCGGTCCGGAGTTGCCGATGCAGGTGGCGCAGCCGTAACCCACGATGTAGAAGCCGAGCTTCTCCAGGTAGGGGGTCAGGCCCGACTTCTCGTAGTAGTCGGTGACAACCTTGGAGCCCGGGGCGACGGAGGTCTTGACCCACGGCTTGGCGGCAAGGCCCTTGTTGACGGCGTTGCGGGCCAGCAGCGCGGCCGCCAGCATCACCGAGGGGTTGGACGTGTTGGTGCAGGACGTGATCGAAGCGATCGACACTGCGCCGTGGTCCAGCTCGAACTCCCGGCCGTCTTCCATCGCGATGTGGACGGGGCTGGACGGGCGGCCCTCGGAACCGTTGGCAGCGGAAACAACGCGTGCCGACTCAGTCGGGTGGGAGTCGGCGTGGGTGAACGACGGCGCGTCCGACGCGGGGAAGGACTCGTCCAGGGACTCGTCCACGCTGCCGTCTTCGAGCGTGACGTAGTTGTGGATGTCCTTGCGGAACTGCTCCTTGGCGTCCGTAAGCTCGATGCGGTCCTGGGGACGCTTCGGGCCGGAGATGGACGGAACGACGGTGGACAGGTCAAGCTCGAGGTACTCCGAGAACTTAATCTCCTTGGAGGGATCGTGCCAGAGGCCCTGCTCCTTGGCGTACGCCTCAACCAGGGCCACGTTCTCGTCCGAGCGGCCGGTGAGGCGCAGGTACTCGAGTGTGACGTCGTCGATCGGGAACATTGCGGCCGTGGAGCCGAACTCCGGGCTCATGTTGCCGATGGTGGCGCGGTTGGCCAGCGGAACTTCGGCCACACCCTCGCCATAGAATTCAACGAACTTGCCCACAACGCCGTGCTTGCGCAGCTGTTCGGTGATGGTCAGGACCACGTCCGTGGCGGTGGCACCAGCGGGGATGGATCCGGTCAGCTTGAAGCCGACAACGCGCGGGATAAGCATGGATACCGGCTGGCCCAGCATGGCCGCTTCGGCTTCGATGCCGCCAACGCCCCAGCCAAGCACGCCCAGGCCGTTGACCATGGTGGTGTGCGAGTCGGTGCCGACGCAGGTGTCCGGGTAGGCGCGCAGCGCTCCGTCGACTTCACGGGTCATTACCGTGCGGGCGAGGTATTCGATGTTGACCTGGTGCACGATGCCGGTTCCCGGCGGGACGACCTTGAAGTCATCGAAGGCAGTCTGTCCCCAGCGCAGGAACTGGTAGCGCTCACCATTGCGCTGGTATTCAATCTCCATGTTGCGCTCCAGCGCGCCGGAGTTTCCGAAAGCATCGATCTGCACGGAGTGGTCAATGACCATCTCCGCGGGTGCCAGCGGGTTCACCCTCTTCGGATCGCCGCCAAGCTCCTTCACGGCCTCGCGCATGGTGGCAAGGTCCACCACGCAGGGAACGCCGGTGAAATCCTGCATGATCACGCGTGCGGGCGTGAACTGGATTTCGGTGTCGGGCTGGGCGTTAGGATCCCAGCCTGCCAGGGCGCGAACGTGATCGGCAGTGATGTTCGCGCCGTCCTCGGTCCTCAACAGGTTTTCAAGCAATACCTTGAGGCTGAACGGAAGGTTTTCTGACCCTTCAACGGAGTTCAACCGGAAAATTTCGTATTCGGTTCCGGCTACATTAAGTTTGCCTTTTGAACCGAAGCTGTCCACAGTGCTCATCGCAGGACTCCTCTCGCAACAGTTTCATCTTTGTCGCGCGGTAGACCGCTTACTAGTTAGGCCTGCCTAACTAGTCCAGGACTGTACAAATTGCAGTCTGTACAAATTGCATGGGGTCCGCGGTGAATACGATGCGCGACGTGAGACTACCAGCCCATCCTAGTGGCATCAATCACGGGGAGTCAGCAGGGCCACCGTCTCCAGGTGGTGTGTGTGCGGGTACAGATCGAACGCCCTGAGCTTCGCCAGTTGCCAGCCGCCCTGCTGGAAGTATCCGACATCCCGGGCAAATGACGCCGGATCGCAGGAAACGTAGGCGATGGCGCGTGGGTTGGCGGTCATGAGCTGGTCGACGACGGCCTTGCCGGCGCCGGCGCGGGGCGGGTCCAGCAGCACTGCATCAAAGTTCCGCGGCCGCTGGCGCAGCACCCGCTCCACCCGGCCCTGGACGATCTCCACCTGTGGTGCGCCATGGAGGTTTTTCCGCGCGTCCCTGCTTGTCCCCGGCGCGCCTTCCACCGAAAGCACCGAACCGGTCTCGCCGACAGCGTCGGCAAGCGGTGCGGTAAACAGCCCGGCACCGGCATAGAGATCGGCCACCGCCGCGCCCTGTGCCAGGAACCCGCCGTCGTGCAGGAAGCCGGCGACGGCGCCCACCAAAGTTTCCGGGGCATCGCGGTGGATCTGCCAGAATCCGGCGCCGGTGACCCGGTAGTCGTGGCCGGCAGCCGATTCCTGCACCCAAGTGCGGCCCCGCAACTGCAGTGTTTCGTCTTTCAGGGGATCGTAGCTTGCCACGGATACGTCCGCGGGAAGCTGGGCCAGGATGGCGCTGAGCCGTTTGGCCTTGGTTCCCGGCGTTGGCACCAGGAGCACGAGAGGCCGCGAACCGTTGGCCGGTGCCGCCACTTCCACCCGGTCAATGCCCTGCAGGTCGATGTCCCACAGGCGCAGATCATTGATTGCCGCGACTGCCAGCGGCATTTCCCGGACCGGAATGACCTGGTCCGAACGGTGGGCGTGCATGCCCAGCTTGCCGCCGGTGGTGACCGCAAATCCGGCCCGCGTCCGCCACGCGAGACCCGCGCCGCCGTCGTTCGTTTCCGCGCTGGCCGCGACGGCGCCCACCGGTTCCACGTCCGGTGAGAGTTCGACGCCGGCGAGCCGCTTAAGCTGTTCGGCCAGCACCTCGGACTTGAGGCTCCGTTGGCGGGACAGGGCGATGTGCCCCAGTTCTGCGCCTCCGACCGGCGGGCGTCCGTGCTCCCATGAAGCGAGTGAATCAGCCACCTGCCAGAAGTGCGAGACACGGTCGGGCGACGGTTCCAGGACCTCGACGACATCGCCGCGCCAGAATTTGGCCGACTCCCCCGCGTCCGTCAGGCGCACCCTGGCCTTTTCACCGGGGATGCCGTGGCGGACGAAAACAACTCGGCCCTCATGCCGGGCGACGCAGTGGCCGCCGTGGGCGACGGGGCCGATGTCCACCACGAGTTCAACTCCGGTTGAGGTGGCCTGGGTGTCGGGTTTCATTGGATGTCCTGCAGTTTCTTTGCTTCTTCGGAGGATTTGAGCTGCCAGGGAACGCTGGCCACCATGACGCCGGGTTCAAAGTGGAGCCTGGTCTTGATCCGCAACGCCGTCTGGTTGTGGACCAGCTGCTCCCACCATTTGCCCACGACATATTCCGGTATGTAGACCACGATCAGGTCGCGGGGAGAATCGCGGCGCATGTTCTTGATGTACTCCATGATGGGCGTGACGGTCTCGCGGTATGGGCTGGCGAGCACGGTCAGCGGCACCGGGATATCCAGTTTTTCCCAGTCGGCGAGCGTGTGTGCGGTTTCCTCCTCGTTGATGTCCACGGTGATCGCGTCCAACCGGGATGGCCGTGAGGCACGCGCATATGCCAGGGCACGGAGGACGGGCTTGCGGACGTGCGAGACGAGCAGCACGGCGTGGACCCTGGTGGGCAGCGCCCGCGGCGAGGAGTCCTCGTCCACGGCGAGTTCCTTGGCCACGGTGTCGTAGTGCGCCCGGATGCTCCACATGATCAGGTACAGGACGAACATTGCCAGGAGCGCGATCCACGCGCCCTGTTCGAACTTCGTGATGAGCACGATCGCCAGGACCAGCGCTGTCATGCCGAAGCCGATCATGTTGATGGTGCGGGATTTGATCATCCGGAGGCGCACGGCCTTGTTCCTGGCCAGTTTGAGCTCCCGGCCCCAGTGCCGCACCATTCCCAGCTGGCTGGCGGTGAAGGAGATGAAGACGCCAACAATGTAGAGCTGGATGAGCTTGGTGACGTCGGCATTGAAGGCAATGATGAGCACGAGTGCGCCGGCGGCCAGCGCCAGCACGCCGTTGCTGAACGCGAGCCGGTCACCGCGGGTACGCAGCTGGCGGGGCAGGTAGCCGTCCTGGGCAAGGATGGAGCCGAGAACCGGGAAGCCGTTGAAAGCGGTGTTGGAGGCGAAGACCAGGATCACTCCAGTGGCGGCGACTACCAGATAAAACGGGATGGACCCGGGCCCGAAGATCGTCTGTGCAATCTGGCTGATGGCCGGGCTCTGGATGTAGCCCTCCGGGAGGGGCTGGCCATTCACGAGGAACTCCCGGGCGGGATCCAGCACGATGTGCACTTTTGTCGCATTGGCAAGGTAGATGATGCCGGCCAGCATGGCCGAGGCAATGACTCCGAGCAGCAGCAGCGTGGTGGCTGCGTTCTTGCTCTTGGGCTTTTGGAAGTTGGGCACTCCGTTGCTGATGGCTTCCACGCCGGTCAGCGCCGCAGCTCCCGAGGAGAAGGCGCGCAGGAGCAGGAATGCACCGGCCAGGCCCACCAGGCCTTCATCGAAGCCCGGCGCCGGAACAATCGTGAAGGCGGCTGACGGCGCCTCGCCGAGCTGGCCCGTTGCGGCCTGGAAGATCCCGACGGCGGTCATGCCCAGAATCGACGCCATGAAGATGTAGGTGGGAACGGCAAAGGCTGTTCCGGCTTCCTTGATGCCGCGAAGGTTCACCAGGGCCAGCCCCGCGACGCCCACGCTGGCCCACATGGCCTGCTGCCCGTGGAGCGACGGAATCGCGGCGGTCAGGTAGGTGGCCGCGGATGACATGGAAACGGCCACCGTGAGGACGTAGTCCACGAGCAGGGCTGACGCCACGGTCAGTCCGGCATGCTTCCCGAGGTTGACGTTGGCGATTTCGTAGTCCCCGCCGCCCGAAGGATAGGCATGGACGTTCTGACGGTAGGAGGCGACAACCGTCAGCAGTACCACCATGACCGCCAGACCCACCAGCGGAGAGAAGGCCACGGCACTGACACCGGCCAATGCGAGCGTCAGCAGGATCTCGTCCGGCGCATACGCGACGGACGACAACGCATCCGAGGCAAAGACCGGCAGCGCAATCCGCTTCGGCAGGAGCGTGTGGGGCAGCCGGTCGTTCCGGAAGGGCCTCCCCACCAGCACCCGCTTCACCGCATTCAGAATTGTCAGCACCACACAAAGTTAGTCTGATTCCCGCGCGATGTCATGGCGGGTAACCGGCGGTAGAGTCTTACGGAGCAGCAGGCGATAACTGGAGGAGACACGGGTGGCGCACTTCGTGATCATGGGTTGTGGACGCGTCGGGGCTACCCTCGCTCATACGCTCGAGGATGCAGGCCATTCGGTGGCCATCATCGACCAGGACGACCGGGCCTTCCGCCGGCTCCGCTCCGGCTTCACGGGCCGTAAGGTCACCGGCGTCGGTTTCGACCGGGACACCCTGATGCAGGCTGGCGTCGCCGAGGCCTACGCCTTCGCCGCAGTCTCCAGCGGCGACAACTCGAACATCCTTGCCACCCGCGTCGCACGGGAGACCTTCCACGTTCCCCACGTCGTGGCCCGCATCTACGATCCAGGCCGCGCCGAGATCTACCAGCGCCTGGGCATCCCCACCGTGGCGGCGGTGCGTTGGAGCGCCGACCAGGTGCTGCGCCGCATCCTCCCCGAACAGCACCTCGCGGGAGATTTCCGTGAACCCTCCGGCCGGCTCGTCCTCGCCGAACTCGACCTCGATCCAGGCTGGATTGGTCACTCGGTGTCCTCGATCGAAAAGGCCGCCGACGTACGCATCGCGTACCTCACACGGTTCGGCGAAGGAATGCTTCCGGCGCCGGGCACCTCTTACCAGGACGGCGACACGGTCCACGCCATGATGCATCTGGACCGCAGCGCCGAAGTAGCCCACCTTCTCGCCAAAGCACCTGCCAAGGAGTCCTAAGTGAAAGTCGTCATCGTCGGAGCCGGAAGCGTCGGTTCCTCGATCGCCCGTGAACTGCTGGCACACAAGCACGAGATCCTGCTCATCGATCTCAAGCCGGAGGTCATCGGCCGCAGCGGTCTGCGGGGGGCGCACTGGCTGGTCGGCGACGCGTGTGAACTGAGCACGCTGCAGGACGCGAAGCTCGAAGACGCAGATGTGGTGGTCTCGGCCACCGGCGATGACAAAGTCAACCTCGTCGTTTCGCTGCTGGCCAAGACCGAATTTGGCGTCGGGCGCACGGTGGGCCGGGTCAACAACCCGAAGAATGACTGGATGTTCAATGACTCCTGGGGCGTCGACGTCGCGGTCAACACGCCGCAGCTCATGACGGCACTGGTCGAGGAAGCCGTGGAGATTGGCGACCTCGTCCGCCTGCTCACGCTTCAGACCGGGGTGTCATCCCTCGTCGAGTTCACGGTGCCGCACGACTCGCATGCCATCGGGCTGACCGTGGGAGGGATCGACTGGCCGGAGGACTCAACGCTGGTGGCTATCCTTCGCGACCAGGCGCCGATCACCCCCAGCAGGGACGACGTCATCGACGGCGGCGACGAGCTGTTCTTCGTCACCACCATTGCCGCTGAAGACCAGTTGCGGGAGCTGCTGTCCCCCGGATCGGCACAGGAATCAGACCAGGGCGAGGGGGAGGCAGAGCTTGCCCCTCAGCAGACGAGGCTGGATCAGTCCCCCGAGGACGACGGCTTCGAAGGCTGAGCCAGGGGCACGGTTGCCGGCCGGGTGACGAGCCAGGCAAGCCACACGCCCAGGATGTACAGCGGCGCGCCCATGACGAGCCTGGTGGTGGCCAGCGCGGCGAGGCCGTCGGGGCCCATAAGGTACAGCGGCACCTGCACGACAAGGCGAAGGCACAGGACGCCGACGATGATCCACGTGCCCAGCTGATACGCGCGCACCCGTGCCGGGCTTTGCCGCCACTCCAGGCCTTCGTTGCGGATGAATCCGAAAAGCAGCCCTGCGATGGGCCACTTGGTGGCAATCGAGATGACCATCGCGATGATGTAGGCCGCGTTGGTCAGGAAGCCGGGAAGGTAGAAGTCCTCCGCCTTGCCCGTGCTGTTGGCGAGCCAGGCGGAAATGCCGACGCCCACAACGCCAGCCAGCGCCTGCGTCAGGGGCCGGCGCTGGACAAGCCGCACCACGGTAAATACGGCGGCTGTGGCCAGCGCTGCGATGAGCGACGGGGTCAAAGCCGCCGTGATGGTGAAGGAAACGAGGAAGACGAGGCCGGGCAGGATGCTCTCGGCGATCCCCTGGTAGCCGCCGGCGCTCTTGAGGACGTCAATACGCCCGTCGTCCGTGCGGTGCAGCCCCGCCTTGGAGGCATAGCCCTCCGCGAGTCCCGCAAAATCCGGAGCATCCGGGGCGGACTTGGGTTCCGGCTTTTCCCTTCCCGGTTCGGGGTTTTCAGGCAATGTCATAGATGCTCCTGACGGGACAGTATTTCGTAGCGGGGATTGAACATCGTGGGCACACCGTCCCGCACCGTCAGCATGCCTTCCAGACGGACTTCGGTTCCCGGGTCAATGCCGGGAACTCGGCGGCGGCCCAGCCAGATAACGCGCAGCCGCTCGCTGACTGACGCCTCCCGCGCCGGGCGGTCGTGCCCCACCACCATGGCGGTGAAGGCCGCCACCTGGTTCGCGGGAACGTAAGTCACTGATTCGATGAAGCCCTGGCATAGAACTCGCCCCCGCTCCGGCAGCCCGCTGATGGGTACCGGCGCGTTGTTCGGGTGACTGCCGGCACTAACCAATCTGCGTAATCTCCGGGCCGCGCTCAGGCTGCTGGAACTCCGGGTTCCCCTGCGGTGCAGGTCCTGCTGCATCCTTGGGTAGGCGCAGCTGCAGGAGATCCCTTGGCGGCATGGGGTTGTCACCGCGGATCACCACGATCCGGCGGAAAAGCTCCTCAAGACCGGCAGCGGCGTCGCGGTTCAGCGCCGCCTCCCCGCCGAACACGCCACGGAGGAACCAGCGCGGACCGTCGACACCGATGAAGCGGGCGACACGGTATCCCTGGCTGCCGTCGCTGGCTCCCGAGGGCAGTTTGGCCACGAGCTCTGTGCCGAAGCCGCCTTGGATCTCTTCCACCTGACCGCCCTGGCTGCCCACTGACTGGCCGATCTGCTCGCGGATTTCGTCCCACAGACCTTCCGAACGCGGCGCGGCGAAAGCCTGCAGTTGCAGGCTGGACCCGTCCAGGTCCATGGTCACTGCCACCACCCGCTGTGTTGCCTCCTCGACCTCAAGCCGAAGCTGAAGACCGTCGCGGGGCGCAATGAGCAGGGCGCCGAGGTCCACGTAGCCGTCCCTGCTGCTGATCTCGGAGACGTCGAAGGGGCCGGTGACGCTCCGGCCCGATGCTTCCGTGGCGCCATCAGCTGAATCGGCCGCGATGCCCTCCCGGATTTCCTCCGGCTCTGCGGCCTCTTGCTTCTTGGCTTTCCTGCCACGCCCAAAAACCATGGGGTTTGTCTCCTTAGTTGTGATCTTGTCGCGTCGGCCCGGCGGGCGCGTAACTACCTAAGCTCCGGAACGGCAAAGCCGCCGGTTGAGCCGAAGCCGCCGGCGCCGCGGACGGAGTCGCTCAGCTCCCCCACCGCTACGAACTGCGCGTACTCCACGCGCTGGATGACCATTTGTGCAATTCTATCGCCGCGGCGGAGCTCGATGGCCTTGTCCCTGTCCGTATTCAGCAGCGTCACGGCGATTTCGCCGCGGTACCCCGCGTCGACTGTTCCCGGGGCGTTGACCACGGTCAGGCCGTGTTTCGTTGCAAGGCCTGAACGCGGGTGGATCAGCGCCACGAACCCGTCCGGAAGGGCGATCGAGACGCCCGTGGGAACGAGCCGCCGCTCGCCCGGTTCGAGGACTACGTCCTCGCGGGCGCGCAGATCGGCGCCCGCGTCACCGGGGTGGGCGTACGACGGCGCTTCCAGGCCGTCGTCGAGCATCTTCAGTTGCACCTGCACAGTTGGCGCTCCATACTCTGCCGCGGGCGGCGCGGCTCCAGCGGCCGCAGGCTGCAGCGTTGGCTTAAGGGCTGTTTTTTCCTCAGTCACAGTTCCTCACTCTATCGCCCGGCAGCGGTGCAAACCTATTGCCCAGTCCTGCTTGCAGGAGGCCTGCAGGGCCTGAACCAACCGGGATGAAATGCCACGGCAAAGATGGAAAGCTGGGTGCATGCCCGAATCAAGCGCAGCCATGCCTGCCCACCATCAGCCGTCACAGGATGACACCGTACTATTCACCGAAAAACTGTGGCCGGGATTCTGGATCTGGCTGGTAGCCGCGGGCCTGGCGGGAGCCGGCATCCTGGTGTTCGCCCCCATCAGTACGGCGGCCGGCTTCACGGCCGCGGCCGTCCTCTTCGCCGTTGAGGCTGCCCTGCTGATCCTGTCCACGCCGGCCGTGACCGTCACCACCCGGACACTCCAGGTGGGCCGGGCAAGCATTGAACGCGGGCTCATCGGCAAGGTGGAGGCCTTCCGCGACAAGGAAGCAACGGCCGAACGCGGCACACGCCTCAACGGGCTTGCCTACCTCTGCATCCGCGGCTGGATCGATCCGGTGGTCCGCATCGAGCTCAAAGACCCGTCGGATCCCACACCGTACTGGCTGACGTCGAGCCGCCGTCCGGATGAGCTGGTCGCCGTGCTCACCACGGAGTAGTCAGCGGATAAGCCTTAGCCTTCGCAGTCCCGGCAGTAGAGTCGGCCGTCCTTTTCGCGGGCGATCTGGGAACGGTGCCGGACCAGGAAGCAGGAGGAACACGTGAATTCGTCGGCCTGGGCAGGCAGAACGCGGACCAGCAGTTCCTCACCCGACAGGTCTGCACCGGGCAGCTCGTATCCCTCGGCGAGGTCGGTTTCGTCCTCCTCAATCACCGCCGTCGGTTTTTCGGCGCGGCGGGTCTTGAGTTCCTCGATCGAATCCTCGCTGAGGTCCTCTTCCGACTTCCTCGGGGCGTCATAGTCTGTCGCCATGGTCTGCTGCTCTCACTCCATCGACTCGCGTGGATAATCCAACGTGCACAACGCCGAACCCGGTCAGTTAGTGCCCGATTAGGGGCACATTTTGCCCTAAGACGCAAGGAAAAGCCATAGCCCCGGCTCAAGCGGGAAGGAACGCCTTGACCTTCACGGGCACGTCCCGCCCCAGCCGGTGGGCATCATGTCCAGACGCCCGAAAGTCCCGGAATTTCGCGGCGCGCCCTTCGTCCTAACCCGAAAAGTCGGGCTTCGGTGGCAGAGTTTCGATTGATAGTAATGCCAGGGTGGAGGATTGTATGCAGGATCTACGGCTTGTAGGCGTCCACGACGACGGGGAGCATCTCCTGTTGAGCGGCACCGGCGGCGAGATGTTCCAGCTGCCGATCAACGAGGCTTTACGGCTGGCGGCAAGCCGGCCTGCTGTGCGGGCTTCGGCCGCGCCGGTAGTCGCCATGTCGCCGCGCGATATTCAGGCAAGGATCCGCAGCGGCTCGACGGCCGCCGAGGTCGCCGCCGCGTCCGGCATGCCGCTGGAAAAGGTGGAACGGTATGAGGGCCCGGTCCTGGCCGAACGCGAGTACGTGGCCCAGCAGGCTCGAAAAGTGGAAGTCGCATCTCCTGCCCCCGGCCATGACATCTACCGGTCCGCTTTCGGCGACAATCCTGCCACGCTAGGCGACATGGTGGCCCACCGCCTGACCGCCCACGGCATCGCATCCTCCACGCTTGAATGGGATTCCTGGCGGCGCCCGGATGGGACCTGGACGGTTGTGGCCAGGTTCGAAATCCAGCCCGGCGGCCACGCCAGCATCGGCGAAGAGCCTCCGGCCATGTGGACGTTCAATCCGTCGCGTAAGTCTCTGCAGAATGCCAACCGTTGGGCCCAGCAGCTCAGCGAGCTGGAACCTTTGGACGGGCCCGTGCCCGCGCGCCGGCTGTCGGCCGTTTCGGACCGCCCCTTCGACTTTGAAACCGACGCCGAGGCCAAGGCCCGGAAGGGCGCCGACCAGCACGGTGCCGAACAGCAGAAGGAAGCGGACGGCCTGCTCGATATGTTGCGCTCCCGGCGGGGCCAGCGGCTGGGCCTGGACGAGGACAGCGACGAGGCTCTGGCGCTCCTGCTGACCAACGGTGTCCCGGCGGCGCACCCCCGGCCTGCGGAAGTTCCCGCCGCTTCCGAAGCGGAGACGGAAGAGCCGGAAGACGAAGCGACCGAAACGGAGGCGCCAGATTCCCCTGCTGCCGAGTTCGGCCCGCTGATGCGCCGGCGCGAGGGCCGGCCTGCGATGCTGTCCCGCCTCAGCCTCGCGCCCCAGCACCAGGAGCCGGCCGACGATTCGCTCAAGCTCCACGACGGCGTCAGCACAGACACGCGGGAAATCACCATTGTCCCGTCCCCGCTGCGCCCGGTTGGGAATGCGGGCAGGGAGGGTACCGCCGGCCCGGCCGCCGGCGACAAGCCTGTCAACCGCCCGGCAGAGGGTTCCGACCGTCCTGCCGCCGGCAATGCAGGGCTGGACGAACTGCTCGGACGGGGAACTACCCGCCGGCGCCCGGACACCGGAAGGGCCATAACGGACCCGGGAGCACCCCTGCGCCAGGACCAGTCACGCCAAGACCAGGCGCGCCAGGACCCAGACCGGGACGAACCTGAGCGCCAGCCATCCAGGCCCAAACGGTCCAGCGTCCCGAGCTGGGACGAAATCGTCTTCGGCACCAGGGGCGATTAGCCCTCGGTGTCAACCGTGTCTGCCGCGTCACCGGTGCGGCTGCCGGCTCCTTGCCACAGGCAGGCGTCAACCTCGAACGGAAGCAACTGATCCTGCTGGGCCATGATGTTTGCGCCGTGGGCCGTCACGCGGCGCATGAAGTGCCGACGGCACAGCGTTTCATAGCCCACAGCGGGCACATGTCCGGCTGAATCGGCGCCGCCTGGAGCCGCATCCCCGGCCATCTCGACGTCCCCCACCACAACTTGGGCGCCCTCCGTCACCATGACGCCGTCCACAGTCCTGGCGTTATGCGTGGCACGCCGGCCGCACCAGCACAGCGCCTCCACCTGGAGCACCTGCACGCGGTCCGCCAACTCAATGAGCCGCTGCGAACCGGGAAACAGGCGTGTCCGGAAGTCCGCCGTGATGCCAAACGCGAAGACGTCAACATCGATTTCGTCCACGACCCGTGCCAGTTGCTCCACCTGGGCCGGCGAATAGAACTGGGCTTCGTCGCAGATGAGGTAGTCGACGCGAATGCCTTGCGTGCGCCGGTGCACCACTTCGTCCCAGAAATCAGTGGTGTCCAGGACCTCTACGGCGTCTGTCTCGAGCCCGAGGCGGCTTGAGATCCGGTAGCCGCCGGCACGGTCATTGCAGCTGAAGCGGACTCCGCCGCGCCCGCGGGCACGGTGGTTGTAGTCCATCTGAAGCGCAAGCGTCGACTTCCCGCAATCCATGGTGCCCGAGAAAAAGACGAGCTCAGCCACGGGCTCCCCTGCGTCGTGCGGGTTTGCCCGCAGCCTGGAAGCAGAGCAGCGGAACTTCCCGCTCCGCCTTGGTGAGGGAGCCGTGCTGCCCCACCACCTCCATGGCGGTGGTCCGCTGGCGGCGCGTGTCGTAGAACGCCAGCGCATCGCGGGCTGCGATCATGACGTCGCCTGCCCGCCGCTCCACGCCGGGTCGAACCGGCCCGAAGAGGCCGGCATCAATGGCTTGTTCCCGGGTAAAAGCCCAGATCCGGTCACCGAACCGGCCCCGCCAGGCGTCGAGCAGGCGCTGCCGGGCCGCGGCGCCATCCGCGCCCCGGGGGTCCTCCTCAAGGTACAGGTGCAGCATCCTGGGCTCACCGGCGGTGTGCCGGACACCTGCGACGAGCGCCGGATCGGCGGAGTAGTCGATCCGCTGCGGCTCGGGCACATCGAGCATGCCGTGATCGGCGGTGACAAGCACGGTGGTTCCCGCCGGAAGTGATGAGTCCAGGCGTTTGACTGTGGCGTCCAGCTCTTCGAGCTGGTGTTCCCACTGCGGCGACTGGGATCCGTAGCGGTGACCGGCCTTGTCGAGGTCGTTCACGTAAAAGTACATCAGGGCCGCGTCGGAACCCGCCATCGCTTCAGCAGCAGCAGCGGTCCGGGCGTGCGAGGTGATCGCGGACACGAAGTTTCCGCCGCGCAGGGCAGCGCGCGTCATGGGCGAATCAGTGAATTGGGGAAGGCTGACGGTTGTGACGTCAACGTGCTCTGCGGCGCGTTCAAAAACCGTCGGGAAAGGCTGCCAGTCGTACGGGTCAACGCCGGTATCCCAGTTACCCAGCATGTTGACCACTTTGTCCTGGGACGGATCGAGGACGTCGTAGCCCACGAGTCCGTGCTGGCCTGGTGCGAGGCCTGTGCCAAGGCTGGCAAGGGAGGCGGCAGTCGTGGAGGGGAATGCCGAATCGAGCCACACAGGCACGCCGCCCTGCCCCTGCTGCATGACGCCGCGAAGGAAGGGCGTGTGCGCGGACTTCTGCTTCAGCAGGCTGCGTCCCAGGCCGTCAGCCAGGACAACACAGATCCGTTTGGCCTGCGGCAAACCGAGCCTGTTGTCGAAGCCGTCAACTCCGATGCTCGCTGCGGCACTGCTCAACACTTCGGCAATGGAACGCTGTCCATAGGCCGGTGCCGGCGGCATCACGGTTGCCGTGAAGTGGTTGGACTGGGTAGAAGGGGTAGAAGGAGCTGACGGCGTGGCAGGCGCTGACGGGGCTGCGGGAAAGGAAAAGTCGTGTTCCGGACCCATCTCAGCGCTGGTGCCCGCGGCTCAGGCGGTTCGAGAAAACGCCCATGCGGGGACGCGGCTGCTGTGCCGGGGCGCCGTGTAGAACGGGAGCGGCGGAACCGGTGTTGACGGCGCGCAGTGCGCGTGCAAAGAGCTTGGCGTCCTGGACCGCCTGCAGTCCGTCGGCCTCTGCGCTGATGCGCAGGACGATGTCCTCCTGGGCGATGGTGCCACTGTAGCCGTGGTCCGCCTCGCACTGGGGGTCACCGCAGCTTGCCGGGCCCATCTCGAGCCTCTGGCCGCCGGACCAGGCGATGGATAGCGTGACCTCGCGTACAGGGTCGGACGGCTTGTAGTTCTGCGGCTGCGAATACATGTAGCTCAGGACCACGGAGCGGATCTGCGCCACGGGCACTGACTCCGTGGAAATCTGCGCCACGATCTGTTCGCCGGCCTCGTCGAGCTGCTGGTCATCCACGTGCGTGATCACCAGCATGTCTTCGGTCAGCACCAGGACGGTGATGTGGCGCCGGACTTCGGCCCGGTCAAAATGAGTTTCGAGGTGCACGAGGTGCGCCACGCAGTCCCGGCCGTCGAGTGCGTCATCCACGACGTCGGCCACGAGCCGCGGGTAGAAGGCGGCCTGCTGAAGGGCGCCGTCCAGGCTCTGGCCCTGGGCGGTGTGATTGTGTGAGCTGTGGTGAATGGAAGCGTGAGGGCTGTGGTCGGGCGCTTGAGGCTTCGAGGTGGGAGGCTGGGAGCTCATTTCCCCATTTTCACAGATCGTCTTGGCACATGCTAACCAGGCGTCAACTGCGCATGGCCCTGCGAGCGCTGTCCGTGCGCTGGGCGGCGTTGCCAATCCGGACTTCCGCAGCCAGGATGAACGCGCCCTGGGGCGTGGCCAGGACCGGGTTGAACTCCACGAGCGCGATTTCCGGATGGCTGTCCTTCAGCCGGGCCAGGCGCGCCGCCAGGTCTTCGAGCGCGGCAACGTCGACGGCGGGGAGCCCCTGGTAGCCGAACAGCTTTCGGGACGCCCGGGGGCTCCGGATGAAATCCCGGAGGTCGGCGCCGGACAGGGGCGGCACCCGGTGCGCCCAGTCATCGAGCAGGTTCACAGCGTCACCCGCCAGCCCGAACGAGACCACCGGCCCGAGCAGCGGGTCCTCAATCGCGCGGAAAGTGCATGCCTGGCCCACCGGGGCCATGGCCTGTACCTCCAGCGACGACGAACCGTAGGGCTCAAGCGCACGCCGCATCTGCAGGATGTTCAGCCGAAGGGATTCCGGATCCTGGATATCCAGCCGCACACCGCCGAGGTCGAGCCGGTGCCGCAGGGTCGGGTCCGTCGTCTTCAGGGCCACGGGCCAGCCCAGCCGGTCTGCGGCCGCCACGGCTTCATCCGCTGTCTCGAAACCGGCGGAGGGCATCACCTGGATTCCGTAGTGGCCCAGCACCCGGGAGGCGTCCGCGGGGCCGAGTTCCTTCAGCTGCTCGCCCGGGACGTCCTTGAGCAGCACCTCCAGGTCATCGGCGGCGGCATCGGCATCGCAGCCCTCCGGATCTGCGAAGAGCCCCTGGTCACGGTTCACCCACTCGGCATAACGCACCACCGCGGCGAGCGCGGCGACGGCGGCTCCCGGATTCGAGTAGCACGGGACCGGCGGTGCGGGGGCTTCCTCCCCCACCATGCCTTCCACGTAAACGGAAGGGTCCAGGATGCCGGTGAAGGCCGCGACCACGGGTTTGCCGGCTTCCGCCGAGCAGTCGGCGAGCGCAGCGGCGATGTTCTCGACTGTCAGTCCCCTGGCCGGCAGGAAAGCCACCACCCCTGCGTGAACGGTCGCCTGGGCCAGTGCCTCGCGCAGCCGGTGCTGCAGTGCAGGCAGCGCCTGCGACATGCCGGCGTCCAGGTCCAGGTCAGTCACGGTCTCCTCCACGCCCAGGCCGTGCGCCGCCGCGCTGTCCGCCACCACCTTTCCCAGCGCCCGTGAGTTGCTGAACACTGCCACCCCGGCGCCTTTGGGAAGCGGCTGGCCGGAGACGATCTGGGCGACGTCCATGAGCTGCTCAATTGTCTCCACCCGGATCACCCCGGCCTGGCGCATCATCGCGTCCAGGGCGCCGGCCGGCGCCTGGGTTGTCCGCACCGCATGACCGGGCGGCAGCTGCAAGCCCATGGAGTTGGACTTCGCCACGATGACGGGCTTACTGAGGGCGAGGCGGCGGGCGAGCCGGGAGAACTTGCGCGGATTGCCGATCGATTCCAGATAGAGACCCACGGCGGTGGTATCGGCGTCGTCCTCCCAGAACTGCATCAAGTCGTTGCCGGAAACGTCGGCGCGGTTGCCGGCCGAGAGGAATGTGGAAATGCCGATGCGCCGCCGGCTGGATGCGGCATACAGGGCTACGCCGATCGCGGCGGACTGGCTGAAGAGCCCCAGTCCCCCGCGCCGGGCCAGGCTCGGTGCCATGGAGGCGTTCAGCGACACTGCGGGATGCGTGTTCACCATGCCCAGCGATGCGGGGCCGATCACCCTCATGCCGTTGGCCCTGGCCTGGCGGACCAAAGCCCGCTGGCGCACCAGGCCGCGGTCACCGTCTTCGGCGAATCCGGCCGAAGCCACCAGGATCCCCTTGACGCCCGCCGCCGCGCACTCGTCCACCACCGTGGGGACTTCCTCGTAGGGCACTGCCACGATGGCCAGCTGCACCGGCCCGGGGACCTCAGAAAGACTGCCAAAGGACAGCATCCCGGCCAGCTCCAGCGCTTCCGGATTGATGGCATAAACCGGACCGGTGAAGCCGCCCTCGACGATGTGTTCGAGAAGCTGGTAACCCACCGTGCCCCACTTGCGGCTCGCCCCGATCACCGCAACCGACGACGGCGCCAGCAGGTCCTGCACACTCCTCGCCTCCGCGCGGTGTTCCCGGGCTTCCATCACGGCCCTCGATTTGTCGGTGGGGTCAATGTTGAACTCAAGGCTGACGACGCCGTCGTCGAAATGTCGTTTGACGTCATAGCCGGCGTCGGAAAAGACCATCAGCATTTTGCGGTTTTCCGGCAGGACCTCGGCGGTGAACCGCCGGATGCCGTTTTCGCGGGCGGCTGCAGCAAGATGCTCGAGCAGGATGGAACCGATGCCGCGGCCCTGGTGCGCATCGGCGATGTTGAAGGCCACCTCGGCTTCGGCCGGATCGTCCAGCCGGTCGTAGCGGCCGATCCCGATGATTTCACCGCCGATGGTGATCACGAAGGCGACCCGGTCGCGGTAGTCCACCTCCGTGAACCTCTTGAGCTCCTTGTTGGACAGGCGTGCCTTGAATGCGAAGAACCGCATGTAAATTGAGTTCTGCGACTGTCCGGTGTGGAAGGCCTGTACAGCGTCCGCATCGGTAGGATGAATCGGACGCAGGTGGGCCGTCCCGCCATCCCGCAGGACGACATCGGCTTCCCAATATTCCGGATAAATGCCGTCCGCGGGCTGTTCCACCATAGGCTTAGCCTAGCTAAGACTCCCGAAGTGCACCCCAAAAAGGATCCACCAGCCCCATGGCCCGCCGCCAAACTTCAGCCCCGTCAGGGGAATCCGCCCAGGACTACACCGAAAACATCGTAGATATCGACGTCACTTCCGAGATGGAAGGCTCCTTCCTGGAGTACGCCTACTCGGTCATCTACTCCCGGGCCCTGCCCGATGCCCGCGACGGCCTCAAACCGGTGCAACGGCGCATTCTGTACATGATGAGCGAGATGGGCCTGCGCCCGGACCGGGGCCATGTCAAGAGCGCCCGTGTGGTGGGCGAGGTCATGGGTAAGCTCCACCCGCACGGCGACACCGCCATCTACGATGCGATGGTCCGCATGGCCCAGGATTTCTCCCTGCGGCTACCGCTGATTGACGGGCACGGCAACTTCGGATCGCTCGACGACGGTCCCGCGGCGCCGCGGTATACGGAGGCCCGGCTCGCAGCGGCTGCCCTCACGCTGACCGACCACCTCGATGAAGACGTGGTCGACTTTGTCCCGAACTACGACAACCAGCTCACGCAGCCGGATGTCCTGCCGGCCGCGTTCCCCAACCTGCTGGTCAACGGCGCCACCGGCATTGCGGTGGGCATGGCCACCAACATGGCCCCGCACAACCTGGTGGAGGTCATCTCGGCAGCCCGGCATCTGATCGCCAACCCGGACGCCACGCTGGATGACATCATGCAGTTCATCCCGGGCCCGGACCTTCCCACCGGCGGGCGGATCGTCGGCCTGGACGGCATCCGCGACGCCTACGCCATCGGCCGGGGATCATTCAAGACCCGCGCCAAGGTGGAGGTGGAACAGCTCTCTGCCCGGCGGACCGGTCTTGTAATCACCGAACTCCCCTACATGGTGGGGCCGGAGAAGGTGATCGAGAAGATCAAGGACGCCGTCAACGGCAAGAAGCTCACGGGAATCAGCGACATCGTTGACCTCACCGACCGCAAGCACGGCCTGCGCCTGGTGATCGAACTGAAGAACGGGTTCAATCCGAACGCCGTGCTCCAGCAGCTCTACCGCTACTCGCCCATGGAAGATTCCTTCGGCATCAACAACGTCACGCTCGTGGACGGGCAGCCGCAGACCCTGGGCCTGCTGAAACTGCTGACGGTCTACGTGGATCACCGCCTCAACGTGGTGCGCCGCCGGACGGCCTTCCGGCTCGGCAAGAAGAAGGACCGCCTGCACCTGGTGGAGGGCCTCCTGATTGCCATCGTCAACATCGATGAGGTCATCCAGATCATCCGGTCCTCGGACGAAGCGTCGGCCGCCCGCGAACGCCTGATGTCCATCTACGATCTCTCCGAGATCCAGGCCAACTACATCCTGGAACTCCGGCTCCGCCAGCTGACCAAGTACTCAAGGATCGAACTGGAGAAGGAGCAGGACCAGCTCCGTCGCGAGATCGAAGAGCTCGAGGCCATTCTCGGTTCCGACGAGCTCCTGCGCGAGCTGGTCTCGGGCGAACTGGAGGAAATCGCGGACAAGTACGGCACTCCCCGGCGCACTGTGCTCCTGGAATCCGAGGCTGTCTCCCCCACGGTTGCAGCGACGGCCGCCGGCGTCCAGGGCAAGGCGGGTGTCAAGGGCAAGGCCGCACCGCTGGCCCTGGAGATCGCCGACGATCCCTGCTGGGCCATCCTCACGGCCTCGGGGCAGATTGCCAGGACCTCCAACCAGGACAGCCTCGCGGAATCCGGGCCGCGCTCCAAGCACGACGTGTTCCGCTCTGTGGTCAAGACCTCGGCCCGGGGCGAGATCGCCGCCGTCACGTCGCAGGGACGCATGATCCGCATTCAGGTCATGGACATGCCCGTCCTGCCGCCGATGGCCGGACTGCCAAACCTCTCCGGCGGCGTTGCGGCCAAGGACTTCATCACCTTACTCAAAGGCGAAACCCTCGTCGCCTTCGCGCCGCTGGACCAGGTGCTGGCGATCGGAACCGCGCAGGGCGTCATCAAGCGGGTGCAGCCCGACTACCCGCTGAACCGGGAAGACTTTGAGATCATCGCGCTCAAGGATAACGACACGGTGGTGGGCGTGGCGCCCGCTGGGGCCGACGACGCCGACCTCGTGTTCCTGACCCGCCAGGCACAGCTCCTCCGGTTCCCGGCGGGGACCGTCCGCCCGCAGGGACGGACCGCCGGCGGCATGGCGGGCATCAAACTCGCCTCCGACGACGCGGTGATCTTCTTCGGTGCCGTCGCCCCCGGCGATGAGTCCGCCGTCGTCGTCACCATCTCCGGGACCGACGGCGCGCTGCCGGGCACTGCGCCGGGAGCCGCGAAGGTCACGGCCTTTTCCGAATACCCGGCCAAGGGCAGGGCGACCGGCGGGGTCCGGGCGCACCGGTTCCTCAAGGGCGAAGACACCCTGCTGCAGGCCTGGGCGGGCCACGGGCCGGCAAAAGCCTCGTCCCTGGCCGGCGTGGCCCGTTCCCTGCCGCAGGAGCACGGACGCCGGGACGGATCCGGCATCCCGCTGTCCCAGGCCGTGGAGGCGATCGGTCCCAGCATGACCTGGGCCTAGACTACTGGCATGCCTATCATCCCGGATGAAAAAGACTGGACCTGGGTCCTTTCCCGCCCGTGCAGCGAATGCGGCTTTGATGCTTCAACCGTCACGCCTTCCACCGTGCCTGGCAGTGTCGAGAACATGCTCCCGCGCTGGCGGGCGGTCCTGCGCCGCCCGGACGCCGCAGAGCGTCCCAACGACAGCACCTGGTCGGCGCTCGAATATGCCTGCCACGTCCGCGACGTCTTCAACCTCTTTGACCGGCGGCTGAACCTGATGCTCACCGATGACAACGCACAGTTCGAGAACTGGGACCAGGACCGCACGGCCGTGGAGAACAACTACGCCGGGTCAGACCCCGCCGTGGTGAGCGCCGAGCTGACGGCCGAGGGCGAACAGGTGGCTTCATCCTTTGCCCGGGTCAAGGAGTCCCAATGGGGCAGGACCGGGCTCCGCAGCAACGGATCGGAATTCACGGTGCTGACCCTCGCGCAGTATTTCCTGCACGACGTCACCCACCACCTGGTGGACGTGGACGGCTAAGCTCCAGGAGAGTCCCCTGATCAGAGGGACTTGTCCCAGGCCAGGCTCCTGTTGACCGCTTTGTAGCCCATCTTGAGGTACAGCGCTAGTGCTCCTGTGGGATTTTCGGAATCGACGTCAAGTGTGGAAAGTCGACGGTGCAGCGGCAGGGGCCTCGGATTGCGTCATGGAACAGGCTAATGGGCGGACAGTGCCGGCGCCATCACCTGCTGTGCCGGGGAATCCCCGTTCTGGCGGAGGGCCAGGAGCGCATCCTCGGAGCTGATGTCTGCGGGGTTGTGCGTCACCAGGACCACCGTCCGGGACCGGAGGCCCGCACGAAGGTCGGCCATCAGCACGCGGCCGGATTCGGCGTCGAGGTGGGCGGTGGGCTCATCCAGCAGGATCACCTCAGCTTTCGTCATCAGGGTGCGCGCCACGGCAAGCCGCTGCCTTTCGCCGCCGCTGAGAAACGCGCCGCCGGGACCGAGCCTGGTGTCCAGCCCGTCTTCGAGCCGCTCCAGCAGGGGCTCCAGGCCCACGGCCGAGAGGGCCTCCCGCATGTCACGTTCGGCGTCCGCAGCCACCGAAGCCTGCTTTTCCGGGCGCCCCAGCAGCAGATTGCCCCTGATGGTGGAGTCGAAGAGGTGTGCCTCCTGCGGACACCACGCGGCAGCTCCCGTGACCGCGATGCTTCCTTTCCGAGGCGGCAGGAAACCAAGCATGACCGCGAGCAGGGTTGATTTCCCGGCCCCCGAGGGGCCAGTGACGGCCAACCAACGGCCCGGTTCCGCCACTGCGGACAGGCCGCTGAAGACGTCCGCACCCCCGGGCCAGGCAGCCGTCAGCCCCCTCAATTCGACGCCCGGACGGTCGCCGTCCCGCGGGTTCGGCCGGACCACTGCTTCCGTGTCCCGTCCGTCGGCGCCGAGGACACCGGATTCGCCGATCCGGCGCAGCACGGAACGCAGTGCCGGAAACTGGCGTACCGCCGTCGTCATGGCGGCAAACGGCTCCACCAGCGCCAGTTGCATCAGGACTACGACGGCGGCCGTCGGGGCAGCGACCATGCCTGACAGGACCTGCGGTGCTGCAAGCACGGCGCTGGCCAGCGCCGAGGCACTGCAGGCGGCGACGGTAATCGCCTGGCCGAGTCCCTCAGCCCATGCCGAACGCTGGGAGGCCCGGGTTGCTGCACGGTCCTCCGCCCGGATGCGGTGCAGGACCGGAGACGCGGCACCGTTAGCGTGGAGTTCCGCCCGGGCATCGATGGCCGCGGCGACGCGGCGCAGGACCCCCGACCGCAGCCGCTGCTCCGTGGCGGCCGACATCCGGTCCGCAAGCAGTGCCGCCGCGGGTGCCGCGGCCAGGCTCATGGCCGCGGAAGCCAGGACCGCCGGCAAGGCGGCAGGCACCAGCCAGGCGGATGTACCGGCGGCGGCCAGGGCCACAGCCACCGCTACGATCGGCGGCAGCACCACCCTGGGCAGGAGGTCCCGGACAGTGTCGACGTCGTCGATCACGGCTCCCAGGACGTTGCCGCCCTGGAGCAGACGCCTGAGCGACAGTGCCCGCTGGCTCAGCGACTGCCAGAGCCGGCCGCGCAGCATAGTCAGCGATGCGAAGACCGCTTCATGGAGCACCAGCCGTTCACAGTAGCGCAGGACTGCCCGGCCGATGCCAAAGAACCGAACGCCCACGATGGCCGTGAGCAGGTACATGATAGGGGGCTGTTCGCTGGCCCGCAGGATGAGCCAGCCGGAGAGCCCGGAGAGCCCAATCGCGAACAGGGATGCAAGGGTTCCCACGATCCCGGCACCGGCGAACCTGGCCCGCACCGGGGCGAGAAGCCTGCCCAGCAGCGCGGCCGCGGCCGGCAGGTCAGCCGCAGGCAGGTCAGCCGCAGGCGAGGGCTGGACTGGCTGCTCTGTTTCAACGATGTGTGCGGCTTGGACGCTTTCGCTGCGATCGCGGGCTCCGGGGTTCACCCGACCTGCCGCGTCGGCGGCCACGGCGGTTCCGGCCTGGGCAGCGACGCTGCCGGAGCCGGCTGAGCCGTGCCCGGGTGCTGCGAGCGGAACCAGCTGATCGGCAAGTTCGCGGGTCTGCCGGTTATGGGCCACAAGGATCACCGTAGCCCTGCCGCGAAGGTCCCGGATGGCGTCCTGGACGATGTTGGAGGACACCCGGTCGAGGTGGGCGGTAGGTTCGTCGAGCAGCAGCACGGTGGAGCCCGCTTCGACGCGGGCGAGACCGCGGGCCAGTGCGACGCGGCGCAGCTCGCCGGGACTCAGTTCCGCTTGGTGCTTCCCTGCCAGGTGCGCTGCCCCGGCCGCCGCGAGGCACCGCAGGACTGCGCCGGCCAGGTGATCGTTGGCCGCCGGGGAGTTTTCCGCCGGGGAGTTTTCCGCTGTGGAGTATCCCGCTGGTGCACCGTCAGCGGTGGCGCCGGTTCCTGCCGGGGCGCCCGCTGTGAGGTACAGCAGGATCTCCTCCCGCACCGTGTCTGCGACCATGACAGGATGCTGGGGCACCCAGGCCACATCCGCCGGGGAGAAGCCGCTCACGGTACCGGCAACCACAGTGCCGCCGCCGGACCCAATGGTTCCGGCGAGCACGCCGAGGACCGAGCTCTTGCCCGCCCCGCTGGGCCCGTCGAGTGCGGTAATCCGGCCAGCCGCCGCGGTGAAGTTGAGGGGGCCGACGGCGGCGCCCTGCCGCCCGGCGTAGCTGACTGTGAGTTCCTTGACGGTCAGGTCGTGTGGCCCGCGCACTTCTGCCACCTGGCCAGAGGGAGTGGGCGATGCCGCCAGCGGCCCGGATGCGGGTGACACGGGGGCCGGCTCAACTTTGAGGCGTTGCTGCTCCGGTGCGTCAAGCACCGCCGTGGTTTCTGCGAGCGCTGCGCGGCCGTCGTCGCTCGCGTGGTGCGCCGTTCCCAGCTCGCGGAGCGGAAGATAGCAATCGGGTGCCAGGACCAGCGCGAGGAGGCCTGCCTCCAGTGCCATATCGCCGTGGACGAGCCGCACGCCGATAAATACGGCGACCACGGCCACCGAGATCGTCGCGATCAGCTCGAGCGCCAGGGCCGAGAGGAACGCGGTCCTGAGGGTTGCCATGGTGCGGAACCGGTACTCTTCGGAGATGTCCTCCAGAGCGCGGTGCTGGGCGGAGGCCCGGCCCAGCCCCACCAGTACGGGAAGGCCCTTGGCGAGTTCCAGCATGTGCCCGGACAGCCGGGACAGCGCAGCCTGCGCGTCCTCCACCCTGTCTTCGGTGTAGCGGCCGATCAGCACCATGAACAGCGGAACGAGTGGCACGGTCAGCACAATGACCACCGCGCTGACCCAGTCCGCGAAGAGGATACGGGCGCCGAGCAGCAGCGGGATGGCGGCGCAATTGACCAGGGCGGGAAGGAACTGGGTGTAGTAGCTGTCCAGGGCATCGAGGCCTCGCGTCGCAAGCACCGCCAGGCCGCCGTCGGCGGGCCCCGAGGAGCGGACGCCGTTGCGCAGGGCGTTCTCCAGGAGCTGCGAGCGCAGCTCCTCCTTGACGCCAAGGGCTGCCCGGCGGGAAGCGACGCCCTGCGCCCAGACCGTGGCTGACCGGAGGACCGCGCCGGCCATTCCCCAGCCCAGCTGGTCGCCCCATCCGGGATCCTGCAGCATGAGCCCGGCAAGGACTGAAGCGACGGCCTGGCCCATGAGCACCAGCGCGAGGGCCTTTAGCGCCGCGAGCAGGCCAAGTCCGTAGAGGGCACGCCGCGTTGATGGGCCGGCGGGGAATTGCGGTTTCACAGGACCTCAGTCGTTCCGCGTGAACGCCTTGGCGGCGATCGCCGGCAGGAAGCTGTGGGCCTCCGGAATGTGCGCGGCGCTGACCCGGCGCCGGAATATCCAGTAAGTCCATGCCTGGTAGGCGATGACCAGCGGCAGTCCGACGCAGGCCACGATGCTCATGAGGCCCAGGGTGTAGTCAGATGATGAGGCGTTGGAGACGGTGAGGTTGAAGGCGGGATCAATGGTGGAGGGAAGGACCACCGGGAACACTGCCCCGAAGATCGAGATTGCTCCGCACAGCAGGAGCACGCCGACGGCCAGAAAAGCCCGGCCTTCGTTGCCCTTCCGGCCTTGGAGCCAGGCGGCGGCTGCGGCAACCCCGGCGGCGGCGAGAAGAATCACCGTCCAAGCTTCCCCGCTGAGGAGCTGGACGCTGGCGGCCCAGCCGGCCATGGGAAGGAGCAGGACGGGAAGCAGCCGCACAAACCAGCGCCGGGCCCGGTGGCGGACATCGCCGTCGGTCTTCAGTGCCAGGAACGCCAGCGCGTGCAGCAGTGCGAAACCTGCCACGGCGAAGCCGCCGAGCAGAGCATACCCGCTGAACCAGGAGAATGGTCCGCCGTCCCGGTCGCCGTTGGCATCCAGTGGCAGACCGGTGGTAGTGAGGGCCAGAGCTGCGCCCACGCCGAAGGCAGCGACGAAGGAGCCGACGGCGATCGCCCAGTCCCAGGTGTTCCGCCAACGGTCAGTGTCCACCTTGCCCCGGTATTCAAAGGCCACTGCCCGGAAGATGAGGGCCACCAGAACGAGGAGGAGCGGCAGGTACAGGGCCGAGAACAGGGACGCGTACCAGAGCGGGAAGGCCGCGAACGTGGCGCCGGCAGCGGTCAGGAGCCAGACTTCGTTCCCGTCCCACACCGGCCCGATGGTGTTCAGCAGCACCCGGCGCTCGGTGTTGTCCCGGGCAAAGAGTTTCATCAGCATTCCCACGCCCAGGTCGAAGCCCTCGAGGAAGAGGTACCCGGTCCACAGGACGGCGATGGCGATGAACCAGATGGTCGGCAGCAGTTCCATGCTTTGATCCTCAGCTGTTAGTAGGCGAATGCCAGGACGTCGTCGGCTGTTCCGGATTTCCCGGATCCGCCAGGGCCGGGGGTAGCGTCTTCGTTCTCGTCGACCGGGGCGTTGGCCAGTTCGGGCATGGCCGAAACGACGCCGCCGCGGACGTACTTGACGAGGAGTTTCACCTCCACCACCAGGAGCACCGCGTAGATGGCGGTCAGGACGACCAGGGACGTGAGGATCTCTCCGGCGGAGACCCCGGGGGAAACGGCCGCGGCGGTAAACATGAAGACCTGGTCGATGCCGTTAAGGTCGGGATTGGGCGCTACGACGAACGGCTGCCGGCCCATCTCCGTGAAGATCCAGCCCGCGGCGTTCGCACCGAACGGGGCCAGGATGCCCAACACGGCCAGCCGCATCAGCCAGCGGGACTCCGGCACCGTGCCGCTGCGGGTGACCCAGAGGGCCAAGAGTGCAGCCAGCGCCGCCACTCCGCCGAATCCGATCATCATGCGGAACCCCCAGTAAGTGACCTCCATGACCGGAACGTACTGAATTTCCTGGCCGGCCCGCTCGCCATAGATGGGATTGTCCGGCACGTGCGTGCCGTAGTCCGACTTGTACTGCTCGATCAGACTGTTGACCCCCTTGACCTCCGTGGTGAAATCGCCCTTGGCCAGGTAGGAGAGGATGCCGGGGACCTCGATGAGAGCCACAATGTCATCACAGTTCCGGGATCCAACGTTGCCGACGCTGAGGACGGAGAAGCCGGTGCCGTCGTGGCAGGCGGCTTCGGCGGCGGCCATCTTCATGGGCTGCTGTTCAAACATCAGCTTTCCCTGCAGGTCCCCGGTAAGGGCCGTGCCGGCGAAGGAGATCATGGCAACGACGGCACCAATGCGCAGGGAACGGATCCACACGGTGTGGTCGGTGCGGTCCCGGCCCGGAATGTCCGCCGAACCGGCGATGACTTTGCCGTCCGCCCCGACGGTGTCAATGCCGTCACGGCGCCGCCGCCAAAGGTGGTACCACGCGATACCGAGCAGAAAGCCGCCAGCCACGGCAAGCGCTCCGAAGAGAGTGTGCGGCACGGCCACGAGGGCAGTGTTGTTGGTGAAGACGGCCCAGGCGTCGGTCATGACGGGCCTGCCGTCGATCATTTCCACGCCCACGGGGTGCTGCATCCAGCTGTTGGCGACGATGATGAAGTAGGCGGAGAAGAAGGAGCCGATCACTGCGATCCAGAGGCAGGCCAGGTGGACGCCCTTCTTGAGCTGCTTCCAGCCGAAGATCCAGAGCCCCAGGAAGGTGGACTCGACGAAGAAGGCGAGCAGCGCCTCGAGTGCCAGCGGCGCCCCGAAGACGTCACCAACGAAGCGGCTGTATTCGCTCCACGCCATGCCGAACTGGAACTCCTGCACAATGCCGGTGGCCACGCCCATGATGAAGTTGATGAGGAAAAGCTTTCCCCAGAACTTGGTCATGCGCAGGTAGGTCGGGTTGCCCGTGCGGTACCAGATGGTCTGCATCACCGCCACGACAAGGCCGAGGCCGATCGTCAGCGGCACCATCATGAAGTGGTACACGGTGGTGATTCCGAATTGCCAGCGTGCGATTTCCAAGGCTTCCAAGGCGGTCCCTACTGTCGGCTAGGTCTCAAAGCTCTCAAGTGATGTTTTCTACATCGCGTAGAACATCAACTTCTACCGAGTGTAGAACAATGCCCCTGCGCTGTAAACAGCCTGACACTGCCCCAGCCGGGCTGCAATGCCGGGCGACGCGCCGGATGTTCTACCTCACGTAGAAACAAAGGCGGAAACACGCTAGATTTGGAGACGAAGTATTGGAATCAGAGTACGCGGCGGCCAAGCGGCCGCTGCTGGTGCGTTGTCAAAGGATGTACAGATGGCAAGTCTTGGGGAACTGGAACGCGCAGTGATGGATCTGCTCTGGGCTGGCCAGGAAGCAGCCACTGCCAATACATTGCGCGACATGCTGGCGCAGAGCACGGCAGCACACGACGGAGCGGCAGGGCATGTGGGCAAGGATCTGGCGGTCACCACGGTCCTGACAGTGCTCTCGCGGCTCGAAAAGAAAGGCCTGGTGGAACGCGAACGCGGCACCCGGCCACACCGGTATCGTGCAGTCTCCAGCCGTGAGGATCACACCGCCGAGCTCATGCATGAAGTGCTGGGATCGGCTCCGGACCGTGAAGCGGTACTGGCCCGCTTTATTGGTTCCGTGACGGAAGGTGAAGCGGAAACGCTGCGCAAGCTGCTTGGCCACAGCTAGCGGACGATGTTCTGGACCTCATACTTCCTGGCGGTCCTGGCGATAGTACTGGCTTGGCCGGTACCTATCCTCCTTTCCCGCGCCCACTGGCCGGCGCGGGATCCGTTCACAGCCATGCTGCTGTGGCAGGCCATCGGCCTGGCCGGCGGTCTCTCCATGATCGGCGCCATGCTGGTGTACGGCCTGGAGCCGATCGGCGACAACCTGATCGCCGGGCTGCAGGCACTGGCCGGAATGGTGTTCCAGAACGCGCCCACCACAGCCCTCGGTTTCTGGCACCTCTTCGCGCTCTCAGCGGCGGCGCTGCTGACAGCGCATCTGGTCTTCACGCTCCTGCTGACCTATTACAAGATTGAGCGGCAGCGCCGGCGCCACCGTGAACTGCTGGCGCTGCTGGCCTCGCCATCCACGGACGGCACGGGCACCGTGGTGATCAACCACGATTCACCGGTCGCCTACTGCCTGCCGGGTGGTGCGCGGTCCGTCACCGTCCTCTCCGACGGGCTCATGGCAGCCCTCGAGCCGGCCGAACTGCGCGCTGTGCTGATTCACGAGAATGCCCACCTGAACCAGCGCCACCACCTCCTGCTGTGGGCGTTTGCCGCGTGGCGGCAGGCGCTTCCCTGGCTGCCCACGACGCGCCTGGCCCAGGAGGCCGTCAACTCACTGATCGAGATGCTCGCCGATGACGTAGCCCTCAAGACCGAGAGCAAAGCCACACTGATCAAAGCGATCGCGATCGTTGCCAGCGGTTCCGCCGTCCCGCAGTCCGCACCCACCCTGGGCCGGGAAGGTCACGGTGATTCGGGCCTGCAGCTGCCCGAAGGTGCCGGCGGCGCCGAACCGGCGAGCACGACGGCGTCCCGCGTCAGCCGTCTTCTCTCACCGCGCCCACCGCTTCCGGCTGTCCTTCGGGCTGGCGTACTGACCGTGTGCCTCCTGTTGCTGGCCATGCCCACCGCGCTGCTGATAGTTCCCGGCCTGCTCGGCTGAGCCGCACGCCCGGTTGAGCCTCGTCGGTCTGCCGCCGGCGGCCTGGTGCCGGGCCTCGTGCCGCAGGTCTCGCCCGCCTGCTGAGCCGGCTGGCCAGCCGTCAAGCGCCGGCCGTCAGGCGTCGATACGGTCCCGGTCCAGGCTGGCCGCGCCCGCAATGATGAAGTCCTTCCGCGGCGCCACGTCAGAGCCCATCAGCAAGTCAAAGGTGGCTTCCGCGTGCTGGGCGTTTTCGATGTTCACCTTGCGGAGCATCCGGTGCCGGGGATCCATGGTCGTTTCGGCAAGCTGCTCGGCGTCCATCTCTCCCAGGCCCTTGTAGCGCTGGATGGATTCCTTGTACTTCTTGCCTTCCTTGGCAAGGGTGGCCAGGAGCGCGTGCAACTCTGCTTCCGAGTATGTGTAGATCATCTCGTTGGCCTTCTGGCCAGGGTTGATGACTTCCACCCGGTGCAGCGGGGGCACGGCCGCGAACACCCTGCCCTCCTCCACCATCGGACGCATGTAGCGGAAGAACAGCGTGAGCAGCAGGGTGCGGATGTGGGCGCCGTCGACGTCAGCGTCAGTCATCAGGATGACCTTCCCGTAGCGGGCGGCCTCGATCGCGAAGCTGCGTCCCGAACCTGCCCCGACTACCTGGATCAGCGCCGCACATTCGGCGTTGGAGAGCATGTCCCCCACCGAGGCCTTCTGGACGTTCAGGATTTTGCCGCGAATGGGCAGCAGCGCCTGGAAGTCCGAGGACCGGGCCAGTTTCGCTGTGCCAAGGGCGGAGTCACCCTCAACAATGAACAGCTCGGAGCGGGCGACATCGTCCGTCCGGCAGTCCGCCAGCTTGGTGGGCATCGAGGAGGTCTCGAGCGCGGTCTTGCGGCGCTGCGTCTCCTTGTGGACGCGCGCCGAGATGCGCGACTTCATCTCGCTGACGATCTTCTCAAGGAGAAGGGCTGACTGCGCCTTGTCGTTGCGGTTCGCGGAATTGAGCCTGGCCGCGATCTCCCGCTCCACCACCCTTGCCACAATCGCCTTGACGGCCGAGGTGCCCAGGATTTCCTTCGTCTGGCCCTCGAACTGCGGTTCGGCGAGCCTGACGGTCAGGACGGCCGTGAGGCCGGCAAAGATATCGTCTTTCTCGATTTTGTCGTTGCCCGCCTTGAGCTTCCGGGAGTTGGCCTCCACGGCTTTGCGGAACGTCTTGACCAGTGCCTGCTCAAAGCCGGCCTGGTGCGTACCGCCCTTCGGCGTGGAGATGATGTTGACGAAGCTGCGGACGGTGGTGTCATAGCCGATTCCCCAGCGCAGGGCGACGTCCACTTCACAGTCGCGCTCAACTTCGGCGAGCTTGCTGTGCCCCTTGTCGTCCAGCACCGGGACCGTTTCCTTGAACTTTCCGGCTCCGTGGAGCCGCCAGACATCCGTCACGCCCGGGTCAACGGCCAGGAACTCGACGAACTCCGAGATTCCGCCGTCGTGGTGGAACACTTCCTCGTGGGGGCCCTGTTCCCCCGGCGTGCCCGGAAGTTTGCGTTCGTCACGGACGGTCAGTTTCAGGCCGGGAACCAGGAAGGAGGTCTGACGGGCACGCGCGGCCAGTTCTTCATAGGAGAACTTGGCGTCCGGAGTGAAGATCTGCCGGTCTGCCCAGTACCGGATCCGGGTGCCGGTCACCCCCCGCTTCGCCTTGCCGACGACATCCAGCACGGAATCGTCGACGAACGGCGTAAACGTGGCGGCCGGGTCCGGGCGGGTGCCGGAATCCTTGAACCGGCCCGGCTCTCCCCGCCGGAAGGACATCTTGTACGTCTTGCCGCCACGGTCGACTTCGGCGTCGAGCCGCGCTGACAGGGCGTTCACCACCGAGGCGCCCACTCCATGCAGGCCGCCCGATGCAGTGTAGGAGCCGCCGCCGAACTTGCCGCCGGCGTGCAGCTTCGTGAAGACGACTTCCACGCCGGTCAGGCCTGTCTTGGGTTCGACGTCGATCGGGATGCCCCGGCCGTCGTCATGGATCTCCACGGAGTTGTCCGCATGAAGGATGACCTTGATGTCGTGGCCATAGCCGGCCAGTGCCTCATCCACCGAGTTGTCGATGATTTCCCACAGGCAGTGCATGAGTCCCCTGGAATCCGTGGAACCGATGTACATGCCGGGACGCTTGCGGACAGCCTCGAGGCCCTCCAGCACCGAAAGGTGGCGTGCGGTGTAGTCAGAACTCGGTGTCACAGGTGGTGCGCTCCTTCAGCGGCAGGCCGGCTAAGGCTTAAAAAACTCCCTCTAGCCTAGTCGTACGGCCCCTGTTCACCCGCTTTCCACTTCCCCGGTGGCCCCTGGAACCGCCGGTTCGTTACTCAGACGTGATACGCGGACAGCGAAAGTGACACATCCTTGCCATGGTTTGGTTCCGAATGCTGGTTATATAGATGTACAGATCTACTAAGGAGGCCGACATGACAACAGCAGTTGCCGACCGCACACTCACCGCAGCTGACCGGTGCGACCGTTGCGGTGCACAGGCATACGTCCGGGTTGTACTCGAGTCCTCCGGCGGTGAGCTGCTTTTCTGCGCTCACCATTCACGTGCCGTCGAAGCGACGCTCAGGCCGCTGAGCTCGGACTGGCACGACGAGACGGGCCGGCTTCACGAGAAGGAACCGGTCCCGGTCGACTAGACCAAGCACCTGAAAAGCGCAAAGTAAAAGCCAGGGTTCCCGGCAAGGGGCCCTGGCTTTTTACTGCCTGAACGGCTTCTACTGCCCTGAACGGCTTCTACTGCTGAACGGCTTCTACTGACCGGAATGCCGGCAAGGAGCGTGAACTCCCTGCCACTCCCAACGTACAGCGCACAGGGTGGCTTGTGGCAAGACCCCCGGTGAGCCTCAGAATCGAGTACAGGACCTGCGGACATGGGAGTGGCGAATGAAGGAGCATGCGGTAGTGATCGTCGGCGGAGGGCCCGCAGGGCTCATGCTGGCGGGCGAGCTGGCGTTGGCGCACGTCGACGCGGTCATCGTCGAGCGGCGCAGCAACCAGGACCTTGCCGGTTCGCGCGCAGGCGGTCTGCATTCGCGCACCATTGAGGTTTTCGACCAGCGTGGAATCGCGGATCGGTTCCTCTCGGAAGGAACGCCGGCTCAGGTCGCGGGGTTCGCCAGCATCCCCCTGGACATCAGCGACTTTCCCACTCGGCACTCTTACGGACTCGGGCTGTGGCAGAACCACATCGAGCGCATCCTTGCCGGTTGGGTCCGCGAGCTGGGCGTTCCGATCTATTACGGTCATGAGGTGACCGGCTTCAAGCAGGACGAAACCGGCGTCGATGTCGAACTGTCAGACGGCCAGCCGCTGCGGGCGCAATATCTCGCCGGGTGCGACGGAGGCCGAAGCCTGGTCCGCAAGGCGGCCGGCATCGGCTTTCCCGGCTGGGATCCGACGACCAGCAGCCTCATTGCCGAGGTCGAGATGGCCGAGGAGCCGGAATTGGGCATCCACCGCAGTGCTGTTGGCGTCTATGCCTTCGGCAGGAGGGAGTACGAGATCCGCGACGGCGAAGTGGTCTACTTGGATAGCGGGCCAATAGGTGTCATGGTGACGGAAGAGCACGTCGGGTCCGCGGGTGAACCCACCTTGCGTGACCTCAGCGAAGCTCTCATCGCCGCATGCGGGACCGATTACGGGATCCACAGCCCCACCTGGCTCTCCAGGTTCACCGACATGACCCGGCAGGCCGAGGCCTACCGGGACAGACGGGTCCTGCTGGCCGGCGACGCCGCGCACGTGCACTACCCGGTCGGCGGGCAGGGACTCAACACCGGCGTGCAGGATGCGGTGAATCTGGGATGGAAGCTGGCCCAGGTGGTCAACGAGACAGCCCCGGAAAATCTCCTCAACAGCTACCATGCCGAGCGCCACCCGGTCGCTGCCCGCGTGCTGCGCAACACGATGGCGCAAGTCGCTCTTGGCCGACCCGACGAGCGCATCAAGGCCCTGGGCGACACCGTCTCCGAGTTGCTGGGGATGGACGAACCACGCAGGCGATTCGCGGCAATGATGTCCGGCTTGGACATCCACTACGACCTCGGTGAGGGACACCCGCTGCTCGGACGTCGGATGCCCGATCTCGACCTGGTCACCGCCGACGGTCCGCTTCGGGTCTTCACCCTGCTGCATCATGCCCGGGCGGTGCTGCTCAACCTCGGCGAGCCCGGCGGGATGGACATCACCCCATGGGCAGATCGGGTTGAGTTGATCGACGCCAAATACGTCGGCAGGTGGGACCTTCCGGCGCTCGGGGCAGTCGCTGCTCCCGCCGCCGTGCTGATTCGACCCGACGGGCATGTGGCCTGGGTGGGAGACGGGACCCAAGTGGGGCTCAAGGACGCGCTGACCGCCTGGTTTGGACCGTGATGAATGCCCTGAAACCACTGGTAAAGCCAGGGCCGCCACCGGTGTGTCCGGTGGCGGCCCTGGCTTTTGTCCTCACACGACGTTCTTAGTCCAGGTAGTCCCGCAGGACCTGGGACCGTGACGGGTGCCGCAGCTTGGACATGGTCTTGGATTCGATCTGGCGGATGCGCTCACGCGTGACACCGTAGACCTTGCCGATTTCGTCTAAAGTCTTCGGCTGGCCGTCCGTGAGGCCAAAGCGCATGGCGACCACGCCGGCTTCGCGCTCGGACAGCGTATCCAGCACGGAGTGGAGCTGTTCCTGCAGCAGCGTGAAGCTCACGGCATCGGCCGGAACTACCGCTTCGGAGTCCTCAATGAGGTCGCCGAACTCGGAGTCCCCGTCTTCGCCGAGGGGCGTGTGCAGGGAGATCGGTTCGCGGCCGTACTTCTGGACTTCCACAACCTTTTCAGGGGTCATATCCAGCTCGAGGGCCAGCTCCTCCGGGGTGGGTTCCCGGCCGAGGTCCTGCAGCATCTGGCGCTGCACACGGGCAAGCTTGTTGATGACCTCCACCATGTGCACCGGAATACGGATCGTGCGGGCCTGGTCCGCCATGGCACGCGTGATGGCCTGACGGATCCACCAAGTGGCGTAGGTCGAGAACTTGAAGCCCTTGGTGTAGTCGAACTTCTCGACTGCACGGATGAGTCCCAGGTTTCCTTCCTGGATGAGGTCCAGGAACAGCATGCCGCGGCCGGTGTAGCGCTTGGCCAGGGACACCACGAGGCGGAGGTTCGCCTCGAGGAGGTGGTTCTTGGCGCGCTTGCCGTCATGGATGATGAATTCGAGCTCACGCTTGTACTTCGGGTCCATGGAGCCGTCGTCGGCGTTGATCTTCTCTTCAGCGAACAGGCCGGCCTCGATCCGGAGCGCGAGGTCAACCTCCTGTTCGGCGTTGAGCAGTGCGACCTTGCCGATCTGCTTCAGGTAGTCCTTGACGGGGTCGGCGGTGGCGCCTGCCGACATGACCTGCTGGACAGGGGCGTCGTCGTCGTCAGCATCGGAGTACACGAATCCCGAACCTGTGGGCGCAGCGGCAATCTTGCCGGCCTCGTCGCCTTCTTCAATGAGGTCGGCAGGATCAGGCGATACGTCTTCGAGATCCTCTTCGACTTCCACATCGACGTCGTCGTCCGACGTCGAGCGGCTTCCGGCAGCTTCAGCTGCGGCCTTGGCACCGGGCTTGGGGCCGCGCTTCTTCGGTTCGGGCTTGGCGGCGGCAGACGTGACGTCACCGCCAGCGGCATCCTTGACGGACTTATTGGCGGCACGGGTGGCTGCACGCTTGGCGCTGGTTGCCGCCTTCTTGTCCTCGGCAGACACATCGGCCTGGGCGGCGGGTTCCTTCTTCTCGGAAGACGGGGTCACAGAAAACCTTTCTAGCGGCGGTCTGTGGAATCACCATACGGGCAACACCACTATGACCCTGTCAAGTCCGTGATTGACATCATGTGCAACCACGGCCGACAGAGCCATTAACTAGAACTGCCGGGGTGGCCGCAATGTTCCCGTTTCCGGTCCCACTGCAAGCACTGATTCACGGACCCAACCGGGTCTCGGCAACCATTGTCTCATGTTTTTGCCAGTCAGGAGCCGACGGGACCGTAATGGAACGGCGCCGTCGTAGGACGCCGGCGTAGGTGGGGCAGTGAGTGTCGAGGAGTCAGCTGGCGCCTTCCGCCGGAACGACGGCGAGGTCAATAAGGCTAGGCGGCGTCCGTTCCGAATTTCTGCCAGGCCGCCTCCCGCCGCGCCGCCCAGCCGCAGATGGTTCCACGGCGCACTACTTCGGAAAGCAATTCCGCCAACCGGTAGCCAGGGGTTGCCGCCAGCGCCCGGTCAAGCGAGGCGTGTGCGAAGGAGCCCCTCCCCCGGCACCATTCGATCCAACCTTTGGCTGTCCACGCCGCTGCCTGCGCTTCCCCCGGACCGCCGGACACGAGCAGCAACATCACCTCTTCAAGGCTCTTCATCCGGTTCCAGTCCGGCAGCTCCGGTCGCAGGCCCAGGAGGACCTCGCCATAGCCGGGAATGGGTGCGGGCGCGGACTCCCCAGAGGGCACCGCATCCGCCGGGACTGTCGCACCATCGGTGCCCGGGACCGCGGAAGCCGAACTTGCCGGTTCCGCGGGCGCAGGCCCTGCTGAGGTCCCGGGCCGTCCCTCAAGCGACGGACCGGTCGCCTGAAGCCCCGGCCGGGGCGAGAAGATGCCGAACTGCTCGGCACCGGCCACCGCCGCCGGCCTCCCGGCAGCCGCCATGACGAGGACAGCGTCCCGCCACGATGGAACGCCCAGCGTGGCGCGCAGGAAACCGGCAAGCTCGTGTGGCAGTTCGCGGCGGGGCTCAGCGTTCATGGCCAGCTCCCAGGTATCCAGCACGCGGTCGAACTGCGGCCTGCTGGCGCGTCTGGCATGGAGCTGATCCGCCCAGCGCCGCTCCGCCGCCACCACTTCTGGTTTTTCTTCCGGCCCCCGGCCGTCGAAGGATAGGGCTCCGGGTGGCTCCCCGACACTGCTGCCGAGATAGACCATCTCCGCGTTGAGACGGCTGTCCCGAATCTCGGCCACCGACCGGCCGGGCAGGGGGCAGCAGCCGGTATCGGTGCAGTAGACGTTCCGCCAGTACTCGTCGCCCACGTACCAGGCGTCCCGGACCGGCATTCCGGCCAGTCCCAGAGCGGACTCAAGATCAGCCAGCAAATCCCTGCTGATGTGGGGACCGGCAGGCTCCGACCAGCCGTCGTTCGTGAAGAACATCAGCAGGGTGCCGTTGGCGTCGGTGTCGGCAAGGAGGTAGTCAGCCACGGTGCGGGCGAACTCCTCCCGCCGGCGTCTTGTTGCAGGGCCCTCCGGCAGGTCGACCCGGAGTGTGGCCCCGAGCCGCTTGCCCTGCATGGTCATGGCCACGAGGCTGCGGGACGGCCAGTAGCCCAGAGTGTGCGGAATGTATCCGAGGATGTCTTCAGGGCCGTTGATTGTCAGGTGCGCTGATGCTTTCATGCACCCAGTTTTGGCGAGTCCCGCACCGCTGGGCAGGCCCGATCTGATCCATGTGGACAACGCCGCCACTTTGGTCCTGTTGAGGAGAGGTGCAGAGCTAGCCGCGGGACGCGGACTTCTTCCGCCGGGCATTCCGCGCCCTGCGTTGCTCGGCCATCGCCTGGAACAGCGGCGGAACCACCACTCCCTGGGCTGCCATTTGCCGGCGCACTTTGCGCCGGACTACCAGCATGGCGGCGGACCCGGTTCCCAGGATCAGGAAGTGCACGCACAGGGCCAGGCGGAAGGGATCGAGGCCGTAGAGCACCCCGTTGGAGAACCCGGTGGAATAGAGGATGTCGAGGACGGCGCCAATCAGGTAGATGGCGATGAGCGCTGCGAAGAAGCCGCCGACGTTCACTATGCCCGTGGCGGTGCCAATCCGGTGTGCCGGGTTGAAGGTGCGGGCGAAATCGAAGCCGATCATGGAGCCGGGACCTCCAATGGCCAGCACCACCACAAGCACGGCCAGCAGCCACAGCGGAGAGCGGCCCGGATAGAGGAGCACGGCCGCCCAGGCCACAGCCGTGGCGGCGACAAGGAGGAGAACCATGGTTGAACGCCGGAGGGGATGCCGTGAAACAAACCGCCCGATCAGGGGTCCTGCACCGATGGCCCCGGCCACGTAGAGGGACATGAGCGAAGCCACGGTCCCTGAAGCCAGGCCCTGCGCTGAAATGAGGAAGGGGTATCCCCACGTCATGGCGAACACGGTGCCGCTGAACTGGATGGTGAAGTGGCTCCACATGCCAAGCCGCGTGCCCGGCTGCTTCCAGGCACGGGACAGCGAAACACCGGTGGCGCGCAGGCCCTTTGTTGACTCCTGCCGGGGAGTGCCGGGCGGCACGTCCTGCAGCAGCAGGACCACCAGGACGACCGCGACACCGGACAGTCCCGCCAGCGACAGGAAGGCAGGGCTCCAGCCGGCGGCATGGAGAACGAAGGCGAACGGCACCACGCTCAGCAGCTGCCCGAGCTGCCCGGACATTCCCGTGAGCTGGGTCAGCAGCGGCACGCGGGCAGGAGCAAACCAGAGCGGGATCAGCCGGATGACCGAGATGAAGGTCATGGCATCCCCGGCGCCCACCAGTACCCGCCCGAGCACGCCGGCCGGGACACTTTCAGCGAAGGCGAGCTGGAGCTGGCCCAGCCCCATGAGCAGGGCGCCGCCGGCAATCATGGCCCGGGACCCGAACCTGTCCACCAGCACACCCACGGGGATCTGGAGTCCGGCGTAAACGAGGAGCTGCAGCACCGTGAAAAATGAAATGGCCGAAGCGCTGGCGTGGAACCGCTCCGTCGCTTCGAGACCGACCACACCAAAGGACGTACGCTGGGTCACAGCCACCAGGTACGAGAAAATGCCAATGGACCAAATGAGCCAGGCGCGGGGTGCAGTCACCTTTTTATTATGCCCGCAGCCCGCAAAAATCCTATTTAATTCGGGCCTTTAGTGACCCATATTATGGCGTCGGATTTTCGCGGGCCAGGTAGGCCTCCACGGCCGCGCCGAGGGCATCGCCGTCGGGCAGTTCGTCGTTTTCGTCGGCAAGGAGGGACCGGCGGACGGTGCCCTCGGCCTTCTCGTCGTAGCGGGCTTCGAGTTTTGACACCACCTGCTGGACATCGGCCGAGGCCTCGACCTGTTCGGCGATCTGCCGTCCCACTTCGCGGCCGGATTCCCGCAGCCTGTCGGTGGGGAGCATCAGGGACGTCGCTGCGCCGAGGTACTCCAGGCCGGCGACGGCCGCCGTCGGATACTCCGCCTCGGCGAGGTAGTGCGGCACGTGGATGACGTAGCCGGCCACGTTCCGACCGGCATCCGTCAGGCGGAGCTCCAGCAGATGCCCCACCGCTGCCGGCACTTCCACGGTGGGTTTCCAGGCGGAGATGCCTTCGATCAGTTCAGGGCGGTTGCCGTGCACCGTCACGCCCACCGGCCGGGTGTGGGGCACGGGCATGGGGATGGCGTGGATCCACGTGACCAGGTTGACGTCCAGGGATTCCACGATCTTCACCACGGCGCGGGCGAACCGTTCCCACTGCAGGTCAGGCTCGAACCCCGCCAGGAAGAGGAAGGGCTTGCCCAGGCCGTCAACGAGCCGGTACAGCGCGAGGCTTGGAGCCTGGTAGTCCTCGAGGTGGTCCTCCACGAAGGACACATGAGGACGGCGGGAGCGGTAGTCGATCAGCTGATCGGCATCGAATGCCGCCACGAGATCAGCGTCGAGGGTGTCGAGGAGCTCGGCCGTGATCTGCTTGACCACGTGGCCGGCGTCGGCAAAACCGGTAAAGCCCATCACCAGATTCAGCCCGCGGAGTTCGGGGCTGTGGAACAGCTCAATGTTTTTGGCATAGAGCGCATCGGGGTCCAGCAGCGAGCCGGAAATCCGTTCAAACACGGCGAGTTCCTTTCATGATCGGCGGGTTATTCTGCATAACGCCACTGGACTCCGCGGAATTCCTCGGCCCCCTGTGGCGCGGCTCTCACTCAATCCGGCTCTGCAGCCGCCGAGAGACTACGATCGGAACTGGCCTTTGCTGAGGGCCAGCGTTTCCGGCGGTCCCCATGCGGACGGCGCCCGGGTACCCATGGCAGGGTTACAGGCACATCCTGCCCGAATTCGTCACACAGAATTGAGGACTGATCCTCGTGGTCAAGAATAGTGAAATCAACATTAGCGCCATTGCGCGCGACCTCAAGAAGGCTGCCAGCGACGCCGTCGTCATCGGCGTAATGCAGGGCGCGGACGGTCCTGTCCTGCTCGAGAACCCGCTGACCGCCAAGTCGGCCGAAGCGCTGGCCGACTCCCTGAAGGTTCTTGGCATCACAGGAGCGGCGGACCAGACCGTCCGCCTTCCCGGACTTCCTGAGACCGGGGCAGGCGTCGTTGTGCTGGCAGGCGTCGGCAAGGTCAGTAACGGCCAGCGGCTGACCCGGGAGGCGCTGCGCCGCGCCGCCGGTTCGGCGGTCCGGCAGCTGGCAGGACTCGGCACGGTCACGCTCGCTTTCCCGACGGCGGATGTAGCCGACGTCGCCGCCGTCGCCGAAGGCGCGGCGTTGGGTGCCTATTCCTTCACGGAGTACCGGTCCTCCAAGGACGGACTCAAGGATCCCGTCCGCAACGCCGTCATCTTCACGCACCTCGCCGGCGATAAGGAGCTTGAGGCAGCGCTCAAGCGGGCGGCCCTCCTCGGGAAGGCCGTCAACGCCACGCGTTCCCTGGTGAACCAGCCGCCAAGCCACCTCTACCCGGAGTCCTTCGCCGAAGCCGCCAAAGAACTGTCGAAGGGCCTGCCCGTCAAAGTGACGGTGTGGGACGAGAAGCGCCTCGAGAAGGAAGGCTTTGGCGGCATCATGGGCGTCGGCAAGGGCTCCGCGCGCCAGCCCCGCCTGGTGAAAGTGGAGTACTCGCCGGCGAAGGCGACCCGCAAGATTGCCCTGGTAGGCAAGGGCATCACATTCGACACCGGCGGCATTTCCATTAAGCCGGCCCTTGGCATGGGTGACATGAAGAGCGATATGGCAGGCGCCGCCGTCGTTCTTAATACAGTGCTGGCCATCGCAGGCCTGGGTCTGCCGGTCAAGGCGACCGCCTGGCTCTGCATCGCCGAAAACATGCCGTCCGGCGCAGCCTCCCGCCCGGCCGACGTTCTGACCATGTTCGGCGGAAAGACCGTTGAGGTGCTGAACACCGACGCCGAAGGCCGCCTCGTCATGGCCGACGGCATCGTCGCCGCGAGCCAGGAGTATCCGGACGCCATCATTGACGTCGCCACACTGACGGGGGCGCAGTTGATCGCGCTCGGAAACCGCACCGCCGGCGTGATGGGTGCCGACAGTGTCACCGGTCCGCTGAAGGCCGCTGCGGACCGCGCCGGCGAACTGGTCTGGCCCATGCCACTGCCGGAGGAACTTCGCCCTAGCCTCGACTCCCAGGTTGCGGACCTCGCGAACATCGGCGAACGTCACGGCGGCATGATGACGGCGGCGGTCTTCCTGCGCGAATTCGTGGGCAAGGCAAAGGACGGCCAGCCCATCCCGTGGGCGCACATCGACATTGCCGGCCCGTCCTTTAACAATGGTGCACCCTACGGCTACACGCCGAAGCAGGGCACCGCGTGCACGGTCCGCACCCTCGTGGCCTATGTCGAGGATCTCCTGGACCAGGCTTAACCCGGTACGCGCGGCTTTGTGACGGGCAGCTGATCCGCCTGTCACAACGCCGCGTGACACTGGACACAAGCGCTCCACAAATGTCGCGGCAAGGTGGAGCATGGATAAGTGGTTCGCTAAGGTGAACCACGGTAGTCACAAATGAAAGGGAACAGGCCTGCTGGCATAATCACGGCAGAGCAAGTTCCAAGACCAGATGATGCGTACTCTCGTGTCATCGTTCACGCGAGGGAGCGTCTAAGTGGCCGATCAGGCAACTGCGCAAGAATTCGACATCCTGGTACTCGGTGGCGGCAGCGGCGGATACGCCACGGCCCTCCGGGCCGTTCAGCTTGGCTTCACTGTCGGCCTCGTGGAGAAGGCCAAACTTGGTGGAACCTGCCTGCACAACGGCTGTATCCCCACCAAGGCACTGCTGCACTCGGCCGAACTGGCCGACCACGCCCGCGACTCTGCCAAGTACGGGGTGAACGTCACCCTTGACAGCATCGACATCACGGCCGTTAACGCCTACAAGGACGGAATCGTCGCCGGCAAGTTCAAGGGACTGCAGGGCCTCATCAAGTCCAAGGGCATCACCGTCATCGAGGGTGAAGGCAAGCTCCAGGGCACCGACACCATCGTCGTGAACGGCCATGCCTACAAGGGCAAGAACATCGTCCTCGCCACGGGTTCCTACTCCCGTTCCCTGCCCGGCCTGGAAATCGGCGGCCGCGTCATCACGTCCGACGAAGCCCTGACCATGGACTACATCCCCAAGAGCGTCATCGTCCTTGGCGGCGGCGTCATTGGCGTCGAATTCGCATCCGTCTGGAACTCCTTCGGAGTCGATGTCACCATCGTCGAAGGCCTGCCGTCCCTCGTCCCCAACGAGGACGCCACGATCGTCAAGAACCTGGAGCGCGCATTCAAGAAGCGCGGCATCAAGTTCTCCACAGGCACCTTCTTCCAGGGCGTTGAGCAGGACGATAACGGCGTCAAGGTCACGCTGGTTGACGGCAAGACCTTCGAAGCGGAACTGCTCCTCGTGGCAGTGGGCCGCGGCCCGGTCACGGCCAACCTGGGCTACGAAGAAGCCGGCATCACCATCGACCGCGGTTTCGTCATCACCAACGAGCGCCTGCACACCGGCGTCGGCAACATCTACGCCGTGGGCGACATTGTCCCCGGTGTCCAGCTGGCCCACCGCGGCTACCAGCAGGGCATCTTCGTCGCCGAGGAAATCGCGGGCCTGAAGCCCGTCATCGTCGAAGACGTCAACATTCCCAAGGTCACCTACTGCGAGCCTGAAATCGCGACGGTCGGCTACACGGAAAAGGGCGCCAAGGCCAAGTTCGGCGACGACCAGGTCGAGATCCAGGAATACAACCTCGCCGGCAACGGCAAGAGCTCCATCCTGGGCACCGGCGGCCTCGTCAAGCTGGTCCGCCAGAAAGACGGCCCCGTCGTGGGCGTCCACATGATCGGCTCCCGCATGGGTGAGCAGATCGGCGAAGCCCAGCTGATCGTGAACTGGGAAGCCTACCCGGAGGATGTGGCCCAGCTGCTGCACGCCCACCCGACACAGAACGAGGCGCTGGGCGAAGCCCACCTCGCCTTGGCGGGCAAAGCCCTCCACGGCTAAAGCAGCTCCCCAATACCACAGGGCTTAGTGCACCCGGCATGATCCGCAGGGTGCACTAAGCTCGAACATGCCAGCAATCATCCGCACAAAAAAGATCAATAAGGAGAACGGGGACGACATGTCTGAATCCGTTAACTTGCCCGCCCTCGGTGAGAGCGTCACCGAAGGAACCGTCACCCGCTGGCTCAAGCAGGTAGGTGACCGGGTAGAGGTGGACGAGCCGCTGCTCGAAGTCTCCACCGACAAAGTAGACACTGAAATCCCCTCTCCGATCGCCGGCGTCATCGAGGAAATCCTCGTTGCCGAAGACGAGACCGCAGAAGTTGGTGCTCCCCTGGTCCGCATCGGTGACGGCTCCGCTGGAGGCGCAGCCCCCGCGGCTGCCCCTGCTGAAGAAGCACCCGCCGAGGCTCCTGCCGAAGAAGCTGCCGCCGCGCCGGCCCCCGCCGAAGAGGCCCCTGCAGAAGCAGCACCTGCCGCCGAGGCACCCGCAGCCTCCGGCGAATCCCGTGAAGTGACCCTCCCCGCTCTGGGCGAGAGCGTCACCGAAGGCACCGTCACACGGTGGCTCAAGGCTGTTGGCGACACCGTTGAAGTGGACGAGCCGCTGCTCGAGGTCTCCACCGACAAGGTCGACACCGAAATCCCGTCCCCGGTTGCCGGCACGCTCCAGGAAATCCGCGTCAACGAAGACGAAACGGCCGAGGTTGGCTCCGTTCTCGCTGTAATCGGCTCCGGCGCGGCTGCCCCCGCCGCCGCGCCTGCTCCGGCCGCTGCCCCCGAGAAGCCGGCTGAGGCTCCTGCCCCGGCACCGGCCGCCGCACCCGAAGAGCCGGCCGAAGCACCGGCAGCCCCGGCTCCCTCCGAAGCACTGGCAGCCCCGGCTCCCGCCGCCCAGGCACCCGCCGCCGAGGCTCCTGCAGCAGGCGGCGAATCCGGTTACGTCACTCCCCTGGTCCGCAAGCTGGCCAACCAGCACGGCGTGGACATCACCTCCCTGTCCGGCACCGGCGTCGGCGGCCGCATCCGTAAGCAGGACGTCCTGGCGGCGGCCGAGGCAAAGCCTGCACCCGCAGCAGCGGCAGCGCCCGCCGCGGCTTCCGCCGCTCCGTCGGCAGCAGCCCCGGCAGCAGCGTCGTCTCTGCGCGGCACCACCCAGAAGGCCCCGCGCATCCGCCAGGTCATTGCCCGCCGCATGCGCGAATCGCTGGATGTCTCCACGCAGCTGACGCAGGTGCACGAAGTGGACATGACCAAGGTGGCCAAGCTCCGCCTCAAGGCCAAGAACTCGTTCCAGGCCCAGAACGGCGTCAAGCTGACGTTCCTGCCGTTCATTGCGAAGGCCGTGGCCGAGGCCCTGAAGCAGCACCCGAAGCTCAACGCTGCTTATGACGAAGACAAGCAGGAAATCACCTACCACAACGCCGAGCACCTGGCGGTCGCCGTCGACACTGACAAGGGCCTGCTGGTTCCGGTCATCGCCGACGCCGGCACCCTGAACCTTGCCGGCCTGGCCGGCAAGATCGCCGACGTTGCAGACCGCACGCGCAACGGCAAGATCGGCCCGGACGAGCTCTCCGGGGGCACGTTCAGCATCACCAACATCGGTTCCGTGGGAGCCCTGTTCGACACTCCGATCATCAACCAGCCGCAGGTCGGCATCCTGGGCACCGGCGCCATCGTCAAGCGCCCCGTGGTGGTGCAGGACGCCAACGGCGACGACTCGATCGCCGTCCGCTCCATGATGTACCTGTCGCTCACGTACGACCACCGCCTGGTGGATGGCGCGGACGCCGGACGCTTCCTGCAGACGCTGAAGGCCCGTCTCGAAGAGGGCGCCTTCGAATCGGATCTGGGACTCTAGGCGCCAGTACCTGTAAAGGCGGCGGCCACTCGGCTGCCGGTGGGAAACCACCGGCCGGGGTGGCCGCCGCTTTTTCGTGCTTGATTTACCTGCCCCGACCCGCGGACGAGCCTACTACGAGGCGTAGAAGGATCTGGCTACACTGGTCCCATGAACATCGTCTATAACATCATGGTCTTCCTGCACGTGGTCGGCGCCGCCATGATCGTCGGCATCTGGATCGGCAACATGAAGAAGCCCACCGTCCACCCGCGGCAGTTCGACGGTGCTGCGCTCCAGCTGATCACGGGCATCGTCATGATGGGCCTGATTCCCGCACTGGACATGGACGCCAACTACGCCAAGCTCGGCATCAAGTTCGCCATCGGCCTGGCCGTCGGCGTGCTGGCCTTCATCGGCAGCCGCAAATACAAGAAGAACGAGCCCATCTCCACCGGCCTCGCCCACAGCGTCGGCGGACTGGCCCTGCTCAACGTCGCCATCGCCACGCTCTGGCAGTAACGGCCGCTCCCCCGAACAGACGGCGACGGCGACGCACCCTTCCACGCGTGCGTCGCCGTCGCCGTTTTGCCTTAAATTCGCAGCGGTCCGGTCATAATCCTCTGACAGCGGACAACCCGTGCACCGGCGCCGGGTAATCCATAGGATTGGGCAGGAAGGATCGGGCCTTTAGCCGGATCCTGAACTGAACCCAAGCTAAGGAGTGGACATGGCAGCAACACGCACCGCACACACGGTATGGAACGGCGACCTGATGACGGGTGCCGGCAACACGACGCTCGACAGCTCCGGGCTGGGCACCTATAACGTCACCTGGAAGGCCCGCACCGAGGCTGCGGAAGGCAAGACCAGCCCGGAAGAGCTGATCGCCGCCGCACACTCCGCCTGCTTCTCCATGGCCTTCAGCCACGCACTCGCCCAGGCCGGCCACGCTCCGGAAGAGGTCAACACCAAGGCGGACGTCACGTTCAAGCCGGGAACCGGCATCACCGGCAGCCACCTGACGGTGAACGCCAGGATCCCCGGCATCTCGGACGATGAATTCCAGAAGATCGCAGCGGAAGCCAAGGTCGGCTGCCCGGTCTCCGGCGCACTGGCCAGCATCGACATCACGTTGGACGCCACGCTCTCGGCCTCCTGACCTCCGGAGCCTGGCTGGTGAGCAGCCCGTAGCCACGCAGCAAAAAGGCCCTGTGCCCGGTCGGGAAACCCGACCGGGCACAGGGCCTTTTGCGCACTATGTACCTTTTGCACACTGTGGGCCCGCCACCGGTGGACAGAGCTGATCCTGTGTCGGCGTCAGCTCAGTTCACCGGCTCAGTCGGGCGTCAGCCGTCCGTCTTCCGGCGGGCAGGCAACGGCTCAGGCCGGAGCTGGCGGTAGCCTTCACGCAATGGCGGCCGGTCGGTGGGAAGCTCCTGGACCATTTCCTTCAGCGCGCCGATTCCATACTCCAGCTGCGGGTCGCGGCCGGCGGCATAGGCGTGCGGCGGGAACGTCACTTCGATGTCCGGAGCAACGCCGTGGTTTTCCACGCTCCAGCCGACGCCGCCGCCGAACCACGTGGCGTAGCGGGGCTGGGTGACTCCGGTGCCGTCCGCCAGCGTGAAGCGGCTGTCGATGCCGACGACGCCGCCCCAGGTGCGGGTCCCGATCACCGGCCCGATCCCCCGAAGCTTCGACACCTGGGTGATGATGTCGCCGTCGGAGCCGGCAAACTCGTCCGCGAGGATGATGACCGGCCCGCGCGGTGCGTGGTGGGGGTAGGTCCGGGGCTTCTCGCCGCGAGGCATGCTCCAGCCTGTCACCTTGCGTCCGATCAGTTCTGCCACCAGCTGGGACGTGTGCCCGCCGCGGTTCCGCCGTACATCGACGATGAGCCCGTCGAGCGCGGTTTCGGTGTCCAGGTCACGGTGGAGCTGGGCCCAGCCGTTCGCCATCATGTCGGGTACGTGCAGGTAGCCGAAGCTTCCGCCGGATGCCTCCCGGACGGTGCGGCGGTTCGCTGCCACCCAGTCCTGGTAGCGGAGGCGCTCCTCGTCCTTGATCGGGACGACGGCGATACGGCGTTGGGCGCCGGCGGCCGCGCCGTGGGCGGCACCGTTGCGGATGGTCAGCTCAACGGCGCGGCCGGCGGCACCCACCAGCTGCACGGCGGGCGTCACGGTCTCCGTGAGCTGCACGCCGTCGACGGCGAGGAGGACATCACCGGGCTTGGCAGCGGCGCCGGGGCGGGACAGCGGAGACGTCGCCAGCGGGTCGGAGGATTCGCCGGCGAGGATGCGGAGGATCTCCCAGCCCTCCCCGGTAAAGGCCAGGTCGGCGCCAAGGCGGCCCTGGCCGTTGCTGCCATTTTCCGCTTCAACCGGCCGCACGTACGCGTGGGATGTGCCGAGTTCGCCGTGCAGCTCCCAGAGGACGTCAACGAGGTCATCATGCGAACCGAGCCGGTCGACCAGTGGCCGATAGCGCTTGTGGATCGACGCCCAGTCCTGGCCGGCCATGTCCTCGGTCCAGAAGAAGTCGCGCTGCAGCCGCCATGCTTCGTCGAACGCCTGCCCCCAGACGCTGAGCGGATCCATGAGCACCCGGATGCGCGTGAGGTCCACCTTGACCAACTGGCCGGATTCGTCGTCGGCCTTGGCATCGGAAGGCACCACGCGGACCTGCTTGTCGTGGACCAGCACCACCTTCCGGCCATCGCCGGAGACGACGTAGCTGTCAAGGGCGTCCACAATCGTGGCGCTCTTGCGCTTGGCCAGATCAAACCGGACCAGGGCGGGTGGCTCGTTCTTGTCTTCCAGGCTGGCCTTGCCGTCGCCGGTGACTCCGGCAAGGGGGCTGTCCAGCCACAGTAGCGCGCCGTCAACCGCGGTCAGTGAGGAGTAGTTGCCCTGCGGGACCGGAACGCTGATAACCCTGTGCGAGAGCCCCTCGGGATCGACCCTCACCTCCGCCGGCTTGCCGGACTGTCCGCCGTCGCCGTCCTGGCCCTCCGCCTCAACCGACAGGTCGACGCTGGGGCCGAAGGGCGACGCCGTGTCCGCGGCCAGCGCCACGAGATAGGGCTTGATCGGACTGGGGAACGAGAGGTCGAACGAATGCCCGTCGTACACCGGATCGAAACTGCGGTTGGACAGGAAGGCGAGGAACTTGCCGTCCGGCGTGAACGACGGCGACTGGTCACGGAAGCGGCCGTCAGTCACGTCAACGATTCCGGCGGCCGCAACGCCCGGTGCCCCGGTGCCCAGTGCCCCGGTGCCCGACTCTTCCGCGCCGAGGCGGGCCAGCCGCAGGCGGCTGCGGGAGCCGAAGGAGGTCACCGGTTCCGACCACGCCAGCCAAGCCGAGTCCGGCGACCAGCACAGCGCTTCAATGCTGCCTTCGCCGATGCTCGTCACGGCCGTGATAGTACCTTCCCGGGTATCCGCCACGTAAACATCGCCGAAGGCGGTTCCGATGGCAATCCAGCGGCCGTCCGGGCTGGCCTCCAGGGCGCTGGCGCGCGATGGCTTCGGGAAAGCGATCCAGCTGGATGCCGCCCTGGCGGCTGCGGTGCCGGCCGAGGCGGAACCGCCCGCCGCCGGGCCGTCGGTCACCTCTGCCGCGGCAGCGGAAGCGACGTCGGCCTGTGAATCGTCCACGATGCTGACGCCGAGATCTGGACCCACCACGCCGGCAGCCGAGACAGGACTCGGCAGAACGGGAACGGGTGCCGCCGAATTAGGTGATTCCGGCCGCGCCGCAGTTCCTGATTCGTGTGCACTGGCGGGCCGGGCCGCGGCAGCCGCCGTGGTGTCGAGCTGCGGGGCTATCTCCCTGATGAACAGGGCCTCCTCGCCGTCATGATCCGCCACATAGGCGATCCGGCCCTCCGTCAGGGGGCGGGGAAGCCTGGCCCGGACGCCAGGAGTGGCTTCGACCACGCGGGAAGGGCCGTCCTTGTGCCGCAGCCAGTGGATGGTCCCGTGGGCCTCGACGGCGCTTGCCACCCCGGTGGCGTCCGGGCGCACATCGCCCAGGTGCTTGGCGACTGCAAGCAGCGACGGACGGCGTCCCTGCGAAGCCGAACCCAGCGAGACCTCAAGCCTGACGGCGTCGGAGGCCAGGTCATGAAGGATCCACAGTTCACCGGCGGACTCGAAGATGACCCGCTTACCGTCTGTGGACGCGTGCCGAACATAGAAGTGTTCATGGTCTGTGTGGCGTCGGAGGTCGCTGCCGTTGGGCAGGACCGAGTACAGGTTGCCGTAGCCTTCGTGGTCCGAGAGGAAGGCAATACGTCCGTCCACCCACATGGGGTCTGCCAGGTTGCCCTCAAGGTCCGGCAGCAGCCGTTCAAACTCGCTGTTGCCGTCCGCATCGATCCAGAGCTTGCCGGCCGTGCCGCCACGGTAGCGCTTCCACCAGGCGGGTTCGCGTGAGAGGACGCTGGCCACCACCACGGGCTTCTCGTCTCCGACTTCCGGGCCGAATGCCACGGATTCAACGGGTCCGAAGGGCAGTTCCTCGGCCCAACCGCCCTCGGTGGAGAGGCGGTAGGCGTGTGTGTGCCGTCCCTCGGCCTGGCGGAACGCGCTGGTGACCACCACGTCGCCCCCGGGGGTGAAGCCTTTGACTCTGGTGGTGCTGTGCCCGAAGAAGGTCAGCTGGCGGTACCCGCCGCCGTCGACGTCGGCGATGACAACCTCCGGCGCCGAGCCCTGCAGGACTGTCCAGACGAGCTTCTTGCCGTCCGGCGTGAACCGGGGATTGCGGGCAGGTTGTTGCAGGGAGGAAACTCGCCACGAACGGCCCCCGCCGAGGGGCGCGATCCAGACGTCGTCCTCGGCCACAAAGGTGACCAGATCGCCGTGAAGATGCGGGAAACGGAAGTAGCTCGAAGAGGTCATCGTACGATCATAGTCAAAGTCAACAGGGGCAGCCGGGAGGTGCTGCAACTGTGCCGGGGCGTGGTGAGATGGATCATGCGAATCGTCATGGCCGGCGCCTCCGGGCTCATCGGAACTCATCTCTCCTCCCGCCTGGTCTCGGAAGGCCACGATGTCATACGGCTGGTCCGGAGGGCGCCCGCTTCTGCAGCGGAGGTGCGCTGGGACCCGTCCGCCGGCCAGCTCGACCCTGCCTGCCTCGAGGGCGCCGACGCCGTCATCAACCTGTGCGGTGCCGGTATCGGTGACCGGCCATGGACGCGCCGCCGGATCGATGAGCTTTTCCGGTCACGGCTGGATCCGACACGGACCCTTGCCACTGCCATGAAGCACCTCGCCACACCCCCGTCAACGTTCCTCAGCCAGTCCGGAGCCGGCTATTACGGTGACGCAGGGACTGCTGTCCTGCACGAGGGATCACCCGCCGGGGCCGGCATCATGGCCCGGATCTGCGTCGAGTGGGAAGCCGCCGCCCATGAGGCCCCTGCCGGTATCCGGCTGGTGACACCGCGGACGGCGGTGGTGCTGAGCCGCTCTGGAGGGGCCCTGGGCAGGCTGCTGCCGCTGTTGCGCCTGGGCGTGGGCGGCCCGCTGGGCAGCGGCCGCCAGTACTGGCCATGGATCACGCTGCCGGACCTGTCCGCCGCTTTCAGTTTCCTCCTTGCATCCACCCTTTCGGGTCCCGTCAACGTCTCGGCCCCCGAACCCACCGACGTCAACACCCTGGTGGCCGAACTCGCATCGGCCCTGCACAGGCCCGCCGTGTTCCGTGTTCCGGCGCCCGCACTTCGGCTGGTGATGGGAAAGCTGGCCGACGAGCTCCTGCTGGCCAGCCAACGGATGGAACCGGGCCTCCTGAAGGACGCCGGCTTCGAGTGGCAGCATCCCGACCTGCGGCGGGCCGCCGAGTGGGTTGCCAGCGGCACCTGATGTTTGTGCGCACTGTGTCAGTCGGCTGGCAGGATCTCCGAGATCAGCCACTTGCCGTCCACCCGGAGCAGGACCAGCCGTAGCTCACGGCCCGCCTGCGGTGCGCCAGTGGCGACCAGAGCCCCGGCTACGGTCCGCTCCTCATAACCGGACGCCTCAGCCGCCACCGCGACCACGGCCCGCGTCCCTGTGCTTTCCGGCAGGCGCCGGATGCCCGTGAGGCTCGTGGTGAACCCGGCCAGTACGGTCCCGGATCGCTGCAGCCGGTTGCTGATCCGGAAGTCCGCGGCTGCCGCAGGCGAGTTCCCGGCGTTGACCTCGCCGAGCAGGTCCAGCCTTCCCTCGCTCAAGGCCAGCGAGCGGAGCCAGGCCAGTCCTTTGGCAGCTTCAGCGGGATCGCCGGACTGAAGCTGGCTGCGGACAGCCTCCGGAACCGGTGTGCGCTTCGGATCAGCTGCCCCGCCCGGCTCGGATCCCGGGTCCTGGGTCGCGGGCGCTCCACCCATTGCCTGCCAGGCTGCCACAGGCCCCGGAGGCTCATTCAATGGCAGGTGCAGCGCCAGGAGCAGGCATGCGGCTGCAATGACGGGAACGGCGAGAAGGCGGCCCCAGGCGGTTGCCCGACGGCGGTGCGGCGCGGCCGCTGCGGCATGCCTTGGATGACTCCGCCGCCGGTCGTCTATCCTGACCGCCCACCGGCGTTGCCGGAACGCCCTGGCAGGTGGGGACGAGCACACCCGTCTCCCCCACGCGCGGATCCGCTCCCGCTGCCGCCTCCGGGATGGCGGCTCCGGCCTGCGTGTCAGCAACTCCGGAAGGACGGCCGGGTGCGCCGAGCGCGAAAGGTCCACGGGAACTGCACTGGCGCTCCGGTAGATGGCAATGGCCAGATCCGCGGCGTCCGGCCGCTGCCGCCGGTCCTCGCCCAGGCCTGCCTCCAGGGCGGCGGCAAGCTCAGCGGGAACGTCCGGAACCAACAGTGAAAGGGGCGCCCTGTCCCGTGCGGGCGGGGGCGCCGCTCCGGTGAGGCAGTACCAGCCAAGCGCGGCAACTGCGTAGACATCGCGCCACGGCTGCAGTCCCGCCCGGATGGCGTCCACGGGCGAAGGATCCCTGAAACCTGCCGTCCCGACGTCGGGAGAACCGGCCGGATCGCCCACCATCCGCGCCACCCCGAGGTCGGCGAGCAGGGGCTTTCCATGCCCGGAAAAGAGTACGTTTCCCGGGGATACGTCCGAGTGAGTGAACCCTTTGCCGTGGAGGTAGCCCAACACCCGGGCGATGGGCGTCAGGACGGTCACGGTTTCCCCCACACTGAGCCTTCCCCGCGCAGTGACCAGCTGGCCCAAGGAGCCGCCCGGAGCGTAGTCCATGAGGATCGCGAGCGTGTTTTCCCCGGCTTCGCCGAGCCTGACCACGTCGTGCGCCTTGACCAGGTGCTCGTGGTCCAGGACGGACATCACCAGGATCTCCCGGCGGACATCCTCCTGGGCATCCTCCTCCGCTAGGCGCCCCGGCACCCCGGCCAAGCACTTAAGGGCCAGCTTCTGCCCGCTGGACTCCTTGGTCACCAGCCAGACTGTGGCGCTCCCTCCGCTCCCCAGCCGGCGGCATACCCGGTAGCCGGAAACAGTGGGTTCACCGTCCGTAGAATGATCAGCTTCCTGCCTCACCTCGTCCATGGCTTAAGGAGTACCGGAAACCGGCGAAGCCTGCAGAAGTTATCCACAGGGGAGGCGGGCCGCCTCGACTCCGCAGCCGGGTGAGAGCTTGGGCACACTATCGGGCAGGACGCTGGCCGGGGTCTAAGCTGGATGCCATGACTCTTGAGTTCACACAGCTGGGTCTTGCCCCGGATTTCGTGGATTACTCGCACGCCTGGGACCTCCAGCGCGAAATCCACGAGAACGTATTGGCCGGCAAGGCCCGCAGCACAGTTCTTCTGCTCGAACACTCCGCCGTCTACACCGCCGGCAAACTCACGGAGGATCACGAGCGCCCCTTCGACGGCACCCCTGTTGTACCGGTGGACCGAGGCGGCAAGCTCACCTGGCACGGACCGGGGCAGCTCGTGGGCTACCCCATCATCAGGCTGAAGAACAGGGCCGGGATCCGCGACTACGTTGAGCGCCTCGAGGCCGTGATCATTGCGGTCCTGGCCGACTACGGAATTACGGGTGTCCGGATCAAGGGCCGCGCTGGCGTCTGGATTACCGCGGACGACAAGGGCCCCGACCGCAAGATCGCCGCCATTGGCATAAGGGTCTCCCAGGGAGTCACAATGCATGGCTTTGCCATCAACTGCAACAATGATCTGGCCCCCTACGCCCAGATCATTGCCTGCGGAATCACCGATGCCGACGTAACTACCATCGCCCAGGAGACCGGCCGCGATGTGGCGCCGGCTGATCTCGTTTCGCGGATCATCGAGGAACTGCGCAACAATGAAGACGCCCTAGTTGCAACCCCCGAAGGAGCTCTACTGTGACACTGGCACCAGAAGGCCGAAAAATGCTGCGCATCGAGCAGCGGAATGCGGCCACCCCGGTGGAGCGCAAGCCGGATTGGATCAAAGCCAAGGTCCAGATGGGCCCGGAGTTTGTCCAGCTCAAGAACCTGGTCAAGAAGGAAGGCCTGCACACCGTCTGTGAGGAAGCTGGCTGCCCCAACATCTTTGAGTGCTGGGAGGACAAGGAAGCGACCTTCCTGATCGGCGGATCGGAATGCACACGGCGCTGCGATTTCTGCCAGATCGACACCGGCAAGCCCTCACCGGTCGACATCTTCGAACCCACCAAGGTGGCCCGCTCGGTCCAGGCCATGCAGCTGCGCTACGCCACGGTCACCGGTGTCGCCCGCGACGACCTCGAAGACGAGGGAGTCTGGCTGTACGCCGAAACCGTCCGCAAGATCCACGAGCTCAACCCCGGCACCGGCGTCGAACTCCTGATTCCCGATTTCTCGGGCAAGCCCGAACACATCCAGGCGATCTGCGATTCCAAGCCTGAGGTCTTCGCCCACAACGTAGAAACCGTGCCGCGCATCTTCAAGCGCATCCGCCCGGCCTTCCGCTACGAGCGGTCCCTGGACGTCATCACCCAGGGGCGCAACCTGGGCATGGTCACTAAGTCCAACCTCATCCTCGGCATGGGGGAAACCCGGGAAGAGATCTCCGAGGCACTCCGGGACCTGCACGACGCCGGCTGCGACCTCATCACCATCACGCAGTACCTGCGCCCGAGCGAACGCCACCTGCCCGTGGACCGCTGGGTCAAGCCGCAGGAATTCGTGGACCTGCAGCAGGAAGCGGACGAGATCGGCTTCCTGGGCGTCATGTCCGGTCCCCTCGTTCGCTCCTCGTACCGGGCCGGACGGCTGTGGGCGACGGCGATGCGCAAGAAGGGCTGGGAAATCCCCGCCGAGCTCGCACACATCGAAAGCTCCGGAAGCACCCGCCAGGAGGCGAGCTCGCTTCTCGCGGCGCACTCCTAGCACCACCCTGCTTGCAGAAAAGGGCTGGACACCGGAGCCTTCCGGAGTCCAGCCCTTTGTCGTGCATCACGTAGAATTAAGGCACTATGGCGAAATCCCCTGATTCCAGTAACAGCACCCCCGTGCCTGAAGCTCGCAAGCGTGCCCTCTTTTCACGCAAGCCAAAAGAGCCGAAGGTCAAGAAGCCCAGCCGGCTCAAGCAGATGGGCGAAGTCTTCAACATGACGCGCCGCCACGACCCGATGGTTCCGTGGCTCATGCTGCTGGCTTTCCTGGGTATCGTGGCCGTCAGCCTCGTTGTGGGCCTGCTGCTGGAAAACTGGATTACCGCCCTGATTATCGGCATCCCGCTGGGCCTGCTCGCTGCCACCTTCATCCTGTCCAGGCGCGCCGAACGCGCGGCCTTCGCGCAGATCGAGAATCAGCCGGGCGCATCCGGGGCCGCCCTCAGCACACTGAAGCGCGGCTGGATCACCGAGGAACAGCCCGTGGCGGTCAACCCCCGCACCCAGGACGCCGTCTTCCGCGCCATCGGCCGTCCCGGCGTCGTGCTGGTCAGCGAAGGCCCCTCCCACCGGGTAAAGCCGCTGCTGGATGCGGAGCGCAAGAAGCTTGCGCGGATTCTTCCCAATGTCACCATCCACGTGATTGAGAGCGGCCGCGGCGACGGCCAGACGCCCATCAGCCAGGTTGCCAAGAAGATGAACAAACTGGACAAGGAACTCACCAAGATCGAGGTGAGCGCGGTTTCCAAGCGGATCTCTTCGCTGGGCAACCGGCTCCCCATCCCCAAGGGCATCGATCCCTATAAAGCCCGCCCGCAGCGCGGACGCTAGAACATCCTGATCCGCCCCGGCGGCCGGACTCACCTCCAGCCGCCGGGGCGGTTTCATGTGCCTGAACCGCGAAATACCAAGTGAAGCCGGAGCCTCTGTGAAACCACCGACAAGAAACGCCGTCATCCGTATCTTCCGGATATTTGCCCTCGCCGAGGCATTTAGCTGGGCGGCACTCCTGTCGGGAATGTATTTCAAGTGGATCGCCAAAAGCACTGAATTAGGTGTGGAAATTGCCGGGCCGATTCATGGCGCCCTGTTCATCGCCTATGGCATGATGGCCCTTATCCTGTGGCGCCTGCAGCGCTGGCCATTTCTCGTCGCGCTTTTCGCCGGTCTCTCGGCCGTCCTGCCGTTCGCCACGGTGCTCTTTGAGCGCTGGGCAGGGCGCCGGGGCTACCTTGCGGCCGCCGACGAGGCTACGGCCGCGGGCAGCGGCGCCTGGGAACCGGCGGCGGAAGAAACTGCGGACGTCTAGCCGGATCCATCCGGCCAGGCCCGATTCAGGAGGTCTACCTCCGGATAAGCACGGTGTTCATGGCCTTGTCATGGAGCCCGCGCTGGTCCGGATCAAAGACGACGGCGGGAACCACCAGGCAAAGCAGCAGGGTGCGGACCACAGCGGCCAGCGGGCCTGCAGGAGCCCCGCCGAGCCTCACCACCTGGATCCCCAGGACGCGGTGACCGATGCTGTAGCCGAGGGTGCCGATCAGCAGGATCTGTTCGGCGGCAAAGACAGCCAGCGTGCCCCAGGAATCACCGGCGAACAGTAAGTTGCTGATCAGCAGGGCTATGGTCCAGTCGATCATGATCGCAAGGATCCTGCGTCCGGCACGGGCTATAGAGCCCGGACCTGATTCCGGGAGCCCCAGGCGCTCCCCCGGATATTTTGAAATGCCGGATGTGTCGGGCCCGCTAAGCCAGGAGCCAATGTCTCTTCGATCTACCACTGTCCAAGTTTACCGGGTTCCGCACTCCGGAACGCTCAGAGTGTGGATGAGGATGGACCACAGTGTGGACACCGTATAGCGTTTACATATCAGGCGGTTCTGTAACCTGCTGGAAACAAAGCGGACATGGACGGGAAACCCCTCGTCCCTAGGGTGGTAACAGTTGCTAGCGAGCTGGGAGCGGAGACATTTCTTGTGTTTTCGCGCCGTCGGACTGCGCTGGGCCACGATTGCGCTGGACCACATTGGCATTCCAGCCAGTTAATACATATGCGTAAGGAGCATAGATGTTCAAGACTGCGGACGAAGTCCTCAAGTTCATCAATGACGAAGATATTAAGTTCGTCGATATCCGCTTCACCGATCTTCCTGGCGTGCAGCAGCACTTCAATGTGCCGGCCAAGAGCGTGGATGCTGATTTCTTCGTCAACGGCCAGCTCTTCGACGGATCTTCCATCCGCGGCTTCCAGGGCATTGCCGAGTCCGACATGCAGCTCATCCCGGATGTCACCACCGCCTTCGTCGACACGTTCCGCATGGAGAAGACCCTTGCACTGAACTTCTCCATCGTGAACCCCCGCACCGGAGACCCTTACCACCGCGATCCCCGCGGCGTTGCCGAGAAGGCCGAGGCCTACCTCGCATCTACCGGCATCGCAGACACCGCCTTCTTCGCTCCCGAAGCAGAATTCTTCGTCTTCGACAACGTCCAGTACCAGTCCTCCCCGCAGGGCAGCTTCTACAAGATCGACTCCGAAGAAGCTCACTGGAACACCGGCCGTGAAGAAGAAGGCGGAAACCTCGGTTATAAGACCCCCGTCAAGGGCGGCTACTTCCCGGTTTCCCCCACGGACAAGCAGTCGGACCTGCGCGACGCCATGTGCGTCGCCCTGGACGAAGCAGGCCTCGAGGTCGAGCGCAGCCACCACGAGGTCGGTTCCGCCGGCCAGGCTGAAATCAACTACAAGTTCACCACCCTGACGCACGCGGCAGATGACCTGCAGAAATTCAAGTATGTCGTCAAGAACACCGCCGACGCCTGGGGCAAGTCCGTCACCTTCATGCCGAAGCCGGTCTTCGGTGACAACGGCTCGGGCATGCACTGCCACCAGTCCCTGTGGAACGGCGGCGAGCCGCTGTTCTATGACGAAAAGGGCTACGCAGGCCTTTCCGACACGGCCCGCTGGTACATCGGCGGCCTGCTGAAGCACTCCTCCGCAGTGCTGGCCTTCACCAACCCGACGGTGAACTCCTACCGCCGCCTCGTCAAGGGCTTCGAAGCTCCGGTCAACATGGTTTACTCGCAGGGCAACCGCTCGGCCGGTATCCGCATCCCGATCACGGGCTCCAACCCGAAGGCCAAGCGCATTGAGTTCCGCGCTCCGGACCCCTCCTCCAACCCGTACCTGGCGTTCGCTGCCCAGCTGATGGCCGGCATCGACGGCATCCGCAACCGCATCGAACCGCCGGCTCCCATCGACAAGGACCTCTACGAGCTCCCGGCCGAGGAAGCCAAGGACATCCCCAAGGCTCCGGGTACCCTCGAAGAGGCACTGGACGCACTGGCTGAGGACAACGAGTTCCTGCAGGCCGGCGGCGTGTTCACCCAGGACCTCATCGACACCTGGATCGAGTACAAGTACGAGAACGAGATCCGCCCGCTGTCCCTCCGCCCGAACCCCCACGAGTTCGAGCTCTACTACGGCGTCTAGTCAGACTGCAGGGCTAAGCCACGCTTAGTCCACAAGGAGTCCGCAGTTTGGGATTCCGAGAATGAAAAGGGAGGTTGCTACCGGCGCAATGCCGGTGGCAACCTCCCTTTTTGTGGCCTCTAACAACTGCACACGGTGGCCCGCTCGGTCCCCCAGACAGCAGAGCGGGCCACCTACCGAAGCCGCAGAAGAACGAGGGCCATTGCGACAACGGTAAACGGATCATACGACGGGAAGATGAACAGAAGGTTTCACCAAGAATCACGCCGGCGGACAGACTATTCAGGACTGTCAGTTGCTCCAACGTCACGGGAAAGAGGAAGGTCCATGAACTCGTACACCTCCCGCCATGCGTTATCCAACCGCAGTTCCGCCAGCACGAGCGCCTCTTTGCCCGGCCCGACGCCCTTGCCTTCCCGTAATGCAACGACTTCGTCGTACAGCGCCTCCACGCGGTCCAAACGCGTCTTGAATTCGTCGTCAGCCATGGCAAAAGACTAGCCGACGGTCCGGCGCATAGGCAGGCTTTGTTCGTAACTCAGTTCGTTGAATGGGGTTCGCCCGGCCGCCCAGGTGATCAACTCTTCTCGCCGCGCGGACATGCCGGAAGTAAAGTTGAGTGATTTACCTACGACCCAGTAGCTTTATAGGCGGCAACCTCCGCATGTCCCCCATGTGCGGGGGTTGCTTTTTTCATGCCACCTGTTCACGGAGGTTATGGAGCTGGCCCCACCAGCTGCGGGAGAGACCGTGGAGCCAGCCCTCTAATGGCAGCGTCCCCCTCCACGAAGACCCGTGCAAGCCTTCCCCCATAAGGGTTGACGGACACTCCCAAGGCTCAGCGTAGGCACAAGGAGCCAACCAGGCAAGAGCTGACCAGCCGGACATGGCCTAACGCGCGGAGAGCCCGCCCGCGCTGCCGGCATTTCGACCACGGCAGCACGTGCGGACTCTCCTTTATCTGGCCCTGAAGGAAGATTCCGCTACTGGGAATCGGCCTTCTGTTCGCGGTCCAGGAGGTTCTTCTTGATCTCGTCCAGCTTCTCCTTGATGATCTTCTCCGCGTCAGAAATTGTCTTCCCCGCGCTGCTCAAGGGATCCAGCTGCAGGTAAACGTTCTGACCGACAGGGAGATCGTATTCATCCTTCAGGTGTGTTCCCCCTCCGACTCCTTCGAGCGCCAGGTAGACCTGTGCTTCCGTGCGTGCAATGCCGGCGATCTTTCCGAAGACGACCGTGAAATCGTTCGACTGAAAGCTTACGGACTGGCCGACATGGCTCCGGTCAAGGTCACCAGCAGCCACTGCCTTCTCAGACTGGCTTCCGCTGTAGTTCATGATCTTTCTCCTAATCGTCGAGAGACACGTACCCCAGCAGTCTATAAGCGGCGCTCCTCCAGCCGAGCGAAACACCCCCATCGAATGGAGAATGGAGAATGAAAATCCTGAAACCTCCGATGGCGCTGCCAGGTGGATACGTCAAGTTGCCGCATACATGGTCCGCTGCGGACCGGCGTTGCCGCCCAAGTACTGTCCGCGGTCCTCGAAGCCGGCCTTGAGATAGGCGGCCATGCCGGCGCTGTTACTTTCGTTGACGGACAGTACGACGCCGGCCTGGCCGCTGCCCTGCCTCGCCGTGAGTTTTGCGGCGGTTGCCACGGCTGCCGCTGCGGCGGCTGTTCCCAGTCCCCGCCCCTGGCGGCGATGGTCGATGAGGAAACCGCGGAGCAGCCAGACAGAGTTATCGTCAGGCCATCCCGCGAGCGTTGCTGCACCTGACTGGAGCGTGAGCACTCCAACGGCTTCCCCGTCTGCCTCAATCACATAGGGATGGCGGGACTCCTCCTCGAGGCCAACGAGCATCATCCGCAGCGGATCTCCGACGAACGCGTCCTGGCCGGGACCCACTTCCATGCGGGCCACTTCGCCCAGGTGGATGGCGCGCGCATCGGCATCGAGGTCCTTAAGGGAGATCAGCCATACATCGGGAAGCATGTTCTGAGCCTACCCACGAACGGAAGCTGCGGCAGACCGCTCCCCGGGGCAGCCGCCGTCGCCGTGTTTCAAATTGGTTCGTTCAGGGTGTTCATCCAGCCGTTGCGGCGGCTGCCCCGGCGTCAGCGGGGGGACCGGCCGGGTCCATCCACATGACCTCCCACAGGTGGCCGTCCAGGTCCTGGAAGCTGTGGCTGTACATAAAACCGTAATCCTGGGCCGGCTGGGACTCCTTGCCGCCGGCAGCAAGCGCCTTGTTGAACATGTCGTCCACTCCCTCGCGGCTGTCCACGGAGAAGGCCATGATCGCTTCTGTGCTGCCGCTGGCGTCCGCAATGTCCTTGGACGTGAAGGTCTTGAAGAAGCCCTCCACGAGGAGCATGACGAAAGCGTCGTCGTTGATGATCATGCACGTGGCATTCTCGTCGGTGTAGTCCGGGTTGAACGAGAACCCAAGCGCACTGAAGAACTCCACTGCTTTGTCGAGGTCCTTGACGGGAAGGTTTACGAAGATTTGGGTAGCCATGGGCCCAACCTAACACCTGCCAAAAAACGTGTCAGCCCCTCCCGGTGCGGGATTCCTGCTTGGATCCTACTGGCCGTAAAAGACCTTCTCAAAGACGCCGCGGGCGCGCCGGCTGACCCGCAGATAGTCCTCCTCGAGGGCTGCGGCCATCCCCTCCTCATAACCGCACCAGCGGGCCACCGCCTCCAGGTCCCGGCGGGAGGAAGGCAGCAGGTCTGAGGCACGGCCCGTCCAGATCACATTGGCGGACCGGATCCGGCTGGCAAGCCGCCACGCGTCGGAAAGCAGTCCGGCGTCAGCGGCGTCGAGGAGGCCCAGCGAGGCGGCCGCGTCCAGCGCCTTGAGGGTGGACGTAGTACGCAGCTCCGGATAACGTCCGGCATGCTGGAGCTGGAGAAGCTGCACAAGCCACTCGACGTCGCTGAGGCCGCCGCGACCGAGCTTGAGGTGACGGGCGGGGTCGGCGCCGCGGGGCAGCCGCTCCGATTCCACCCGGGCCTTGATCCGCCTGATCTCCCGGATATCAGTCTCAGACAGCGACTCCGGGTAGCGGATGGGGTTGATCAGCCTGAGGAAGTTGTCCGCGAGCTGGTCATCGCCCGCAATGGGCAGGGCCCGCAGGAGGGCCTGTGCTTCCCAGACCAGGGACCACCTGCGGTAGTACTCGGCGTAGGACTCCAGCGACCTCACCATCGCACCGCTTTTGCCTTCCGGACGGAGATCAGCGTCCACGGAGAGCACCCGCTCAGCCATAATGGCGGGCTTGAGTGGCTGGGTCAGAAGACTCGAGATGTGACCCACGATCTTCGCCGCCTGATGCTGGGCTTCATCATCCGCGGCGCCCGGCAGGGCGCGGTGGACATACAGCACGTCGGCATCGGAGCCGTAGCCGATTTCCCGGCCGCCCTGCCTGCCCATGGCCACCACGAGCACTGAAGTCTTCAACGGACCGGCCGCGGAGACGATGTTCTCGGCCACCCGCAGCGCCCCGAGGATGGCTGCCCTGTCCGTTTCGGCCAAGGCCGCACCCACCTGGTCCTGGGCGAGCAGGCCGGCACTGTCGGCTATGGCGATGCGCAGGATTTCCCGGCGCCGGATCAGCCGGATCAGCCTCATGGCGCTTTCCGGCTCGGCATGGCGGGACATCTTGGACGCGATTTCCTGCCACTGGGCCTCGAAGGTCAGGGGCGTGAGGTCCTTGTCCGAACCCAGCCAGGCCACCGATTCCGGTGACACTTCCAGCAGGTCGGCGATGAGCCGGGAATTGGACAGCATGTGGCAAAGCCGCTCGGCCGCCGCGGCGGAGTCCCGCAGCATTCCCAGATACCAGTGCGTCGTGCCCAAGGCTTCGCTGATGCGGCGAAAGGCGAGCAGCCCGGCGTCGGGATCCACGCCTTCGGCGAGCCAGCCCAGCAGGATGGGCAGCAGTTGCCGCTGGAGGGCGGCACGCCGGCTGACGCCAGCCGTCAGCGCTTCGATGTGCCTCATGGCACCCTGCGGATCGCGGTAGCCGAGCGCCGCGAGCCGGCCCTGGGCGGCTTCCGGGGTGAGGCGCGCGTCCTCACTGCTCAGCTTGGCAGCCGTGTTCAGCAGCGGACGGTAGAAGATTCTGTCATGGAGCTCCCGCACCGAACGCTTTGTCTTGTGCCACGCCGCCATGAGCGCGTCCGGGTGCGGCCGGTCGGTGGAGAACGGGCCCAGGACAGCCTTGGCCAGGGCGCGCAGCGCGTCCTCCTTCACGGGCATCAGGTGGGTCCGGCGGAGCTGGAACAGCTGGATGCGGTGTTCGAGCAGCCGAAGGTAGCGGTAGGCGTGGTCGAACGCGGCAGCATCAGCCCGGCCTATATATCCGCCGGCTGACAAGGCTGCGATCGCCGACGTGGTGTCGCGACGGCGGAGTGTTTCGTCGGACTTTCCGTGCACCAGTTGCAGGAGCTGGACCGTGAATTCGACGTCCCTGAGCCCGCCCCTGCCCAGTTTGATCTGGCGCTGCTCCTCTGCGGCGGGGATATGCTCGGTCACGCGGCGGCGCATGGCCTGCACGGATTCGACGAAGCCGTCCCGGCTGGCGGATGCCCACACCAAGGGTGAAACCGCGTCCTCGTACCGGCCGCCCAGATCCGCGTCGCCGGCGATCGTCCGGGCCTTGAGCAGCGCTTGGAATTCCCAGCTCTCGGCCCACCGGGCGTAGTAGCTCCGATGGGAGTCGAGCGTGCGGACCAGGGGGCCCGACTTGCCCTCGGGCCGAAGGTTGGCGTCCACCTCCCACAGGCCTGGCTCGCGGGCGGGAGACGAAATGGCGCGTGAAATACCGCTGGCCAGAGCTGTGCCGATCGTATTTGCCCTGGCATCGTCTGGCTGCCCGGCTTCCACGACGTAAATGACATCGACGTCGGAAATGTAATTCAGCTCGCGGGCACCGCACTTACCCATGCCAATCACGGCAAGCGCGACGTCGGCAACCTCCTCAGGATCGAACTTCGCCGCCGCCTCTGCCCGGGAAACCGCCAACGCTGCTTCGATAGCCGCACCGGCCAGATCGGCAAGTTCGGCGCCGACGGCGGGCATGAAGTCGAGCGGGTCGGCTGCGCAAAGGTCCTTCACGGCCAGGTCCACCACGCCCCGCCTGTATGCAGTACGCAGCGCCTCGTACGCATCCGGGCCTGTTATGCCGGCCACGGGCCGCGCCGACTTCGGGTCCGCGCGCACCGACCTGAGCAGGTGGGCGCGCAGCTCAGCCGCCTCCGCCTGGACAGGCTCCGGGCTCGCGGTTACATCGAACGCATCCAGGTGCTCGGGATGGCGGATGAGGAACTCGCCGAGCGCCTCGCTCGCCCCCAGGACGCGGAACAGCGGCTCGCTCGTATCCGTATCAGCCGCCGCCAGCTTCCTCAGGTCGGGATGTTTCTCAATCAGCCGGACCAGGGATTGCAGTGCGGCGTCCGGGCTGGCAGCCAACTGCAGGCCTGCGAACAGCAAGTCCTGGTCGATGCCCTCAAGCTCAGGGGCAGCAAGGAACCTTTCGCCCTTCTCCAGGTCACTGAAGCCGGCCGAGATGAGGCGGCGGGCGAGGCTCACCGCAATCGCCTAAAGAATTCCGAGGTTGCGCTGCAGCTCATAGGCCGTCACCTGCAGACGGTAGTCCTGCCACTCGGCCCGCTTGTTGCGCAGGAAGTGCTCGAATACCTGCTCCCCCAGGATCTGCGGCATGAGTTCGGATTCCTCCATGCTGCGGATGGCGTCGTGCAGGCTGGCCGGCAGGGGGTCGTGACCCATGGCCCGGCGCTCGGCCGAACTCAGCGACCAGATGTCGTCCTCTGCCGCCGCGGGAAGCTGGTAGCCCTCCTCGATTCCCTTGAGCCCTGCACCCAGCAGCACCGCGTACGCCAGGTACGGGTTGGCCGCAGAGTCAATGCCGCGGTATTCGATGCGGGCTGACTGGCCCTTGCCCGGCTTGTACAGGGGCACCCGCACAAGGGCGGAGCGGTTGTTGTGGCCCCAGCTCAGGTAGCTGGGCGCCTCTCCCCCGCCCCAGAGACGCTTGTAGGAGTTCACGAACTGGTTGGTCACGGCCGTGAATTCGTGGGCGTGCTTGAGAATGCCGGCGATGAACTGACGGGCTGTTTCGGACAGCTGGAATTCAGCGCCAGCTTCAAAGAAGGCGTTGGTGTCGCCCTCAAAAAGCGAGAAGTGCGTGTGCATGCCCGAGCCCGGATGCGCCGTGAACGGCTTGGGCATGAACGTCGCGTACGTCCCCTGCTGGAGCGCAACTTCCTTGATGACGGTGCGGAACGTCATGATGTTGTCCGCCGTCTGGAGTGCGTCCGCGTAACGGAGGTCAATTTCGTTCTGCCCCGGCCCGGCCTCGTGGTGGCTGAACTCTACGGAAATGCCCACCGATTCGAGCATGGTCACTGCGGTCCGGCGGAAGTCCTGTGCCACACCGCCGGGTACATGGTCGAAGTAGCCGCCTTCATCCACGGGGATCGGGGCGCCGTCGGGACCCGGTTCCTGGGATTTCAGGAGGTAAAACTCGATTTCGGGGTGCGTGTAGCACGTGAAGCCCATGTCGGCGGCCTTGGCCAGCGTGCGCTTGAGGACGTTGCGGGGGTCCGCGGCGGAAGGCTCGCCGTCGGGGGTCAGAATGTCGCAGAACATCCTGGACGTCTGTTCGGTTTCGCCGCGCCAAGGCAGGATCTGGAACGTGGCGGGGTCCGGCTGGGCCAGCATGTCGGATTCGAAGACGCGGGCCAGGCCCTCGATCGATGACCCGTCGAAGCCCAGGCCCTCTTCGAAGGCGCCCTCAACTTCGGCCGGAGCAAGCGCCACCGACTTGAGTGAACCCACGACGTCGGTGAACCAGAGGCGCACGAACCGTACGTCACGCTCTTCGATCGTGCGCAGGACAAACTCTTGCTGGCGGTCCATGAAGGCCTCTTCTCCGGGTCAACGTTCACGCCGCGGCCCAACATCGACGGAGCCGGCGGCAGCTCACGAATCACTTTACTAAGCATTCACGCCTGATGCTGGCGCAGGGGCGGCCCGTAACACAGCGTTAACACGGGGAAGGGCCGGAAAGCCCCTTGGCGGGCAACACGCAGCGTGCGGCTGTGACGGGAATCACCACCAGGCCGCCGCTGCCCGGTGGCTAGGACGTCCGGTCTCGGATTACGCTCTAGCCTATGGCCTCCAGCAGCAGTCCCGACTCAAGCATGTCCGCGGAAGTACCCGCCCCCTACGGAAACGGTCCCGCGGCGGCCGCAGCGCCGTCGTCGGAAACCGGTACAAAGCCCGTGGCGAAAGTCCGCACGCACCACCTGCAGCAGGCGAAAGTCAACGGCGGGCACTTTGCGATGCTGACAGCCTATGACCAGTACACGGCGGAGATATTCGACCAGGCCGGCATCGAGGTGCTGCTGATCGGAGATTCGGCGTCGAACAACGTCTTCGGCAACGAAACGAGCCTCCCCGTCACCGTTGATGAGCTGCTGCCGCTGTGCCGGGCCGTCGCACGTTCGGCGAAGCGGGCCCTGGTGGTGGCGGACCTGCCGTTCGGCAGCTATGAGGTTTCGCCGCAGCAGGCAGTGGCCAACGGCGTCCGTTTCCTGAAAGAAGGCTTGGCACACGCCGTCAAGATCGAGGGCGGCAAGTTCTACGCCGAGACCGTTCGGGCCATGGTCCAGGCCGGCATTCCAGTCATGGCGCACATCGGCTTCACGCCGCAGAGTGAACACTCGCTGGGCGGCTACCGTGTGCAGGGCCGCGGCGACGACGTGCAGCGGCTGATCGATGACGCAGTCGCCTTGGCTGACGCCGGAGCCTTCTGCGTGCTCATGGAGATGGTCCCGGCGGAGACGGCGGCAGCTGTCGACGCCGCCGTCTCCGTTCCAACGGTCGGCATCGGTGCCGGGAACAGGACAACCGGCCAGGTCCTCGTCTGGCAGGACATGGCCGGACTCCGTGGCGGCAAAATGGCCAAGTTCGTCAAGCAGTATGCCGACCTGCGGACTACCCTCAGCGATGCAGCCAAGGCCTACGGCGAGGATGTCCGGTCAGGCCAGTTCCCCGGCCCGGAACACTCGTTCTAAATATCCCGTGCCGCGGGGGTCATCAGTCCTCGTCGTATTTTTCCCAGGCCTCGTTGCGGGCATGGACTTTCTCCATTGCGTGCTCGGCCTCTTCCCTGGTCTTGTAGGGGCCGATGAGCTGGGTCCAGTCAGACATCGCGTCTTCCTCCACCTCATGGGTCTTCACGTTGTACCAGTACTCAGGCATCGACGTTCCTCGCTTCCGGTTTGACCGCGGGCCGCGTGATCCACGTAACGTAAACCGCAACCGTGACCGGTGGCCGCATAAATTTACATGGCGATCTGCACTGCCTTATATGATCAATCTATGCCTTCCTTAGCCTCGACCGCACCCACCGGCACCCTGACCCCGGGAGTTATCAGCCCCCAGCGGCTGGTCCCCGCGTCAATCCCGCGGCCCGAGTACGTCGGCAAGCCCGGCCCGGCCAAATTCACCGGCTCCGAAGTGAAGTCTGCTGAAACCATCGAGAAGATCCGCGTGGCCAGCAAGATCGCGGCGCAGGCCATCGTCGAGGTCGGAAAATACATCGCACCGGGCGTCACCACGGACGAACTGGACCGCGTCGGCCACGAATTCCTTCTTGACCACAAGGCCTATCCCTCCACCCTCGGATACCGCGGCTTCCCCAAGTCACTCTGCTCGTCGCTGAATGAAGTGATCTGCCATGGGATTCCGGACAGCACCATGGTCCAGGATGGCGACATCATTAACATCGACATCACGGCCTTCATCGGCGGAGTACACGGCGACACGAACTACACCTTCCTCGTGGGGGACGTTGACGAGGAATCGCGCCTGCTCGTGGAGCGCACCAAGGAGTCCCTGAACCGCGCCATCAAGGCAGTGGCCCCGGGGCGCCAGATCAATGTCATCGGCCGAGCCATCGAATCCTATGCCAAGCGCTTCGGCTATGGCGTAGTCCGTGATTTCACCGGCCACGGCGTCGGCGAGGCGTTCCATACCGGCCTGATCATTCCCCACTACGACGCCGCGCCGGCCTACAACACCATTATTGAGGCGGGCATGGTCTTCACCATCGAGCCCATGCTCACGCTGGGCGCCATTGAATGGGACATGTGGGCGGATGACTGGACCGTTGTGACGCGCGACCGCAAGCGCACCGCGCAGTTCGAACATACCCTCCTCGTCACCGAATCAGGTGCCGAGATCCTCACTCTTCCCTGACCCCCGCCGGTACCGGCCCCTGACTCCCCCGGCAAGTCGCCCTTGCCCTGCCCGAGCCCCAACCCTGCCACGAACGGAAACCCATTGGTCAAGAAGGACGAAAAGACCCGCAAGAACGCACCGCTGATCGGCATCGACATCGGCGGGACCGGAATCAAGGGCGGCATCGTCGACCTGAAGAAGGGCAAGCTGATCGGCGATCGTTTCCGCCTGGCGACGCCCCAGCCGGCCACGCCTGAATCGGTCGTGGAGGTCGTGGCGAAGGTCGTCGAAGAGCTCTCCGCGCGCCCCGACGCCCCCGAAGCAGACAGCCCGGTCGGCGTGACGTTCCCCGGCATCATCCAGCACGGCGTGGTCCACTCCGCCGCCAACGTGGACAAGAGCTGGATCAACACGGATATCGATGCACTGCTCACTGCGCGGCTGGGCCGCCCGGTGGAGGTCATTAACGACGCCGATGCTGCTGGCCTTGCAGAGGCGCGCTACGGTGCCGGTGCCGGAATCGGCGGCACCGTTCTGGTGATTACCCTGGGTACTGGAATCGGCTCCGCCTTCATCTTCAACGGCAACCTCGTCCCCAACGCCGAACTAGGCCACCTGGAGATCGACGGTTTCGACGCCGAAAGCAAGGCGTCAGCTGTGGCGCGCGAACGGGATGGCCTCAGTTGGGAGGAGTACAGCGTCCTCCTGCAGCGCTACTTCTCGCATGTGGAGTTCCTCTTCTCCCCCGAACTGTTCATTGTGGGCGGCGGCATCTCCAAGCGCGCGGACGAGTACCTGCCGCGCCTGCGCCTGCGCACCCCGATCGTTCCGGCCAAGCTGAAGAATGAGGCCGGCATTGTGGGCGCGGCCCTTGAAATCGCGGTCAAGCACGAGCTCGCCAAGTAGTTCACCGGCCGGCGGACCACCGGCACGCTGCACGTAGAAGGCGGCAGACACAACGTCTGCCGCCTTTGCGTTTTCCTGGAGCCGGTGGCGGCTGCGGCTTCCCCTCCACTGCCGCCACCGGAGCTTAGAGCGGGCTCTTTTCGGAGCTCTTGCCTTCGGGCCGCTTGGCCTCGACGTCGCCCTCGTGGCGCAGCAGTGCAATGGCGGACTCGAAGTCTTCCAGCGATTCGAAGGCCTGGTACACGCTGGCGAAGCGAAGGTATGCCACCTTGTCCAGCTTCTGCAGCGGACCGAGGATTATCAGGCCAACCTCGTGGGCGTCGATTTCCGCTGCCCCGGACGCCCTGATATTCTCCTCGACTTCCTGCGCGAGCATGGCGAGGTCATCCTCGCTGACGGGCCTGCCCTGGCAGGCCTTGCGGACACCGTTAATGACCTTGCTGCGGCTGAACGGTTCGCCCACGCCGGACCGCTTAATCACGGAGAGGCTGGTGGTTTCGACCGTGGTGAACCGGCGGCCGCATTCAGGGCACTGCCTGCGCCGCCTGATGGCTGAACCGTCATCGGCCATGCGGCTGTCGACCACGCGCGAGTCGGGGTTACGGCAAAACGGACAGTACATGTTCGTTCCTTCCCCTGGTGCGCAGCGGCGGCCCGGGCATGGTGCCCGATGCCTCTTCCCGGAACCAGTTTACGACCAGATGTAGCCGAATAACAATCCTGTAATTACCACATGTAGTGGTCAGCGGCCTGCCCTGAACCGGGCAGCTACAGCATCTCCGTGGGCGGGAAGATCTTCCGCTCCGGCCAGGCTCACGATGTGCCCGCTGACCTCTTCCAACGCGGATTCCGTGTAGTTGATGACCTGGATGGCGCGCAGGAACGTTGTCACGTTAAGTCCGGAGGAGAAAGCGGCGGTCCCGCTGGTGGGCAGGACGTGGTTCGATCCCGCACAGTAATCGCCAAGGCTCACGGGGCTGTAGTCCCCCACGAAAATGGCGCCGGCATTTCTGATCCGCGCGGCGACGGCGGAGGCGTCCGCCGTCATGATCTCAAGGTGTTCGGCCGCGTAGGCGTCGCACGCCGCAATGCCCTGCTCAAGGTCGTCCACCAGCACCACCCCGGACTGCGGGCCGGAGAGCGCTTCACGCACGCGGTCGCCGTGCTTGGTGGCCGCAGCCTGACGCTCAAGCTCCCCGCGGACGTCGGCGGCAAGCCGCTCCGAGTCAGTGATCAGGACCGATGCTGCCTTCGGGTCGTGTTCGGCCTGGCTGATCAGGTCTGCGGCAACGAAGGCCGGCCGGGCCGTGGCGTCGGCCAGAATGGCGATCTCCGTCGTGCCCGCCTCGGAGTCGATTCCCACGACTCCTTTGACGAGGCGCTTGGCCGTGGCCACGAAGATGTTCCCGGGGCCGGTCACCACGTCCACTGGTTCCAGGGCTGCTTCATCCGCTACTCCTCCCGGCACACCATATGCCAACGCGGCGATGGCCTGGGCCCCGCCGATCGCATACACCTCGCCAATGCCCAGCAGCGCCGCCGCCGCCAGAATCGTGGGGTGCGGGAGCCCGCCGAAGTCCCTCTGCGGCGGCGACGCCAGCGCGATGGATTCCACCCCTGCTGCCAGCGCAGGAACAACGTTCATGATGACCGACGACGGGTAAACGGCGAGCCCGCCCGGTACATAGAGGCCAACCCTGGCCACGGGCACCCACTTCTGGCTGACAACGGCCCCGTCACCGAGGGAGACGTCGATGTCGGCGGGGCGCTGGCCGTCGGCAAACCGCCGGGCACGGCTGATGGACTCCTCAAGCGCCGAACGCACAGCCGGGTCCAGGCCGTCCAGCGCGGACTGGAGCGCCTCTGCCGGCACGCGGGGATGCGCCTGCTCCACACCGTCAAAGCGGCGGGCAAAATCCGCCAGGGCCGCGAAGCCCCGCTCCCGGACCGCTGAAATGATGTCGGTGACTTTCTGCTCGGCGTCGGCCACGGTCTGGTGTCGGGCACGAGGCACCGCCCCGCGGAGCTCTGCAAGGCTCAGGCGGCGGCCCCGCAGATCTACGGTGCGGAAGTCGACGGCGGAGGAAGTCGGGCGTACGGGGCTGTCCGGAGAAGTGGTCACCGGTTTATTTTACGGTCCCGGGACCGGCGCCGCCGTCTCGCTGTCACACGTGGTCGCCGGCGGGTGGCTGGCCGTCCCGCGGGCGGTGCAGCAATTCGAACACGCTGATGGCGAAGTAACCGCACGCAGCAGCTGCCGGCCAAAGGAGCAGAACCGAGTACGATCTCAGCGAAAACGCCACACTCTCGCTGACCGAGGTGTCCTGGGGCCCGCCAAGCCAGAGTCCGGCCAACAGCCCGGTCTGCCAGGCGAGGACGGCCGCCACGCCGCTGGCACCCACAGACAGCAGCAGCGTTCGGCTCGATCCCGCATCCCTCCTGCCGGACAGCAGGACCGCGACAAGGCAGCCCGCAAAGACAAACAGCCCGGCGAGAACAAGATCCCGCGCGAGCCAGCCCTGGGTGTTGGCTCCCGATGCCAGGGCGGCATTGCCCGAACCAAGGTTCAGACCGCCGGGTGCCAGCAGCCACCACAGGAGGCCGGCAGGTAGTCCGGAAGCGGCAATTCCCGCCGTCCACAGCCGGCTGCGTGGGTTCCGCTGCTGCCCCAGGGAACTGTTCGCGCGGACGTTGCCCGCCTGGTCCTGATGGCGGGCCGGAGATGAGGCAGCGGGCTGGGTCATGAGGAAACGTTAACAAATGTTGGCGAGTGTTGCGGCAAACGGCGTGCACCGCATTGAAATCACGCAACATCCCGGAAGGCCAATACTCTTGTAGTAGGGACCGAAACTATGGACAGTTCAGCAGGGAGATCGATCACAGTGGCCTCAGATGATGACGCCTTCGAGGGCACGTTCAAGGAAATGTTCCGGCGGCACGCAGCCGGAGTTGCCATTGTCACGGTGAACTACAACGGGGTTCCCCACGGCTTCACGGCGACGTCCGTGGCCTCGCTGTCAGCCAAGCCGCCGCGCTTCACCTTCAACATGGCACGCAGTTCGAGTTCCTGGCCCGCTGTGGCCAACACCACGTACATCGGCGTGCACATGCTGGGCCTGGAAAACCAGGAGCTGGCTGACCGTTTCGCCCGCACCAAGGAGCGCTTCAGCGGGGACCACTGGGCCCTCGGACCCTACGAGGTGCCCATCCTCAAGGATGTTTCCGGCTGGCTGATCGGCAAGATCCAGATGCGGCTTTCCTTCGAGAACAATGCGGTGGTTGTAGTGGAAGTGGTGGAAGGCCAGGTTGGCGAGGACGGAGCACCGCTGCTCTACCATTCCGGCGCGTACGGCCAGCCCATGCCGCTCGACTACGAGATTTAGCGCCAGGAAATTTAGCCCTAGACGTCCAGGCAGGCAGGGCCGAGCAGCACCTTGAGGTCCCCGAAGAGAGACGGGTTGGGGTTGACGCGCAGGTGCACGGGCAGGCCCATGACCTCTACGCGCGTGTCGCCCTGCAGGTTGATCCGCACCTCGGAGTTTCCCCGGTGGTTGCGCAGCACCTCCCCCAGTTCGGTGACCACTGCCTCCGTGGCCTTGTGCGTGGGCATCGTGATCATGAGGGGGCCGTTGGTGCCCTGGCTCAGGTCCGGCACGGAAAGTTCCATGCAGTTCAAGGTGACGGCGCCGTCGTCGCGCCGCTGCAGGCGGCCCTTGACCACCACGATGAGGTCCTCGGCGAGAACCGACGCGATGGGGCCGTACACCTGGCCGAAGAACATGACTTCCATGGAACCGCCAAGGTCCTCGATCTCGGCCCTGGCATAGGCGTTGCCGCTGGCCTTGGCGATCCTGCGGCTGAGCGACGTGATCATGCCCGAAATGGTCACGATCGCACCGTCCTGCGGCCCGTCTTCGGCGATGATCGAGGTGATGGACTGATCGGCGTGCTGGCTCAGGAGCCCTTCGAGCCCCTGCAGCGGGTGGTCGGAGACGTAGAGGCCGAGCATGTCGCGTTCGAACGAGAGCTTGTCCTTCTTCTCCCATTCCGGGAGATCGGGAATCTCGATACTCAGTGACGCCTCGGATTCCGCCTCGTCGAAACCGGCGAAGAGATCGAACTGGCCGATCGCCTCATTGCGCTTGAGCGTGATGACGGAATCGATTGCTTCTTCGTGGATCAACGCCAGCGCGCGCCGGTGGTGCCCGAGGGAATCGAAGGCCCCGGCCTTGATCAGGGATTCGATCGTGCGCTTGTTGCACACGACGGCCGGCACCTTCATCAGGTAGTCCTTGAAGGAGGTGTAGGCGCCTTCCTTTTCGCGCGCGGCCACCATGGCTTCGACGGCGTTGACGCCGACGTTCCGGATGGCGCCCATGCCGAAGCGGATGTCGTTGCCAACAGGGGTGAAGTTGAGCGCCGACTCATTGACATCGGGCGGCAGCACGGTGATGCCCATCCGCCGGCATTCGTTGAGGTAAATTGCGGACTTGTCCTTGTCGTCGCCGACCGAGGTCAGCAGGGCGGCCATGTACTCCGGCGCGTAATGCGCCTTCAGGTAGGCGGTCCAGTAGGAGATCACGCCGTAGGCGGCCGAGTGCGCCTTGTTGAAGGCGTAGTCGGAGAACGGCAGCAGGATGTCCCAGAGGGTCTTGACCGCGGCCATGGAGTAGCCGTTGTCCTGCATGCCCTGGGAGAAGCCGGCGAACTGCTTGTCCAGCTCGGACTTCTTCTTCTTGCCCATGGCCCGCCGCAGGATGTCGGCCTGGCCCAGGGTATAGCCGGCGAGCTTCTGCGCCACGGCCATAACCTGCTCCTGATACACGATCAGGCCGTAGGTCCCGCCGAGGATTTCGGCGAGCGGTTCCTCCAGCTCAGGATGGATCGGAATGACCTCCTGGATCTTGTTTTTGCGCAACGCGTAGTCGGTGTGCGCGTTCGCGCCCATGGGCCCGGGCCGGTAGAGGGCCAGCACCGCGGAGATGTCTTCGAAGTTGTCAGGCTTCATGAGCTTCAGGAGGGAGCGCATGGGGCCGCCGTCGAGCTGGAATACACCCAGGGTGTCACCCCGGGCCAGCAGCTCGTAGGACGCGGCGTCGTCAAGGGCCAGGGTCTCGAGGTCGAGCTCGATGCCGCGGTTCATCTTGATGTTTTCCAGGGCATCCGAAATGATCGTCAGGTTCCGCAGGCCAAGGAAGTCCATCTTGATCAGGCCGAGGCCTTCGGACGTCGGGTAGTCGAACTGCGTGATGACCTGGCCGTCCTGGAAGCGGCGCATGATCGGAATCACGTCGATGATGGGGTCCGAGGACATGATGACACCGGCGGCGTGCACACCCCATTGCCGCTTCAGGCCCTCGATGCCCAGTGCTGTCTCGAAGACTTTGGCAGCCTCGGGGTCCGTGCTGATCAGTTGGCGGAAGTCACCGGCTTCGCTGTAGCGCTTGGAGTCCGGATTCTGAATATCGGCCAGCGGAATGTCCTTGGCCATCACGGCCGGAGGCAGCGCCTTGGTCAGCTGCTCCCCCATGCTGAACGGATAGCCCAGTACACGCGAAGAGTCCTTGAGGGCCTGTTTGGTCTTGATAGTGCCGTAGGTGACGATCATCGCTACCCGTTCATCACCGTACTTGCGCGTGACGTAGTCGATCACTTCGGAGCGGCGCCGGTCATCGAAGTCGACATCGAAGTCAGGCATAGAGACGCGGTCCGGGTTCAGGAAGCGCTCGAAGATGAGGCCGTGCTCCAAGGGATCAAGGTCGGTGATGCGCATGGCATACGCCACCATGGAGCCTGCACCCGAGCCACGTCCAGGACCTACCCGGATGCCGTTGTTCTTGGCCCAGTTGATGAAGTCGGCAACCACGAGGAAGTAGCCCGGGAAGCCCATGGAGGTGATGACTTCCAGCTCATAGTCGGCCTGTTTGCGAACCTTGTCCGGGATGCCCTTGGGGTAGCGGTAATGGAGGCCCTTGTCGACTTCTTTGACCAGCCAGGACGTCTCGTCCTCCCCCTCCGGGCAGGGGAACCGGGGCATGTAGTTGGCGCCGGTGTTGAATGAAACTTCACAGCGCTCGGCGATCAGCAGCGTGTTGTCGCACGCCTCGGGGTGGTCGCGGAACAGGTCCCGCATTTCCTGCGGGGATTTCAGGTAGTACCCGCTGCCCGAGAAGGCGAAGCGGGAACCGCCGTTGTCGTAGGTGGGCTCCAGAAGGGTCGAACCGGACTGGATGGCCAGCAGGGCCTCGTGCGCCTTGGCGTCGTGTTCGTGCGTGTAGTGCAGGTCGTTCGTGGCGACGAGCGGAAGCTTGAGCTCCTTGGCCAGGCGCAGCAGGTCGCCGGTGACGCGCCGCTCGATATCCAGGCCATGGTCCATGAGTTCGCAGAAGTAGTTCTCCGCGCCAAAAATGTCACGGAACTCCGCAGCAGCCTCAAGCGCTTCACGGTACTGGCCCAGCCGCAGCCGGGTCTGGATCTCCCCGGACGGGCAGCCGGTGGTGGCGATGAGCCCTTCCGAATACGTGTTCAGAAGCTCACGGTCCAGCCGGGGCCACTTCCCGAAAACCGAGTCCAGAGAGGCGATTGAAGAGGCCCGGAACAGGTTCCGCATGCCCACGTTGTTGTAGCTCAGCAGGGTCATGTGGGTGTAGGAACCACCGCCGGAGACATCGTCCTTGCGCTGGCTTTCCTCGCCCCAGCGGACGCGGCTCTTGTCACCGCGGGCCGTCCCGGGAGTCACATAGGCTTCCACACCAATAATTGGTTTGATGCCCTTGTCGGTGGCCTTTCGCCAGAAATCGAACGCGCCGAACAGGTAGCCGTGGTCAGTCGTGGCCAGGGCGGGCATCCCCAAACGTTCCGTTTCGTCGAACAGCTCCCCCAAGCGGGCCGCACCATCCAGCATGGAGTATTCGGTATGGGTGTGCAGGTGGACGAACGAGTCATTGCTGGAAGTCACCGGACCATTCTAGTGCGGCCGGGCGACATTATCGTGCGGACCGGCCGCCAGCCAGATGGCTGTAAGTGAATGCTCAGGCGTTGCCGGACTCCAGGACCTGCAACGCGTAGGCGAGGTCTTCGGGGTACTCGCTGGTCACCGTCACCCGTTCCCCGGTTCTCGGATGGTCGAAGCCGAGCTGCCTGGCGTGGAGCCACTGCCGGGTCAGGCCAAGGGTGGCGGCAAGGCGCGGGTCGGCCCCATACGTGAGGTCCCCGGCGCACGGGTGCCGGAGCGCGGCGAAGTGGACCCGGATCTGGTGGGTCCGCCCTGTTTCCAGGTGCACTTCCACCAGCGAGGCCTTTCCATAAGCCTCGAGGACCTCATAGTGCGTGACCGACGGCCGGCCGTCCTCGATCACCGCGAACCGCCAGTCGTGTCCCGGATGCCGGCCGATAGGCGCGTCAATGGTGCCCTGCAGGGGATCCGGGAGACCCTGGACAACGGCGTGGTACACCTTGTCCACGGACCGTTCCTTGAACGCCCGCTTGAGCGCGGTGTAAGCGGCTTCCGACTTTGCCACCACCATGACGCCTGACGTACCGACGTCGAGACGGTGGACTATGCCGACCCGTTCGGCCGACCCGGAGGTTGAGATGCGGTAGCCGGCACCCGCCAGGCCCCCGACCACGGTGGGCCCCACCCAGCCCGGAGATGGGTGCGCCGCGACTCCTACCGGCTTGTCAACGACGACAAAGTCGTCGTCGTCCAGCAGAATCTTCAGGCCTTCCACTACTTCCTCCACAACCTCCAGGGGGTCCCGCCGCTGCGGGACAGTCACGTGCAGCACGGTGCCGGACGCCAGTTTGGCAGACTTCCCTACCGGCTTGCCGCCGCTGAGAACATTGCCTTCCGCTATCAAGGTGGCAGCAAGGGAGCGGGATACGCCCATCAGCTTGGCCAGCCCGGTGTCCACCCGGCTGCCGTCAAGGTCATCGGGGATCACCACACGTTCAGACATCATGCCCTCCGTCCGGCTTCGCACCGTGGCCTGAACCGCCACCGTGGCGTGAACCGCCAGCGTGGTGTGGACGGCCAGCGTGTGCACCCCGGGCGTGGTGCGTGCCGCCGGCGTGGTGCGAACCGTCAAGGGCGATGCCGCGCAGGGTGAGCAGGCAGATGATAACTACGGACGACACAACGGCCGAGTCCGCGATGTTGAAGATCGCGAAATTGGGCAGCTGGATGAAGTCGACCACGTGGCCCATGGCGAAGGAGGGCTCACGGAACAGCCGGTCCGTCAGGTTGCCCAGCGCACCGCCAAGCAGGAGTCCAAGCGCCACAGCCCACCAGGCCGACCCCAGCTTCCGCACCTGGAACAAAATGGCGACAGAGACAGCCAACATGATGATCGTGAAGACCCACGTCACGTTCTCGCCGATGGAAAAGGCGGCCCCGGAATTGCGGATGAAGTACCAGTGCAACAGCGGAGGCAGCACAGGGATGCGCTCACCTTCGCTCATCGTGCTGGTGACCCAGAGCTTGGTGAGCTGATCGAAAACGTAAGCGAAGACGGCCAGCCCCGCGAACAGGGACAGCAGGGCCGCGCGCCGTGGCCGCGGTCGCGAAGAGGCTGGGTGGTGCGCTGCGTCAGCGGCAAGTTCGTCAGTCATGATGCTTTCATTCGGGGACCGTTGTTAATCACAAAAGCCGGTGGCCGAGGAATCCTCAGCCACCGGCTTTCAGAATACGTGCTAAACGGCAGCGTTGCTGCTCTCGCCGACCTCGGGGGCGGCGACTGAGCCTCGGGCGTCCAGATCGCGCAGCTGGCCTTCGATGTAGGCCTTCAGGCGCGAGCGGTAGTCGCGTTCGAAGCCGCGGAGCTGCTCCACCTTGCGCTCGAGGACTGACCGCTGCTGCTCGAGGGCGCCAAGGATCTTGCGGGACTTCTCCTGGGCATCGTTGACGAGGCTGCTGGCCTCGATCTGTGCTTCGGCGATGATTTTGTCGCGCTGCTCCTGGCCGTCAGCCACGTGGCGGTCGTGCATCTGCTGCGCCATGGCCAGCAGGCCTGCGGCGGACTCAGAGACGCCGCCGCCAGCGGCAGGTACCTGTGCTGCAAGGGCGGCCGACTGCTCGGCTTCCTTCTTCTTGGCAAGCTCGGCAGCCTTTGCTTCGGCTTCCGCCTTAGCACGCGCTTCGTCCTTGTCGGCCTTGGCGGGCGCGGGAACCTTTTCAACGACCGGTGCCACTGCCGCGGTAGCGGCAGGAGATCCGGAACCGCCCTCGGCGAGCTTCTTGCGAAGTTCGTCGTTTTCCTGGTTCAGGCGGCGCAACTCAACGACGATTTCGTCCAGGAAGTCATCAACTTCGTCCTGGTCGTAGCCTTCGCGGAACTTGGTCGGCTGAAAGCGCTTGTTGACAACGTCTTCTGGCGTCAAAGCCATCTGGTCACCTCGTTGGTCTAGTTAGTCAGTAGGCCTTCCGGCCGTCAAAACTACGGTACCTAAATATGGTCTGTTTTCTACAATTCAACACCGTGATGTCAAACCGGAGATTCTTTAGAGCGGACCGCGGCCGCCTGTGGGGCCGCCGCTGCGCTGCTAGCTGTTATGAAACTATGCGAAGCCCCTGGTGATCGACATTGCCACGCTGAGGGCAATAAACAGCACCAGAAAGCCTAGATCCAGTGAGACGCCCCCAAGCCTCAGGGGCGGGATGACGCGGCGCAGGACTTTCAAAGGCGGGTCCGTGATCGAGTACACCGCGTGGGCCGCCACAAGGGCCACGCCCCGCGGGCGCCACTCGCGAGCGAACATCTGGACCCAGTCAAACACCAGCCGCACGATCAGCGCCACGAAGACGAACAGCAGGACGATATAGACGAGCCCGAATACTAATCCCATGAGCTAACCGATATCTCCAATGTTCATTCCGGATGCCGAGGCATCCTGCGGGTCTGCCTGTTGCACTTCACCACTATTTCAGCACGGATGCCAGGCAGGTGTCCCCTGTCTGGCATTCAGGGGCCTTCTCTAGCTTTGGTTGAAGAAACTGGCGGTGGTCTCGCTAGCCTTTTTGTCGTCGCCGATGACTTCAACATACGACGGCGACAGCAGGAAGACCTTATTCGTGACGCGCTCAATGCTTCCACGAAGGCCGAAGACAAGACCTGCGGAGAAATCAACGAGGCGCTTGGCGTCAGCCTCACCCATGTCGGTGACGTTCATGATGACGGGGATCCCGTCCCGGAAGCTCTCACCAATGAGTTTGGCGTCATTGTAGGACCTGGGGTGGATCGTGGTGATCTGTCGCAGTCCGGTGGTCTCTTCGCGGCTCGACGCCGCACGTTTAATAGGTGTCACGGGTGCGCGGTATTCCTCTTCGGCAGCGGGTGGCGTTTCGCGGACGACCTCGCGGACAGGTGCCGGTGCACGGCGTTCCTCGCGGTCAAGCGGCATGTGGTCCTCGTCCTTTTGCTGGTTGGAAAGCTCAGACTCGTAGTGCTCATCGCCATCGGCGAGCCCAAGATAGATCATTGTCTTGCGCAGAGCGCCGGCCATGGTCGACTCCTAATCGTCTCCGTAAGCGGGCCGCTGAAATCGCCTGACAGCCATGGAATGCCCGCCATTCATTCCAATACTCAGACGCTACCGCACCGCCGGGCGCGAACCGAGAATATCCGAGCCGATCCTGAGGTGTGTCGCGCCGAAACGGATGGCGGCTTCGAGGTCCTGGCTCATGCCCGCGGAAACCCCCACGGCAGACGGGTGTCCGGCCCGCAATCCGGCCGAAATATCCGCCAGTTTCGCGAAGGCCCGCTCCGGGTCAGCTCCCAGGGGGGCGACCGCCATGACGCCGGCCAGGCGAAGTCCGCCGGCCTCTTCCAGCTGGTCAGCCAGCACTGGAACGTCGTCGGGGGCAGCACCGCCGCGGTGGGAGCCGGCAGCTTCGTCCAGGCTCACCTGGATGAAACAGTCAAGGCTGCCGCGTCCTGACCGCTCCTGTTCCGCGGCCATCGCCCTGCCAAGTGCCCCTATGAGCTGCGGACGGTCCACGGAGTGGACGGCGTGCGCATACCGGACCACTGTCTTGGCCTTTTTGCTTTGGAGCTGGCCCACGAAGTGCCATCTGACGTCAAGTCCCGCGAGCAGGGCGGCCTTTTCCGAGGCCTCCTGGTCCCTGTTCTCGCCAAAATCGGACACACCCAGTTCGGCCAGCCTGCGGATGTCCTCGGCAGGGTGGAACTTGGTGACGACGATGAGCCGCGGCGGGTCCGTGCGCCCCGCGGCGGCGGTTGCCTCCGCAATCCGTTGTCTAACTTCGGCCAACCGCCGGCCCAGTTGCGCTGTCCGGGGATCCGTTTCCGGTGTCATTTCACTCATGGGTCCATGCCAGGCCAGCGAACCGGCCCGACTGCCTGTCCCTCCTGTAGGAGTAGAGCGCGTCAGTTTCAAGGGTGCAGGGTCCCCGGTATTCAATCAGCACGCCCTCTGATTCGAGTTGGCTTGCCGCTCCGGCCGGCAGGTCAAGCGCGGGCGTCCCCCAGCTTGTGGTCGACCATGCGGAAGGCACGACGGCGGCAACGTCCGCCCGCAGGTCGGCCGGCACTTCGTAGCAGCGCCCGCAGATCGAGGGTCCAAGCCAGGCGCGGATCTCAGTCGCCCCCGCCGTCCGCAACTGGTCAAGTGCGGCGGGAATGACACCCGAAGCGAGCCCCGGACGCCCGGCATGTACCACGCCCAGTACCGGACCGGCGCTGCCGTCACCCACCAGCACCAGAGGAATGCAGTCGGCAACCATGACCGCCAGGGGAAGGCCGCGTGAAACCATGGCATCCGCCGTGGGCGCCGGACCGCCGGACTCCATCACGGCAACGTGATTGCCGTGCACCTGGTTCATGTACTGGAACCGGCGGGGTGCAATGCCCGCAGCAGCCTCCAGTTCCTCCCGTCGGCGCATGACCGACCGCCCGTCATCCCCCACATGCAGTGCGAGATTGCCCGCCGCTGAATCGGTGAACGCCACCGACACACCGGGAAGGACTTCAGCACGCCACACAAACAATCAGAACACCGACAACAATCAAAAACACCGACAATCAGGAGAGCGATAATCAGGAACCTCCGGACGGCACAGCCGTCCGTCCAGCGCCTACTTCAGGAAGTCCGGAACATCCAGGTCATCGGCGCGGCTACCGGAGAGGTCCGGCTCCACGACCGACGGAAGGTCGACGTCGAACCCCGAGTCCGCGGGGATGGCAGACTGGCGCTGCTGGCCCCAATTGCTCAGACCAGAGGCGCCGACTCCGGCGTGCACCGGCTGGACGTGGACGTGCTGGCTGCTCGACGGCGCCTGGCCGGACGGCGCTGCGGCCGGAACCGCCGGGCGCTGCGGCGCAGCCTGCGGCTGCGACTGGTCCATCGACGGCGAGGTGGCCTTGACGTCGTCGAAACCGGCAGCGATCACCGTGACACGGGCCTCGTCGCCGAGGGCGTCGTCGATCACGGCACCGAAGATGATGTTGGCTTCGGGGTGGGCCACTTCCTGGACCAGGCGTGCGGCTTCGTTGATCTCGAACAGGCCCAGGTCGGAACCGCCCTGGATCGAGAGCAGAACGCCGTGGGCGCCGTCGATGGACGCCTCAAGCAGCGGGGACGCGATCGCGAGTTCGGCAGCCTTGACAGCCCTGTCCTCGCCGCGGGCCGAACCGATGCCCATGAGGGCCGATCCGGCGCCCTGCATGACGGACTTCACGTCGGCGAAGTCGAGGTTGATCAGGCCAGGGGTGGTGATCAGGTCGGTGATGCCCTGGACACCGGACAGCAGGACCTGATCGGCGGAGCGGAATGCGTCCAGGACCGAGACGTTGCGGTCGCTGATGGACAGCAGGCGGTCGTTCGGGATGACGATCAGGGTATCGACCTCGTCACGCAGAGCGTCGATGCCAGCCTCCGCAGAACCTGCACGGCGACGCCCTTCGAACGTGAAGGGACGCGTCACCACACCAATGGTCAGCGCACCCAGGGAACGTGCGATACGGGCGACTACCGGCGCGCCACCCGTTCCGGTGCCGCCGCCTTCGCCTGCAGTCACAAAGACCATATCGGCACCACGGAGCACTTCCTCGATCTCGTCAGCGTGGTCCTCGGCAGCCTGCTTGCCGACCTCCGGGTTCGCACCTGCACCAAGGCCGCGGGTCAGTTCGCGCCCGACATCAAGTTTGACGTCGGCATCACTCATCAGCAGGGCCTGGGCATCGGTGTTTATCGCGATGAATTCGACACCGCGGAGACCCACTTCGATCATGCGGTTGACTGCGTTCACGCCACCGCCGCCGATGCCGACGACCTTGATGACGGCCAAGTAATTCTGCGGAGCTGCCACGTTACGTGTCCCTTGTTCGTGTCCTATTGCGAAAACTGATGGAGTCGAGCTTGAAGCTGTGAACCTTAACCTTCGAGTTGAAGGTTATAGTTATGTCAAGTAACTCATGTCTGTGACGCTATTTCCTATGCTTCGTACATTCAAATACCGCGGCAGCGTGTCGTACTAATCACCGCGAAATAGAGCGCGTCAGCGCGTCACGGGATGCCGCGGCACGCTGACGTCGTAGATATTGACGGGATTGGCAGGGTCGGCCGGAACCTTCAGGAGCGCCTCCAGCACCCGTGCCTTCAGTTCCTTCTCGCCCGCGTTTCCCCAGATGATCGTCTGCCCGTCCACCAGCTTCAGTTGCACGGCATCGACGGATTTCGCGGAAGCGTTGGACAGCTTGGCCAGCACGTCGGCCGGCAGGGCGCCCAGGACGGCAGTCGTGGCCTGGAACAGGTCCTTGCCGATGGCCCCGGCGCCGCCGTCGATGACGGGTAGCTTCACCTTCGTGGGATCGGCCGTCGTGCTGAGTCGCACACCGTCCACGTCTACAAGGAGATATTCAGAACCCCTCTTGACGAGCGCTACCGGGACCCGCTCCCGGACGTGCACCACCAGGTCGGAAGGCGGGTGCGCTTCCGTGGTCACCGATTTGATCTGGACGAGGGGCTTCAGCAGCCTGCCGACTTCGTCATCGTTCACCTGGGGCAGTGGCTTGCCCTCAAGCGGTTTGAGCGCTGCCTTGACCTGTGCGGCTTTGAGCAGCTTGGTACCGCTGACCGTTACCGTTTTTACCGCAAGCATCGGTGAATAGACGGCGGCAAGCAGCAGGCCCGCCACGAGGGCGGTCACCACGCAGGCCGCAATAATGACGTTCCGCCTGATCCGCTTGCCCTTGGGCTCGGGAAAGGCCAGCACATTGTCCGGTTCAGCGCCGGCCCTCTGCTCTCCTGGCTTGGGGTTCTGCTGTTTGTTCGCAGACTTTCCCGGCCGCTTCCCCTGCCCCTGCCGGCGGTCCTGCCGGTCCTGCCCATGGTCCCTGGGCACAACGGGAGCGCTCTTGGAGGCGGTGATGACGCCCGGTTCCTTGCCTGGTGCCGGAACCTTGTCCCGTTTTCCGGAGCTGGCCGGCCTGTAGGTGGGCCGGCGGGTACTAGCCACTGAGCGACTCCACGATCAGCGGCCCGTACGCCGTGACGTCACCGGCACCGGCGGTCAGGATGATATCGCCCTGCTGTGCCACGGCGGAGAGGGCCTCCACGGCCGGTGCGCCCCCTGAGACCAGGCGCCCTTGCGCCCCCAGGTGTTCGGCGATCAGCCCGCTGGTCACCCCGGGGATGGGATCTTCACGGGCCGGATAAATGTCCAGCACCAGGGCCGTGTCCGCGGTGTTAAGGGCCTCGCCGAATTCCTTCGCAAATTCCCGTGTCCTGGAAAACAGGTGCGGCTGGAACAACACGTGCACTTTGTGGTCCCCGGCTACGGACCGGGCGGCGGCAAGCGCCGCCCGGACCTCAGTGGGGTGGTGGGCGTAGTCGTCGTAGACCCGCACTCCCCTGCCTTCACCCTTGAATTCGAACCGGCGTGACGCACCGGAGAACCGTGCCAGGGCAGAGGCGGCCGTGGCGGCCTCCACACCCAGCTCGAGCGCCACGGCCATTGCCGCCGCCGCGTTGAGCGCGTTGTGGCGTCCCGGGACCTGCAGGGCCAGCGGAACCTGGCCTGCCGCCGTCGAAATGCTGACGTTGCCGGGGCCGCCATCGGAGAGCCGCAGGTCGGCGGCGTCGGTGGTGCCATAGAGCACTACCCGTGTGTTGCCGCGCTCCTGGGTGCGCCGCGCGAGGGCGAGCGCCCCGGCGTCATCGGCACAAGCCACGAGGACGCCGTCAGCGGGCAGCAGCGCGGTGAAATGGTCGAACGATTCGTAAACGGCCTCAGCGGAGCCGTAGTAGTCCAGGTGATCCGGTTCCACGTTCGTGACGACCGCGATCTGCGGGCGGTAGTTCAGGAAAGAGCCATCGGATTCGTCGGCCTCAGCCACGAACACGTTGGAGGTGCCGTTGGCTGCGTTGACTCCGAGCGCCGGGACGTTGGCCCCGATGGCGAAGGACGGGTCCAGGCCGGCGCCTTGGAGCAGCACGGCAATCATGGACGTGGTGGTGGACTTTCCGTGCGTGCCGGCCACGGTGACAACGAGATCCCCTCCCATGGTGGCGGCCAGGGCCTCGGAACGGTGCAGGACTGGCAGCCCCGCAGCCTTGGCTGCGGCCAGCTCAGGATTGTCCGCACGGATGGCCGAACCCGCAACCACAGTCTGGGCGTCGCCAACGTTCGCTGCCGCGTAGCCCACAGAAATCCGGGCCCCCGCCGCGGCGAGGTCTGCCATGACGGGCAGGTCCTTGACATCGGAACCGCTGACCGGTACCCCGCGGGCCACCATGATCCGGGCCACGGCGGACATGCCGACACCGCCAATGCCGATGAAGTGGACGCGGCCAAGCGAGTCCTGGTGACGTGTTCCGTTGCTGGTCATTTGGATACCGCTTCCAGTACAAGACCGGCCATGAGCCGGTCGGCATCCCTGATGCCTAGGTTTTCGGAGTTCGCTGCCATGGACTCAAGCCTGGCGCGGTCTGTCAGGAGCGGAATGAGCCGGCTTCGGACCCATTCCGGGGTGAATTCACGGTCCGCCACGAGAAGTGCGCCGCCGGCCTGCACCAGCCCGTCCGCATTGAGTGCCTGCTCGCCGTTGCCTATGGGCAACGGCACGAAAACGGCTGGAACGCCGACGGCGGCGACCTCGCACACCGTGGCTGCACCGGAGCGGGCCAGCAGGAGGTCCGCGGCGGCGTAGACCGACTCCATTCCGTCCACGTATTCAAGCTGGCGGTAGCCTTCGGCCTGCAGGGCGTTGCCGTCCTGATCCTCGACCGACTTGCCGCGGCCGGTGATGTGGAGCGTCTGGATTCCGGCCTCTGCCAAGGCCTCGAGGGACGCGGCAACCGTCCGGTTGATGCTCTGGGCGCCGGAGGACCCGCCTGTCACGATGAGCACGGGCTTGTCCGGCTGCAGTCCAAGGGCGGTCAGCGCGCCCTCGCGGGCCGTTGCGCGGACCATGGCGGAAATTTCCCGGCGCATGGGCATGCCCACGTGGCGGGCGTTCCGCAGCGGAGTGCCCGCGAAGGCCACCGCCACGTGGTTGCTGAGCCTGGCGCCTACCCTGTTCGCCAGGCCGGGACGGGCGTTGGCCTCGTGGATGACGATGGGGATCTTTCGCCGCCATGCGGCGAGGTACATGGGCGTGCAGACATAACCACCGACTCCCACCAGGACGTCGGCTCCGGCGTCGTCGAGAATGCGCCCGGCCTGCTTCACGGCGCCGGCCAGACGGGCGGGCAGGCGCAGGAGATCCGCGGAGGGACGGCGGGGAAACGGAACCCGGTCTATGGTGGCAAGCTCGAGCCCGGCGGCCGGAACCAAGGTGGTCTCCATCCCGGAGGACGTTCCGACAGCCAGCAGCCGGGCGTCCGGGCGGGCTTCGCGGATTGCCGACGCAATGGCCAGCAGCGGATTGATATGGCCCGCCGTTCCGCCACCGGCGAGGACCACGGACAATGACTCGGTTTTCATCAGGTGCTGTTTACGCTTTCGTACGGGATTTCTTGCCGGCGGGCTTCCGGAGTGTGCCCAGCAGTTTGCGCGGCCTGAGGTTCGGTGCCATCTGGACCCTGGCCAGGGACAACACTACGCCGATTGCGCAGAGCGACATCAGCAGGGCCGACCCGCCGTAGGAAATGAAGGGCAGTGGAACCCCGATCACCGGGACCAGTCCCGTGACCACAGCCATGTTGACCGTGGCCTGGCCCAGGAGCCAGACCATGATGGTGCCGGCGAGGACCCGGTGGAACAGATCTTCCTGGGCGACTACCACGCGGTAGATCGCGGCACCGAGGATGGCAAAGAGGACCAGCACGACAACGGTCCCCACCAAGCCGAGTTCCTCGCCGATGATGGCGAAAATGAAGTCGTTGTGGGCTTCCGGTATCCAGCTGTACTTTTGCCGGCTCTGGCCCAGGCCGACACCGAACCAGCCGCCCGAGGCCAGCCCGTAAAGGCCGTTGGTTGACTGGTAGTTGGCGTCCACGCCGTCGCCGCACCCCTGTCCCGTCCACCAGGAGGTGATGCGGCACATGCGGTTCGAGCTCGTCATGGCCATGACCGCCGTGGCCGCTGCGCCGGCAACCGCCGCGAAGCCGAAGAGGTAGAGGCGCACACCGGCGAAAAAGAGTGCGGCCGCCATGACCATCATGATGATCATGCCCGTGCCGAGGTCGTTTCCGGCCAGGACCAGTCCGATGATGCCGAGGGCCAGCGGGACCACGGGAATCACTGCATGCTGCCAGCGGTGAATCAGCTTTGACTTCTTGGCGAGTACCGTCGCCATCCAGAGCGCCAGGGCAAGCTTCGCGGCCTCCGAGGGCTGCAGTGTGAAGAAGGAGCCCACTTCAATCCAGTTTTTGTTGCCGTTCACGCTGGTGCCGATCACCAGCACCAGCCCCAGCAGGCCATAGGCGACCATCATGCCCGGCCACGCAAGTCGCTTCAGCCAGACCACGTTGATCCGCGACAGCATGAACATCAGGAAGATGCCGATCCCCGCGAACAGCCCTTGCTTCAGGGCTGCCGAGTAGGGGGACTCTCCTGCCGCGATGGCCTCCACGCTGGATGCGGAGAGCACCATCATGATGCCGATGGCCGTTAGCGCGAGGGTCGTGCCCAGGATGAGGTAGTAGGTGGAGCCGTTCCGGGACTTCCCGGTGCCCTCCAGGGCGGACCAGAAGCGGCGGTACCAGCGGCGGACCCTGATCGGCAGAGGCGGCCGCTGCAGCCCGGAACTGCCGGCAGGCCGGGCGGCAGCCCCGGCGGCGGCGCCGCGGACAGCATCCGTGGTCCGTGGCCTTGCTGCCGCGGGACGTGTGGGCGTGCTGACCATTCTTACTCCTTGCCGGTCTGAGCCTGCCCTTCCACGAGCTCGCGGACTGCTTCGATGAAGGCGTCGCCACGGTGAGCATAGGAAGAGAACTGATCCATGGAGGCAGCCGCCGGGGCCAGGAGCACAGTGTCACCCGAGGTGGCGAGCTGTGCCGCTGACGTGACCGCCCGCGCCATCACTGCCTCGCCGGATTCTGGTGAAGACGGCGCGGCGTCATGACCGGCTGCGGCTGACTGCACATTTTCAGTGTCGCCCGCGTCTGGCCGGATGACCGGTACATCCGGCGCGTGTCGCTGCAGGGACTCTTCCAGGGACGCAGTGTCCTTGCCAATAAGCACCACGGCCTTAAGCCGGCCGGCGTGCCCGCGCACGAGTTCGTCGTAGCTGACTCCCTTGGACAGGCCGCCGGCGATCCACACGACGGGGTCGAAGGCGGACAGCGACGCCGCAGCAGCGTGCGGATTTGTGGCTTTGGAATCGTTGATCCAGAGGACGCCGTTCTGCTTGGCCACAGGCTGGATGCGGTGGCTTCCGGGGATGTAGGCCTGCAGTCCCAGCCGCACGTCTTCGGCGCTGAGTCCGTAGGCCCTCACCAGTCCGGCGGCGGCCAGCGCATTGGCTACCATGTGCCGCGGAGCCACGGGCCCAAGATCAGCCATCGACGCAAGCTCGGCCGCGCTGTCCTTGCGCTCGGCAATGAATGCGCGGTCCACGAGCAGGCCCTCGACGACGCCCAGCATGCTGATCGCCGGGGTGACCGTGGTGAAACCGACGGCCCTGCAGCCCTCCACTACGTCCGCGTACTCCACCATGCGTTCAGTTTCGATCTGCTCGGCGTTGTAGATGCAGGCCTTCTGCGTGTGTTCATAGATCTTGGCCTTGTCCGCGAGGTAGGACGTGTAGGACCCGTGCCAGTCCACATGGTCCTCCGCCACGTTGAGGCAAACGCTGGCGACAGCCGACACGGAGTCGCACCAGTGCAGCTGGAAGCTGGACAGCTCCACCGCGAGAACGTCGTACTCCACGGGATCCCGGAGCGCGTCAAGAATCGGCGTGCCCACGTTGCCCACGGCGATCGCCTTCAGGCCCGCGGCCCGCAGCATGGACTCGGTCAGGCCGACCGTCGTCGTCTTTCCGTTGGTTCCGGTGATGGTCAGCCAGTCCGGCGTCTTGCGCCCTTCACGGACCCGCAGGCGCCAGGCGAGCTCGACGTCGCCCCAGACCGGAATGTGGGCGCGGGCGGCAGCTGCGAGCAGTGCCTGATCCGGCCGCCAGCCGGGCGACGTCACGATCAGGTCCGGCTTCATGCCATCGATTTTCGGCACCGACCTGACGGCGTCCTCACCGAGGAGCACGTCAGCCGCCCCGACGATCCTGAGTGTGTCCGCCTTGGCGTTCGCGGTCTCGGTCGTCGAGGCGTCCACCACCACCACGCGGGCACCCAGTTCGATGAGGGTGTCGGCGGCGGAGAAGCCGGAGACACCGATGCCCGTGACTACTACGCGAAGTCCCGCCCAGTCGGAGTCCCAGCTGACGAGGTCCTTCAGCCTGGCCGCCCCGGCAGACGCGCCGCTTCCGGTTTTGGCGTTTCCGGCCTCTGTGCCGGTTGCGGTGCCGCTCACAGCAGGACCACCCATTCTGCGTAGAAGATGCCCAAACCCGCGGCGACGAAAAGGCCGGCCAGGATCCAGAAACGGACGACCACGGTGACTTCGGCCCAGCCCTTGAGTTCGAAGTGGTGCTGGAGCGGAGCCATCTTGAAGAACCTCTTGCCCTTGGTGACCTTGAAGTAGCCCACCTGGATGATGACCGACAGGGTGATCAGAACGAAGAGGCCGCCGATGAAGGCGAGCAGCAGTTCGGTGCGTGACAGGATGGCGAACCCGGCGATGGCGCCGCCGATTGCCAGGGATCCGGTGTCGCCCATAAAGATCTTTGCCGGGGAGGTGTTCCACCACAGGAAGCCCACCAGCGCCGCGCTCATAATGGCGGCCAGCAGTGCAAGGTCGAGGGGGTCCCGCACGGAGTAGCAGCCGCTACCGGCCTGGCGCGGCGAGCCGCAGGCCTGGTTGCTCTGCCAGATTCCCATCAGCGTGTAGGCGCCGAAGACCATCACGGCGGCACCTGCCGCCAGCCCGTCCAGGCCGTCAGTCAGGTTCACTCCGTTGGTGGCTGCGGTGACGATCAGGTTGGACCAGAGGACGAAGAGGACCGCCCCGAGCACTGTTCCGCCGAAGGCCAGGTCCAGCCAGGGGATGTCGCGGACGAGGGAGATCTTGGTGGACGCCGGCGTAAGGCCGCCGGGGTCTGGAAAATTGAGCGCCATGACCGCGAAGGCGATACCCACCGCGCCCTGAAGGATCAGCTTGGCCTTGGCGTTCAGCCCGAGGCTGCGCTGCCGTGAAATCTTGATGAAGTCATCCACGAACCCCACGAGGCCCATGCCCACCATCAGGAACAGCAGCAGCAGCGCCGAGACGGAAGGACCGGCCGAGCGCGGATTCATCATCCACATGAGGAGGTGCGTCAGCCCGTAACTGAGGATGACAGCGGTCACCACCACGGTTCCGCCCATGGTCGGGGTGCCGCGCTTGGTGTGGTGTGAGGTCGGTCCGTCATCCCTGATGAACTGGCCATAGCTCTTGTGGACGAGAAGGCGGATAAACAGCGGCGTGCCTACCAATGCCATCAGCAGGGCCAGGCCAGCGCCGATCAATAGTGCAATCACAGCAGCTCGCTCCCTTCATTGGCATTTGCGCGGTTTTGTCGGGGTAATGCTATCCGATCGCCCAAATGGCGCAGGCCGATGCTGTTCGAGGACTTGAACAGCACCAGGTCGCCAGGTTCCAGCTCGGCCTCCAGCACGTCGAAGGCCTCTTCCGCAGTCTCGGCAAAGATGCATTCCTCGCCCCAGGACCCCTCCTGGATGGCCGAAACGTACAGCGCCCGCGCTTCCCGTCCCACCACCAGCAGGCGTGAGATGTTCAGGCGGACCACCTGGGTGCCCACGGCGGTGTGCTCGCGGATAGACTCGTCGCCCAGCTCCAGCATGGCCCCGAGGACGGCCCAGGTGCGGCGGCCGCGGCCAAGGTCGGCGAGCGTGCGCAGTGCGGCCCGCATGGATTCCGGGTTGGCGTTGTACGCGTCGTTGATAATGGTCACGCCGTCGGCCCGTTCGGTGCGTTCCATGCGCCAGCGGCTGGCTGCCGACTGGGTGCTAAGGGAGGCGCCGATGCGCGCCGCGGGGATGCCGGCGGCGTGAGCGGCGGCTGCCGCGGCAAGGAGGTTTGCGACGTGGTGCTCTCCGATGAGCCTGCTGCTGACGTGGACAGGCTCCTCCCCCGGCAGGGCAAGGTCGAATTCCGGATGGCCCGCGGCGTTGGTATCCAGGTGCAGGGCCCGGGCCACCGATCCGTCTGAGGCGGCATTGCGCGAGGAGAAACCGAAAACGGCAGCGGAGGTGCGTCCGGCCATGGCGGCTACCCGGGGATCGTCAAGGTTCAGGACCGCCGTGCCGGTTATGGGCAGCGCTTCAACGAGCTCTCCCTTGGCCGCCGCGATGTTCTCGACACCGCCGAATTCGCCCGCATGGGCCGTTCCCACACCAAGGACCACGCCGATTTCCGGGCGGACCATCTCGCTCAGGTAGCGGATGTGGCCGATGCCTGTGGCGCCCATTTCAATGACGAGGAACCGGGTATCGAACCCGGCCTGGAATACCGTGAGCGGCACGCCCACCTCGCCGTTGTAGGAGCCTTGGGGTGCCACGGTGTTGGCTTCGCTGGAGAGGATGCCGGCCAGGAGGTCCTTGGTGGTGGTCTTGCCTGCCGACCCGGTGATGCCGATCACGGTAAGCTCTTCGCCGGCGGCTTCGCGGCGTGCCCTGATCCGGCGGACGGCCTCTGCTGCCAGGGCGCCCATGGCGAGGACGGCGTCGTCGACCACTACGGCCGGGTAGCTCTGCCCGGCGGCGTCGGTGACGTCGCGTTCGGAAAGCGCCAGCACGGCGCCACGCTCAAAGGCGGACGCCATGAACTCGTGTCCGTCCGCGTATTCGCCCGGTTTGGCCACGTAAAGCGAGCCGTTGATGGCTTCGCGTGAGTCGGTCACCACTGAGCCGGGGGTGATCTCGGGATCGGCGAGGAGTCGGCCGTTGGTGATTTCGGCGATTTCCGCCGCAGTAAATGCAATCATGTCGGTCTAGGACTCTATCCGGTCGTCTTCAAGAACGGTGAATCCACGTGCCGTCAAGGCGTTCCGGAGCTCCACCCTGTCGTCGAGGGCAAGGTTCACTCCCTTGACCTCCTGCCACACTTCATGCCCGCGTCCGGCAACCAGGATGGTGTCCTCGGGGGCTGCGAGTTCAACAGCCTTCCGAATGGCCTCGTCGCGGGGGAAGACTTCCAGAATCCGGCAGTCGAGCTGTTCGGCTTCCTTGGCATCCGTTGCGCCGACCAGCACGTCAGCCCGGATGGCCGCGGCATCCTCGTCGTGGGGATCGTCGTCGCTGATGATGACGACGTCGGCGAGCCGGGCAGCGATGGCACCCATGGCAGGACGCTTCCCTTGGTCCCGCTGCCCGGTGGCGCCGAAGACCACTATGACCCTGGACGAAGGGTCCGTGGACCTGACGGCCTCCAGTGCGCGGGCCAGGGCATCGGGATTGTGCGCGAAGTCGACCACGGCGGCGGGCTTGGCGGACACGAGCTGCATCCTGCCAGGCACGGCGACAGTGAAAGGGTCGCCGGCATCGAGGGCTGCCTGCACTTCGGCCGGATCGGCACCGCTGGCCAGCACCATGGCAAGGGCCAACGCCGCATTGGAGACGTTGAAGGTTCCGGGCAGCCCGGTGTGCACCCTCAATTCCACGCCTGCGCGGCCGCGGAGGGTGAATTCCGTGCCGAGGCCGCGCGACCGCTGGTCCGTGACGGTCCAGTCGGCGTCATCGACGGAGTCGGACGTACCGTTGGACACGACGGTCGGCAGGGTTGAAAGCGTGGTCACCGGGATCCGGGCCTCAGCGGCGAGGCGCCGTCCCCAATCGTCGTCGACCGTCACAACGGCGGCGCGGGCCCGCTCTTGCGAGAAGAGCTCCGCCTTGGTGCGGAAGTAGTCATCCATCGTCCCGTGGTGGTCAAGATGATCCTGGGTCAGGTTGGTGAAGCCGACGACGTCGAACACGACGCCGTCCACCCGGCGGAATGAGACGGCGTGGGAGGACACCTCCATGGACGCCGCATCGAGCCCCCGTTCCCGCATCAGGGCGAGCAGGGCATGGATGTCTGTGGACTCGGGCGTCGTCAGGAGACTGGGGATCGGATCGCCGCCGGCCACAATCTCGATGGTGCCGATCAGCCCGGTCTTCTTCCCCAGAGCCTGGAGCAGGGAATTGAGGAAGTAGGTGGTGGTCGTCTTGCCGTTGGTGCCCGTGACGCCGAAGAGCGAGGGCGAGGACGCGTCGGAGGTCTGGCTCCGGTAGATCAGCGCCGACAGCCGGCCCACCACGGAGCGCGGCTCATCCACCACCAGCACCGGAACCGAAGTGTCGGGCAACAGCGCAAGGAGCCGCGCACCGGCGTCGTCCGTCAGCACGGCCACCGCACCGGACTCAATCGCCGTGGCGGCGAAGTCGGCGCCATGGTGCGCGGAACCCGGGAGCGCCACATAGAGGTCCCCGCGCTCCACCGTGCGTGAATTGAGGGAGATGCCGGTAACCGGGACGGAGGCCGCAGCCCCGGCCACCGTGACGCCGACCCACTGGCCTATGGCCCCCAGCTCGACTGAGGCGACTGCCGTGGGGCGGAAGCCGCTGCGGACAGCCTGCCCGTCCTGGGCATCGGCAGTGCCGGGGGCGTTGTGCTCTGACAAGTGGATCTCCGTTGGTACTAGTGGACCAACGGACACGGCAGAACGAAGTGTTCAGGTGCACGCGGTCTTGATAAGCGGGTGTGCTACTTGGCGAACTGCGGCAGCTTGACCGGCTGACCCTTGGACGGCGGAACGTTGTACGTCCGCAATACCTGGCTCATCACCGAACGGAACACAGGCCCGTTGGTGATGCCGTAAATGGAACCTTTGGGCCGCTGCAGGACCACCTCAACAATAAACCGCGGATCGTCCATCGGCGCCATTCCCACCATGGAGGCCGTGTAACCACAGAAGCCTGCCGTGCCGTCATCGCAGGGCGACTGCGACGTTCCCGTCTTGGCGCCGACGCGGTAGCCGTCAATCGCCGCTTCCTTGATCTGGCCTTCGGTAACGGCGCTTTCGAGGATGTCGCGGACTTGCTTGGCCGTCTCCTTGGACACGATTTTCCGGGGAGGCTGTGCGGGAACTTTCTCTTCGGTTCCGTCGGGGCTGATGTAGCTGTCGATGAGCCGCGGCTGCAGCATCACTCCGCCATTCGCGATTGCCTGGTAGGCGCGGACAGTCTGGAGCGTCGACTGCGACACACCCTGGCCAAACAGCACTGTGTACTGCTGCCGCCCGTCCCACTGGTCGGCCGGGGTCAGGATGCCCTTGGCCTCTGCCGGCAGGCCGATCCGCGGAGCCTCGCCGATGCCGAACTTCTTCAGCCAGTCATGACGCTGTTCCTTCGTCAGCCGCTGGCCGGCCATGACGGTGCCTGTGTTCATGGACCAGCCAAGGATACCCGCCAGCGTCCGTTTCTCGGTCCCGTGGGGAAAGGCGTCATCGAACTGCTGGCCGTCAACCACATAGGACGGCGGAATGACAAAGGTGTCCAGAGGTTTGGCTTTGCCTTCTTCAATCACCGCAGAGGCGGTGATCATTTTTTCCACCGATCCGGGTTCGTACGCTGCGGTCACGGCGCGGACACCGCGGTCCTTGGCCGCTACCTTGCCGGGATCGTTCGGGTCGGGGGCATTGGTGTCCGCCATGGCGATGATGTTGCCGGTCTTGATGTCGGACACGATGATGGTGCCCCACTCGGCGCTCAGCTTGTCCGACTGGCTTTGGATGGCCTGCTGGGCGAAATACTGGAGATCGGAATTGAGGGTGAGCTTGACGTCCTTGCCGTCCTGCGCCGGTGTCAACTGGTCCACACCCACGGGAATCCTGAGGCCGTCCGCGCCAATCTCAAAAAGGCGCTTGCCGGGAGTTCCCCTGAGGATCGCGTCCTGAGTCTGCTCGAGACCGGCCTGTCCCCTGTCGCCGTTTTCGAGAAAGCCCACAATGCCGCCGGCGATCGAGCCGTTGGGGTAGACGCGCTTACTCGTTCCTTCGGAGAAAATGCCCGGGATCTGGAGCTTGGACACCCGGTCTTCAACGTCCGGCTTAAGGTCCTTGGCCACGATGTAGTAGGTCTTCTTGCCCGTGACCGCGTCCCGGACGTCATCAACATCCATGCCCAGAACGGTGGCAAGCTCAGAGATCCCCTGGTCGCGGGAAACCGTGACCAGTTCTTCCTCGCCGTTCACTGTTTTGAGGCGCTTGAAGGATTCCGTTTTGGTATTGACCGCCTGGTCCACGGTGATGTTGTAGCGGATCACGCTGTTGGCGAGCACTGTGCCGTTGGCGTCCACAATGCTGCCGCGCTCCGCGGGAAGAACCGTTGGCCGGAGCCGGTTATCCAGGGCGGCTTCCGCCATCCCGCCGACGTCAAGGCCCTGGACCAGGAAAAGCTTTCCGCCCACGACCAGCAGCAGCGCCAACATGATGCTGAGCCCGAGGCGCAGCCGCTTGGTAGCGTTCGGGACTTTCTGCCTGCTTGCCTTGCCTCGCGCCACGATCATCCCTTACTGCCTTGCTTGCTGGCTGCTAGCCATGTGAGTCCTGCCAGTTACTGCCCCGGTGCTTTCTTGGCTGGCGCCTTCTGGGCCGGCGCCGGGATGGTGCCCCCGTTCAGGACCGCCGCGGGTTTTGCGGCGGCAGCGGGCACCCGCCGTATCGGTAAGGCCGCCACGTCATCAGCCACCGGCCGCCGGCTTTCCAGCGGATCGGCGATACTGGCAGGCGGCACAACGTTGAGCTGCCCCGGCACGGCCGGGGCGGCAATGACCGCTCCGGCGGAGTCACCCTTGACGGCTGGCTTGGCCTCACCGCTGACGGTCAGGGTGGACAGGTCTATCTGGCCTTTGCCGGTGGAAGCCACCATTCCCAATTCTGCGGCTTTGGCCGCCAGGTTCTGCGGAGCTTCGAAGTTTTGGACCTGTTGTGTCAGATCCTGGTTCTGCTTGGTCAGCCTGGTCTGTTCGCTGCGGAGCTTCACCAGCTGGTACTGGGCGGTGGACACAGAGATGTTCAGGACGAGGACGGCCATCAGCGCCACGGCGAGCATGCCAAAGCAGAGAACGACAAAGGGCGCGCGGCGTTTCCGCGGCACGGAGCGGACCACCGACAGCGGTGTCCGTGCCTTGCGGTTCCCGGAGAGCCCGGCGTCCGTGTCCCCGGCGTTCCGGCCGGGCGCGGTGAAGTTCTTGACAGCTGCGGTACTCATGCGGCTCTCCTGGCTCTGATGCGTTCCACTGCACGCAGCCGGGCTGATGCTGCGCGCGAATTCTCTGCGATCTCGACGGCGGTAGGCACTTCGGTGCCTTTGGTAAGGGTCTTAAGTTCAGCCTTGTGTTCTTCGAGCTCCACCGGGAACCCCAGCGGAGCCGATGACTTGGAACGCGCCTGGAAGACGCTTTTGACGATCTTGTCCTCGAGCGAGTGGTAGGACATGACGACAATCCGTCCTCCCAGGGCAAGCGCCTCCACCGCCGCGGGTACTGCCCGTTCGAGGACTTCAAGCTCCTCGTTGACCTCGATCCGCAGCGCCTGGAACGTCCGCTTGGCCGGGTGCCCTCCGGACTTGGCGGCGGCTGCCGGGACAACAGCCCGGATCTGCTCCACCAGTTCGCCCGTGGTGGCAAAGGGCTTCACGGCCCGTGCCGTGACAATCCGGTTGGCGATCCGGCCGGCGAACTTCTCCTCGCCCCACTTGCGGATGATCCTGACCAGGTCCTCTTCGCTGTAGTTGTTCACGACGTCGGCCGCGGTCTGCCCGCGGCTGGTATCCATCCGCATGTCCAGGGGCGCATCGAAGGAGTAGGCAAACCCCCGTTCCCGCTCGTCCAGCTGCAAGGACGACACGCCGAGGTCCATCAGGATGCCGTGAACTTCGGAAATGCCGAGGTCCTCGAGGACCTCGGCAATTTCGTCGTAGACGGCATGAACAAGGTCCGTGCGCCCGGCGAACGGTTTCAGCCGCTCTCCGGCGAGGGCGAGCGCCTCCTCGTCGCGGTCGATACCCACCAGATGAAGGTCCGGGAAGCGCTGCAGCATGGCCTCAGAATGGCCTCCCATTCCGAGCGTGGCGTCGATTGCCACCGGGGTCTCGCCCCGGAGGCGTGCTGCTTCGAAGCCCGGGGCCAACAAATTGATGCACCGATCCTTCAGGACTGGCACATGGCGTTCGGACGTCGGTTTGGCGGGATCGTGATCGTTCATTCCTTCGTCCTTCCTTACTCGCCTAGGGGTGTTTCTTGAGCCAGATCCCCATCCGCGCCTCTCCTGGCGGCCGCCTGGCTCCGGGGAAGTGAGCCAGGAGGACGGTGGATGGGCGGCTGGAGATCTCGTCCAAGAAACAGGTTCAGATGTTTCGCGCCGGTCCTCAGAGAATTCCGGCGATGGGGTTGTCGGTTTCGGAGAAGGAGGTTTCCTTCTCCGCCAGGTACACATTCCAGGCCTCGGCATCCCAGATCTCGGCACGGGTGCCGGCACCGATGACGGCCAGCTCCCTGCCAAGCCCTGCGTATTCCCGAAGGGCAGGAGGGATAGTCACCCGCCCTTGCTTGTCAGGCACCTCGTCCGAGGCTCCGGAGAGAAAAACACGAATGTAGTCACGAGCCTGTTTATTGGAGATGGGAGCCTCCCGGATCTGCTCGTGAACCCTCGCGAATTCCTGCTCACTGAAGACGTAGATGCAGCGCTCCTGGCCTCGCGTGAGAACAAGTCCGCCGGCAAGCTCCTCACGGAACTTGGCGGGGAGAATAATCCGACCCTTTTCATCCAGACGCGGCGAGTGTGTCCCCAGGAACACATCCCCACCGCCCGTCTGTCGTCAGAAGCCGAACAACCCCCGCGCTGCCACTACCCTCTTACGTCCTCCACTTTACTCCACTTCTCCCCACAGTCAACGCAACACGGGGGATTATCCGGCGGATGGACAAACAGTTTTGCCGCGGATTTCAGCGGTTTATGCCCGGGGGTGGAAAGTGGAGGGAAATCGCCGCCGGGCGCCGGACATTCCCAGGGGGAGACGGTGAAACAAATACGACGGCGGCGCCTCCCCTGCAAGGCGCCCTGCCTCGAAAGCGGGCAAATCGGGCATATTCCGGGGAAGCCGCCTTCCCGGCCATGCGGCCGTTCATTTAAACAACAAATGACCCGCCGGAGCGGGTCATTGTTTCAAGCCACCAAAGAGGCCAGGTGGTGCAAAGTGGAGGTGGTGGAATTGGAGGCCTTGGAGGTCAGGATTCTCCGCGGCGCCTTTCGTCCCATCGCTCTTCGAGGCTGCTCATGAATGAACTCTTGCCCTTGGATTTCTTCCCGTGACCGCCAGCCTTTTCCTTGCGGGTCGAAGCACTGCGCATGGTGGCGAAGTAAACCCCTGCGCCCATCACGATGAATCCGAGAACTCCGACGAAGATGTGCTGCAGCGAAACCCCCACCAGGAGGAGCAGGACTCCTGCCAGCGTTGCCAGTACGCCAATCACAATGTGCCGGGTGGACCATGTACGGCCGGGATCCGAGCCCATGGAATGGGCGAACTTGGGATCGTCCTCATGCAGTTGCCTCTCGAGTTGCTCGAGCAGCTTCTGTTCGTGCTCCGAGAGCGGCATCACGACCTCCTTAAGTAGGCCAACGTCCGGACTAGCCGGGACCAGTTGTTTCTGCCTCGTCAACGACCGGCATGCTGTACAGGTTCCCGGCTCCCCTTCCTTGGCGGGGCCGTGGTTCCAAGCATACGGACGTTGCGGGTCAGGTGATCCACACGAGTCCAGACGTTCGAAATCTATGTATCTCTAAGGATAGTTTGTTGGGCGGTGTTGTGAAAGACGCTGTTCCCGGATCGCAACCTGAACAACCCCTGAAATACCGCTGAAAAACCGGGCCAGGGGCGCGACAGTTCAGGCCCTGCCCGGAGGCGGCTTGGCGGGGGGTGTCACGGGGTCCAGCAGCCTGGCCGGAAGGACCGATTTGCTGCCGAATTTCGACGCCACCTTGTCCAGTGCCTGCTCGGCCGCCCGCCAGTTGTCGTCCCGCCGGTCGAGGCTCAGCTGCAGGGATGTCTGGGCCTCCGACTCCAGCTGTTCGGCCCGGACGCCCACGAGCCGGACCGTCATGGGGCGGTTCCCCAGGGACTCCAGCAGCTGGATGGCGACGGCATAGATGAGCTGCGCGCTGTCGACGGGCGTATGCACTGTCCGGCTCCGGGTCACCGTGGAAAAATCGGCATAGCGCAGTTTGAGCGCTACGGTGCGTGCCACCATTCCGGACGCCCGCAAGCGCTCTGCGGTCCGGTGGGACAGGCGCAGCAATTCCCGGTGCAGCATGACGTCGTCGGCAGTGTCCACTGCGAACGTTTCCTCTGCCCCGATGCTCTTCTCCAGCCTGACGGGTGTCACCAACCGGGGGTCGATCCCCCAGGACAACCGGTGGACGTGCTCGCCCGTGGCCCCCAGAACCTTTTTCAGCGACGCCACAGGCGTGGCGGCAACATCAGCGACGGTACGGATACCCATCCTGGCCAGCACCTCCGCGGTCTTGGCACCGACACCCCACAGGGCATTGACCGGAAGGCTGTGGAGATAGGGCACCGTCTGCTCGGGGCGGATCAGCAGCAGGCCGTCCGGCTTGCAGCGAGTGGAGGCGATCTTGGCAACGAACTTGCTGGCGGCGATGCCTACAGACGCAGTGATCCCGAGTTCGCGGGCCACTCGACGCCTGATCAGCTCTCCGATTTCCTGCGGGGAACCCAGCCGGCGAATCGCTCCCCCGACGTCCAGGAACGCCTCATCCACACTCAGGGGTTCCACAAGCTCGGTAATGGATTCAAAGATGGACATCAGCTGCCCCGAAACCTCGTAGTAAAGCTTGTGCCGCGGCTCGATGATGATGGCCTGGGGACAGATGCGGTGCGCAACGACCATGGGCATCGCCGACCTGACGCCGAAAGCCCGTGCTTCATACGAGGCGGACAGCACCACCGAGCGGTCCGCCGGATATCCCACGATGACCGCCCTGCCGCGCAGCTCAGGGCGTCCCCGCAGCTCTACGGACACGAAAAACGCATCCATGTCCACGTGCAAAATGCTGCTGCGCCGGAGGTCCCGAAGACGCGCTTCGAATTGGTCTTTGTCCTGGTCCGGCCCCACATCTGCAATCCTATGCCCTGGGGCTGACTAAACTGGAGGCTGAATCCGGCATCAAACCCCAGGAGGAATGCACCTGTGAAGGTCATTGGAACGCACATGCCTGCAGGCCTTGGCCTGCTTGCGGCCGGCACGGTGATGGTGGTGATGTCGGCCTGCACGGCACCAGCCGCAGGACCCGCCGCAAACGCAGAGTCCACTTCGGCGTCGGCCCCAGCGAGCACCACGGCGCCCCCCAGCCCGTCAGCGTCTCCCGGCACATCAGCCAGTGTTGGCGCACTCGTAGCAGGGTTCCCGCAAAAACTACTTCCACTCATGCCGGGAGCCAAAGTGCTGTCGAGCAGCTTCGACAAGGCATCCTCCCCCGCCACCGTCGCACTGGTGGGCTCGGTGGCTGCCAAGCCGGCCGCCGTCGTCGCTTTTTACACCAAAGCGCTCGAGGCGCAGGGATTTAAGGCCGTTCCGGGCAACGCTGTGGGCACCGTAGCCTCCAAGGACTTCGTCCGGGCCGGCAACGAGACCGTTAACATAGCGGTTCCGGAGAGCGCCGGAAGGTCCACCTTCACCATCGGCGCCAACGTGGCACCTGAGTCCGTCAAGTGACGGTCGCCGAACAGCTGCGGGTCGAACAGACAGCCTTTGTGGCCGCTGTCGCAGGCAAACTCACTGACTTCCTGTCCTCCAGGCAAACCGTAATGACGGCGATCTCGCCGGATATTGATCCCATCATGGGATCCATCTCAAACCTTGTCACCGGAGGCAAGCGGCTCCGGGCACTCATGTGTTACTGGGGCTGGCGCGGAGCAGGCGGGCCGGCATCCGCTGATGACGTCATCACCGCGGGCGCGGCGCTCGAACTCTTCCAGGCCGCCGCCCTGATCCACGACGACATCATCGACCGGTCGGATACGCGGCGTGGCGGCCCCAGCGTCCACCGCCGGTTCAGCCAGCTGCACGAGAGCCAGGGCTGGGCCCTGGACAGTGAACGGTTCGGCCACGCCGCAGCCATCCTCGCCGGGGATCTCTGCCTGTCCTTCAGCGAGGAAGCATTTACGGAAATCGGCGAGCACGCGGCGTCGGGAAGCCGGGCGCGGCTGATCTTTAACCTGATGCGGGCGGAAGTCATGGCCGGGCAATATCTGGACATCCTGGAAGAAGTGGCCGGGCCGGTGCGGGACCGGGCCGGGGCCGTGAGCCGTGCCCAGTCGATCATCCGCTTCAAATCCGCCAAGTATTCCACCGAACACCCGCTCGCTCTCGGCGGAGCGCTTGGAGGGGCCTCGGATGAACTCCTTCGCGGCTATTCCGCCTTTGCCCTTCCGCTGGGCGAGGCGTTCCAACTCCGCGACGACGTCCTTGGCGTCTTCGGTGATCCGGTCACCACCGGAAAGCCCGCAGGGGATGATCTCCGGGAAGGCAAGCGGACCGTATTGGTGGCCTTCGCCCTGGACCTGTCCACACCGGAGGAATCAGCGTTCATTGATGCGAAGCTCGGCAGTCCGCACCTAAGCGACAACGACGTGGCGGAGATCCGCAGAATCATTGCGGACTGCGGGGCGCTGCATGCAACCGAAGTCCTGATCGACGAGTTCGGGGCAGCGGCGTTTGAAGCCCTGGAGTTGCTGCCGCTGGACGACCTTCCGAAGACTGCGTTGAGGAAGCTGGCGGAGGCAACGGTAAGCCGCGCCGCCTAAGCCGTCTGCATCCGGCCACAAAGTCGGGGTGGGCGGGGATTAGCACAGGGAGGGCAGCGCCGGGCGGGAGCCCGGCGCTGCCCTCCCTGTCTTAATGCGTTTCCCGCCGGACCACGTTCCGGCTACCGGGCGGGCGGCGCTTCTACCAGCGGCGCTTCTACCAGGCGAGGGACTGTGCCCGCCGGCGAATTTCGGTCTTGCGCCCCTCCCGGAGCGCGTCGATGGGGCGCCCGCGGAGGGAATCGTCGGGGGTAAAGAGCCACGTGATCAGCTCTTCGTCCGTATAGCCGGCATCTGACAGGACAATGATGGTGCCCTTGAGGCTTTCCACGACGTGTCCGTCTTGCAGGAAGGCGGCAGGTACGGACCGGATGCGGCGGTCGCCGACACGGAGGGCGACCAGTGCGCGTTCATCCAGCAACCCGTGGACTTTGGTGATGGAAACATCCAGCAACTGTGCTACATCGGGCAGGGGCAACCAATCGCCGACAAGGCTTTCTACAGTACTCACGGCTCAAGGTTGCCATGGCGGAGACCTGCGCGCCTAGTCGCTGCCACGCCGCCATGCATTTTTGCTGCTTTCCTTCAATGACACACCGCAAAAGCCTGCTTTCAGCACCGCAGCTAATTCTTGTGCTAATCGGAAAATCATGAGAGATTCACTTAGATCACATTTGTAACAGGAATAACTCAAGTAACATTAGTATCACTAGGCACAGGCCTGACCGACAGCATTCGCCGCTGAGAAGAGGATCTTTCCCATGACGACGACCAGCTCGCCAAAGCAGCCCACCAGGCCGAGCCTTCCCATGATCGCGGCGACCACGGCAACGCTGCCTGCCGTCATGCTTTCGTCCTTGGCGCTTGCGCAGCCGGCGGGGGCAGATGCCCGGCCCAGCACCATTCCCGCCATGCTCGCGGCAGCCATGGAAGCCCAGGCCGCTGCCTCCAAGGCCGGCGTCATCCCCGCCGCGTCTGTGCCGGCCGCAGTTCCGGCCGCACTGCAGCCTGCGCGGGTAACGCCGAGCAGCCATCGGGTTGTCCGCGGGGACACTGTCAGCGGCATCGCCGCCCGCTACGGCCTGAGCACCTCGGCAGTGCTCAAGCTGAACAAGCTGAAGCTCAACTCGGTGATTTATCCCGGCCAGAAGCTCAAGCTGACCGGCGGCTCCGCACCGACGCCGAGGAAGGCACCTGCTGCCCCGGCCACCACCGGTGGAAAGACGTACACCGTGAAGTCCGGCGACACCTTGGGCGGCATCGCAGCCAGGCACGGCGTCAAGCTCTCCCAGGTGCTGAGCTGGAACCGCCTCTCCATGTCCTCGATCATTTACCCGGGCCAGAAAATCCGGATCGGCGGCAGCAGCGCGGCTCCGGCCAAGGCCAACCCACCCGCTGCCACGGCTTCGTCCCGGTCCTACACCATCAAGTCCGGCGATACGCTTTCCGGAATTGCATCCCGGCACGGTGTCCGGCTGGCCGCCGTCCTGTCAGCCAACCGGCTCAAGGTGACCAGCATCATCTATCCCGGACAGAAGCTGGTCATTCCCGGGAAGTCCGGGGCAGGAAGCGCCGTGCAGCCGGCGTCGAACGTTACACCGCTGGTGCCCAGTTCGTTCCTCGGTTTCACGTATCCGCCTGCGGTGGTGAGCTCCGCCAACAAGAACAAGGCGCTGCTGAACGCGTCGCCGGTGCCCTCGCTGGCGCAGATGAAGTCCATCGTGGCTGATACAGCGCGCCGCATGGGAGTCGACCCTGCACTCGCCATGGCCTTCGCCTACCAGGAGTCCGGCTTCAACCAGCGTGCCGTCTCCCCTGCCAATGCCATCGGCACCATGCAGGTCATACCGTCCTCAGGCGAGTGGGCATCCGGTCTCGTGGGCCGGAAACTCAACCTGCTTGACCCGTACGACAACGCGACCGCCGGCGTCGCGATCATCCGGCAGCTGATCCGGACCAGCAAGAACCTGGACTATGCGATTGCCGGCTATTACCAGGGGCAGTACTCGGTCAGCAAGCACGGCATGTACTCCGATACAAAAACGTATGTTGCGGCCATCAAGGCGCACCGCAAGAACTTCCGCTAGGCCGCCAATGCCCTCATCCACGTGATGCAGGGCCGCTGAGAATAACGATACGGGTCCGGATCGCATGTTGATTCGGACCCGTATCGTTGCAGCAATTAGGATCGTAGGGTGCAGGAAAACGTGTCGGACAGTCTCGCTGGTTCCCTGGTGGATAACCGCTACCGGGTAAAGTACAGGCTGGCAAGGGGCGGAATGTCCACGGTCTACCTGGCCACCGACCAGCGGCTCGACCGGGATGTCGCGCTGAAGGTCCTCCACCCGCACCTGGTAAACGACAGTAATTTCCTTGACCGGCTCGCGCGCGAGGCACGCGCCGCCGCCAAACTCTCTCATCCGCACGTTGTGGGTGTCCTGGACCAGGGGTTCGACGGCCAAACCGCCTACCTGGTCATGGAGTACATCAAGGGCCACACCCTTCGCGACGTCATCAATGCCAAGGGTGCCTTATCTCCCCGGCTCGCCCTCGCCCTCATAGATCCAGTAGTGGAAGGCCTCGGCGCAGCCCACGCCGCCGGCCTCATCCACCGGGACGTCAAACCGGAAAACGTGCTAATCGCCGAAGACGGCCGGATAAAAGTCGGCGACTTCGGACTGGCCCGGGCGGTCACAACCACCACGAGCACAGGGACGTTAATCGGCACGGTTGCCTACCTCTCGCCCGAATTGGTCCTGGGCAAGCCCGCGGATGCGCGCAGTGATATTTACTCCACCGGAATCATGCTTTTCGAGATGCTAACCGGCCAGCAGCCGTTCGACGGCGAAGTGCCCATCCAGGTTGCCTACCAGCACGTCAATTCAACGGTCGGGCCGCCGTCGGAGCTTGTGCCGGGGCTGGCTGGCGAGATCGACGAGCTGGTGCAATGGTGCACAGCGAACGATCCCGAAAAGCGCCCGGTGGACGGCAATGCCCTCCTCTCGGAGCTGAGGCACATCCGCACCAACCTCTCCGACCAGGAGCTCGACCTGCAACCTCCCGCAGCGCTCCATGCTGCCGAAGCGGCGGGAGGACGCCCGGACACGGCCGGACCCGGTCCGGAAAGGCCTCCGATGCCCCCGCGGCCGGCAGCCGGGAACCATACGGAGGTCCTGGCTCCGGTACAGCGCCCCACGGAAGTCATATCGCACACGAGCAACCCCACCTCGATCTTTCCCCGTGCCCCCCGGCAACTGCCCCCCGCCTTCGGACTGGAGCCAGCGGACGGTGACGAGGCCTACCCCCCTGCCCTGCACGGCAACGGCAGAGGATTGCGGCACGGGGAACCGAACGAAAGGGCGCTGAGCAAACGGGAGCAGCGGAAACTTGATCGCGACGACGAAAGAGCGCGCGCCCGGGCTGCCGCCACTCCCCTTCGAACACTGCGTGAAGGTAACCCACGGCGTCGCGGGGTTCTCTGGATCGTGATTCTGGTCATCGCTGCACTGTTGGCCACCGGCGCCGGCTGGTTCTTCGGGATGGGGCCCGGATCCCCCGGGACCGTGCCGGCAGTAGCGAACAGGACGGTAGCGGAGGCGCAGCAACTACTCCGTGCGGCCGGATTTCAGTCCAGCACACAGGATGTTTTCGACGACGACGTCCGCGCAGGGCTGGTGGTGGGCTCCGAGCCGGAAGCCGGAACCGAGATCCGTAAGTTCCAGCAGGTTTCGCTGTTCGTTTCCAAGGGTCCGCAGCTATTTCCCCTTCCCGCGTTGTCTGGTAAATCCTTAGACGATGCGAAATCGGCCCTCAACAGCTCAGAAATGGCATTGGGCAAGGTAACGGGAAAGTTCGATGAAGCGGCAGCGGCAGGAACGGTCCTCGCTCAGTCCCCTGCAGCCGGAACGCGGGTGAAGCACGGAACCCCTGTAAGCCTCACGGTTTCCAAAGGCCCACAGCCCATTCCCGTCCCTGATGTCCGCGGCGAGGAACAGGGTGCGGCCGTCCAAGCCATTGAGGCAGCAGGGCTGAAGGCGGTAGTCGATCCCAAAACCGTACACGACAGGAACGTCCCGAAGGGCGCCGTCGTCAGGCAGGCACCGGCTTCGGGAAACCTGACGAAGGGCCAGACCGTGACCCTGACCATCTCCGAGGGACCGAAGCTTGTGAAGGTGCCGAACTATATCGGCGAGCAGGTCAGCGATGCCCGTGAAGCACTGGAGAAGCGCGGCTTTGAAGTCCGCGTCAACAACATCCTGGGAGGATTCTTCGGGACGGTCCGGGATCAGGATCCTGTCGACACGGAGGTTCCCGAGGGATCGGTCGTGACGCTCACCGTCGTCTAGCCGGTTTCCGGCAATGCCCCGGTTCCGGCAATGCCCGAAACCGGCTCGGGGTCCCGGCGCCTAAGCTCCGGGACCCCGAGTAACTGTAGAGCACCTCAGTCAGTGCCGGGCACCTCTATCAGTGCCGTGTGAGGGCACCGGCTACGAGGAACGCCATCTCAAGGGACTGCATGTGGTTCAGCCGCGGATCGCACACGGATTCGTAGCGGTCGAGGAAGGCGTCCTGATCAATGGGGTCTGCACCGCCCAGGCACTCGGCAACGTCGTCGCCGGTCATTTCAACGTGCAGGCCGCCCGGAACGGTGCCCAGAGCATGGTGCATCTCGAAGAACCCGCGGACCTCGTCGATGACGTCGTCGAAATTGCGGGTCTTGTAGCCGTTCGGCGAGGTGACGGTATTTCCGTGCATCGGATCCGTGACCCAAAGGACCTGCGCGCCGGATGCGGTGACCTTTTCCACGATCGCGGGGAGCTTTTCACGGATGTTGCCGGCGCCCATGCGGCTGATGAAGGTCAGGCGGCCGGGTTCGCGGTCCGGGTCCAGCTTGTCGATCAGCCGCAGGGCGTCATCACCAGTAGTGGACGGGCCAAGCTTCACGCCAATCGGGTTGCGGACACGTGAGAGGAAGTCTACGTGGGCGTGGTCCAGTTCGCGGGTTCGCTCGCCGATCCAGAGGAAGTGCGCCGATGTGTCATAGGGGAAACCGGTGCGCGAATCGATGCGGGTCAGGGCGCGTTCGTAGTCGAGCAGCAGCGCCTCGTGGCTGGCATAGAACTCCACGCGCCTCAGCGCCTCGAAGTCTGCGCCACACGATGCCATGAACTGGATGGCCCGGTCGATATCCCGTGCCAGCGATTCATAACGTGCATGGGCGGGGTTTTCGGTGAAGCCCTTGTTCCACTGGTGCACGAGGCGCAGGTCCGCGAAGCCGCCCTGGGTGAAGGCGCGGATCAGGTTAAGCGTGGAGGCGGATGTGTGGTACGCCTTGAGCATCCGGCTGGCATCGTGGGCGCGGGATTCGGGCGTGAAATCGTACCCGTTGACGATGTCGCCGCGGTATGCGGGAAGAGTCACGCCGTTGCGGGTTTCGTCGTTCGAGGAGCGCGGCTTGGCGAACTGCCCCGCCATCCGCCCCATCTTGATGACCGGCATAGCCGCACCATAGGTGAGGACCACTGCCATCTGCAGGATAGTCTTCACGCGCGCGCTGATCTTGTCCGCCGTGGCGTCCCCGAAGGTCTCGGCGCAGTCGCCGCCTTGGAGGAGGAAAGCCTTGCCCTGGGCGGCGGCGGCGAGCCGTTCGCGGAGGACGTCGACTTCACCGGCAAATACGAGCGGCGGGAGCGCCGAGAGTTCCCGGACGGAGGCATCGAAGACGTCCCTGTCCTGCCAGGTAGGCTGCTGCGAGATGGGAAGGTCCCGCCAGTTATCCAGTCCCGGATAGTTGGCGGCACCGCTCTGCGCGGTGCTGGTCAGGGAAGAGGCCGGTTTTGCAGATAGCTCAGTCACACTACTAAGAGTAGTGGCCGGAGCGGGCATCCGGACACCCGGCCTGTCATTGACCCGGGGCGGGGCGTCACACGCGTCCGCCCAGGCGAACGTCGGGGGAAGGCGCGTGGCGGAGCGGCTAGGCAGTGCGGGCGGAACCGGCGTCGTTCCCTTCCCCCGGCTCCTGCCCGGGGCGGCTTCCGGGGGTTCCGCCCGCCGCGTCTTCAGGTCCGCCGGCACGGGACTGTTCCCCGGCATCAGACGGGCCAGCAGACGCGGCAGGTTTCGACGGCGGTTCGGTGTGCTGCGCTTCCACCGGCGCGGCGCCATCAGGCGGGATGCGCGGTTCCGGAGCTTCGTCGGCGGGGGCGGCAGCGGCGGGGCCCTTTCCCGCAAGTTGCAGCTTCACCACTGCGGCGTATTCATCCACATATTCCTGCCCGGAGAGGCGCATGAGCTCATACATGATTTCGTCGGTCACGGACCGCTGAATCAGCCGGTCATCCGCCATTCGTGCGTACCGGCTGAAGTCGAGTGGTTCGCCGAAGATCATCCCGATGCGGCGGATGTTGGGCAGACGTTTTCCAATCGGCTGCACCTTGTCCGTACCGATCATCGCCACCGGAATGACCGGGACTCCGGCCTGGAGGGCCAGCCGGGCCACTCCCACCTTGCCCCGGTATAGCCTGCCATCAGGGCTTCGCGTCCCCTCGGGATAGATCCCCAGCAGTCCCCCTCGGGTCAGTACATCCATGCCCGCCTCCAGGGAGGCGGCGGACGCCGCCCCTCCGGAGCGGTCCATAGGGAGCTGGTTGGTGAGCCGGAAGAACAGGGCCGTCAGCCTGCCCTTAAGTCCGGTGCCGGTGAAATACTCCGATTTGGCCAGGAAGATCACGGGCCGCGGCACCATGAGCGGCATGAAGATGGAGTCTGAAAAAGACAGATGATTCGAGGCAATAATCGCCGCGCCCTCGGCCGGGACATTGTCCAGTCCTTTGACCCACGGCCGGAAGAGCGTGCGGAGCACCGGACCAAGAAAGACCCTTTTCATGACCCAATAAAACACGTGTCCAATCCCTCCGGAAGACAACTGGCACGCACGCCAAAGGGCAGGCCAGCACTGCAAATGCAACCCTACTCTAGTGAGATTTATACGGAACAGTGACACGATGGTCTCATGACAGAAAGCAGCGACCGGACGACGCCCGCCGCTTTCAGCTACCCGGGCCACGGACCCAATGCACGCATCGGAATCGCCATTTGCCATGGCTTCACCGGCAGTCCCCTGAGTATCCTCCCTTGGGCCCAATTCTTGGCCGAGCGCGGCTTCGCCGTATCAGTGCCGCTGCTGCCCGGCCACGGGACTCACTGGCAGGACCTGGCCCGCACCGGCTGGGCCGACTGGCACAGTGCTTTCGACAAGGCCTATCAGGAACTCGCCGCCAGAACCGACGACTGCTACGCCGCGGGGCTGTCCATGGGCGGCGCCATCGCGCTCCTGACGGCCGCCCGCCGCAAAGTGGCAGGGGTGGCAGTGGTCAATCCGGGATTGAGCTTCTATGACCGGCGTGTCCGGGTCATCGGAGTGCTCAAGTACTTCCAGCCGACCACGATTCCCATCGAAGAAGAAAATCCGACCGCGTCCCCCACCGAAGACGGCGACTATTCCCGTACACCACTGGCAGCGGTGCATCAGTTGAAACGGCTTTTCGCTGCCGCCGTGCGCGGACTCCCCCGCGTCAAGGCGCCGGTTCTCGTTTTCCAGTCACTGAACGACGCCGTGGTGCCGCCCACGTCCCTCGCCATGATCAGGAAGCGCCTCGGGTCAGCAAGCCTCGAGGTCGTTCCGCTGGAACACAGCGGCCATGTTGCCACCCTGGACGCCGACGCCCCGGAAATTTTCGAAACGTCCGCACGGTTCTTCCAGGTGCATGCGCGAAACAATGTACCGTCGGAGAAGTCATGAGCACAGTCCCGGACCACAGTCCCTTCAGCAGCCCCTTTTCCGGTGATGGCCCGCGCGTTGGTGTAGCCCTCTCACACGGATTCACCGGCAGCCCGCACGGAGTGCGGGCCTGGGCCTCGGCATTCGCCGCCGCCGGTTTCGCAGTCCGCATGCCCCTGCTTCCGGGCCACGGCACCACGTGGCAGGAGCTCGCGCGCAGTCGATGGACTGAGTGGCACGACGCCATGGATTCGGCCTATCTCGACCTGGAAGCTGAGTGCGACCACGTCTTCTCTGCAGGCATCTCCATGGGCGGAGCCCTGGCGCTGCGCATCGCCGCCACCCGGCCCGTTGCCGGTGCCATCCTCGTGAACCCCGCGCTGGTCATTGACGATCCCCGCGCTCCCCTGGCCGGGATTCTCAAACTGGTGTTGAAGAGCACCCCGTCCATAGGCAACGACATCCTCAAACCGGGCATGGATGAAGGCGCCTACGCACGGACGCCGGTGGCGGCCGCCCATGAGCTGAATAAGCTGTTCAAGGCCACCCGCCTGCTGCTGCCGCGCATCACGGCCCCCGTGCGCGTGTTCCGCTCCACTGTGGACCACGTGGTGTCCGACTCGAGCATCGCGGCGCTAAGGCAGGGTCTGGCGAACGCACCGCTGGACCTGACCAGGCTCGAGAATAGCTACCATGTAGCCACCCTCGATAACGACGCCGACCAAATCTTCAGCGGTTCGGTGGACTTTATCCGGAACGTTCTCGGCGACGCACGCCCCGGTCTGAACCAGTCCGCGACAGCCAGCCAGAAGGGCGAAACCGATGAATAGGCCTGATTCAAATTCGTCCGACCCCAGCGCCAACCAAGACGACGCCGTCTGGCTTGACCTGGTGGCGAGGCTCGAAGCGGACACTTCCAGTTTTGGTGCCGAAACAAGTGCCGATGGCGGTGACAGCGGGCCCGGGAACTCTCCCCAGGCGGGCGGCACCGAGCCAGGCTCCACCCCTGACAGCCCTGCCAAACGGTTCACTGACTTTGATCCCCTGGGGCTGGCCCCGCGGGCCGGCGCGCCCAGGGAGTTGTCGGCTGAAGAGCGGCAGCAGGCGGCCGCCCGCCAGCGAGCAGCCGAGACCGCCGACGCCCAAGGCCCGGTCGAGCCGGAGGGGCCCCGCGACTATGGCGTGGATGATGACGGCGAATTCGTGCCGGAGGATCCGCCCAGTCTTTCCGGCATCGATCCCCTGACCATGCTGGCGTGGCTTGGCGCGGTGGGCGCTCCTGTAGCCCTGGTGCTGTCGGCGATGTTCTGGCGCTCAGCGCCGGTCCTGGCAATCCTCGGCATGGTGGTCACCTTCGTGGGGGCGGTGGTGTACCTGATCATGAAACTGCCCCAGGAGAAGGACGAAAACGACGACGGCGCGCGCGTCTAAACAAGGTCGCGCGTCCAAGCAAGGTCAACAGTTCCGGCAAGGCCGGATCAAATATGCGTACGGTTGCTCACTCGGGACAGGTCGGCGGCGCCGATAAGGCCGGCGTTGGGTCCCAGGGCCGCCAGGGCGATCTCAGCGGCTGGCCGGAACCCTCGTCCGGTGAGGTTCCGGGAAAAGGCCTTGCGGGCCGGTGCTACGAGCAGCTCACCTGCAGCGCAGAGTCCCCCGCCGATCACGAATTTTCCGGGGTCCAGTGCTGCGGCCAGGTTTGCCAGCCCCAGTCCCAGCCAGTCCCCCACGTCTTCCAGCAGTTCCTTCGACGCCGCGTCCCCGCTGATGGCCAGCTCGGTCACCGTCGTTCCCGTGATGCGCTCCGGATGTCCGTCCACGGCTTTGAGGAGCTCCTGGGCCACGGGGGAATTGGCTAGGGCGAGCTCGCGGGCCTCCCGGCCCAGGGCGTTGCCGGATGCGTACTGTTCCCAGCAGCCGCGGTTACCGCATTCGCAGCGGTGGCCGCCGGGCATGATGATCTGATGACCGAATTCGCCGGCGACGCCGAACCGTCCCCGTTCGACGCGACCGTCCATCACCATGGCCCCGCCAATACCCGTCCCCAGCGTGATGCACACCAGGCGGTCCTGGCCCTGCCCGGCACCAAACCGCCACTCGGCCCAGGCGGCGGCATCGGCGTCGTTTGCCAGCATGACGGGACGCCGAAGAAGCCGCTGCAGGTTATCCCTCAGGGGTTCGTTGCGCCATGCCAGGTGCGGGCTGAAGAGAACCGTGCCGCCGTCCAGATCCATCCAGCCGGCGGCGCCAATGCCCACAGACCTGATGCGGGCGCCGCGGCTCAATTCCTCGACCAGTTCGACGATGACCTGTTCGACGGCACGCGGGTCGCTTCCCGGCGTGGACCGCCTGGCTTCGCTGAGAATCGTTCCGTCTGCGTCGACCACACCTGCCGCAACCTTCGTCCCGCCGATGTCGATGCCTATGGCCAGCCCGGAGCCCGCGGGACGCAGGTGATCCCGGAACATCCGCCGGGGCGTGCCGCCTGCCTGATTGCCCAGCGAGCCGCGCCGCCACGCCCGAGGTCCATAATGGCGCGTGGGGCTGGACGATCCGGGCTGTTCACTCGACGGGGAAGGCTGCATAATTCCCCATTCTAGGGGCCCGGCAGGGGCCGTGGCTGGTCATGACCTCTTGGCGCGAACCGTGCTCTACCGTAATGTTACTGGCCAGTAACCGAATGTCCCGTGGCCCAGGTGGCGGAGTACTAAGGTTAGGACTAGCCGCAGCGGCCTACGGATCTCAAAGGAGCTATCGTGCGCGAATTCAGTGTTCCGCCCCTGGTCAACGTCCCCCCGGACACCAACATCACGGACCTTTTAGTGCGCCAGGCGGCCAAGCCGTCTAGTCCGGCGCTGTTTTCCCGGCTGGATGCCGGCGGACAGTGGCAGGACGTCGTTGCCAGTGACTTCCTGGCGGATGTCTCCGCCCTGGCGAAGGGGCTCGTGGCCAGCGGCGTGAAAGCCGGGGACCGGGTGGGAATCATGTCCCGGACTCGCTACGAATGGGCGCTGATCGACTTCGCCGTCTGGTTCGCCGGCGGCGTGTCCGTTCCCATCTACGAGACGTCCTCCCCCTCGCAGGTCGCCTGGAACCTGGGAGATTCAGGCGCGGTGGCCGCCTTCGGCGAGTCCGGCCATCACGAAAACGTCATCAGGCAGGCGGCCACATCCGAAGGGCTCACGGCCCTCACCCACGTCTGGCAGCTTGAAGGTGGAGGACTGGATGCCCTCCGGGAGGCCGGAGAAGACGTCAGCGATGACGAACTCGAGATGCGCCGTAGCACGGCCGGGCTGGGCGACGTCGCCACGATTATCTACACCTCCGGAACCACGGGACGGCCCAAGGGCTGCGAACTAACGCACGGAAACTTTGTTGAACTCACGGAGAATGCACTGGCCACGTCCCTGCGCCAGATCGTTAACGAGCAGGCGCGGACCATCATGTTCCTCCCGATGGCGCACGTGTTCGCACGGTTCATCTCAGTCCTCGCCGTGGGGGCTGGCGTTACGGTCGCCCACACGCCTGACATCAAGCACCTGCTGCCTGACCTGCAGAGCTACAAGCCCACCTTCATCCTTGCCGTGCCGCGCGTCTTCGAAAAGGTGTACAACTCCGCGATGACCAAGGCCGAAGACGGCGGCAAGGGAGCCATCTTCCACAAGGCAGCGGACACGGCCATCGCCTACTCCCGTGCCCGCCAGGACGGCAACGTGGGCGTCGGGCTGAAGATCAGGCACGCCCTCTTCGACAAGCTCGTCTACGGCAAACTCCGGGCCGCCATGGGCGGCCACGTGGCGCACGCGGTGTCCGGCGGCGGTCCGCTGGGCGAGCGGCTTGGCCACTTCTTCCAGGGCATCGGGCTGCAGATCCTGGAGGGCTATGGCCTCACCGAGACCACGGCCCCGGTCAGCGTCAACACGCCCGAGCGGATTAAGATCGGCACCGTTGGAGCACCACTTCCCGGGAATACCGTAAGAATTGCCGACGACGGCGAGATCCTCACCAAGGGTGTCTGCGTCATGAAGGGCTACTACAAGCGCGATGACCTGACGGCCGAGGCATTCGTCGACGGCTGGTTCCGCACGGGAGACATCGGGCAACTCGATGCCGACGGCTTCCTGGCGATCACGGGCCGGAAGAAGGAGATCATCGTAACGGCCGGAGGCAAGAACGTGATCCCTGCCCTGCTTGAAGACCAGATCCGTGCCGACGCACTGGTGTCCCAAGTACTTGTGGTGGGCGACAACCGGCCATTCATCGGTGCTCTCGTAACGCTCGACGAGGAAGCCCTTCCGGGATGGCTGCAGCGGCATGGGCTGCCTGCGGAAACGTCCATTACGGAAGCAGCCGATAACGACACCGTGAGGGCTGCGGTGCAGGAACTGATCAACAGCGCGAACCAGTCCGTCTCCCAGGCGGAGGCCATCAAGTCGTTCCGGATCGTGCCGCGCGACTTCACCGAGGCCTCCGGCCACCTGACCCCGTCCATGAAGGTCAAGCGGGCGCAGGTCATGAAGGACTTCGAGTCAGTCATCGACGAAATGTACGCCGCGCCGAAACCCACGCGAGCCTAGCTCCTGCCCGCGAAAGCGGGCACACCAAAGCCAGCATGCACGACTAAGCCAGCAAAAGCGGTACGAAAGAGCCCCGCCGGAATTCTCCTGCGGGGCTCTTTGCGTCGGGCTGGCCGCTACTCGACCGACTCCTACTCGACCACGAGCAGCAGGTCTCCGCCCTGTACCTGTTCCACAGCGGAAATGGCCAGCCGCGTCACCTTGCCGGCAACCGGCGTCGTGATGGATGCCTCCATCTTCATGGCCTCGATCGTGGCGACGGTGTCACCGGCCTTGACCGTGTCTCCCACCTTGACGGTCACTGTGACGGCGCCGGCAAACGGGGCAGCCACCTGACCCGGCTGGGCGGGATCGGCCTTCTCGGCTGCCTTGACGTTGCTGACCACGGACTTGTCGCGGACCGCGACCGGACGGGACTGGCCGTTGAGCGTGCACATGACGGTGCGCATGCCCTTCTCGTCCGGCTCCGAGACGGCCTCCAGCGAGGCGATGAGGCGGACACCCTTCTCCAGCTGGATCACGTGCTCCTGGCCGCGCTGCAGACCGTAAAGGTAGTCGCGCGTGTCCAGGACGGAAACGTTGCCGTACGTTTCCACGCTCTTCTGGTAGTCCTTGGTGGGGCCGGCGAAGAGCAGGCGGTTCAGCGTCTCCTGCCGGGTCTTTGAGTCACTCTTTAGCGCTGCGCTGTCTTCTGCGCTTAGCTCAGCGTCGCGGACCTTGATGCTCCGCCCCTGCAGTGCCTTGGTGCGGAACGGTTCCGGCCAGCCTCCGGGAGGATCGCCGAGCTCGCCTGACAGGAAGCCGATGACCGAGTCCGGGATGTCGTAGTTCTGCGGGCTCTCTTCGAAGTCCGCAGGATCGGCGTTCAGCCCGACAAGGTGCAGGGCGAGGTCGCCCACCACCTTGGAGGACGGTGTGACCTTTACCAGGTGGCCGAGGATGCGGTCCGCGGCGGTGTACATGTCCTCGATGGCCTCGAAGCGTTCGCCCAGGCCCAGCGCCATGGCCTGCTGGCGGAGGTTGGACAGCTGCCCGCCGGGGATTTCGTGCTGGTAGACGCGGCCTGTTGGGCCCGGCAGGCCGGACTCGAACGGGGCGTACACGCGTCGCACGGCTTCCCAGTAGGGTTCCAGGGAGCTGACGTTGGCGAGGCTCAGGCCGGTGTCGCGCTCGGTGTGCGCCAGGGCTGCGACCAGGGCGGAGGCGGACGGCTGGCTCGTGGTTCCGGCCAGGGATGCCGAGGCGACGTCGACGGCATCAACACCGGCATCAACTGCCGCGAACAGGGTGGCGAGCTGTCCGCCGGCGGTGTCGTGGGTGTGCAGGTGGACGGGGAGGTCGAACCGTTCCCGGAGCGCCGCCACGAGCTTGGCGGCAGCCGCTGGACGCAGCAGGCCTGCCATGTCCTTGATGGCGAGGATGTGCGCGCCTGCCTCGACGATCCTGTCCGCCAGCTGGAGGTAGTAGTCCAGCGTGTACAGCTTCTCGTTCGGGTCCAGCATGTCGCCGGTGTAGCAGAGAGCCACTTCGGCGACGGCGGTGCCGGTGGCGCGCACTGCGCGGATCGCCGGAGCCATCTGGTTGACGTCGTTCAGCGCATCGAAGATGCGGAAGATGTCGATGCCCGTGGCGGCCGCCTCGTTAACGAAGGCCTCCGTCACTTCCTCCGGGTACGGCGTGTAGCCCACGGTGTTCCGGCCGCGGAGCAGCATCTGCAGGCAGATGTTTGGCATGGCTTTCCGCAGTGCGGCCAGGCGGTCCCACGGGTCCTCGCCGAGGAAGCGCAGGGCGACGTCGTAGGTGGCGCCGCCCCAGGCCTCGACGGACAGCAGTTCCGGCAACAGCGAGGACACAGCGGGGGCGGCGGCAACGAGGTCCCTGGTGCGGACGCGGGTGGCCAGCAACGACTGGTGGGCGTCGCGGAAGGTAGTGTCCGTGACCGCTACGGCCTTCTGCTCACGCAGGGCACGCGCGAAACCTTCCGGGCCCAGTTCCTGCAGACGCTGGCGGGAGCCCGGCTGCGGCTCGCTCCCCTTCATGGCCGGAAGCTTCTCGGCGGGGTCGGTGTGGACTTTGAGCTCACCGTTCGGCTTGTTGACGGTGACCTCAGCCAGCCAGGTCAGCAGCTTGGTGCCGCGGTCGGCTGAAACGCGGGCCTTCAGCAGCTGAGGGCGCTCGTCGATGAACGACGTGGCCACATCACCCGCGATGAAGTCAGGGTCGTCCAGCACAGCCTGCAGGAACGAAATGTTGGTGGAGACGCCGCGGATTCGGAATTCTGCGAGAGCCCGGCGCGCACGGGCTACTGCGGCGGGGTAGTCCCTGCCGCGGCAGGTGAGCTTGACGAGCATGGAGTCGAAGTGGGGGCTGATTTCGGCACCCGAGTAGACAGTGCCGCCGTCGAGCCTGACACCGGCGCCGCCGGCAGAGCGGTAGCCGGTGATCTTTCCGACGTCGGGGCGGAAGCCGTTGGCCGGATCCTCGGTGGTGATGCGGGACTGCAGCGCCGCGCCCTTGAGGAAGACCGTCTCCTGCGACAGGCCGAGGTCGGCCAGGGTTTCGCCCGAGGCGATCCGCATCTGCGCCTGGACCAGGTCGACGTCGGTGACCTCTTCGGTGACCGTGTGCTCCACCTGGATGCGCGGGTTCATTTCGATGAAGACGTGCTGGCCGGCGCGCTCCCCTACCGTGTCCACCAAGAATTCGACGGTACCTGCGTTGACGTAGTTCAGCGCCTTGGCAAACTTCACAGCGTCGCGGTACAGGGCCTGGCGGATGCCCTCGTCGAGGTTGGGCGCCGGGGCGATCTCGATAACCTTCTGGTGGCGGCGCTGGATAGAGCAGTCACGCTCGAAGAGATGCATGACGTTGCCTTCGGCGTCGGCCAGGATCTGCACTTCGATGTGCCGGGGACGGAGCACGGCCTGCTCCAGGAACATGGTGGGGTCGCCGAACGCAGCGTCGGCCTCACGCATGGCGGACTGCAGCGCCTCGGGCAGCGCTTCGCGGGTATCGACGCGGCGCATGCCGCGTCCGCCGCCGCCTGCAACTGCCTTCGCGAAGATCGGGAAGCCGATTTCATCCGCAGCGGCGATGAGTTCGTCGAGGTCCTTGGAGGGCGCGCTCGACTTCAGTACGGGGACGCCGGCCTTGCGGGCAGCCTCCAGCGCGGCAACCTTGTTGCCGGCGAGTTCCAGGACCTCAGCCGGGGGCCCGACGAAGGTAATGCCGGCGTTCTTGGCGGCACGGGCCAGGTCCGGGTTCTCGGACAGGAAGCCATAGCCGGGGTAAATGGCGTCGGCTCCGGATTCCTTGGCGACCCGGATGACCTCGTCAACGTCCAGGTATGCCCGTACGGGGTGGCCCTCTTCGCCGATGAGGTATGCCTCGTCGGCCTTCTGGCGATGGATCGAGTTACGGTCCTCGTTGGGGAACACGGCGACGGTCTTGGCACCGAGTTCGTAGCCTGCGCGGAAAGCACGGATTGCGATCTCGCCGCGGTTGGCCACCAGAATCTTGGAAAACATACTTCTCCTGCATCATCGCGGGTGGTTCGGTAAGTGTCGTCACAGTGTGTAAGACGCGCGTATTGAAACACAAATCTTTGTGTCCACCGTCACAAATTATCCGTCATGTCGCGGCCACAATCACCCCGCCCCAGGCCTGACGCCGGAACGGTGCGTCGGTGAGCCATGCCGGGCCGGATGAGAAGGGTTTAGGCGCCGGGTCCACATATGATGAATGGGGCGGCGGAAGCCTGTCGCCGGTTCCGGCAGTGCCGGAACGGAAACTACCCCCAACACGGCAACCGGCGTTAGGTATTGGTTTTTCAAGTGCAAGTAGTCAGCATCAGCAGCCTCAAAGGCGGTGTCGGTAAGACATCGGTGACAACCGGACTGGCGTCTGCGGCCCTGGCCGCCGGCATTCCAACGCTCGTGGTGGACCTGGATCCGCACGCCGACGCCAGTACCGCATTGGGAGTGCAGCCGAGCGACACGCTGGACATCGCCCGGATGCTCAAGAACCCCCGTAAAGCCCGGCTTCCCGAAAACGTTGTTGCGAGCGGCTGGACGCAGCGGGCGGAAAGCAACGGCTCCGGCCCGGCGGTCCTGGATGTGGCTGTCGGATCGGCCTACACGGGAATATATGACCGCCCCGATCTGGGCAAAAGGGACCTCCGCCGGTTGTCCGCCGTCCTCACGGGAGCAGACAAATACGAGCTGGTTCTGGTGGACTGCCCGCCCTCCCTGAACGGTCTGACCCGCATGGCCTGGTCCGCGAGCACCAAGGTGGCCCTCGTCGCCGAGCCCGGCCTGTTTTCCGTTGCAGGGACGGAGCGCACCATGCGAGCCATCCAGCTGTTCCGTCAGGAATTCGCCCCCAGCCTCTCCCCGGCCGGCATTGTCGCAAACCGTGTGCGGTCCGGGTCCTCCGAACATGCGTTCCGCCTGGCCGAGATGCAGTCGATGTTCGGCGATCTCCTCCTGACCCCCCATATTCCGGAACAGGCGAACTGGCAGCAGATCCAGGGCGCTGCGCATGCCATCCACCATTGGCCTGGCGATTCCGCCAAGTCCGCGGCCGGGCTGTTCGACACCCTCTTGGGCAATCTGATGTCGGCTGGCAGGGCGGGCGGCCGCAGCCGCAGCAGCCGCTAGAGAAGCAACGCAGCAAAGCGAAGGCCGCCTTCCCCGTCGGGGAGGCGGCCTTCGCTTTGCTGCTCTCGAGCGCCCTGCGTTGGAGCGCCGGAACGGGCTGCTAGCCGGTCTTGCGGGCTGCCCGGCGCTTGCTCAGTTCGTCATCGGGGAAGGTCTGGTCGCTGGCGTGCTCGCTGGGCAGGGAGGCGAGGCTGCCCTCCACCTCGCGCCACACGCGGCCAACGGCGATTCCAAACACACCCTGTCCGCCCTGGACAAGGTCGATGACTTCGTCAGCTGAAGTACATTCGTAGACACTCGCGCCATCGCTCATCAACGTGATCTGCGCCAGGTCCTCGACGCCGCGCTCACGCAGGTGCTCCACCGCGGAGCGGATCTGCTGGAGCGAAACGCCGGTGTCCAGCAGCCGCTTGACGACCTTGAGCACCAGGATGTCGCGGAAGCCGTACAGCCGCTGCGATCCCGAGCCGGCAGCGCCGCGGACTGCGGGTTCAACCAGGCCAGTCCGGGCCCAGTAGTCCAGTTGCCGGTAAGTTATGCCTGCCGCTTTGCAGGCTGTGGGGCCACGGTAGCCGGCGTCCTCGTCAAGGACTGGGAGGTCCTCGGTGAAGAGAAGGCCCTGAGCACCGCTTGCAGGCACAGCTACGCCGGCCGTTGAGGGCTGCTTCAGCTCGCCTGCTTCGCCTTTCGGACTCACGTGGATCCTCCTTGTCATGAGTTCCCCTGGGGAAGTTGCCGCAACAGCCCTACATCATGAAGATCAGCATGAAATTCACGCGTGTAATTTGGCCGGAGTAGCACTTTCCAGTGTGACTTGCGCGGCTGTCGTATGCAATGGGAACTTGGTACCTTCGACGTTAGGCCTGCCGCGGTCCAAGGTCAAAGATGTTGGAGTCATTGAGGGGGCGTGTCGGAACTTTCATCCTCAACTTTAACCTTAACGTGACCTTAGCCATCGAAATCTTCGGGTTCTACGTCGTCCAGGAATTCACGGAACCTGCGCAATTCGCGTTCTTCGTCCACGGGAGGAGCGGGCTCAGTGTCCTCCCCCTCATCGTGTTCGGTGATGCGCACACCAGCCTCGTCCATGACGGAATCAGCGCACCAGATCCGGCATTTCGCCCGCAGGGCTATGGCCAGGGCATCCGACGCCCTCGAGCTGACCGTGGCGCCATTTTCAAACTGGAGCTGCCCATAGAAAATGTTGTCCTCCACCGCCACGATGTTGACGCTGACCACGGAGTGTCCGAGTGTCTCCACGACGTCCACTAGAAGGTCGTGCGTCATGGGCCGCGGCGGCACCACGCCCTGCTGCGCCAAGGCGATCGCGCTGGCTTCCGGCGTGCCGATCCAGATCGGCACATGCCGCTCCCCGTGCATCTCCCGGAGCAGCACCAATGGCTGGTTGGAGGGCAGCTCGATCCGGACGCCCACAATCTCGACTTCGATCATCAGATCTCCATCCGTGAAATACGGTCCTGGACCAGAGCCCGGTGCAGCGTCAGGCACAGGTCGCTGATTTCACGGGCCGCCTCTGCGGCCCGCGCCTGCGAGGCGGCGTCCTTGCGCGACGTCAGAGTGGCAACCGCCCGTTCCACAAGTCCGAACTCACGCTCCGCCGCCGCCTGGAAGGGGCGCAGGTGCCGGGGTTCCAGTCCGTGGCCTTCCAGCTGGACGCACGCACGCGCCACGTGCAGGGCGTGTTCATCAAACGTGCCATTCGTGTGGCCGATAAGCCCGAAGCTCAGCAGGGACTGCAGCAGCGGCACGCTTGCCCCGGACTCCGCCCGCAACTGTTCCTCGCTGAGCTTGCGGGCTTTGTTCTGCAGTTCAGCCGCGAGCTCATCTGAGACGATCCGCGGCGAGACTGTTACGCCGGGCGGAAGATTCTCCGGGCGCTCACCGCGGTCGATGGCATCGAGGTAGTCCTTAATGACCTTCAGCGGAAGGTATTGGTCCCGCTGAAGGGACAGGACAAAGCGCAGGCGCTCGACATCACTGTCGGAGTATTGCCGGTAGCCTGCCGGTGTGCGCCGAGGATTGATGAGTCCCTTTTCCTCAAGGAACCTGATTTTCGACGCCGTCATGCTCGGGAAATCGTCGCTCAACTGAGCGAGGACCTCCCCGATGTTCAGGACCAGGGGTCCACGGCGCTCCGGTTGTGCCATTGCCACAGGCAGCCGCTCCGAATCAGACGCGTCCTGCTGCGCGGGCAGGGCTCAGGTAGAAGGTGAGTCGGAATTTGCCGATCTGGACTTCGTTTCCGGACTTCAGTTCGACGCTGTCCACACGGTCATGATTGACGTACGTGCCGTTAAGGCTGCCGGTGTCCACCACTTCAAAGCTGCGGGCAGTGCGGCGGAATTCGACGTGGCGGCGTGAGACAGTGACGTCGTCGAGGAAGATGTCTGCATCGGGGTGCCGCCCGGCGGTGGTGATGTCGGAGTCAAGCAGGAAACGGGCACCCGAGTTGGGCCCGCTGTGGGCGACCAGCAGTGCTGAACCGGCGGGCAGCGCTTCTACGGCAGCCCTCTCCTCCGGTGAAAGCTTGGGCACGATGGTCGGCTCATCGTGAACTGGAGTGAGGTTGATCGAGGTTGTCTCCGAAGCCCTGCCCACGCCCGTGCCGTAATCACCGCTGGTGTGGTTCTGTCCGCCGCCAACCATGGATTCCTCCTCCTTCGTTGCAGATGTCCCCCTGCAATCAACGCATACCGTCCGGAAATGCCTGGCAGATCCGGTTTGCCGCCCGCCGGCCGGGCCACTGTATGCCAATGGCCCGGTCTGCGAGAACGGTTAGCTTTAGCCTACCTGTTGTTCGTACTCCGATGCACTGAGCAGGGAGTCCACTGCGTCAGGTTCTGCAAGCTTGACCTCGATGAGCCAGCCGTCACCGTAGGGATCGGAGTTGATGAGGGCCGAATCAGTGTCAAGGGCTTCATTCCGGGCCACTATTTCGCCGGACACCGGGGCGTATATATCGCTGACGCTCTTGGTGGACTCGACTTCGCCCACGACGTCGTTGGCTTTGACGGTAGTTCCGACTTCCGGCATCTGTGCGTAGACGACGTCCCCGAGGGCATCCTGGGCGAAGTCGGTGATCCCGACCCGGACCACACCGTCGGCGTTTGGCGCGGAAACCCACTCATGTTCGGCGGTGTAGGAAAGATCAGAGGGAATGTTGCTCATCAGGGGCCTTTCATCGGGTCAATCACCAATGTCAACGGAGGCGTAAGGAACAAGCCACCGCTGAAAGTATAGGCATAACCATCCATCGGCAGACGGGCGCCCGGGCTTGAGGCGTGCCGGAACAGATATCGCCTCCGCGGGGGTCCGGAACGACCGCTGGAATCTAAACTCCTGACACGCGTGCGCTGTTGTGCCACAGTGGGGGCATGCCAGAACTACCCGAAGTGGCCGGTCTGAGCACCTTTCTCGGCGAGCACCTTGAGGGCACCGTGCTGACGAAGCTCCAGGTCCTTTCCGTGGCCGTGCTCAAGACGGCTGATCCGCCCTACACCGCCCTCGAAGGCCGCACCGTGCACGGGGTGCGGCGCTTCGGCAAATTCGTCAGCATTGATGCCGACGGCCTGCACTTCGTCTTCCACCTCGCCCGCGCCGGCTGGCTGCGGTACACCGAGTCCCCGTCGGAGGCTCCGCTGCGCCCGGGCAAGGGCCCCATCGCCGCGCGGCTGGGCTTCACCGGCAGGGACGGACTTCGCATCGGCGTCGACCTTACTGAAGCGGGCAGCAAGAAGAGCCTTGCCGTCTACGTGGTTGCGGATCCTCAGGATGTGCCGGGAATTGCTGCCCTGGGGCCGGATCCGCTGGAGTCCGGGTTCAGCCTCGGAGAGTTCGCGGAGATCCTGGCCGCCAATCCGCACCAGATTAAAGGCGTGCTGCGAAGCCAGAGCGTGATGGCCGGGATCGGCAACGCATACAGCGACGAGATCCTCCATGCGGCAAAAATCTCCCCTTTCGCCATGGCCAACACCTTGGACAAGGACAGCATCCGGACCCTGTACGAGGCCATCCACAATGTGCTGGGAACAGCAGTGCGGGAGGCCAGGGGAAAGGCGCCGGGAGATCTCAAGGATACGAAGCGGGGCGGCATGAGCGTTCACGGCCGGGCCGGGGAGCCGTGTCCGGTCTGTGGGGATACCGTCCGCGAAGTGTCCTTCGCGGACACAGCACTCCAGTACTGCCCCACCTGCCAGACCAAGGGCAAGGTCCTGGCCGACCGCCGGACGTCCCGCTTCCTCAAATAACGTGCCCGGAACTGCTGGCCCTCGCTCCACGGAAAAGGCTCCCCCGGGAAGCAAAAAACCCCGCCAATCCATAAAGGATTGGCGGGGTTTTTCTTTTGGTCGGGCTGACAGGATTTGAACCTGCGACCCCTTGACCCCCAGTCAAGTGCGCTACCAAGCTGCGCTACAGCCCGTCAGTTCCGCCGTTCTCCGCTTCAGTGAGGTCCAGAAGAATTTCACCTAAGCAGTCCGGCCGAACCACCTCCAAAAGCTTACACGATTCCGGAGGGTGCCCGTGACATTTTCTGCCGCCACGGGCATGGTGTGTCCTAATTAACGCTTCTTGCCCCGCTTTTCGCGGACACGCATGTTGACCTCGATAGGCGTACCTTCGAAGCCGAACGTTTCGCGAAGTCGGCGGGTGATGAACCTGCGGTAGCCCGGATCCAGGAATCCCGTGGTGAAGAGGACGAACTTCGGCGGACGGCTGGATGCCTGGGTGCCGAACAGGATGCGCGGCTGCTTGCCGCCGCGGACCGGGTGCGGGTGGGCGGCCACGAGTTCGCCAAGGAAGGCATTGAGCCGTCCGGTCGGAATGCGCTTGTCCCAGTTTTCGAGGGCCAGATCCAGTGCGGGCACGAGGCGGTCCTTGTGCCAGCCGGTCTTGGCCGAGATGTTGACACGGGGAGCCCACTCGACGTGGGCCAGATCCTGCTCGATTTCCCGTTCCAGGTAGCGGCGGCGTTCATCGTCCAGCAGGTCCCACTTGTTGAACGCGAGCACCAGCGCACGGCCGGACTCGATGGCCAGCTGGAGGATGCGGACATCCTGCTCGCTCAGCACCTCGTCAACGGCAAGAAGAACGACGGCGACCTCCGCCTTTTCGAGAGCGCTTTGCGTGCGCAGGGAGGCATAGAAGTCGGCGCCCTGTGCCATGTGCTGCCGCCGGCGGATGCCGGCGGTGTCGACGAAACGCCAGGTCCGGCCGCCGAGTTCGATGAATTCATCCACCGGGTCACGGGTGGTGCCGGCGGTGTTGTCCACCACCACGCGCTCGGAACCGGCGAGCTTGTTCAGAAGGGATGACTTGCCCACATTGGGCCGACCGATCAGTGCGACGCGGCGCGGGCCGCCGGAGCGTTCGAGTCCCTCGATCGTGGAGTATTCCGGCAGCGTGTCCATGACGTGGTCCAGGAGATCGGCAACGCCCCGGCCGTGGAGGGCCGAAACGGGGTACGGCTCGCCGAATCCGAGGCCCCACAGGGTGGCGGAGTCGGCCTCCTGTGCGAAGTCATCCACCTTGTTGGCCACCATGATGACCGGCTTCTTGCTCTTGCGCAGCATCTTCATGACGCCTTCGTCCGTGGCGGTGGCACCAACGGCGGAGTCGACCACGAACAGCACCGCGTCTGCGAGCTCCACGGCCATTTCTGCCTGCTCGGCCACGCGGGCGTGGATGCCGCGGGCATCGTGTTCCCACCCGCCAGTGTCCACAACCGTGAAGTTGCGTCCGTTCCAGTGAGCGGAGTACATGACGCGGTCGCGCGTCACCCCGGGGGTGTCCTCCACGACTGCCTCGCGGCGGCCAAGGATGCGGTTGACGAGCGTGGACTTCCCCACGTTCGGGCGTCCGATGATGGCCAGGACGGGGTCCAGCTTGACCGGACCCTGCAGGTCCTCGTCATCGTAGTGGCCGCTGAGAAGGGCGGCGTCTTCCTCGTCGAGTTCGTAGTCGTCCAGCCCGGCCCGGAGCGAGGCCGCGCGGAGCTCCGCCTCGTCATCGTCCAGGGCGGCAAGATGCTCAGCCACCTGGTCGGTGCCGGTGGGCGTGTATTCGTCTTCGCCGGCGCCGGAGCGGCCGGAAGTTTGAGTCGTATCGCTCATTGCACTTTCCTTAGTGGTGATCTGCCGGCGACCCGGCTACTGCGGTGGAACGTTCTTGCGGGAAATCCGCGTCGGGCAAGGCCTGCCCGCTTGTTTGAATGGTGTCCTGGACATGCTTCGCCAGCGCGGCGCGGATTTCCATTCCCGCCCTGTCCATTGAAGCACGCCCGGTCTCGCCGGGATTCCGGCTGATGCTGATCGCCTCGCCGAAGCTGACGTGGAGCCTTCGGCCTGGGCGGGGAATGCTGTCCAGGTGCTCGCCGCCTTGGCGCGTCCCCAGGATGGCCACGGGGACCACCGTTGCTTTCGAGTTCAGCGCGAGCCAGGCGACGCCGTTGCTGATGCCGGCAGCCTTTCCGCTCCCCCGCGTGCCTTCCGGCAGGATCCCGACACAGCGACCGGCGTCGAGCACTGCCTTGCTGAGCTGCAGTGCGACCCGGTCGCCGGAACGGTCCACGGGAAGCTGGCCGGACGCCCGCAGGACCCGTCCGAGGAATCCCCTGAACATCTCCTGTTTAACCAGGATGTGCATTGGACGGGGTGAGGCTCCGAACATCACCGGGCCATCCAGGAAGCTGATGTGGTTGCCGGCGAAAATCACCGGGCCCTGGGTCGGGACGTTGGAGCGGCCGGTGACGGAGGTCCGGTAGACCAGGTGGTCCAGCAGCCAGCCCACCGGGCGGCTCCAGCCCATGGTCCAGCGCGCCGGGACACCGCTGCCCGGAAGGCCAGTGGCGTCACTCATGGTTGATGACCTTGGTGACGATCCGCAGTGCCGCCGCCACCGTCTCCTCAAAGTCCAGATCGGAGGAATCGAGGGTCACCACGCCGTCGGCGGCCTGGGTGAAGTTAACGACGGTCGAATCCTTGGCGTCCCTTTGGGTCACCTGGGCGGCGAGCTGCTCGGCACTTTGCGTGCCGCCCAGCTGGATTCCCCGCCGGCGGAGCCGGGCTTCTTCGCTCGCCGTCAGCAGCATCCGTACTTCGGCGCCAGGCACGACGACGGTGGTGATGTCCCTGCCCTCCACCACCATGCGGCGGTGGTGCTTTTCGATCAGAGCGCGCTGGCGGCGGATGAGTTCCGTCCGCGCCCCGAGCGTCGTGGCCACCGCGCTGACCGCCGAGGAGATCTCCGGCTCCCGGATGGCTTCGGTGACGTCAGTGCCGTCCACCCGCACGTACTCCTCATGCGGCGTGGTGCTGATCTCGAGCGGCAGATCTTCGGCTGCCAGCTCAACGGCAGAGGCGTCAGTGAGGTCGGTGCCCCGGTCAAGGCAGAACCAGGTCAGGGCACGGTACATGGCCCCGGTGTCCAGGTACGCGAGGTTCAGGCGACGGGCCACTTCCTTGCTGACGCTGGACTTGCCTGAACCCGAAGGCCCGTCGATGGCCACCACGAGTGGCTTGCCCAGTCGGAGCGCAGGCAGCGTGTCCGTAGCTTCCTGTGTCATCACTGCAGTACCCGCCATCCACGGTCGTTAAGGGCTTCGATGAGGAGATCATGTCTGTTCGGCAGGACGGACAGTTCCACCATGCCGACGTTCTGCCCGGACGAGTGGTCCAGCCGCAGGTCTTCCACGTTGACGCCGATCTCGCCGATCTCCGTCAGCAGGCGGGCGATCTGCCCAGGCTTGTCATCCACCAGCACAGTGAGCCAGGAATACGCCTGCGGCGGCCCTCCGTGCTTTCCCGGAATGCGTGACTGGCCGGCGTTGCCCTCGCTCATCAGCTGGGCAAGGTCCAGGCGGGCACCGGGTGCGGCCGGGTCTTCGAGTGTGCCGATCAGCCGGTTCAGGTCTTCCCTGACACCGTGCAGGATCTCCACGACCTTCTCCGCATTTGCCCCCAGAATCTGTACCCAGAGGGTGGGGTCGCTGGCAGCAATCCGGGTCGTATCGCGCAGTCCGTTGCCCGCAAGGGACAGCGCATGCAGCGGGGTGCCCTGCAGCCTGCTGGCCAGCAGCGAGGACATTACCTGTGGCAAGTGGGATACCAATGCCACCGCTTCGTCGTGTTCCTCCGCCGTGAACTGCGACACCAGGGCGCCGAGGTCAACGGCCAGGGCCCGGGCTGCCTGCAGCGCCGCTGCCGACGTTTCCGCGGAGGGGCAAACGACCCAGGGCATGGACGTGAAAAGCTCGCCGCGTGCAGCAACCGGCCCCGACTTTTCGCGGCCGGCCATCGGATGCGTGCCCACATAGCGTCCCAGGTCCGCTCCGCGGCGGCGGAGCTCGTCCTGGATGCCCGCTTTGACGCTCGCGATGTCCACCACTGTGCTCTCCGGGTAGTCGGATAGCGCACGTTCCACGACGTCCGCCGTCACGTCCGGAGGAGATGCCACGACCACCAGTTCAGGCTGCTCCGCGCCCAGCGCGGCGAGGGGAAGCCCGGCGCCGATATCCACGGCAACGGCCTGGTTGGTGGGAGACGGATCAGACAGGTAGACGGCCACGCCGCGGCCGCGAAGGCCCAGGCCGATGCTTGTACCGAGCAGGCCCGTGCCGACAACAACGACCGGGCCGTTCAGGTGCCCGCGGCCGTGAGTACGGAATGCCGACATGCCCTACAGTCCTACGGATGCCAGCAGGTGGCCGACTTCCTGCTTGCCAAGGTTGCGGATGCTCCCCTGACGCTGGTCGCCCAGCCCGATGGGGCCGACCTTGACACGCACGAGGCGCTGCACGGGGAACCCGACGGCGTCGAAAAGCCGGCGCACAATCCGGTTCTTCCCCGAGTGGAGCACCACTTCGATCAGCACATGTCCCGGAGTGGAGTCAACGAGGCGGAAGGAGTCCACGGACGCGATGCCGTCTTCCAGCTCGACGCCGGCCTTCAGCTGTGCGCCGACGCCCTGTGGGAAAGGACCTCGTACCTGGACCAGGTACGTCTTGGGCACCTCATAGGAAGGGTGGGTCAGGCGGTTGGCCAGTTCGCCGTCGTTCGTCAGCAGCAGCAGGCCCTCGGTGGCGACATCGAGCCGTCCGACGTGGAAGAGGCGCTCGCCCTGGTGGGATTTGCGGACAAAGTCGCTGATGCACGGGCGGCCGTCCGGGTCCTCCATGGTGGACACAACGCCCTTGGGCTTGTTGAACACCATGTAGACGAGGGTGTCATCCAGTTGGATGCGGAGACCGTCCACGTGGATCACGGCGGTCTTGGGGTCGACGCGGACGCCAAGCTCGGTGACGACCTTGCCGTCGACCTCCACCCGGCCTTCGGCAATCATCTCCTCACAGACGCGGCGCGACGCGACGCCTGCGGAGGCCATGACCTTCTGCAGGCGGACGCCGTCGGCGTCGTGGACTTCCGACTGCGGAACGTCGCCGCGGGGGCCGCGCTTACGGGAGGGCCTGCGGACCGGACCGAGGTTCTGCCCGAAGCGTTCGCTGCCGAAGGCTCGCGAACCGGCGGTCTTGGGCGCGCCTGCCCGGGGCTTGGGCTTCAGCGCTCCGGGCGTGCCGGCGGCTTTTCCTGCACCGGGCTTGCGGGCTCCGGGCTTGCGGGCCGACGGCTTGGCTCCTGATTTCCAATCCCCTGCGGCGGGCCTGGCCGTCTGGCCGGCGGGCACTTCGTCCGGATCGACGAAGCGCTCCTCGCGCGGCTTCGGCGCCTTATGCGGACGATCACCGTAGGGCCGGTCGCCGCCCTTGGAAAAGTCGCGCTGCCCTGAACCGTAGCCAGCGCCGCGCTGGCCTGCACGGCCGCCCTGCCCTGCGCCGCGCGGTTGATCGCGTTCCGGACCTTTACGTCCTGAACTGTTACGTGGTGAACTCTGGCGTCCCGCCTGTGTCATGACCCGTCCTTCGTTATGTTGACCGGCACGGTTGTCCAAGGACAACACTAGCCAGCCGTGCAGATTAAATCTGCCCTGGTAAATACTGTGATGCAGGCACGGTTGCCTACATTCTTCCGGCATCGTAGAACTCGTCGATTCCTTCAAGCCCCGGAAGGTGCGGTGAAATCTGAGGCAACTCAGCCACCGAGCCGATTCCCATGCGTTCCAGGAAATACGACGTCGTGCGGTACAGGACCGCACCCGATTCCGGATCCGTTCCGGACTCCTCGATCAGCCCGCGCTGGGTCAGCGTCCGCACGACAGAGTCAACGTTAACTCCTCGAATTGCAGACACCCTGGCCCTGGAAACGGGCTGCCTGTAGGCGATCACGGCGAGCGTTTCTAGCGCCGCCTGCGTCAGCCTGGCTGTCTGACCCTCAAGGACGAAAGCACCGACGATCTCGGCAAATTCGGCCCGTGAGTAGATGCGCCAGCCACCGGCAACATTCCGCAATTCAAAGCCCCGGGGGCTGGACGTGAAGCCAGCGTCACTGGCAATTTCCATATCCGGGGCTTTAACAGTATAGCCGTCATACTCGCGCTGCAGTTCCAGCAGCAGCTGCTCCACGACGTCCACGGTCAGATTCAGCCCGGCTGCCAGGTCCGTGGCTGAAGCAGGCTGGTCCAGCACCATCAACACGGCCTCGAGGGCAGCGCGGGCGCCCCCCGGGAGCCCGGCTACGTCAGTGCCGGCATCGGGCGACGGTTCCGACTGCGCATTTTTCACGGTTGCTCCTCATATTCTTCGCTCAGGTGGTCGCTGCTCCACTCCGCGCCCGGCGCCGTCCATCGGACGGTCAGGTCACCGAGCGGTGCCAGCTGGCTGAAAGCCACCACCTGGTCCCGGAAAAGTTCCAGCAGGGCCAGGAAACGCGCAACCACGACAAGCGTGGATTCGGCATCGGCAATCAGTGCCCGGAAAGACAGCGGCCTGCCCTGCTGCAGGCGCAGCCCGATCAGCTCCGCCTGTTCCTTGACGCTCACGGGGCTGGCGTGCAAGTGTGCAACCCCCACTTCCGTGGGCTTCGGGGCCTTGGGTTTCAGGGCGGTGTCGGCCAGGGCGGCGAACTGCTGGGGAGTGTGCTTCCAGATGAGCTCCGGTAGCATGGCCGCAAAGTGCTCCTCCAGCGCCACCTGCCGCGGATACCGCCGGGACTCGAGTTCCAGCGTGGCGTCCATCAGTACAGCAACCTGTTTGAACGCCTTGTACTGCAGCAGCCGGGCAAAAAGCAGATCCCGGGCCTCCAGCAGCGCAATGTCGTCGTCATTCTCGACTTCGCCGGCCGGGAGCAGGCGCGCGGCCTTGAGATCCAGGAGGGTGGCCGCGATGACAAGGAATTCGCTGGCTTCATCGAGGGCCCAGTCCTCGCCCAGTTTCTGCAGGTTCCGGATGTACTTGATGAACTCATCCGTCACCGTGGCGAGTGCCACCTCGGTGATGTCCAGCTGGTGCTTGGAGATCAGGCCGAGCAGGAGGTCAAAGGGGCCGGTGAAGTTTGCCAGCCGCACCTCAAAACCCGGCTTTTGTGCGGCCACGGCCGAGGCTTCATCCACAGTCTGTTTACGGAGCGCCGCCGCGCGAAATCAGCTCTTTCGCCAGTCGGCGGTAAGCGTCGGCGCCGATGTGATTGCCGGCGTAGCTCGTAATGGGTTCCGCGGCGACGGTGGCATCGGCGAACTTGATGGAGCGCTTGATGACGGTTTCAAAGACCTTGTCCCCGAAGGCCTCCACCAGACGGGTGATGACCTCGCGGCTGTGCAGCGTGCGGGCGTCGTACATGGTCGCCAGCACGCCATCCACCTGCAGCCTCGGGTTGAGGCGGTCCTGGACCTTGTCGATGGTTTCTACCAGCAGAGCCACGGCACGCAACGCAAAGAACTCGCAAATCAGCGGAATGATCACGCCATGGGCTGCCGTCAAGGCATTGACAGTCAGTAGGCCAAGCGAGGGCTGGCAGTCGATCAGGACGATGTCGTAGTCGTCCTCGACCTTTTTCAGCGCGCGGTCCAGAACCTGCTCGCGGGCAACCTCGTTGACCAGCTGGACCTCCGCGGCGGAAAGGTCAATGTTGGCCGGCAGCAGGTCAACATTCTCGACGCCGGTCTTGTGGATGGCCTCGCGGATGTCTACCTTGCGGTCCATCAGGACGTTGTACACGGTGAGGTCCAATTCATGCGGGTTGACGCCGAGCCCAGCGGACAGCGCGCCCTGGGGGTCGAAGTCCACCAGCAGCACGCGGCGGCCGTACTCTGCCAGCGCGGCTGCGAGGTTGATGGTGGAGGTAGTTTTACCCACCCCGCCCTTCTGGTTGACCATGGCAATCACGCGCGCGGGCCCATGGGAGGACAGCGGCGCGGGCTCCGGAAATTCGCGGTGGGGACGTCCTGTGGGACCCATGACGGCGTCTTCCAGGTCGAGTTCCGTGCCTTCCAGAGTTGCTGAACCCTGTTCGCTGCTCACGTATCTATCCACACTTTCGATGACGGTGATTTTTTGCCGCTGCATATACAGCGCCCATGCTTCTTCCACCCAAGGCTACAGCGCCCGACACGGCATTCTGTGGAACTTGACTTTTGATGGCGCTTGAGCCTTGACCTTGTACCTTAAGTCGAAGGTTGCTGTCGAGGGAAATGAAAACCGCCCGCACAGGATTGCCTGTGCGGGCGGTTTTCCGGCGCCGGTCCGGATCTGTTGTGAGACTAGGCGTGTGCCGGGACGATCTTCTCGGGCGATTCCTCCACACCGTGGTGATGGGGAATCATGGTCGTCTCATCGAACGGTTCCTCGCCGGACAGCACGCGGGTGACCTGCTCGCCGTCGATCTCCTTGACCCAGGTGCCGATCAGCAGGGTTGCCACTGCGTTGCCGGTGAAGTTGGTCAGGGCGCGGGCCTCGGACATGAAGCGGTCGATGCCGACGATCATGCCAACGCCGCCGAGGAGCTCGGGCTTGTGGGCCTGCAGACCGGCTGCCAGCGTGGCGAGGCCTGCACCAGTAACGCCGGCTGCACCCTTGGAAGCGATGATCATGAAGAGCAGCAGGGAGATCTGCGCACCAAGGTCCAGCGGCGTCCCCATGGCATTGGCTACGAAGAGCGACGCCATTGTCAGGTAGATGGCCGTACCGTCGAGGTTGAAGGAGTAGCCGGTGGGGACGGTGACGCCGACCACGGGCTTGGAGACACCCAGGTGCTCCATCTTGGCGATGAGCCGCGGGAGGGCGGCTTCGGATGACGAGGTCGAGAAAATCAGGAGGTATTCCCGGGCCAGGTACCGCATCAGCTTGAAGATGTTCACGCCGGTGACAACCTGCAGCAGGCCGCCGAGGATGACCACGATGAACAGCGCGCAAGTGATGTAGAAGGCAAGCATCAGGGTGAACATGCTCACGATGGCCTGGAAACCGGTCGCACCCACTACTGCGGCGATGGCGCCGAAGGCACCGACCGGGGCGAGCCACATGATCATGACGAGGATGCGGAAGACCAGTGCCTGGCCGTAGCCGATGGCCTTGAGGATCGGAGCGCCCTGCTGGCCCATCTTCTGGAGGGCGAAGCCGATGAGGATGGCGGCGAGAAGGGTGGGAAGCACCGGAACGTCGCTGGGGATGATACCCAGGAGGAAGTCAACGGTGCTGTCGGTGGCCGCCTTCTTGTTGGGGTCGTACGGCGCGAGCTTCAGCCCTTCACCCGGGTGGATGAGGTTGCCGACGACGAGGCCGATCGCCAGAGCGAACGTGGACATCAGCACGAAGTAGCCCAGGGCCAAACCGCCGACCTTGCCCACTGTTGCGGCCTTGGCGATGGAGCCAATGCCCAGGACGATGGTGCAGAAGATGATCGGAGCGATCATCATTTTGATGAGCTTGATGAACCCGTCACCCAGGGGCTTCAGGGATTTTCCTACCTCCGGGAAGAGCAGCCCCACGAGGGCGCCCAGAATAACGGCGGCGATGACGGCCATGTAAAGGTAGTGGGATTTGTCCAGCCCTTTGCGCGCGGCCTTGGCCGGCGCAGCCGACTCTCCTCGTTGAGAAGCCATGATGTGTCTCCTTATGGATAATCTGGAAGACGCTTCGCACAGTCTCTGAGCTCTTCGCGTCGGTCCTTTGTGATTTCCATCATTGGGCATGGAGTGACTTGGCTCACTGTTGCGTTCATATTGGTCATAGGAGGTGTTGTGATCCACCGTTGGAGCATTGCCAGGCGGCTGTTCGTGGCTAACCTGCTGTTCGTGCTGGCGCTCACCGCGCTCGTGGGGACGGCGGTCTTCGTGGATGCCCGTGACCGCACCTATGCTGAGGCGGGCCGGAGGATGGCCGCGGTGGCTGTCTCCGTTGCGGACAACCCCTTAGTGCTCCAGGCAGCCGCTTCCCCTGATCCCTCGGCCCGGCTCCAGCCCTATGCCCTGAAGGTGATGGAAGACGCCGGCGCCGATTTCATCACCATCATGGCGCCGGACAGGACGCGGTGGACCCATCCCCGCAGTGAGGAGCTTGGCCGCCCCTACATCGGCTCGATCACCGATGCGTTGGAGGGGAAGGTCTTCACGGAGATCACCGCCGGCACCCTGGGCCCGTCCGTCCGCACCATCGCACCGGTCAAGGACGCCCGCGGTTCGGTGAAGGCCCTGGTTGCTGCCGGCGTCACGGTCAGGACAGTCGACGTCGCGGTGAGCGGCAGGATCCCCGCCCTTTTGGCCATCTCAGGCGGACTGCTCGTGAGCGGCTCGCTCGCATCCTGGCTCCTCGGACGCTACCTCCGCCGGGTGACCCGTGGCTGGGGGCCTGAACAGCTCGCCCAGCTCTTTGCGTACTACGAATCCGTGCTCCACTCAGTCAGGGAAGGCGTCATCCTGATCGATACCAAGGGAAGAGTGGTGATGCACAACGACCAGGCGGCTGAACTGCTGGGGCTCGCGCCGCGGGACTCGGACAGCGACAGGTCGGACGCTCCATTCATCGCGGACCTCCCGCTGGCTCCCAGCCTGAAAAACCTCTTCGAGTCGGGCCGGACGGCCCACGATGAAATCCATCTGACGGACTCCGGCGTCCTCGTGGTGAACCAAGGTCCGGCTGTGGGACCACACTCTTCTTCCGGGCGGCAACGTCCGGCGGTTTTCGGAACGGTAGCCACAATCCGCGACCGTACAGAAATCGAGTCCCTGGGAAGCGAGCTCGAGACCATGCGCACGCTGTCCGGCGCGCTCCGGGCCCAGACCCATGAGCACGCCAATCGGCTCCATACCATGGTTTCGCTCCTCGAGCTCGGCCGGACCGACGAGGCCCTCGACTTCGCCACCAAGGATCTCGAGCTGAGCCAGCAGCTGACGGATGACATGTTGAGCTCCGTGCAGGAACCCGTGCTCAGCGCGCTCATCATGGGGAAAGCCGCTGAGGCCAACGAGCGCGGCGTGGAACTTGTGATTGAAGCCTCCGGGCAGGCCGGTGCCGACGGCCTCGCCGTCCAGGACCTCGTCACGATCCTCGGGAACCTGCTGGACAACGCAATCGACGCAGCCGCAGACGCTCCTGCCCCCAGGCGGGTGGAGCTGAGGGTCGCATCAGGCGACGGCGGGCTGGACATCACGGTCGAGGATTCCGGCAAGGGCATCGAACCAGAGGCGATCGACGATGTCTTCCGGTATGGCTACAGCACAAAAGCCGCCGGCCCCTTTGGCCGCGGCCTCGGACTGGCGCTTGTTAAGCAGGCCGTCCAGCGTATGGCCGGTACGATGACGATCACCAATTCCGACAGCACCGGCGGGGCACGCTTCCACATTGTGCTGCCGGCGCCGTACCGGCCCAGCCTCCTGGAGGAGCACACGTGACAGACATCCGAGTCCTCGTCGTCGAGGACGAACCGGTGGCTTCGGCGGCGCATGCCGCCTATGTGGGACGGCTGGAGGGATTTACCCTTGCCGGGACCGCCCCGGACGGCCAGTCGGCGCTTCGGCTGCTCACCGAATTCGCGTCCGCGGGGAGTCCGGTCGAACTCGTTCTCCTGGACATGAACCTGCCGGATCTGCACGGCCTCGACATTGCACGGCGGATGCGCTCGGCAGGCCATTTCGCGGACATCATCGCGATCACCGCAGTCCGTGAACTCGCCATCGTCCGCAGTGCCGTCTCGATCGGGGTGGTGCAATACCTCATCAAGCCATTCACGTTTGCCACCTTCGCGGACAAGCTCGACAGCTACCGGCATTTCCGTGAGCAGCTCGCCACGCCCGAAACCGGATCGGCCAAAACCGGGGCCTCCCAGAGCGATGTTGACCAGGCATTCGCCAGCCTCCGGGCGCCGTCGGAGCTGCCGCTGCCGAAGGGCCTGGCCCCCTCCACCCTCGACGCCGTCCGCGACTTCATCAAGCAGCAGCAGGGGGCGGTCTCGGCCACCGAAGTCATGACGGCACTGGGCATGTCGCGGGTCACGGCCCGGCGCTATCTCGAGTACCTCGCCGACGCCGGGACAGTCTCCCGGACGGCCCGCTACGGTGCGCCGGGACGGCCGGAAAACGAATACCGCTGGTCCCGGACATAACCGGTTTCGCCACACTCAACCAGCAGTTTGACACGCACAACCAGCGTCCTTGGCCCCGGGCAGCGGAAGTCCCAGCACATGTTGCCGTCCCGGCAGGCTGCCGGGCCCTTCCGTCTGCCACCGGCGGTCTCCAACCGGAACACCCTGCGTTCCTGCGCCAGCGGGAAGGCATCGGCATCGGACCACACCTGTATACATCGAACGAGTAAATGGCGGAAATATTCGCCAATGCTGGGCTGAATCGGTATTTTTGTATACACTGAAGGAAGTCGATGAACTAAGGGAGGCAGCATGCGCGCCAGCGACAGGGCTTACGCCGCACTGCGCGATGACATCATCGAATGGCGGCTCCTCCCCGGAACAGTCCTCGCCGAAGTCGAGCAGTCCGAACGGCTTGGCGTCTCGCGGACGCCGCTGCGGGAGGCGCTGAGCCGTCTGACGGCGGAAGGACTGACGACGGCGGCGGGCGGCCGCGGCGTCGTCGTCACCGATATTTCGCTTGAGGATATTGACGAACTGTTCGAACTCCGCGAAACACTCGAGTGCAAGGCAGCGGCGCTGGCTGCTGAGCGCGGCGACGCCGCACTGTTCCTGCAGATCCAGAAGGAGCTGCTCGAAGCGCCGGACCTGATCAGCGGCGCTGATCCGGCCCGCCATGACTACTACGTTCTTGTCGGCCGGCTCGATGAGGCGATTGACGCCGCCATCTCCAACTCCTACCTGGCCCAGGCCATGCGGAGTCTTCGGGTGCATCTCGTGCGGGTCCGGCGGCTGGCCGCGGACGACGCCGCCCGGCTCACCGCAGCGGCGGCGGAGCACGCGGCCATCGCCGAAGCCATCGCCGCCCGCAACCCGCGGCTGGCCGAAGCTGCCACCACCGTGCACCTGCACCGCAGTCTTTCCCACGTCAAAGCCACCCATACACCTCATTAACGGTCCACACATAGCAGTCCATATATAGCAAGGGAGCCCCCATGGTTAAGGAACACCACGTCCGCGTGTACAAGAGCGAGGAAAACCTGCCCCGCGAGGACCAGCTGGCCCACAAGATCGCCGTGGTGGCAGCCGACCCGGTGGCCGTCACGGACGACGTCACCGAAATGGTGATCAACCGCATCATCGACAACGCCTCGGTCGCCATCGCGTCGCTGAACCGGGCCCCGATCGTGGCC
>NZ_JAGGPJ010000014.1 GCF_018613875.1 Arthrobacter sp. ISL-28 | reverse complement strand
ATCCTTCGAAAAAGCCCTCGGAAACCCCATCCCCTACGAAATCACCGGCCGCCGCGCCGGGGACCTCCCCGCCTTCTGGGCCGACCCCACCTCAGCCCTCGCCGACCTCTCCTGGTCCACCACCAAAACCCTGGACCAGATGTGCGAGGACCACTGGCGCTGGCAAAAAAACAACCCCAACGGCTACACCGCCTAGCACCGACTGCTCCGTAACTGCCCTTATCAGCACCGACAAGGGCACAGGGCCCACACCGGCAGGGTTCCCTGGCCGAGCTTGCAAGGCGAGGCGAGCACAGGGCCCACACCGGCAGGGTTCCCTGGCCGAGCTTGCAAGGCGAGGGGGCCGGTGGGGACCAGTCATCGACTGCGAGAGCTCTTCTATTTGCGGGGCCGCTTGATGCAGGCGGCAATCAGTACGGCGGAGGACATCCAGAGGGAACCGCCAGGACCCGTCGGAGCCGCCAGTAATCCGGCCGCCAGGGGCAGTGTGACTTGGCCGAGTCTGTTGCCGAGAAGTCGGAGCGCCAGCGCGGCACCGCGGGAGGCTGCTGGAACAGCCCGGCTGATCAATGTCATGGTGATGGGTTGTCCCAGCCCCAGGAAGAACCCCGCGATGGCGAGCAGGACGCCGGCCAGGATGGGGACCTCAAAAAGCCACGGCAGGAAAGCCAATGGGATGGCCGCCCCGGCAAGGCTCGCCGTGACAAGCCCCGGTCTGCTCCAGTGAGAGAGCAGGACCGGCAGGAGCAGGCGGGATGAAATGGAGGCTCCGGCCCGGATGGCCAGAAGGACGCCGACCATCACGGGTGCGACTCCTCTTTCCTCACCGAGCAGTGGGAGGAACGCGACGAGGATGTCGGTCGTTGCGAGCAGGGCGAGGCTTGCCGCCATGTTGGTTTTGACTGTTGGAGTGCCGAGGAGGGAAGCGACGGAGGCCGGGGGCGAATTGCGGGAATTTGGCTCTGCTGTGGGTTCTTTCTTTGGCTGCTTGACTGACGCCCCCAAGGCGGCGGGAACGGCCAGGACGGAGATTGCAGTTGCGAGCATGAGCGCCGTGTTGGCGTCCGCGAGCCGGGCCGCGGCGGGCACATCCTGCGCTGCCCCCATAAACAGACCCGCCAGGAGTGGCCCCGCGAGTTGACCCACAGCGAATGCGGCGGTGAACCAGCCAAAGGCAGCGTCCATTTCGTTGAACGGGAGAAACCTGGCAATAGCTGCCTGCCCTGCGATGGTGAAGCACAGGTGGCCAAGGCCCAGGACCGCACTGGCTATACCAATTAAGAGCAGGGATGGGGCCGCCGACAACAGGAACGGTCCGGCCGCAAGCAGAACTGTTCCGGCGACGATGATGCCTCTCAATGATGAGCGCCGGTCCGTCACTCTCCCAAGCCACAACGCGATCACCACGGGAAGCAGGGCATAGGCGGCCGACGCCAGGCCGACTACTACGGCGTCTCCGCCGAGGGCCAGAACTTTGTAGGAGATCAGAGGCCGCGCCAGGTTGAGGGCTATTTGGCATAGGACCGCAGATGAGATCAGCATCCACAACCATCTGCGGGACGATCCTTGCCTTCTGCTCAAAGCATCCCTTCCTCAACCGGATTTCCTCGCCATCGGGCACGCGCCGCTGCAATTCGTGGACAAAGTCTCTTCCTACAGTAGTTCTCAGCAGGGTGAGGTTGTCGCAGCCGTTAAGCGCAACGGTTCACCTGAAGTCGGCCACGCTCCATGGTCGGCAAACTCATCCTCGGAAGCACAGTCCAACGAATCCTCCTGGACGCTACCTGCCCCGTGCTTGCCGTCCGGGCGGACAAGCTCTGAACATCGCGGGCAGCCAGCAACCCACCATGGACCGCCGGGCCCACTCCCGGCATGCGTCGGGCCCTATCCCTGCACTCCATCGCAACAGGTAGCCCGAAGGACGGGCGCGGGGCGCGGGTCCGCACGCAGAAGAAGGCAGGGCGACTGAAAGGTCGCCCTGCCTTCCCACTACCCAGCGAGCCGGTTCCGCCGGCCCCTGGGGGACCGTTTCCGGGGATCTAGCTGTTGCCGACGGGGGAAACGGGAGATTCACCGGAAGGGATATGGCTCTGGCCCATCCCGCACACGCCTGGACCGTCCGGCGGGAGCGAGGCACTGATTTGCCTTCGCGACACGTTCGGCCTGATTGGGTTAGCTAGGTCCCCGCGAATACCGCCGGCTCAGGTGGCCGCAGCAACGACTGCATCATGAAGGCAGGCCACGAATTCAGCGGCGGCCGGGGCCGGACGCCCTGCCTGCGCAATGAGCAGTGAAGTCTTTGGGCTGGTCGTTATCGGGCGGATGACGACGCCGGTCGTCTGGAACCGGGATATCGACTCCGGCAGTATGGAAATACCCAGGCCTGCCGCCACGAGTCCGACCACCGTCTCCTGGTGAATCGCTTGTTGAACCACATGGGGGATCCGGCCCGGCGTGAAGATCCTCAGGACCTGGGCAACAAATCCAGGCATCAGCCGGTATGGAAAAAGGATCATGCCTTCTTGGGCCAGTTCATCGGGGACGACTTCATGATGCGACGCGAGCGGGTGCCTCTCCGGAATAACGGCCACAAGCGCCTCGGTAAGGAGTGGCTCCAGTCTCAGCCCCGGCGCCGGTTCAGGGTCCCGGATGAGCCCCAGATCCAGCCCGCCCTCAAAAAGCTCCTCAGCCTGTTCGCCGCTGGTCAGCGGGCGCAACACGAGATCCACCCTCGGCTGAAGTTCCCGGAACCGCCGCACTGCCTCAGGAATTACCGTGTAGCTCGCCGAACTGACAAAGCCGACCCGGAGACGGCCGCGCCGGCCGCTCCCGACGTCGTTGATCTCGGCAACAGCGTCCTCCAGGTCGTCCAGCACAGCCTTGACCCGCTTTTGAAACGACTCCCCCATGGGAGTCAGCGACACCCTGCGCGTTGACCTGTCGAACAGTTCGGAGCCCAACTCCTTCTCCAGACGACGGATCTGAACAGTCAGGGGCGGCTGGGACATGTGCAGCTTCTCGGCGGCCCTGCCGAAGTGAAGTTCTTCCGCCACCGCAAGAAAATACCGTAGCTGCCGCAGTTCCATGGCTCCATTATTGCCGATCCGCTAATAGTGGGCAGTCAAAAGATATTGGACGCACGGGTGTGTGCAGGGGCTTACTGGAAGAGGCCGCTCCCCTTGGATGGATCCCCAACTCCAGAGTGACCGGCAGGTCCCGCAGTCCGCAGAGCAGAAAGTCGTCCACATGACAGCCTCCAAATACATCGTCGTCGGTGCTGGTCTGGCCGGGGCGGCCACGGCATGGCAACTGGCCTCCCAGGGACACGAAGTGACCATTCTGGAGCGGTCTACACCGGCAAATCACGCCGGCAGCTCGCATGGTTCCGCACGTATCTTCCGCTACGCGTACCCGGACGATTTCTACACACGTCTGGTCGTCCAGTCGAAAGCCGGTTGGGATGAGCTGGCGCGTCTGAACGGGAAGCAGTTTATAAGCCCGACTGGTGCGGTGGATTACGGTTCGACGCGTCAGGCGGAGCGTCTGGCTTCGGTTCTGGCGGCAAACAATGTTGAACATGAGCTGCTGTCTGCCGAGGAAGCCCGCTCACGTTGGCCTCAAATCGCGTTCGACACCGACGTGCTGTGGCATCCCGGAGCCGGAGTCATCGACGCCGAAACAACGGTCACGGCGATGCTGGACCTCGCCGTGACCCAGGGCGCGCAGCTCAGGACGGGCTGGGAGGTTTCCTCCGTAGGATCCTCCGGCAAGGGTTACACCGTGCACTCAGCCGACGGACGGATCATGGAAGCAGAGAACATCATTGTCAGTGCAGGCGGTTGGCTCCCCGACTTGCTGGGAAACCTGTCCCTGCCGGAGGCGTTTCTGGCCCAGATTCCTCGCATCGAAGTCAGGCAGGAGCAGGCCTACCACTTTCCGTACAAGGACCAGGCACCTGAGGACCAGGCACCGGTATCGGCCCAAGCCTGGCCCACCTTCATCCATAAGCGTGAAGGCATTCAAACCTACGGATTGCCGGGAGGCCGGGACGCTGGGTGGCGTGGCCAGAAGGTTGCTGAGTACAACGGCGGAAAGATCATGCCGTCGGCGTCCGCCCAGGACGGTCTCATCGATCCGGCAAACCGTCGGCGTGTCATCGACTACGTGCAGCGCTATCTCCCTGGCCTCGTGCCAGAACCCTACGCAGAGACGACGTGCCTGTTCACGAACACGCCCACCGAGGATTTCATCATCGACAAGGCCGAGAACATCACTGTGGTGTCGCCGTGCTCCGGGCATGGAGCGAAGTTCGCCCCGCTGATCGGTCAGTTCGCCGCGGACCTCGCCACCGGGGCGGGCAAGGTGCCAGATGAATTCCGGCTAGGCAGCCGTACCCAGTCAGCCGCACACTGAGTGCCGACCCAGCCCAGCTTTCAAAGGAACATCAAGTGAACGTCGACTTCCCTCTCCATACAGCATCAGTGGCCGGACTCCTGGATCAGATCTCCTCAACCGGAATGGATCCCCAGCGGGGCGGCTACACCAGGCCCGTTTTTTCCGCTGCTGAACTGGATCTGCGTTCCTGGTTTATCGAGCAGGCGACAAACCGCGGGCTCGCGATCGAGCACGACCGTAACGGTGTGATCTGGGCATGGTGGGACATTGCCTCCGGGAACCGCGACGGCGCCCTGGTCACAGGCAGCCATCTGGACTCGGTGCCGGGCGGCGGGCCATACGATGGGCCGCTGGGCATAGCGTCGGCACTGGTGGCGCTGGACATTCTCCGAAACAGGGTCGGCGCGCCGCCCCGGGCAGTCGCCATTGCGGTTTTTCCCGAAGAGGAAGGCTCCCGTTTTGGGGTCGCATGCCTCGGGTCGCGGTTGATGACCGGCGCCATTGACGCGGACAAGGCACGCAACCTCCGGGACCAGGACGGGATCACCTTTGCCGAAGCGGCTGCCGATAATGGGCTGGACCCCCGGTTCATCGGCAAGGACACCGAAAGGCTGTCAAAAATCGGTGCGTTCATCGAACTACACGTCGAACAGGGCCGCGGCCTGATCGACCTGGACAGGCCAGTGGCCATCGGATCCTCAATCCTCGGCCATGGGCGGTGGAAGCTCTCCGTCCACGGGCAGGGAAACCACGCCGGAACAACCCTGATGGAGGACCGCAAAGACCCCATGGTCGCTGCCGCAAGGATCATTGTCGGCATTCGCGAAAGCGCCACAAACCATCCACAGGCAAGGGCAACCGTCGGACGGATCCAACCCGTTCCCGGCGGGACAAACGTCATCGCGTCCCGCGTCGACCTCTGGCTCGACGTCAGGCATCCCGAGGACGCCGTCACCGCAGCCGTGGTTGAAGACATCCTCGGCCGCTCCCGGATCGTGGCTGCAGAAGAAGGCTGTTCGGTCGAACTGCGCGAGGAGTCCGTCAGCAGAACCGTCCACTTCGACCGTCCGCTCAAGGACCGGCTCCAGCTGCTCCTTCCGGACGCACCCGTGCTGGATACGGGCGCCGGCCATGACGCCGGCGTCCTGTCGGAGGTCCTACCTACGGCGATGCTCTTTGTCCGGAACCCCAGCGGAATTTCCCACTCACCGGAAGAACATGTCGAGAACGACGACGCCGAGGCCGGAGCCGTCGCGCTCGCGGCTACGCTGGAAGGGCTGATCCTTCAACCGCAGACTGCCGCCAGGTGATACATGGCGGGCGGAACGCTGCCGTTCTACCCACCCGGTTTTGGCATGAACGGAATCAGCAGGAGGGGCCCACCCTGTGCTGTGCCCCTCCTGCTGTCTGCAGATCATGCCGGGTCTCCAGTCCCCCTCCACTGTCCGGGCACATTAACCAGCCGACAGTCTTTGACCTGAGCCCTTCACGGGAGCGGTCAACCACCGGTCTGGCCACCCGAATAGCTCACAAGGGCGCTGTGGTCCGTGAATTCACCGTGTCCGAGCTGATCCATATCTATGAGGTCAGGGCGACTCTGGAAGTTGAAGCGGCCCGCAGGGGAACCTCGAACATAGACGATGCCGGCCTTGCCCACATGGAGGCCGCTTGTTCACGAATGCAGCCCGCAGTCGCAGAGAAGAGGGTCTCAGAGGCCTTGGACGATGATGAGGACCTCCTCCGCACGCTGTACTCCGCACAACCAATGAGGAGCAAATCCATGCCTGGGCCAGTCAGACGCCAAACCCGCAGACGTCCGCATCTAGTAGGTGTTCGGGAGGTCCCGGTAGCTGTTCTGGTATAGGAAGTGGCCGTCCATGTCCCGGATGACGTGGTCGACGCGGTCGCGCATTGCGGCACGCCTCCCGGCATCCAGAGCCTCGGACCGATCCGTGCTTACGACGAGGGACTGAAGGCTTCCTTCTCGCCGGCTCTTCCACATCAGATCTTCATAGAAAGTCTCGACATTGCTTTGGGCCATAACGGATCCTTCCCCCAAGAATCATTTGGGGCAGAGAAGCTGAAATCGCCGTGAGGCGATAGCTGCCCGGACGGCAGTGATACAGCTTCCTGCTCCAATGCTGCCGCGACGCTTCTGCACGGCCGCCTTCACCAAAGTCTCGATCCGGACCCTCAAGGACTGGACAACACCCTCTCAAGATCTGCTCAAGAATCCCAGATTCACGTCGGCAGGCAGTCTGGTCATCTTGTATTTAAGCAGCACGATCCCTGACGGGAAGGGGCGGCACTCCAGGAGCCCAAGCTTCGTCCACTGGCTGATCCTGCCGAAGCAAAGCACGCCGCTCCCCAGGACCACCGGCACGATGGAAATACTCCATTCGTCCAACAACTCCAACTCGATGAATTGCGTCAGGATCTGGGCACCGCCGTAGACGCAAAGATCCTTGTCTTCGGGGATGGAGGACTTGATTTCAGCGACCAGTTCTCGTAGATCTCCAGAAAACAGCCTGGTCTTCCCGCGCGTGGCCATACCTGGGTCATGGGTCACAACATGGGGTCTCAGAGCGGACATATCCATCGAGGCTGACTGCCATCCCGCCGAAAACGGTGCCCATGAGGCCTGACGCTATCCACGCCCCGCACCTCGGTCAAGGTCGACGCCCTCAAGCCAGCACTCATAGCGAGCCGTTCGGCGTCGGGCAGTTCGTGGCGGACGTCTGCGGGAAGGTGCGTGAGGCGTCACGACCACCTGCTTACGCAGTTAAGACCCTAAGTCCCACCACGCTAGGAGAACGACCATGGCCGCTAAGTTCGAACTGTATCTTGATGCGGATGATTCCTTCAGGTTCCGACTCGTCGCATTGGACGGTACCGTCATGCTCACGTCGGAGGCATTCCCGCACGAGGATGTTGCAATCGCAGGTATCTGGACTGTCAGAGAGGCCGCAGCCGCCGGGAGAATCGTGGACCTCACGGGTTCGGATACCAGCGTCTGACGTCACGACGCGGCCGCCTGCCTGTCCGTCACGATCCGGCTCTTTGCTGGTTAGCCCTGCACGACCAATGTCGAGGTGGCGGGCGTACCGGAAAGGGACAAAAAATGGGTGTGTCGGGACAGCTTCGGGCGACAGCGGCCAATGACCAAACGCTGATTCGGGCACTGCCGCCACGATCAACCAAGACGTCTGGCCGGGATGCTGACGGACAGGCCCAGGCGCCGGGAGTCGGCATGGGGATCCTTCACGATCCGGTCGAATTATCCCGCCGTGTCAACAGGGTCTTCTCGGCCGTAGAACCTGAAATGAGCAGGGAAGCGGGGCTGGCAGTCATCACCGGGCTTCTGGCCGGGTCGGGGCACGTACCGACCGCCCAGTGGTGGAACAATCTCCTCGACGGCGTCCCCAACTCCGTCAGAAGGCCCGAAGTGCTCGACACACTTGCCAGATGGCTCGACGTCGATGCCAGGTACTTCACGCACACGGACCGTGAACGTGACGACCGCATCGAAGCCGAGCTGGATCTCTACCGTGCCCTCAGGGAAATCCACGCCCGGCTCATGGATGCCGGGATCCAGGGCGGCAGGGAAGTCACCGCCCGACTAATCCAGGAACTCACGGCAATTCTCCACAAGCATTATCCGACCCCACGCAGATAGATTCCCTGTAGAGGGAAACAGGCGCGGCGGGGGAATTCCCTCCCGCCGTGCAGACGTGTGGGGAGTGCGGCGGTGCGACGTGCGGCCGTGTTGGATGCGCGTCCATGTGTGACGTTCGGTTGTGTGGGACGGGGGCCTCCGGCAAGAACTCAAGCCTTCCGGATGCCGCCCGTCCCGTCCGCTCGCGGGTGTCTCACGTCCGCGTCGCGAATGTGCAGTCAGACGTCCTTTGGCTGGGGGGTGGCCGCCGGACGCAGCATGGACAACTGATCGCCTGCACACTCCCTTAACTGCCCAGGCTGTGATTCCTGACGCGGGGACCGCCGGGGCCAGACATGGACCTCGGCCCGAAGTGACAGGTCACGATCCGCCCTGCTGCTCGTACGCGGTGCGCAGCCCGGCCCTGGCACGGATCAGTAACGCCGAGACCGCGTTGGGTTCGATGCCCAAAATCGGCGCGATGTCTCTTGGCTTCTGTCCCATGACCTCGGCATACCAGAGCACTTTCCGCCACCGCTCCGGCAAGGAACGCATCGCCGCAGCGACGTGCTCATGTTCGAACACAGACAGAACAGTCTCGAGCCCATGGTCGTCAACAGGACCCGGGTCCAGGTCCTCGTCCGGTGCTGGCTGCTCTCGACCGCGCTTGGTCCAGAACGTCATCGCGACTGAACGGATTGCGGTGTTCAGGTACGGGCCAAACACATCGGTCGGTCCGTACCCGTTTCTGATGGCGCCGACAGCCTTTGCGAACCCATCATGAAGCACGTCCTCGGACTCCTGGGCGCCCGACATCAGACCCCGGATGAACCGTAGCCCCGGCTCGCGATACCTTTCATACAGCACTGCCATGGATTCCGCGTCCCCGGCCCGGACGCCGTCAATCAAATCCGATTCAGGACCCAAAGCCGCCGGAACCGGGATCGCAGAGGGCTCGGTTGCGGCGCCAGCCTCCGACACGTCCTGCCTGGCTCCGTAGGGCTCGCTGGATGCTGCAGGGCACAGGTGCCCGTCCCCCGGTGAAGCGTGCTCAAGTGTTTCCATGTGGTTGCCTGCCGTCGACGCTGAAAGCGAGGCCACACTCCCGGCGCCTCACTCCATTCACCTCGGATAAGCCCGTTCCATGACGCGGTGGCCCATAATTCTTTGCGAAACGTTCGCAAGTGCTGACGGATCCGACGTGATCGCGCCGTGCCGGTGATTCTCTTGCCGCCGCCAGGCGTCAGCTTTTCGCCTCCGGGCCGTTAATGGGGTAGTAAATCCGTATCGCTGAGCAGGTGCCTGTCTGGCGATGTCACTTGGGGGGTTCATCATCAGCATTTCCAGCGGAATTTCGACCGGTCAGGGTCCCACAAGCACCGCCCAAAGCGTACTTGCCCCCACACCGCCAAGAGTCCCTTTCCCGACCGAACCACCGCCGGCCAAGCCTGCACCTAATCTCGTGTCCTGCAGAGAGACCGGATCGGCCCGGACCGGTAGGATGAAGACCATCAGCATAGGCAGCAATCCGGGGGTGATCGGCATGCCTGAAGGACCTGACCCGAGGATGACCGTATCGGTGGGCCAGCGGGAGTTCGAGGAACTGAACCGCGAATGGGCTGACTACGTTGCCGCGACCAGTGGGGGCCTAGGCCCGGTTGACCCGGTTCTCACACTACGGCGCACTGGTCGGATCCTGCGCTCCCTGGACCGACTGCTGGCTTCACTGGACCGCGAGGATGGCATGACCCAGCATCCGCCGGGGCCCACGAGCATCAATGACCAGCGTGAATAGAGGCGGTTTCCGTCACACAGTGACTTGTTCATGTTTTTTATGACCAAAACTCATTGAAAGCTGCACAAGGTGATTTTGTGAAGGCTAACAACTTTCGCACCCGCCAGGAATTCATCGTCCGCCCGGAGTCACCATGTTTACAGTTTCCCCTCAGCAAACTGCCGCATCTACGTACCAGGCGTGGTTGTGAAGGCCTCCTCCCACACCATGCTGCCTGGCGGATCTGCAGGCATGGAAGGCGATATGGCCGAGGCGGAGGCAACGGCTGAGGCCGAAGCCAGCCTTGTCCAGGATTGCCGGGAAGGCAGGGCCGGGGCAGTTCTTGAGCTGTACCGGATCCATTGGGAACCTGCCTTGGCGTATGCCCAGAGGCTGAGCAGGTCCATACATGACGCAGAAGACATCGCTGCGACGGCCTTCCTCAAATCACTCTCTGCGATGCGACGCGGGAAAGGGCCAGTTGGCCCCGTCCGGCCCTATCTTCTCAGGGCCGTCCGCTCAGCGGCGCTGGACCGTCATTCGTCCGCTGAGCATCCATCAGAACGAATAACCGAGCTGGCTGACGATCGGAACCCCGGGCTCGACCACACCGGCCAGCAGGAGCACGATTTCGTGGCGGAGGCCTTCGCGACACTGCCCCTTCGTTGGCAGCGGGCTCTTTGGTATGTGGAAATTGAAGGACTGAAGCCGCGCGAAGCCGCCCCTCTTCTCGACATTACGCCCAACGCACTCTCGGCCCTCCTCAGGCGTGCGCGGAACGGACTTCGTGAGGCCTATCTCGTGGTGTATCTGCGCAACGCACAAGACAGCGGCTGCGAGTCCATGCTTCCGTTTCTGGCCGGGGCTGCACTGGACCGCGCTACCGCGGCGAACCAGGCCAAGGTGGACAGTCACATCCGCACGTGCCGGAGCTGCCGCCGGGCACTTCAAGGATTGGGCGACCTCAGTTCTAAAATGCAGGGCGTCCATCCGGGACTTCTTCCAGCGGTGCTCTCGCCGGTGATGGCCGTCCGGATCCTCGAACTCTTGTCTTCCCCTGCCCATTACCCCTTTGCCCACATCGCGGAATCCATCCATGAATCCGCTGACATTGTTCCTGCAGTCCTCCAAGGGCTGAAAGCCCTTGGAGCAGCGGCGGCCGTTGTCGTGCTCATGCTGCTGCCTGCGGCGCCGAACGCTGCGGTGACGGAGCTGGAGCACGACGGCCGTTTCGCCGATTGCTCCGCTTACGCAACATCCGTCGGCTGCATGCCCCATGCAGCCTTTGACCCGGTTTACCTCCAGGCACGGGCCGAATCGCGCGGCTCCCAGTAGGCAGCGCCTACCGGGACGGTTACCGACGGGACAGTTACCGCCAGGACAGTTGCCGCCGCACAGCTGGATCAGCCACGGCGATCCAATGAAGAGGGCTCACGCCGCCCGGACCTCCGCTTTGCCTTTGCCAGCCCCGCACCCTTCGCAGGGAGCTACGGCCAGCTGTTCCAGCTGCCTCGCCCAGGCCGTGACGTCCTGCAGGGTTTCAACGAGCCAGGGCACCTCGACATGGGCCAGCTGCGACTGCGCCCAAACCCCCGCCACCGGCCCCAGGGGGTAGATCGCCTGACGCCGCAGCCTGAGAATCAGCTCCAGCCGATCCTCCACGGAATCGACCGCCTCCTTCTCCCCGTATGACGAGGATCTGGTGTCCGGTGTGGCCTGCGCGTTCATTTAATGTTCCTTCCGCGAAGGAGTTGCCGTGGACCCTTGAAGTCACACAGTGCTCTCAGTTCGCTAGAGAACAAACGCCGAATCCAGCACTTCGTGACGCGCGCCATACGCTGAGAGTGCTAGCTCGCCTGAAGATGCTAGCTCGCCACAGACTCCTCCAGGTGCGGCACGAACCGAACGAACATGGCCTTAAAGCCGGGCGTGTTCGACTCCCGGGCCACGTTTTCCTTGTGCACCAGGGCGTTGGCCTCGGGGAAGTACGCCGCGGCGCAGCCCTTCGCCGTGGGGTAGGCGACCAGCCGGAATTTGTCCGCCTGCCGGTCCTGCCCCTGGAAGGTGCTGACGACGTCGACGAGGTCCCGGTCCTGGAAGCCGAGCCCGGCCAGGTCCTCCGGGTGCACCAGGATCACCCGGCGGCCGTCCGAGATTCCCCGGTACCGGTCATCCAGGCCGTAGAAGGTGGTGTTGTACTGGTCGTGGCTGCGGATGGTCTGCAGGACAAGATGGCCTTCCGGCGCGCTCAGGTATTCCAGCGGGCTGACCGTGAAGCGCCCGCGGCCGATGTCCGTGTTGAACGAACGGGTGTCGCGCGGCGGGTTGGGCAGCACGAAGCCGTTCTTCGTCCGGACCCTGGCGTTGAAGTCCTCGAAGCCCGGGATGACGCGGGAGATGTGGTCCCGGATCACGTCGTAGTCCTCGGCCATCGCCTTCCAGTCCACGGGATGGTCCGCACCGAGGGCGGCGGCGGCCATGCGGGCGACGATCACTGGTTCGGCGAGCAGGTGCTCGGACACCGGCTGGAGTCTGCCCTGCGTTGTGTGGACCACGGACATGGAGTCCTCCACGGACAGGAACTGGGCGCCCTTGGGGTGCTTGTCGTCTTTGTCGGTGCGCCCCAGCGTGGGAAGAATCAGCGAGGTGCGGCCGTGCACCACATGGGACCGGTTGGGCTTGGTGGAGATGTGGACAGTGAGACCGATCCGCTGCATCCCCGCTTCCAGCGTCTCGGTGTCAGAACAGGCCAGCGAGAAGTTCCCGCCCATGGACACGAAGACGTCCACTTCGTCGCGCTCGAACGCCTCCATGGACTCGACGGCGTCGTACCCGTGGCCCCGCGGGGACTGGATGCCGAACTCCTTGTCCAGCGCCTCCAGGAGCCATTCCTTCGGCTTTTCCCAGATGCCCATGGTCCGGTCGCCCTGGACGTTGGAGTGGCCGCGGACCGGGCAGGCCCCGGCGCCGGGCTTGCCGAAGTTGCCCTGCAGCAGCAGGACGTTGACCATTTCCTTGATGGTGTCCACCGAGTGGGGCTGTTGCGTCACGCCCAGGGCCCAGCAGAAGATGGTCGCCTTGGACCGGATGAGCATCCCCGCCACGTCCTCGATCTGCTGCCGGGACAGGCCCGTGGCCTTCTCGGTTTCTTCCCAGTCCAGTTCCCGGCGGGCCTCGCGGTAGGCGTCGAACCCGTCGGTCTGGGCGTCGATGAAGGAACGGTCGACGACGGTGCCCGGGTTCTGTTCCTCGGCCGCCAGCAGCAGGTGGCCCAGTGCCTGGAAGAGCGCCAGGTCCCCGCCCACCTTGATCTGCAGGTACTCATCGGCCAGCGGCGTGCCGCCGCCGACCACGCCGGAAACTGTCTGCGGGTCCTTGAAGTTGAAGAGTCCGGCCTCGGGCAGCGGGTTCACCGCCACCACCTTGCCGCCCTTGTCCTTGCACTCCTTCAGGGCCGAGAGCATGCGCGGATGGTTGGTGCCGGGGTTCTGCCCGACGACGAAGATCAGCTCGGCGTCGTGGATATCGTCCAGCGACACGGTGCCTTTGCCGATGCCGATCGTTGGGTTGAGCGCCGAGCCGGAGGACTCGTGGCACATGTTGGAACAGTCCGGCAGGTTATTTGTTCCGAGAGCACGGGCAAGCAGTTGGTACATGAACGCGGTCTCGTTGGCCGTGCGGCCGGAGGTGTAGAAGACGCAGCGGTCAGGCGTGCTGGCCCGGATGTGTTCACCGATGAGCTCGAAGGCATCCGCCCAGGAGATCGGTGAATAATGGGTCTCCCCTTCCCGGATGACCACCGGTTCGCTGAGCCGGCCCTGGTTGCCCAGCCAGTACTCCGTCTTCTCCGCCAGTTCCGCGATGGAGTGCCGGGCCCAGAACTCTGCCCCGACCGTGCGGAGCGTGTTTTCCTCGGCCACTGCCTTGGCCCCGTTTTCGCAGAACTCGGCCGCCTTCCGCTTCTTGTCGGATTCCGGCCAGGCACAGCCCGGACAGTCGAAGCCGCCGCGCTGGTTCAGGCGCAGCAGCGACTGCGCCGTCCTGGTGACACCGGCCTGGGCCACGGCCCGCTCCAATGCCACCATCACGGCCTTGACGCCGGCAGCTTCCGTTTTCGGTTTGCCGACGGCGAGGGCGTCCTCGTTGATGTCCGCAACGGGGGCGGGCTGTTTGCCGAACTTCATTGTTCCAACTTTCTTACCGGCTAGCGTCGTGCTTGTTGAACGCCGTGCTTGCTCAAAACGCCCTGCAAGGCGCGCCAGCATTCATGGCGCGCCTTACCGGGTCCTGCTTGATGTGGGAAAAACCCTGCTTTACTGGTTCACCTTGGCCAGCGTCTCCCGCTCAGCACCGATTGTGGTGTTGTCGCCATGGCCAGTGCGGACCACCGTCTCGGCCGGAAGCGGCAACAAACGTTCCCGGATGGAGGCGAGGATGGTCGGGTAGTCGCTGTAGGACCTGCCGGTGGCACCGGGGCCGCCGTTGAACAGCGTGTCTCCTGTGAAGACCGTTCCTTCCTCCTCGAGCAGGAAGCAGGTGGAGCCCGGTGAGTGGCCGGGCGTATGGATGGCCCTGAGCATTGCTCCGCCCACCTGAAAGACGTCGCCGTCGGCGATCTCCCGGTCCGGCTTGGCGTCCGGGTAGACCTGCTCCCACAGCATCAGGTCATCGGGGTGCAGGTGGATGGGGGCATCCACTGCCGCTGCGACCTCCCGGGCCGCCCCGATGTGGTCGTTGTGCGCGTGGGTCAGCAGGATGGCAAGGACCTTCCGGCCGCGGACCTGGCTGATGATTGCGGCGGCGTCGTGCGGGGAGTCGATGATGACACATTCGTCCTCATTGCCCACGATCCATACGTTGTTGTCCACATCCCAGGTGCCGCCGTCGAGTGAGAAGGTGCCCGAGGTGACGAGGTTTTCGATGGTGACACTCATACGGCGGCAACCTCCGGCTGGGTCCCGACGGCGGACCGGTTTCCGGCCGCGGGCTGGATTTCGACAACTGAGCGGAGGACCTTGCCTTCGTGCATCTTGTCGAAGGCCTCTTCCACCTGGTCGATGGTGATGCGCTCGGAGACGAACGCGTCCAGGTCCAGGTTGCCCTGCTTGTAGTGCTGGACCAGCATCGGGAAGTCGCGGGAAGGCAGGCAGTCGCCGTACCAGGAGGACTTCAGCGAACCGCCCCGGCCAAAGACGTCCAGCAGGGGCAGCTCAAGCTGCATCTCCGGCGTCGGCACGCCCACCAGGACCACGCGGCCGGCCAGATCGCGGGCATAGAAGGCCTGCTTGTACGTCTCAGGCCGTCCGACGGCTTCGATCACGACGTCGGCTCCGTTGCCGTTGGTCAGCGCGCGGATTGCCTCGACCGGGTCCGCGGTGCGGGAGTTCACGCCGTGGGTGGCGCCGAGCGACTTGGCCATCTCGATCTTGTTGTCGTCGATGTCCACCGCGATGATCGTGGTGGCACCGGCCAGCTTCGCCCCGGCGATTGCCGCGATGCCCACGCCGCCGCAACCGATCACGGCCACTGACTCGCCGCGTTTGACCTCACCGGTGTTGATGGCGGCACCGATGCCGGCCATGACGCCGCAGCCGAGCAGCCCGACGGCGGCGGGATCGGCGTCGTCGTCCACCTTGGTGCACTGACCGGCGGCGACGAGCGTCTTCTCAGCGAAGGCGCCGATGCCGAGCGCGGGCGAAAGCTCCGTGCCGTCCTCCAGCGTCATCTTCTGCGTGGCGTTGTGGGTGTTAAAGCAGTACTGCGGCTGCCCCTTGGAGCACGCCCGGCACTGGCCACAGACGGCACGCCAGTTCAGGATGACCCGGTCTCCCGGCGCCACCTCGGTCACCCCCGGTCCGACAGCATTCACCACTCCGGTAGCCTCATGGCCCAGCAGATACGGGAAATCATTCCCGATGCCGCCCAGCTTGTAGTGGAGGTCCGTGTGGCAGACCCCGCACGTCAGGATGTCCACCAGAGCCTCCCCTGGGCCCGGATCCGGCACCAGGATGGTCTCTATCGAAACCGGAGCGTTCTTTTCTTTGGCAATGACTGCCTTTACTTTATGAACCATTATTTTGCGTTCCTTTCCTGAGTCCGGGGACTCGTGGGTGGCGGCACCCAGTGCCAAATCTAGCCGACTCGTTGTGGTTCAAAATCTTCTTCCCGCGGTTCCGGGCTCTCGTCCGGGACACTGACGGGCCTCGATGTCCTGCATGGCCGGAACCTCCTGCGGCACCCGAAGCCGCTGCACTCTCACCCCAAAATCTATTGCGTATTACACAACACGGTGCACATAGCGCGTACTTGTGAATATGACAGCCATCACATGGCGGTGTCAATAGATTTCGGAAGTGCGACACCTTGCACCCCGCCGGAACCGCTCGCGGCTATTTGCTTTCGCGCAACCACGTCTCTTTGAACGCAACATGCCGCTGACATCGCCCTTCAACGGCAAATCTCCACCATGTCTACCGTCCGCACGTGCAGTGCGAGCAGAGTCCTTCAGTCCTGGCCCACAAAACCATTGACTGTGCCGCACATCACGCCTAATCTGATGCAACAGCGTTGCACCCAATGCAACCCCAAACCCCTTGGTGGACTAATGAGTAACGAATCCCCCTCCCCCGCCGCTCTTGCGGGACGCCCGGGCCCGGAGTCGAATAGCGGGCATGACGGCACACGCTCCGGACGCAGCACGGTGAGCGGCCAGAACCCTGAAGAGGCCGGCAGCGGCGTCAGCAGGGAAACACGCCGGCGCGTGGTCACGGCAAGCTTCATCGGCAACTTCGTCGAGTGGTTCGACTACGCCGTCTACGGCTACCTGGCAGCGATCATTTCCTCAGTGTTCTTCCCCGAAACCGACCGCCAGACCGCCCTGCTGGCCACCTTCGGAGTCTTCGCGGTTTCCTTCTTCATCCGCCCCCTCGGCGGCTTCATCTGGGGGCATATCGGCGACCGCCTGGGACGAAGGAAAGCCCTCTCGCTATCCATCCTCATCATGTCCGGGGCCACGTTCTGCATTGCCCTGATCCCCGGCTACAACGCCATCGGCATACTGGCGCCGATCCTGCTCCTGCTGGTCCGTATCGTCCAGGGGTTCTCCGCAGCGGGCGAATACGCCGGCGCATCTGCCTTCCTGGTGGAGTACGCCCCTGCCAACAAGCGCGGACTCTACGCCGCCGTCGTACCGGCCAGCACTGCGGCCGGCCTGCTGCTCGGTTCCCTGATCGCGGCACTGCTCAGCAGCGTGCTCACCGCCGAGGAGCTCCATGACTGGGGCTGGCGGCTGCCGTTCCTGCTGGCTGCGCCCATGGGCCTCATCGGCCGCTACATCAGGACCAAGCTCGAAGATACGCCCGCGTTCCGGGCCCTGGCAGCTGAGGACCACACCGTCAAGGCACCCGTCTTCGCAATGTTCAAGACCTACCGCAAGCAACTCGTCATCGCCACGGGCGCCGTGCTGCTCAACGCCGTCGGCTTCTACGTCATCCTCAGCTACATGCCCACATACCTGGCCGAGGAACTCGGCTTCGGCGCGGCGGAATCTTTCCTGGCCACCACCATCGCCCTGGCCAGCTACATCGGCTTCATCTTCATCACCGGCATCGCCTCGGACAAGTTCGGCCGCAAGCGCATGCTGATCACCGCGTCAGTGCTCTTCATCCTCCTGACTGTGCCGGCCTTCGTGCTGCTGGACACCGGCAATTTCCTGGTCATTGTCCTGATCCAGATCCTGCTCGGCGGCATGCTGACCCTCAACGACGGCACGCTCCCCAGCTTCCTCGCTGAGCTCTTCCCCACCCGCGTCCGCTACAGCGGCTTCGCCGTCAGCTTCAACCTCTCCAACGCCCTCTTCGGCGGAACTGCCCCGTTTATGGCCACACTGCTTATCGGCCTCACCCACAGCAAGCTCGCACCGGGCTGGTACCTCGTGGCGGCATCCGTCGTCTCCCTCGTCGCCGTCCTGTTCGCAGCCGAGACGTCCAGGAAGCCGCTCAGGCAGGAATAAACGATCCGCGCCGGGCCCCGCTTACCTCTTCTTCAACTTCCTTCTGCAACTTCCGCACCATGACCAGCGGCTGCCCCAATGGCGGCTGCCCCAATGAAAGGTACACGCCATGACCATCACCCAATCCGAAGCCGTCAACGACGTCGCAAAGCTCGAGCGCCTCAAGGTCCTGAACAACGGCGAGAAGGTCAGGCTCACGTTCTCGGACGCCGAGTTCGAGCGCCGCCTCGCGGGCCTCCGCCGCATCATGGCCGAAAAGAGCCTGGACGCCGTTGTCCTTACGAGCTACCACTCCATCAAGTACTACTCCGATTTCCTCTTCACCTACTTCGGCCGGTCCTACGCCATGGTGGTCACCAAAGAGGACACAGTCACCATCACAGCCAACATCGACGCCGGCATGCCGTGGCGCCGCAGCTTCGGCGACAACCTCGTCTACACGGACTGGCGCCGCGACAACTACATCCACGCCATCCAGGAGACCCTCCGAACGCGGGGCATCACCGTCCGCCGGCTCGGCGTCGAGGACGACTCCCTGCCGCTGGACAACCGCAACAGGATCCAGGCGGCCTTCGAATCCGCCACGCTCGTGGACGTGGCCCAGGCAGCCATGCGCCAGCGCATGATCAAGTCCGCCGAAGAGATCGAGGTCATCAAGCACGGTGCCCGGATCGGGGACCTGGGCGGCGAAGCCATCCGGAACGCCATCACCGCGGGGATCACTGAGTATGAGGTGGCGCTGATCGGAACCGAGGCCATGGTCCACGAGATCGCCCGGACTTTCCCCGACTCTGAGATCCGGGATACGTGGGTGTGGTTCCAGTCCGGCATCAACACGGACGGCGCCCACAACTGGGCCACCACCCGCAAGATCCAGGAACACGACATCCTGTCCCTCAACTGCTTCCCCATGACCTCGGGCTACTACACGGCGCTGGAACGCACTCTGTTCTACGGCGAACCCGACGCACGTTCGCTTGAACTGTGGAATATCAATGTGGAGGTTCACAGGCGGGGTCTGGAGCTGATCAAGCCGGGAGCGGTCTGCAAGGACATCGCCGCGGAACTTAACGAGATCTACATCGGCCACGGCCTGCTGGCCAACCGGACCTTCGGCTATGGGCACTCCTTCGGCGTTCTCAGCCACTACTACGGGCGGGAGGCCGGGCTGGAGCTGCGCGAGGACATCGACACGGTCCTGGAGCCGGGAATGGTGGTTTCCATGGAGCCGATGATCACCGTTCTGGATGGCCAGCCGGGTGCGGGCGGCTACCGCGAACACGACATTCTGGTAGTGGGAGAGGACGGAGCGGAGAACATCACGAAGTTCCCGTTCGGGCCCGAATACAACATCTTGGGCGCCTGACCTCACCCGTCCCGCAGTATAGACCGGAAGTGGCGCCACATCGGGGTGGCGCCACTTCTGTGTCCTCTTAGGGAATGATGGTAACCACCATGAGCCCAGCAGAATCACCTGACACCACCGGGAACGGCGACACCAAAGGCGCCTCGGTCATCGTCAATGCCATTGCCGTCCTTCGAACATTCTCGGTGGACGAGCCGTTGCTCGGGGTCACGGAGATCGCCAACCGTGTGGGACTGCATAAGAGCACGGTGTCGCGGATCCTGGCCACCTTCGAACAGGAACACCTCGTGGAGCGTGATCCGGAAACCCGGCGGTTCCGCCTCGGGTTGGGCCTGATCGCGGTGGCGGGACCGCTGCTCGCTGAACTGGAAGAACGGCGGGTGGCCTACCCTGTCCTTCGTGAACTGGCCGAACAGACCGGCGAAACCAGTGCGCTGATGGTGTGGAGCGGCGCCGATGCGATGTGCGTCGAACAGATCGCGAGCCATCACCAGATCAAGCACACCACCCCCCTGGGAGCCCGCTACAACGATGCGCTCAGCGCCTCCGTCCAGGTCTTCCTCGCCGCGGAATCCCCCGAACGCGTCCGGACGCTGCTGCGCAGTGGCTCGATCAGCTACCCCGGCCTGGATGACACCGGCCTCGACGACTATATGGTCCGGCTTAAGGACGTGGCCCGGCGCGGCTGGGCCATCAATTACGGCGAATCCTCACTGGATGAAGTCGGCGTCGCGGCCCCTGTTTACGACCACCGCGGCGACACCGTGGCGGCTGTCCTCATCCCGGCTCCGCGGTTCCGTGTCTCGCCGGACACGCTGCAAAGCCTCGGTGAATCATGCCTGGCTGCGGCTCGCCGCGTCACCTCCCGGCTCGGCGGAGCCATTCCAAGCCCTCCGTCGCCATAGCCTGTCCGTGCCCCGGGCCTGCGGCCCGAAAGCTCAGTCGGCGCGGTACTCTCTTGACATCGGCACGCCCGTTCGGCTTACTATTACGCATGCTGAAATAACAGTTCCATGATGCGGAAGACCGGTTGACCTGAGGAGGCCGGTTTCGTCGGGACCAGATCCGGCTTACCGCATAGCCGTCACCATGGATGCCAGCATCTGTACGAGGGATCATCAAGCATGAAGCTTGCGGAATTCAATGAAGCGGACCGCACCGAGGCCAGCGCGGCCCTCCGGCCCTGCGCCGACGTCGAGCGCTGGGTGGACCAGATCGCCGACGCCCGCCCCTTCGCCTCCAGCAAGGAGCTGCTCGGCTTTGCCCGCGATGCCGCCTCCCCGTTCACACCGGAGGAGGTCGAGGCCGCTTTGGCGCACCATCCACGGATCGGTGAGCGCCCGACGGCGGCAACCGCCGAGGCGTCCATGTCACGTTCGGAACAGGCCGGCGTCGACCCTGCCGATGCCGCGGTCGCAGACGCTCTGGCGGCCGGAAACCGCGCCTATGAAGAAAAGTTTGGCCGGGTTTTCCTGATCCGCGCTGCCGGCCGAACCGCCCCGGAAATCCTGGCGGCACTCCAGGAACGCCTGGCCAACACCCCCGCCCAAGAAGATGTCATTGTGGCCCAGCAGCTGCGCGAAATTGCCCTGCTGCGGCTCGAAGGAGTGATCAGCGAATGAGCGTTTCCCACATCACCACCCACATCCTGGACACCGGCGCCGGCCGCCCGGCGGCGGGCGTCGCCGTCGTGCTTTATGCGAACGACGGCGGCAGCTGGACGCAGCTGGCGAGCGGCACCACTGATGCCGACGGCCGCGCGAAGGACCTCGGGCCCGAAGAGCTGGCCCCGGGCAACTACCGGCTGAACTTTTCCACCGGCGATTATTACGCGCGGCTCGGCACGCGCACATTCTTTCCCGAGGTGGATCTCATCTTCGAGGTGACCGGCGCCGAGCACTACCACGTGCCGCTGCTGCTGAGCCCGTTCGCCTACTCCACCTACCGCGGCAGCTGAAAGGACAACCATGCGGCTGATGCGCATTGGCACGGCCGGGAACGAGATCCCGGTAATCATCGACGACGAAGGTCACGCGTACGACCTGCGCCCTGTCACTTCAGACATCGACGGCAGCTTCCTGCAGACCTGGGCCCACCAGCTGGATGAACTGGACCTCACGGGCCTGCCCTACGTCTCCCTCGAGGGAAAGCGGATCGGCGCGCCCATCGCCAGGCCTGGCGCGGTGATCGGCGTCGGGCTGAACTATGCAGCTCATGCCGCCGAATCGGGCCTTCCGGAGCCTGAGCGGCCCATCATCTTCTTCAAGCACCCCACCACGGTCGTTGGGCCCAACGACGACGTCGTCATCCTGCCCGGCGCGCAGCGGGTGGACTGGGAGGTTGAGCTGGGGGTGGTGATCGGCCAGCCCGCCAGCTACCTGACGTCCGACACTGATGCCGCCGCCTGCATCGCCGGGTTCGTGCTCTCCAATGACGTCTCCGAGCGCGAGTACCAGCTGGAGCATTCCGGACCGCAATGGTCATTGGGGAAGTCCTGCCCCACCTTCAACCCGCTGGGCCCGTGGCTGGTACCCCCCTCCGCTGCCGATGCTGACGGCATAGAGCTCGCCTCGTGGGTCAACGATGAACCGCGCCAGAAGAGCTCGACGCGGGACATGATCTTCGGAGCGGCCGAGCTGGTCCGCCGCCTCTCGCACTACATGGTGCTCGAACCCGGCGACCTCATCACCACCGGCACCCCGGCCGGCGTCGCGCTCTCCGGCCGCTTCCCGTACCTCAAAGCCGGGGACGTGATCCGGATGTCCGGCGGCGACGTGCTGGGCGAGCAGCGGCAGCGGTTCGTGGACGCTTCGGTTCTGGTCTGACACGGCCCTGACAGTAGGCTAGATGGCATGGCTTCTGACGACCCCACCCCTGAACGGCGCGAAAACGTTGAGCGGCACGCCACGCCTGAGCGGCGCGGCATAACCGTTCGACGAGCACCAAAGTACGTCCCGTTCCTGATCCTGGGCGGGCTCGTCGGCATCGCTGTGGCGGCAATTATCGCCTACGCACTGCCCGCCAGCGCCAGCTACGACCCCGGAACCGTCTTCGGCTTCTTCATGGTGCTGTGCGGAGCCGGCGGTGTGATCCTCGGCGCAATTGCCGCGCTGGTCCTGGACCGGCTGAGCGTCAAACGTGCCGAGCACGCCCTCGTCGAAGCTGTTCCCGAAACGGAAGAGTCCCTTCCTGACGCGGAACAGCCCACGCCTGACGCGGAACAGCCCACGCCTGAGGCGGAACAGCACCCTGCCCCCGGGCACCCGCAGCAGCAGCAGGGTGACAACGGCAGCGGTCCCGGCCACCGGTCATAAACCGGCCGCCGGAAGTTCTCTACCTGATGACATGAGATAATCGACCAGTGGCACGCGGCGATGGAAAACTTTCTCATGATCTTCTCCCTGGCGAAAAGGGCCCCCAGGACGCTTGCGGCGTCTTCGGGGTTTGGGCACCAGGTGAAGAAGTAGCAAAACTCACCTATTACGGGCTGTATGCACTGCAGCACCGCGGTCAGGAGTCGGCTGGCATAGCCACCAGCGACGGCAAGCGGATCAACGTCTACAAGGACATGGGCCTCGTCTCCCAGGTCTTCGACGAGACCACGCTGAACACCCTCACCGGGCACCTGGCTGTCGGCCACTGCCGCTACTCCACCACCGGAGCCAGCCACTGGGCCAACGCCCAGCCCACGCTCGGCGCCACCGCGACCGGTACGGTTGCCCTGGCACACAACGGCAACCTGACCAACACCGCCGAACTCAACGCCATGATCACGGACCGCAACGGCGGCCAGCTCAGCGGCGAGATGAAACAGGGCAACACCTCGGACACCGCGTTGGTCACGGCTCTGCTCGAGGGCGAAGAGGGCAAGACCCTCGAACAGACCGCCATTGAACTGCTCCCCAAGATCCGCGGCGGCTTCTGCTTTGTCTTCATGGACGAAGGCACCCTGTACGCCGCCCGCGACACGTTCGGCATCCGCCCGCTGGTCCTCGGCCGGCTGGAGCGTGGCTGGGTGGTTGCCTCCGAGCAGTCCGCCCTCGCCACCGTTGGCGCCAGCTTCATCCGTGAAATCGAGCCGGGCGAATTCATCGCCATCGACGAGCAGGGCGTGCGCTCCCAGCGCTTCGCAGAGCCGACGCCGGCCGGTTGCGTTTTCGAGTACGTCTACCTCGCGCGCCCCGACGCTGCGATCGCGGGACGCTCCGTCTACGAATCCCGCGTGGAAATGGGCCGCCAGCTGGCCCGGGAAAACACCCAGGAAGCGGACATCGTCATTCCGGTCCCCGAATCCGGTACTCCCGCCGCCGTCGGCTACGCCGAGGAGTCCGGCATTCCATTCGCTCACGGCTTCGTCAAGAACTCCTACGTGGGCCGCACGTTCATCCAGCCCTCACAGACGCTGCGCCAGCTCGGCATCCGGCTCAAACTCAACGCCCTGGAATCCGTGATCCGCGGCAAGCGCGTCGTCGTGGTGGACGATTCGATTGTCCGCGGCAACACGCAGCGCGCCATCGTGCGGATGCTCCGCGAGGCCGGCGCCGCCGCCGTTCACGTGAAGATCTCCTCCCCGCCGGTCCAGTGGCCCTGCTTCTACGGCATCGACTTCGCGTCCCGCGCGGAACTGATCGCCAACGGCGCCACCATCGAGGAAATCTCCCAGGCGATCGGCGCTGATTCGCTGGCCTACATTTCCGAAGACGGCATGATCGGCGCCACCCAGCAGCCCCGCGAACGGCTCTGCACTGCCTGCTTCACCGGCAAGTACCCCATCGAGCTTCCTGGCTCAGACAAGCTGGGCAAGAACCTGCTGGAGCGCACGGACCTCGGCGGCCTCCCTGCCGCTGCTGCTACGGGTCCTGCCGTGTCGGCCGGTGCGGCAACCGCCGGCAGCGCCGCGGCCGCCGTCGAACCGGCCGAGGTGGCCGCCGGCAACCCGGCGACCATTCCCGTCACCGAAGACCCGGCGGAGAAGCCCGGTGCAACGGGGTGCGACCCCGGACCGGATTCCGAATTCGAGAACCTCCTGACCGAGGCCGACCTCGTCCCTGACGTTCACCACGACGCTGCTCCCGTCGGCGCTGACAAGAAAGAGTCCCTATGACTTCCGCCTCCCCCACTGCTGACATGAACGCCGCCCAGAACGGTTTGGCCCAGAACAATCTGGCGCAGACCAACGCCGGCATCACGTATGCCTCCGCCGGCGTCGACGTCGAAGCCGGAGACCGCGCCGTCGAACTGATGAAGGGCGCCGTCAAGGCGACGCACAACGCCTCGGTGATCGGCGGCGTCGGCGGTTTTGCGGGACTGTACGACGTCTCGAAGCTGCTCACCTACAGGCGCCCGCTGCTGGCCACGTCCACCGACGGTGTGGGCACCAAAGTGGCCATCGCGCAGGCCATGGACATCCACGACACCATCGGCTTCGACCTCGTGGGCATGGTGGTGGACGACATCGTGGTGGTGGGTGCCGAGCCGCTGTACATGACCGACTACATCGCCTGCGGCAAGGTGGTCCCCGAGCGCATCGCGGACATCGTCCGCGGCATCGCAGCGGCCTGCTCCGTCGCCGGCACCGCCCTCGTGGGCGGCGAAACCGCCGAGCACCCCGGCCTGCTGGGCGAGCACGAATACGACGTTGCCGGCGCAGCCACCGGCGTTGTCGAAGCCGACGCCCTGCTGGGTCCGGACCGTGTCCGCGCCGGCGACGTGGTGATCGGCATGGCTTCCTCCGGCCTGCACTCGAACGGGTACTCCCTGGTCCGCCGCGTCATCAACCACGCCGGCTGGGCCCTCGACCGCCAGGTCTCTGAACTCGGCCGCACGCTGGGCGAGGAACTGCTGGAGCCCACACGTGTCTACGCCGCTGACTGCCTGGACCTGGCCCGGACCTTCCCGGTGACGACTGACCCTGCCACAGGCGGCGGAGCCGTGCACGGGTTCAGCCATGTCACCGGCGGCGGCCTCGCCGCCAACCTGGCCCGCGTCCTGCCCCAGGGCCTCGTGGCCACGGTCGACCGCGCCACCTGGGAACTGCCGGCCATCTTCAAGCTGGTCTCCGAGCTCGGCCGCGTCCCCCTGGCCGACCTCGAACGCACGCTCAACCTCGGCGTGGGCATGGTGGCGATCGTCTCCGCCGACGTCGCTGACGCCGCGGCGGCCCGGCTGAACGAGCGCGGCCTGCCTTCCTGGATCATGGGCACGGTCGGCGCCGACTCCGACGCCGTCCTCAAGACCGGCCCGGACTACGTCCAGGGCGCCAAGGGTGTGGACGGCGGCGCTGTCCGGATGGTCAACACCTACGCTTAAATAACTCATCGAGTGCTCCCCACCGGCCCCCTCGCCTCGCACGCTCGGCCAGGGAACCCTGCCGGCGTGGGCCCAGCTGCCGTTTAGAGGGTTCATAAGGGCAGCTACGGAGCACTCGACGTTTAAACCTCCAGGACGCTGAAGACGCCGCCTTGCGGATCCTTCAGGGTTGCAATGGTTCCTTCGTCGTCTTCGAACTCCGGCTCCACGAGCACCTCTGCGCCGGCAGCCACGGCCGCCAGCACGGCTTCCTTGACGCTGGAGACGCCGAAGTAGACCTGCCAGCCCAGCCGGGCGCGCCTTTCGGCGCCGTCCGTCCCCTGAGCCTCCAACTCCGCGTCAGTATCCGGCTCCCCCTCCGCGTCCGGCGCCGGGGCCACGCCGGCCACCTCCGCGCCATTCACGATGAGGGTGGTGTACGTGCCGCCGTCGTCCTGCGGGTATTCGGTCACCTCGTGCCCGAACACCTGCTGGAAAAACCCGACGGCGGCCTGCGGCTCGGGCGTGAGGAGTTCGGCCCAGGCAAACGCACCAGGCTCGTGGTAACGCCCGCTGCCGGCGTGCGTTCCGGCCTGCCAGACACCGGTAGTGCCGCCCCCGGGCGGCGCGAGGAACAGCAGGACGCCGGTGTCCCCCACTTCCTCCGGGCCGAACTGCACGGTCCCGCCGGCGTGCCGGGTCTCTTCGGCCACGTCCCGGGCATCATCCGCGGCGAAGTAGACATTCCATCGCGCCGGCGTGGATTCCTCCGGCACGGGCTGCGGCGCGACAACGGCGACGAGATCCCCGTCAAGGAAAGCCTGGGCGTAGCTGCGCCCGTCGGGCGTGGGCCGGTCCTCATAGCGCCAGCCGAACACCGCGGTGTAAAACGACTTGGCGGCCGCCACGTCCGGGGTCTGGACGTCCGCCCAGCACAGCTCCCCGCGGGTGTATCCGTTGCGCTGAACCATGCCGTCATCCCTTTCGTTGGACAGAAACCCTTACCAGCCTAGACGTGAACAGGCCGGCCGGTGAAGGCGACCGGATTCTGCCTGCGGTCACCCCTCGAGGCCGCACTTTTCTGCACGCCTTTGCGCCCCCTCGCCGTCAGCAAACCTTGGATCTGACGGTCCGGACGTGGCGTTGGAATAGTAAATAGGTGCAGAAATGTCGGGAGTGGCTCCCAGATGCCCCCCGGGGCCGCAAAAGGCCCATTGGGCACGCCACAGAGTGACGTGCCCAACGGGCCTGATAATTGTGGCGGCACCTGATCCCGGAGAGAAGTGGTGCCGGAATAAACGACGTACACAGGTGTACGACGGCGGCGTGCAGCTGATTGCCTTACGGCAGGTTCATGCTGTAACGACTAACCGATCCGACGGGTGTCTACCTCGTCGTCGTCGTCTTCCAAATCGTCCGCGTACTTATCCACGTAGGCTGAATAGTCCGGTTCGACCGGTTCATTCGCGAAATGGCTCGTGGCACGACTTCCCGGACCCGTGAGCTCACGCTGAAGGGCCGAATAGTCAGTGTTCGGGGAGTAGTACTTAATGTCCCGAGCCTGCTTGGTAGCTTTTGCCTTTTGACGGCCGCGCCCCATGGCGTGACCCCCTTTTGTACTTGGACCGGAGGTGGTCACCTTGGCTATCGGTGAGGCCCCGGAATGTTTGGTCAATTTGTCGTATCCCTAGATTACATGCTTTCTGCGGCAACTGCTCCCCACGGGCGCGTCGGCCAGGCCGGTGTCCGCACAACTTCCGCCGTAATCACGGCGTTCCAAGGATTTTTTGTTCGATAGAGTCTCCTGAAACGACTGAAATAATCGGCTTTGGGAAACGGCCCGAGCGGCAGCGGAGAGGGGCAGCACAGGGAGCAGAGCCCCACGGAAGCCGCTTCGGAAGCCGCTTCGGAAGCCGAGGCAGGAACCAGAGACCAGGCGAAACGACCACATGGAAGGGGTGCCGTCCCAAGTGAATGAAAACAATCCAGTCCCCGACGCGCGGCCGCGGCCAATCCCGCCGACTCCATCGGCCCCGCCCACATCGGCCGCTCCCACATCAGCCGCTGAGAACTCAGCCCCACCCAAAACTGTGGGGGAAACCTTCCACTTGCCGAGGCTCCGTGCGGAGCTGCAGCAGAATCTGTTCAAAGTGGGTTTCGTGGTGGCGCTGCTCGTTGTGGGCGGCTTGTTCGTCTGGCTGCTGACCTCCCTGCTGGCCAACGCAACAATGAAGGCGGCGGGCCAGCCGGGCTCGCCTGCCGGGCAGGTCTCCCCTGCCACGCCTCCCGCAACGCCCCGCCCCAGCCTTCCCCTGAAGGGCGTGAGCCCGCTGGACTTCAGGGTGGGCGACTGCTTCAAGGATTTTGACCCTTCCGCAACAGGCGCCACCGTGGTGGACTGCGCATCTGCTCACTCGGCCCAGCTTGTGGCAGCCCACCGCTACGCTGCCGAGGATTCCTTCCCCGGCAGCACGGCGATGAAGGCCAAGGCACGCGAGGTCTGCCAAACGGCATCCCTGACCAGCAAATCCAACGCCTACGTGTTGGAGTATCGGCTGGCCTACCCCAGCTCCGACAGTTGGAGGCAGGGCGACCGCCGCGTGGACTGCTACGTCACCGCTGACGCCGGCAACATCATCAAGGCCAGCCTGCTCCCCTAGTCCTGCAAGTGGCCCTACAGCCGGCCCTGCGGCCGGCGCCGCCAATCCTTGTGCCGCCAGCCCGTCCGACGCCGGGCCCTCCGCCGCTACCCTCCCGCCGGACTAGTCCTTCCGCCGCACGGACAGACCGCTGCCGGTGAGCGCACCGGCGCCCTGCCTGCCGGCCGACACGAGGGCGTCAACAGTGAGTTCGTCGACGCCAGTCGCCGTGTCCACCAGCACCGTGTCGCCGTCGGCGATCTCCCCGGCCAAAATCGCCTTGGCCAAGCGGTCGCCGATTTCGCGCTGCACCAGGCGCCGCAGCGGGCGAGCGCCGTACGCCGAATCGAAGCCGGACATTGCCAGCCAGGCGCGGGCGCCGTCGGTCACTTCCAGCGTCAGCCGCCGCTCGTGCAAGCGTTTGGTGAGTTCTGCAACCTGCAGCTCCACGATGGCTGCGAGTTCCTCCACGCTCAGCGCGTCGAACAGCACCACTTCGTCCAGGCGGTTCAGGAACTCCGGCTTGAAGGCGGACTGCACCGCAGCCATCACGGCATCCTTCTTCGCCCTGTCATCCAGGCTCTGGTCCACCAGGAACTGGCTGCCCAGGTTGGAGGTCAGGACGAGGATGACGTTGCGGAAGTCAACGGTGCGGCCCTGACCGTCGGTGAGCCGACCGTCGTCGAGCACCTGCAGGAGGATGTCAAAGACTTCCGGGTGGGCCTTCTCAACTTCGTCCAGCAGGATGACAGAGTACGGCCGGCGGCGAACCGCTTCGGTCAGCTGGCCGCCTTCCTCGTAACCCACGTAGCCGGGAGGAGCGCCGACGAGCCGGGCTACGGAGTGCTTCTCCGAATACTCGGACATGTCGATCCGCACCATGGCGCGTTCGTCGTCGAAGAGGAAATCAGCGAGGGACTTGGCGAGCTCGGTCTTACCGACGCCGGTGGGCCCGAGGAACAGGAATGAGCCGGTGGGTCGGTTGGGATCGCTGATACCCGCACGGGCGCGCCGCACCGCATCCGACACCGCTGCCACAGCCTTCTTCTGGCCGATAAGCCGCTTGCCCAGGAACTCCTCCATGCGGAGCAGCTTCTGGCTTTCGCCCTGCAGCATCCGCCCTGCCGGGATGCCCGTCCAGGCTGAAATCACCTCGGCAATGTCATCTGCGGTGACTTCCTCCGCCACCATCAGGGCGGGGGCATTCTCGCCGCGCTCCGCCCGGGCCGACTCTTCGGCGGCGGCGGCATTCAGTTCACGCTCCAGCGCCGGAAGCTCGCCGTACAGGATGCGCGAGGCGGACTCGAGGTCACCTTCACGCTGGTACTTGTCGGCGGCCGACCGCAGTTCGTCCAGTTTGGCCTTCAGGTCACCCACGCGGTTCAGGCCCGCTTTTTCGGCTTCCCAGCGGGCGTTCAGGGCGGCGAGGGCTTCCTTCTTGTCCGCCATGTCCGCCCGCAAGGCGGCCAGCCGCTCAACGGAGGCAGGATCGGTCTCGCCCTGCAGCGCCAGCTCTTCCATCGTGAGCCGGTCGACGGAGCGGCGCAGCTGGTCGATCTCTTCCGGGGCGGAGTCGATTTCCATGCGGAGCCGCGATGCCGCTTCATCCACGAGGTCGATTGCCTTGTCCGGCAGTTGCCGTCCGGAGATGTAGCGGTTGGAGAGGGTGGCGGCGGCCACCAGGGCCGAGTCCGCGATGGCGACCTTGTGGTGGGCCTCGTAGCGCTCCTTCAGGCCGCGAAGAATGCCGATGGTGTCATCGACACTGGGCTCGCCCACGTAGACCTGCTGGAAGCGCCGCTCCAGCGCGGGGTCCTTCTCGATGTTCTCGCGGTATTCGTCCAGGGTGGTCGCGCCGATGAGGCGCAGCTCGCCGCGGGCCAGCATGGGCTTCAGCATGTTCCCCGCGTCCATGGCGCTCTCTCCCGTCGCGCCGGCACCCACGACGGTGTGGATCTCGTCGATGAACGTGACGATCTGGCCTTCGGAGTTCTTGATCTCCTCCAGCACCGCCTTGAGGCGTTCCTCGAACTCGCCGCGGTATTTCGCGCCTGCCACCATCGACGCCAGGTCCAAGGTGATGAGCGACTTTCCGCGGAGGCTTTCGGGAACGTCGCCCGCTACCATCCGCTGGGCCAGGCCTTCGACGACGGCGGTCTTGCCGACGCCGGGTTCGCCGATGAGCACGGGGTTGTTTTTGGTGCGGCGGCTCAGGACCTGAATGATGCGGCGGATCTCGGAGTCCCGTCCGATGACGGGGTCCAGCTTGCCCGCACGCGCCATGGCTGTGAGGTCGGTGCCGAACTTTTCCAGTGCTTGGAAAGTATTCTCCGGGTCCGGGCCGGTGACCTTTCGGTCGCCACGGACACCGGGCAGGGCGGCCAGCAGCGCCTCATGGGAGGCACCCGCCTCACGCAGCAATCTGGCGGCGGCGTCATTTCCGGCCGACAGGCCCAGCAGCAGGTGCTCCGTGGACACAAACGAATCACCCAACTTGTCCGCCTCGTTCTGGGCATTCTGGATTGCCTGGAGCGCAGGGCGGGACAGCTGAGCCTGCTGGGTGGAGGAGCCGGAAGTCGCAGGCAGCGCCTTAATGGCTGAGCTGGCCTGGACGCTGACGGCATCGACGTCGGTGCCCGTGGCACGGAGAAGCGCGACGGCGACGCCCTCCCGCTGGTCCATCAGCGCCTTGAGCAGATGCGCCGGTTCCACCTGGGGGTTTCCGGCCGTCGAGGCGTTCATGGCTGCCGCCGAAAGAGCCTCCTGGCTCTTGGTGGTGAATTTGACGTCCAAAGCGAGCTCCTTCCGGGATGCGATTCAACTAAGTTGAGTCTACTACGCTCAAGTCTGTAAGAGGGGGGTCCGGGATCAAAGTTTGCCGACAGCGAAACGGCCCTTCCGGGACAGATGAGCTCCAGGAAAACCATCGTTCTTGAACTGTATCCCCGTCGCCCGAATCCCCCTAGGATCGACCTGTGGCCACCGTCGATGGTTCCACCGGCACACTCGAAACACCGGCAATTCGAAACGAGGACCTGTAATGAAGAAGTTTGTTGTTCTTTACAACGCCCCGCAGTCGGCACAAGCGCAGATGGCGGAGAGCTCTCCCGAGGCCGCGCAGGAGGGCATGAAGGCCTGGATGGAGTGGGCACAGCGGGCGGGCGACGGCATTGTGGACATGGGCAACCCGCTGGGGGCCGGTAAGGAGGTCAGCGCCACCGGCACCTCCGACACCAGCACCAACGTGGGCGGCTACGGCATCCTCCAGGCAGACGACATGGACGGCGCCCTCGCACTGGTTGAGGGCCATCCGCACCTCATGATGCCCGGCGCCAACATCCAGGTCTATGAGGCCCTCGACATTCCCGGGATGTAGCCCCGCACGCTTCACGCCGGGTAGACGGACACCGCCCCGGCCTTGATCACAAAGAACACCGTCATCCCGGGTGCGAGGCCAAGATCTGCTGAGGCGGCCGGCGTGACGTCTGCGGACAGCTCGCCCGCGCGGACGCGGATCTGGTCCCCATGCGGTTCGAGATCCGTGATGGTGACGGGAAAAGAGTTCCGCGGGCTGCCGTGCGCTTCGGTCAGGAAAACGGAAACGGCCGACGGCGGGAACACCGCCACGCCTTCCTGGCCGGGCGCAAGGACGGCCGGCGTGGGGTCGTGCTGCCCGGCGATGTCCTGCCCGGCGGCGCTCCGGACGCCGCGTTCCGTCAGGGTGCCCGCCACCAGGTTGAGTCCGGCCAGCCCCGCAACGAACCTGCTCCGGGGCCGCTGAAGCACCTCGCGCGTCGGCCCGGACTCGGTGATCCTGCCGCCCTCCAGGACGATCACGCGGTCCGCCAGCATGAGCGCATCCAGGACGTCGTGGGTGATGATGATGGCCCGGCGCTCGGCGAGGACGCGTTTGAGCAGCCGGCGGAGCAGCGGAGCGGCATGGATGTCCAGGGCTGCCATGGGTTCATCTAGAAGCAACAGTTCCGGGTCGGCTGCGAGCGCCCTCGCCACGGCAACCCGCTGGGCCTGCCCACCGGACAACTCACCGGGCCGGCGGCCGCTGAGCTCTGCTGCCTCCACGGCGCGGAGCCAGTGGCGGGCCGTTTTCCGCGCCTCGTGCCGCGATGCGCCCCGGCTTCGGGGTCCGAACGCCACGTTCTCCAGCACCGTCAGATGCGGAAACAGCAGCGGCTCCTGGGCAAGGAGTGCCGTTCCGCGGTGATGCGGGGCCATCCATACGGACCGGTCGGCAGCCTGGTGGAACAGGACCCTGCCGTCCACTTCAGCACTGCCTGAGTCCGGATGCAGCAATCCGGCGATGACTGCCAGCAGAGTAGACTTGCCTGCCCCGTTGGGACCCATGATGGCCACTGTCTCCTGGGGCCCTACGGTCAGCGAGACGTCAAAGCCGCGGGCGGCCACGGCGGCCTCCAGCCGGAACGTCACTGGACGTTCCCATGTGAGGCGGGCGCCGCCGTCGTACGCCTTGCAGCTCGGGACCCGCCCGAGGCCCCCGAGCCGGCGTCGGGGAACGGACCTGGCGGCGGCCGCCGCGGCCCGCGGTAGGACAGCGCCACCACGGAGACCGCGACGGCCACCAGGACGAGGGACAGGGCGACGGCGGCGTCGGCGTCCGTTTCACGCTGGAGGTAGATCTCGAGCGGAAGGGTGCGGGTGACTCCCTGCAGGCTGCCGGCAAATGTGAGCGTGGCACCGAATTCGCCGAGGCTCCGGGCGAAGGACAGCACCGCCCCGGAGGCGAGGCCCGGCAGGACGAGCGGCAGGGTCACCCGGCGAAGAACCGTGCCGGGACGGGCACCCAGCGTTGCGGCCACGGCCTCATACCGCCCGCCGGCGGTCCGCAGGGTGCCCTCCAGACTCACCACGAGGAACGGCAGTGCCACGAACGTCTGGGCAAGGACCACTGCCGTGGTGGAGAAGGCAATCTGGATCCCCAGGACCTCCAGGCTTCGGCCCAGGAGTCCCTGCCGGCCGAATGTGTAGAGAAGTGCGATGCCGCCCACCACGGGCGGGAGGACGAGGGGCAGCAGCACGAACGACCTGAGCAGCCGCTGCCCGGGGAAGCTGCCGCGGGCCAGCACGAGCGCCAGCGGAATGCCGAGGACGATGCACAGGACGGTGCTGGCGGCCGAGGTCCGCAGGCTGAGCCCGAGGGCGGTGAGCGACGATTCGGAGGTCACAAGTGGAACGAACTGTGGCCAGTTGACCTTGGCCACCATGGCCGCGAGCGGAAGCAGCACGAGCAGTGCGCCCAGTGCCGCCATGACGTAGATCCAGGACGGGATGCCGGTGTAGGCGCCAGGTATCCGATGGAGGCCTGTGTTCACTGGCCCGAGCTTCCCCGAGGATTGGCCGGGGCGCCGAAGCCGGCGTCCTTCAGCATTTTCTGCCCGTCGCTGCCTTCGACCAGGGCGATGAACGCCGCCGCAAGCTCCTGGTGCCTGCCGCCTTCGATCGCCGCGATCGGGTACACGTTCACGGCATTTTCGGCTTCGGGAATCCGGATGCCGTTGACTTTGGTACCCGCGCTTTTCACATCGGTGACGTAGACCAGCCCCGCGTCCGCCTGGCCCGACGTGACCTTACCGAGGACGTCGGTAACCGACGACTCCTCGCTGACCGGCCGGAGCGAGGTGCCCGTTGCCTTTTCGATACGGTCCGCCGCGGCGCCGCACGGCACCTGGCTGGCGCAGACCACCACTTTCACGCCCGGCCGCGCGAGATCTGCAAAGGATGAGACCGACGCCGGATTGTCCGGCGGGACGGCGATCCCCAGGACGTTTGTGGCGAAGTTGGTTACCTTCCCGTCGATAAGCGAGGCTTCGGAGAGCCTGTCCATGTTCCGGGTATCTGCCGAGGCAAAGACGTCGGCCGGGGCGCCCTGGGAAATCTGTGTGGCCAGGTCCGAGGACCCGGCAAAGCTCAGCATGACTGTAGCTCCGGGATTCCGGCGTTCAAACTCGGCGGCGAGCCTGGTGAAGGGTTCCTTCAGGGACGCCGCCGCGAAGACGGTGACCGTTCCGGAAAGTCGAGTGGCATCGCTGCTGCCGCCTCCCGTGGCTGCGTTCGGAGTGTCGGCCGCATTCGGAGTGCAGCCGGACAAAGCGGCAGCCAGGATGGACACAAGCGTGGCGGCGGCAAGCCTGGCTGCAAGGTTCCGGTCGCTGAGGTTCATATGAGGCTCTTTCCCTGGGGCGTTTCCACAATGACGGTGGTGGCTTTGACCACTGCGGTGGCCACCGATCCCAGCTCAAGTCCAAGGTCACGGACAGCTTCGCTACTCATCAGTGACACCACGCGGAAGGGTCCGCACTGCAGCTCCACCTGAGCCATGACCTTGTCGGCGGTAATTCCCGTGACCAGGCCAACGAAACGGTTGCGCGCCGAACTGCCTGCCTTGGAAGGGTCATCCGGGAGATGGGCCTGCCTGCCGGCCAGCCGGGCCAGTTCAAGCCCGTCCACGGCCAGCCGCCCGGACGTGTCCTTGAGCGGCGTCAGGCTCCCACTCTCGGTCCACCGGCGGATGGTGTCATCGCTGACGCCAAGGAAGCGGGCAGCCTCAGAAACGCGGATCAGGGTCATGATCCGAGCATAGACCGATTTTGCGGCGTCGTTCGAAAGAATACGCCGCAGGTGAGAATTGCCGGACGGGCTTGGACCTGCCTCTGGCATCAGCCGGGCGGCCGGCATTACGCTAAGCCCTAGCAGTGGCCGCGCTTCGCGACAGCCTGATCCGCGGGCATCAACCTCCGTTCTGCATGTGGGGGATCATGACTGGACCGGCACGTCGGCGACTAAGGAAGGACGGCCTGTTCCCGGCCGCCGTCCTGACCGTGAGCTTATTGCTGACAGGCTGCCTGCCCGGAACCCCACCACCGGCGGGCGCGCCGGCAACATCGGCACCGTCCGTTCCCCCACCCGGGACGTCCCTCCCGACGGATACATCAGACCCGCCTAAGACAGACCTGCCGGAAACGCCGGGACCCCGTGCAACGTCCGGAAAGTCGGCGGCTGCAGCACCGTCTGTCCATTTCACTGCCCAGGGGGACATCGGCATGGGCATGGACACCAATCGGGTTCTGGACACCATTGCGGGTCTCCAGCCTCAACTGAATCTCGCCCTTGGGGATCTTGCCTATCAAGCGGGGCGGGAGCAGGAGTTCTGTGACATGGTCACGGAAAAGCTGGGGGCGGATTTTCCCTACGAACTGGTCACTGGAAACCACGAAAGCGACGGTCACGACGGTGACATAGCAAACTTCATCAAGTGCCTGCCCAACCGGCTTCCGGGTCTGCAAGGAGACTACGGAACACAGTGGTACGTGGATTTTCCGGAGCAGAACCCCGTCGTGCGGATCGTTATGGTGTCACCCGGGATCGCATTCCATGACGGCAACACTCTGGATTATTCGAAGGACAGCAAGCGCTGGCGCTGGACGGCAGAGGCTCTGGACGGCGCGGCGTCGAAGAAGATTCCGTGGACCGTTGTGGGCATGCACCCACCATGCCTCAGCATCGGCAAATATGACTGCGTGGCCGGCACGGACCTAACAGACTTGCTCGTGGACAAGAAAGTGGACCTTGTGCTCACCGGACATAATCACTCGTACCAGCGAACTCATCAACTGGGCATCAACTCCGCCTGCGACAGGCTGGTCCCCGGGGCGTTCAGGGAAGAATGCATCACTGACGCCGACCAGACAATGAAGAGGGGAGCCGGCACAGTTTTTGCCACGGTGGGACTCGGTGGCGTTGGCCTCCACGACGTGAAGGAGGACGACTCCGAAATCCGTTACTTCGCCGCGTGGTCGGGCAAGAACCGCAATGCGGCCTTTGGCACCCTGGAGGTGAAGGCAACACCGGACCGGCTTGTAGCACGATTTGTTCCGGCTGAGGGTTACACCTTCGAGGATTCCTTCACCATCGGGAAGTGATACCTATTCGGCCCGTGTCCACACAACCACCCAGTCCAGCTGAACGTGCCCCTCCGTTTCCGGCTTTGGGCATTTTGGCAGGCACGCCTCGGTCTGCAGGATCAAATGCATGGGGTTTTTCGGAATGTCCTTGGTTGCCACTCCGATGGAGCGCCGGTCGAGGAAGAACTCCACCCTGCCCGGGCTCCACTCCGTCGTGGCGATGTGCCAGCTCGTGAATTTCTCGTCCGACTTGTACGTTTTGAAGTCCGCAGGGTCGTCGCTTCTGAAATGCACAGCGCCAAAGGGTGATTCGGAGAGATCCCCTTCCGGGAAGTCAATTTCGCCGTCCTGTGGCCACCGGCCGCTGTTCGGCCAAAGAAGCCAGGCCACCTTGTAGCCCTTCAGGGAATCCGCCTTGAACCGGACCGAATATCTGCCGTAGAGCAGGCTGTTGTCGTGCCCCGTATTACCGCTGCTAATGGTGAACCTCGGCCTGGGCGCGGCACCCATGGCTATGCCGTCTTCGGTGTGGAGGTGCCAGTCCAGGACGCCATCTTTGACGCTCAGGACCTTGGACGGGTAATACGCGGAATCCTTTCCCTTTTGGCCTGCAGTGTCCGGCGTTCCGTCTTTGTATCCCGCACTCCACTTCGCCCGGTAGGCATCGCCTGGAAATTCCCCAAGCGGAACATCTGCCTTGTCGAAGTCTTCCCTGAACACTTGTTTCCAGCCGGGAAGGTCGCCGGAGGGCTTTTCGGCCGGTGATGGTTTCGCCCGCTCCGCCGGCGTCAGTTCGCACCCGCTCAACATCAGAACCGCCCAGGAAACAAGCAGCCCAAATAAGCCGGACCGGACCGTATGACCAGGTGAAACACCCCGCTGGCGGGCAATAAACATGGGGACAGTCTCGCATCGGAGGTCCACCCGCTCAATGGTCCTGACGGGCCGCCAAGGGCAGGAAGAAAATGTAGGGGGGCTTCAACTAATTCCAAGCTTTTCACAAGTCAACAAATCAAACTTAGACGAGGGGGAGTACAAGCAAGTTGCCACCAGCAGCAGCGAGCGCCGGGTCTACATCCTGGGCTTTGCAGCCAGGAAGTCCTGCTGCCAGGGCAAGAAGCAAACGACTCCAATGAGCGGTGAGGCGAAGTGACCATCCCGATACTCCTTCCAACGGCGAATTCCAATTCTGTGCCCCCTGCGAGCATGCCTTCAGTAAGTGTGGTGATTCCGACCCTGAACGAGGCCCTCAACCTTCCATGGGTGCTTCGCCGAATGCCCTCGTATGTAGACGAGGTGGTGATCGTCGACGGCCGATCATTGGACAGCACAGTTGACGTGGCACGGGCGCTGCGGCTCGACGTGGTGGTGGTTGCTGAGCCTAACAAGGGCAAAGGCGTCGCTGTGCGGGCCGGACTGGCCGCGGCTTCCGGCGACATCATTGTCATGCTGGATGCCGACGGAAGCATGGACCCCCACGAAATCGGCTGGTTCGTATCGCCGCTGCAGCATGACTTCGACTTCGTCAAGGGCTCGCGCTATGTGACTGGCGGGGGCTCGGATGACATTACGTTGCTTCGCAGCGCCGGCAACCTCGCGCTGACGAGCCTTGCCAACCTCGTGCTCCGCAGCAACTACTCGGACCTGTGCTACGGCTACATTGCCATGCGCCGCGAGTGCCTCCAGGTTCTGGAGCTGGAATCGGATGGTTTTGAAATCGAAACCGAGCTGATTGTCCGGGCCTCCCGGGCAGGGCTGCGCATTGCCGAGGTTCCCAGCCACGAGCTGTCGCGGATTTCCGGCAACTCCAATCTGAACACTTTCCGCGACGGCTGGCGGGTATTGCGCACCCTGGCCCGCGAATACGTTGGGTGGGAGGCACCGACTGCCGGCGCCCGGCCAGAGGCGCTCAGGCGGGTTAAATACAAGTATCCAAGTATCGCTTTCCCGCACGTCCCGACGGATCCCCGGACCGTCCTTGGCCTCGCGGCAGGTGAATAAGATGCTTCGACCTGTGAACACCCCCGACGTTTCAGTTGTCATCTGCTCTTACACCGAAGACCGATGGGACATGCTGATGTCCGCCGTCGAGTCGGTCCGTACCCAAACCGTCCGCCCGGCGCAGACGATCGTCGTCGTCGATTACAACACCGATCTCTACAAACGGCTCATCTTCACTGTGTCCGATGTGGTGATCCTCGAAAACACCGGCCCCAAGGGCCTCTCCGGAGCACGGAACAGCGGCGTGGCCGCCGCCACCACCGGCATAGTCGCCTTCCTCGACGACGACGCCCAGGCAGCCCCCGACTGGCTGGAACGGCTGACGGCTCTCTACGACGATCCGGATGTGCTGGCTGTAGGCGGCCGGGCCCAACCGGCATGGGAGGCCGGGCGTCCCGGATACTTCGCCGAGGAACTTGACTGGATCGTCGGCTGCAGCTATCGGGGCATGCCTAAGGTCGCTGCCGAGGTACGCAACGTCATCGGGGCGAACATGTCCTTCCGCTCGGAGGTTCTGAACGGCGTCGGCGGATTCAATACGGCCCTCGGCCGGCAGAACACGTTGCCGCTCGGGTGCGAAGAGACTGAAATCTGCATCCGGGCGGTTATTGGCTCTCCCGGCTCACGCATTGTCTATGAACCTGAGGCCCTGGTGGAGCACTTCGTCCCGGCGGACCGCGGCACGTTGAAATATATGCTGCGGCGTTCCTGGTCTGAGGGAATTTCCAAGGCTCAGGTCAGCAAGGTCGTCGGGCACAAGAGAGCGCTCGGGCCGGAACGCCAGTATGTCCGGCGGGTCCTTCCCCGCGCAGTGTTCATCGGCGTCCGGGACTGGCTCCTTGGCAAGGACAAGGACGGCCTGCGCCGGGCAGCGACGGTCGTCGCGGTGCTCGCCGTCACCACCTTCGGATATATCCAGGGGCGGCGGCTCCCTGCCGGCTCATCCAGTGCAGAAGAAGAAGGGCAGAACGCATCGGTGTCCAGCTGGAGAGAGATCAATTGACTCCTGCCGTTGCCCTGCGGCCGCCTGTAAGGCGAATCTGAGTTGCGCGGCGTCCTGGCCCCCTTCCGGGGCGGGTCGAGGGCGCCGCTGAGGCTTCACTTCAGCGGGACCAGGACGCCGGGGCCGGAGCTGGAAAGTAAGGCGCCAGGCTGGAAGAGTAAGTCGCGGCCTTCTGGACAGCAGCTGCCCAGCCCCAGGACTAGACTTCCTCCATGGCCATTTACCTGGATCCCCCGCTCTGGCCTGCGCACGAAACCCACTTCTCGCACCTGATATCGGACACCTCGCTGACGGAACTGCACGCCTTCGCGGCCGCGGCGGAGATACCAGAGCGGGCCTTCGACGGCGACCACTACGACGTGCCGGAGCGCCGTTATGAAGCACTGGTTGCCGCGGGCGCCATTCCGGTGGAAGCGCGGATCCTGGTCCGGAAGCTCATAGCGAGCGGCCTGCGGATTCCCGCCCGGGAGCGAAACAAGTCCCTGAAGACGCCGCTCCTGAACCGTTGGAACAAGGTAATGCCAGGGCATGACGCCCTCTTCCTGGATCTCCTGGACCGCTGGAGCGAGAGCCACCGCAAGTACCACGGCTGCACCCACCTTCTGGCGGTGCTTGAGGCTCTGGACCTGCTCTCCGAACCTGCCGAGCCGCCACGCACCGTACTCCTCGCGGCATGGTTCCACGACGCCGTCTACCGGGGCATCGCCGGCCAGGACGAGGAAGAGTCGGCACGGCTCGCCGAGCTCAGGCTCGCCGATGCGGGCCTCCCCGGCAGGGAAATCGATGAGGTCGCGCGCCTGGTCCGCCTCACGTCGGACCACCGGCCGGCCCCCGGGGACGACGACGGCGCCCTCCTTTGTGATGCGGACCTGTCCGTTCTCGGCGGCGAACCCGAGCCGTACGCACGGTACGTGGCCGCGGTCCGGGAAGATTACGCGCACATCGGCGACGCTGACTTCGCGGCCGGGAGGGCCGCCGTCGTCCGCCGGCTGCTGGCGCTCGATCCGCTGTTCCACACCGAACGTGCCCGCGAGCTGTGGCTGGAGTCCGCACGCCGGAATCTTGCCGGTGAGCTTCAAGCTGCCGGCCGCTGATGTTCAGCCGGGGCTAGCGGTAGCTGGTGATAAACGGCCGGTCCGTAGGAACAATCTGCTTGCCCAGCGGCATGAGCGAGACCGGGATGAGCTTCAGGTTGGCGATGGCCAGGGGGATTCCGATGATCGTGAGGGCCATGGCTATCGCCGTGAGCACGTGTCCGACGGCGATCCAGATCCCGGCCACAAGGAGCCAGATCACGTTTCCCAGCAGCGCGAACACCCCGTTTCCTCCCGGCTTGTCCACCACCATGCGCCCGAAGGGCCAGAGCGTGTAGTTAGCGATGCGGAACGAGGCGATGCCCCAGGGGATGGTGACGATCAGCACGCAGCAGATCACGCCGGCCACGAAGTAGCCGATTGCAAGCCAAAGGCCGCCGAATACGAGCCAGATGATATTCAGGAGTGTCTTCATCCGTCCATTCTGCCCTTCCTTACGCGGCCGGAGCCTCGGGGCCTGCCCTGATTTAACCCTGAACCTGCTGGTCCGGACTCCAGTCTGGGAATGCTGGCCGCGGCAACGAGCATCGCTAGCACGCCGAGGCCGAGCGGGAGGCCTGCCAGGGTGGCAACCGCGCCGAGGAGGAGCGGACCGCCGGCGTCGCCAAGTTCGCGCCCCAGTTCGGCTGAGCCCATGGTCCGTCCCATGCGTTCAGGCGGGGTGGTGTCCGCCAGATGGGCAAAGCCCAACGGCGTCGCAGTGCCGGCACCGGTACCGATTGCAGCAGCGGCCAGGAAGATGGTGACGGGCGAGGGCGCGAGGGCCAGGAGTGCGACACCGGCGGCCGTGAGCAGGAGTCCTGCCGTCATGCCGCCGGCGTCACCGATCCGGCGCCGGTCGCGCAGGCGACCCACCCGCGGCTGGACGAGCACGGAGGCCACGGCCAGCACGCTGACCGACGCCGTGCCCGCCAGCGGATCAAGTCCGTGGCTCACGGCCAGTGCCGGGAGGAATCCGATGGCCGCTCCCATGGCGCCCATGGATCCTGCCAGCGCCAGGGTCGGGATCAGGAAGCTGCGTTCCGCAACCTGCCTTGTCAGGTCCAACACTGTGTACCGTGGGCGCGGAAGCGGTGCAAGATGCGGGACGGAGACCATCACCCACACTGCAGTGACTGCGGCCAGCACCGCCAGGGCACCGAATAACAGCGCGAAACCTCCGGCCAGGATCAGGCCGGCACCCAGGAGCGGCCCGATCACATAGCCCAGGCTCTTCCAAGAGCCATACCTGCCGAAGACCGCGCCCGTGCTCTTGCCCGCCGTCAAGCGCGCCACCATGGCCGACGAGGACGGGGAGAAGGCCGAAGCGGCAGAGCCCTGGCCCAAGCGGGCCAAGCCGAGCATGAGCGGATCAGCCGCCCACAGCCCAATCAGCGAAAGCAGGGCAAAGCCCAGCAGCCCGCCGACGATGACGGGTTTGGCCCCGATCCTGTCGCTCAACGCCCCGAAAAAGGGCTTGAGGAAGACTTCGGAGATGTCATAGACGGCAAGCAGAACGCCCAGGTTCAGCAGGGTCAGGCCGATGTTCCCGCTCTGCGCCCCCATCCCCGCGGCAATGCTGTGGGCCCCAAAGGCGGTCACGAATCCCGCTGCATACAGCGGGGCCAAGGGTGCCTTGGCAGTCACGACCGGGGAAGGACCCACGCAGCCGTCAGGCTTTCGCCGCCGCGACGAACGCGCGGATTTTCGCCGGGTCCTTGATGCCCAGGGACTCCTCCACGCCGGAGGAGACGTCCACGCCCCAGGCCCCCGCCGCCTTGGCTGCCTCGGCGACATTGGCGGAGTTCAGTCCGCCGGCGAGGAGCCACTTCCGCCCTTCAAGGCCCTTGCTGCGCATGGAGGAGTAGTCCCAGCTTTCGCCTGATCCGGGAAACGCGGCGTCGACCAGGAGCAGTTCCTCGCCCCAACTGTCGAACGCGTCCTCGGCGGACCCGATGGCGACGGCCCGGATAACCTTCATGCCGGCGTCGTGCGCGGTCTTGACGTCCTCGGGGGTGCGGTCGCCGTGCAGCTGGATCCATTCCAGGCCCGCCGCACGGGCAATGGCCACGGCGTCTTCGGCAGGTTCGTGGCGGAAAACGCCGACTGCGGCGACGCCGTCGGGAACGCTGCTGAGCAGCTGGGTTACTTGCGCCGGGGAGACCACGCGGGGGCTGGCCGTCAGTACAAATCCCACCGCGTCCGCTCCGGCATCCACTGCCTCTCGGATCGATTCAGGCGTACTCAGCCCGCACACTTTGACGAACATTCACCGGCTCCTTTGGTTGGTGTTCCGCAACGACGTAGTCATACTGCGCTGACTTTACGCGGGCGGCAAGCCCTCGGCAACGAAGGACCGGCAGCGAAGGGCCGGCACCGGAAGGCCGGCCGTTTCGCTGCCGTGTGGACTCGTCCCCCCGCTAGGCTGGGCGGATGGAGATCATTCGCTTCGCAGACCTCAGACCGCAACCGTGGCGCAACGGCGGCGGGGTGACCCGGGACCTGGCCAGCCATCCCCTGGCGGCATCGGCGCAGGACGGTGCCTGGGATTGGCGGGTCAGCATCGCCGACGTCACCAAAGCCGGCGATTACTCCCCCTTCCCCGGTATGGAGCGGGTGCTGACGGTGATCGACGGCGAGCTCCTGCTCCTGACCGTCGACGGCAGCGACCACCCCCTCGAGAAGTACCGCCCCTTCCGCTTTTCGGGGGATGCGGCCGCTTCCAGCGCCTTGCCCACGGGCGACATCCGCAACCTCAACGTCATCACCCGGGCTGGTGCCTTCAAGGGCTACACATCGATCGTGGAGCTTTCCAAGAAGCGGGCCCACCCCGTGTTTGGCGGGCAAATCGCCGTTTTGCTCCAGGGGCAGGCGACGGCCAGCCCCGGCTCGGAGCCGGCGGCTGAGGACCGTGAGGAAACGGCCGCCGGCGAAATTGAGGCAAGCGAATCTCAAGGCAGTCGCATTGATGGCAGTCAGGGTGAACCGGAGACGCTAGGCCGCTATGACGCGGTGGTCGGTTCAGACACCCGGACGCCTGAGATCCTGGGCCGCGGTTTCCTGGCGGTCATATCCATCGACAAAGTGTCCCCTGGCTCGGCGTCTACCGAGGTGACGTCCACCGACGCAGCGTCCCAGGACCAGGTGGCAGGCTAGCCTGTGCTTGCTTAGCTGAGCTTTGCCACACTGGTTCCGTCGGGAGAGCCCGACCTAGACTCTGGTCCATGACGAAATCAAAGTTCACCGATCTCCTCTCACTCCAGATCGGCCATGAGTTTGCTGCCTCCCAGCAGTACATTGCGGTGGCTGTCTGGTTCGATAATCAGGACCTCCCCCAGCTGGCGAAGTACTTCTACCGCCAGTCCGTGGAGGAACGCAATCATGCCATGATGATGGTCCGGTACATGCTGGACCGGAACCACCCGGTCTCAATTCCGGGTGTCCCCGCTGTCCGGAACGACTTCCACTCGGTGACGGAGCCGTTGGCGCTCGCGCTGCAGCAGGAAAAGGAAGTCACGCAGAGCATCGAGGGCCTGTTCAGGGCAGCCCGGGCCGAAGATGATGCGCTCGGGGAGCAGTTCATGCTCTGGTTCCTCAAGGAGCAGGTCGAGGAAGTCGCCTCGATGAGCACGCTGCTCAACATCGCCGAGCGGGCCGAGAACCTCTTCGATATCGAGAACTTCGTGGCGCGGGAAACCATCGGGGATAGCGGGCGTGACGCCTCGGCACCGGAAGCGGCTGGCGGCACTCTTTAGGGGGCAAAGCCAGAGTCCAGCGGGCATCTTGCAGGCGTAGCATGATGCTATGACGACTCCGCACGACGAGTCCTCCATCCTTGAGCTGCAAGACCTCATCATCGACACCGCCAGCGTGGGTGAATTCCTGGAAGAGCTGACTGTCTACGCCTCGAAGGCAATCAGCAACTCAATCGACGAGCCCGTGGCGTGCGCCATCACGCTGCGCCGGCGGAATCGCTCCGGCACGCTTGCCGGCAGCAGCCCCAACGCCCGCGAAGTGAATGAGATCCAGCACCTGTTGGGAAGTGGGCCATGCCTCGAGGCGTTGGAAAGCAATACGGCTGTCCTGCTGGATGACGTCCGCACGGAAACCCGCTGGCCGGAGTACCAGAAGGCTCTAGCCAGCCACGGCATCTATTCCGTGCTCGGGCTCCCGCTGGAACTCGGTAAGGATTCCTGGGCCGCCCTGAACATCTATGCGCGGGCCGCCGGCGTCTTCGATTCCCGTACTGTTACCGTGGCCGAAGGATTCGCGAAGACCGCCGGGCACGCCCTGCGCCTGGCGGTCCGCATCGGCACCGAGCAGCTTCTCGCGGAAGACTTGCGCGCTGCCATGGTGAACCGCACCACGATCGACCTTGTCTGTGGAGCCATCATGGGCCAGAACCGGTGCAGCCAGGAGGAGGCCTTCGCCATCCTGACCCGGGCCTCAAACCACCGGAACATGAAACTGCACCTCGTTGCCGAGGAAATCCTGCTCCAGATTGCCGGCAGCGGCGGGCACTCCCATTTCGCACCCTGACCCGGATCCTGCCATACCACCCCCCGGACTGGCCGCCGGCTCACGGCCCGGCACTGTCGGTGAGCATGACCACCAACGGTGGCAGCTGCCGTCGGGCATTGCTAGGGTGAAAACCAAGGTCCCGTTCGTGGACCTCCGGACGACGGTTCAGTACCCGGCACGCGACAAGACTGGCCAAGGAGCTGTCATGTCGTGGTTCATCCTCATTTTCTCCGGGGCCCTCGAGGCGGTGTGGGCTGCCGCGCTGCACCGCACCTCCCAGGCCAGAGGCCGACGCCGGATCGCCCCGGGTCTCCTCTTCCTCGTTTCGCTCATGGCCAGCACGGCCGGCCTCACCATCGCGATGCAGTCCATCCCCACCGGCACCGCCTACGCGGTGTGGGTCGGCGTCGGGGTGGTGCTGACGTCCGCTTACGCGATCGTCACCAAAGTTGAACGGCCGACGGCGGCGCGGCTGCTGCTGCTCGGCGGCATTGCTGCGTGCGTGGTTGGCCTGAAGGTGGTGGCATGATGATGTCGGAGCTGATGTCACCGAAAAAGCCCCGTGCCGCCTGGCTCATCCTGTTGGCCTCCGCCGTTCTTGAAGCGGTCTGGGCGACAGCCCTGGGACTGTCCGACGGCTTGACGAAACAGATACCGTCGCTGGTTTTTGCCGGGGCGGCGGCGCTCAGCATGCTTGGCCTCGGCCTGGCAGTGAAGCACATCCCGCTCGGTACCGCTTACGCCGTCTGGGTGGGGATCGGCGCAGCTCTGACAGTCGGCTGGGCCATGGCCACCGGCGTCGAGCCTGTCAGTGCGGTCAAACTGCTGTTCATTGCCGGAATCGCGGGCTGCGCCGCCGGCCTGAAGCTGCTGCCTTCCCAAAGGGAGCCTCGACCAGCCGCGGCAGCGGACCAGGGCCGCTGAGTCTTCCGCTGCTGGCCGTAGAAAAGCATTTTGCCGGAATACCCGCCCGGCTGCCTTGGTTCTTGGCTGGGACAGCATCCCCCGGAGATGGAGATTGAGATGACGAATAACTCGGCAACAACGGTGTATCTGGGGGACGGCCTCCACGTCAGCCCCCTCGGGTTTGGCGGCATGGCGCTAACCCCCGTATATGGCGAGGTGGACCCGGCCGAGGCGTTGCAGACCCTGCACCACGCGGTGGATGCCGGCATCAGCTTCATCGATACGGCCGACATCTACGGCGGCGGAAGCAATGAGGAGCTGATCGCACAGCTGCTCAAGGACCGCCGCGGCGAGGTGCAGCTGGCCACGAAATTCGGTTTGGTGGGCGTGCCGTCCACGGGCTACAGCGACATCCGCGGGGACGCCCCTTATGTGAGGGCGGCCGTGGACCGCAGTCTCCAGCGCCTGGGAACGGATGTCATTGACCTTTATTACATGCACCGCCGCGACGTCCGGGTGCCGATTTCGGAAACGGTCGGCGCCATGGCCGAGTTGGTGCAGCAGGGCAAGGTCCGCCATCTGGGCCTGTCCGAGGTGACCGCCGAGGAGCTGCGCGAAGCCAGCAGCATCCACCCCATCGCCGCAGTCCAGAGCGAATGGTCCATCTGGAGCCGGGACGTGGAACGCAATGTAGTGCCCACCGCAGCCGAGCTCGGCGTGGGTTTCGTCCCGTATTCGCCCCTGGGCCGCGGATTCCTCACCGGAACGGTTGATGCCTCGCAGCTGGGTGACGACGACTTCCGTCGCAAGATCCCGCGCTTCGCGGAGGAGGCAGCGGATGCGAATCAGGCGGTGGTGGCTGCCGTCCAGCTCGTGGCCACCGTGCTGGAGGCAACGCCGGCCCAGGTGGCCCTCGCGTGGCTGCTGGCTCATGGCAAGCGGCTTAGGCTGCCGGTCGTCCCGATTCCCGGCACGCGCAAGGCGCACCGCATCGATGAAAACCTGGGCGCACTGTATGTGGAGCTGACCCCGGCGCAACTCGAGGCTCTCGACGCCGCCGCGGACGCCGTCGTCGGTTCCCGGTCGGCCGATCCGCAGTGGGTGTCCCTGGGCCGCGAGTAACAAGCTCCTGGCGGCTGTGCCGCATCGAGCAGCAGAAACGCCGCCCCTCCGCATTCCGATAGTGGAATCCGCGGAGGGCACGGCGGCCTGCACGAGCGTCAGCGCTCAACCTTCGTAGACTGAAGCGCATGGACACGCTCATTCATTCACTCCGGGACATCACCATCCGCCGGATTTCTGTCAGCGAGATGGACAACAACGTATATCTGCTCACCGCCAAGGAATCCGGCGCGCAGCTGTTGATCGATGCCGCGGATGACCTGCCCGCAATCCAGGGCCTGCTCGCGGACGCCGCAAAGGACACCGCGGCCACGCCCCAGCTGGCGCTGATAGCCACCACGCACCGGCACTGGGACCACGTCCGTGCCCTTCCGGAGCTCGTGGAAGCGACCGGCGCCAGGACGGCCGCCGGTGCGGATGACGCCCCGGAACTGCCGGTGCCGGTGGATGTGCTGCTGCACCACGGGGACGTCGGCAACTTCGACGGCTTCGATGTGACGGCAGTGCACCTGCGCGGACACACCCCCGGCTCGGTTGCACTGGTCTACCAGGATCCGGAGGGCCCGGCCCACATCTTCTCCGGGGATTCGCTGTTTCCGGGCGGCGTGGGCAACACCCAGAACGATCCCGCGCGGTTCAACCAGCTGATCGCCGATGTCAGCGAACGGCTGTTCGACGTCTACCCGGACGACACTGTGGTGCACCCGGGCCACGGCAAGCCCACTACCCTGGGCGCGGAACGTCCGCACCTGGCGGAGTGGCGTGCCCGCGGCTGGTAAGCCATGAAACCTCATCGAGTGCTCCATAGCTGCCGTTATGAACCCTCTAAACGGCGGTTACGGAGCACTCGATGGTGGTTAAGCTGGGGATTAGCGGCCGCGGCGTTCGTTCGAGGCCGGAGCCGATGCACGGCGGGGGCCGCTGCGGGCCGGACGGCCTTCGCCGGAACGGCCGTTGCCGCCGCCTGTGTAGGATCCGCCCGAGGTGCCGCCGGTGTTGGAGGACCAGACGGCCTTGTTGCCGCCGGCGTTCCCGCTGGCCGCGGCGCGCTGGCCGCCTGCCGAAGCGCCGGCCCGGGCGCCGGTACCGGCAGCACGCTGGCCCGTTGCCGGACGTCCGCCGCGCTGGCCACCGGTGGCCGGGCGGCCGGTGCCGCCGCGGGGAGCATCGCTGCGGGTAATGCGGGATTCGGCACGTCCGTCCGAACCGCGGCCGGCCGATGAACGGCCACCCGCCGCTGGAACGTCATTGCGATGCGTGGACGCCGTGCCACGGCCGCGTGCGTTGCGGCGTGCAGCTGCTGCTGCCTGGGCCCGGTCTTCGTTTTGCTCGATGACGCGGTCTGCGGCGTTGCGGGCTGCAGCCTGGCCCTCGTAGGCCACGGCGCGTCGCTCTGCACGGGGAAGGTCGGTGCGGGGAGCCTCAGCCGAGACGCGTCCACGTCCGCCGCGTCCTCCACGGCCACCGGCGGGGGGTGCGGCCTGACGGCGTGCGCGCTTCCGCTCAGCGTTGGCACCGGTGGAAGTGCCGCCGCCCTGCTGCTGTGCCTTGGCGGCCAGCAGGGCTGCACGGGTACGCGGATCGATCTTGTCGGCCATTTCGCCCACAAGTTCAGCAACCAAGGGTGAGTTGGCGGTGACGCGCTCGAAGTTGACCTCGACGCCGGCAGCCTTCATCAGCTTCTTGACGTCCGACTGCTGCTCGGGCAGGGTCAGCGTGACCACAGTGCCGTCCGAACCGGCGCGTGCCGTACGGCCGGAGCGGTGCAGGTATGCCTTGTGCTCCGTGGGCGGGTCAACGTGGATGACGAGTTCGACGTCGTCCACGTGCACGCCGCGGGCAGCAACGTCGGTGGCCACCAGGACGCGGACGTCACCGGAGGAGAACTCGGCCAGGTTGCGGTCACGGGCGTTCTGCGAGAGGTTGCCGTGCAGGTCAACGGCGGGGATGCCGGCGTCGGTCAGCGTCTTGGCCAGCTTCCGGGCGTGGTGCTTGGTGCGCATGAAGAGCACGCGGCGGCCGGCACCCGAGGCGAGCTCGACGATCAGCTGCTTCTTGACGGTCTGGTCGTTGACCACCAGCACGTGGTGCTCCATGGTGGTCACCGCGGCCTGCGGGTCGTCCACGGAGTGGGTCAGCGGGTTGGACAGGTAGCGCTGGACGATCTTGTCCACGCCGTTGTCCAGGGTGGCCGAGAACAGCAGGCGCTGGCCTTGGCTCGGGGTCATGTCCATGAGCTTCTTGACCACGGGCAGGAAGCCGAGGTCAGCCATGTGGTCGGCTTCGTCCAGGACAGTGATTTCGACGGCTTCGAGGGTCAGGATGCGCTGGCGGATCAGGTCCTCCAGGCGGCCCGGGCAGGCGATGACGATGTCGACGCCGGCGCGCAGGGCCTTTTCCTGACGGGCCTGGGAGATGCCGCCGTAGATCACGGTGGTGTTCAGCCCGGCAGCCTTGGCAAGCGGTTCGATCGTGGCGTTGATCTGGGTGGCCAGCTCACGGGTGGGTGCAAGGACCAGGCCCATGGGGCGGCCGGGCTTGCGGAAGTGCTTTGCTTCGCGCTCGGCGAGGCGTGCCACGAGCGGGATCGCGAAGGCGATGGTCTTGCCGGAGCCGGTGCGGCCGCGTCCCAGGACGTCGCGGCCGGCAAGGGTGTCCGGAAGGGTCTTGACCTGGATGGGGAACGGGGTTTCGATCCCCTGTGCTGTCAGGGTGTCGGCGAGGGCCTTGGGCGTGCCGAGGGCAGCGAAAGTAGTCATGTGTTTATCAGGGTCTTTCAGGCGGTATCCAAGCGGATATCGGCCCCCGACGCCGGTTGGCCCAGGGGATCGCCGAAGAAAAGTCAGGTGATCAACCAGGCTGCTGCCAATATTTCAAGGGCGGCAGTCGGGACCAAATAGAACGCGTTCATCGACGCAGGATGTGCCTCTCACATGAAAAAACCCACTCCCTGCCGGATAAATCCTTCGGGGAACCGGTTGATGAACCGGTTCAAAAGTGGGCATCACTGCACATCAAGTTCCACCAGCTTAGCATCCGGACGCATCCAGTCCCGCATCGGCTGTCCCTGAATCACCCCGCCCCTCCCGCAACCTCCCCAACTGGGCGGCAGAGGAGGAGGTGGTGAGAAAGGTGTTAAACGGAAATTACCTCGGGGGCGGCGTCCCGAAACAACCGGCACGCAGGATGGACGTATGCCCGGCCGACCGCAGCCAGGCAACGGTAGCCAGGCCAGCACCACCCTGCCGAAAGGATCTGACATGACCTTGAAGAATCTCTTCCTCCAGGGCATCTTCCCCTTCGACGGAGCCGGGCTGGAGAAGCCCGTGCCCATCCACAGCCAGCTGTCGCACTACGTGCCGGACGGCGTGATCAACCAGACCCTGTATTTCCGCGGCGGCAACTCCTCCCCCGAACTGGTCACCGTGGTCCTGATGCGGGACGGCATCCCCATGCGGTACTTCCCGATCGGGGCCAAGAGCGATGTCCATGTCCCCCTCCGCGTGGTGGAGGACATCGAGGGCGGGTCGCTGATCGAGCTCCTGCTGCTGGCCGACAAGGGAGTGGGCGGCTACCTGGTGGTGGACCTGGGCATGGTGGAGCACTGATGACCACGCTGGCCAGCCGTTCCCTCCGGCCCAAAAACATTGACTTGCGCCGCCGACTCGTCGTGATCGGCAACGGCATGGCCGGGGCGCGCGCCGTCGAGGAGATCCTCGCCCGCGGCGGCGAAGCCCAGTACCGGATCACCATGTTCGGCGACGAACCCTACGGCAACTACAACCGGATCATGCTCAGCCATGTTCTCTCGGGAGAGGAGGACACCGGCAACATCTTCCTCAACTCCCTGGCTTGGTACCGGGAAAACAACATCACGCTCCATGCCGGCGTCCGGGTACAGAAAATCGACCGCTTCGCCAAACTGGTGTTTTCCGACGACGGCCGCGCCACCCCCTACGACGTCCTGGTTATCGCCACCGGCAGCCGATCCCACTTGCCGCCCATGGACGGCATGTATATGCCGGGAGGGATGCTGCTGCCCGGAATCTTCGCCTTCCGAACCATCGACGACGCCCGCAACATGGTCGCTTACGCCCAGCAGGACCATCACCACCGGGCCGTGGTGATCGGCGGCGGACTTCTAGGGCTCGAAGCCGCGCGGGGGCTGCAAAGCCACGGGATCGACGTCGAGGTGGTCCACTCCGGCGGGCACCTCATGAACGTCCAGATGGGGCCCGACGGCGGGGCGGTTCTGCGCCGCAGCGTCGAAGCCCTCGGCATCAGGGTGCACACGAGCAGCCGCACCACGGCCATCCTGGGTGACGACAGGGTCCGCGGCGTCCGGCTGCGCGACAAGCCGGACATCGACTGTGACATGGTGGTGGTGGCTGCCGGCATCCGCCCCAACGTTGAAGTGGCTGTCACGAGCGGCCTGCCGGTGGAGCGGGCCATCGTGGTGGACGACCACATGAGGGTGCCGGACGAGGACGAGATCTACGCGGTCGGCGAATGCGTCCAGCATCGCGGCGAGGTGTACGGCCTGGTGGCGCCGCTGTGGGAGCAGGCCGCCGTCCTGGCCGACAACGTGACGGGCGCCAATCCCAAAGCGGCGTACCTGGGGACCCGGACCGCCACCAAACTGAAGGTTGCCGGCGTGGACGTCGCTTCCATGGGACTGCAGGCCCCGGAACGGGACACCGACGAACACGTGGTGTTTTCGGAGCCGAGCCGGGGCGTCTTCAAATCGATCGTGATCCGGGACGGCAAGATCGTTGGGGCCACACTGCTCGGGGACAGCCGCAAGGTGGCGTACCTGACGCAGGCGTTCGACCGCGGGCTGCCGCTGCCGGAGGAACGGGTCGCGCTGCTGTTCGACGTCGGCGGGCCGGGTGAGGAGGCGGGGGTCGCGGAACTGGACGGCGACGCTCAGGTCTGCAACTGCAACGGAGTCAGCAAGCAGGCGCTCGTGGATACGGTCAAAGGCGGCTGCACCACGCTGGCGGGCGTCATGGATGCGACCCGCGCGGGCAAGGGCTGCGGTTCGTGCAAGCTGCTGGTGCGCCAGGTGGTGGAATGGGCTGCCGACGGCGCCGTGGCGGAGGATCTGGCGGCAAGCTACTACGTGCCGGGGGTGCCGCTGGAGAAGGCCGAGCTGCTGAAGGCCGTCCGCGAGCAGGGGCTGCGGTCCGTGTCTGCGGTGTTCGCAGCGCTGGCCCCAGGCGGCGCCGAGGACGCGAAGTCGAAGATGGGCCTGGCGTCGCTGCTGAAGATGATGTGGGCCGGCGAGTACATCGACGAGCGTGACGCGCGGTTCGTGAACGACCGTGTCCACGCCAATATCCAGCGCGACGGCACGTTCTCGGTGGTGCCGCAGATGAAGGGCGGCGTGACGTCGCCGGACCAGCTCCGCCGGATCGCGGATGTCGCGGACAAGTACAAGGTTCCGCTGGTGAAGCTGACCGGCGGGCAGCGGATCGATCTGCTGGGTGTTCCCAAGGAGGACCTGCCGAAGGTCTGGGCCGACCTCGGCATGCCGTCCGGCTATGCCTACGGCAAGAGTTTCCGCACGGTCAAGACCTGCGTGGGCCAGGAGTTCTGCCGCTACGGAACCGGCGACTCCACAAAGCTCGGGATCGAGATCGAATCCCGCTTCCAGGGCATCGAGTCGCCGGCGAAGCTGAAGCTGGCCGTGTCCGGCTGCCCGCGGAACTGCGCCGAGTCGCTGGTCAAGGACGTGGGCGTGGTCGCGGTGGAGGGCGGCCGCTGGGAGATCTACGTGGGCGGCGCGGCGGGGGCGCACATCCGCAAGGGCGACCTGCTGGCCACCGTGGATGATCCCGAGACCGTGACGCTGCTGGCCGGCCGCTTCATGCAGTATTACCGCGAGCGTGCCAACTGGCTGGAGCGGACCTACGCGTTTGTGCCGCGGGTGGGGATCGAGCACCTCCGCTCGGTGATTGTCGACGACGCCGAGGGGCTGGGCGCGCAGCTCGACGCCGCGATGCAGCAGTCCGTCGACGCCTACGTTGACCCTTGGGCCGAGCGGGACGACCCCCTCACCCCCGGGCAGTTCCGCACCTCGCTTCCGCTCACGGTCCTCCCCCAGGTGCCGGTCCGATGAGCGCCGGGGCTGGTCCTGTCCCCGGCGCCGTGCACGTGCTCGGTCCGCTCGAGCAGGTACCCGTAGGCGAGGGGCGCGCGTTCGGCGTGGCGGGCGAGCAGATCGCGGTGTTCCGGCTCCGGGACGGGTCCCTCCGGGCAGTTTCGGCGGTCTGCCCGCACAAGGGCGGCCCGATCGCCGACGGCACGATCGACCGGACGGTGGTGATGTGTCCGCTGCACCAGCACTCCTTCGACCTCGCCACCGGATGCTCCACCACCGGGGCGGGGCCGCTGCACAGTTATCCCGTGACCGCCGACGGCGAGGGGAACATCGTCCTGCAGCTTCCCTGACGCTCTCCCAAGTACGTAGCAGCACGCGCCGTTCCCAGGGCCTAAAACGACGTGTGCTGCTACATAGTTGGGCGGGGGATACCTAGTTGGGCGGGCGATTCTGTGGCAGGGTAGTCCCCATGGATTACACCGCAGATCCGCGCGTGGACGCCTACATTGACGCCCTGCCGGAGTGGCAGCAGGCGGTGTGCCGGGAGGTCCGCGAGCTGGTCCATTCCGCCGATCCTGAAGTGACGGAGACGATTAAGCGCACGCGGCAGCCCTACTTCGAGCTCCAGGGCAACATCTGCGCCCTCCTGGCTGCCAAGGACCACGTCAACGTCTTCCTCTACGACGGCGGAATCGTGCCGGACCCGGAGCACATCATCACCAGCGGGCATGAAAACAAGACGGCCCGCACGGTGGCCTTCTACGAGGGCGAAGCGATCAACGCCGCCGCCCTGTCGGAGATGTTCCGGGCGATGATCGCCAACAACCGCGCCGGTGGCTGGCGCCAGATCAAGAGCGGCGGTTAGTCCATGCCTTCCTCCGAGCACCACTCCAGCAGCAACGAAGCAGCGCACGACGGCGCCGCCCAGCTTTGGGACGAAATGTACCGGAGCCGTCCGCGCGTCTGGAGCGGACGGCCTAACCCGCAGCTGGTCGCGGAAGCAGCCGGGCTCCCCCCGGGCAGGGCACTGGATCTCGGCTGTGGCGAAGGTGCCGATGCCCTGTGGCTCGCCGAACGGGGCTGGACGGTGACCGCCGTGGATGTGTCGGCCGTCGCGCTTGAACGGGCTGCCGCCCACGCGGCCGAAGCCCGGATCGGGGACCGCGTCACCTGGCTGCAGCGGGACCTGGCAACGTGGACCCCGGAGGAACAGTTTGACCTCGTGTCCGTGCAGTTCCTGCACTCCACGGTCGCACCGTGGCAGCCGCCCCACCGTCTTGCGGCCAACGCCGTGCGGCCAGGCGGGACGCTCCTGATTGTGGGGCACCACCCGGACGGCCTTCCGCCCTGGAGCAGTCACCAGGACGGCAGTCACCAGGGCGGCAGCCATGCGGACACGGGGATGTTCTTCACGGCGGAACAGCTCACGGCCGAGCTGGGCATTGCAGCGCCGGAGTGGAGCGTGGATGTGGCGGAAAGCCGGGAACGGGAAGCCACAGGTCCGGACGGGCAGACGGCCATCCTCGCGGACGCCGTCCTCCGCGCCACCCGGCTGGCCCGCCCAGCCGCCTGACCGGCCCGCCCATTAGCGAACGACCCGGCCCAACCGTCAGTCCGCGACCCGGGGCGCGGTGATCACCGCGGCTGCGGCGATCACCGCCGTGAGGGCGAAGACCCCGGCGAAGGAGGCCGCCGTCGTCGTAAACGCGGTGAATACGATGCCGGTAGCGGCGAGCGCGAGAGCCCCGCCGAGGGAGTCGGCAATGGACACGGCTGAGCTGTTGAAGCCTTGAGTGTCCCGTGTGGAGAGTGCGAGCGTCATGACGCTCAGCCGCGGATACATCAGTCCCATGCCGCTGCCGGCGAGGACCCAGCCCGCAATCACGACGGCGGCCGGCCAGTCAAAGGCGGTGGTCACCAGGGCGATAACGATCGCGGACAGCACCAGCAGCGAGCCTATCCGGACCGCGACTGGACTGGCCAGCCGCCCGCCGAGCCGCCCCTGGATCGCGGACGCCGCCGCCCAGGAGAGCGCGCCACCGGTCAGCGTCAGTCCGGCGAACGTGGGCGAGAAGGCATAGCGTTCCACCAGCAGGTAGGGCAAATACACTTCGGCGCCGAAAAACCCGGCAGAAGCCAGGCCGCGCGTCAGGATCACACTGGGCAGGCCGCGTCGGGCGGCAAGGGTTCCGCGCGGAACCAACGGCCTGACGGCCAGCAGGGCAACCACGACGGCGGCACCCGCCACGAGCGCGCCGGCCACCGGAATCCGCGGGGACAGGTTCAGGCCCAGCACGGCGAGGGCGGCGAGCGCAGCCCATGCCAGCGGGCGGAAGGCCCAGGGAACCGGCTCTTCCTCGGGCCCCGACCGGACACCGCGCAGCGACGGGACCAGCATCGCCAGGGCGGGGACCACCAGGGCCACGACACCAAGGAACACCCACTGCCAGCCGACCAGCTGCGCCACGATCCCGGCGGCAAACGGCCCCACGAGGGACGGTATGACCCACGCGGCGGAGAAGGCAGCGAAGATCTTGGCGTGCAGCCCGGGCGGGTAGGCGCGGGCCACCACAACATAGAGCGCCACGGTCATCGCGCCGCCGCCCAGGCCCTGGACCAGCCTTCCCGCCACCAGGACGGCCATGGTGCCGGACGTGCCCGCAATCAGCAGGCCCAGCACGAACACGGCCACGGAAACGTACAGCGGCGCCAAGGGGCCCCGCCGGTCGGACCAGTTGCCCGCTCCCACCATTCCGATCACGCCCGTAGCCAGCGGACCGGCAAACGCGAGGGCATAGAGGCTTGCGCCGTCGAGCTCGCGACTTACCAGCGGCATGATGGTGGTGACTGCCAGCGATTCGAAGGCGGCCAGGAACACGAGGGCGCATGACCCGATGGTCACCAGGAGGTAGGGTCGCCGGAGGATCCCTGCGGCAGATGCTGCGGAGAGCGGCGGAGCGGATTCGTGCACGGCAGCCTGATCGGTAGTCATGGATGCAACCGTAAAAACCCCAACTAAGGTTGAGGTCAAGGTTGTGCCTCCACGAGGGGCGGGCGGTCATGGGCGGGCGACGGTGCCGGCGGGCGCCGTCTCTGGAGCTAGGGGGACAGCATGCCACATCAGGCTGCCGGGACGCACGCACTGAGCATTGGTGAGCTGTCGCAGCGCAGCGGCGTGGCGCCGTCGGCCCTTCATTTCTACGAACGCAACGGGCTCATCACGCCGGGGGCTAACCTGCGAACTCGAGGCCCTGGGCATCAACGACGACGGCGCCGCTCGCCGTGGAGTCCTCGTTCAGCATCCAACCGACCCGCTTGACGGTTGTCAGCATGACGACGCTCTCCACCAGTTCGATCCCTGGGACCTTCTGCTGCAGGGCAAGCTCGGCGTCCATGACGCTGGCGAGGGACTGAAGCCACATGATGATCACGAAGTTGGTGGGGCCGGTGGTCGACGCGCTGAGCCGCACATTCCGGATCGACCGGATCTCCGCCGCCGCAGCCTCGTGCTGCCCGGCCGGAACGTTGACAAACCACTGGCAGGTGACCGGAAACGACGAGTAGCGCTGCGCCACCTCACAGCGCAGGGACAGGATCCCGCTGGCGAGCACACGGTTCAGCTGCCGCTGGACGGTTGCCGGGTTGCGTCCCAGGCCGCGTGCAATGTCCGCTGCCGTCGCTCGCCCGTCCTTGGCCAGGTAGGGCAGCAGGTCCAGGTGGCTTGCGGGCAGCGGCTCGCGCACGGCGTCCGGACGTTCGGGGCCGGACTGCCCGGGCCGTGCCAATGCCCTGAGGGACGCCTGCTGTGCCTTGCTCAGGATGTTGAGCCGCCAGGCATCACCCCCGGTGTGGAGCCTGGTGCACAGCGCCGTCTGGTACTTCACCAGGCCCTCGGTCCCCTTCAGCCGCGCCGCCACTTTGGTGCTGAACTCCTCGAGCGACCGCGTGACAACGGTCAGCATCAGGTCGCGGTTGCTGGCGGCCTCCTCCACCGTGACGATTTCCGGGACAGCGGCCAGACTGGCCGTGACGTGCTCCCTGCGGTGCATCTCGCAGTCCACCGCCACAAAAGCGAGGCACATCTGCTTGGGGTCCCCGACCAGATGCGCCGTCACCCAGGAAGCCCCGGCCGCCCGAAGCCTGTCCCAGCGCGCAGCAAGCGTGGTCGCATGAACCCCAAGGACCTCTGAAGCGTCGGCCCAGCTGAGCCGCGGCGCGATCTGCAGGGTATTGATCAGGGCCAGGTCATCCTCGCTGAGCTCCATTGCCGCCTCCTCTGATTTGCATGAATCCTGTGACACTCCGCGTCTGCTGCATTTTTCCAGCACTTTCCCGCACTGTGAAGCCGGTCACTTCAGAATAGACCAGAGCAGGAAACCGAAGACAAGGAGTACACGTGCCGATTGCCGCAGACGCCCGGGAGTTGCAGGGAGACATCGCCCGGCTCCGCCACGCATTGCACCGGGAGCCGGAAATCGGCCTGGAGCTACCGCGGACGCAGGAAAAGGTCCTCAAGGCCCTGGACGGGCTTCCCTTCGAAATAACCCTGGGCCAGGACACGACGTCGGTCACCGCCGTCCTGCGCGGCCAGGCACCGGGCGCCGATGGTACTACCGGCTCCGGAGCCGACCGCCCGGCGGTCCTCCTCCGCGCGGACATGGACGGGCTGCCCGTCCAGGAGAAAACCGGCATCGAATATACCTCCAGGATCGACGGCGCCATGCACGCGTGCGGCCACGACCTCCACACATCTATGCTCGCCGGAGCTGCCACGCTCCTGGCTGAACGCCGTCACCGGCTGGCCGGGGACGTGGTGCTGATGTTCCAGCCGGGCGAGGAAGGCTTCGACGGCGCGAGCTACATGATCCGCGAGGGCGTGCTGGATGCCGCCGGCCGGCGTGTGGATGCCGCCTACGGCATGCACGTGTTCTCCTCCCTCGAACCCCACGGCACGTTCTGCACGAAGCCCGGGGTCATGCTCAGCTCCTCCGACGGGCTCGTGGTCACCGTGCTTGGCGCCGGCGGCCACGGCTCCGCCCCGCACTCAGCCAAGGACCCGGTCACGGCTGCGGCCGAAATGGTGACAGCCCTGCAGGTCATGGTCACCCGGCAGTTCAACATGTTCGATCCCGTGGTCCTGTCCGTCGGCGTCCTCCACGCCGGCACCAAACGCAACGTCATCCCGGAAACGGCGCGCATCGAGGCCACCATCCGGACGTTCTCCGACGAGTCCCGGCAGAAGATGATGGCCTCCGTGCCCCGGCTCCTCAAGGGAATCGCAGCCGCGCACGGCCTCGACGTCGACGTGGACTACCAGCAGGAGTACCCCCTCACCGTCACGGACGAGGACGAAACGCATACCGCAGAGAAGGTCATCAGCGGGCTCTTCGGCGATTCAAGGCTCGCGCGCTGGGGCACCCCGCTCAGCGGCTCCGAGGACTTTTCCCGCGTGCTCGCCGAGGTGCCCGGCACGTTCGTCGGCCTGAGCGCCGTGCCCCGGGATGCGGACCATGCCACGTCACCCTTCAACCACTCACCGTACGCAACGTTCGACGACGGCGTGCTGGCTGACGGGGCCGCACTCTACGCGGAACTCGCCATGTCGCGGCTGGCCACGCTGGCCTCCGCCACCACCTCCTCCGCAGCTTCCTAACTCCGCCCACCACAGGGAGAAACCATGACCACCACCATCAGCCAGCAGCGTGCGGACCGCGTGTCCACGCGGAAGACCGTCGTCGGCACCGGCATCGGCAACGCCGTCGAATGGTACGACTGGGCCATCTACGCGACCTTCACACCGTTCATCGCCAGCCAGCTGTTCAGCAAGTCGGATCCCGCGTCGGCGGTGCTTTCCACTCTGGCGATTTTCGCCGTCGGCTTCGTTGCCCGCCCGTTCGGCGGGTTCCTCTTCGGCTGGATCGGCGACCGGGTGGGACGCAAGGCCTCCATGACGCTCGCCGTCGGGCTGGCATCCCTCGGCAGCCTGATGATCGGCATTGCACCGACGTTTGCGAGCGTCGGCGCGTGGGCCTCGCTCATGCTCCTGGTAGCCCGGCTGGTTCAGGGACTGGCCCACGGAGGCGAGCTGCCGTCGTCGCAAACGTACCTTTCGGAGATGGCGCCCAAAGAGCACCGCGGCTTCTGGGCGACGCTGATCTACACCTCCGGCACGGTGGGCATCCTGTTCGGAACGCTGTTGGGGGCGATCCTGAACATGGCTCTGAGCACGGAGGTCATGAATGCCTGGGGCTGGCGCATTCCGTTCCTCATCGGCGCTGCAATGGGCCTCTACGCGCTGATCATGCGCTCCCGGCTGCATGAGACGGACGCGTTCGAAGGCGAAACCACGGCCGAGAAGCGCGCTCCGATCTGGCCGCAGATCGTGCGGTACCGCAGGCAGGCCCTGCAGGTCATAGGGCTGACGGTCGGCCTCACGGTCATCTATTACATTTGGGGCGTCGTCGCGCCTAGCTACGCCACCACGGCCCTGAAGATCGACCGCGGCGAAGCACTGTGGGCAGGCGTCATCGGCAACATCGTGTTCATCGCCGCCCTGCCTTTCTGGGGCAAGCTTTCCGACCGGATCGGCCGCAAGAAGGTGCTGTGGTCCGGCGCCATCGGTTCCGCCGTCATGCACTTCCCCATGACCTGGCTCCTGAAGGATTCCGCGTGGCAGCTCGCCGTGGGCATGTCCGTGATGCTCATCTTCATTGCCGCGAGCGCCGCCATTGTCCCGGCCGTGTATGCGGAACTGTTTCCCACGAGTATCCGGACCGTGGGCGTGGGGGTGCCGTATTCCGTCTGTGTGGCGCTGTTCGGCGGGACCGCCCCCTACCTGCAGCAGTGGCTCGGCACCACGCTCCAGATGCCCAACCTGTTCAACGTCTACGCGGTGGTGCTCCTGGCCGTGAGCGCGGCGTTCGTCTTCACACTCCCCGAGACCAAGGGCAAGGACCTGACGCACTGACCCTTTCCCCACCTTGACCCTTTCCCCAACCAGGTAGCAGCACGCGCCGTTCTGAACGTTCAGAACGGCGCGTGCTGCTATCTATTAGGGTGGTCAGCCGCCGATGTAGCGGTTCCGCCCGGCCCGGTACCCGAAAACCGCGGCGGCGGACCCGACCGCGAGGAACAGCACGCCGGCGGCCGCAAACGATCCCGTTGCCTGGTGCAGCTGGCCCACCATGAGCGTGCCAGTGGAACCGACCCCGTAGCCCACGCCCTGCATCATGCCGGAGAGGTGCGCAGCCGTGTGCCCGTCCCGGGTGCGGAGCATGATCATGGTCAGGGCCACAGCCGTCAGGCTCCCCTGGCCCAGGCCGAGCAGTCCGGTCCACACCCAGATCAGTTCCAGGGGGCCAAAGATACTCAGCGCGAAGCCGCCCCCGGTCATCAGCGCGACCACCGTGTTGATCGCCCGCTGGTCCCGGAAGCGCGCTGCCAACGCCGGGGCGAAGAGCGAGCCCAGCATCTGCAGCACGATCGAGGCGGACACAATCAGCCCGGCCGTTCCGCCGTCGACCCCGCGTTCCCGGAGGATCGGGGCGAGCCACGCGAACACGCTGAAGGACATCATGGCCTGCAGCACCATGAAGAGGGTCACCTGCCAGGCCATCGCGGAGCGCCACACGTTCACGCCGCTGTGCACTGCCTTGTGCTGGCCGTGACGTTGCCGAACGGCAACCGGAAGGAATAGGAGAAGGACGACGGCGGCCGGCACCGCCCAGAACCACAGCGCCGAAGTCCACTGTCCTGTCGCGCTGAAGACCGGGTAGGTGAAGCCGGCCCCGAGGGCAGCGGACGCGCAGATGGCCGTCGTGTAGAGGCCGCCCATCAGTCCGAGCCGGTGGGGGAAGTCGCGCTTCACCAGACCCGGCAGGAGCACGTTGCAGAGTGCAATAGCGGCTCCGCACGCGGCCGTTCCCGCCAGGAGCGCGGGAAGGTGCCCGCCGCCCGGGACGGCGGCAGGCCTCAGCAGCAGTCCGGCCGTAAGCACCGCCATGGCCCCCAACAGGACACGCTCTGCGCCAAACCGCCGGGCAAGGACCGGCGCCAGCGGCGCGAACACGCCAAGCAGAGTCACGGGGACAGTCGTCAGTACCACGACTGCCCAGCCCGGCAGGCTGGCATCCGATGTTATTTCGGGAAGAACCGCCGAAAAGCTGGAGAATACTGTGCGCAGGTTCAGTCCGATCAGTACCAGGCACAGGCCAAGGTACGCCAGCGCCCGGCGGCCGCCAACGCGCGTGGGCTCCGCGGAGGGGACCTCATCCACCTCCGCGTCCACCAGCGAGCCCGGTCCGACATCGGGGAAGCTCTGACGCACCTCGTTCCTCACTGCCGCATTCTCCCCTTCAGTCACCCGCCCATTCTTGCAGCAGCTTAGGCGGTGCCGCTCTTGGCTGCGACGGAACGGGTAGCCGGCCCCCAAGCCGACGCGGCCGGTGCCCGGGGAGTTATCCGCCGTGAGGCGGCACGCACGCGACACCACGGCCTGGAGCACGGGTGTGGCATGGCTCTGGATTGTGGGAACGGAAGCCGAATTTTTTCTTGTTCCAGCGGCCATCCACGGCATTATCACGGTCGTGTCCTGAAACGCCCTGCACGCCGCCCTCATCGTTGATGCCGGCGGGTTCTACCCCGCGAACTCCACTATTCTGGAGGTGATGAGTGAAACCCCAGAGTCCCCCCGGCCGCTTGAGAACGAGCCGGCCGAGAACCGGCAGCATGAGAACCAGCCGCCTCAAAGGCCGAACCCGCCGCGGCCCGTGACGCCCGGAAGCCAGGCCTCGTTCGGCACCTATGGCGGGCGGCCCGTCAGTTTTGTGCGGCGCGGAACCCGCCTCCAGGGCCGTCGGCAGGCTGCCTGGGAAGAGCATTCGGACCGTTGGGCAGTGGACGTCCCCCGCCACGTGGCCAACACCTCGGTCCACCCGGATTACACCTTTGACGCCGAGGCAGAGTTCGGCCGCAGGGCCCCGCTGATCGTTGAGGTCGGCTCGGGACTTGGTGATGCCGTCTGCCACGCTGCCGAGGAAAACCCGGACAAGGACTTCCTCGCCGTGGAGGTCTACACCCCCGGACTGGCCAACACGATGATCAAGATCAACAGCAGGGGCCTCACCAACGTCCGCGTCGTGGAGGCCAACGCCCCCGAAGTCCTCGCCACCATGCTTCCGCCAGGATCAGTGAGCGAGCTGTGGATCTTCTTCCCCGACCCGTGGCACAAGTCCCGCCACCATAAGCGCCGGCTCATTCAGCCCGAGTTCGCAGAACTGGCGGCCAAGGCATTGAAGCCGGGCGGACTCTGGCGGATCGCCACGGATTGGTCAAACTACGCGGTGCACGTGCGCGACGTTCTCGCTGGCTCCACGGCATTCGTTAACATGCATGATGGTGAGCGCAGGGGGCCCGAGAGCCCTCTCACCCACGTCTGGCAGACCGGTGTGGAGTCGCTCGTAGGCGGCGCCCCCGTGAAGGAAGGCAGGGCGCCGGTCAGCACGGAGCACACGGGTCCCAACGAGGGCATCGATGAAACCGGTGGCTGGGCGCCGCGATTCGAGGGCCGCATCCGCACGAGTTTCGAGAACAAGGCCCACGAAGCGGGCCGCATGATCTTCGACCTCTGCTACCGCCGCGTCTGAGCAGCCCGCCTGCGGTGTACGCAGACGCCCGACGAGCATCCCTCCGCCGGTCGGCATTGGCGAAGAGATGCTCGTCCGGGGCTGCGGGTGCTGCCTGACCCCGGTGCACATTATCGGCAGGGGGCCAACCTACGACCCCGTACCTTGCTTTGACATCGCACGATCGCCTGCCAGCGCGTCAGGGATCTCACTGACAACGTCCTCAGAGAACCGCGTGGCTCCGGCTTGGACAGGATCCGACGCCAGTTGGGTGGCAGCCGGAGCTGCCGTCCGGGCGGAGCCTTGGGACGGATGTGCCGCGGCATGCTCGGCCAGGACTCCGGTGCGGTGCCTGATGCGCAGCCGGTAGAGCAGCGTCCCGCCGATCACAACGGTCCCGACGAAGATGACGCCGCCCCACTGCAGGTACCACTCGAAGGGCGGCACCGAGTTGTAGATCTCGGGGCGCGGCCAGATCAGGTTCAGGGTCATGGCCCCGCCCCAGAGCACCGCGAGGATGTTCACGGGCAGGCCCCACTTACCGAGGCTGAATCCTGCTTCTGATCCTGTGTCGGGGAGGGGCCATTTCTTCAGGAAGCGGCGCCGCAGCATCGGCACGGTGACCAGGAGGTAGGACAGGTAGATGAGGACGATGCTGATGCTGGAGAGGATGGTGAAGATCGCCGGCTGGGAGATGTTGACGATCAGCGGCATGATCGCGATGAGTCCGATCACGATGGCCGCCACGGTGGGCGTCTTCCGCTCGGGGTGGACCTTGCTGAGCTGGCGGCTGAAGGGCAGGTTGTTGTCCCGGGCCATGGCGAACATCATGCGGATGGCGGCGGCGTGGACGGCGAGCGTGCACACGATCACTGCCACGACGATGCACACCAGGAAGGCCTTCCCGAACGGGCCGCCGAGGACGGAGAGCACGATGTACTGCAGGCCGCCGTCGGCGGCCCCCACCTTGGGGTCGTTCAGGTCAGGGGCGGCCAGGAGACCGCCAAGGAGGATCAGGCCGCCCAGCACGAAGGACGCCGTGATCGCACGGAGGATGGCTTTGGGAGCGGTCTTTTTCGGGTCCTTGGTCTCCTCCCCGAGGGAACTGGCGGTGTCAAAGCCGTACATCACGTAGCCGGAAGCCATGGCGCCGATGAGGAAGACCCCGAAGAAGCCTAGGTCGTTGTCCTCGCCGAAGCCCGCGGTGTTGAAAAGGACCTCCGGCCCGCGCACCACATGCCAGGCAAGGGCCAGGATGAGGAGCACGGCAGCGGCGAGCTCCACGAACACGCCGATGCTGTTGATCCTGGTCATCAGCTTCACGCCGAAGGCGTTGATGAGGGTGGAGATAAAGATCATGATGCTGGCCAGCAGGACGCCGTTGACGGCGAAGTCGTACGGGCCCGTTCCGTCTCCGATGATCTGGAAACCTGACCAAATCTGCGGCAGGGTCAGCTGCAGCGCCAGGGCCACGGCGCCAAGCGCCACGATCGAGGAGATCAGCAGCAGCCAGCCGGCCAGCCACGCGAACGTCCCGGACGAGAGCTGCTTGGCCCAGTTGTAAACCGATCCCGCCACCGGGTAGCGGCCGGCAAGTTCAGCAAAACACAGCGCCACCATCAGCTGGCCCGCGAAGACAAGGGGCCAAGACCACGCATAGGCCGGGCCGGCCATGGAAAAACCAAAGTAGAACAGTTGAAAAACACCGGTAAGGATGGAGATGTAGCTGACGCCGGCGGCGAAACTGGCGAACTTGCCGATGCTCCGGTCCAGAGTCTGGGCGTAGCCGAACTCGTCCATGCCGCTTGCATCGCTCTTACCGGATCCTAATTTGCTGGGTTCTAACATCTGAACTCCTAAGTCAGAAAAGCACGATGGTGATGATCCGCGGCCGCCATTGGACGCGGGTGAAATCTACCGCCGGGCACAGTTTGTGTGCCTCGGCCGTTCCCCCCATTGATGTTGCCTAGCTGGCTGCGCCCGGACCCGTTTCCCCGGGAGATGAGCCGACCCAGCCGCCGTGTACGGGCTCGATGTTCTGCCAGTGCCTGGCCTCACGGTACTCGGGGCCAGGAACCGGGCATCGGCCGCGAAGCGCTTTCGCGCGAACTCCGTTAGGTGTGGCTTGGGTCATATGATGCAGATTACTTTACCTTGAACAGGTGTTCAAGACTTGTAAATGAACAAATGTTCAAGAATAATGCCGCCGGAGCACCATCCCCGCGCGCCCGTGACATCACCCGAAACAGCGTTGGCTAACCTATGAAGCCTAGGGAGAAGCGTGCACCACTAACTCCCCGGGCGCGTCTACCACAGGGCCTAACTGCTCAAATGATTGATATGGGAACGCCGGTGGAGGGGGCCATGATGCACCCTCCACCGGGTTCGCCTGACCAGCGACGGATCCCGCCGTGGGCGGGCTGCCGGTCAGGCGAGGGACGCGCTGAGTTCCGCCTCCGCCGACGTTGTTTCGCCGGTTCGGCTGGCGCGGATGAGGTCCGCGCAGCGCTCCCCGATCATCATGACGGTGATGTTGGGGTTGACCGTCACGTGCTCAGGCATGACAGAGGCATCGGCGACGCGCAGGCCCGTGACGCCCTTGACCCTCAGTTCGGGGTCGAGCGGCGACATGTCGTCGTCCGCTGGCCCCATGCGGACGCTGCCGACGGGGTGGTAAACGGTGTTGTGCGTCTTGCGGATGTAGTCCTGCAGTTCCTCGTCGGTCTGCGCCTCGACGCCGGGCGAGAGCTCTCGGCCGGCCCATTCGGCCATGGCAGGCTGGGCGGCAATTTCACGAGCCTTGCGGATACCCGCGACCATGACGCGCATGTCGTGACCCTCTGGATCAGTGAAGTATCGCGGGTCGACCGCGGGCTTGTCGCGGAAGTCCCGGCTGCGCAGGCGGACAGTGCCGCGGGAGCGGGCGTGCGTGACGTTTGGAGTGAGGCTGAAGCCGTTCTCGGTGGTCGGGTAGCCGTACCGCAGGGTGTTCATGTCGAACGGGACGGAGCCGTAGTGCATCATCAGGTCCGGGCGGTCCAGGCCTTTCTCGGTGGGGGTGAAGATACCGATCTCCCACCACTGCGTCGAAGTCTGCACCATCGGCTGCCTGGCCTCGAACTGCACGACGCCTTCGGGGTGGTCCTGCAGGTGTTCGCCGACGCCGGGGGAGTCGACCAGGACCTCGATGCCGTGCCCGGCGAGGTGCGCGGCGGGGCCGATGCCGGAGAGCATGAGCAGCTTGGGCGAGTCGATGGCGCCGGTGGACAGCACGACCTCGCACCGCGCGGAGAGCCGGTGGGTCCGGCCGAACGCCGAGTCCACGACGTCGACGCCGGTGCAGCGCTTGTCCGCGTCGAACACCAGTTGGCGGGCGCGCAGGCCGGTCAGCAGCGTGAAGTTCTCGCGCTCGATTATCGGGTGGATGTAGGAGACCGAGCTGGAGGAACGGGTGCCGTCCGCGCGGCGGTTGATCTGGAAAAAGTTAGCGCCATTGATCACGGTGGTGCCGGTGTTGAACTTCGCGCGTGGAATGCCTGCCTGTTCGCAGGCATCGAGGAGCGCGACGCCGGCGGGATCCGCCGGGGGCACGTTCATAAGATGCACCGGGCCTGAGTCGCCGTGGTGCGGCGCGTCCGGGCCGGCGTCCTCGTTGGTCTCCAGCCGCTGGTACAGGGGCCAGGCGGTCTCAGCGTTCCAGCCGGTCGCGCCGTACTTGGACTCCCACTCGTCCAGGTCTTCGCGCGGGGCCCAGAAGGCGATGCAGGAGTTGTGGCTTGAGCAGCCACCCATGACCTTGGCACGGGCGTGTCGCATGAAGGAGTTGCCATTCTCCTGCGGTTCGACCGGGTAGTCCCAGTCGTAGCCGGATTCCAGCAGCTCCATCCAGCGGTCGAGCTGCAGGATCTCTGGTACGCCGCGGTCATCCGGTCCGGCCTCCACGAGCGCCACGGACAGGGCCGGGTCTTCGCTCAGCCGGGCGGCGACTGCGGATCCGGCGGATCCGCCGCCGATGATGATGTAGTCGAATTCTCGGTCGTTGAGGTTCTCGACGTTATCGGTGTGCATCTAGTTCTCCTTGCCGTGGTCAGCGAACCAGCCCGTTACCTGTGGGCTGGTGTTCTGGTAGATGTGCTTGGCTTCCTGGTATTCGGCCAGTCCGGTTGGGCCGAGCTCGCGGCCGACGCCGGACTGGCCGAAGCCGCCCCACTCGGCCTGCGGGAGGTAGGGATGGTAGTCGTTGATCCAGACGGTGCCGTGCCGCAGCCGGCCGGCCACGCGCTGCGCCTTGCCGGCGTCCTGCGTCCAGACCGCCCCGGCCAGCCCGTAGATAGTGTCGTTGGCGGTCGCCACTGCTTCATCCTCAGTGCGGAAGGTCTCGACGGTCACCACCGGGCCGAAGGCTTCATCCACGACGACGGACATTCCCTTGCGCACGCGGTCCAGGACGGTTGGCTGGTAGTAGAAACCGGCGTCGTACTTCTCCCCTTCAGGAGCGGCGCCGCCGCACCGCAGCCGCGCACCCTCCTCCACACCGCGCTGGACGTAGGCGTGGACCTTGTCCCGGTGTGCCGCGGAAATCAGCGGCCCGGTTTCGGCAGCCTCTTCGAACGGGCCGCCGAGACAGATGCCCTGCGCGCGTCGGACCAGCTCGTCGACGAAGCGCTCGGCGATCGATTCCTCGACCACCAGCCGTGCCCCCGCGGAGCAGACCTGCCCGGAATGAACAAACGCCCCGTTCAGCGCATTGTCGACAGCGGCGTCGAAGTCCGCGTCGGCGAACACCACGTTGGGGTTCTTGCCGCCGAGCTCCAGCGCCGCCTTCTTCACTGTGCCGGCGGCGGCCGCGGCAATGCGCTTGCCGGTCTCCAACCCGCCGGTAAAGGAGACCAGGTCGACGGCGGGATGTTCCGAGAGCGGTGCGCCCGCCTCCGCGCCGGGGCCGGTCACGAGGTTGGCGACGCCGTCCGGTAGGCCCAGGTCCTGCAGCAGCTGCATGGCCAGGATGGCGGTGGACGGGGTCAGCTCGGAGGGCTTGAGCACGAAGGTGCAGCCAGCGGCCAGCGCGGGCGCGATCTTCCACGCGGCTTGGAGCAGGGGGTAGTTCCACGGCGTAATCAAGCCGCAGACACCCACCGGCTCGTAGACGATCTTGCTAACGACGGTGGGGTCCCCGGCGTCGACCACGCGGCCCGACTGCTGCCCGGCGAGTCTTCCGAAATAATCGAAGCAGGCGGCGATGTCGTCTACGTCAATCCGGCTTTCGGTGATCCGTTTCCCGGTGTCCAGCGACTCGGCGCGGGCGAATTTCTCGCGGCGTTCGCGCAGTTCCGCGGCGACCTTGAGCAGGAAGGCGCCGCGCTCGGGTGCCGGGACCGAGGTCCAGACGCCGGTGTCGAAGGCCGCACGGGCCGCAGCGATGGCGCGCTCGGCATCTTCCCGACCGGCCTCGGACACCGTGGCGACGAGTTCGCCGTCGGCTGGGTTGCGGATTTTGCGCACCGCGCCGGACGCGGCCGGCTCCCACGAGCCGTTGATGAACAGGGTGGATGCGGTATCGGTCATGGTGTTTCCTTTAGTAGTACGGCGACGGGCTCGTCAACCGTCTTGTAGTCGGTCTCCCAGTCCGCCTTGGACGGGACGTTTTCGGCGACCATGATGCAGGGCGGGGCGTCACGGTGCTGGTGCAGGAACTTCAGGTACACCTCGTAGTGGTCCGGCATGACGGCACTGACTTCGCCCGTGCAGCAGCAGCCATGAGGCTGCAGTTATGGCTGCCCGCGAGCGGGGACACCCCTATCCGCTAGTACTTCCCGCCGACCGGGAGCATTCCCAGCGGCAGCAAGCCCGGCGCAATGCCCCCAAGAAGCACAGGCGCCGGGCCGTCCGACTCGACTTACCCGAGGCGGGAGGTGGACTGGTGTGTCGTGGGTCATACGATGCAGATTAGTCCATGTTGAACAAGTGTTCAAGACTTTTGCTTGAACAAATGTTCAGGAACGTACACAGCCGGGCTGCCGACGGATGGAGTGGTATGAAGGGAGTTTGGGACTAGTGGGACCTGGCGCCCAGGCCGTGCCCGTTTTCCTGGGAAGCGGCGAAGGCGATCTGCTCCGTGCGGGCGATGCTTCTCTGGATGGATGCCTTGTCTACGCCAAGGAGCGCTGTTAGCCACATGCCGTTTTGCACGACGACGACGTCGGCTGCTCGCTCCCTGCACTCATCGCGGGAAAGCTCGGGTTTGGCATTGCCTATCAGCGCCGCCAGCCCATCGAGATACCGCTCGAACGCCGCCGCATTAATTAGAGCAAAGTCTTCATGGGCCTGCGCGAGAGCCCAAAGGTGGAGACGCAGGGACAGATACCGCGTGGTCAGGAGTTCCGGGTTCGCAACGCGCCGGAGGGCCTTGCGGAGCTGTTCGTCCGGGGGCGAGGCCGGATCGGGCTCGACAAGCATAAGGTCGTGTTCGTCGATTCGGTGCAGGGCCGCACGGATCAAGCTCGACTTGTCTTCGTAGTAGTAGTTCACGAGCCCTAGTGCGACGCCGGCTTCGCGCGCCACGGCGCGCATATTGACACCTGAGATGCCGTGGCGGGACAGCAGTTCCAGCGCCGCTTCGAGAATGCGCGACTGCCTATCAACCTGTTCGCCGGAGTTCACGGTGCCTGTATCCACCCAGCCAGACTATTGCGAAACCCGGATGAGTGCATCTCGCTAACCAAGCAAAGGAAGGTCGCGGGCCATTAACCACCCGGCACGGCGATGACCGCAATTGTCTGGTGCTGATCGTTCCGAAGCTCGACGCTGGCAATGTTCGCGTACTGCAGCGGAGTCGCGCTGGTCACCCTCACTCTTCCGCTGGGCGTCGCCATCCAGGCGCAGGCGCGGTCCTCCGCTCCCGCACGGTCCTTGACCCACAGTGACAGCGTTCCCTTGTTCGGGAGGCTCTTTCCGTCCACGGCCAGCTCGGTGCCCCAGTTCTTCTTGACCATTCCCACCGTGACCTGGATACCCGTGTCGGCTTGGACCGAGTAGCTGGCATCAGGCTTGTTGGCCGGGTCAAGAAGGGGTGCCGCAGCGAACCCCAGTGCCAGGCATGCCGCGGCCACAGTCCCGACAAGGGCGGTCAACCGCCGTCGGGAATGACGACGGCGGGCCGCCAGCTCGTCAAAAAGAGGCTGCGGTACGGTGAGCGCCGGTTCGCCAAGGTGTGGTGCGCGGGCCGCGGGGACAGCAAGCGCCACGGCATCGGGCACCGGCACCGCATTCAGGAGGCCCGGCAGGGTCTCCAGGTCCGCCAGCTCATCCCGACATATTGTGCACTGCCTGACATGTTCCTCGAAGCGCGCCTTGTCTGCGTCGTCGAGGCCTCCCAGCAGGTATGCCCCCAGCAACTCATGGAGTTCCTTGCCGTTCACCGTTCCACACCCATTTCATCAAGAATTGTCCGCAAGGCCCTCACCGCGTAGAAGGCCCTGGATTTCACCGTGCCGCTCGGTATGTTCAGCTGGACGGCGGCCTCACTCACCGTGAAGCGCCGGTAGTGCAATGCCACCAGCACATCCCGGTGTTCCATGCTCAACCGCAGCAGGGCCTCTTCCATCAGCACCTTGGTCAGCAGCTCGTCGACCTTGCCTGTGGCCTCCGCCGGATCTGCAACATCACGCTCTTCGGCCTCCTGCGGGCGGCGCTGGGATTTCCTGTAGTTGTCGATCAGGATGTTCCGGGCTGTCCGGAACAGGTAGCTGCGCATGCTGCCGGTTATGGTCGGCGCCTGCTGCCAAACACGCAACACCGTTTCCTGGACGATGTCGTCTGCGAGCTGGGGGTCGTGCGAGGCACTGATGATGAACCGGCGCAACGCCGAGCCGTGCTCCCGGTAGATGGCAGCAACCACATCTTCGTCAAGCGGCACCAGGACCTCCCGGCTGTGACTCGATCCGCCGGCCTTTTGAACCGGCCTTCCTGGCATGTATGACGCAGACGGCCCCCAAGAAGTTCATCAGGTCCGTCAGCGAATCCTTGAACCATTCTTCACCTTTGTGCGTCATCTCAAATAGCGCCGGATCCCAGTTGCCGGCCTGAGCTAAGGAGCAGCACATGAACAAGCAATTGAGCGTTGGCCTTGCAGTTTTGGCCCTTGCCGCGTCGCTGACCGCTTGTGGCGGCGGAACCGGCACGTCGCCCTCCCCGGCTGCACCAACAACCACAGCGGCGGAATCGCCAACTGCCACCGAAACCGGCACCGCGACGGCCACAGAATCCGCCACGGTGGACCTCAAGACCGCGTCGTCGAGCAAAGGCGAGATTGTGGTGGACGGCAAGGGCATGAGCGTCTATTACTTCACCAAGGACGTCAAGGATTCCGGCAAGAGCAACTGCACCGGGGACTGCCTCGTGGCCTGGCCGCCGGTACTCACGACCAACGAGACTCCCAAGGTTGAGGGAGTTACCGGAAAGGTCGGAACCATTGACACACCCGACGGCAAGAAGCAGGTGACCGTCGAAGGAATGCCGGTCTATCTCTGGGAGAAGGACAAGGCTCCCGGTGATGTCACCGGTCAGGGCGTCGGCAACGTCTGGTACCTCGTGGCACCCGACGGAAAGATGATCAAGTAGGGCACTGCAACTGGAGACGCCGGCGTCCGCCAGCCGGGCGCCGGCACTACCATCGGAGCATGGCGAACACACCTGACCTGAGATCTGCTGCCAAGACCTGGCAGACCATGGTGGACAGCAACCAGGCGCTGCTGCTCAGGAAGTCCGGCCACGGCGTCAGCTGGTGGGCCGAACAGGGGCGGGCCGCTGGACTCAAGAACGACGCCGAACTGCGGGACTGGATGCGCGGCGAGCATGGCATCACGGGGTACGCCCAATATGCCGTGTCCTGGGAAATGTTCGGCTATCCCGAGTTCATGCTGCGCGACGCCGACGAACTTATCGATGGCCAGTACGACGGCCACCCGCACCTGCGGCCCATAGCTGACGCCCTCCTGGCCTGGGCCGCAGCCATCGAGGGCGTGGAAATACAGATGCGCAAAGGCTACGTCTCGCTGCACAGCCGGCGGCGCAAGTTCGCCCAGGTGACACGCGCCGGCAAGACGGCCGTGGACGTGACGCTGCGGATCGAGATGCCCATTGGGGGACGTCTCGAACCAGCGCGCGTCCGCGGCGGCGACTTCTTCGACCGCAAAGTCCGGCTCACCGCCGTCGAGCAGGTGGATCAAGAGCTCCTGGGCCTCTTGGAGACGGCCCTGGAGCAGAACAGCTAACCGGTCCGTTTCGACGGTTCCGTGCACAGTCGATGCTGCGAAGCGTCGAGCCGGCAGGGAACCGTCGAAACGGCGGACGGCCCGAGGCTCAGCCGGTCACCGTGAGGCTCACGAGGATGCCGCCGTCGCCTTCTGCCAGGAGCCCGACGGCGGTGCTTGGGTCCCGGGGGAACACCAGATCCGTGATGGTCGCCATGCCGCCCTGGGCGAAGACCTCCACCGAGCAGCGGTCCACGAAAACCCGCACCTTAAGCCGGCCGTCCTCCAGCCGAACGGCCACCCGCTCAACCGACGCGAACGTCTCGTGGAAGTCGACGTTGCCTGACGCCGTCCGGTCCAGAGTGAGTTCTCCGATGACGGAGTCGTAGGCCACCACGGCATGTTCCCCGCCGGAGCCCAGCACGAGGCCGATCCTTCCGCCGGCGCCGGGCTCAAACTCGGCATCGATCCGGAGCACATCGCCGGAGGATTCCGCCGGCAGCCAGGTAACGCCGTCGGCCAGCGTCCGGCGGCCCAGCGCACACAGCTCCCGTCCGTGGGACTCAACGGGATCCACAGCCTCCTGCACGAGCACCGGACGCCCGCCGCGGGAGACCAGCCGGACCTCCCGGACCAACGACATCGCGCTGCGCCAGCCCTCCGAAGGCGTGGACGCTGCGTACTGCCAGTTGTTCATCCAGCCGATCATGAGCCGCCGACCGTCGGGGGCGTTGCTGAAGGAGACAGCCGCGTAGTAGTCCCGGCCCCAGTCGAGCCAGCCGTAGTCGGCCATTCGGCTGTCATCGGACTGCAGGCCCTCGGTGACGGTCGTGTCGGAACGGAACGCCACGCCGTCGAACGTTCCGATGAAGTATTGGCCGCCGGAACCGCCGGCGATGCCGCCGGGGCTGAGATTCACCACGAGGATCCACCGGGTGTTTGAAGGGTCGCCATCCACGGGCAGTTCGAACAGGTCCGGGCATTCCCAGACCCCGCCGGTGGCATTCGCAGGACCGAAGGTGCTCAGGTACTCCCAGGCCTTGAGGTCGGCGGACTTGTACAGGACCACCTCGTGGTCGAGTGCCTCAACGGCGACCATCACCCAGTAACTGCCGGACTCGCCGTCGTACCAAAAGACCTTGGGGTCACGGAAGTCCGCGGACGCCCGGTCCAGCACCGGGTTCCCCGCATACTTGGCCCAGGTGGCGCCATCGTCCGTGCTGTAGGCAAGCGACTGGGCCTGCCGCCCGGCAAGGGGTGAGCCAGGCGCGTAGGCGCTGGTGTAGATGGCCACGAGCGGGGGAACTCCCCCGACGCCAAACCCGCTGGTGTTATGGATGTCCACCACGGCCGAGCCGGAGAAGATGGCTTCCTGCTCGTCGCAGGGAATGGCGACGGGCTGCTCGTCCCAGGTCAGCAGGTCAGCAGAGGTGGCGTGGCCCCAGGACATGTTGCCCCAGACGTCGCCGTAGGGGTTGTGCTGGTAGAAGAGGTGGTAGACGCCGTTGGAGTACACGAGTCCGTTGGGGTCGTTGAGCCAGTTGCGCTCCGCGGCGTAGTGCCATACGGGCCGGTACCGGCAGCCGAGTTCGGCTGTTGGGTTCATGGAGGTATTTGTCTTTCGAACTAGGAAAAGCCGGTCAGCCTTTGACGCCGCTGGAGGCGATGCTGTTGATGAACGAGCGCTGGAAGGCGATGAACAGCACCACCACGGGAACCGTGATGAGGGAGGCGTAGGCCATCACCTCGCCCCAGGAAACGTTCAGCTGGAAGAAGTACTGGATGCCGATCATCACCGGGCGCAGCTCCTCCGACTGGACCACCATGAGCGGCCAGAGGTAGGAGTTCCAGGCGGGCAGGAAGGTCAGGATCGCCACGGTGGCGGTGGCCGGCCCGGCGAGCGGCATGACCACTTGGCGGTAGATCTTGAACCAGCCCGCGCCGTCGATCCTCGCGGCCTCGTCCAGTTCCTTCGGGATGGACTCGAAGTACTGGTGGTAGAGGTAAATGGAGAAAGCGTTGGCAATGAACGGGATGATCTGGACCTGGTATGTGTCCAGCCAGCCTTTCGAGATCTCGAGGCTGAAGCCGTTGAGCTCAAAGTACGGGAGCTGGTTCACCCACCACACCAGCGGCAGCGCCAGCGTCTGGAAGGGGACGATCAGGGTGGCGAGGATGGCCGTGAAGACCAGACGCTTGCCGCGGACCTGCATGCGGGACAGGGCGAAGGCGCAGAGGCTGTTGATGAAGATGCCGAGCACCACCGTGATGGCGGAAACGCCGATGGAGTTGATCAGGAATCGGGCGGCGGGGACCCGGTCGAACACCGCGGCGTAGTTGTCCAGCGAGATGTTGCCAATCGGCAGGAACGCGGCCACCGAGGACATGTCACCGAAGATCTGCTGGTCCGGCTTGAGCGACGACACCAGCATGAACACGATGGGGAAGGCGGCGACGGCGGCGAACAGGATCCGCACTGCCATGGCGCCTGCACTGCTGAGGCGAATTGCGTTTTTCACGTCAGTCCTTCTCTCGGGTCAGGTAGCGCTGCACCGCGGAGATCAGCAGCACGAGGACGAAGAATACGAGCGAGATGGCCGAGGCGTAGGAGGTTTCCTGCTGCTTGAATCCGGACCGCACGGCCTCGTAGATGATGGTGGTGGTGGAATCGAGCGGTCCGCCCTGGGTCATGACGCTGACCTGGTCGAAGAGCCCGAGTGCCTGGATGGTGATGGTCACCAGGACCAGGCTGCGGGTGTGCTTGAGCCCCGGCCAGGTCACGTAGCGGAACCGGTGCCAGCGGCTCGCGCCGTCAAGTTGTGCCGCCTCGTACAGTTCGCCGGAGATGCTCTGCAGGCCGGCGAGCCAGATGATCATGTGGAAGCCGGCGGCCTGCCAGATGGACAGCGCGATGATGGCCGGCATGGCGGTGGCGGGATCGTTGAGCCAGTCGGCGCCCTCGATCAGGCCGAAGCTCACCGTGGAAAGAATCTCATTGATCAGGCCGTCCTTGCGGTACATGAACAGCCACAGCAGGGACACCACCACCATGGACGTCACCACGGGAAGGAAGTAGATAGTGCGGAAGAAGTTCACCCCGCGGAACTTCTTGTTGATCAGCAGCGCCATGGCCAGGGCGAGGCAGGACTGGACCGGCACCACCACGACGGCGAAGTAGCTAACGTTCAGCAGCGCGCGCCAGAACGTGGGATCGGTGAAGAGCCGTGCAAAGTTGTCCGTGCCGACGAACTCCACGGGCCGCGGCGAAATCAGGCGGGCGTTGGTGAATGCGAGGCCGAAGCCAAGGATCGCGGGAAGGAACACGAATGCGAGGAGGAGGACCGCGGCCGGCGCGATCATCCCCCAGCCGCTGACCTGTTCGCGCAGATAACCTGGGCGGCGGCGGTGCGGGGCGACGGAAGGGACCGGTGCCACCGGCCCGGGGGCTGCGGCATGGCGCGGGGTGGGAAGCTGGGTGGTTGTCATGGGAGTCTCCGTTGACAGTCAGTGCCGGCGGGAGGACGACGGCGGCAGTTGAGTACCGCCGTCGTCCTCCGTTGGGCAGCCGGCTAGCTCTTGTAGCCGCCGTTGGACTTGATGTTGGCGTCAATCGCCTTGACCGCCTTGTCCAGGACGGTCTTGGGGTCGGCCCCGGCCAGGATGTCCTGGACGGCCTTGCCGTATTCCGTGGCGATGAAGGGGTAGGCGGGCGTCTCCGGACGCAACACCGCGTACTCGCGGGAGAACTCCATGAAGATACGGTTGGCACCACCCTCGGCGAACGCGGGAATCAGGGCCGCGGCTTCATCAGTGGCGGGGATGCCTCCCGTTGCCTTGATGACGGCAGCCACGTTTTCCGGCTTCAGGGAATAGGACAGGTAGTCCATGGCGGCCTCCGTATTGTTGCAGCCGCTGGTCACGCCCCACTGCCAGGAAGCTCCGCCGATCTTGGGACCGTTGCCAAGGTCCACCGTGGGCATGACGGCGAGGTCCTTGCCGAGTGCCTTGCGGGCCTTGTCCCCTGCCCAGGAACCGGTGTATAGGATGCCGCTCTTGTTGTTCAGGAAGTCCTGGGTGGAGTCCTTGCCGCTCTTCTTGGCCATGAAGCCCTGGTCCGCCAGACCGCGGAACCACTTCGCCCATTCGACGGCCTTGTCACCATTCAGGGCTCCGTCAGCCGACTGGTAATCCTTGCGGTTGATCAGGTCTCCGCCGAAGGACTGCAGAAACGGCGAGTAGGCGTAAGGCAGCCACTCACCGGCGCCCGCCGTGCCCATGTCCAGGGGGTATTCCCACTTGCCTAGGGCCTTGAGCTTGGTCAGCGCGTCCTGGAACTCGTCCTTCGTCCATGGCTTCTCAACGGTGGCGACCCGGACGCCCGCCGCAGCGAGATCAGATTTGCGGGCAAACATGGACAAAGCGACGTCGCCGTACCCAACCGCATAGGTCTCGCCCTGCCACTTGGCAACGGTGCTGGGCAGGTTCTTGGAAAGGTCCACGGATAGCTTCAGTGGCGTCAGGTACTGCGCCCAGGCCCAGTTGGGGACGTTGGGCCCGTCAATGTCCACGATGCAGGGAAGTTTCCCGGCTGACGCGGCCCCAACGACGGAATCGTTGTAGGACTCCTGCGGGAAAGCCTGCACCTTGATCTGCGCCTTGGCGCCGCTGCTCTTGTTATAAGAGTCCACGATCGACTGGGTCGCCGCCAGTTCCGCCGGGTTTCCGGCGGCGTGGGTCCACATGGTGATCTCTTTGGAGCCTTCGGTCGTGGCCGATGAGCTGCCCTTGCCGCAGGCGCCCAGGGTGCCCATGAGTGCCGCCGCGGCTATGCTGGTGGCCAGGATCCGAGTGAATCGCTTGTTCATGATGGTCAATCCTTCTGCTGAATTTGTGCGTGGATGATTGCCCCGGGTCCGGCAGGGGCGCGGCCGGTGCAACGGCTGCGTCCCTTTTTATGCGCGGATCCCGGGTGGCGGAACTGGTGGTTGGTGTGTGTGTTGGTGGTGTGCTGCCCGGGCGGGTCACCGGCCTCGCTACCCGGGCAGACTGCGGCTTAAGCCGGTGGCGGGCCCACCGACCCCCGTTCAATCAAAGGGCACGCCAGCTGCGTCTGGACTGCCGGCGTCCCTGGATTCTCGATGTCGTCCAGGATGCGGTCAACGGCCCAGCGCCCCATGTCGTAGTGGGGAAGGGCGACCGTGGTGAGCCCGGGCCAGAGGGCGTCCGCGATGATTTCCAGATTGTCGATCCCCACGATCGAGACGTCCTCCGGAATGCGCAGCCCGAGTGCCATGGCCGCTTGGTAGGCGCCCATGGCCACCCTGTCGCTGAAGCAGAACAGGGCGGTGGGACGGTCAGGCTGGGCGAGAAGGTCCAGCGCAGCCTCACGGCCTCCCTGAGTGTGCGCTGTTGCGATGACGAAGTGGCGGGGGTCGTGCTCCAGGCCGTGCCGTCGCAGAGCGTTAAGGAAGCCCGTTCGCCGGCCGTGCGTAGCGGGGATGTCGTCCACATTGTTGATCATCCCGATCCGGGTGTGACCGGCCCGAATAAGAGCATCAACAGCTGTCTCGGCCGCGCCTACCTCATCCGGGACAACCGAGGAAATGGCACCATCATCAGTGACGGCATCCAACAGAACGGTGGGAAGTCCCGCCAGTTCCGTGGGAAGCCGGGCGTTCTGGTGGTACATCCTGGCGTAGACCACGCCGTCCACCTGGTGCTGCTGAAGCATGCTGATTTCGCGGGTTTCCAGCTCGCTGTCCAGGCCCGAGTTCACCACCATCACCACATAGCCGCGCTGATAGGCGGCGTCCTGGGCTCCGCGGATCATGGCGCCCGCGAATGGGGTGGTAGTGATTTCATCGCTGACGAGCCCGAGGATCTGGGACCGCTGGTTACGCAGTCCGCTGGCGAGCCGGTTGGGAGCATAGCCAAGGTCCTTGGCAACATCCCGGACGAGCTGTTGGGTTTCCGCCTTGACCCGGAAGCTGGTGGCGTCGTTGAGCGCGTGCGAAACGGTGGTCACTGAGACCCCGGCGGCTTTCGCCACCTCGCGTATTCCAACCTTCGTCGCCATCGACTGTCCTTTGCAAAACGTTTTGTATTTGTGTGATCCAGAGTACACAAAACGTTTTGCAAGTGTCAACAGGAAGGGCCTGCGCATCTCAGCGAAGGTAGGCCCCCGGGCTCGCCCGCCGTTTCGACGGTTCCGTGCCCACTCGATGCTGCGAAGCGTCGAGCCGGCAGGGAACCGTCGAAACGGCAGGCGGCGGGTGGCGGGCGCGGCGGGCGGCGGCGGGTGGGGGAAGGCCGACGGCGGCGGGCAGCCGGCGGCGGCCGACGGCGGCGCCGGCTGCTACGCGTCCAGCAGGGACTCGTCCGCGTCCTCGAACTCCAGAGCCGCCACGATTTCCTTGGTTTCCGGATCGAGCATGAAGGCCTCGTCGTCATCCTCGATCATGAGGAAGTTGCCCTCGTCCGTCCTGAAATGCCAGGCCAGGACGGTCTCACCGTTGTGGTCGTAATTGGGGTCTCCCATGGTGATTTTCTGCAGCGATTGGCCAGCGATGTCGCACAGTTCGCGGATGATGATCTCGAACTCCGGCGCGTTTTCGAGGGCTTCCTGCTCGGCTTCGAACCGGCGTTCCTCAAGGTTCGGGATCTGGGCCACGCGCTGGGAAATGTGGACGGCGAGCTCATCCTCAGTCAGGATCAGCAGGCCTTCCTGGCCGCGGAGCCAGGCCGCGTTGAGGCCGGTCGCGTCTTCGGCTTCAAGGAGCGATTCGAACTCTGCGTCGAGGTCTTCCATGGCCTGGACGGCCTGCGGAAGTTCACCGTCGGCCTCTGCGTCCCATTCGCCCTCCAGATAGACTTCGGCTTCCTCCTCAGAGAGGGAATCGAAGGTGTCCACGGTGCGGTTGAACAGCTCGAGGTGGGCGGTCGCACCCATGGCTTCAAGGCCTTCGCGGACATAGGCGTCCAGTTCTTCCCGCTCCGGTGCGGTGAAGATGTACTGCGCGAAGCCGCCGCCGAGCGACTGGGTGAGATAGAAGTCCACGAAGTAACTGCGCAGGGCGTTGGGGGCTATTTCCTGGGAGTCGAGCAGCTCCTGGTACATCGCGTTCACCACCGAGACGTTTGAATCAACAACCTCCTCGTTGCCGGCGGCGGCGCCTTCAACGGTCAAAACGACAGGGTACTCGTTGGACATCATGGGGAATCCTTACTGCAGAGGCTGATTGTGCTCAGGACAGTCTCAACGTACCCGCCGCCGTCGGCCCGCAGGTTGGGAGGAGGTGAACGTGAGGCGAAATCCCGGCGGACCGGGCACGCCGCAGTAGAGCAGCACGACGGCGGGAGGCCACCCTGAGGGCGACCTCCCGCCGTCGTGCGCTCCAAATGCCCTACCCCTAGCGGGGCACGGCCGGTCCGGTATTCCACCGCAGCAGCGCCGCGGCGCTGGCCTTGCCCGGAATGGCGGCTGCCGGCACGAGCTCAACTTCGGCGTCGGTGAGCACTGCAGCCCGGAGCAGGGCAGCAGCGGCAGGGGCTTGACCAAGAACCTCTGCGCCAAGGGCTTCGGACTCGTCGATCGCCACCCACGGGCTGGCAGCAAGAACCAGCATGTTCCGTACGGAGCGGCTCGCTGGCTCCGTGGCAGTGTTGCCGGTGCCCGGATCTGCCGTCAGCTCATTGCTGAGCACGAGAGTCTGGGCCTGCGCCTGCTGCAGGGCGTGCACCACGGACCCTACACCGAACGCCGCCCTCCCCCTGTTGTGCCCTTTCTCCTCCGCGAGTTTTTCCAGCAGTTGCTGCTGGGAACGCGCTTCGACTTCAGCCAGCAGCCGTTCGACGGCGGCCCGCATGACCTCCGGATCGGCGCCTCCGGCCCTCGTGTGCGATTCCACCGTGGCGGCAAGGGCGCGGCTTGCATCCGACAGCTGGCTAAGGACGAGGTCCCTGGCCCGGATGTCACCGCCGATCGCAACGACGGCAGGACGCTCGGCTTCAACGAGCCGGTCAATCTCTGCGGCCACTTCGTCGGCGTTCTTCCGCCACACTTCCTCCGTCCGGTGCTGGTACTGCCCCTGGGACCAGCCGCCGCCGGGTACCTTCTTCAGGTTCTCGGTGATGCCTTGCATTGTCTGGGTGGAGGTATCCCCGGCGCCGAAGGGCCTCGGGGCGTGGGCGAGGGTGATGTCCGCTCCGGTCCGGTCCACGCTGACAGCCACGAAGGGCATGTCGGCGCTGCTGTGCCGGAGGAGGGGCAGCAGATCCGGGATCACTCCGACGTTGACATAAGGGCTGTCCACGCGTTCGCCGGTCATTACTTCGTCGACTTCAACATGGCCATCATGGGCGATGACAAACCGGGCAACCGGGTTGGGCACGCCTTCCATCGGCCGGACGGCGTCTTCCACCGCCTTGGCGTCCTCCTTGCGGGCACCCGCGGCAAGCAGTTCATCCCGAATGTGGGCAGGCCTGACGTCTGCCGCCTCAAGGGAGTCAACAGTGCCCGTTCCGGCGTCCGTCAATACCGTGCACCAGGTGCCGCCGGCCTCAAAGAGCTTCGAATACTTTGAAAGTGTCATGGACATGGCGCTCACGCATCCTTGCCGCGTTCCTCGGTGACGTCGGTGGGCTCAGGGCCACCCTCCGGCAGATTTTCCCGAACAGCTTCCCTGACTTCCTGGCTGTCTGTGTCATCCGGCAGTGGCTCAGTTTCCCGCCACTCCTCCGCATGCCCTGACCTGCCGCCCTGGCGCAGCCCCTGGGTTTCCTGCTGCATCTTGTCGTCCAGGGCAGGGCCGTGGGTGGTGTTTCCCCGCTCAACCATTTCGATCTCCTTTCCTTTTGAACCGTGGGTCAAATGTCCTGTCGATCACTTTCCACGGTAGCACCGGCACTTTCCGCGGAGAACTGCACGGTGAACAATCGCCGAAGTTTCAGGGCTGCCCCCGGCTGACTAAGATGGATCAGATAACCTGCAGATTTTTGACCTGCTGAAAGTAGCGCGCACCATGCCATCCAAACAGGACGAGAGTGCGGCACTGGCAATCCAGACCCCCGCGATCAACGACCGCTCCCTCGCGGCCGGACTCGCCTATGCCATGGGGAGCCGTGTCTCCGGGATCTCGTTCGACGCCGCCACCGGGCTGATGCTGGGAAAGGTGCGCGGCGGCGCCGACGTGCCATACTCCACGACCGCGAAACTGGTGCGGAAAGCGGGCGGCTGGAGCTGCACGGTCGGCGTCTGCAGCTGCCCGGTCCGGAAGGACTGCAAGCATGTGGCCGCACTGTTGTTCGCCGCGGAGGACAATCCGGCCATCCGGGTGAAGCTGCTGGCTCCGGCGGAGGTTTCCCGGCTGTCCCGTGAGCCGTCAGGGCTCGAGCTCGCCGACTGGGAGCAGGCCCTGAGCCCGCTGATTTCCCAGCCCGGCATCACCCAGTCCACGGGAGGCATCCCGCTGGCCCTCCAGTTCGATGTGGAGGAGCCGGCCCCGCATTTCTCCTACACTGGCCGCCGGGATCCGCTGCGCAGTGTCCGCCAGCTGAAGGCCCGCCCGGTGATCATGGGGGCCAAGGGCAAGTGGATCCGCGGCGACGTTTCGTGGAACACGCTCAGCTACCTGAATTTCCGGCGTGAATGCAACGAGGCCCACGTGGAGTGGATGCAGGCCTTCCTTGCCGCCCACACCTCCGCCGCCAACCGGGTGCAGTCCTCGACTGCCCTCTGGCTGGGGATGAACTCCTTCGCGGGCAAGAACCTGTGGAGCCTGCTGGACGAGGCCAAGAAGATCGGAGTCGCCCTGGTCCACAGCCGCGGGCAGGAGCCGGTGCGGGTCGCAGAGTCGCCTGCCGCCGTCGGCCTTAATCTGAGCCGTTACGGCTCGAGCGTCGAGGGCCCGGCGGTTGCGGAGCAAGCGGCTGAAAACGGCGGGGGGCCCAAAACGTCCGACGGCGGCGGGCTGGAGCTTGCTCCCACCATCACCGTCGAGGGGGTGGAGGTGGATCCGGCCTCCGTGGGGACCATCGGCCGGCCGGCGCACGGCATCTTCCTGACGTCCGGCGGGGACGCCCTGCCTGGCGTCGCCGCGGACACGGTCATTACGCTGGCACCGCTCGAAAGCGGGCTGAGCGAGGAACTGCTGACCTTCGTGACGGCCGGCAGCACCCTGCGTATTCCGGCCCGGGACGAAAGCCGCTTCCTCACGGGCTTCTACCCCAAGCTCAAGCAGGCAGCCCGGGTGACGGCGTCCGACGAGTCGGTGGAACTGCCCACCCTGGCCGTCCCTGCGCTGTCCCTGCTGGCGAACTACGGCGCCGACCACCGCGTCCGGTTGCACTGGGAGTGGCACTACAAATCCGGGAACCTCGTCACCGCGCAGCCCTTGTGGCGGCACCCCGGTGACCACGGCTACCGCGACGACCCGGCCGAGGCGCGGATCCTCGAAGCCGTGGGACAGCCCTGGGATGTGGTGCCGGCGCTGGGCGAATCGGCGACGGGCGGCTGGGGTACGCCGCGGCTTGCGGCCACCGCTGAACTCAGCGGGCTGGACACGCTCGCCTTCACCGAAGAGGTCCTCCCCCGGCTTCAGGACACTCCCGGTGTGTCCGTGGAGACGTCCGGTGAGATGGCTGACTACCGCGAGGCAGAGGAAGCCCCGGTGGTGGCGATTTCCACGAAAGCGACGGACCAGCGGGACTGGTTCGATCTCGGCATCGTGATCACCCTTGAAGGCCAGCCCGTATCATTCGCGGCGCTGTTTTCGGCGCTGGCGGCTGGCCAGACGCGGATGCTGCTTCCCAGCGGCGCGTACTTCTCCCTGGACCTTCCCGAGCTGCATCAGCTGCGGGCGCTGATCGATGAAGCCCGCGCCCTGCAGGACAACAAGGACGCCCCGCTGCAGATCAGCCGTTTCCAGGCCGGACTGTGGGACGAGCTGGCGCAGCTGGGAATCGTGGACGAGCAGGCCGCCGCGTGGCGCGAGGCGGTGGGCGGACTGCTTGAGGGCGGAGTGAAGGGCCTTCCGCTGCCGGCCACGCTGAACGCCGAACTGCGCCCGTACCAGCTGGAGGGCTACAACTGGCTGTCTTTCCTCTACCGTCACGGGCTGGGCGGAGTGCTGGCGGACGACATGGGCCTCGGCAAGACCGTCCAGGCGCTGGCACTGATGTGTGCCGCGAAAGAGCACGCCGCCGGGGTCGGCGCGCCCGTTGCAGGGACCACGACGCCCGACGGCGGAACCCCCTTCCTGGTAGTGGCGCCCACGAGCGTCGTGGGCAACTGGGAGGCGGAGGCCGCGCGCTTCGCGCCGGGCCTGACCGTGCGGGCCATTGGTGAAACGTTCGCGAAGACCGGCGCGGACCCGGTGGACGCGATGGCCGGCGCAGACATCATCATCACCTCCTACGCGCTGTTCCGGATCGACTACGACGCCTACGCCTCGAGGCAGTGGGCCGGGCTGGTGCTGGATGAGGCCCAGTTCGTGAAGAACCACCAGTCCAAGGCGTACCAGTGCGCCCGCAAACTGCCGGCCGCTTTCAAGCTGGCCATCACCGGCACGCCGCTGGAGAACAACCTGATGGAGTTCTGGGCACTGACCTCGATCGTGGCGCCGGGGCTCTTTGCGAGCCCCAAGCGGTTCGCCGAGTACTACCAGAAGCCGGTGGAGAAGAACGGTGACAAGGGGCAGCTGGACAAGCTCCGCCGTCGGGTCCGCCCGCTCATGATGCGCCGGACGAAGGAGCAGGTCATTCACGATCTGCCGCCCAAGCAGGAGCAGATCCTGGAAGTGGTGCTGAACCCGCGGCACCAGAAGGTGTACCAGACACACCTGCAGCGCGAACGGCAGAAGATCTTGGGCCTGATCGACGACGTGAACAAGAACCGCTTCACGATTTTCCAGTCACTGACGCTGCTGCGGCAACTGAGCCTGGACGCCTCCCTGGTGGACGCGACGCTGTCCGGCGTGCGGTCCAGCAAGCTGGACGTGCTGTTCGAGCAGCTCGAGGACCTAGTGGCCGAAGGCCACCGGGCGCTGATTTTCAGCCAGTTCACCGGCTTCCTAGGCAAGGTCCGCGAGCGCCTGGTCGAGGAGAACATCGAGTTCTGCTATCTCGACGGCGGCACCCGGAACCGTACTGACGTGGTGAACGAGTTCAAGAACGGCGCGGCCCCGGTGTTCCTGATCAGCCTCAAGGCCGGCGGCTTCGGCCTGAACCTGACCGAGGCCGACTACGTGTTCTTGCTGGACCCGTGGTGGAACCCGGCCTCCGAGGCGCAGGCCGTGGACCGCACGCACCGCATCGGCCAGGCCCGGAACGTGATGGTTTACCGGCTGGTGGCCAAGGACACGATCGAGGAGAAGGTCATGGCGCTCAAGGCTAAGAAATCACAGCTCTTCGCCGACGTTATGGAAGGCGACGCGCTCTCGGGCGGCTCGCTGACGGCCGAGGATTTGGCTGGCCTGTTCAACGACTAGGGGGGAAGGTCCCGCGGACCAGGGCGGAAAGTCCCGCGTCAGGCTGCAGCCGGGGCAGTCAGGGAAGAAACCGAAGCACGCTTCTGGAGCCACCGGCCCAATGCTTTGCCCTTGCCCTTCCACCAGTTGTCCTCATCGGAGGAGGTGCGCCATCGGTAGGTCACGACGACGAGCACGAACATCCCGGCACTGACGCCCGACCAGGCGCCCGCCGCCGCGTCGATCAGGACGCTGAATGCCATGACCAGAATTGCCGGCGGCGCGAGCGTCCGGAAAATGGTGTTGGCCACGTAGCGGCCGTGGGAACGGGGCACGGACAGCTCGCGGACCATGTCGAAACAGACGCACGCGACGACGAGGGCTTGTCCCAGTGTCAGCAGAATCGAGCCGGGCAGGGACCCTGCGAACTGCACGGCCGACGCCAGCCCGGAGCTCATGGCCTGCTCCCGGACCGCTCAGGGCGCGACGGCGCCAATCCGTGCCAGGACGCCACCGGCTTTCGCGAATGGATCATGTTGTTGCCCCCCGTTGAGTTGAATTTGTCCTGCCAGGACTCATTCAACGGGCCGTCGTGCCCTGGCGTCACGCGAGGCCACTACCCGTCTTTTCATGCCGGAACTACCCGGATTTTCCGCAGTACGCAGTCCGGACCGAGGCGGCGCCGACGCTTGAGTGATGCTTGACCCCCTCCCGGCAGGCGTGTCATGGTTGCCATCCGGGCAACAAGTACCAGCCGCGAACCCAATCGCGCCATCCAACAGTCAGAACGGACAAAGCCATGACGAGGCTGTTGATCATCGGCCCTCCCGGCTCAGGCAAAGGCACCCAGGCGCACCGGCTCAGCGAACAGTTGGGCATCCCGGGGATCTCCACCGGGGACATGTTCCGCACCCATCTGGCCGGCCAGACGCCGTTGGGTATCGAAGCGGAGGAATACCTGGATTCCGGAAACCTCGTCCCCAGCCACATCACAACGGCCATGGTGCAGGAGCGGCTCCGGCAGCAGGACACGAAGAACGGTTTCCTCCTTGACGGTTACCCGCGGACTCTCAGCCAGTTGGAAGATCTGGACCACATACTAAAAAGCATCGGGCATACCCTGGACGCCGTTCTGGAAATCACCGTTGATGAGGACGAGATCGTCCGCAGGTTACTGCTCCGCTCCCGGATCGAAGGGCGGAGCGACGATACCGAAGCTGTCATCCGTCACCGCATGCAGCTTTACCGTGAAGAAACAGGGCCTGTCGTCGCCCAGTACGCCCAACGCGGTCTTCTTTTCTCCGTGGACGGCACCGCCGAGGTCGATCAGGTCACTGCCGGGGCGCTGAAAGGCATTGAAACCGTGAGGACACGACGGACTGCACTCTGACCGACATCATCCTGCCTTCCACACGTACCGCCGCTCGGGACGCCCGACGCCGTACTTCAGGGTAACGTCCACCAGCCCCTCGTCGTTGAGGTACTCCAGGTAGCGACGGGCGCTCACCCGCGAGGTTCCGACCAGCACGGCCAGTTCGGCCGCGGAGACGTCGCCCTCGGCGGCGTGCAATGCGCGCTCCACCACCTGCAGTGTCTCGGCGCTGCACCCCTTGGGCAGCGGCCGGTCCCCGCGCTCCAGCCCGAACACGCGGTTGACATCGGCCTGCTCCGCAACATCCTTCGAGGAGGTCAGGCTTTGGTACGTATTCCGGTAATGCTCCAGGCGCTCCTGCAGGTCCGTCTGTGAAAACGGCTTGATCAGGTAGTGCACAATCCCGCCGCGCAGTGCCCGCCGGACCGTCTCCACTTCCCTGGCCGCACTGATGACCAGGACATCCAGCTCCGGCGCCGCTTCGCGCAGCTGGTGCATCAGGTCCAGCCCGTTGATATCGGGAAGGTGGATGTCCAGCAGGACGAGGTCCGGCTGCAGCCGATGCGTCTCCAGTATCGCCTGGGCGCCGGTGTGGGCCACCCCCACGACCTGAAAACCGGGCGTGCGCTGGATGAAGCCGGCATGGACTTTGGCCACCATGAAGTCGTCGTCGACGATAAGGACGTTGATCATGGCTGCCTTCCTTTGCCGTTCTGTTCCACGGGAAACAGTTCCGCGGTGAACACCGCGCCGCCGTCGTTGTGCACGGTGAGCCGGCCGCCGCGGCGCTGGCACACGACCCTGGCGAGCGCCAGGCCATAGCCGCGGCCGCCGTCGGACGAATTCTTGGTACTGAACCCCTGGCGGAAGATATCGTCCATGACGTCAGGCGGGACCCCCGACCCGGAATCGCTCACCACAACCCTCACCGCGCCGTCGTCCTCCTCGATGATGACCTCAACCTCCGCGTTGGCCGTGTTCGTGACCGCATCGAGGGCGTTGTCCACGAGGTTTCCCACCACGGTGGTCAGGTCCCGGGACAGTTCCTCATCCACCCGGCCCAGGCGGGACTCCGGCGCTAGCTCCAGCGAAACGCCGCGTTCGGCGGCGAGGCTCGATTTGGCAATGAGCAGGGCGGCCAAGGCGGGGTCCTCAATCCGGCTGGTCACTTCTTCGTTGAGGCGGGTACGGTTCGACGTCGTGCCGTTGACGAACTGGACGACGGCGTCATACTCGCCGATCTGGATCAGGCCGGAGATCGTGTGGAGCTGGTTGGCGAATTCATGGGCCTGGGCGCGAAGGGTGTCCGTGGCCGTCCGCGTCGTGCCCAGCTCGCGCTCGAGCGACGCCAGTTCCGTCCGGTCACGCAGCGTGGTCACCGAGCCGATGACCCGGCCGTGTGAGCGCATGGGCATCCGGTTCAGCACAACCAGGCTCTCACCGACCAGGACCAGCCTGTCCGGACCTGGCTGGTCTTGGGTCAGCACTTCCTTCAGGGCCGGCTGCACGGAGAGGCTGCCCAGATCCTTTCCCACGCAGTCGTCCGGCAGTCCGAGCAGGCGCCGTGCACTGTCGTTGACCACCGTGATCCTGTGCTGGGGATCCAGCGCCACCACGCCTTCCTTGAGCCCATGAAGCATGGCTTCCCGGTTCTCCACGAGGCCGGTGATCTCATCTGGCTCCATGCCCAGGGTCTGCCTCTTGACCCTCCTGGCCAGCAGCAGCGAACCCGCGACACCCAGCACACTGGCCACGCCCACGTACGTCAACAGGTTCGGCACGGCGGCCCCGAGCCGTTCCAGGGCTGAAGGGAAATTCCTCCCCACGGAAGCGATGCCCACCATCTTCCCGCGGTCGTCCAGCACGGGCACGTGGGCAGAGACCGCTTCCGTTCCCCCGGTGTCCACCAATCCGGTCCAGGCCCGTCCGGTCATCACGACACTGTCGCCGAGCACCATCTCACGGCCCTCCTGCGATGGGTCCGACGACGTCACCACCATCCGGTCGGCCCGCGCCAGGGCAACGCGCGAGGAACCTGAGATTGTCCGCACCGACTCAGCCACGGAGGGCAGCGCAGTACCGACGCTTGGCTGAGCATCGGCGAGCAGGCTGCGGACGACAGGATTCGCGGCAAGAGTCTCGGCTGCCGACAGGGCACGGCCCCCTTCGATCCGCTCGAAGGCCGCGGCGGACTGCGCCAGCGAGATCGCCACCACGGCCACCAGCACGGCCAGCACAATCAGCAGCTGCAGGCGGAGATACTGCCCCGCCAGGGACATTCCTCGCCGTCGAGTCATGTGGTGCTGTCTTTCTGTGTGCGTGGGCCGCCGTCGTGCGCGAGCAGGCGGCCCGGTTCGCCGTCCCCGCGATTCCGCGCCGTTTCCTCGCGGTGGGGTGAACTATACCGCACCTGTGGTTGCTCCCTGGTGCTGTTTTCCTGCCGTACCGCGCGTGCATGATAGGCGCATGACTCGCATCACATCAGCCGACGAATCCGCCGTAGCAAGGGCACAACGCGAACTCCAAGAGGCCGGCGTCCGTACTGTGATCGGCACGGTGGTGAATGCTTCGGGCATCACCCTGGCCAAGAGCGTTCCGCTAGCGCGGCTCGGAACCTTCCATCAGGCTGGGATGGGTGCTGCCCCTGTCTGGCATGTGTTCACCATCGACGGCGGGATAGCGTTCACGGACAGCATCACGCCCGTTGGCGATATGCGCCTCAAGATCGATATCACGGGTCTCCGTGTGCTGCAGGGAGGCTGGGCGTGGGCACCCGCCAGCCTGTTCGAACAAGCCGGAGCGCCGTCTCCGGCCTGTGCCCGCGGCCTTCTGGCCGGCGTCGACGGCAGTCTCAACCAGGCCGGATACCAGGCACTCGTAGGCCACGAGCTTGAATTCTTCCTCACCTCTCCGGACGGCTCAGCGCTGGAAACCACGTCATGGGTTCCGTATGGGGCAACCGGCCTTCTGGACCGATCGGAATTCCTCGATGACCTGCTGTCAGCGATGAACCAGGCCGGCATTCCCATTGAGCAAATCCACGCCGAGTACGGCAGAAACCAGTTCGAGTTTTCGCTTCCCCCTGCCTCGCCCGTTCATGCCGCCGACACCGTGGTCCTTGCCAAGATCATGGTTGGCATCGCGGCCAGAGCCCACAGCATGCAGGCCTCCTTCTCCCCATCGCCCTTTCCCGGCACCGTCGGAAATGGTGCTCACCAGCACTTTTCACTCCAAAAGAACGGCCTGCCGCTGTTCTCCGGCGGCAGCGGACCGTACGGCATCTCCGGCGAAGGGGGCGCGGCCATCGGAGGAATCATCGCAGGACTCCCCGATATCCAGGGATTCCTCACAGGATCAGTTTTGTCCGGAAGCCGGTTGGCGCCCGGCACGTGGTCGGGTGCCTACTTGTGCTGGGGTCTGGAAAACCGGGAAGCCTCAGTGCGCTTTCTGAACGAGGGCAGGAGCAACCCCCACGGAGCCAACGTCGAAGTGAAAATCGTCGACCCGTCTGCAAACGTGTACCTGGCCTCCGCAGCCATCCTCGCACTTGCCCTTGAGGGAATCCGCAGCGGGCGCAAGCTTCCGGCAGCGGTCCCCGGCGACCCGGGACGGCTTTCCGAAGACGAGCGGCACCGGGCCAACATTCGGATGCTCCCAAACTCCCCCGCCGCCATCATCGACACGCTCGACACGTCACGCCTCGCACGCGGACTTCTCGGAGACGCCGTCGTCGACGCCACCGTGGCCGTCCGGCGCTATGAACAGCGGACCTCCGCGGACCTCGCGCCGGACGAGCTTGCCGAACGCTTTCGGCTTGCCTGGTCGATCTGATGGCGGGCGGTAGCTTCCCGGCCTTCGTAGAACAAGTCCGCCTCATCGACCACCACGTGCATGGCGCGTTCCTCACCGATGGTGGTGAGGAACGCTTTCAAAACTCACTCAATGAGGGGAACAACGAACCCCTGGCCAACCCCAGGGACACCTATAACACGCAAATCGGGTTCGCCATCCGGCGCTGGTGCAGCGGCATCCTTGATCTGCCACGACATGCCTCACCGGCGGACTACTGGAACCGGCGCTCCGAGCTTGCCGAACTCGAGGTCAGCCGGCGCATGACCCGCGCTGCCGGGGTGAGCGACTGGCTGATCGATACAGGATTAACTACCGCTGACTACCTCGGCCTGGACGGCATGGCCGATGTTTCCGGTGGACGAACCCACGAGATCGTACGACTGGAAGTGGTCGCCGAGCAGCTGATCCGGGAGATAGCCAACCCGGCAGATTACGTCGAAGAGTTCGGCCAGCGGCTTCAAAACCTCACCCTCAGCGCTGTGGGCGTCAAAACAGTTCTCGCCTACCGCGCAGGATTCGACCAAAACCTCAGCCGACCGACCCCGGCTGCGGTCACTGAAGCAGCCCGCCGCTGGCGGGAGAACCTAGGCGGCGGCACCAGGGCGAAGCTCACCGATGTGACACTTATTGCCCACGGGATCTATACCGCCGTGTCAATGAAGCTTCCGCTGCAGTTCCATGTCGGCTTCGGTGACCGCGATCTGGACCTCCACAAAACCAATCCCCTGTACCTCCTGGACTTTCTCAGGTCCCCCGAAGTCCGAGACACACCGATCATGCTCCTCCACTGCTATCCATTCGAACGCGAGGCCGGCTATTTGGCCCACGCCTTCGAAAACGTCTATATCGACGTGGGCCTTGCCGTGAATTTCACAGGGTCACGGAGCCGGGACTTGGTGGCCCGCTCATTCGAACTGGCTCCTTTCACAAAAATCCTTTACTCCTCCGATGCATTCGGCCCAGCCGAACTCCACTACCTCGGAGCGAGACTATGGCGCAATGCGATCACCAAGGTTGTCGGTGGATGGATCGACGACGACGACTGGTCAGAGGCGGACGCCCGCAAGATCGTGCAACTCATCGCACACGGCAACGCCCGCCGTGTGTACGCACTCCCCTGAACCGGGCCCGCCATTGGGACCCGTGTCGTCCCGGAAACGTGAACGCAATGAACTTAACTTTTTCTGGTTACACAAGAGTGAGCCGCGTCACTTTCGGTCCTAGCATCGGACTACACCGATCAAACGGATCAACGAGAAGAGGAACAACATGCGCGGATTGAGCGCATTGCGCGTAGCGGCAGTCGCGGCAGGCATCGCCTTGATGGCCTCGGGCTGCGGAGCAACCGGCGGCACTAAAGCCGGACCCGCCACTACCGGCGGAAACAGCGGCCCCGTCACCGGGCTGCGCATCATGGTGCCCAACACGCCCGGCGGTGGATACGACACCACGGCACGCGCGGCGGCAAAGGTTCTCGAAGACGAGAAGCTCGCCACGAACCCCGAGGTCTTCAACCTCGCCGGCGCCGGCGGGACTGTGGGCCTCGCCCGGGTGGTTAACGAGAAGGGCAACGGCGACCTCACCATGCTGATGGGCCTCGGCGTCGTCGGAGCCAGCTACACCAACAAGTCCGAGTCGAAACTGACCGAGACCACCCCGCTGGCGCGGCTCATCGAAGAGCCTGGCGCCATCATGGTCTCCAAGGATTCCCCGTACAAGACCATCGACGACCTCATGGCCGCCTGGAAGAAGGATCCCTCAAAGGTCAGCGTCGGCGGCGGCTCATCGCCCGGCGGTCCAGACCACCTTCTGCCTATGCAGCTCGCCGGTGCCGTCGGCATCGACGCCACCAAGGTCAACTTCGTCTCCTACGACGGCGGCGGTGACCTTCTTCCCGCGATCCTCGGCAACAAGCTCGGTTTCGCAGCGTCCGGAGCCGGCGAATTCCTTCAGCAGATCAAGTCCGGAGACATCCGGGTCCTGGCCACCAGCGGTGAGAAGCGGCTTGAAGGCGTGGACGCCCCCACGCTCAAAGAGTCAAACATCGACCTGGTCTTCACCAACTGGCGCGGCATCGTGGCTCCTCCGGGCATCAGCGACGCCGACCGCGACACACTGATTGCCACGCTGGAGAAGATGCACGCCTCGGCGTCCTGGAAGGAAGCATTGAAGACCCACGGCTGGTCCGATGCCTTCATCACCGGTGACGAATTCAAGTCCTTCCTCACCGAACAGGACAAGCGAGTCGCCGACGTCCTGACCAAGCTTGGCCTGACGTGACCTCCTTGGCCTCCCGCCTCAAAGGCCGCTCCGAGCTGGGCGTAGCCGCCCTGCTCGGGGCGGCCGGCGCCCTGGTCCTCCTGGACGCAGCGCGCCTGGTCACGCCTTACTCCCAGTCGGACCCGGTTGGCCCCAAGACTGTGCCCATCATCGTGGGCGCACTCCTGCTCGTCTGCTCCGTGTGGCTGGCCGTAAACGTCCTCCGCGGCGGCCACGGCGAGGCCGAAGGCGGCGAAGACATCGACCTGACCCATCCGGCCGACTGGAAGACCATTCTCCCGCTGGCCGGCGCCTTCATCGCCAACATCCTGCTGATCGACTGGGCCGGCTGGGTCATCTCCGGAACGGTGCTCTTTTGGGGCAGCGTCTGGGCACTCGGAAGCCGCCACTACGTCCGTGACGGACTCATTTCCCTGGCCCTGGCTCTCCTGACCTTCTACGGCTTCTACCTCGGCCTGGGCATCCCCCTTCCCGCCGGGCTCCTTGAAGGGATTCTCTAGATGGACATCCTGTCCTCACTCATGGACGGGTTCGCGACGGCGCTGACCCCCATGAACCTCCTGTACGCCCTGATCGGCGTCATCCTGGGCACCGCCGTCGGCGTCCTGCCCGGCATCGGACCGGCCATGACCGTGGCGCTGCTGCTTCCGGTGGCCACGGTCCTCGAACCGACGAGCGCGTTCATCATGTTCGCCGGCATCTACTACGGCGGCATGTACGGCGGGTCCACCACGTCGATCCTGCTCAACACCCCCGGCGAATCGTCGTCCGTGATCACCGCGATCGAGGGCAACAGGATGGCAAAGGCGGGCAGGGCCGCACAGGCACTCGCGACGGCGGCCATCGGTTCGTTCGTGGCCGGCACCATCGGCACCACCCTGCTCGTGGTCTTCACCCCCATCGTGGTTGATTTCGCTGTCAGCCTCGGCTCCCCCAGCTACTTCGCCATCATGATCCTTGCCCTGCTGGCCGTCACCGCCGTCCTGGGTGAGTCCCGGCTCCGCGGCTTCGCTTCCTTGGGCCTCGGCCTGGCCATCGGCCTGGTTGGCATCGACTCCGTTACCGGGCAGCGACGCCTCACGTTCGGCCAGCCCCTGCTGGCTGACGGGCTGGACATCGTGGTCATTGCGGTCGCGATCTTCGCTGTGGGCGAGGCACTGTGGGTCGCCGCCCACCTGCGCCGCACACCGCTGCAGATCATCCCGGTCGGCCGGCCCTGGATGGGCAAGCAGGACTGGAAGCGATCCTGGAAGCCCTGGCTGCGCGGCACCGCATACGGATTCCCCTTCGGCGCCCTGCCCGCAGGTGGCGCCGAAATCCCCACCTTCCTCTCCTACGTGACGGAGAAGCGGCTATCCAAGCATCCCGAGGAGTTCGGCAAGGGTGCCATTGAAGGCGTCGCCGGCCCGGAAGCGGCCAATAACGCCGCGGCGGCCGGCACCCTGACCCCGATGCTCGCGCTTGGTCTGCCCACGAACGCCACCGCGGCCGTCATGCTTGCCGCCTTCGTCCAGTTCGGCATCCAGCCGGGTCCGCTGCTGTTCGAAAATGAGGGCCCCCTGGTGTGGGCACTGATCGCCAGCCTCTTCATCGGCAACACGCTGCTGCTGCTGGTGAACCTTCCGCTGGCACCGCTCTGGGCGAAGCTGCTCCGGCTGCCCCGCCCGTACCTGTACGCGGGCATCCTGTTCTTCGCCACCCTGGGTGCATACTCGGTCAACCTGCAGGCGTTCGATCTGGTGATTTTGCTGGTCCTGGGCGCACTGGGATTCATGATGAGGCGTTTCGGACTCCCCGTGCTGCCGCTCATCCTCGGCGTGATCCTGGGACCGCGTGTTGAAGGCCAACTGCGGAAGACCCTGCAGCTGAGCGCTGGCGACGTCTCGGGCCTCTGGAGCGAGCCGATCGCCATCGTGGTCTACATCATCGTGGCCCTCGTACTGGTCTGGCCGCTGCTGTTCAAGGCATGGCGCCGGGCCCGCCCCACTCGGGTGGCAGCCGCCGGTCCCGTCACCGGCGGCCCGGTTGGAGACCGCTCGACGGCGGACCGCTCAGCGGCAGAGAGCCCGTCCGTGGACAGCCCGACGGCAACCCGCCACAGGCAGGCTGATGTCAGCGACGGCCAGGAGAACGCGGACGCACCCAAGGTCACGCACGTCAACCACGGACAGGAGAAACAGTGAGCATCGTCGTCGGCTACGTTCCCACCGCGGAGGGCGCGGCAGCCCTCGACCGGGCGATCATCGAGGCCCAGCGAAACCAGAGCCGGCTCGTCATCATCAATTCCTCACGGGGCGACGCACTGGTGGACAAAAGGTACGTCCCGGCCGAGGACCTCGCCGCGGTCACCGAGCGGCTGGAAAGGGAGGGCGTGGAACATCTCGTCCTGCAGCCGGTCCGGGGACATGATGCCGCAAACGAGGTGCTGGATGCCGCAGAGAAATACCGCGCCGACCTGATCGTCATCGGCCTCCGGAAGCGCACTCCGGTCGGAAAGCTGATCATGGGCAGCACGGCTCAGCAGATTCTGCTCGAAGCCTCCTGCCCGGTACTCGCGGTCAAAGCCGGCACCTGAGGGCGGTGTGGCGGCATCTCAGACCGAGCCGCGCGCCGCTGACCTGGCAACAGCTCCGGGCAGGCCGGGGTCGGAATCCGTTGGGATCCGAACCCCGGCCTGCCGCATCCGTACTCTGAAAGGACCACCATGACCGCCTCCACCGCTGACGCCCGTGCCCGTTCACGCCGACTGGCCCCCGAACCTGTGGCCAACTGGGCCACGCTCTCCATTGCTGCCGAGGTGGAGATTCACTGCCAAGGACGTCCCATTGCCTCGGGCCGGATTGATATGCGGGCTCCCGACGGGAGCGTCATCTGGCTCATCCAGGACGGCGGCCAGGGACGGGCACTGTTTCTCCAGAGCGACGGAGTGAGCGTCTTCCGACGCCCCCGCAGGCACAGCCCCGGCCCGGGCGCCTCCCGCGGCGCCGGCCAATCCCGCCGGTTCTGACCCTCCCGCAACGGTCCGCTACGTTAAAGCCATGAACCAACGCCGCCTTGCCATTCTCGATGACTACCAAGGAGTGGCCGGTGACTTCGCTCCATGGGGCTCCCTGGAGGAACGCGGCGTCAGCGTCACTGTTTTTCGCCACCCCTACGCCTCAGCGGCCGACGTGGTGGCTGCGCTGAAGGACTTTGACATTGTCATCGCGATGCGGGAACGCACACCGTTTCCGCGCGCAGTGATCGGGCAGCTGCCGCAGCTGAAGCTGCTCATAACCACCGGTGCTGCGAACGCCTCCATCGACCTGCAGGCCGCCGACGACCATGGCGTCACGGTGTGCGGTACGGGCGGTTCACCCACGGCCGCGCCGGAGCTGACTTGGGCACTGCTGCTGGCGTTCGCCCGGAACCTGACCGCGGAGGAGAACTCGCTGCGCTCAGGCATCTGGCAGAAGACGGTCGGCTTTGAGCTCGCCGGCAAGACGCTCGGAATCGTCGGCCTCGGCAAGATCGGCCAGCGCATTGCCGGTTACGGGCGGGCCTTCGGCATGGACGTGCTGGCCTGGAGCCAGAACCTGACCGAGGAGACGGCCGCCGCCGCCGGCACACGCAAGGTCAGCAAGGATCAGCTCTTCAGCGAGTCTGACGTCGTGTCCCTGCACCTGCGCCTGTCGGCACGCTCGGAGGGAACAGTCGGAGCACGCGAGCTGCGGCTCCTTGGCCCCGGCGGCGTCCTGGTCAACACTGCCCGCGGCCCGCTCGTCGATCAGGGTGCGCTCGTCACGGCACTGCACGAAGGCTGGATCCGCGGGGCGGCCCTGGATGTGTTCGACCAGGAGCCGCTGCCGTCCGGACACCCGCTCCTGACCGCACCCCGAACTGTCCTCGCTCCTCATCTGGGCTACGTCACGGCTGAGAGCTACCGGGCCTTTTACGGCGGTGCGTTCGAGGACGTCATTGCGTGGCTTGACGGTTCACCGGTCCGGACGCTGACGCCCTAAGCCGGTGACTGTCTGAGACCAAGGGTTGAATCCTGGCGCAGTCACGCCCCGACGCGCTCAATCGTGACTGTCCCGGCGTCGCCGTCGACCCTGACCCGCTGACCGCTCGCGAGCCGCTGAGTGGCTACGCCCGTGCCGAGAACGGCCGGGATGCCGTATTCCCGAGCAACGATCGAGCTGTGACTTAACGGTCCGCCCACATCGGTGACCACTCCCGAAGCCATGGCGAACAGCGGCGTCCAGGCGGGCGTGGTCATGCGGGCAACCAAGACCTCGCCCGGCCGCATGCTCGCGAAGTCCTCGGGGCCGCCGAGGAGGCGCGCCGGCGCGGTCACCAGCCCGGAACTGGCGCCGACTCCTGAGAAGGTGTCACCGTGCTGGTCTTGGGAGCGGGCCGGCATCATACTTCCGAAGGCCCGCTCGGCCCAGCGGCTCTCGGGCAGGAGTTGCGGCGCGGCGGCCTTCCGCTGGCCGCGCCATGCCATCTTGCGCTGCTCCACGGCGTCAGCCCGTACCGGCCGTTCGGCACCGGTGATGGCTGTGCCTGGGGTGGCAAGGCCGAACCCAATGGCGTTGCGGAGCTCGTCGAGCCGGAGCCAGAAGATGTCGGCGGGTTCGGCGATGATGCCCGACCCGACCAGCCGCCGGCCAAGCTCCAGCAGCATGTGCCGCATCAGCGGCCAGGCCAACCCGATGTCTGCCAGCGCATCCTCACGGACGGGCGCCCCTTTCTGCGCCCAGCGCAGCAGCCGCGTAAACACGGCGCGGCGGGCGGGGCCGAGCCTGGCGCGGATTGCCCGGCTCTGGTCCTCCCGGCGGCTGGCCGAAAGCTTCTGGCGCTCATGCGGGTCGTTGCCCTCCCCTCGCAGGAAGAACTTCAAGGTTTCCAGCAGGGCCGAAGGATCGTCGGCAGGCACCGGGTTGACGAAGTCAAGGTTGTACACGGCATGCCCGAACCGGTCCAGATGCCGCTGGAACCGCGTACGCCACTGCTCCCACTCCCCCGCGTCCACGCCGGCTGGCCTGTCTCCCGTCCGCAGGGACTCGGCAATCGATTCGGCCGGCCCTGAGGTCAGGGCTGCGGCCAACTCCGGACGTCCACGGGTCCACGCCGCGAGGTCATACAGCGACTTCTCAGCGCGAATGGGCTCGCTGTCGTACCCGAGCAGGAACGTCTGCCCGGGCGGGTCGCCGGCACGGCGGACCAGCCGGTCGTAATATGCGCAGAACAGAATCTCGCTCGTTGCCGCGATCGGGATGACGGACTGCACCGCCGTGTAATAGGCGGTTCCGGCGTCCAGCAGCGCGGAGATCCCGCCCAGCAGCTCGGAGGACGGAAGGTCCTTCAGCGGTTTGGCGGCCCAGCGCCGCACCAGCCCGCGGTAGCGGGGGTGGGAATGGTCCCGCCAACCCTTGATGCCCATGTGCGCCTTGCCTCGGGCGAAGGCGCGCACCGCGGTCAAGGACTTGCCCATCACCCGCCACATTCCGCTGGAGCTGTAGTAGTAGTAGGCGTAGCCGTTGATCGTGGGCAGGGAGACGTCCCCTTCCCGCACAACGTCGCGGCCCACGGCCTCGGACAGAAGGGCCCTGATCGACCGCGTCACCGAACCGTCGATGAGGTCGGCGAACAGCGGTGAGAGCGGATCGGGGAGCTGTTCCACAATGCTCGCGCGGAAGTACAGGCCCTTCGGATACGGCAGCGGCCATTCAGTCGGAGTTTCGCCCGAGGGTTCGGGCAACGCGGTGATCGGGCGGGACTGCACAATGAAGAACTCGCCGGCCGACGCCGCCCATTCAATGTCCTGGGGCGCGCCGAAATGCTCGGCAATGGCAGCTCCCTGCCGTGCCAGTGCGGCCGACGCACCGTCATCCAAGACTGGCTGGCGGCGCTGCTGTTCAGGAACCGGTTGCTCCCTGGTGCCCTTTTCCGAGTAGGCGGTCATGACCTCCTTGTCCGCGGTCCGCCTCGACTCCACGCGGCCTGTGCCGGGGTCCACCACGACGTCGTCCGTGGTGACGGCTCCGCTGACCACGGATTCGCCCAGCCCCCAGGCAGCACTGATCACCACCTGGTCGCGGCGGCCGTTGGAGGGGTTGGCGGTAAACATGACCCCGGCGGCGTCGGACTCGACCATTTGCTGGACCACCACTGCCAAGCGCACCGTGGCGGGATCGAGCCCTGTACGGGCGCGGTACGCCATGGCGCGGGCAGTCCACAGCGACGCCCAGCAGTCAATGACGGCCGCCGCTAGGTCCCCGAAGCCCCGGATGTTCAAGTAAGTGTCCTGCTGTCCCGCGAAGCTGGCCGAAGCAAGATCTTCGGCGGTGGCTGAGGACCTGACCGCCACCGGCACATCGGAAGCGCCGCCGTCCACCGGGGCGGCTGCCCTCCGGGACAGCCGGCCGTAGGCCTCGCGCAGCTCTCGTGCGATCTCCTCCGGCATCACGCCGCCGGTGAACAGCACCCGGATCCGCTGCGCGGCGGCATCATAGTCCGCGTCCCCGCCACCGGGGGGAAGGGCGGCAAGTTCGAGGATCCGCGGGGTGAGGCCGTTGGCCTCGACGAAGCCCGCATACGCTGCGGTGGTCAGCACGAAGCCGGGCGGAACGGGGAATCCGGCCTGGGTCAGCTCGCCGAGGTTGGCGCCCTTGCCGCCGGCCATGGCGACGTCGCCGCGACCCACCTCGCCCAAGTCCTGGACATAGCTCATGGCCGGCTCTTTTACTCCCTGCCGTGCGGGCGCCACACCACCACGGCCTGGGACCGCGGCCGGGGGCGCTGGCCGCGTGCCAGGCTGACCACATCGCCGGCGGCCCCGGCGGCAAAAATCCGTGATTCCAGGGCCTGCCGACGTCGGTCCAGTTCCTCGGTCAGTTCGCCCACCCTCCGCTGCAGCGCGGCCACCTGGCTCTCCAGGTCGAGGATGCGCTTGATGCCTTCGAGCGAGACGCCCTCGTGGGACAGGCGCTGCACCTCGCGCAGCATGTTCACATCACGCTGCGAGTACCGGCGCGACTTGCCCGGCGCGCGGCTGGGCGAAACGATGCCCAGCCGGTCGTACTGCCGCAGTGTCTGGGGGTGCATATCGGCCAGCTCCGCTGCCACCGAAATGACGAAGATCGGCTGATCGAAGTTAATATCCACGGCTGACGCCCGTTTCTAGAGCCGGGCCTTGGCGGCCAGGCCCTCGCGGACATTCGCACCGGCGGTGGCGGAGGCAAACGCCTTCACAGCCTCCTCGGCATCCTTGTTCAGGTTCTTCGGAACCGCGACGTCGATCGTCACCAGCAGATCACCGGCACCCTTGGACGTCTTCACGCCCCGGCCCTTGACCCGGAGGGTACGCCCAGAGGGCGTCCCCGCAGGAACACGGACGCGGACATGGTCGCCGTCGATCGTGGGCACTTCGATGTCGGCGCCCAATGCAGCTTCCGGGAAGGTGACCGGCACATGGATGCGGAGGTTGTCGCCGTCGCGCGTGTAAAAGTCGTGGGGTTTGACGTTGACCGTCACCATGAGGTCGCCGTTGCCCGCGGGACCGTACTGGCCCTTGCCGCGGACGCGGACCTTCTGGCCGTCCTTGATGCCGGCCGGAACCCGGACGTCGATGACTTCGCCGTCCGGCTCGCGCAGGCCGATGGTGGTGCCGCGGATGGAACCGGCGAAGGAGATGCTGGTGGTCGCCGTGCGGTCAGCGCCTTTCTGCGGAGCGCGCTGGTAGCCTGCGGGGCCGCCGCCGAAGCCGCCGCCGAACAGGTCGGCAAACTCCGGAGGGATGCCGCCGGCGGTGCTGAAGCCGCCGGAATGACGGCCGCCGCCGCCGGTGAAGAGCCCGCCGAAAAGGTCCTCGAATCCGCCGTTCGCCGTGCTTCCGGCGCCGTGGGGAGCAAAGCGGGCTCCGCCGCCCATGGCCCGAATGGCGTCGTACTGCTGGCGCTCGTCGGGGTCGGACAGCACGGAATACGCCTCGGAGATGTCCTTGAACTTCTTCTCCGAAGCGCTGTTGCCTGAGTTCGTATCCGGGTGGTGCTGCCGCGCGAGCTTCCGGTAGGCCTTCTTGATGTCAGCGTCGGAAGCGTCCTTGGCGATGCCAAGGATCGCGTAAAAGTCCTTGTCCACCCAGTCCTGGCTAGCCAATGGCGTTTCCTTTCAAAGTACAAAAGCGTTAAGGCGAGACTACCGCCGCCGGAGCGGATGAGGGGGCCGGGAGTGGCTAAGGATCTGGCCGAGGGCCCCGACACGAGCTTGCGAGTGTTGGGAAGGCCAATATCCGCTGCCGGAGCTGGGCGGCTAAGGATCGAAGATCCTGAGCCGCCCAGCGTAGGGGCGGGCCCCCTCATTCGCGGAGGCGTACGGTGACTAGGCCGGAACAGCCACGATAACCTGCGCTGCGCGGAGGACTCGCTCGCCGGACTTGTAGCCGGAGCGGAGCACCTGACTGACGGTGTCAACCTCGATGTCCTCGCCGGGCTGCTGGATGAGGGCCTCGTGGATCGTGGGGTCGAACTCCACGCCGGTCTCATCGATCCGGACCAGGCCGTACGTCTTCAGCGCGTTCTCCAGCTTGGCGGCGATTGCAGCGAACGGGCCGTCCACGAGGTCACCATGCTGGCGGGCGGCGTCGACGTCGTCCAGCACCGGAAGCAGCGAGTTCAGGACGCCAATGACGGCCATTTCCCCTGCCACGGCGCGGTCGCGTTCAACACGCTTGCGGTAGTTGACGTACTCCGCCTGAAGGCGAAGCAAGTCGTTCTTCAACTCCGCCGCAGCGGCTGCCTCGGTTCCCTGGGCCACCGATTCCTCGGCCGGCACCTCCACCTGGTTGAGGATTTCCTCCGCCTGGGCGAGGGCGTCGCCGTCGGAATCCACGGAGGCGTCGGCTGCCGGGGCGGCATGCTTCTCGCTTTCGGGGTGGCGGGCCTCCCCGGTCACCGGGTCCACCTTGCGGTGGTCCCGGATGACCGGTTCGTCGCGCTTATTTCCCTGATCGCGGGAAGAGCTCTCCTCTTCGTTACCGTGATGAGGCATAGTTACTTCTTCTCTTCTTCATCAACGATCTCGGCGTCAACGATGTCCTCGTCAGCCTTGCCCCCGGCGCCGCTGGCGGCCCCTTCGGCACCTGCAGCGCCGGTAGCGCCGTCCGGGGAACCGGCCTGGGCGTAGATGGCTTCGCCGAGCTTGGTCTGGGAAGCCTGCAGCTTCTCAAACGCGGTCTTCACGGCTGCGTCATCGGTACCTTCGAGAGCCTTCTTGAGGGCGTCGACGTCGGCCTGGACTTCGGTCTTGACCTCTTCGGGCAGCTTGTCCTTATTGTCCGCGATCAGCTTGTCCACCGAGTAGGCGAGCTGCTCGGCGGTGTTGCGGGTGTCGGTCGCCTCGCGGCGGGCCTTGTCCTCGGCTGCGTGCTCCTCGGCGTCACGGACCATGCGGTCGATGTCTTCCTTGGAGAGCGCGGTGCCGCCAGTGATGGTCATGGACTGTTCCTTGCCGGTGCCCTTGTCCTTCGCAGAGACGTGCACGATGCCGTTGGCGTCGATGTCGAAGGTGACCTCGATCTGCGGGACGCCGCGCGGAGCCGGAGCGATGCCGGTCAGTTCGAACGTGCCCAGCGGCTTGTTGTCGCGGGTAAACTCACGCTCGCCCTGGAAGACCTGGATGGCCACGGACGGCTGGTTGTCGTCAGCCGTGGTGAAGGTCTCGGACCGCTTGGTGGGGATAGCCGTGTTGCGCTCGATCAGGTGCGTCATGACACCGCCCTTGGTCTCGATGCCGAGGGACAGCGGGGTGACGTCGATCAGGAGGACGTCCTTGCGCTCGCCCTTCAGCACGCCTGCCTGCAGCGCGGCGCCAACGGCCACAACCTCATCCGGGTTGACGCCCTTGTTGGGCTCCTTGCCGCCGGCGAGTTCCTTGACCAGTTCGTAAACGGCGGGCATGCGGGTGGAACCGCCCACGAGCACGATGTGGTCGATGTCGGAAAGCTTGATGCCGGTTTCCGTGATGACATCGTGGAACGGCTTCTTGGTGCGGTCCAGCAGGTCCTTGGTGAGGTCCTGGAACTTGGCGCGGGTCAGCTGTTCGTCCAGGTGGACCGGGCCGTCCGGGGTGACGGAGAGGTACTGCAGTGAAATGTTGGTGCTGGTGGAGGAAGAAAGTTCCTTCTTGGCCTGCTCAGCGGCTTCACGCAGGCGCTGCAGGGCAATCTTGTCCTTGGACAGGTCGATGCCCTTGACCTTGAGCTGCTTGAGCAGGTACTCCACAACGCGGTTGTCCCAGTCGTCGCCGCCGAGGCGGTTGTCACCGGCGGTGGCGCGGACCTGGATGGTGGAGAAGTCGTCTTCGTCCTTGCCGACTTCCAGCAGGGAGACGTCGAACGTACCGCCACCGAGGTCGAAGACCAGGATGAGTTCGTCTTCCTTGCCCTTGTCCAGGCCGTAGGCCAGAGCGGCCGCCGTGGGCTCGTTGACGATGCGGAGGACGTTGAGGCCCGCGATTTCGCCGGCTTCCTTGGTGGCCTGGCGCTCGGCGTCGTTGAAGTAGGCCGGGACGGTGATCACCGCGTCGGTGACCTTTTCCCCGAGGTAGGACTCGGCGTCGTTCTTCAGCTTCATGAGGATACGCGCCGAGATTTCCTGCGGGGTGTACTTCTTGTCGTCGATCGCGACGCTCCAGTCGGTGCCCATGTGGCGCTTGACGGAGGCGACGGTGCGCTCGATGTTGTTGACGGCCTGGCGCTTGGCGATCTCGCCGACCAGGACTTCGCCGGACTTAGAGAACGCAACGACGGACGGCGTGGTGCGGCCGCCCTCAGCGTTGGCAATAACGGTGGGCTCGCCACCTTCGAGAACGGAGACGACGGAGTTGGTGGTTCCGAGGTCAATACCTACTGCACGTGACATGTGTTGCTTCCTTCTTTCCTTGGAAACTGTGTGGCCCCGGTCCTGGACATCACCCGGCATCAGGCTGCTGATCGAGGCTGCAACCCGCTGATCGAACGTGTCGAGATCGAGGCTCGCCCACTCCTTGAGCGATCTACACTCAACTTTACTCAACCCGCGGCTTAAGTCAATCCATAGTTGAGTCAGGTACGCTCAAGTTTGAATTTTTGGAGGACAGGACCGCGAACAATGGCCCCCGGTGATCCGCGGAGGTTCGCGGAAGACCGGAGGCCACGACGACGGCGCGAGCACAGTTTCGCTGTTCGTGAACCTGCCGAAGGTTCTTTCACACGCGCCGTCTATCCCGGAGGCTCCTACCCGCCGGAAGAGGTGCCGCCGTCGTCCTTCCTGGGCGCGTTGATCTGGCCGTCCGCCAGTTCGTCCTTGAGGTCATCGGCAGCCTCAGATTCCCGGGCCGTTCCGGTAGCGCCGTAATTGCCCTCGGGATATTCGCCCCCTTCGCCACCGGGACGTTCCTGGCCCGCGGTTCCGGCCTTGCCGTAATCACCCTCGGGATATTCACCCTCCTCGACCTCATCGGATGCAGCCCTGACGGCACCGGCATTGCCGTAGTCACCCTCCGCGTATTCGCCCTCGTCGGCGGCGGCAGCTTCGTCGCCCACCACGCCGGCATCGCCATAGTCGCCTTCCACGTATTGTCCGCTGTCGCCTTCCAGCGCCGGGTTCCTGCTGCTGGTGTGGGCCTTTCCTGCGGCGGTGGACTCGCTGTTTTCGGTCATCGCTTGATCACTCCTTGGGAGGACTGAGCGCGCCCGGCCGGACGCACTGGCAGTCTACTCAGCGGGGGCGGGCGGCAACAGGGTGCCCTGGGATGCGGGCGATGGCGGGGTCAGGAATCCGGCCAGGTACCTGCGGTGCCGGGCCACCCCTTGGCCCGGTCAGTCGAATCCGGCGACGCCCGCCAGGATGTCCACGTGATGCTGGAACAGTTCGTGACGGGCTGAAAAGGTGTCGGCGCCTTACTGTCCGAAGACCTCGAAACTGATGGCTCCGAAGATCGACGTCCATACCAGGGCGCCCCGGGCCAGAAGTTCATCGGGAACAGCCAACCCAAGCCCGTCTCGGATCACAGCCAGGTCGGCCGCCAAGGCGGGAGCAACCGCAGCGGACTCAGGTTCTGTTAACTTCCCGGCCCGATAGGCGGCGTCGAGGATTTCCATCAGGCAGTAGACCACCCGCGTGCCGGGGACGGTGGTCCGCTCTGCCAGCGCTTGATATCCGGGCACCGGGCTCCCAAACAGGAGCGCGTACCGCGACGGCTCACTCAGCGCCCAGTTCCCGACGGCGTGCGCCAGGGCAGTGAAGCGGCCCCGGAAGTCGCCGGCGGGGAGGGATTCAACGGCGGCGTCCACATGATCGCCCAGTTCACCGTAGGCATCGATGAGCAGAAGCGTCAGGAGCTCGTCCCGACTCTCAACATAGCGGTATACGGCGGAGGAAACCACGCCGAGGTCGCGGGCGACGGCACGCAGCGAGAGTGCGGCCGCTCCATGCATGGCAAGATGCTCCCGGCCCAGCTGGATAATCTGCTGTATGGTCCGGGTGCGGGCCCGCTCGCGGGGCGTCTGGGGCTTCTGAGGGTCGGCCATCCTCCAAGATGCTCTACCAGTTTCAGCGGCCGTTCGTGATGGGCTCCGCAGCCAGCGAGGCGGCACTGGCCTTGGGCCCGACGCCGCTGGCCGCCGCGGCCCGGACGACGGTGGAGTGGTGGAGGTCGGAGACGTCCGCAGCAGCCTCCGGATCCTGAGCGCCCCATGCGCCCTTGGGACCGGACCTGTGCTGAGGCCCAGAACGGCACCTACTGCCACCTACTTGGGGGATCGGTGCGTATTCCGTTTTGATTTGAAGAAGGAGGAGTAGCGTTTCCCTATGAGTGCCCAGCAGCCAGACGATGTGTACACGCACGGCCACCACGAATCGGTGGTCCGCGCCCATGCCTCGCGGACGGCGGAAAATTCCGCGGCCTTCGTCATCCCGCATCTCACTCCCGGGGTCAGCGTGCTGGATGTGGGCTGCGGTCCGGGAAGCATCACGTGCGACTTCGCCGTGCTGGTGGCCCCCGGGAGCGTGACCGGGCTGGACCGCTCCCCCGACGTCATCGCGCACGCCCGGGAGCTGGCAGCCGACCGGGGCGTCGGGAACGTCGAGTTCGTGGCAGGCAACATCTACGACCTCGACTTCGAGGACGACACCTTCGACGTCGTTCACGCGCATCAGGTGCTGCAGCATCTGACCGATCCAGTAGAAGCGCTCCGGGAAATGCGGCGGGTGGCCAAGCCGGGCGGCATCGTGGCCGTGCGCGACGCCGATTTCCATGGCATGAGCTGGTACCCGCCCATCCCCGAACTCGATGAGTGGATGGATCTCTACCAGCGGATTGCCCGCCGGAACGGGGCCGAACCCGACGCCGGACGCCGCCTGGTGTCCTGGGCACAGGCCGCCGGATTTACCGATGTGGCCCCCAGCAGCAGTAACTGGCTTTACGCCACCGGCCAACAACGGCGCTGGCAGGCCCGGGTGTGGGGTGAACGGGTGCTGCACTCGGCCTTTGCTGAGCAGGCCCTCGAGTACGGCTTCGCGCAGGAGGCCGACCTCACGCGTATCTCCGCGGGCTGGCACCGCTGGGGCTCCACCGACGACGGCTGGTTCCTCATCCCCAACGGCGAAATCATCGCCCGGGCCTGAGCCTTCGCCGGACCGGGCGGCCCGGCCATCCCGCACCAAGCTCGATTCGCACTAAGCTTGGTTGGTGCAATTCTCCCTGTGGCTGGCCCTTGCTGGTGCCGGCGTCCTCATCAGCTTCACCCCGGGCGCGGGCGCCATCAACACCATGAGCAATTCGCTGACTTCCGGGTTCCGGCGCTCCATCTGGGGAATCCTCGGCCAGCAGGCGGCACTGATCGTCCATGTCGTGATCGTGGCGCTCGGCGTCGGGGTGCTGGTGGCGGGATCGCCCGTGGCTTTCAACGTCATCCGGTACGCCGGCGCCGCCTACCTCGTCTATCTCGGCATCAGGCAGTTCCTGCACAAGCCGGACCTGGACCAGGAGAAGGCAGCGGCGCTCAGGAACGAGCCCGCCTCGTCCATGTTCCGCCGGGGCCTCTGGGTCAACCTGCTCAACCCCAAGGCCATCGTGTTCTTCCTGGCGTTCATGCCGCAGTTCATCCGGCCGGAACAGCCTCTGGTGCCGCAGTACATGGTCCTCACCGGCACCGTGGTGCTGATAGACATCCTGGTCATGTGGTTCTTCTTCGCCGCGGCAGCGAAGTCATTCCAGCGCTTCACGCACAACACGCACGGACAGACCATCCTCAACAGGGTCTTCGGCGTCCTGTTCGTGGCCGTGGGCATCCTGCTGGCACTGATCCACTGACAAAGACCCACTGACCAAAAGGTCCCTGACTGAAGGCCACTGAGCAACCTCTTACGGTTGAGCTACCCCTTCCCGGGACCCCCGCCCCACGCAATCCGACGAAATGTTGCGAACAATAAGACTGCTTACTAGCCAAGCAGTGTTAGCGTCCTCCATGCTTGGCAATATGTCCTCAACGTCGAGCCCCTACCGGATCATCGCGGTCTGCACCGGCAACATTTGCCGGTCCCCGATGGCAGAGCTGATACTGGCGGAAGCCTTCACAGCGGCGGGGCTGGCAGACGCCGTCATCGTCGACTCCGCCGGAACCACCGCCTATGAGGCGGGGCGGCCCATAGACCCCCGGGCGGCGCGGAAACTGACGGCCCACAATCTCCTCTCCGACCGGCACATCGCCCGGGAATGGCGGCCGGAGTGGTATTCGGAACGTCACCTGATCCTGGCCTTGGATGTGGACCACTATGGCTGGCTCCGGGCGTCGGCTCCTGATCATGAGACGAGGGCAAGAATCCGCATGCTGCGCAGTTTTGATCCTGCCCTCGAATCGAAGGACCCCCTGGACCAGGGCATCGAGGATCCCTGGTACGGGGACCACAACGACTTTGAGACTGTGTGGGAGCAAGTCCAGGCGGCTGTTCCGGGCATCGTTCAGTTTGTCCGTGCGGCCATTGCGGATGACGCCCGGCTCAAGCTTCAGGACAGCCAGCAGGTACGCTCTATTTCATGACCCCCGCACCTGTGATCATCGCCATTGACGGGCGGTCGGGCGCAGGCAAAACCACATTGGCCATAGAGCTCGCGGCCCGGCTTCGGAACCACCACAAGGTCGCGCTTTTCCATCTTGAGGATATCTATCCGGGCTGGAACGGGCTCACCGCCGGAGTCGAGCGATATGTCGGCACAGTGCTGGCACCCCTGCGGCGGGGAGAGCCGGCCACGTGGGTCAGCTGGGATTGGGAAAAGCATTACGACGGCGACGTCCGGGTGACGCTTCCCGCCGAGATCGTCATCGTGGAAGGGGTGGGGGCCGCCGCGGCGGCGGCGCGGCCGCTGCTGGACGCCGTCATCTGGGCCGACTCGCCCGAACACGAACGCCGCTCCCGGGCCTTGGCGCGCGACGGCCAGACCTACGAACCTTATTGGGACCAGTGGGCCGCGCAGGAAACGGAGTTCCTCGCCTCCGACAACGTGCTGGAACACGCGGACATCCGGGTCCTGAACCGCGCCGACGACTCCGCGCCGGCTGACGTCCTGCAGGCACTCACCTACCTCCCGGCCCTCGCCACCGTGCTGGTTCCTGAGCTGTCCGCACGCCGCGGCCTCCGGCTCGTGGCCGAGCGGATCGAGGCCCGGCCGGACGCCGCAGCCCTCTTCGGGTCCCTGTACGGGTCGTCCGCGAATGCCGTCTGGCTGGACTCCTCGTTGGTCCCGCCCGCGCCTCAGGGAAGCGTCGCCGGAGCACTCGCCAGAGAGCGCAGCCGCTTCAGCATTCTGGCGGACGACGGCGGCACGTTCGGGCAATTGGTCCGGCACCGCTCGGGGACCAACCGGATCACCGCCGGCTGCGCCACCGTGGAAGTGCCCGGCACCTTCTTTCGCTGGCTGGAGACCGTATGGGGACGGAAGGCCGTCCGCGGCCCCGAAGGCTACCCCTGCGACTTCACCCTGGGCTGGCTTGGCTACCTTGGCTATGAGCTCAAGCGCGAAACCGGCGGTTCGGACGTCTCGGCAGACACCCCGGATGCGGCGCTGATCTTCGCCGGCCGGGCGGTCGTCCTGGATCACGCCGAGGGCACGGCCTGGCTGCTGGCCCTCGACGCCCCCGACGCGCGGGGCTGGCTCGCCAGCGCGCGGGACGCCGTGATGGCAGCGACCGAAATCCGCGGCGGCACCGGCACCGGCCCGCAGGGTGCCCCTGATGCCGAAGCCGGCGGCAGCAGCGCCGTCGGACACGTCCCGGCATTCACCAGCCGCGACTCCGAGGCGAGCTACAAGCGTAAGATCGCCGAAGCCCAGCACGAGATCGCCGAGGGGAACTCGTACGAGGTCTGCCTCACCACCACGCTCACCGCGGAGGTCCCGGCTGGGGCGTTCGCCCCGTGGCCCACGTACCTTGCCCTGCGCAAACGGAATCCGGCGCCGTTCGCGAGCTACCTGCGGTTCGGCGGGCTGACGGTGGCCAGCACGTCGCCGGAGCGCTTTCTGCGGATAGCGTCCGACGGCGCGATGCGCGCCGAGCCGATCAAGGGCACCCGGCGCCGGGCTGCCGATCCGCAGCTGGACGCGGCGCTGCGGCATGATCTGGCAACGTCGCTGAAGGACCGGGCGGAGAACATCATGATCGTCGACCTGCTCCGGAATGATCTCAGCCACTTCGCCGAGCCCGGTTCGGTGATCGTCAGCCGGCTGTGCGAGATCGAAAGCTACGCCACGGTCCACCAGCTCGTGAGCACCATCGACGCCCAGCTCCCGCCAGGGTCGCCCCGGGCCGAAGCCGTGGCCGCCTGCTTTCCTGCCGGCTCCATGACCGGCGCGCCCAAGATCAGCACCATGGCCATCCTGGACCGGCTGGAGGGTGGGCCGCGCGGGGTCTACTCCGGGGCGATCGGGTACCTCTCCCTTAACGGGGCCACGGATCTGGCGGTCGCCATCCGCACCCTCGTGATCCAGGCGCCCGACGAGGTGGCGGGCAACGACGCCGGCGCCGCGGACCCTGCCGGGGATGCCGCGCCGGGAGAGGCCGGCGGTCCGACGGTGAAACTCAGTCTCGGCGTCGGGGGCGCCATCACGGCCGATTCAGCGGCGCAGGAGGAATACGAGGAAATCCGCACCAAGGCGTTCGGGGTACTGTCCACGCTGGGCTCGGAATTCCCTGCGCGAACTGGCAGCTAACCCCCGCAAATCCGCCGTTTGAGGGCATCAGCTGCCAGTTCGCGCTCAGGTGTGGGCGCCGGGTTGGCCTGGGGCTACTGAAGCGTGGCCGTCAGCCTAGCCACGTTGTCCACGTATCTCGCGGCGAGCGGCCGGCGCATCCAGTCCTCGAGTTTGAGTTCGTGGGAGATGTCGCGGTACGTGTCCTCCACCGCGCGCATGCTTTCCACGATCTCCGCGCCGAGCAGCATAACGGAGACCTCCATGTTCAGTGAGAACGAGCGCATGTCCATGTTGCTGGAACCGAGGACTGCCACTTCATCGTCGATCGTGAAGTGCTTGGCATGCAGCACGAACGGCGCCTTGTAGAGGTAGATCCGCACCCCAGCTTCAAGCAGCGCCCGGTAGTAGGACTGCTGCGCATGGTGGACCAGGAACTGGTCGCCCTTTTCGGAAACGAAGAGCTCGACATCGACGCCCCGCTGCGCCGCGGTGGTGATCGCATACAGCAGGGAATCGTCCGGCACGAAGTACGGGCTGCAGATCGAGATCCGGTGCTGGGCGGAGTAGATGAGCGTGTTGAACAGCCGGAGGTTGTTTTCGGTGCTGAACCCGGGCCCGCTGGGAACCACCTGGGCGGTGACGTTGCCGGGCGAGGTGTCGGCCGGAAGCTCCATCTGGGCCTGCAGCTGGGCTTCCAGGGATTCGTCCGTCTCGCTGAGCCAGTCGGTGGCGAAGACCACGTTGAGTGTGGGGACGATGGGGCCGCGCAGCCGGGCCATCAGCTCCACCCATTCACGCCCCACCCGGCGGTGCTTGGGGTTGTTGTAGGACGGCTCGATCAGGTTCTGCGACCCCGTGAACGCCACCTCGCCGTCGATCACCATGATCTTGCGGTGGTTACGGAGATCCGGCCGGCGCCACTGGCCATGGATCGGCAGCAACGGGAGCATCCGCCGCCACTGGATCCTGCTGGCCTTGAGGCGTTTCAGGAGCCGGTGGTAACCCTTGATCCGCAGCGTGCCGATATGGTCGAACAGCACGCGGACTTCCACGCCGCGGTTGGCGGCCTCTTCCAGGGCCGTGAACAGCTCATCGGTCACGTGGTCCGTGCTCATGATGTAAAACTCGGCGTTGATGAACCTTTTGGCTTTCCTGACGTCCTCGGTCATGGCACGGATGGAGTCCGGGTATCCGGGGATGAGCTCCACGGAATTGCCGTCCACCATGGGAATCGAGCCGAGGCGGCGGTTAAGTTCGGCAGCGGACGTGACCCATTCAGGCCCGCGGTATTCGCTGCCGACGCCGGTCAATACCGAGGTGCGAGCCCTCACCCTTTCGCTGACCTCCTGCTGCTGTTCCCTGCGGCGCCGGGAAAGCCGGAAGTTACCGAAGAGCAGGAACAGGATCAGCCCGACGGACGGTACGAAGAAGATGCCCAGGAGCCAGGCCATCGCAGTGGTGGGCCGGCGGTTGCCGGGAATGATGCCCACGGCGAGCACCCTGATGATGAGGTCCGCGGCGCTGAGCAGCAGGATCAGCCAGGACGGCAAGGGTCCGGCAAGCGGAAATGGCCACAACACAGGTGAAACCCCCCGTACTTCTTTCCCTCGGAGGCATTCCGGAAGGGACGGTCCAGCACAGCCTATCGGGGACGGGTCGCACTAAGCTTGAGGCATGACTTCTCCTGCCTCCGCCACCGTGCTGGTGTTCCTCGACCCGGACTATGAATACGGCCGGATTGCCGACCCCACGCAGCCGCAACTCATGGCCACCGACCAGGGCGCCACCCGCGGCGACGGTGTTTTCGAGTCGATGCTCGCCGTGGCCGGCCGGACCCGTAAGGTCCAGGCGCATCTGGACCGGCTGGAGGGTTCGGCCCGCGCCCTGGACCTGGAAATTCCGGACCAGGAGGCGTGGCGCCGGGCCATCGAAACGGGCGTCGCGGCGTTCCGCTCGGACAACCCGCCGGCGTCCCCCGAAGAGGACGAAGCGGTGGTCAAGCTCCTCGTGACCCGCGGCGTCGAGGGCGCCTCCTCCCCCACCTGCTGGGTCCAGGTCTCGCCCGTCGGGGCGGCGGCCCGGCGGCAGCGCGAAACCGGCATTGACGTCATCCTGCTGGACCGGGGCTATGACAGCGACGCTGCCGAGCGCGCCCCGTGGCTGCTGCTCGGGGCCAAGACGCTCTCCTATGCCGTCAACATGGCCACCCTCCGTCACGCCCATAAACTGGGCGCGGACGACGTCATCTATACATCGTCCGACGGCCGGGTGCTGGAGGGCCCGACGTCGACAGTTCTGCTCGCACAGGTGGAAGAGTCCGACACCGGCCAAACGGTCAAGAGGCTCATTACCCCGCAGCTGGACAGCGGCATCCTCGCCGGCACCTCCCAGGGCGCGCTGTTCGCCGCTGCCAAGGCGGCCGGGTGGGAGCTGGGTTACGGTCCGCTGGAACCGCAGGATCTGTTCGACGCCGACGCCGTGTGGCTGATTTCCAGCATCCGGCTGCTGGCTCCGGTGAACCACATCGACGGGAAAGAGATCGGCACCCCGGCGCTCCGGAAGCAGCTGACGGCCGAGCTCAGCGAGCTGTTCGCCTGGGTCGAGTAAACGTCCGCCGGTCTGTTGGCCCGGCCGTTGCAGTGCCGCGCTCGCGTCAGGCCAACGCATAGCTTCGAGCGCCCGTTCCTTCCCGAGCCAGTTAGAGGTTCGTCTGGCCCAGGAGGAGCTCATGGACCGGATAACCCTGGTTGTCATTGACCATGCTGGTATGCGGCCGCCATCCTTGCTGCCTCGGGTGACGAATAACTGTCATGAGCAAGGCGGAGAAAAAGAACCTGCGGTACTGCGATTACTACTGCTTCATGTCGCTGGCGGACTTCACCACCTGGGTGCAGGACGACAGCGGCAATGAGCCGGACTTGTCATACAAGTGAGTGTCCTCGCCGGCAGATTCGGCCCGAGGAAACGTGGGGCCGTGACTGAGCGGCCGAAGGGAAGCCGGTGTCCCTCTGGGTGGCGACTGCCGGAACCACTGGCTATCCGCAGTTGGATGCCGACGTCGAGGTCGATGTTGTGGTGATCGGCGGCGGCATTGCAGGGCTGACTGCGGCGTTGGCCCTCAAACGCGGCGGTGATAGAGGCAGCGCGCGTCGGCACCGGAGTCACGGGCACACCACCGGCAAGGTCACGTCACTGCACCGGCTTGTGTACTCCGAACTCGCCGAAAGCCACGGAAACGCTACGGCGCGGACATACGGGCAGGCCAATCAGGCCGCGCTCGAGCACATAGCCCGCACAGTGTCAGAGGAACGCATCGATTGCGGCTTCCGGCGAGTGGCCAACTACACCTACGCAGAGTCGCAGGCCGCCCTGGATCGAGTCAGGACCGAAGCGGACCTCGCTGCGAGGCTCGGCCTGCCCTCTTCGTTTACCATCGACGTTCCGTTGCCCTTTCCGGTACGGGGCGCCGTCCGCTTCGACGGCCAGGCGCAGCTCCACGCACTTAAATGCCTCCAAGGCCTGGCCGGCGCCGTGGACGGGGACGGCAGCTTCGTGTTCGAGGAGACCCGTGCCGTGGGCCTCCGGGACAGCGGCGGCCCAGTCATGATGGACACCGAGCGCGGCTCTGTCCGGGCACGGGATGTCATCAAGGAAGCCGCTCCTGCGCAGGCCAGTGCGGGGCCAGAGCCAGGAGGCCCGGGCAGCCTCACGATCCCGGCGCCCGGAGCAGGGACGGTGGTCGCCCTGGACGGCGGGCCGACAGCCGTCTACACCGACCCCAACGGGAATGTTCAGGCCTTCTCGGCCATCTGCACCCACCTCGGCTGCACGGTCGGATTCAATACGGACGACGTGAGCTGGGACTGCCCCTGCCACGGTTCCCGGTTCGCCGCTGACGGCACCGTCATCCAGGGCCCGGCCACGAGGAACCTTGATCGAAGGCCGCTGCCCTGATCATCCGCATAAAGTTGCACCGGAAAGGTGGATTCCGAAAATAACAGACAAGTTGGCCATCGCCGTTGTACTCTTCTTGAACGGCTTGGGCCGCAACATCCTGAGGGGATGCCCGCGGAGCATTGCCGGGTTCCGGGCTCAGCCGGAGCGAGTAGCCACAAAGGAATAGCCGATGTCCAGGGATGAACCCTCCCTTCCAGCATTGACAAACTCACTATCCGAGGGCTTGGGGGCCCAGGCAGCGTTGCCAGGGGACGTGGGTGAAATAAGCGTGCGCTGGCAGGCCCAGGAAATTATCGATGTGCTGCTGGCGGAGTCTGACCCGGAAAGCGAATGGACCAGGGCGCGCCTGCGTGACCTGGTGCTTGCGCATCCCGACGATCCTGAGCGCGCCCTCCTGGAACACCTCACTGTGACCACGGCGCACGCCAATGCGGAGGGTGGAGCTAAGGAGCCCTCGCCCGCCCGCCCCGTGGCCATGCCCGCCCCGGTTCCCTTCACGAGGCGCAGCCGGAACAAGATCGAAGCCGTGCTAGGCGACAAGATGCTGATGACAGCGTTCCAGCCGGTCCGGCAGCTTCCGGAGGGTCATCTGATCGGCGTCGAGGCCCTCACCCGGTTCGTGAGCGACGACGGCGCGAGCGCCGATCACTGGTTCAGCGAAGCAGAATCCGTAGGCCTGGGCGCCGACCTCGAAATCGCCGCCCTGCTCCGGGCGCTCACGGCGGCACAGTCCGTCCCCGAACACCTCTTCATCGCCTTGAACCTCACGCCGGCCACCTGCCTGGATCCCCGGATCCAGGGTCTGCTGGAGCACTCGCAGTTGGCCATGGACCGGATCATCATCGAGCTGACCGGACAGGTCCCCCTTGACCAGTACGATTCGCTGGCGGCGGGCCTGGCTCCGCTGCGCCAGCGCGGACTGCGCCTTGCCGTCGACGGCGGCGGCGCAGGGTTTACATCCATGGACCAGGTCCTCGTTTTGCGCCCTGACGTCATCAAGCTGGACCGCCGGTTCATCGAGGACATCGATACCTCCGAGGGACAGCTTCTCCGCGTCGCCGCCATGGCCGAGCTTGCCCGCTCCATCGACGCGGAACTCGCCGCGGAAGGCGTGGAAACCGACGCGGAACTCGCGGCAGTGACGGCCCTCGGCATGACGGCAGCCCAAGGTTACCTCCTGGGCCGCCCCTCGGTGCATCCGCTGGACTGGAACGCCTGGATCCGGTCCGAAAGTGAGACCGCGGCAAGCGGCCCCGCTTCCTGACAGCAGACCTAGTCTTCGGCCAGGTCCGCGGCCAGGCGGATGCGGTTGTCGGCCAGCCACACAGGGTTGAAGGCCTTGCTCATGTAGTTCGCGCCGGTGTCCGGCGCGATGGCCACCACCACCGATCCGTGCGGCGCTGCCCGGGCCACACGGAGTGCCGCCGCCACCGTGAGCCCTGACGACGGCCCGAGCGACAGCCCCTCCTCGTTGAGGAGCCTGTGCACGGTGGTGTACACCTCGTCGTTGGGGATCCGGAGGAAGCGGTCCAGCAGGCCGGGATCGAACACCTTCGGCCAGTCGGGCCTGGGCCAGGAGTTACCCACACCGTCCACCAGGATCTGGCCAGGGTGCCCGCCACTGTAAACCGAGCCGTAAGGATCGGCACCGATCACTTCTACGTGGCCAGCCGACTTCTCCTTCAGATACCGCCCATTTCCGGTGATGGTCCCGCCGGTGCCGACCCCTGCCACGAAGTGCGTGATCCTCCCGGCCGTCTGCTCCCAGATTTCCGGTGCCGTCCCTTCGTAATGCGCCCTCGGGTTGGCCGGATTGTCGAACTGCAGCGGCCGCCACGCTCCCGGGATTTCCGCCGTGATGCGTGCGGCCACCGCCCTGGCGTTCGTCGGGGAGTCCGACGGTGCAGTCCAGTCCGTGAACACCACCTGGGCACCGTAGCGCTGCAGCGCTGCCAGTTTCTCCGAGGAGATGGAATCACCGGTCACCACCACGACCGGATGTCCGGTCAGCGCGCCAATCAGCGCCAGCCCGATCCCGGTGTTCCCGGATGTGCTCTCCACAATCGTGCCGCCGGGCTGCAGCTCCCCGCTCAGCTCGGCCGCGCGGACCATGCTCAGCGCTGTCCGGTCCTTGATGGAGCCGCCCGGATTCTCCGATTCCAGCTTCACGAAAACGGTGCTGCCCAGTCCCCTGCTCAGCACCTCCAAGGGCGCCAGCGGCGTTCGGCCCACCCGCGCCAGCACCGCTCCGGCGTCTGCTCCCAGATCCACCACAGGTCCCGCATGCCGTGGCGGACCGTGCCTGCCTGTCATGGTGCTCATGCTTCTCCTCCTGAATCGTCTCCGTCGCCCGGTGGTGGCAGGCGAAGCTCCGGCAGGTCCGGGAGCAGTTCCCGCAGCATGTCCCGTCCCCGCTCAACCAGCGCTGCCGCCGGCAGGTGCTCGGACAGGAGCCCGGACAGACGGACGACGACGGCGCCGGTCCCCTTGCCCAGGGGCCGCGCCTCCGCTGCCGAGTCGCTTCCGCCGGCTTGCGCCTCCTGCGCCTGTGCCAGCAGGTAGGCGGCCGTCAGCGCCTCGATCGTGAGCAGCTTTTCGGCGGCGCGTGCCGACCGCTCCAGCTGCTGGAGCGCCAGCGGAGCCAGCGTCGAGTGGTCCTCCACGTCGGCCGACAGGGTGGGCGCGCCCAGCGTTGCCGGCGCTGCAAGGAATTTCAGTTCGGCCAGCAGTCCCGCGGCCGAGTACCAGAGCAGGCCCGGCAGCTCCTCGGCCGCCAGGGGCGTCCCGCTCCGGGCTGCCTCCAGGTTCAGCTGCCGGATGAGCCGCTGCGGCGGGTACAGCTTGGCGATCCGCCGTTCGCTGCTGATGCCCATGTGCGCCAGGCCCAGCCGCAGCGCCTCGAAGGCCAGGGCCAGCTGCATGGGCTGGAAGTTCCCGCCGGAGAGCATCCGGCCGGAGACCAGGTCCGTCAGCGGGTTGTCCCCGCGGCCGTTGAGCTCCACTTCGAGCGCTTCGGCGAGGGCGGCCACCTGCGCCCGGAAGGCGCCGTGCGTCTGCGGCGCGGCGCGGAAGGACAAGGCATCCTGCACTGACACTTCACGCTGCGGGTCCTCCAGCCAGCCGTCATGCACCAGGCGCCGGACATTGGCGGCCGAGATTCGCTGGCCCTCCACCGCCTTGGCCGATTGCACCGCCGGCGAAAACGGGCTGAGGTTGCCGCCGCCGTCGTACCTTCCGGTCGCCTCCAGCGACAAGGCGAGCGCGGTGTCCGCGAGGTCGGCCAGCCGCAGGAGTCGGCCGAGTTCGAGCGCGCCGGCGCCGATGGAATAGGAGTTGGCGCTGACCAGCGCCAGGGCCTCGCCGGGAGCAAGCACCAGAGGTTCGAGGCCGGCCTCTGCAAGCGCCGCGGCCCCGGATATCACGTTTCCGTCGGGATCCAGGGCCTGGCCTTCCCCGATGGCGACGGCCGCCACGGCAGCCAGTTGCGTCAGGTCGGAGGAGCCGACGGAACCGTCGCGCGGGACGGCCGGAACCACTCCCCGGTTGAGCAGTTCGGCATAGAACCGCGCGGTTTCGGGGCGGACACCCGAGCCGCCTCGCGTGAAGCCGATGAGCCGCGCCAAGATGAGGGCCCGGACTTCCTCCGGGGCAAGCAGCGCCCCCACTCCGCTGTGATGGTAGCGGACCACCTGGACCTGGTAATCAAGGATGGACTCTTCCTGCACAGCGGTGTCCCGGCCAGAGCCGAGCAGCGTGTTGAGCCCGTACACCCGGTGGCCGGAGTCGATGGCCGCCTGGACCACTTCGCGGGAGCGGCCCATCAGCTCGAGTGCTTCCACACTCAGGAGGACTTCAACGGACGGATCGGCGGCGACCTTCGCCACGTCGGCGGCCCGGAGGTGCGCCGTGCCGATCAGGAAGGTGGCCCGCCGGACGCCGGGCAACAGGTCCCCTGACGCTCTGACCACGGCCATGGCACTAGAAGTCCAGTAGGTTCCGGCGGAAGCCGCCGTCGCCGTAGCTTGTCCGCAACAGGCCGCGTCGGCGGAGCACCGGCGCCAGTTTGTCCAGCACCCCGTGCACGGTCGCAGGGTCCACGAAGCCGGAGAACAGGAAGCCGTCCCCGCCCACGGCGGCTCCAGTTGCCTCGAGGTAGTCGGCGATCTCCTCCGCGGTGCCGATGATGCTGTCCCCGGCGCCGCCGCTGCGGGCCCGCAGGATCTCGCGAAGGGTCGAGCCGGGGGGCGCCGCCTTGGAAAAGTGTTCGAGCGTGCCCTGGTTGCTATTGGTGCTGAGCTCCGGCAGGGGCTCGTCCAGGTCGAACTGCTTGAAGTCGATGACCGAGAGATACGAGATCGAATTGAGCTGGCTGTCGATGTCGCGCTGCGTCAGTTCCTTCCGCGCGGCCCGCAGCTCCTCGGCCTCCGCCGGGGAACCCACCACAGTGGGCTTGAGCACGAACAGCACCTTGACGTCGCCGGGGTTCCGGCCGGCCTTGGCGGCCTCGGCGCGGATGGAGTCGCGGTAGGCCTTCATGCCGTCCGCGCCCCGGGCCAGCGCAATCGCGACGTCCGCGTTCCCACCGGCGAACGACTTGCCGCGCGGTGACGCCCCGGCCTGCACCAGCACGGGCTCCTCCGGCAGCGGCGCGGTGTTGAGCGGACCGCGGACCTTGAAGAACTCGCCGCTGTGGTGGATGGGGCGGACCTTGGTGTGGTCAGCGAAGACGCCGGCCTGGGCGTCCTCCAGAATGGCGTCCCGGTCCCAGCTGCGCCAGAGCTTGCGCACCACGTGCACAAACTCTTCCGCCTTCTCGTAGCGGAGGTCGTGCTCGATCTGCTGGTCAAGCCCGTAGTTCTGCGCGGCGAGGTCACTGCCGGAGGTCACCACGTTCCAGCCGAGCTGGCCGTTGGAAAAGTGCTGGAGTGTGGCCAGCAGTCGGGCAGCGGTGAACGGCGGGTAAAAGGAGGCGCTGACCGTGGGCACGATGCCCAGATGCTCCGTGGCGGACAGCAGGTACGGCACGAGGGCCAGCGGGTCATGCTTCGGCGCGAACGACGCCTGCGCCAGCGAGACTTCGGCGCTTCCGCCGTAGGTATCCGGAACGGTGAGCGAATCCTCGATGATGAACAGGTCAAGGCCTGCCCGCTCGAACTCCCGCACGGCATGCTGGTACAGCGCGGGTTTCTTCCAGTCGTAACCGATCCCGTAGCCCGGGGTCCCCCACCCCTGGACTCCGAACCCGTGTCCCACGAACCAACCAAAGTGCAGCATGGGACCGACTGTATTAGCGCTCGAATCGTTCACAGTAGCCTGGTTTCATCCGGCGTTACGGTGGTTCATCTCCCGTCATTATGCACCAGGCCGGGGGCTTTGTAACCGACGGGGCGGGCTTCGCGCGTTACGCAAGATGACGGCGGCGGCGGTGCGTGCCGCCGCCGTCGGTGTTACGTTTTTGGGGAGTAATGAGATCCGGCGCCAAGCCCTGACTGGCCGGTCGGCAACCCTCCCTTTCGCGGCGGGGTGCCTCAGGTGAATACTCGGCATATCGACCACTTCGAGCTGCAAGCGTGAGAGAAGGAGATCCGTCATGTCGGACACCCCCGCCAGCGACACCCTGCCGTCCCAGCAGGATAAACCTGAGGAAAAACTCGCCTACCGCCTGATCACTGGGCCGGACAACCGCGACTTCTGTGAGCGCATTTCCACGGCCCTGGCCGAAGGGTACGTGCTGCACGGCAACCCGGCAGCGGCCTTTAACGGCAGGGACGTGATTGTGGCTCAGGCCGTGGTCCTGCCCGTCGCCGTCGCCACCGCTGACGCGGCCGTGGCAACGGCCGTGGTCAACCTGGACTCGGACGAGGACCTCAACGCCGAAGCATTCGAGGGGCACGCATGAGCTACGCGGGAGACCTCACGCCGCAGGAGGCGTGGGCCAAGCTCGAAGAGGGTGCCATCCTGGTGGACGTCCGCACCGAGGGCGAGTGGGCCCATATCGGCATCCCGGACACCAAGGCCACCGAGAACGACCCCCTGTTCATCCAGTGGACCTTCCCCGGCGGTATCGCCAACCCCGAATTCATCGAGCAGCTGAAGCAGCAGGCACCGGAGGACACCGGAGCCGAACTCGTTTTCCTGTGCCGCTCCGGGCAGCGTTCCGTCGCCGCCGCCGTTGCAGCGACCCAGGCGGGCTTCACGTCCTACAACATCCTCGAAGGCTTCGAAGGCGAACCGGACCGTTACGGCGAACGCACCGTCAACGGCTGGAAGAACCGCGGCCTGCCAACAAACCTGGGAAATAACTAAGTGACTTTCAATCAAGACGCCGCCGGCTGGAGCCCCGAGACCCAGGCGGTCCGCGGCGGGCTGGACCGCACCAACTTCCGGGAAACCACCGAGCCGGTCTTCCTGAACTCCGGCTTCGTGTACGAGTCCGCCGCCGCGGCCGAGCGCGCCTTCACCGGCGAGGACGAACGCTTCGTCTACTCCCGTTACGGCAACCCGTCCGTGGCGACGTTCCAGGAGCGGCTCCGCCTGCTCGAGGGGACCGAGGCGTGCTTTGCAACGGCGTCCGGCATGTCCGCGGTGTTCACCGCCCTGGGTGCGCTGCTGGCCGCCGGGGACCGTGTGGTGGCTGCCCGCTCGCTGTTCGGCTCCTGCTTCGTGATCCTGAATGAAATCCTGCCGCGCTGGGGCGTGGAGACGGTGTTCGTGGACGGGCCGGACCTGGAGCAGTGGCGCGCCGCGCTCGCCCAGCCCACCACTGCCGTATTCTTCGAGTCGCCGTCCAACCCGATGCAGGAAATCGTTGATATTGCCGCGGTCAGTGAACTGGCCCATGCTGCCGGTGCGACCGTCGTCGTCGACAACGTCTTTGCCACCCCGCTGCTGCAGCGCTGCGGTGATCTGGGTGCGGACGTGGTGGTCTACTCCGGAACCAAACACATTGACGGCCAGGGCCGGGTGCTGGGCGGCGCCATCCTCGGCACCAAGGAATTCATCGACGGACCCGTCAAGCAGCTGATGCGGCACACCGGGCCGTCGCTCTCCGCGTTCAACGCCTGGGTGCTCACCAAGGGCCTGGAGACCATGGCGCTGCGGGTGAACCACTCCTCGGCCACCGCGCTGCGCCTCGCGGAATGGCTTGAGGACCAGCCCGCCATCAGCTGGGTCAAATACCCGCTGCTGAAGTCCCACCCGCAGTACGAGCTCGCCGCGAAGCAGATGAAGGCCGGCGGGACGGTGCTCACGCTGGAACTCGCGACGACGGCGGGCCAGTCGGGCAAGGACGCCGCCTTTGCGCTGCTGGATGCGCTGAAGATCATCGACATCTCCAACAACCTGGGGGACGCCAAGTCCCTCATCACCCACCCGGCCACCACGACCCACCGCGCCATGGGCCCCGAAGGCCGGGCGGCCATCGGGCTCAGCGACGGCGTCGTGCGGCTATCGGTCGGGCTGGAGGATCCGGACGACCTGATCGCGGATCTGGAACAGGCGCTCAAGCTGATCTAGGCCCGAAGGTCGCCAACTGCCAGGCAGGCAGGTTGGAGGACCTGCGCGTCCCGCCGGCCGGCCGGTCAGGCGTCGCTTTGCAGGGCGAGCCGGACTTCCACCTCGTCTCCGGCGCTGACGCGCGCCGCGGTCCGGACAGCCTTCTTGACGGGCAAGAGGTAGGACCTGCTCTTGCTGTCGGGGAAGATCGATGTCTGCCAGGAATGTCCGCCGATGTCGGCTGTCACCTTCACCGAACCGAAGCCGGTCCGGAACAGGACAGTTTCTTCCCTGATTTCCTCGGCGATCTCGGCCGGCAGCGTGATGAAATGCCAGCCGGCTTCCCCGGGGTTGTGCCACAGTTCGGCGCGGAACGAATAGGAGGTCGTCACGGACCGAGTATGGCACGCCGTCATACAGTACTGGCCTGTTTACTTAGGTTAGCCGGGGTCCGCCGCGGCAAGGCCCGCCCAGCCGCGGCGAAGGGCGCCGTGCCGGATTCGTGGCACAGCCTCAGACTGTCTGGAGCTCCCGGGCCGACACCGCACAGGTGAGCATGGAACCGGCTGCCATGACGGGGTCGATGACCGGTATCCCCAGGCGACGGCGCAAAACGTCCGCCATGCCGATGCTTGTCAGCCCGGTGCTTGCCTCAACGATGACGTCTGCCCCCGCGTCCACCAGCATATGGGCCGCTGCGAGGGAGTCGAAAATACCTGTAGGCATGAGGAATCCCTCGGGGGTGTCCACACTCTCGGGCCCGTCGATCAGCAGCATCCGGTCGCCGAGGGCGTCGGAGATCGGCCCGGGCACCGAGTCCTTCAGCCCCAGCACACCCACCCTGCCCCCGAACGTGAGTGCAGCGGCCGCAGCCGCGGAGCCGGCGCCGACCACCGGAATATTCACCACCGCACGCACTTCGGCCAGTCCGGGATCGGCTGCGCAGCTGACAATCAGGGCGTCAAGGTCCCCGGCCATTTCCAGCGCCAATTCCACAACCTTCGGAACCGCGAGCCGGAGGGACTCCTGGTTGTAGACGCCCGATGGCTGGCCGGGGATGCACCGCGACGTCACCTCGAAGCCGAAGGATTCCTGCAGCAGTTTTCCGTGGGAGTTGAGCAGACGCCGGTCTGACGTCGTCAACGCCCGGATGACACCTACACGCATAGTTCATGCCTTCCCCGAGTGGATCCTGTGGTCCCACCCTAACGAAGCAATATTTCCTGCGGTTTACCGGGAAATGACCATCGGAAACATGCACGCCACGCCTTCCCGCGGTCCATCCGCGGTGCGGAACGGGGGCGTCAGGACTGGCGGACGCGCAACAATTCCGGCACGTGCTCGGCGTCGCCGTCGGCATAGCCGACCGTCCCCCGGAGTGTGGCCCGCACGGCGTGCGCGACGACGGCAGCCAGCCCGCCGTCGTTGGGCGCGCCTTTCTCCAGGACCGTCTGCCGCACGCTGCGCTGCTCCCGCGCCCCGGTTCCGCGCTCGAAAATCGCCGCGATCCCCGACCGCACAAGTTCCAGTTCGCCCTGCTCCGCTAACACAGGCTCGAGGTAATCCACGAGGGAGTCCACGACGTCGGCGGCCGGCGCCGGGCGGAAGCTGCCGAAATCGAGCAGCTCCCCGCACAGGCCGAAATTGCTCGCCTGCCATGAAGCCATCCTGAGCAGCACGCTGGGGACCGGCGCGGGTTCGACCCCCTCAAGCGCTTCCCTGCTGGCTGATTCCACCAAGGCCCTGACCAGGACCGCGAGCAGCGCTGCGTCCTCGGCGCGGAGGCAGACGTCGGCGACCCTGACTTCCACGGTGGGATGGTTGCGGGACAGCCGGGCGTCGAAATAGATCATGCCCTCGTCGAGGGTCACGCCGGTCTCCAGCAGGCGGGTCACCACACGCCGGTAGGCAGGGAGGCTGCCAAAGATGCCCGAGGGGCCCGCCGTCGGCCACCGGTTCCAAGCCTGGGTCCGATAGCTTTCAAAGCCGGTTTCAAGCCCGTTCCAGAACGGCGAGTTGGCGCTGATGGCCGTCAGCACTGCCAGCTTGTCCCGGATGCGGTCCAGGATCGCCACGCCCTCCTCCTGGGATTCGATATATGTGTGGACGTGGAAGCCGCAGGTCAGCTGCTCCTGTGCCGTCAGGCCAAAGCGCTCAAGCATGCGGGCGTAGCGGGGATCCGGCGTGGTGTGGCTGGCTAGGGCGAGCGGGGACGTGGCAAGCGCCGCCACCCGGGCGCCCTGCTTCTGGGCCGCCGCATCGGCCATGGCCCGGCCGGCGCGGATCTGCCGAAGCAGTTCGTCGTAATCCAGGCACGGGCGGGTCTGAGTCTCGATCTGCTCGAGCTTGAGCTCGAAGCTCAGGCCCATCCCGTCGTCGTCGAACCCTGTTTCGCCATGGGGTTCAAGCAGGCGCGGCTTGGCCGGCGCGTCATCGGCGGCGAGCTTCCGGCCAGCGAGCAGGGCATCGGCGAGCGCCAGTGGCTCCCCGGTCTTCGGGTCCACGATCAGCAGTTCTTCTTCGACCCCAAACGTCCGCATGCCTTCATTGTCCGTCAGACCAGCGAAAACGTCCCGGAAATGACGAAGCGCGAACGTGCAGCTAATGCCCTCAAATGAGGACTTTGGGGGCATTAGCTGCACGTTCGCGCTCGACGGCGGGGCTTAAGTGCCCGTTCGCGCTTTGTTTAGTCCTGGAAATACTCGATCCTGGCGCCGATGGTGTTGAGCCGCTCAGCCAGGTCCTCGTAGCCTCGCTCGATAACGTAAATGTTGCGCAGTTCGGACACGCCCCGCGCCGCGAGCATGGCAAGCAGCAGGCACGCGGCCGGGCGCAGGGCCGGCGGGCAGCCAATCTCCGCGGCGCGCCAGCGGGTGGGGCCATTGACGTAGATCCGGTGCGGATCCAAAAGCTGCACGTGAGCCCCGAGCTTGTTCAGTTCGGTGAGGTAGATGGCCCGGTTTTCGTAGACCCAGTCGTGGATCATTGTCTGGCCTTCGGCGTTCCCCGCAATGACGGCGAAGAACGGCAGGTTGTCAATGTTCAGGCCCGGGAACGGCATCGGGTGGATCTTGTCCGCAGGCGCGTGCAGTTCAGACGGCTTGGTGGTCACGTCGGCCAGCCGGGTGCGGCCGTTGCGGGCCATGTACTCTCCGGAGACCTCGAGCCGCTGGCCCATCTGCTCCAGCATGGCCAGCTCGATTTCCATGAACTCCATGGGCACGCGGCGAATCGTCACCTCGGAGTTGGTCACGATGCCGGCAGTGATGAGGCTCATCGCCTCGATGGGGTCCTCAGAGGGGAAGTACTCGATGTCGACGTCGATGGACGGTTTGCCGGTGATCTTCAGCGTGGTGGTGCCGACGCCGTCGATCTCCACTCCCAGCCGCTGCAGATAGAAGCAGAGGTCCTGCACCATGTAGTTGGGGCTGGCATTGCGGATGATCGTGGTGCCGCCCCGGTGGGCGGCGGCCATGATGGCGTTTTCAGTGACCGTGTCGCCACGCTCGGTGAGCACGAACGAACGGTCGTAGCTGTCCAACGCCGGCGCCTGCACCGTGTAGAAGCCCGCAGTGGCCTCCACCGAGAGCCCGAACTGGCGCAGCGCCTGCATGTGCGGCTCCACAGTGCGGGTTCCAAGGTCACAGCCACCTGCGTATGGCAGCCGGTATTCCGCGACCTCGTCCAGCAGCGGGCCGAGGAGCATGATCACGCTGCGGGTACGGCGGGCGGCTTCGACGTCCATGGACCCCAGGTCCAGCGAGGCAGGGCGGCGGATCTGGAGATCGTTGTCATTGAGCCACGTGCAGTCGACGCCGATGCTCGTGAGCACCTCGACGATCCGGTTGACCTCCTCGATGCGGGCCAGACGGCGCAAGGTGGTAGTGCCGCGGTTGATAAGACTGGCGCACAGCAGCGCGACGCCCGCATTCTTGCTGGTGTTCACGTCAACGGATCCGGAGAGCGTCCGGCCACCTTCGACCCTCAGGTGGGTCATCTGGGACTTGCCGAGCTGGACGATGCTCTGGCCGAAGATCGCCTCCAGACGCTGGATCATTTTGAGGCTCAGATTCTGCTTGCCCTGCTCCATCCTGGCCACCGCACTTTGGCTGGTTCCGAGTTCGGCGGCGAGCTGTTCCTGGGTCCAGCCCTTCTGCCCGCGGGCGTCGCGGAGCATCATGCCAACCTGTTCAACAGTCTCTTGAGTCATACATAAAAAATATCACAAATGAGGTATTGGGGTAAGGGTATCCCCAACTGCGACCGAATATGGGACAGATTTACCCGCCTCGTGCGATAAAAGACACGCCTGACGCCGATGCCTGACAGCATCGACTGGCGGCCTAAATCGGCGTCTTCAGTAACGGTCCGGTGTGCGTAACAGCCCCGCCAGCGAATGGAAAGCCTTGACCGGGACAAGGGGCAGGAGGAAGCTAACGCTACCGGTCGCGGCCAATTTAAGCAGGAACGGAGGCCGCCTTGTCGATCTTCAGCGTCGCAACGTCGAGTAAGAGACGTCCGTCCAGGCAGCAGACTTCCTGGGCGCTGTCGCTTCTGATCCCCGCTGTCCTGGGTCTCATTACCGGGCCCCGCGCAGACGGCGGCACGACAGCAGCACCGCCGCCGGCCATCAGTCAGCCGGCCCCCTCGGCGCCGGCGACCCCGGCGCCGTCCATGTCTGCCCAAGCGGCCCCGTCCGCGCCTGCGCCGTCTGCGTCAACCCCGTCTGCGCCTGCCCAGACAGCGGCTCCATCCACACAGGCTCAGCCTTCCGACATGCCCCCGGACGGCGACGCCACGCCTCTCGGCAATGACGTGTCGTGGCCACAATGCAACACGTCGCTTCCCAAAGACCCGGCCTTCGCCATCGTCGGCGTCAACAGCGGGCTGGCCAACACCACCAACCCCTGCCTGGCGCAACAGTTGGACTGGGCGGATGACGCACTCGGCGGGACCGGGCAGCCGCTGGTGGCCCTCTACGTAAATACGGCCAACCCCGGGCATGCAGGATCATGGTGGCCCAGCAGCAACGAGTACCCGGCCGGCGTTGTCGTGGACAACCCCCACGGCACGTGCAGCCACGGGGAAGATAAGGCATGCGCCTACATGTACGGCTGGGCCAAGGCGTACGACGATGCCTTTTTCCGCGGCATCAAAGAACCCGATGACTACCTGTGGTGGCTGGATGTGGAAACGGGCAACAGCTGGTCCAGGGATATAGAAGCAAACAGGGCCGCGCTCGAAGGCATGACGGATTTCTTCCACAGCATCGAAGCGGACGTGGGCATCTACTCCGCCAGCTTCCAGTGGTGGCAGATCGTCGGCACGGTCAGCGAAGGCAGCAGCCTCTACCACCTGCCAAGCTGGCTGGCGGGAGCCAGCACGGAGAACGGGGCGAAGAGCAACTGCTCGCTGCCGCCCCTCACCGGCGGCGGCAAAGTCACCCTCACCCAGTTCGTGGCGAACGGCACCGACTACGGCTACTCCTGCATCTAGGGATGGACTGGCGTTCTACCGCCGTTCCTAGGACCTTTCCAGCCACACCATGTTCCACGTTCCGGCCCACACTGCGGCAATCACGGCGCCGGCCGCAATGGCGGCTCCCCCGAGCAGCACCCAGATGTCCAGGCGGCTGTAGGTGGATTCACGGGCCCAGGTCCGGCTGGCGCCGCCGAAGCCGCGGGCCTCCATGGTGACGGCGAGGCGCGTGGCGCGGCGGATGGCCTGGACCAGCAGTCCGAAGCTTTGCCCCAGGGTGGCGCGCATCCGCTGCCAGGGGGTGCCGCGGGACCCGACGCCGCGCGCCCTCCGGGCCATGCCGATGGTCTGCCATTCCTCGGCCATGAGGCCGACGAGCCGCATGGCCGCCAGCGTTCCCAGCACGAAGCGGTGCGGCAGGCGGGCCTTCTGCGCCAGCGCGTCGGCGAGGTCGGTGGGGTCGGTGCAGCTCATCAGCAGCACCGCCGGCAGCGCAATCGCAAGGCCGCGGAGAAGGAAACCCAGGCCCAGCTCAAGGGAACCTTCGCTCATGGACCAGAGGCCGACGTCGAGAAGTATCTTTCCGCTGTCGGGCGCCAGGATGGAGGTGCTCCAGCCGCCCACGGCGGCCGCGATAATTAGTGGCCAGCCGCGCTGCCAGAGCAGCGTGAAGGTCAGGCCGGCGAGCGGGAAGAGCAGCAGTTCGCAGGCCAGCGCCACGGAGGCGGACATCCAGTCAATGGACAGGGCGAGGACGAGCGTGATGAGGAAGACGCCGCCGAATTTGGCCAGCGGGTTGGCCCGGGTCAGCACGGCGTGGTTTCCGGAGATCGTCAGGGCAGCCCTCATGGCGTCGCCGCTTCCGGGGCGTCCACGCCGGACGGACCGACGCCGGCTGGACCGACGCCGGGCGCACTGAGTCCCTGGGCATCCAGCCTGAGCTCGGTCCCGCCCAGCACGTGGGTGAACTCCTGGTCATGCGTCACGGACACCACGGCAGTGCCGGCGTCGAGGAGTTCGGAAAGGAAAGAGGCCAGTTCCGCCCAGGTGTTGGCGTCCTGGCCGAACGTCGGTTCGTCCAGGACCAGGACCTGGGGATGGGCCGCCAGGACGGTGGCGACCGAGAGCCGGCGTTTCTCCCCGCCAGAGAGGGTATACGGGTTGGCGTCCACGAGGCCCGTCAGGCGGAGCCGCTCCAGCAGCTCGTCCACGCGTTCTTCGCCGTGGCCCAGATGCCGCGGCCCGAACTGGAGCTCGTCCAGCACCCTGCCGGTGACGAACTGGTGCTCGGGCTCCTGGAACACCGTGCCGATCCTCGCGATCAGCTGCTCGGCCTTCCATTTGTAGGGGTCGATGCCTGCCCCGCGGCTCAGCTCAACGGTGGCGGACACCTTGCCGCCAACAGGCGGGATCAGCCCGGCGAGAGTCAGGGCGAATGTGGATTTGCCCGAGCCGTTGGGCCCGGTGATGGTCAGCGCTTCACCGGCGCGGACCTGTGCCGTGATGTCCGGCTGGATGGGCAGCGGCGGAATGGACTTGAAGCCGCGCCGGCGGGGACGCTCGCGGGACACCGCGAGGCCCTCGGCGGCGAGCAGAAGCTGGCCGGGCGCAAGCTCCTGCCGGACCGGCAAATTTTCGATGTCAGGGCCGCCAAAAAGGGAACGCCGCCTGGTGGCCGGAACGTAGCCCGGCACCCAGACCCCGGCGGCGATGAGCATCTCGCGCGCCTGTTCCAGGACCTGGTCCGGGGCGCCGTCGATCAGCACCGCGGGCTGCGTGCCCGATCCCGGCTGCAGCACGATGATCCGGTCCACGAGGTCTTTCCAGACCGACACCCGGTGCTCCACCACCACCAGCGTGGCGCCGGTCTTGTCGAGGCAGCGGCCCACTGAGTCGCGGACCTCCAGCACCCCGGCCGGGTCAAGGTTGGCGGTGGGTTCGTCCAGCAGGATAAGCCCGGGACGCATCGCCAGGATTCCGGCCAGCGCGAGGCGCTGTTTCTGGCCCCCGGAGAGGGCCGACGTCGGGTGGTCCAGCGGAAGGTGCGCAAGCCCGACGTCGTCCAGCGCCTCGTGCACGCGGGTCCAGATTTCGTCGCGGGGCACCGAAAGGTTTTCGGCACCGAACGCGACGTCGTCGCCGAGGCGGGAGAGGACCACCTGCGTTTCGGGGTCCTGCTGCATGAGGCCGGCACGGCCGCGCCGGTCACGCGGCGCTTCGCCGTCGATCAGGAGGCTGCCGCTCTCGTCCGCGTCGTCGCTGTCCGCAGGGCCGCCGTCGCCCGCGGTGCTGTCGCCCAGCACCCCCGCGAGGGCATGGAGAAGGGTGGATTTGCCGGCGCCGGATGGCCCCAGCAGCAGCACCCGCTCCCCCGGGTGGATGTCCAGGTCCAGGGCGTTGACCGCGGGCTTGGACCGTCCGGCGTGGCGCCAGCCCCAGCCGCGGGCGGTGACCGCGGCGGGGCGGACGCCGCCGTGATGATGGGCGGGCATCAGGAGAAGACGGGCTCCGTGGCGGCCTTGCGGGAAGCGAACGAGCTCAGCACGCCGGTCTTGGCCAGGCCGCGGGTCGCAATCCAGGACAGCGCGCCAGCGATGATGGCGCCCGAGATGGCGGTGAAGATGATGTAGGCCATCTTGTCTCCGGCCGCGTAGGCGATGTTCCAGCCCCACGGGGCAAAGGAGTCGTTCAGGCCGCAGAAGAGCCCGGCACCCGCACCCGCCAGCAGCGATGCGGTCAGGTTGAACTTCTTGTACATGAAGGCGGCGAACACGAGCTCCGCGCCCAGGCCCTGCAGGAGACCCGAGATCAGCACCGTGGTGCCGTACTGGGAACCCATGATCAGTTCGCCGGTGGCCGCCACGGCTTCGCAGAACAGCGCTGCGCCCGGCTTGCGGATCACCAGCATGCCCAGCACCGCGGGGATCATCCAGCCGCCGGCGTACAGGCCGGTCAGCGGCGGGTAGACCGCGTTGATGGGGGCGGAGATGACGTTGGCGCCCTGGGACCAGGCCCAGAAGATCACGCCGCCGGCGACGGCGATCAGTGCCGCCACCACGATGTCGGCCACGCGCCAGGTGTAGCCGGTCTTCTTGATTGCTGCAGTTGTCATAATCTTCCTCCTGAGGAACAGGAGGGGAAAGCGCTCCCCGGCTGCGGGCGGTTGGACTTCCTGCTGCCGGACACTTTGAGAAACTCGACTCCCTTGCGCCGGTACTAGCCGGATCAGGTTCGAGGGTCTGCGGCTGTCCGCACTCTCAGCGCCCACCGCGGTTCCGCTGGCAATGCCAGTGATGCCCGACGGCGGCGCTCCCCTGTCGTAATAAATCTGCCCGTGTGGGCTGATTCAGTTTACACCGGTAAGGCGCAGGAAGACCGGGCGTACAGTCACAATCCTGGAGGGACCTGCTGCGTGCAAGGAATGACCTGGGACAGGGCGGGGACTCCGGCTGCTTGGACTTCGGACGCCGGGCTGCCGGAGTACATTGGGGCCATGACTCAACAGGATTCCGGCACCGCTTTTGATCCCGATTCCTCCGCGGAACAGCCGGCGGGGGCGCTGGAGGCCCTGATCGCCCAGATCGAGGCGGAGATCGTCGAACTGCAGTTTCCACGGTTTACCAGGGACGACGCCCTCAACCTTGGCCTCCTGCTGGTGGAGCTCGGCAAGGATGGCAACATGCCCATCGCCATCGACATCACCAAGGGCGAGCAGGTGCTGTTCCATGCTGCCTTGGAGGGTGCGACGCCGGACAACGAACACTGGGTCAGGGCCAAGCAGCGGACCGCGGCCCGCTACGAGGAGCCGTCGCTGCTCGTGGGGTTGCGCGGCCGGGTCGGCGGGGGCCGGATCGAGGACAACGCCTGGTTCGACCAGTCGAGATATGCCGCCCACGGCGGTTCCTTCCCCGTTTATGTGGGCGGCGTCGGCGCGGTGGCCACGGTGACGGTCTCGGGGCTGCCGCAGAAGGCCGACCATGATCTGGTGGTGCAGGCCTTGCGGGAAATCCGCGGGTCCATGCGGCTAGGCTAGGGGAAGTCCTGTATTCAAGTCTCAAGGAGTCTCGGAATGAGTTTTTTCATCAAGCTGCTTGGCACGGGCATTAGCCTGCTTGCCGGATTCGCCGGCACCAAGGCCGTGGACGCCATCTGGGAAAAGACCACCGGCCGCAAGCCCCCGAAGGGCGGCAAGGACGACGTTCCCACGACGCTTCGCTCGGCCCTCACCTTCGCCCTCATCTCCGCTTCGGTGAGCGCCACCATCCAGGTCCTGACCAACCGCGGCACGCAGCGCGCCATCACCCGCTTCGCCAAGACCCAGGACATCGTCTAGCCCCGGCGGTCGGAGAACATTGCACCAACATGTTCTCCCGTCCCCGAAAGCACGACTGGCAGCCAGCCTTTCCAGACTGCTGTCGCCTACCGGCGTCCTTCTTGCCATCGTTGTTGCTGCAGGGTTTAAAGCGGGTCTGGGTCTTTACGGTACTGCCGCTCTCGCATTAGGCACCGTCCTCCTTCCCGGGCTTATCTATAAAGACTTTCCACGGATAGCCGGACGCCTGGGAATTCCTCCCAGCTCGAGGACGGCGGTCGTGACCCTGCTGTTCGTCAGCGGGACGGCCGCCGTCGTTCTGCTGCAGGTCCCCTACCCCGTATTCGCAACACTGGCCAGTCTTACCCTTGGAAACCTTCTGCTAAGCATCGCCCGGCTGTGGCTGAACGCTTCTGCACACGTATCGGTCCTGACGTTCGGAGTCCTTTGGTGGATACCCGTGTTCGGACCTGGGTTCCTATGGTTGCTGCTGCTTCCACCTCTGATGGTCTTCAGCAGAACGTCACTGGGGCAGCACACGTCGGCTCAGGCCCTTGTGGGGGCAGCAACCGGTGTAACCACTTTCGGCGTGTTTCTTGGCCTGGGCGTCCTTCTGGCCGGCCCGCCCTAACCTCAGATCCTCCCTCACACGGCTCCGGCACCAGGCCCCGACAAAGCCGCTTGCTATACCTAGAACTACTATGGTCCAATGCCTTACAGTTCTAGGTATAGGAGGGCGCCATGCGCATCGATAAGGACCTGGTCGCCGCTTCGGCAACCCCGCTCGTGCTGGGGATCCTGTCGGAAGGCGATCTGTACGGCTACGCGATCCTCAAGCGCGTGAGCGAACTGTCAGGCGGGGGCATGCAGTGGACCGACGGCATGCTCTATCCGCTGCTGCACCGGCTCGAGCGGCTCGGCTACGTGTCGTCATCGTGGGGCACCTCCGAGGCCGGGCGCCGGCGCAAGCACTATGCAATCACGCCGGCAGGCCGGGATGTCCTCGCCGACCGGCAGGAGCAGTGGGCCGTCGTGGCCGAGGCCCTGCGCCAAGTGTGGCAGGCAGCGCAGCAGCCGCCCGCCCCGACAGCGGGGTGGGCATGATGGACCCGCACGCGGAGCTTGAGGCCCAGATCGACCGGTGGCGCGGGTATGTCCAGCGCCGCCAGGCGATCTCCGCCGCCGACGTCGACGAACTCGAGGACCACCTGCGCGAGCAGATCGCCGACCGCCAGGCGACCGGGCTCGACGACGAGGAGGCCTTCCTCGTCGCGATCAAGCGCCTGGGCAACCTCGACGCCGTCTCGCGAGAGTTTGCCCGCGAGCACTCCGACCGGCTGTGGAAGCAGCTCATGCTTGTCCCGGAGGACACCGAGGAGGCCGGCGCGCCACCGTGGCGCGAGCTGGCGGTCGTCCTCGCGCTAGCCGTCGGGGCCGGCGTTGCGGTCAAGGCCGGTCTTGCCTGGCTCGACGACGGCTCAGTGCAGGCGCGCAACCTCAGCTTCCTCGTCTTCCCGTTCCTGGCCGCCTACTTCGCCTGGAAGCGCCGGCTCACGCCGTATGTGGCGGCGACGCTGCTCGTCCCATTCGCCGCACTGGCGATCGTGGTCAACGTCTACCCGTTCGTCTCCGGCGGTTCCACCGAGGTGCTCGCCACCCTGCACGCCCCGGTCGTTCTGTGGCTGCTGGCGGGGGTGGCGTACGCCGGAGGAAGGTGGCGGTCCGACAGCCGGCGGATGGACTTCGCCAGGTTCACCGGTGAGCTCGCGATCTACTACACGCTCCTGGCGCTGGGCGGCGCCGTCCTGATCGGGCTCACGTTCGCGGCCCTCCAGGTCGTCGGCGCCGACCTCGAACCCATCCTGGCCGACTGGATCCTGCCGTTTGCCATGCCCGGGGCACTTGTCGTTGCCGCGTGGCTCGTCGAGGCCAAGCAGAACGTCGTCGAGAACATCGCCCCCGTCCTCACACGAGTGTTCACCCCCCTGACGATCGCCATGCTACTGACCCTCCTGGCAGTTTTCACGGCAGCCGGCGGCCTCGTCGACGTCGACCGTGACCTGCTCATCCTCATGGACGCGATCCTTGTGCTCGTCCTGTGCCTGCTGCTCTACTCGATTTCCGCCCGCGACTCGCTTGCGCCACCTGGCCTGCCCGACGCCCTGCAGCTGGTCCTCGTCGTCGCGGCCCTCGCGGTCAACACCGTGATGCTCACTGCGATGCTGACCCGCATCGCAGAGTTCGGCTTCAGCCCCAACAAGATTGCCGCGCTCGGCCTGAACCTCCTGCTGCTGGTGCACCTGGTCTGGGCGGCCTGGCTCAGCGTCGGGTTCCTGCGTGGGCGGCGCCCCTTCGCCCAACTCGAGCGCTGGCAGACACGGTATCTGCCGGTTTACGGTGCCTGGGCGGCCGTCGTGATCGTGGTCTTCCCGCCTGTCTTCGGCTTCGCCTGACGCGTGAAGGGGACTGTTACAGCCGGGCAGCGGACTTTCGGACGATAAGGCGCGGGTTCGCCCGAGCGCGCCGCCGCCGAAATGGCCGACGTCAAGCACCTCACCGAAGAGGAAGAGCAGATGAACCTGTCCGGCTGGGGCTGCTGCAGTGGTCTACAACGGGGGCTTCCGGGGAAGCTACTACGGCCAGTCCGCGCTCATCGAGGCGGGCTTCGACTCTGGCGCCGCGCTCATCGCGAACATCGCCCCCGGCGTCATTCCCGTCGTCGGCGGAGTCATCGGGCTCTCCCTCATGCAGCGCATCAACCGCCGCACGACCCTTATTACCGGCTTTATCCTGACCACGATCTGCCACTTCCTCATCGGTATCGCCTCGATCGCCCTGCCCGTCGGCGACCCGGCACGGCCGTTCGTGATCCTCTTCCTGGTGGTTGCCTTCGTTGGATCCATGCAGACGTTCCTGAACATCGCCATGTGGGTGATGCTCTCCGATCTTCCCGCTGCACATCCGCGGCTTCGCGATCGGCGTCTCCATCTTCTGCCTGTGGATCGCGAATGCCTTCCTCGGCTTGTTCTTCCCGTCGCTGGTGGCGGCGGTTGGCATTACCGGGACCTTCTTCCTGTTCGGCGGCGTCGGCATCCTGGCGCTGATCTTCATCTACAGCCAGGTCCCCGAAACACGCGGACGGACCCTCGAAGCGCTCGAAGAGGATGTCACGACGGGCGCAATCTACATCGTCCACAAGAAATAGGCGAGACGCCTCCCGCTTCTGGCCGAACCCAGCTGACCGTCACACGGAATCCGCCCGCGACACTGTGTCGCGGTCAGTAGCGGGGGCGCCGGAAGGCCAACCACGGCAAAGGAGCGGGCAAGGACGTTCCATCCCGGCCTCTCGTGGCCCACCCCCCGCGGAACTGGGGGAGCACTGATGCCCCGGCCCTCCGGAGTCAAGGGCCGCAGCCGCAAACCGGTTCCTGACTACGGGAAACCGCTGATGAAAACAGAAGAGGGGCGCGTACCGTTCCCCGCCGTTCACTGATCGGCTGGCTCCGTTCCCCGGGTTGCGGTGACTGGGGCGGGCTTGGCATCTGATTCGCACCCGGCACAGCAGGAACCGGCCTGATCCGTATGCGCCATGATGACCAAGGTAGTTCCGTTCCGGGCCGGTCCTTCGGCGGATCCGGCGGGGGCGCAGCAGCCATCGTCTTCTCCAAGGTGGCCGGCACCGGTGTGCGGGATGGCGCAGCAGGCTTCGCCGCGCCAGGCGTTTAAGCCTTCCCGGATGGCGATACCGGCGATGACCAGGGCCGCTCCGGAGTCGGCCCACCACCAGCCCAGGATGCTGTTCAGGACCAAGCCGACCAGCAGGACGGCCGAAAGGTAAGTGCACAGCAATGTCTGCCTGGAATCGGCCACCGCTGTCCTGGACCCGAGTTCCCGCCCTGCCCGGCGCTGCGCCCACGACAGGAGGGGCATGACCGCCAGGCTCAGGGCTGCGATTACGATGCCCGGGGTCGAATGCTGGGCCTCTTCCGCGCCAACAAGGGCCCGGACGGCGTCCACCGCCACGAATGCCGCGAGGGCGAAGAACGAGATGGCGATGATGCGCAGGGTCAAGTGCTCACGCCGCTCCGGGTCTTTTACGGAGAACTGCCAGGACAGTGCCAGGGCAGAGGTCACCTCTATGACCGAGTCCAGCCCGAAGCCAATCAGCGCGGAAGAGTCAGCGACCCCGCCGGCCCAGAGGGCCACAACGGCCTCGATGATGTTGTAGGTGATGGTCGCCGCCGCGAACAGCCGGATCCGGCGGTTCAGCACGGCACGGCGCCCTGGGCTTGGTGCGTGCAGCAGCGCCATCATGCGAGGCACTCCCCGTCCGGCGCGCAGCAGGACGGATCGACTGCCAGGACAACACCGATCAGGTCCTTGATCGCGTGGCCGAGCCGCGCGTCCGCGAGTTCATACCGGCTCCGCCTCCCGGTCGGGACAGCAACGACCAGGCCGCAGCCGCGCAGGCACGTCAGGTGGTTGGACATGCTCTGCCGGGAAACTCCCAGGAAGTCGGCCAGATCCGAGGGATAGGACGGGGCGGTGGAGAGGGCCAGAAGGATCCTGGCCCGCGTAGGGTCCGAGACCGCGTAACCGAAGCGGGCAAGCACGGGAGCCTGAGTGAGCGTTTCCATGCCGTCACAGTACAGCTGACAATGTATTCAGACAATTCTGTATTCAGGATTAGTGCATGTCCTTGGATAAAGGCCGATCCGCCTGAAACTCGTCACCACCCGATCGGCAATCCCGGCAGACGCGGCTATTCCCACATTGTGTGATCCTGTTCACAGAATCGCTTGGTGTCAGGGCCTAGATTGCGAGGGTAGGCAGCATCTGTTCCACGAAAGGAGTCATGCAAATGTCCGCCACATCTCCGGTGGCGCGCCACCCGCATATTTCCGCTCTGCATCTGGGCCGGCGCGCCGCAGCCGGAGTCACCGGCGGGATCGCCGGAGGCCTGGTGTTTGGGCTGCTCATGGCCATGATGGGCATGCTTCCCATGGTTGCATCCTTGGTCGGCTTGAATTCCGCCGGAGCCGGCTTCGGCGTCCACATGGTCATCTCGGTCCTGATCGGTCTCGGCCTGACGGTACATTTCGCCGGGCTCCTAAGCTCCTATGGCAAAGGCGCGCTGGTGGGCCTTGCATATGGTGCGTTCTGGTGGATCCTGGGACCGCTTGTCATCATGCCCGCAATCCTGGGCATGCCGATGTTGACGGTCGACGTGATGGCCGGATTGTCCTTGCTGGGCCATCTTGCCTACGGGGCCATCCTCGCCGTCGTCGCCGTGCGCGTCCTGAAAGGCCGGGCATGAGTGATGACGTCGGCCGAGACCTGGAGGCCGCCGCGAGCGGCCTCCAGCCCTGGGCGCCGAGGCAGCGGGAGCCCGACCCTTTCGCGGCTGCGCCGGAGGACCCGTTCACCTGCCTGGACGAGGTGGACCTGTTTGCCGACCTGGACCCTGAAGAGATGCGGGCCATGGACCGAATGGCCCCGGCCCGGATGTTTCGCCGCGGAGAACTGGTCTTCAGTCAGTCGCAGCCTGTCACGGCTCTGTTCATCCTCAAGACCGGCAGGGTGCGTGTCTTCAGGGTCGCCGAGGACGGCAAGGCGCTGACCATGGCCATCCTTGAACCGGGGGCCGTCTTCGGCGAGATGCTGCTAGTGGGCCAGCGCATGTATGACAACTACGCAGAGGCCATCGAGGACTCGGCGATCTGCCTCCTCAGCGCCGAGGATGTCGAACGATTCCTGCTCTCCGACCCCCGGATTGCCATCCGAATTTCCCGGCTCCTCGGCGAACAGGTCGCCAGGCTTGAAGAACGCCTCACCGATCTGGCCCTACGTCCCCTGACAGCTCGCGTTGCTTCCACCCTGCTGAGCCTCGCCGGTACCGCACCCACCGGCAGATTCGGACAGAACCGGCCAATCCGACTCACGCACGAACAAATCGCGGGGCTGCTGGGAGCCACCCGAGAGGCCACCAGCAAGACCCTGGCCGACTTTGCGGCTCAAGGCATCATCCGGCAAGCCCGGGGCCGGATCACCGTAGAGAGCATCTCCGCCTTGAGGTCGAAGGCCCGGAACACTGCATGATCAGCGCCGGATGCCGCGGGCACCGCACCCTGCCCCACGGGCACCGACCAGGCTCGACGTAACGCCCTTAGTGCGCGGCTTGCCTTCTTCTTGTGGCGGGGCGGTTGACGCATCTCGCGGAGCAGGAATCATGCCAGCGCGGATGGTCCAACGGCTTTTTCCGGCATCGTTCTTACTTTTGGAATGTACCTATGACAACTCGCTCGGAGCCTCTATTCTCTTGCCATGAGCGTTCGGGTCGCATTTCGGTTGGAGTCCCGCGATTCTGAACGGCATCTGACATGGAGGCCGAGCATGAAGACAACAGGCCACCTCCTCCTTCCTCCCTCCCGCCCTGGCAAGCGAACGTGGATGCGCCATCCGTGCCTGGAGTCGGACGATCGATGCCCGACTTCCGGCAACCGGCACTCATGTCGGCGGCGGGACAGGCTGCGAGTGACACATGGGTACTAAGAACAAGAACATTCCGCTCCACGACAGCTATACGGCGTTTCTCGGGAGATTGGATGCCGCCACGGCGAGCCTGAGCATACGGGCCGGGGCGCTGGATAACGCGTTAGCCGCCGTCTCGTTGCTCTTGGGGCCATATCAATCGGCCGTGCGGAAATGGGAACGACGGCGTGTCCACGTCGGCGAGCAGCTAGCCGGGCACTCGGGGACGCCACAGACGTACAAGGCTCTCAGCGAGCTCCACGATATGGCGGTGAAGATGGAATCACTGTTCCGTGACCGGACGCTGCGCGTGGCGGAAACGATATCGGTCATGCAGCGACGGCGCGAGGCAATCGACAAGTCGCTCCTGGAGCTTGAGGTCAGCAGAGTCAAACTGAATTCGTCCCGAATGCTGTCGCAAGACCGCGCAAACCTGAGCCGGGCCTTTTCTGAACTTGCCGGTTCCGCCGGTTCCGCCGCACTCATTCCCGATCTGGGTCTGCGTAACGATCTCAAGGAAGCACGCGAGGCAGTCTTCTTGGCTGAAGCGCTGCTGGAAGTGAAGGGGCACTAGCCATGGAAAATGTTGTGCAGGGTCAGCCACACAGGAACACCGTCACCCTGGTTCGCTGGTCGAAGAAGCCAGGCGAAGACCCCTTAATCAAGTTTGTCCTGTTCAGCATGTTGGGTCTGATCCTGTGCCTGATTTCGATGATTTTCATGCCCTTCCTCAGAAATTTCGGTGCCATTGCGTTGTTCACGGTCATCCTCCCGGCAATTCTCACGGTTCCCGTGGTCTCAAGCCAGAGGACTTTCATGCAGGGGCTAACCAGGACGGTAAATGACACAATCGTCGAAGTGACAGGCACCCGTAAGGGCCAACTCTCGGTCAGGCGTTTTCGGCAGCTGGTCAAGAGCGGTGAACAGCTATCGCTCCTCGTCAACGGCGTGCCCGGGCTGCATCTGCATGTGGAACGGGCCGTAACGCTGGAGAAAAATGCCCCCGAGAAATGGCTTGCGGCCTTTACCGTAATCCCTCCTGAAAACGCCACCGCCAGCTTTGATCGGTTGCTTGCCGCCGCAACTGGCGGTAGACGGGATTCGCGTGATCGTTGACTTCGTCCTCCTGTTAATCGAGATCGTGCTGTCCTTCGTGGAGCACCTGTTCCATCACGGAAAGCCCTCACGCAAGGGCAAGGTCCGCAGGAGTCTGGAACGCCGCCAGGCTCAGCGCTGCGAAAACCCGAAGCGCTGAATGCCAAAGCGAACGCGGTTTGTAGCCGGCCGACGACGGCAGCAATTGTGCGACGCAGCGACGGCGCGGGCGGTCAATGCGCCTCACGGACCGTCCCGCCGCCGTCGGCCGGGCTAATTGCGTCTCATCCTGGTGCGAGGGTCAGACGTAGGTCAGGCTCACGAGCAGCGCTTTGAGTTGGGCGTATTGGTCGGTTGCCATCCATGCTTTAGCTGCTCCCCTGTTCGGGAACGCGGGGTCGTTGAAAAGAACACGGGTGCTGAGGCCGCCATTGCCCGTTGGCACGAGATTGCACCATGATGCGACGCTCTTGCCTTGCTCCAAGGATCGCGGATCGCTCAGCCCCATGAAGTAGGCATCGCTTTCGCCATTCCCATAGGATTCCACGACGAACCCGAAAGCGGGCTCCCTGCCGTCCGGTGCAGTCATTCCCGGAACCGCCACTTGATCGAACACTCGACGCGACACGGGACCACCAGCACAACCGGCAGTGAAACCATTGCCCAGGGAGAGCAGATCGTTGCCGGCATCGTCAGCGACGACCGCCTCAATGCCGGGGACGCCGGCAGGTGGAAGCACGGTTCGCACCGTCCACGTTGCCGGATAAGCGAAGGAGATGTGTCCGTCCGGGAATGTGAAGGTCTTCAGCGCGGGAGCCGCAGTCTTCGCCGATGAGGCATGCACCACTGCCGCTGGTGCCGCACTGGTGGCGGGGGCCACTGGTGCTGCAGCGGAAGCTGGTGCGAAGGCTAGCGCCGGCGTGAGTTCGGTCGTGTCATCCACGGCCACGTTCGAAGTGGCGGCAGGATCAGTTCCTGGCTGTGACCCACATCCGACAAGTACCAGGCTGGCGGTAAAACCTGCCATTGTGACGGCCGTGAAGAATCCGGCGCGATTGGATTTCATTTTCTGTACCCCCAATATCTGTGACGGCGGGCTGAATGGCCCGCTCGATAGCTAGGTTTCCGGGACCTGGCAAGGAGTTACAGTCAGAGCAAAGAATCTTCTGTGGCGCGGGAGTACGGGCGTCGTCGGTGAACTCCCCAATCAGCTCAATCCCGTTCCTTGGCCGCCTCGGCGGCCTTCAGCACCACTGCTTCCAGTTCGTCAGTGCTGAGCAGCTCCTTGTGGAGGTGCTTGGTGCGGTAGCCGGCGCGGCCCACCATGTGTGCGGACACCGGCACCGTGAGCAGCTGGAAGATCCAGGCCACGAGCAGCACCGGCCACACCCACCACGTGCGCAGCTGAAGCCCCACTGCGACGAGCAGCAGGAACAGCCCGAGCACCTGCGGTTTGGTGGCTGCGTGCATGCGACTCATCAGGTCCGGGAACCGCAGCAGGCCAATGGCAGCCGCCAGGGACATCACGGCTCCCACGATCATGAAGACGGCGGACACCGCATCGATGACGGCATCCACGGCGCTGGGATCAGGACTCATTGAGCTGCTCCCGCCGGTCCGCCACGAAGCGCGCCACCGTCACCGACCCAATGAATCCGATGACGGACACGGCAACCAGCAGCATCAAGTTGTTCAGGTGCCTGTTCACCGCCATGTCAATGCACAGCGCCGCGCCGAGGATGGCGAGCAACACGTCGGCTGCCAACACACGGTCCAGCAGTGACGGGCCCCGGGCGATGCGCACGATCGCACCCGCGGCGGCGAGGGACAGCACCACGGCGGTGAAGGTCAGGACGAGCTCCATCATGTGCCCACCTCCTGGTTCAGGGCGGCAAGTTCCTCTTTGGTTCCCATGACCCGGATCAGCCCAGCCTCGGTGTCCCGGACGTCCTTGCGGAGCTTCAGCACGTCGTCGGCGTTCCGGACGTTCAGGCCATGGATGTAGAGCGTGGAGGTGGACCTGTCCACCTCCACCACAAGCGATCCCGGAATCAGGGAGATCACGTGCCCGGTGGCGGTCACCATGAGATCCGAGTGGCTCCGCAGCGGCACGGCGACGACGGCGTTGGTCACTTTGGGGCCCTGCGCCACGGCCAGGTAGAAGACCTGGCAGCTGGCTGCCACCACCCGGCCCAGGAACTGCAGGGCGAACGGGAAGGCCCGGAGAATGTTGAAGCGGCCGCTGAGCTCCACGGGCGGCAGGTAGAACAGGCGGGCCACCACGGCCGCAAGCAAGGCGCCAAACAGCAGATTGCCCGGACTGAAATCCTGCCAGAGGGCACCCCAGACGATCACGAGCCACACGAGCAGTGGCAGTTCCTGCCGCAGGGAGATGCGCTTCCGGCTCATTTTTGGCCGCCGTTCAGGGCGCTGCCGTTCAAGGCGCCGCCGTTCAGGGCGCTGCCGTTCAGGGCGCTGTCCTTGACGGCAAGGCTCGGTACCGGCGCATGCTCTCCCAGCACAGCCTGGATGTACGCGGACCTTTCCAGCATCGCTTCAGCGGACTGCCCCGCCACCTGAAAGAGCGGGCCGGCGAAAACCGTGAGCGCCACGCCCAGCACCACGAGGCCCAGGGTGGAGCCCACCATTGTCCGGGGCAGGAGGATGACGTTGCGCTTGCCTGCCCGGTGCCCGGTGGCCGAATCCTTGGCGTGGGCGAGCAGGACGGGGTCGGGGTGCTCGGCGTCCTCGGGCTTCCGCCAGAACGCACGGTTCCATACCCGGGCTACCGCCAGCAAGGTCAGGAGGCTCGTCAACATGCCGCCAATGACCAGCGTGTATGCCAGGGGCGTGCCGAGCTGGACGCCGGCCTGCATCAGGCCGAGCTTGCCGAGGAAGCCGGAGAAGGGCGGGATGCCTGCCAGGTTCATCGCGGGGACGAAAAACAGCAGGGCAAGGAGGGGGGACAGCTTGGCCAGCCCCGCCAGCCGGTCCACGGACGAACTTCCGCCGCGCCGCTCGATCAGGCCCGTGACCAGGAAGAGGCTGGTCTGGATAGTGATGTGGTGGGCCACGTAGAACACGGCAGCGGCGAGCCCAGCCGCGGAGGACATGGCCAGTCCGAACACCATGTAGCCGATGTGGCTGACCAGGGTGAAGGACAGGAGACGCTTGATGTCACTCTGGGCCAGCGCGCCGAGGATCCCCACGACCATCGTCAGCAGGGCGGCCACCATCAGGGGCGTATTCAGGCTGTCCCCCGGGAAGAGGAGGGTTTCGGTCCGCACCATCGCATAGACGCCGACCTTGGTCAGCAGGCCGGCGAAGACCGCGGTCACGGGGGCCGGGGCGGTGGGATAGGAGTCAGGCAGCCAGAATGACAGTGGGAACACAGCGGCCTTGATGCCGAAGGCCACGAGAAGCATGACGTGCAGGAGGGTCCTGGTGCCCTGGTCCAGCTCGGCAAGCTTGATGGCCAGGTCCGCCATGTTGATGGTTCCGGTGGCGCCGTAGACCATGGCGATGGCGATCAGGAACAGCACAGAGGAGACCACCGAGACCACCACGTAGGTGACGCCGGCACGGATACGCGGACCTGTCCCGCCAAGGGTCATCAGCACGTAGCTGGCAGTCAGCAGGATCTCGAAGCCGACGTAAAGGTTGAACAGGTCGCCGGACAGGAACGCGTTGGACACACCTGCCACGAGGATCAGGTACGTGGGGTGGAAGACCGACAAGGGCGCGTCCTGGTCGCCGTCGGCCATGCCCTGCCCGGTGGCATAGACGAGGACGGCGAGGCTCACCGCGGAGGACACCACCAGCATCAGGCACGAGAACTGGTCCACCACCAGCACGATCCCCCAGGGCGGCAACCAGCCGCCGATGTTCACGGCCTCCGTGCCGCCGTCCCAGACGGAAGCCAGCAGCAGGCACTCGAGCAGCAGGGTGAGGGAGAGCAGCGCGATGCTGACCGCCCGCTGCGCGCGCGAATGCCGGATCAGCATGAATGTCAGGGCTGCACCCAGGATGGGAAGAACGACGGCGAGCGGGGCCAGGCTTGCGAGGCTCACTTTCCGCCTCCTTCCGGGCTGATTTCGACATTTGCGGAGCCGGGCTTCTCTTCCCGCACAGCGGCTTCGCCGGAGATGGTGCGGCCGCCCGCGGGCACAGGAGCCTCGGGGACGGGCGCATCGGATATAGGGGAATCGGACACCCCAGCCCCGTCGGCGCCGAGCATGGTGAGCGGAAACTCGGACGTTTCCACGGGGATGACGGCGTCGTCCTCAGCATCGAAGCTGGGTGTCGCCGCGACGCGGCGGTCTTCCAGGTCGTCCTGGATCTCATCCTGCCGGGCCAGCACCCAAGTCCGGTAGATGATGCCGAGCATGAAGGCCGTGACGGCGAAGGAAATCACGATCGACGTCAGGATCAGCGCCTGGGGCAAGGGATCGTTGTAGGCGGCGGGGTCCGTGTCCTTGCTGAAGAACGGGGCCAGACCCGCATAGCCGCCGGTGGCCAGAATCAGCAGGTTGGTGGCGTTGGCGAGGAGCATCAGGCCCAGCAGCACTCTTGTGAGGCTGCGTTCGAGAATGAGGTAGATGCCGCACGCGTAGAGCGCGCCCATGACTGTCAACAGCGTGAGGTTGACGCTCATGCCTGTCCCCTCCCGGTCGTTTCGGCCGGGATTCCTGCGGGTTCCCACTCCTCGGCGGCGTGGAGTTCCTCGGGCCACTCGGCCCCGGACTGGCTGTCACCTGCCGGCTGCGCGGGCTGCTCCTCGAAGTGCTCGTCGATCTCGGCCCCCAGGGTACGCAGCACATCGAGCACGAGCCCCACGACCACGATGTACACGCCGGTGTCGAAGATGGTGGATGTGACGAATTTGATGTCCCCGAAGACGGGCAGCCACAGCTCGATGATGGCGCTCTGGAACACCTGCCCGCCGAGCAAGAGAGGGGCAACACCGGATGCAGCGGCCGTTGCCAGGCCGATGCCCAGCAACGTGCCCGCGCTGATGGGGGTGGCTTCACGGAGTTCGTAGCGGCCGCCAGCCAGATATCGGAGGGTGAGGGCGAGGCCCGCCATGAGTCCCCCCGCGAACCCGCCGCCGGGAAGATTGTGCCCGGCCAGCAGCAGGTACAGGGAAAAGATGATCATCGAGTGGAACAGCAGCCGCGTGACCACCTCGAAGATGATGGAGCGACGCTCCGGTGCCAGCGTGCGGCCGGCCACCAGCCACGCATCGCGGCTGGCCGCGGCGAATTTGCGGGTCAGGGCCAGGGCAGCCCCGTCGCGCGACGACCTGTCGACTCCCCTGCTCCGGCCCACCGTGCCTTCGGCGACCGTGGACGACCTCCGGATGCCGTCGCCGCGGCCCCGGATGAAGATCAGGCTGGCGACACCGGTGGCCGCGAGCGCGAGCACCGCGATCTCGCCGAAGGTGTCCCAGACGCGGATGTCCACCAGCGTGACGTTGACGATGTTCATCCCGCCGCCGCCCTCGTAGGCAAGTTGGGGAAACTCCAGGGATACCGGCGTGGCCACGCGTGCGCCCATGGCGTGGATTGCCGCGAAGACCATGGTGGCCCCGAAGGCCAGCCCGATGATCACGCGGACCACCCGGTACTTGCCGCCGGTCCGGTCCCGAAGTTCGGCCGGAAGACTGCGCATGGCCAGCACGAAGGCCACCAGGATGATGGTTTCCACCAGCATCTGGGTCAGCGCGAGATCCGGGGCACCCTGCAGGGCGAACATCAGGGCAATGCCATAGCCGGTCACGGAAACCATGAGCACCGCCAGGAAGCGCTTGTTGGCCCGGACCGCGGCCAGTGCACCAATCACGATCCCTGCGCCCGCCACGATCTGCAGCGGCGAATTGGGATCAATGAAATACAGCCCCTCGGGCAGCGGCTTGCGCGCGGAGGCCAACGCAGTCAGGGGAAGCACGAAGGCGACCGTCAGGATCACGGCCAGGTAGAAGTACAGCGAACCGCGCTGCGTGCGGCCCGTCAGCCATACCGCGACATCATCAAGGGCGCCGATGGTCAGCCGGTAGCCGCGGTCGCCATCAATCCAGGCGGGAACCAGGCTCTGGGCCCGGTCCACGGCTCCGCGGAAATAGAACATGGCCAGGCCGAGCGCGAAAGTGACGCCCGTCAGCCCGAGCGCCGGGGTGAAACCGTGCCACAGCGCTAGGTGCCCCGCGGCACCTGCATCAGTGCCGGCGTCGGACGTTCCGTCACCCAACGGCCCCACGGCGAAGAGGGACGCGTAGGGCTGGATCCACCCGTCCACCGGCACCGGCCAGAGGCCGTAAACGATCGTGAGGAGACTCAGGACTGCAGGCGCCGCCAGGAACGACGGCGTGATCGGCTTGAACGGCGTGCGCTCGACCCCCGGCTTCACCGCAAAGGCGCCCCAAAGGAACCGGGCGCTGTAGGCGAAGGTCAGCACGGAACCGAGGACGACGCCCGCGAGGACCACCGCGCCCCATGGTCCGTGGCCGGGCTCCCCCGCGAAGTGGACGAAGGCTTCGAGTACCGATTCCTTGGCGACAAAGCCGCCCAGCAGCGGAACCCCCGCCATGGAGGCTGCGCCGATCCCTGCCACTACGGCGAGGGCACGGGACGATCGGAAGACGCCGGAGAGTTTGCGGATGTCGCGGGTGCCGGCCTGGTGGTCGATGATTCCGACGACCAGGAACAGCGTGGCCTTGAAGAGTCCGTGCGCCAGCAGCATGGCGAGGCCCGCGAGTGCCGCGTCGGGCTTGCCGAGGCCCACCACCATGGTGAGGAATCCGAGTTGGCTGACAGTGCCGTAGGCGAGGATGAGCTTGATGTCGGTCTGGCGCAGGGCCCGGTAGCCGCCAACGAGCATGGTTGCGAGGCCCAGACCGAGCACCATGGGCAGCCAATACGCCGTCTCGGTGAAGCCCGGGGCCAGGCGTGCCACGATGTAGACGCCGGCCTTCACCATCGCCGCGGCATGCAGATACGCGCTCACGGGCGTGGGGGCGGCCATGGCCCCCGGAAGCCAGAAGTGGAAGGGGACCAGCGCGGATTTGGTCACCGCGCCAATGAGGATCAGTACGACGGCGGTTCCCACGGCTCCCGCCGTCGGCCCGGCGACGAGCCCGGGCGCGTGTTCCAGGATGGCTGAAATCCGGTAGGTCCCCGCGCTGGAACCGAGCATGATCAGGCCAACGAGCATCGCCAGGCCGCCGGCGGTGGTGACCATGAGCGCCTGCAGGGCGGAGCGCCGGGCAGCGAGGCGGGTGCGGGCGTAGCCGATGAGTAGGTAGGACAGGACCGTGGTGAGTTCCCAAAAAATGAACAGCAGCAGCAGGTCATCGGCAGTAACCAGGCCGAACATGGCCCCGGCGAACGCCAGCAGCTGGGCGCCGAAGCCGCCGAGGTAATCGTCCTTGTTTTTGAAGTACCGGGCGCAGTACACGAGCACCAGGGCGCCCACGCCGAGCACCAGCAGGGACATGACCCAGGCGAGGGCATCCAGGCGGAAGGCGAACTCGATGCCGAGATCCGGGATCCACGGGATAACCTCGCTGGCCGAGCCCTGTCCCGGAACTCCTGCTCCCTGCCGGCCTGCCGTGCCGTAGACCGCGTCGTGCTGAAACAGCAGCCAAACGAATGAAGCGGCAGGGACTGCAGCCAGCGCGTAGAACGAACTCCGGCCGAACTTCCGGAACATAAACGGCGCCACAGCAGCAACCGCAAAGTGCACGGCGAGGACTGTGATCACTGTTATCTCCGCAACGTCAGGAATTCGATTATCAAAGTTGGAGCAGGCGGGGCATTCGTTGGGTTCGGTCCCGACAGTTTATCAAGGGGCCACTGACACTTTTCCCGCCGGGCGGCCAGTCAGCGCGAGATTCCGCGGCACTATCTGGAGAGTTTCCGGTCCGTGTTCGCCGCGGGCGGATAGCATCGGCTTATGAACTCCGCCGCCGCGCCCGAGGCCATGCACCCGTCGTCCGAACTCGAGGCCGGGAACAAGGTCTCGCACAAGGGGCGGATCATTGCCTGGGCGGCCTGGGACTGGGGATCAGCCGCATTTAACGCCGTCATGACCACGTTTGTTTTCACGGTCTACCTCACCTCCAATGCGTTCGGCGGCGAAGACCGGGCTTCGGCGGTGCTGGGTGGAGCGCTGGCCATCGCGGGAGTGGCGATCGCGCTGCTGGCGCCGGTCACCGGCCAGCGCTCGGATACGGGCGGCAGGCGCAAGCTGTGGCTGGGAGTGAACACTGCCGCCGTCGCGCTCCTGACGGCGCTCTGCTTTTTTGTGTTCCCCCGCCCGGAGTTCCTGCTGCTGGGGGTTTCGCTGATTGCGCTGGCGAATGTCTTCTTCGAGTTCGCCGGAGTCAACTACAACGCCATGCTGGCGCAGATCTCCACGCCCCTGAATATCGGCAAGGTCAGCGGCTTCGGTTGGGGCATGGGGTATCTCGGCGGGATCGTGGCCCTGCTCGTCGTGCTCCAGCTCTTCGTCCAGCCCCGCTTCGAGTGGCTCGGCGCCTCCACGCAGGACAGTCTCAATATCCGGCTGGTGGCAGTGTTCTCGGCCCTGTGGTTTTTCATTTTCGCGCTGCCCGTGATGTTCGCTGTCCCGGAACTACCCCGGCCCAAGCGCGCTGCGAGCCTAGGCATCGTTGCGTCCTACCGGCTGCTGGTGCGCAGGATCAAGGCGATTTACCGGACCAGCCCGCACACCATCTACTTCCTGATGGCCAGTGCCATCTTCCGCGACGGGCTTGCCGCAGTCTTCACGTTCGGCGGAATCATTGCCGCCGGCACCTTCGGCTTCGAACTCTCGCAGGTGATCTTCTTCGCCATCTTCGGCAACATCGTGGCGGCCGTGGGCGCCATCATCGGCGGCTTCCTGGACGACAGGGTTGGCCCCAAGGCGGTGATTATCGGTTCCCTTGTCGGTCTGCTGATCGCCGGCACCGTGATCCTGGTGCTGGGCAACGGCGATTATGTGTTTTTCGGCGCCGCATGGGCGGGCAGCACCACGTTCTGGGTCTTCGGGCTCTTCCTGTGCCTGTTCGTCGGGCCGGCCCAGTCTTCTTCCCGCGCCTATCTTGCCCGCCTGGCCCCGCAGGGCGAATCCGGTGAGCTGTTCGGTCTATACGCAACCACCGGCCGGGCCGTCAGCTTTCTCGCCCCGGCGCTGTTCACGCTGTGCATCGCCGTGGCCACGCCTCTGGTGGCTGAAGGGGAGGCGCAGCGCTGGGGCATCCTGGGGATCATGGTAGTGCTCCTCGCGGGGCTGCTGGTCCTCCTCCCGGTGAAGCCGCCCGGCGAAACCAGGATCGCCGTCGTCCCCGCCTCCTAGCCTCAAGCGGACGGCTGAGGCGCCCCACCCGGCTCCGCCCTGGCGCCAAGGGACAATTGTGGCCCCGTTTCGGAGCGAAAATGAGGCCTTAACTGTCCCTTCGCGGACTACGCTGATGTTATGAACGTGGAAGAGACGGACCTCCCCGGCCTCGGCAGGCGCAAGGACTTCATGACGGCCTCCGGCCGGAGGATCGGCGTAGTGGAGCTGCGCGAAGGGCAGACAGAACTGTTCGTTTCCACCTGGGACGATCCGGACACTTGCCAGGCATCGATTCCTCTGACCGGTGATGAAGCCGCCACGCTCGGCAACCTGTTGGGCGGCCAGCACCTGGCCATGCAGCTCACCGAAGCCCACAAAGAGGTCCCGGGGATCGTGACGAGGCAGTTCTCGATCACCGCGGACTCACCGTTCCAAAACCAGCCCATGGGCAAGGCATGCATTCGGACCCGGTGCGGCGTTTCAATTGTGGCGATCATGCGTGAAGGTGAAGTGGTCCCCTCGCCGGGGCCCGACGTCGTTCTTCACACAGGCGATTTGCTCGTCGCCGTCGGTACGCAAGAAGGGCTTGATACAGCGGCCGATATCCTGCGCAACGGCTGACGCCGATGAATGAGCTGGCACTGACCCTCGTTGAACTGGGGGCCGTCGTGTTCTGCCTCGGTCTCCTGGCCCGGCTCGCGGGGCGGATCGGCATGTCGCCCATCCCGTTGTACCTGGTGGGGGGCCTGTTCTTCGGCGCCGGCGGGCTGATGAAGCTTGAAGGCATGCAGAGTTTCGCGCATCTCTCCGGCGAGATCGGTGTGATCCTGCTGCTGTTAATGCTCGGACTGGAATATTCGGCGTCAGAGCTGGTCATCGGGATGCGGCGCTCCTGGCAGGGCGGCGTCCTGGACCTTGTCTTGAACTTCCTTCCCGGAGCAGCCCTTGCCGTGATGCTGGGATGGGGCCCAGTAGGCGCAATGGTGATGGGCGGAATCACCTATATCTCTTCCTCCGGCATTGCGGCCAAGGTCATCACTGACCTTGGCCGCATCGGTAACAGGGAAACGCCGGTGATTCTCTCGATCCTGGTGTTCGAGGACCTGGCGATGGCCATGTACCTGCCGATTCTCACCGCAACGCTGGCAGGGATCAGCTTCCTCGAAGGGTTGGTGACCGTCGGCATTTCACTGGCCGTGGTCACAGTGGTGCTGGCGGTGGCGCTACGGCACGGCCATCGCGTCTCCCAGGCAGTGCACAGTGAAAATTCCGAGGTCTTCCTCCTCAACCTGCTGGGCGCCGCGCTTCTGGTTGCAGGTTTGGCGTCGGCGTTGCAGGTGTCGGCTGCGGTTGGTGCCTTCCTGCTCGGCATCGCCATTTCAGGCGCGACGGCCGACAGCGCAACCCGGATCCTTGAGCCGCTGCGCGACCTGTTCGCTGCCATCTTCTTCGTGGCCTTCGGACTCAACACGGACCCGGCATCCATCCCCCCAGTACTCGGCTGGGCGCTCGTCCTGGCCGCAGTCACCGCCGCCACGAAGATGATCACCGGGGTGTGGGCGGGCAAGCGGGCAGGCATTGCACGGCGCGGCCGGTTCCGCGCAGGAGCTGCACTCATTGCCCGCGGCGAGTTCTCGATCGTCATCGCGGGCCTGGCTGTGGCGTCCGGGGCCGCGTCCACCGAACTTGCCGCCCTTGCAACGGCCTATGTCCTGCTCATGGCGATCCTTGGCCCGCTTGCTGCCCGGTACGTGGAGCCCGTGCTGCAGAAATTCACCCGGCCGGCAACTCCTGACGCCATCCCCGCCTAAGGTCCGCCGCGCGGGGCTCCAGGTGATGCCGGCCATCGTAGTTAACTGCAACCTTGAAGTTCGGGAAGGCCAGGTCCGGGCAGGCCAGTTCCAGCCGGTGGAGTCAACGATCACATAGCTCAGTGCGGGCTCGGGCAGGCTGAGCCGCCCAAGGGGAAGCCGGAGCTAGGTGGCCGCGGCTTCCTCATGGGCCATTGTGGGCACATCCGGAAGGTCAGTTCCGGTCATCCACAGTGGGGAGGAGTAGTGACGCAGCGGAGTGTGTCCGATGCTCGGCGCTTAAGCGGAGTCCAAGTGCCGAGACCTCACCCCTCGGCGCAGGTGCGCAGGCGGCCGCGAAAACAGAGGGCGCTAGATATCCGTGCGGTGGAAGTTCAGGTGGCTGCGGCTGGCCGTAGGCCCGCGCTGGCCCTGGTAGCGGTTGCCGTACTCGCCGGAACCGTACGGGAATTCGGCGGCAGAAGTCAGCCGGAAGAAGCAGAGCTGGCCGATCTTCATGCCGGGCCACAACTTGATGGGGAGCGTGGCCATGTTGGACAGCTCCAGCGTGACGTGACCGGAGAATCCGGGGTCGATGAAGCCTGCGGTGGAGTGCGTCAGCAGGCCCAGCCGGCCGAGGGAGGACTTGCCCTCCAGGCGGGCGGCGATGTCGTCAGGCAGCGTGACGGTTTCGTACGTGGAGCCCAGCACAAATTCGCCCGGGTGCAGGATGAAAGGTTCGCCCTCCTCCACCTCCACCAGACGGGTCAGCTCGGGCTGCTCTTCCGCGGGGTCGATGTGCGCATATTTGTGGTTGTCGAACAGCCGGAAAAAGCGGTCAATCCGAACATCCACCGAGGACGGCTGGACCATCGCGGAGTCGTACGGGTACAGGACGATCCGTTCGGAATCAATTTCGGCACGAATGTCGCGGTCAGAGATCAGCACGCCTACCAAAATATCATTGCTGCCACCGCACCCTTCCATTGATGTACCGACAACACCAACCAGGTCGGACGGTCCGAAATCTCGATAGCCTCACGGAACCGCAGCGTCGGCGGCGAAGCCTTAGTCCGCCGTCGGACGCCCTTCCATGACTTCCGGGAGCCGCTCAAGGTGCGCAACTGCTTGCTGCAGCCTCCGTTGGACGGCGGGGCGGGTGAAACTCCGGAGACCCTTCAGCGGGGTTTCCAGTGCAAAGCGCACCCTGGTTCCGCTGCCTTCCGTGCTGAGATAGAAACCGCCGTGCGGCAGTGACGGGCCGGCAACCACCTGGAACTGGATTTCAGCGCCGGGCCGCGCCTCCGTGATCTCGAAATCCCCCGCGACCGGACGGCCCCGCGGGCCAACCATTGTCACTTGGTATCTGGCTCCTGGCCGCCCGGCGACGCCCGAGTTGAGGCTGGTGCTGCGGATATTCGGCTGCCACGACGGGATGTTCAGTACGTCCAGCAGGAACGAGTAGACGGTCATGGCGTCGCGCTGAACGTACACCTCGTGTTCCGCAAATGCCATAGGATCCTATTCCGACGTCGGGCCTGTCCGTAGAGCCGGTTCCCCTCTTCCTGTGGAAAGGTCCGCAGCCAACGGACTTCAGGATAGCCATGGCCGCGGTCAGCCCGGAGAAGGCGGATTGGGTCTTTACCGAAGAGTTACGGGATGCCAGACGGGCGACATTCTGCCACCGCGGACGTTCCCCACCGGACGTTTGCCACCGGATGTTTGCCACCTAGGGCGGGGACACGGAGATCCGGTGGGCAACCCCGCCCGGCAACTGCGCTAAGCTAGGTTCTGCCCCGGCGAAATCCGGTGCATGCGGCTGTAGCTCAATGGTAGAGCGCTAGCTTCCCAAGCTCGATACGCGGGTTCGATTCCCGTCAGCCGCTCCATTTTCCAACGCCCAAGCCAACCGTTACCCGGCCGGCCGCTGGACCACCCGCAGCAGGCGCCGCCGGTCCCGGAAATCCACCTTGAGCTTCAGCTCACCCCGGCGGGCCAGCACGACGGCGACTGTCGCCGCCGCGAGCGCCGGCACCCCGCCTGCCACCAGCAGGGCGGTTTGCGGATCAAGGTGTTCTGCGATGCTTCCGATCATTGGTCCGCCGATGGCCTGGCCGCCGATCAGCACCATGATGTACAGGCTCATCACGCGGCCCCTGATCGCCATGTTCGAGCTGATCTGGACGAGCTGGTTGGATGCGGTGAGGAACATCAGGCACCAGAATCCGGACAGCACCATGGCGGCCCCGAACCACGCAAGCGACGGCGCGAAGGCTGACAGGCACAGCATGAGCCCATACATTCCGGCACCCAGGACCACGGACCGCAGCCGGAGCCGCCGACGCCGGGTGGAGGCGACCGCCCCTGCCAGCGCACCCAAAGCAACCAGGGCGTTCAGCATCCCGTAGCCGCCGGCACCGATGCCGTACACCCGGTCCGCGAAGGCGGCCAGCAGCACAGGCAGGCTCATAGCGAATACGGCAATGAAGCCCGCCATCAGCCACGGCCAGTAAATGGTGGGCTTGCTGAGCGCATACCGCAGCCCTTCGCGGACCATGCCCTTGCTCTTTGGCGCGGGCGGGCTGACAAACAGCTCGTCCCGGCGCAGGAGCAGCAGCATGGTCACGGTGGAGCAGCACGCTAGCGCGTTGGCAGCAAAGGCCCAGCCCGCGCCGACGGCGGTGAGCAGCACGCCCGCGAGGGCCGGCCCGATCAGACCGCCCAGCTGGAACGTCGTCGAGTTCACGCTGATGGCGTTGCGCAAATGCTGTGGCCCCACGAGCTCATGGACGAACACCTGCCGGGCGGGCTGGTCCAGCACTGTCACCAGGCCTAGCACGAATGCAAGGACATACACGTGCCAGACCTCGATTCTGCCGCTGAGCGCGAGCACGGCGAGGGCCGCTGCCAGCACCGCCGCCAGGGACTGGCACACGATCAGGATCCTGCGCTTCGCAAACCGGTCGGCGATCATCCCGCCCCAGGGGCCCAGCACCAGTGACGGTGTGAACTGCAGCGCCACGGTGATGCCGACGGCGGTGACGGAACCGGAGAGCTGCAGCACCAACCAGTCCTGGGCAATCCGCTGCATCCACAGTGCAACGACCGCCACGAAGTGACCGATGGCGAAGATCCGGAAGTTGGGAACGCGGAGGGAGATGAACGTGTGGCGCCACGGGAGGCGTTCATTGACGACGGCGATGGGCTGGGTGACGGTGGCCGTTGACGGCGGTGGGGGTGTCACAGGAAGTCCTCAGGAGAGCGGGCTGGCGGGGATGCCTCTAACGCTATGGTTGTCCCTGAAGATTGTGGAAGGGTATTGCTCGTATAACTAGCATTGCGGAACGCAATGAGGACGGAGTCCGCATGTTCGAACCGGCCCAGCTCCGATCGTTCCTCGCCGTGGCCGAAACGCTGAGCTTCACAAAGGCCGCGGACCGCCTGGGACTGGCCCAGCCGACAGTCAGCCAGCACGTCCGCAAGCTCGAGACGGCCGCCAAGCGCGTGCTGATCACGCGGGACACCCGGGACGTCCGGCTGACGGACAACGGAGACGCCATGGCCGGGTTCGCCCGGAGCATCCTCTCGGCCCATGACGCCGCAGCACGCTACTTCTCGGGGTCAGCGATGCGCGGGCGCCTCCGGTTCGGCACGGCCGACGACCTCGCCATCACCGGGCTGCCGCGCATCCTCAGGGAGTTCCGGCAGATCTATCCGCAGATCAACCTGGAGCTCACAGTCGGCCAAAGCGACCAGCTCTACAAGCGGCTCAACTCGGGGCAACTGGACCTCGTGTTCGTGAAGTGGGTGGCCGGGGCGAAGGACGGCACCGTGGTCCAGCACGACTCCTTTTCCTGGGTGGGCCTGGAGCAAACCACGCTGGAACCGGGTGATCCGGTACCCCTCATCGCGTATCCTTCGCCGAGCCTGAGCCGCAAGCTCGCCATCGACGCCCTTGAATCCACGGGCCGGACCTGGCGCATCACCTGCACCACCAAGCAGATCAGCGCGGTGCTCGCGGCCGTCCGCGCAGGAATCGGCGTGGCAGTCATGCCCTCATCCCTGGTGCCGGAGGACCTGAAAATCATCACCCGCCGCTTCGAGCTGCCGCCCGTGGGCGACGTCGATTTCACCCTGATCCGAAACCCGCTGGCGAACGCCGAGGTCATCGACGCACTGACCCAGGCCATCATGGGGAGGACCCTGAAGAAGCAGGTTTGAGCCGTACCTGCACCGGGTACGGGCATAAAAATGATTGATAACGGTTCGCAGCTCGCCTATGCTGTTGACTGTTGGAGGTCATGCAGAGGCTGACGGCACATTTTCGATGACGAAACGTGTCCAGCAACGCCGCGGGCACGCTTCGGGATAGGCAGACCGTGACCACAGCCGCAAACCGCCACTTCCCCCACCACTCCATGACAGTGGACACCGAGTACGTAGGCAAGCCCAACTGCGACAAGTGCGGAACAGACGAGTTCATCTACCTTGAGTCTTTCGTTCCGCCCAAATTCCGCCATGATGGCACCGTCAGGACGATGGGCGAAGTTGCCTACACCTGCACCCGGTGCGAAGAGTTTTCCGCCCACAGCGTTCCGACATCCTGGGCGCCCCCGGGCTGGTACCTGGGCTGACATCAAGCTCATGCTGGGCTGAAACGCGCGGGGACTGAAGCGTCCATGCCCTGAAGAGCATATGGCCTCAAGTGCATATGCCCTGAAGAACCTACCAACGCCAAAAGGGCGGGCACCAATGGTGCCCGCCCTTTCGTATGCCCGGCTAGATTATTGGATCGGACAGGTGGTTGGGTGTTCCGAACCGGTGCGCCGTGATGCTGACGGCCTGCTCGTGCAGGAAGGGCAGCAGTTCGACACGGCCTGCCTCGGTGACCTCGTGCGGGTAGACAGCAACATCCGGGCGGCCGCCGGTCGCTTCGGCCAGTGCAGCCGCGGAGCCGCCGATCAGGCGGATGCGCGCACCGGACAGTTTGCCCGCGGAGGCGAGCCGGCCGGCGGAAGCCAACCATGCGGCGTCGTCCTCGACCGTGACAGGGATATCCAGTCCGGTCAGCACCGCGCGGAGCTGCGCCGGAAGCGCGACGCCGGTGGAGACGGTCAGCTGCGAACCGGCCAGTACGCCGGCGGCTACCGTGCGGACGAACGCACGGAGGGGTTCGTCGTCGGACAGCCGGACGGTGACCGGAAGGGTGCGGTACCGGAAGATGTTGCGCTCGGCGCTCAACCCGGAGACGTCCTTGGCGGTGCCGAATTCGTCTGCCCAGGCGAGGGCGTCCGAACCCAGCGCGCGCTCCAGCGACGCCAGCTCTGCCGCATCAAGCTCGCCCTGGACCGCGTTGATGAGACGGCGCACGCCCGGGTGCGTGATGCGCGCGCCTGAACCCTGCGTGCTTTCCTTGCTGGTCCAGTCCCCGAGGCCTACGAGGTAGTTGGGTCCGCCGGCCTTGGTGCCGGCGCCGACGGCCGACTTCTTCCAGCCGCCGAACGGCTGGCGCTGCACGATCGCGCCCGTGATGCCGCGGTTCACGTACAGGTTTCCGGCCTGGATGGAGTCCAGCCATAGGCCCAGCTCTTCGGTGTTCAGGGAGTGCAGGCCTGCGGTGAGGCCGTAGTCCACTTCGTTCTGGATGGCGATGGCGTCCTCGAGGGTCTCGGCCGTCATGACCCCCAGGACCGGGCCGAAGAATTCGGTCAGGTGGAAGTAGGATCCGCGCTTGACGCCATAGCGGACGCCCGGGCTCCACAAGCGGCCGGTGCCGTCGAGCTTCCGCGGCTCAACTGCCCAGTTCTCGCCTTCGCCCAGGGTGGTGAGGGCGTTGAGGAGCTTGCCGTTGGCGGGCTCGATGATGGGGCCCATCTGGCTTGTGGGGTCTTCGGGGTAGCCCACCTTCAAGGAGGTAACGGCGTCGATCAGCTGGTTGTGGAACCGCTTCGACTTTGCCACTGAGCCCACCAGGATCACCAGTGAGGCTGCGGAGCACTTCTGTCCGGCATGGCCGAAGGCGGAGTAGGCCACGTCCTTGGCTGCCAGGTCGAGGTCCGCGCTGGGGGTGACAATGATGGCGTTCTTGCCGCTGGTTTCCGCCAGGAGCGGCAGGTCCTTGCGGAAGGAGCGGAACAGTTCGGCCGTCTCGTAGCCGCCGGTGAGGATCACGCGGTCAACGGCGGGGTGGGAGATCAGCTGCTGGCCGAGCTCACGCTCGCCCAGCTGCACCATGGTCAGCACGTCGCGGGGCACGCCGGCCTCCCACAGCGCCTCGATCATGACGGCGCCGCTGCGCCGGGCCTGCTTGGCGGGCTTGATCACGACGGCGGAGCCGGCGGCGAGCGCCGCGAGGGTGGAACCGGCGGGGATGGCCACCGGGAAGTTCCACGGCGGTGTCACCAGGGTGAGCTTCGCCGGGACAAAGGTGGCGCCGTCGACGTCGTCCAGCTTGCGGGCGGCTTCGGCGTAGTAGTGCGCGAAGTCAACCGCTTCACTGACCTCGGGATCGCCCTGGTCGATGGTCTTGCCGGTCTCGCTGGCCATGACCTCAAGAAGGTCGGCGCGGCGGGCCTCGAGGACGTCACCGGCGCGGTGCAGGATCTCGGCGCGCTCATTGCCGGAGAGCTCTCCCCAGGCCTTGCCCTTTTCGACGGCGGTTTCGATCACCTTGTTGAGGGTGTCCGCGTCGGTGATGGTGGCGCCCTCGACGGAGGCGTTGCCCAGGGTCGAGGCCGGAACGCGGTCCAGGATGGCCCGGCCCCAGTCACGGTTCGCGGGCAGCGACGGATCGGTATCCGGGGTGTTCACGAAGTGGTCGTGCGGCATGGGCTCAGCCAGAAGATTGCGGTTCTGCTGGCGGTTCGGCGGCGGAACCTCGCCGTCGAGCATCTCCAGGGAACGCAGGAAGCGGTCCTCCTCGCGGTCGAACAGCGCCTCGTTCTCGCTAAGCTCAAAGACCGCGGACATGAAGTTTTCCTGGCTGGCGCCCTCTTCGAGGCGGCGGATCAGGTAGGCGATGGCAACGTCGAACTCGGCCGGGTGCACCACCGGGGTGTACAGCAGCAGGGAGCCGACATCCTTCTTCACGGCTTCGGCCTGGCCCTGTGCCATGCCCAGGAGCATCTCGAACTCGATGCCGGCTTCCACACCGCGCTTCTTGGCCAGCAACCACGAGAAGGCGATGTCAAACAGGTTGTGGCCGGCCACGCCGATGCGGACGTTGCGGATACGGTCCGGGTGCAGCGAGTAGTTGATGACGCGCTTGTAGTTGGTGTCGGAATCCTGCTTGGTGCCCCACGTGGCCAGTGGCCAGTCATGGAGGGAGGACTCCACCTGTTCCATGGGCAGGTTGGCGCCCTTGACGACGCGGACCTTGATGCCGGCGCCGCCGTCGGCGCGGCGGGCAGCGGCCCAGTCCTGCAGACGGATCATGGCGGATAGCGCGTCCGGGAGGTAGGCCTGCAGCACGATGCCGGCTTCGAGGTTCTTGAACTCGGGCTTGTCCAGGAGCCTGGTGAAGACCGCGATGGTCATGTCCAGGTCCTTGTATTCCTCCATGTCCAGGTTGATGAACTTGGGCTTGGGGAACGATGCGGCTTTGGCGAAAAGCGGGGTGAGCTTCTCGACAACGTGCTCCACGGCTTCGTCGAAGGCCCAGGCTGAGTGCGGCGCCACCGTGGAGGAGACCTTGATGGAGACGTAGTCCACATCCGGGCGGGCCAGCAGCGTGTGGGTGCCTTCGAGCCGGCGGTTCGCCTCGTGTTCTCCGAGGACTGCCTCCCCGAGCAGGTTCACGTTAAGTTTAATGCCGTCCTTGCGGATCTTGGCGATGGCCGGGCCCAGCTTGGCGTCGGTGGCATCGACAATGAGGTGCCCCACCATTTCGCGGAGGACGCGACGGGCGATCGGGATGACCACCTGCGGCAGGACCGGTGCCACGGTGCCGCCGAGGCGGACGGCGCTGCGCATGTGCCAGGGCAGGAAGGCAGGGACCTTCGGTGCCAGCGCTGCGAGGTTGCGGGCGGCGACATGCACGTCTTCGGGGCGGACGACGCCGTCCACGAAGCCGACAGTGAATTCGAGGCCGTTCGGGTCTTTGAGGACACCGGCGAGCTGCTCCGCGGAGGCGTCCACGGGAACCTTGGCGGCCTCGGTCAGCCAGCGGCGCACCAGTGCCGTGGTTTCCGCAGCCAGGGCCGTCGCCTCTTCGATGCTGGACGCGGTGGAAAGTGTGGCGACGGCGCCGGTTGCAGCGGCGTCCTTGCCTGCGTTCACGCGGTGATCCGTTGCAGTGTGGGTCATGGCTGTACTCGTTCTTTCCGTGGATGGGGACCTCTTATTCATCAGTATGATCCCCATTTCACATAAGATAAAGCGATCAATCCTGAGGGATACAGGTTAGAAAAACCGTTGATTCCTGCGGCTGTCCGGCAGGACGAAAAGACGCTGGGAATCGGGGGTTAAAAGGCTTCGGCAGGCTCAACCATGGACGGTTGGCCTGCCGAAGCCGGATGGAACGCGGGTTGCCGCTACCCCACGGGGCGGTGCATTTCGACCGCTTCCTCGTGGCGCGGGCTGTTGGGGTTCATCAGGGAGTGCTTGCGGCCGTATCCGAAGTAGATGGCCAGGCCGATGATGAGCCACACGACGAAGCGCAGCCAGGTTTCCCAGTGCAGCTGGAACATCAGGAGCGCCGAGGCTAGAACGCCGAACGCTGGAATGACGGGCATCCACGGCAGCCGGAAGGTTCGCGGCGCATCGGGCCTCTTGTAGCGGAAAATGATGACGGAGAAGCAGACCACCACGAAGGCAGCGAGAATGCCGATGTTGGTCAGGTCGGCAACGGCCTTGATGGGGAACACGCCCGCGAGGAGCGCGGAGGCGATGCCGCCGATCCAGGTGACCCGCTGGGGCGTGCCGTGGCGGTCCGTCTTGGAGAACCAGCCCGGCAGCAGTCCGTCGCGGCTCATGGAGAACCAGACACGGGTGACACCCAGCAGGAAGGTCAGCATCACGGTCAGGATGGAGAGCACGGCAAACACGGAGATGATCGTCGCGATCACCGGAAGTCCGACGCTGGTGAAGGCAGAGGCGAAGCCGGCTGCGGGATCGATGTCCCTGTAGTTCTGCATGCCCGTGAGCACCAGGGTGGCCGCAACGTACAGGAGCATGGCGATGATCAGCGAGAGGATGATGGCCTTGGGCATGTGCTTCTTGCCGTCGGTGGCTTCCTCGGCGGCAGTGCTCATGGCGTCGTAGCCGAAGACGGCGAAGAACACTGTGGCGGAGCCAGCCAGCACGGGCCCGAAGCCGGCCGGCATGAAGGGGTTGAAGTTTTCAGTGTTGATGTAGAAGACGCCGAGTCCGATGATGAACAGGATCAGGACCACCTTGATGGCAACGGCCACCAGCTCGAACCGGCCGAAGGTCTTGGTGCCGCGGCTCAGGATCCAGGTGACCAGGAGGCAGACCAGGATCGCCGGAATGTTCACGATGCCCCCCTTGCCTTCATCCGGCGTCGACGTCATCCAGACCGGCATGTGAATCCCGATCCCGGACAGGAACGCGTCGAAGTAGCCGGAGATGCCGATGGCCACGACCGCCACAATGGCAATGTACTCAAGCAGCAAGTCCCAGCCGATGAACCAGCCAATCACCTCGCCCAGGGCGACGTAGCCATAGGTGTAGGCAGAGCCGGCGCGCGGGATCATGCCGGCGAACTCCGCGTAAGAGAGTGCCGCTGCGGCCGATGCGAGGCCGGCGATCAGGAAGGAAATCAGTACGGCCGGTCCGACGCCCGGCGTGTCCTCATTTCCGGCGGCCACCAGGCCCGCAAGGGAAAAGATGCCGACGCCGATAATGCCGCCGACGCCGATGGCGGTGAGCTGCCACAGCCCGAGGGACTTGAATAGCCCGCTGTGTTTGTTCTCTACTTCGATGTCGTCAATCGGCTTGCGCCTCATGATCGACTGGGTGGGGTCTTGTATGGTCATCAGGGACTCCTGCGTAGATGCGGCCCCATCAAAAAACGCAGATGTGATGGGGGTAACTCAAAACAGTATGCAAGGAGGCTTGCATTAGATAAAGTGAATACTTCTGAACATTATTGGTTATTTTAACCGAAGGGACAGCTGTGCTCGATGTCCGGCGGCTGCGGCTGCTCCGCGAGCTGAAGATCAGGGGCACCCTTGCAGAGGTGGCCGCAGCCCTGCAGTACAGTCCTTCCTCAGTGTCCCAGCAACTGGCCCTCCTTGAGAAGGAAGTGGGCGTGGAACTGCTGCGGAAAACCGGCCGGAGGGTGCAGCTCACGCCCCAGGCTGAAGTCCTCGTGGCACACACCGCGCAGCTGCTCGAGACGCTGGAACAGGCGGAGGCTGACCTGGCCGCGTCGCTCACGACGGTCTCGGGTACGGTCCGGATTGCCGTCTTCCAGTCCGCGGCGCTGGCCCTTATGCCGGACACCCTGACCCGCATGGCAAAAACCTACCCGGACGTCAGGATCGAAATGATCCAGCGGGAGCCCGAAACAGCGCTCCACGAAACCTGGGCCAGGGACTTCGACCTGGTGATCGCAGAGCAGTACCCGGGCCACGCCGCACCGCGCTATCCCGAGCTGGACCGTGTCCGGCTGACGGGTGATGCCATCCGGCTCGCGGTTCCTCCGGCGTCGGAGGACCGGCCGGCTGTCACGTCCCTCGCCGACACGGCAGAGCTGCCCTGGGTGATGGAACCACGGGGCGCAGCCTCTCGCCATTGGGCGGAGCAGGCGTGCAGGAGCGCCGGGTTCGAACCCGATGTCCGCTTCGAAACGGCCGACCTTCAGGCGCAGATCCGGCTGATCGAGTCGGGAAACGCCGTGGCTTTGATGCCGGACCTGGTGTGGACCGGCCGCGGCACCACAGCCGAACTGATGGAACTGCCCGGGCAACCGCGCAGGACGGTCTTCACGTCGGTGCGCCGCTCAAGTGCCCAGCGCCCGGCGATCCTCGCGGCCCGCGAAATCCTGGCCGCCACCGCAGCCTCGATCGCGGCCGCCAAAGACCACGAGATGGAAGTGTCGCCGTAGTGTTCCCTGGCTCACAGCCACATCGCTGAGCCGGCGTTAGACTGTTCAGGTTATGAACCGAACAATGTTTAAGTCCAAGATCCACCGGGCCACTGTCACGCACGCGGACCTGCACTACGTCGGGTCCGTCACCGTAGACCTGGACCTGCTGGACGCTGCCGACATTCTGCCCGGCGAGCTCGTTGCCATCGTGGACGTCACCAATGGCGCCCGCCTGGAGACCTACACCATCGCCGGCGAGCGCGGTTCAGGCGTGATCGGGATCAACGGCCCCGCCGCCCACCTCGTTCAGGAAAACGACATCGTCATCCTGATCACCTATGCCGAGATGACCACAGAGGAAGCCAGGGCCTATGAGCCCAAGGTAGTCCACGTGGACAAGGGCAACAGGATCATCCAGCTGGGCAACGACCCCGCCGAAGGGCTGACCCCTGGACTGATGCGGCCGCCGTTCGCCCTGAACAACGCCACGTGCAGCTAGGCGTGCGCCTGCGGCTGCCCGAATAACGAGATCCCTGCCACAAGCTCATCCTTTGCCGAATAAATCTGATTAGGCTGGGGTCGTGGACCCCGCCCCCTGCACTTCCGAGCCGTCAGCGACAGCCGGATGCTAGGCGTTCTTGCGGGCTTTTTTGTTGTCTGGTCCATCATTCTCGTGGGCATGTTCGTGGGCAGGCGGGGCATTCTTGGGGACAACGCACGCCAGGTCCTCAGCGGGCTGACCTTCTTCGTGGCCAGCCCTGCGCTGCTCTTTGAAACCCTGAGCAAAGCCCGCCTCCATGATATTTTCGCCGCGCCGCTGCTGGTGGCGGGGGTTGGCGCCATAGCCACGGCCGCCCTTTTCTTCATCATCGTCAGGTTCCTGCTGAAACGCAGCATGCCCGAATCGCTGGTGTCCTGCATGAGCGCTTCGCTGGCCAATTCCGCGAATCTGGGCATCCCCATTTCCGTGTATGTCCTGGGGGACGCGAGTTACGTTGCGCCGCTGCTGATCTTCCAGCTCGCGTTCTTCACCCCGGTTCTCCTGATGGCCCTCGATGCGACCACGAGCGCGCACCGCACCACGCCGCTCCGGTTTGTGGTCCTGATCCTGAAGAACCCGATGATTGTGGGCTCAGGCCTCGGCCTCCTCGTGGCCGGAACGGGCTGGCAGGTACCTTCCCTCGTCATGGAACCCATTCATCTGATTGGCGGCGCCGCCATTCCCGCCATGTTGATGGCGTTCGGAATGAGCCTCAACGGCTCCAAGCCCCTTCAATCCACCACAGGCCGCCGCGCGGACGTCTTGCTGGCGAGCGTTTTCAAACTCATCGTCCACCCCTCGATCGCCTTCGTTTTCGCCCGCTTCGCCTTGGGCATGGAGGGCCAGGCGCTCTTCGCCGTCGTGGTGACGTCCGCCCTGCCCACGGCCCAGAACGTTTTCGTGGCGGCCACCCGCTACAAGACCGGCCTCACCACCGCAAAGGACACGGTGCTGATCACCACCGTGGTGGCCGTGCCGGCCATGATCGGCGTGGCCCTGCTGCTGACGTGAGCGGCTCTATGCCCAATTTTGAAGGACTCATGAACAACAACACTTTGGACACTGTTGTCATCGGAGGCGGGGCCATGGGCTCCGCTGCTGCATGGCGCTGGCCCGGCGCGGCCGGGACGTGACCCTGCTGGAACAGTTCGGGCCCGGACGGTATCGGGGCATCGCACGGCACGACCCGGAACCTCGGCCTCGCCTACTCCGAGCCGGACTACGTCGCGATGCTGGCGGAAACACTCCGGCTCTGGAGTGAACTGGAGGACGAAAGCGGCGAGCAGCTGCTGGCGCGCACCGGCGTCGTAAACCACGGTCCGGACCCGCAACAGGGCGCCATGCATGCCGCCCTGAACAGTGCGGGGCTCCGGGCCGGGTTCCTGCCGACGGCGGAAGCCGGCGAGCGCCGGGCGAAGGCATCAAGGCCGGGTGGCACGGAGTGGGGCCTGTCGTGGACCCGGACCATCGGTCGTTCCAGCCCGCCGCGGACCACAACTTCATCCTGGACCGTATCGGCCCGGTAGTGGGTCGGTGCGGGGTTTCGCGGGCCACGGCTTCAAGTTCACGCCGGTCGTGCGCAGGACCTCCCAGACCCCGTCACCGGGGAAGGTGCCGCGCCGGCCATCTTCTCCGCGTCCCGCGCCGGCTAACCCCGCTGGTGCCGGTCCAGGAGGCGGGCACAGCGGATGAAACCGAGGTGGGAGTAGGCCTGGGGGTGGTTGCCCAGATGCCTCTCGGTACCGGGATCGTATTCCTCGGGCAGGAGGCCGGTGGGGCCGAACAGGGTGACCAGCTGGTCGAACAGGTCCCAGGCCTCCGCAATGCGGCCCACCGCCACGTACGCCTCAATAAGCCAGGTCGTGCAGATGTGGAAGCCGCCCTCCAGGCCCGGCAGGCCGTCGTCGTACCTGTACCGGAAAACGGTGGGACCGACGCGCAGCTCCCGCTCCACGGCGGTGACAGTGTCCAGGAAGCGCTGGTCGGTGACATCGAGCATGCCCGACAGGCCGATGTGCAGGACGGCCGCGTCAAGATCCGGGCTGTCGTATGCCACCGTGTAGGAAGCCGCTGTGGTGTCCCAGCCTTCGCGGAGGACCTCGTCGCGGATGGTGGCGGCCATGGGAGCCCACGAAGGTTCAGGCTCGCGGCTGTGGCGGGCTGCCGTGCGGAGGGCCCGGTCCAGCGTCACCCAGCACATGACCTTCGTGTACACGTGGTGCCGGGGCGCCCGGCGGGCTTCCCAGATGCCATGGTCCGGCTCATGCCACCGGGCCAGCACGGCGCGGGTCATCTGCACCATCAGCTCCCAGTGGGAATCGGCCAGCGAACCCCGTATCTCGCTGAGGCTATGGATGAGCTCCGCGATGGGCCCGAACACGTCCAGCTGGACCTGGTGGTCCGCGGCGTTCCCGATCCGCACCGGCCTCGAGCCGGCATAGCCAGGCAGGCTCTCGATGATGGCTTCCGTGGACAGCGGCGCGCCCGTGACCGAGTAGAGCGGATGCAGCCATTCCGGGCCGGGGGCATTGGCCAGGATCCTGCCCAGCCAGGTGAGGAAGCCCTCAGCCTCCGCCGTCGATCCCAGGTCCACCAGCGCGTTGACGGTCATGGAACCGTCACGGAGCCAGCAGTAGCGGTAGTCCCAGTTCCGGGTGCCGCCGATCCCTTCCGGCAGGGAGGTCGTGGGGGCGGCGAGCACTGCACCGGTGGGCTCGTGGACCAGAGCCCGCAGCACCAGCGCCGAGCGGCGCACCAGCGACGGTTTCACTGACGGCAGCTTCAGGTCCTGCACCCAGCGGAGGGAATGATGCGCGACCGCGGAGCGGCGGACCGTTTCGTCGGTCCCGTCCGGACGCTGCGCCTCGGTGTCACCGCAGCGGAGGTTCAGCACCACCGGCCCGTGCTGCAGATTGATCTCGGCCGTGGCGGTGGCGTGTCGCCCGTCAGAGGTGATGGAAAAGCTGACGCCGGGAGCCAGCAGGACGATGGGGTCGGACGTCCCGACAACGTGCAGCTCGCCGCCGCGTGCCTCCATGCTGAACGGAGCGTTGGCATAGTCCGGCCGGGGCGCGAAGACGACCCGCGCCGCACCGGTTCCGGACAGCACCCGGACCAGGCTGGTGATTCCTTCCGGGGCCGGCTCGAGGTAGTCGGTCACCGTGACGTCCGCCCACCGGGTTTCCACAATCATGGTGCTGTCCACGTAGCGCTGGCCCAGCACCTGCGAGGCCTTGACCGGCTCGACCGAGAAGTGGCCAGCGGCATCCCCGCCCAGAATATGCGCAAAGAGTGAACCGGAGTCCGGCAGGGGGTGGCTCATCCAGCAGATCTTGGCGTCCGGCGTGAGCAGTGCCGTGGAGGAGCCGTTGCCGATCATCGAATGCCGTTCCAGGCCCACAGCATCCTCACCGAACAGCCAGGCCCGCCGCAGCTCAAAGAGGATGGCCAGCACCCGGGCGAACGATTCCGGGTCCCGCAGTCTGTGTTTGGCACGGCTCGGCAGATCCCCCACCCACAGCCCCATGTCCGGGCCACGGAGGGTGGCCATGGCCAGTTCATCGCTCATGGCGTCGCCGGCATACAGGGCCGCGCTCACCGCAAGCCTGGCCCGCAGGTTTTCCAGAGCCTCGGCCTTGGCGGGCTCCACCACCGACAGGTCCAGCACCGAGCCGTCCACGATGAAGAACAGTCCGAGGTCCCGGGCGATCTCCTCCGCCTTCTTGCTGGCCTTGGCCGCCACGGCCGGAGCGGCGGGCCGGGTGTGCACGGCGACCGCCACCGGCTTCCGCTCGATGCTGACGCCCTTGTAGGCGCCGATGGATTCGAGCAGCGCCTGGTTGGCCTGCTGCAGGACGGATTCAGTGGCCAGGGACAGCCCGTGGGCGAACCCCATGTCGAACTCGGCCCCGTGGGACCCCACGAGGTGCACCTCGGCGGGAAGCCGCGACACGGCGGCGAGGTCCCGGAGCGACCGGCCGGAGATGACGGCCGCATGTGTATTGGGCAGCGCGGCCAAGGCCCGGAGGGCAATCGCCGCGCCGCCGAGGGGCAGTGTTTCGGTGGAAATGCCCTCCGCGTCGCAGAGGGTTCCGCCGTAGTTGCAGGCCACCAGCAGCCCCGGAGTGCGGGCCAGGATTTTCAGTTCGCCGAGCAGTTGCGGGGTGAGTCCGTCGTCGGCAGCGTCCGACTGAACGAAGGACCTCAGCAGGCCCAGCGGCAGGGATTTCGTCAGCAGTGCGGAATCGGCCACCGTCTGGTTGAGCGGAGTTGGCATGCGAAAATCCTTCGGATCATCCCCAAGCGGTATCTGATGTCCTCAGTCTCCGCTGCGCCGGTTTCCGCTGAATATCCCGGTCATTGCCGCCGTGTAACTTCGGCGGCGGCTTGGTTCGGCGGTGTCTTAGTTCGGCTCCGTGGTAATTTTGGCGGCGCCTTGGTTCGGCACCGGACCGTTCCGCCGCCTTAGACCCGGGCGAGGCCGGCTGCTTCCGCCAGCAGCTCCAGTGAACGCAGCCTCGTGGCGGTCCCCGTGCTCTGGTGCGCGACGATGAGTTCGTCCGCATCGGCGTGCCTGGCAAATCCGTCCAGGTACTCCAGCACCACGTCCGGTGTCCCAATGGCCGAGTACTTCATCATCTGCGAGACGTGCTGGCCCTGCGGGGAGTCCAGGATCATGTCAGCTTCGTCGTCGGTGAACTCGCGCCCGCCGCCGAAAAACAGCGAGACCCTGGCCCGGAGGGTGTCCCGGAAGATTGCCTGCGCGTCTGGTGCGGAATCAGCGGCGATCACGTTGACGCCGGCGATGACATGCGGGGCCGCCAGCTGCCCGGACGGCCTGAATTCCCGGCGGTAGACGGCTACCGCGTCCTGGAGCGCGTTCGGCGCGAAGTGGGAGGCGAAGGCGTAGGGCAGGCCCAGCTGGGCGGCGAGCCGCGCCCCGAACAGGGACGATCCCAGGATGTACAGCGGCACGTCTGTCCCCTTGCCCGGTGTCGCTTCGACGCCCTCGATGCGGCTGGGGCCGCTCAGGTAGCCCTGCAGTTCCAGGACATCCTGCGGGAAGGTGTCCGCCGAATGGGGGTCGCGGCGCAGGGCCCGCATGGTGTTCTGGTCACTGCCGGGCGCGCGGCCGAGCCCCAGGTCGATGCGTCCCGGGTGCAGCGTTTCCAGGGTGCCGAACTGCTCGGCAATGGTCAGCGGCGAGTGGTTGGGCAGCATGACTCCGCCCGCCCCCAGCCGGATGGTCTCGGTGTGGGCGGCCACATGCGCGATGAGGACACTCGTGGCAGAGGACGCGATGGAGGACATGTTGTGGTGCTCGGCGTACCAGACCCTCCGGTAGCCGAGTCTCTCGGCGCTCTGCGCCATGGCCACGCTCCCGGCGAAGCTCTCCGCCGCCGTCTGTCCCTTGCCGATGGTCGCCAGGTCAAGGATGGAGAGGGGAACAGTCAAGGTGGAGCCGGCCTTTCGTAGCGGGGCGTTGCGGCGGCCCGTTCCGGTAGCGGGACAGGCACTGGCAACAACGACGACGGCGGTCGGGATATTTCTGGATTGCGCCGTGGCGCCGGACACGGAGCAAGGGGGCCACCGTTTCCGGTGACCCCCTCCTGCTCAGCACCCTCACTATTTGACTACACAGCCGCCCAGCACGATCTGTCCATCAATGAGCGCGATCTTGCTCTGGACGTCGGCGAGCTGGTCCTGAAGGGACTTAAGCACTGTCTTTTTGGCTGCGACATCGGCCTGTTTCACACCCTTCTTCGCCTGCAGGACGTTGAGCTCATTCGAGGCAGTCGTGAACTGCTGGTCCAGAGCCACGAGCTGCGCCTGCAGGGTCTTGAGCTGAGTTTCCGTGGCGCTGATCTCGCCGTTGATCCTGTTCAGCTGGTCCAAAAGAGGAGCAACTTGGTTCTGCAGACTTAGAACCTCGGCTTCCTTGGCGGCGATCTGCGAATTGAGGACCGAGAGCTGGCCGGCGAGACTGTCCAGTTCGGTGTTCAGCTTCTGTATCTCACCCTGTTTGATGGAGACCGACGCATTGGCGCCGTCCAGGGTGGACTGAAGGGCCGGCAGCTCGCCCTGCAGACCGCTGATCTCGGTGTTCTTGGCCTCGACGGCGGCATTGGCGGCGGCAACGGCGTTGTTGGCTTCCGTCAGCTTCGCCTGCAGACCGCCGAGCACAGTCCTCTGTTCCGCTATAGCCGCCTCGGCGTCGGCCACACCCAGGGTCAGCCCCGGAAGTGCAGCTTCCAGGTCCGCCACTACCTTTTCCTGCGCGGAGACGTCCGCGGCGGCCGAGGCCGCGGCGCCTTGGAGCGCCGGGAGCTGCCCCTGCAGGACGCTGAGTTCACCCTGTTGGGCGGCAACAGCAGCATCGGCGTCATTCACCGCGGCCTGGAGCGACGGGATCTGCGCCTTCAAGGTTGCGATCTCGCCTTCTTTGGTGGCGACGGCAGCGTTCGCTGAGGTCAGGGTGGCCTGCAGCGGCGCTGCCTGCTGCTGCAGTGCGCTGCTTTCCTGCTGCTTGGCGAGGAGCTGGGTGTTGAGGGAGTTGACCGAGTTCTGGAGTGTTGTCAGGTCACCTTGGTAGCCGGAGATCTGGGCATTCTTTGTGGTGATCTGGGTGTTCACACTGTTCAGCAGGCCCTGCTTGGTCTCCCGCGCTGCTATCAGGTCCTTCTTGGCTTTCGAGTTGCCGTTGATCGCGTCGATCTGGGCCGTAAGCGTGGCGATCTCCGACTCAAGGGCCGCCTTGGTGGCCTGCAGCGTGCTGAGCTCGCCCTGTGCTTTGGTGAGTTCAGCCTGCTTGGCCGTGATCAAGGCATTCTTCGTCGCAATCTGGTCCTGGAGGGTCGTGATCTCAGCGTTGGCCGCCGCAAGCTGGTTGCTGTTGGCCGCGAGAGCCGAGGCGGCCGTTGCGGCGTTGGCCTGCAGTGCAGTCAGCTCCGTCTGGGCCTGAGAGATCGCGGCGTTCTTGGCAGCCAAGGCGTCCGCAGCCTGGGTGGCGGCAGCCTGCAGTGCCGCGAGTTCCACCTGCGCGGCGCTGATCTCTGCATTCTTTGCGGCAACAGCACCCGCTGCCGTTTCGGCCGTCGATTGAAGGCTCGCGAGGGCGGCTTTTGCCTCCGCGACCCTCGTCTGCTGGTCCGCCAGTGCCGTCTGCGCTGCTTCCCCGAGGCCCTCGAGCCGCTGGAGCTCAGCCTCGGCGTCGCTGACCACCTGCGCAGCCTCAGCCGCGGCCGCCGCTGCACCGTCGGCGATCCCCGAGAGATTCGTTAGCTCGCCCTGTGCCTTCAGGATTTCGGCGTTCTTTCCGGCGAGGGCGTCCGCGGCGGCCCCGGCTGCAGCGCGGAGCGCCACGAGGTCATCCTCCGCTGCGCTGATCTGGCCAGTCTTGGCTGCAATCTGGGCGTCGAGGTCCACTTTCTGCTCTTTCAGCAGCCCAGCAGCGGCCTCGGCAATGGCGAGTTCCTCTTGCAGGGGTGCGAGTTGCGCTTCGGTGCTGGTTTTCTCTGCCTGGAGTCCGGCAAGTGCCTTCTCTGTGTCCGCGACAGACTGTGCCGCGGTAGTCTGGGCGGCGAAAAGCCCGGACATTTCGGTTGTTGCCGAACCCAAATCCGTTGTCAGCTTTCGTTCCTCAGCCTCAAGGTCGGCAATCGCTTTGTCCGCAGCGGCAATCTCCACCGTCAGCTTGTTCGCCGTTGTCTCCAGCGTCGCACGTTCCTCCTCCAGGGATTTGATGAGGACCGCGTTCTTGCGGGCGGCCGCCTTGAGCAGGCTTTCCTGCACTGTGCCGCGGTGCCCGAGCTGGTTCACCACCCCGGTGCAAATGCTGGCAGTGGAACTGTCGGCCGCTTGGGCCGCCGGCACCAGTACCAGTGTGCTGGTCAGGATGCCGGGGAGGACGACGGCGGCAGCCAGTCGTCGGGCGACAACGGACGTGGTTGACTCTTGCTGCATGGGGACCCCCGGGTGCGAAATTGGAAATACGACCGTCCTTGGCCGCATTTATGGTCCCGATACTATTTGCGCCTTCGTAGAAAAACACCAGTGGATTCCACTCGACTTTGCATATTTTCCTACCTGTTTTATCGAGGCAGTACTCGATTTCTCACTGAGGCTGGGTGAATTGAATCAGTTCATTTCCCGCCGGACACCGCATTCCGGACCTAGGTATAGCTGCAGCTCGACCCGGCCGCCGTCCCGAAACCATCAAATTCCTGGCCGTCAGGAAAGATCCGGATACCCGCGGCTAAGCTAGCGGCATGGCCAACAAATCCACAGCAGATAAAGTCGCCACGATCCAAAAGGGCTATGCGCTTGAGGGCGCCACCATCGAGCTGGGGGCCGCCATCGTCGACGGCGAACTCCACAAAGACGCTCCGGTCCGGCTGCCCCTGTCCATGATGAACCGGCACGGGCTTGTGGCCGGCGCCACCGGCACCGGCAAGACTGTCACGCTGCACATGATGGCCGAGCAGCTGTCCACCGCTGGAGTGCCCGTTTTCCTGGCCGACCTCAAGGGCGACCTGTCCGGCCTCGCCACGGCTGCCACGGGGAGTGAAAAGCTGGCCGCACGGACCGAGAGCATCGGCCAGCAGTGGGCTGGCAGGACGTTTCCGGTGGAGTTCCTTGCCCTCGGCGGAGACGGCAACGGGATCCCCGTCCGGGCCACCATCACATCCTTCGGGCCCATCCTGCTGTCGCGCATCATGGAACTCAACGACACGCAGGAGTCCAGCCTCCAGCTTGTCTTCCACTTCGCGGACAAGCACAACCTCGAACTGGTCGACCTCAAGGACCTCCGTTCCGTCATCCAGTACCTCACCTCCGACGAGGGCAAGGACACCCTGCAGGAACTGGGCGGCCTGTCCAAGGCGACGGCCGGCGTCATTCTCCGGGAGCTGGTGACACTGGAGGCGCAGGGGATGGAGCGCTTCTTCGGTGAGCCCGAGTTCGACACGGCCGAGCTTCTCCGGACGTCACCGGACGGCCGAGGCGTCATCACCTGCCTCGAACTGCCCACCCTGCAGACCAAGCCCAGGGTGTTCTCCACCTTCCTGATGTGGCTCCTGGCAGACCTGTTCGAGGAACTGCCCGAGGCGGGGGACCTGGACAAGCCCAAGCTCGTGTTCTTCTTTGATGAGGCCCACCTCCTGTTCAACGACGCGTCCAAGGCGTTCCTTGAGGCCATCATCACGACCGTCCGGCTGATCCGTTCCAAGGGCGTCGGCATCTTCTTTGTAACGCAGACGCCCAAGGACGTTCCAGCGGACGTGCTCGGCCAGCTGGCCAACCGTGTCCAGCATGCGCTCCGGGCCTTCACGCCGGAGGATGCCAAAGCACTCAAGGCGACGGTGTCCACCTTCCCGGTGAGCGACTACGACCTCGAGGAGACCCTTACTTCCGCCGGAATCGGGGAGGCCGTCATCACGGTCATGAATGAGAAGGGCGCGCCCACACCCGTGGCCTTGACCCGCCTGCGCGCGCCGGAATCCGTCATGGGCCCCAGCACGGACGAGCTCATCAAGAGCACGGTTGCCGGTTCGGCACTGCTGGCCAAGTACGGGACCGCCGTTGACAGCGTCTCGGCGTACGAGAAACTCTCCGGGAAGGCCACCGCTCCGACCGGCCCGGCAGCGCCAGGGCAGCCGCCGGTGCCGTCCACCGGGGTGTTTGTCCCCGGCAGCCTGGATCCCGCCGCGGTGGATGCGGACGCCCGCCGCATTGAGGAGGACATCCTCGGACGCCCCAGCAGCCGACCCGCCCCCGGGCCGGAGCGGGCGCCCGAGCGGGAGCCCAGGCGGGCGCCCGCCCCGCATTCGGCTCCCCAGGCCGGAGGCATGATGGAGGACATCACGGGCGCCCTCGGCGGCGGCCTGAAAAGCATGGTCCGGTCGATGGGAACCCAACTGGGGAGGGAACTTCTGAGGGGCGTTTTCGGCACCTCATCCCGGCGGCGACGTTAGCTCCTCGGGCGCCGCCAGCGGTGGCGACGCCCCGCCGTCGGACGTTTTCCTGACGCCGTCCAGCGTCACGTGTGTCCTCTGTTACTCCTGCGTTTACATAACTTGCAGGTAACGTAAGGGGCGTGCAGATGAGTCAAGCCTTGGTAAGGACGGCGGCCGGATGGTTGCTGGGCCTGATGCTTGCCGTCGCCGGAGCCATTGTTGCGGTGAATCTGGTGAACCATTCCGTGGCCAGCCCGCAGCAGCCGGTGCGCGAATATTTGGACGCCCTGCAGAAGGGCGAGGGCGAACGTGCGCTGGGACTGCTCCAGGCTTCGGTGCCCGACGCAGATGCCGCCATGCTCGACGGCACGGCGCTGCAGACGTCGGCCGCCCGCATTGCGAACGTGAAGATCGGTGATGCCGAACCGCGCGGCGGCAAGCGCGTGATGGTGCCCATGGACTACACGATCGACGGCAGCCGCCTCCACACCGAGTTCCTGCTGGAGAGCGCCGGCACCGAGTGGCTCTTCTTCAACAAGTGGGCTTTTGTCCCGGCCACCCTGCCCACAGTGGACGTCACCGTCGTGAACTCGAGCGAGGCCACCCTCAACGGCGTGCCGGTGAACATGCCCGGCGGCCGCAACACGTTTGCCGTGTTCTACCCCGGCGAGTACGAGGCCTCCCTGAACGGCCATTACTTCTCGGCGCCGCCCACGCGCGCCACCGTCTCCGGGCGGGATGTCCCGGCTGCCCCGCTGAATCTCCTGACCCAGGCCACGGACGAGCTGAACCGGGCCGTGGCGGCCCGGGTCAAGGAATTCCTGGACAAGTGTGCCGCAGAGGCCGTCAAACAGCAGCGCCTGCAGCCCGACTGCCCCTTCTATCACGCCACCAGCAACCGCGTGGTGGACGGCACCATCAAGTGGAGCATCACCGAGTACCCGAAGATCAGCATTGAGCCGTTCGACGGCAAGTGGGTGGTGGCGCCCCTGGACGGCAAGGCCAGGATCACCGCCCAGCAGATTGATCTCTTCAGTGGCGGCTCCTCGGCTCTGGACGTCGAACACGACTTCAGCTTCACCACCCGCCTGGACATTGACGGCGACACCATCAAGGTCACCCCAGTCCTGAGCTTCTAGGTCCTGAGCTTCTAGTCTGTCTGCCGGACTGGCCCAGTTTTGAACCCTCGTCCACGGCATCAGGGCCACGTCAGCGGCTGGAAGATCCAAAACTGGGCTGGTCCGGCTGCGGCCAGCGGAGCGACCCCCTGGCCAGCACGTCCTGCACCTGGGCCAACATGGCTTCGGGCGCGTGTACGACGTCGTCATAGAAGAAGCGCAGCACGGGAAGCCCGCGGACTGTTGCGGAATTGTCCCGCCTCCGGTCCTTCTTGAACTGCCGCGACTCCAGGTGAAACGCGATTCCATCCAGTTCAACAATCAGAAATCCCTCAAGCAGGAAGTCCACGCGGCCGATTCCGTCCAGCCACACCTGTGTTTCGGTGGCGATGCCTGCCTCCCGGAAGACTACCCGGGCCAAGGTCTCAAGCAGGGAATCAGCACCCCGTTCCACTCTCGCCAGGACGTCACGGGCCTTTCCGCAGCGGTTTCCCGCCAAGTGCCGCCGGAGGAAGGCCGGGTCGATGTCTCCCCGGTTGTAGGCGCATTCCACCATGACCAGCGATTCCAGGGGCGGCAGGCACAACAAGGCATGGAGCAGCACATCCGGAAGAGCAGCCATGGTCGCATGATGTTGCTGCTGGGTCAGTGCAAGACGGTGGCTGATGCACCGGACCGCATTCCGGCCGTTGCTGTGCCAGTAGTGGGGCTGAGCGGCCGGACGCAGTTGCCAGAGCCCGAATCTCGGAGCCGCGGACACACAGGTAAGGAGGCCCCGCGAGCGTCCGGCAGCCACCAGCTCCGGGTCGGCGCCGCTGACGGCCAGCAGCCCTCGCTCCACCCGGATCACGTCGCCGGACCGGACCGCCGCCCGAATACCGGATTCGGCGGCGCCCCTGGCCAGCACGTCCCGGGTCAGCAGGACGCCTCCGGCTGATTTGATGATGTCCGCTGGGTCCATAGGCCCACAATGTCCGCTCCCCAGGCCTGCAGGCAGGCTGTAGTTGGACTATGTGGATAAACGGGCTGCTTCGCCGGCGCCCAACCGGCCCAGTTTTGAACCCAGCCTCAACAAAACTGGCCCGGCTCCCAACCCCTGCGGGTCGAAAACCGGGCCAGTTCAGCAGGCAGGTGCGGCAGCAGGCTTAATCCATGCCGCGGAGGTCCAGCACGAGCTCGGTGTCGCCGTCCGGCTGCAGCACCACCGGGATGCCCCAGTCCTGCTGGTACAGGTGGCATGCAGCGTGGTCCGGGATCTCACCGTCCTCGGTTTCCGGGCCGTCGCAGGCCGCGGCGCGGGCGGTGATGTGCAGTACGCCCTCGGGCACGTCCGTGGCCAGCTCCAGCGTGCGGAGCAGGCCAACCGAGGTTCCGCCGCCGGCCACGAGCAGCTCGTGCGGGGTGGAGGAGATCTTCAGCTGGGTGGGGTCGCCCCAGCGGTCGTCGAGCTTCTGGCCGGTGGGCGCCTCGAAGCGGACTGTCAGCTCCAGGAAGCCTGGAGCCACAGGGCTCTTGGGCCGGTGGGTCTGCACGGCGCCTTCATCCACCTGCTGTGCCTCCTTGGGGATGGGCACATACACGAGCTGGTGCTTGTTCGCTTCAACCACCACGAGCAGCGGTTCCGAGCCCGCCGTCTGGGTGTGGTCAACGATCACGTCGGAGGGCTCCAGGAGACCGCGGGCCAGGGTGGACACGGTCTTGGTGGCGGGGTCATAGCGGCGCACCGCACCGTTGTACGTGTCGGCGATGGCGACGGAACCGTCCGGGAGCACGGTGACTCCGAGCGGGTGCTGCAGGCGTGCCCCGGAAGCTTCGCCGTCGCGGAACCCGAAGTCGAAGAGCCCAATGCCCACGGCAGATTCAACGGTGACCGTCCCGTCGTCGTCGATCACCAGCTTCCGGAGGGCGGAGGTTTCCGAGTCCGCAACCCAGATGTTGCCGTCCGCGTCTTCGGCCAAGCCGGACGGCTGGGCGAACCAGGCCTCGTGGGCGGGTCCGTCGAAGAGCCCCTCCAGTCCGGTGCCAGCGATGATGGACACGGCCCCGGACAGCGGTTCGAAGCTGAAGATCTGGTGCACGCCGGCCATGGCGATGACGACGGCATTCAGCTTGGCTGACCACACAACATCCCACGGCGAGCTGAGGGATACCTCGAGCGGGTGCTCGGTAAGGCGTCCGGTGAAGCCCGCAGCGTCCTCGTCCACGCGGGCCGGGCCGGTCTCCAGCAGGCGCTGCACGCCGCTTCCGACAAGCGTGGTGACGGTTCCGTCCGCGAGCGAGAGTCCCCTTAGGCGGTGATTGACGGAATCGGCGATGACGACGTCGTAGCCCGTCTTTGCTGCCACGTCTTCCGGCAAGAGGACGAGACCCTGTGGTTCGTTGAATTCCGCCACCGGCTCACGGGAGTCCACGGCTGTTCCCGGGCCGTCGGCGTGCCCCTTGATGCCGGTGCCGAACGTTCCGAGCACGGTGTGGAAGTCGGTGCCGAGCTCCAGCAGCCGGTGGTGGCCCGTATCGGTGACCAGCCAGGTGCCGGCGCCTGAGCCGGCGGGAGCACCGGCGTCGGACTTTCCGGCGGACGCGCCAACGGAGGTTCCCCGCCCGGCCGGGAGGTACAGGGCCTTGCCCGGGAACCGGAGGGTCCCCGACGTCGGCTCCGGCGCGACATAGGGGCCGCTGCCGCGATGGAGGGTTCCCCGGGCTTCGTGCTCGGCGATCAGCTCAGGGATGAGCACGCCGAGGCCGTCAGCGTGGCCTTCTCCGGAAAGGTGGGCCACGATGTAGCCCTCGGGGTCGATGACCACGAGCGTGGGCCAGGCGCGCGCTGTGTAGGCCTTCCAGGTTTCCAGCTCGGGGTCGTCGAGGACGGGGTGGTGGATTTCGTACCGTTCCACAGCTGCGGCGAGGGCCACGGGATCGGCCTCGTGTTCGAACTTCGGGGAGTGTACGCCCACGGTCACAAGGACATCGGAGTACTTTTCCTCGAGAGGACGCAGCTCATCCAGGACATGCAGGCAGTTGATGCAGCAGAACGTCCAGAAGTCCAGGAGCACGATCTTTCCGCGCAGGGCTTCCAGGTCCAGGGATTTGCCGCCGGTGTTGAGCCAGTTGCGGCCCACCAGTTCGGAGGCGCGGACCCGGTGGTGGGTGCGTACGGTTTCGCTCATCAGCGTCCTTCCAGCTTTGAGTTGCGTTCAGCCAGCCTGGCATCGCGTTCAGCCAATTTGGCAAACATATCGTTGTAAGCGGTGAGATCGGCGTCGTTATTCCTGTCCGCTGCCCGGTCGGTGCGGCGGGTCTCCCGTTCGTCGGACCGGGACCACATGATGGCAACGCCGATTGCCACCAGCAGCGTGGGCACTTCGCCGATGCCCCAGGCCACCGCTCCGCCCAGTTGCTGGTCCACGAGCGCCGAGGGACCCCATTCCCGGCCGAGGTTGCCGAAGTAGTCGGCCGCCAGCAGGTTGGTGCCGCCCATGATGGCAACTCCGAAGAAGGCGTGGAAGCCCATGGTGGCCAGGAGCAGCACGAGCCGCAGCGGGAAGGGGGCCCGCCGCGGAAGCGGATCCGTGCCGATCATGCTGAGCACGAAGATGTACCCGGTCAGTGCGAAGTGCAGGATCATCAGCTCGTGGCCCACGTGTTCCCGCATGGCGAAGCCAAAGGCGTCGGAGTAGTAGAACAGCACGATCGAGCCGGCGAAGTTGGCTGCGGCGAAGAGCGGGTGTGTCACCAGCTGGGAGAACTTTGAGTGCACGAAGAGCAGCAGCCACTCGCGAAGGCCGCGGGAGCCATCGCTCCGGGCCGGGAGGGCCCGCAGGGCGAGGGTCACGGGCGCGCCCAGGACCAGGAAGAGCGGGGCGACCATGGTCAGGGCCATGTGGTCCACCATGTGCGCGGAAAACAACACTCGTCCATAGACGGCGGGCGGGCCGGAGGTGATGTACGTCAGCACGACCAGGCCGATGACCCAATTGACGGACCGGAACCACGGCCATTTGTCCCCGCGGGCGCGGACCTTGGCCAGGCCTAGGAAGTAGGACACGAGCCCGAAGAGGGCTACGCCCACCCAGATCCAGTCCAGACGCCATTCAGTGAGCCAGCGTTCCGGCGTCAGTTCCGGGGGCAGCTCGTAGCCGGACAGGATGAATGCGGGGGAAGCGTTGGGGGCGTAGGTGGTGGGTTCGGGCGGCGCGGAGCGGCCGAGTGCCACTGCGATTCCGGAGGTGGCTCCCATGATGAGGAGTTCCATGAGAATCAGCTGCCACAGCACGCGGCGCGACGACATGACAGAACCCTTACGGCCCAGCTGCGGGATCACCCACTGCCGGTGCATGTACCCGATCCCGCCGAGCACGATGGTGGCGGCCGATTTCGCCAGGATCAGCTGGCCGTAGGGTGAGCCGAACAGGTCGGCCCAGCTGGTTACCCGGACGGTGGAGTTCACCACGCCCGAGGCAAAGACCAGCAGGAAAGCGAATCCGGCGAGCGAGGAGAACCGCCGCAGCGTTGGTTCAGTGATGTCCGACGGACCGCCGGGCCGCGAAGCGCCGGCACCGCCGGCCGGACTGCGGGAGCCGGTCAGGAGGCCGGAGAGCAGGGCCAGCACAACGATGCCGCCCACCCAGACGCTGACACCCACCAGGTGCAGGCCCAGGGAGCTGATGGCTCCCTCATGGTCATTCGAGCTGGCAGAGTGGCCGATCAGTGCGGTGGGAACCAGTCCGATCAGTGCCAGCACCAGGGTCAGCGCCAAGCCTGTCAGGGACCGCACTCCGAACACCGCGGTAGTGACTACGGCCGCGATGATTGTCACGGCAAGCCAGGCCCGTCCGGTAGGGATGTCCGTCATGAAGTAAACGAGTGCCCTGGTGAACTCAGCGTCGCCGGAAATGCGCTGCCCTGCCACGTCGGCATAGGTGAGGACAAGGACGGCAACCGAAGCCAGCGTCCAGGCCACCCCTGCAACCGCCGCAATAGCCAGGGCACGCGAGAACGCCGGGTGCTCAGGGGCGTCCTCCTGCTTGGTCCGGCGCCGGTCCAGGGTCTTCGGCAGTATGCCCGCGGCAAAGATGAGCCCGCCGATCACAGTGGCCAGCGAGACGTTATGCACTGCCTTGCTGACGGGAAGGCCCCAGCGGACCATGACGCCGGGATCTGATACCTCCGGGGCCATGGCCGCACCTGAAAACAGCAAGGCTGCCGTAAGACCGAGGAAAAGTGCAGCCAATCCCGCGATCTGCCACGGCCGGGCAATGCCGAGCGCGGCATCAGCCTGGGCCTGCGCTCCCGGACGGGGGGCAGGCTGTGGAGTACGGGATTCTAATGCAGAGGGCACCTATCCATTGTCCGCTAACGCCGCCTGCGCGGCGAATCGGCCCTTGCGGCCCTTCAACGTGGGCGGGGCCAGGCCCTAAAAGGGGGGCCTTAAAAGCGGGCGGGGCGACAACCCTTTGGTTGCCGCCCCGCCAAAGCTGCGTGGAAAGACTACTTCTTGTTGGAGACAGCGGCCTTCAACTTGGAACCAGCTGTCAGCTTCACGCTGTGGCCGGCTGCAATCTGGATGGTCTCGCCGGTCTGCGGGTTGCGGCCAGTGCGGGCTGCACGGTCGGTGCGCTCAACTGCGAGCCAGCCCGGGATGGTGATCTTTTCGCCGGAGGCGACGGAAGATTCGAAAACCTCGAACAGTGCATCGAGCACGGAGTTGACGGCTGCCTGGCTGGTGCCGGCCTTGCCTGCAACCTCTGCAACAAGTTCACTACGGTTCTTAGCCATTTATGTCCTCCTGGACGCTTTTGATTTCTGGAGCCTGCATGCGGCATGCGTGCAGGCCACTGTTCGAAAACTTACCAGCTTGCGCCCGTGAGGGGGACAAATTCCGCGTGTTTCCGCGACTTTTTGACCAAAATCACCGGAATTTCGCGGGTTTTCCCTCGAATTCCGCCCGTAGCGGACGATCTTCAATATCCCGCCGGCGCCGGAGTCGCCAACAATAACGTCCGACGACGGCAGCCAGCTTCCGCGCGCACGGCACCATGAGTGGCAGGTTGTGAGGGAGGGTCCCGGGTTTGCGGGCCGGGTTCTGAGGGAGGATCCCGGGGTTCACGGGCGGGTTCTGAGGGAGGATCCCGGGTTTGCGGGCCGGGTTCTGAGGGAGGATCGCCGTGGGACAGGCCAAGGGG
>NZ_JAGGPJ010000013.1 GCF_018613875.1 Arthrobacter sp. ISL-28 | reverse complement strand
GCACGCGCAAGAAAGGAGGCGGTGTGATGATCGATCTGGCGGGACTGCTTGCGACTGCCGCTCTGCTCGTTACCCTTATCGTGCTTGAGGTCCGGCGTGCCGGGCCGGAGACCGGGCAGCCCACATACAGCGGGCAGCCTGCACGCTGGAGGCTGCTGGGCCCAACGGTGGGCCGCGGGGTCCTGGCGGTCATGTGGGGGATGTATCTGTTCCTCTTCGTTCCACGCGTGCTGGGATTGCTCGCGTGAGCCGCGCAGCGCGGTGGTGGCTCCTTAGCGATCTCCACCTGGGCGTGTCGGACGAGGATCCCCGGAGTCCGGGCATGGTGCTGCCGGAGTTCCTGCGCCGCGAGGTGCTCGCAGCCCCCTGTCCACAGCAGCACGTCGTCTTCGTCGGTGACACGTTCGAGCTGGTCGGGTTCACCGAGGACGAGAGCCTGGCCCGGCTCGAGTCCATCCTGGCCCGCCACCCGGATACGTTCCGGGCGCTGGAGGAGTGTGCTGCGCGCGGCGTGCAGCTGCACTTCGTGTGCGGCAATCACGACGTGGAGCTGGCCCGGCCTTCGGTTGCCGCCCGCCTGTCGGCGCTGCTGTCACCGGTCGAGCCGGCGCGGGTCCAGGTGTACCCGTGGTTCCTGCACGTGCCCCGCGTGCTCGTGGCCGAGCATGGGCACCAGCACCACGCGCTGCATCGGGTGCCCGAGGTGCTCCGCGCAGCGGTCAACGGTACCGACGAGCTGGACCTGCCACCGCTGGCGGCCTGGAACGCCCATCCGTGGAGGTCGCGCCTGAGCCGTGCCCGGGCCGTTGCCCGGGCCTGCCTGGCGTCCGAGCGGGCCGAACGCCGCGTCCGGGAGCTCGCGTACGAGGAACTGTTGCTGGCCGAGTCACTGCGGCTCGCGCTGGACGGGGTGGCTGTTCGGGACCTGGCGCGCCTGTCCCGGTTCCGGACGGTGTCCGCGCTCCCGGTTGCCGCGACCCGCATGGTGCTTGCGGCCGCCGGGCGCACAGTCGCCGGCAATCAGGCTCCTGCCGCAGCGGGCCGATTCGCACGAACCCTCCAGGCACACGGTTCCGCGGTGGCCTGGTACGTCTCCGCCCACACGCACAGGGCCCTCGAGTCAGCGCTCGAGGCCTGCCCCACCCGATACGTCAACACCGGCACGTGGTCTTCGGACGTCCGCGGTCACGGACCTGACCAGTCAGACCGTCGGGCGTTCCCGTACGCCATGATCGACCTCGCCGCAGACGGCGCCACCAGCGGCGGGCTGCGGTACTGGCATCCGGAGGGTGGTTGAGCTGAACCGGCGTTAGCGCTCTGGCCGTGCCGTCGCTCCATGCAAACCGCAGAAATGCGGTTTAAGAGGGATTTTCTTTTCATGCAACGTTGCATCAAGCGGTTTTTAGGTCGCGCATTCTTTGCGTGGAATTGAGGGCACGCCGGAGCTCCGCACACTCATTCTGAGGGCTAATAGAGAGCCGCTTTCTACCTCTTTTCAAACGGGCGAAATAGGGCCATCATTCTTGCTAAGCCTGTCCGGAATTGAACAAGGTCTCACGTTGAGGAGGCTAAATCGCACCTACCGGTCGCTTCCTGGGTGAATCTCCCGAGACTCTTTCCCGTGCTCCCGTCGAGGGCGTCTCTGCCGCCCCTGACTAAGCCCGACTTCGGCATCGTTGCCCGTCCGGCGGGTTCCACATCGGCGGGCCGGTGGCGGCTGCTGAAGCACATAGTTCCAACTGCGAAAGGCCGCTTTGATGTTCCAGCCAAATAGACGACTATCAGCCCTCGGGTCCGCTTGCACGCTGCTTCTGGCGTTCGCCGCACTGGCGTCCTGCGCGGCGCCGAATACCGGGCAGGTTGCCACCACTAGTTCCGCCGGGACGTCAGAGACGACGTCGCCGGCAGGGTCGACGACAACGCCGTCCGAAACCACTTCGCCGGCAGGGTCGCCGACATCCACAGCCAACGCTTCCGAGCTCTGCGGACCAGGATCCGCCATCAACTTCGATCGCACCGCTTTCCCCGACTCTCCAAAGATCGACAACAAGTGGTTCCCGCTGAAGCCGGGCACGATGATCACGACGAAGGGCAAAGTGGTGGATGCCGAAGGCACCTCTGAACGGACGGTCACTCACTCCGTCACCGGCCTGACCAAGGTCATTGACGGCGTGAAAACCCTGGTGATGTGGGACCGCGACTACGCGGACGGGTCGCTGGTCGAATCTGAGCTGGCATTCTTCGCCCAGGATAACGCTGGAACAGTCTGGCTCTTTGGCGAGTATCCAGAAGAGTTCGAAAACGACAAATTCATCGGGGCCCCCAATACTTTCATTCACGGAATTTCCGAGAGCCAGGCCGGAATTGCCATGCAGGCCGAGCCTCGGGTCGACACGCCGGAATATGTCCAGGCCCATGCGCCGTCCGTGGACTTTTTGGATTGCGGGGACGTCTTCAAGCAGAACGAACGCGTGTGCGTCCCCACTGGGTGCTACGAAGACGTTCTGGTGATAAATGAGCACAACCCGCTGGAACCGGCTGTGGGCAATCAGCGCAAATTCTATTCAGCCGGGACGGGGCTTGTGAAAGTCACAGCCGTCGGTGGTGCAGAGCAGGAGACCCTGGATCTCGTCAAGATTCAGCAGCTTTCCGATGCGGAGCTGGCGGAGGTCAATAAGCAGGCACTCAAGCTTGACCAGCATGCCTATGAGGTCAGCAAGAAGGTTTACGCCAAAACTCCCCGTGCCGAAGTTGCCACGGAATCGGGAGGTAAGTGAGAGCCCATCCGGCGGGGCGGGCGGAGCCGGACGACTAAAGGTTCCGCCCGCCTTTCCTGCGGGCTGAACCGCGCCTCCTGCGGGTGGATGGCGCCTCCTGCATACAACAACCTCGATGACCGCGCAGGTGGCGCAGGGAGTGGCGCGTCGAGCCCTGGCGCCGACGGACGACGCAGGCGTCAAATCCGCCTGAATGCCGGTTCCGCCTGGATGCTAGTTCAGGGCGATGACGAGCATCTGGCTCGTACCGGGAATGCATGTCTGCAGGACAGCCCGGGGGAAGCCGCCGAACACAGCCGCAACGTCGTTGGTGGTGCCGCCGTTGGGAACCTGGCCGCGGGCCGCCACTGTATAGGAGCCGTAGCCGGCAAGGTCCACTCTCTCGCCGACCTGGATCCCGGAGAAACGGTCCCAGCCACCGCAGAAGTCGTGTTCCGTGATGAACAGCGAGTATCCGTCGGTCGGGGTGAAGTGGATTGGTCCAATGCACTGATCCACGAGCGCCTGTCCTCCTGCTCCCGCCACATAAATGGTCCGGACCTGCGGTACCGGAACCACCGGCTTGGGAGCAGGAGCTGGAGCAGGTGCGGGAGGCAGCTTCTTTGCGGGAGCTGCCGCAGGAGCCAGTGCTGGTGCCGCCACCGGTGCCTGCGCCGCGGCCGTGGGGCGTGGTGGAAGTGGCGCGGGCACCGTCGCAGCAGTGGCTGGCGCGGAGGGTTTCTTAGCTACCGGCGCGATCTTCGTGGCGGAAGCGGGGGAGGACGCCTTGGCACCGGGTTGAGCAACGGGAACGTCCTTCGCCGAAATCACAGGCTGGGTTGCCCCCCGCTGCGCCGCGTCGTGGACGGGAGCCACAAGGGGCTGGCTGGCTGCCGGCGAGATGGCGGGGACCGGGACCGAAGCCCAGACCGGAGTCACAGCACTTGCCAGCAGCGCCCCGGCGACCACCACCGCCTTGAGATTGACGCTGGACTGCAAAGCCGATCCTGCGGCCGCATGCCCAAGGATGCGGGCAAGCGCACTGTGCTGGTGTGCCCTGTCCTGCTGATTCATGAGCTTCCCCTGAACCTGTGCGACGCCGGAAGAACCAGCGGCCGCTTGCCGGGCGGTCAGGGCAGGAAGGAGAGGCGCTCGGGCGTCAAGGCGGGATCGCTTCGTGTTCGCACTGACCATTCAATTGAGAGTGAGACGCGCTCAGTAACGCGTCGGCCCAGCAGGGTCGAGTGTAGTTGTCAGGGGAATCGGGACACCCGCGTAGGCGTTACCTGTCTTTTCCGCCGGCCCCTACTTAAATCCCGCAGGTGACTGGCCCGGGGAAGCCTCCGTCATGGCTCATTTTGTTACTGGCTAGTAATATTGGCGGCATGCACCTGCTTCTGCGCACACTCCTGCTGCTTTTCAGCTCCTCCAAGCGCCCTGGTCTGAGCGTCTGGGAGGAGTCCTCCCTTCCGCTCCGCGTGCTTCCGACGGACATTGACATTGCCATGCACGTGAACAACGGAATGTACTTCTCCCTGATGGACCTGGGCCGCTTCGACCTGATGGTCCGCAGCGGTACATGGGCGAAGATGCGACGGCGCGGCTGGAGCCCGGTGGCCGCCGGGGAGACCATCGCGTTCCGCCGCTCCCTGCAGTTATGGCAGCGCTACACGATCGAGTCCAAAATCATCGGCCTGGATGCCAAGGCCGTCTACTTCGAGCAGCGCATGGTGGTGGACGGCGAGATCTATGCCCGCGCCTACATCGCCACGAGGCTGGTGAGCGGCGGCAAGCCCGTGAGCCAGGAGGAGATCCTCGCTGAGTTCGGCGAGCCACCGGCTGGACTTGAGCTTCCGGATTGGCTCCACGACTGGCGTGAAACCAACGCTCTGCCCGGTGCGCGCCGGCCGGCTCCCCACGCCTGGGCCTGACCGCATGCTGAGAGGTTGGGCGGCTGAAAAAGTGCTCTCGCACGATTTTCATTCACGTGGCCGTGGTATTCCCGGTGACGCGGGGAGCGAACAAAGGGGGCTGCGGGAGGACAACCGCACCTGCCTCGCGTACGGTTGAACCATGGCTACCGTTGACATCACAGGTGAACAGTTCGCATCGACCATTGAAGGCAATGACATTGTCCTGGTGGACTTCTGGGCCGAATGGTGCGGCCCGTGCAAGCAGTTTGCACCCACCTACTCCGCTGTTTCGGAGAAGCACAGCGACGTCGTGTTCGCCAAAGTGGACACCGAGGCTGAACAGCAACTGGCTGCCGAAGCAGGCATCACCTCCATCCCCACTCTCATGGCCTTCCGTGAGAAGGTGCTCGTGTTCTCGCAGCCAGGTGCGCTGAACGCGCCGCAGCTTGAACAGGTGGTCGACGCCGTCAAGGCCCTCGACATGGAGGAAGTGCATGCCCACGTGGCGCGCTCCCAGGCCGAGGCGGCCGCTGCCGCAGGCACCAACACGGGTACGAACACGGGCGGTCCCCAGGACGGCTCGCAGATCCCGGATTTCTAGATCACGTCTTAACTGCAGCACGGGGCCATTCCGCCCCCAAGAACCTCGGTTCTTTGGGCGGGAAGTGGCCCCATGCTTTATAAGCCGTCGTCTGTTAAGCCGGACTAGAGGCGCTCAAGCCGGACCGGTTCGGCCAGCAGGGCGCTGAGGGATTCGTTCAGGTCCTGGATGGCGGTGCCCTTGGAGTGCTTGTCGAGGTCTTCCTCCGAGGCCCACCGTTCCGTGAGGACCAGCTTCTCGTCAGTCGCTTCGGTGAGCTCGTACCGGACGCAGCCGGGCTCGTTGAGTACCTCGTCAATGGCGATTTCCAGGGCGAGCTTCACGCGGAAGAATTCGCCGTCATTGGGGATGAACGTTGCCTGCAGGTCGATGGGTGCACTCATGGATTTCACAATACCGGCCGCCGCCCGCGCTCCCGTCCCTGTTTACGCCGGACACCCTACTGTTGCGCTTCTTTTGCCGGGGGCCAGTTGATAGCGTGCCATCATGAGCGCTTACACAGCCGGGGACACTGACGTTCCGCTGCTCGAGGAAACCATTGGCGAGAACTTCGAGCGGGTGGCAGCTCGGTTTCCCTTCCACGACGCGCTCATCGAAGCCGCTGCCGTCCCCGGCGCTGACGCCCGCCGCTGGAGCTACACCAAACTGAATGACGACGTCGACCGCCTCGCCCGCGCTCTTCTCGCCCTGGGCGTCGCGAAGGGTGAGCGGATCGGCATCTGGAGCCCCAACTGCGCCGAGTGGACCATCCTCCAGTATGCGACCGCCAAGATCGGGGCCATCCTGGTCAACGTGAACCCTGCCTACCGCAGCCATGAGCTGGAGTTCGTGCTCAAACAGAACGGCATGCGGATGCTGGTCACGGCGCCGTCGGACCGGAACAGCGACTACGTGGGCATGGCGCGGCAGGTGTTCGCCGAATGCCCTGACCTGCACGAGCTCGTGTTCCTGCCGGACTCTGACACGGCAGGGCTCGACGCCGGCGTCCCCCAAAGTGAGCAGGAGCTGACTTACGCCGAGCTGCTTAAGCGGGCGGACGACGTCGGGCATTCCGGCCTGAAGGCGCGCATGTCCGAACTGGACCCGCATGACCCCGTCAACCTGCAGTACACGTCGGGCACCACCGGGTTCCCGAAGGGCGCCACGCTGACGCACCACAATATCCTGAACAACGGCTACTCGATCGGGGAGCTGCTGCGTTATACCGAGCACGATCGGGTGGTCATCCCGGTGCCCTTCTACCACTGCTTCGGCATGGTGATCGGGAACCTCAATGCGCTCAGCCATGGCGCGGCCACCATCATTCCCGGGCGCAGCTTCACGCCCGCAGCAGCACTGGAGGCCGTGCAGGACTTCGGCGGGACGTCGCTCTACGGGGTGCCCACCATGTTCATTGCCGAACTGGCGCTGCCCGACTTCGCGTCCTACGACCTCTCCACCCTGCGCACGGGAGTGATGGCCGGTTCAACGTGCCCCATTGAGGTCATGAACCGGGTCATCTCGGAAATGAACATGCGCGATGTGGCCATCTGCTACGGCATGACCGAGACTTCGCCGGTGTCCACCATGACCCGCAGCGGCGACACCCTGGAACAACGCACCCAGACCGTGGGGCGGACCTTGCCCCAGCTGGAAAGCAAGGTGGTTGACCCTGCCACCGGGGAGGTGCTGCAACGGGGCGAGATCGGCGAACTCTGCACCCGCGGCTACGCCGTCATGAAGGGGTACTGGAACCAGCCGGACAAGACAGCCGAAGCCATCGACGCGGACGGGTGGATGCACACCGGGGACCTGGCCCGCATGGACGAGGACGGCTACATCGTGATCGAAGGCCGAATCAAAGACATGGTGATCCGCGGCGGGGAGAACATCTATCCCCGAGAGATCGAGGAGTTCCTCTACACGCACCCCTCGATCCAGGATGTGCAGGTCATTGGCGTGCCCGATGCCACCTATGGCGAGGAACTGATGGCCTGCATCATCCTCAAGCCCGGCGCCGGGCCGCTGGACGCCGCCGCCCTGGCGGACTTCTGCCGCGGGAAGCTCGCGCACTACAAGATTCCGCGCTACGTCGATGTCCGCGAGAGTTTTCCCATGACGGTGTCGGGCAAGATCCGCAAGGTGGAGATGCGCGAGGAGGCCGTGGCCCGCCTCGGCCTCTGAAGCAACGCGGGGTCAGACAACGCCCTTAAAGGGGCGTTCATTGGGCGGGATCTGACCCCGCGTTGCCGATTCCTGGATTGGGCTGTGGATAACTCCTCAAGTCCTCGTTGGGCACTCCAGAATGATGTCCATGGCCCGTTCCACGCCGCTCCCCGATAGCCTGCACCAGTCGCCCTTTACCGTGTACGAATCGCGAGCGCTGGGCGTCCCTGCGAAACGGCTGCGCAGCAAGGACCTGGCCGACGGCGGCCGTCTCATCTATCTGCCAAAAGGACGGGAAATCGATCTGCGGGAGCGGGCCAGGGTGTTGGCGGCAGCAACGCCGGGAGCATGGGTGTCCCATCAGACAGCAGCGGAACTCACGCCCTTGGGGCTTCCGCCGTGGATGGAGGGTGACATCGTCCACCTCAGCAAACCGCATGAGTTACCAAGGGTGCGCCGGGCCGGCGTGGTCGGCCATCGGGTCCGTATGATTCCGGGCGAGATCGGGGAGTGCGGCGGTATTCCCATCTCCCTGCCGCCCCGGACCTGGCTGGACTTGGCAGCGGTGTTGCCGCTCAGGTACCTCATTGCCATGGGCGACCAGCTCATCAGGGTTCCAAGGGTTGAGCTCGAAGGTCGGACGACCCCGTATGCCTACAAGGAGGGTCTGCGCCTGCTCATCCGGCAGCACCCCAACATGAAGGGCGTGGAGAAGGCACGGCTGGCGCTGGGCGAGATGCGTGTGGGTGCCGACTCTTATCCGGAAACCTTCCTGCGGCTTGCGATGCTGAATGCCGGCCTGCCGGAGCCGGAACTGCAGGTGCGCCTAGACCCCTATGACCATTGGTCCCCTGCTGCCGACCTGGGGTACCGGCACTTCCGGATCGCGCTGCAGTACGACGGCGTCCATCACCTCTCGCGGAAACAGCAGTCCCGCGACTTCCGCCGCGATGAGGCGTTCATCAGTGCAGGCTGGTCCTACTTCAAGGTCAACGGCGACGATTTGAATGACGGATTCCAGGATGTGATCGAACGGGTCAAAAGGGCGAAGCGCCGGTCAGTCTAAGGCAACGCGGGGTCACTTGGCGCCCAATGGGGACAGGAAATTGGGCGCCGAGTGACCCCGCGTTGCAGTAGAGAGGTCAGTGCCTGCGGTGGTCCTGGATGGTCATCCGGGGGCCGAAAGTGGGCTTCCGGAAACCGCTGAGCCCGATCATGCGGACCACGCGCTGCCGGTGGCCCTTCCACGGCTCGAGCAGGGCCAGCATCCCGGCGTCGTCGGTCCGCTGTCCGGTCAGCGCCGCGCCCACGTCGGCTGCCAGATGGTAATCACCCACCGCGATCGAGTCGGGGCAGCCGTGGGTCCGCTGCACCACTTCCGCGGCCGTCCACTCGCCGATCCCCGGAATGGTCCGCATCTTCGCGGCTGCTTCCGCCGCGGGCAGCAACGCCAACCGTTCAAGCGCGACGGCGGAACGCAGCGCCCGCATGACCGTCGCGGAACGCTGCGGCCCCACGCCGGCCTTGTGCCAGTCCCAGGAGGGGATGCGGAGCCACTGCTCCGGAGTGGGGCGGACCAGCAGTCCTGCCGGGGTGGCCATGCCGGCAGCCGGGGCCGGTGAGCCGTAGCGGTACATGAGATAGCGGAAGCCCCGCCGCGCCTCGATGACGGTGACCTTCTGCTCCAGAATGGTGGGCACGAGGCAGTCAATCATGCGTCCGGTGGACGGCAGACGGACGGCCAGGTTCCGGCGTCGTGCTTCACGGACCATCCGGGGGAGCGTCGCATGGAAGGCGGGCTCGTCAAAGCCAGACCAGTCGTCCTCGGCTCCCAGGAGCCGGGGCACGGTGGCGAGGGCGGCAGTAGAGCCGGGCCCCCAGGCCTGGGCATCCACGAACGGCTCGGGGGCATGTGCCGCGGTGCCGGTGCCCGTTCCGGTGAGGCGCAGCGTGACCGGCCCGTCCGCCGTCGTATAGGCCATCCACAAGCCGTCCATTCGGGACGAAAAGGATGGGTCGCCATTGCCCCGCATCAGGGTCCCGAGCGTCTGAAGCAGGTTGTACGGGCCTTGCGGATGCCACCGCAGGGACGCGTCCGCTGCGGCGGCAAGCCGGCCGGGGGCGTCAGCTACGGTCATGGGAACATCGTCCCACGCCGGGCTGAGAAAACTGTTCACCCGCCGTTCCGGGAGAGCTTCCGAACCAGCCCTTAACCACTGCGGAGGGGAGGACTACAATCCCAGGTGTGGCGCGGGTCTGCCGCGTCTTCCCTTCGACTATTAGGTGAGTGCAATGGGTGGAGTAGTGCATTTCGAAATCCCCGCGGACGACCAGGACCGGGCAAGAAACTTCTACAAGCAGGCCCTCGGCTGGAGGATCGACCCCATGCCGGACATGAACTACAACATGGTCATCACCACACCGATGGATGAACAAACCGGCCGGCCCACAGAACCTGGCGCCATCAACGGCGGAATGATGCCGCGGGAAGCTGACCTGACAGCCCCGGTCATCACCGTGGACGTCGAGGACATCGACAGCACACTGAAAACGGTCGAAGAGCTCGGCGGCTCGGTGATCAGGCCGAAGGACGCCATTCCGGGCATGGGCTTCTACGCCTACTTCAAGGACACCGAGGGCAATGTCATGGGGCTCTGGGAGAACCTCCCGGCCGGAGCAGCCGAGGGCGCGGCCGGCACGGCACTCTAACGCTGCTCCGCAAGTTCACCGGCCAGTGATCGCTGGCCGGTGTTCTCTGCCCAGTCTTCCCCGGCAGGGCCAGCCGCGTCGGAGCACTGCGGCCAAGACGGTAAGTTTGTACCCATGAAGTACGCCCAGTCCGTTCTGGACCTTATCGGCAACACCCCGCTGATCAAGCTCAACCACGTCACTGACGGCATCAAGGCCACCGTCCTCGTGAAACTGGAATACGTGAACCCCGGCGGTTCCATCAAGGACCGCATCGCGGCCAAGATGATCGAGGAAGCCGAACGGGAGGGCAAGCTGCAGCCCGGCGGCACCATCATTGAGCCCACCTCCGGGAACACCGGCGTCGGCCTGGCCCTGGTGGCGCAGCAAAAAGGCTACAAGTGCATCTTCGTGGTCCCGGACAAGGTGGGCGAAGACAAGCGGGCCGTGCTTCAGGCCTACGGTGCGGAAGTGGTGGTGACCCCCACCGCCGTCGCCCCGGATAGCCCGCAAAGCTACTACAGCGTTTCGGACCGCCTGGTCACCGAGATTCCCGGTGCCTACAAACCGGATCAGTTCTCCAACCCGGCAGCGCCGCGCAGCCACTATGAATCCACCGGGCCGGAAATCTGGCGCGACACCGACGGAAAGGTGACGCACTGCGTCATCGGGGCCGGCACCGGGGGCACCATCACCGGGACGGGCCGCTTCCTCAAGGAAGTCTCGGCGGACCGTGCGGAGTCCGACGGCGGCCGGGTCAAGATCATCGGGGCGGACCCCGCGGGCTCTGTCTACTCGGGCGGCACCGGCCGTCCGTACTTCGTCGAAGGCGTGGGCGAGGACATGTGGCCCGCCAACTACGACAAATCAGTTCCGGACCAGGTCATCGCCGTCAGCGACGCCGATTCCTTCGCCATGACCCGGCGGCTGGCCCGCGAGGAAGGCCTGCTCGTGGGCGGGTCCTCCGGCATGGCGGTCGTTGCCGCGCTGCAGATAGCCCGCGACCTTCCCGAGGACGCGGTGGTGGTGGTGATCCTGCCGGATTCGGGCCGCGGCTACCTCGCCAAGATCTTCAACGACCAATGGATGCGCTCCTACGGCTTCCTCTCCGGCGGCGAGGAAGCATCCGTGGGCGAGGTCATCAAGTCCAAGACGGGTGAACTGCCGGACCTGGTCCATATCCACCCGAATGAGACCGTCCGCGACGTCATCAACATCATGAACGAGTTCGGCGTCAGCCACATCCCGGTGCTGTCCCAGGAACCGCCCGTCGTGATGGGCGAGGTCCTCGGAGCGGTGGACGAGCGCTCGCTGACCGCCAAACTGTTCCGCGGCGAAGCCCAGCTGACAGACAAGATCTCCGAGCACATGGGGAAGCCGCTTCCCGTCATCGGCTCGCTGGAAACCATTTCGGCTGCCCGTGAACTGCTGTCCGACGTCGATACCGTGATGGTGACCTTCGTCGGAGCCCCCATAGGCATCCTGACCCGCCACGACCTCCTCGCGTACCTCAGCAATTAGTCCCCTTGGTTGAGCCTGTCAGTCCGCTGGTTGAGCTTGTCGAAACCTTGATCTCGACAAGCCCGATCACCGGTGGCAAGCTCGACCAGCAGCGAAAGGATTTCCATGTCAGCCTCTGAAAACCAAGGATTCAACACGCGGGCGGTGCACGCAGGCCAGGCTTTTGAGCCCCGCACCGGTGCCGTCATTCCGCCGCTGCACTTCAGCTCCACCTACGCCCAGGACGGCATCGGCGGCCTGCGCGACGGCTACGAGTACGGCCGCGGCGGCAACCCCACCCGCGACGCCCTGCAGGAACAGCTCGCCGCGCTCGAGGGAGGCACGCACGCCTACTCCTTCAGCTCGGGATTGGCCGCGGAGGACTCCCTCATCCGTGCCCTGATGCGGCCTGGCGACCACATCGTGCTCGGCAACGACGCCTACGGGGGCACGTACCGCCTGATTAGCCGGGTGCTCGGCGACTGGGGGATCGGCAACACCCCGGTGGACATGTCCGACCTCGACGCCGTGGCAGCGGCCGTTGCCGCGCACAAGACGCGCTTCGTGTGGGTGGAAACTCCCTCCAACCCGTTGATGAAGATCACCGACATCGAAGCGCTCGCCAAAGTGGCGCACGACGCCGGGGCCCTCCTGATCGTCGACAACACCTTCGCGTCGCCCTACCTGCAGACCCCGCTCGCCCTGGGTGCCGACGTCGTGGTCCACTCCACAACCAAGTACATTGGCGGCCACTCCGATGTGGTGGGCGGCGCAATCGTGGTCAATGCCGCCGAACTGGCAGAGAAGATCGGCTTCGTCCAGTTCGCCGTCGGCGCTGTCTCCGGGCCCATGGACGCCTTCCTCACCACCCGCGGGCTGAAGACGCTGGGGATCCGCATGGACCGGCACAGCGACAATGCCCAGGCCGTGGCGGAATGGCTGCTGGAGCGTCCCGAGGTCGAGGCGGTCCTCTACCCGGGCCTGCCCTCGCACCCCGGCCACGACCTGGCCAGGAAGCAGATGAAGAAGTTCGGCGGCGTAATCTCCGTCCAGTTCAAGGGCGGCGAGGCGGCGGCACGCAAGGTGGCTGAATCCACGTCGGTTTTCACCCTCGCCGAGTCGCTGGGTGGCATTGAATCACTGATGAACTACCCGTCCGAGATGACCCACGCGTCCGTGAAGGGGACGGAATTGGCAGTCCCCGTCAACCTCATCCGGCTGTCCTGCGGGATCGAAGACGTCGAGGACCTCATCGCTGACCTCGAGCAAGCCTTCACCTTCATCCAGTGACGGCTCCCGACGTCCGGGGCCGCACGCTGGCGGTAAGGACCGAGCCGGATCCCCGCCCGGGTGATCCGTCGTCAGTGGAGCCGCCTCAGGCTGGCCGGCGCCGGACCGTGCGCGGCTGGCTGGCGACAGCGGCGGGCGCGCTCGCCCTCCTCGCCGCCCTGGCGGTGCTGTACTCCCACTACGCCCCGGTGATGAACGACTTCGAGGTCTACTACTACGGTGGCACTAAAGTGCTGCAGACCGGTGAGGCCGGAGTCAGCGACCTGTACGCAGTCCGGGACGGACTGCCTTTCACCTATCCGCCGTTCGCCGCGCTGCTGTTTGCCGGCCTCGCGACCCTGACCTTTGGCCAGAGCAGCGCGCTGTTCATCGGGGCAGCGCTCGCGGGATCTGGAGTGGTCTCCGCCTGGCTGACCCGGCACTACTTTGGCCTGGGCCGTTGGCGGGAAGCCTTCGCGGACTGGCGGTTCCGGGCCGTGGCACTCGCGGGGGCAGGGGCGATCGTGCTGCTGGGTCCCTGGCGCGACACCTTCGTGTTCGGGCAAATCAACATCATCCTGATGGGCCTCATCCTGACGGACTTTGCCCTGCACGGGAAGTCCCGGGCCGGCGAGATCCGCTGGCCCGCGGGGCTCCTCATCGGAATAGCGGCGGGGATCAAGCTGACGCCCTTGGTGTTCGGGCTGTATTTCCTGGTGCGCCGGGACTTCAAGGCCCTCGGCTGGATGGCCGCCGGATTCTTCGGCTCCATCGCGGTGGCCTGGGCCGCGCTGCCCAACGCGTCGGCCGCGTTCTGGACCGAGATCCTTCCCGACACGGGCCGTATCGGCGGACCCGCCTATGTGGACAACCTTTCGGTCAAGGGGCTGCTGCTGCACTTCGGACTGCCGGATTCTGCGGCCACGAGCCTGCTGTGGCTCGGCCTCTCCCTCGCGCTCGTGGCTGTGGCCGCCCTGGTTATCAAGTGGACCGTGGCCGCTGACGAAAACTTCGTCGCCGTATCCGCCACGGCCGTTCTCATGCTGCTGATCAGCCCGATTTCCTGGTCGCACCACTGGGTCTGGATGGCCGTGGCACTGCCCTCCATGGCTTTTGCCATGCACCGGGTGCCTTCCCGGGAGGGCCGGATGCGGCTGGCCGGCTGGATCATCGTGGCGTTGTCCGCCGTGGCCTTCTACCTGGCCCCCAAGGATCTTGCCATGTTTGCCGGAGCCGAGGAGTGGGGGAAGGATCCCTCGACCCAATGGCCACTGATGGCTGCCAGCCTGGGCGTGCTGTGCGGCATCGCGCTGCTCGGCTACTGGGCCATGGCCTACCGCCCGGCGCGCGCTGCCCTCCGTCATTCCGTGCCCCGATGATGCCTCGGGGCAGTTTTTCCGAAAAGCACTGCCGGGACATGCCACCTCGATGTAACTAAGGACAGCCGCATGAACAACAACGAAGTGAGCGAAGCCGCAAGCCCTGAGGCCGCCAGTACGGACGCTTCAGCACCCAAGGCGCAGGCGGCGACGCCGCGGGGTCCGTTCCGGCAGTGCCGGCTGCACCCGGCCTGGATTGTGGCAGCTGTGGCCTTCCTTGCCCTCGTGGGCGCGGCCGGTTTCCGGGCGGCACCGGGGGTGCTCATGGTGCCGCTGCAGCAGGAGTTTGGCTGGTCCACCACGGTGCTGTCCGCCGCCGTCAGCATCAACCTGGTCCTGTTCGGTCTCACCGCCCCCTTCGCGGCTGCCCTCATGGAGCGGTTCGGCATCCGCGCCGTCACGGCGTTCGCGCTGATGCTCATCGGGGCCGGCAGCGCCCTGACGGTGCTGGTCAATGAGTCGTGGCAGATCCTGCTGACGTGGGGCCTGCTGATCGGGCTGGGAACGGGCTCCATGGCGCTCGTCTTTGCAGCCACCATCGCGAACACCTGGTTTTCCAAGAGCCGCGGGCTGGTGATCGGCATCCTGACCGCCGGCAGCGCGGCCGGCCAGCTGGTTTTCCTGCCGTTCATCGCCATGCTGGCACAGGACCCCGGCTGGCGGCAGGCCTCCCTCCTGATCGCGGCCGGCGCCCTCGCCGTGGTCCCGATGGTGCTGAAGTTCCTCAAGAACTCGCCGGCCGACGTCGGGGTGTTGCCCTACGGCGCAGAGCCTCCGGCCGATCACGCGGGAGCCCACTCCGCCCCGGCGGCCGCCTCTTCCGGCGCGCCTGGCGCCGCCGCTTCGACCGCCTCTTCCGGCGGCAACGCTGCCGTCCGCGCGCTTCAGGTGCTCAAACGTGCCAGCAAGGTGCGGACGTTCTGGGCGCTCGCGGCCGGGTTCGCTATTTGCGGTGCCACGACCAACGGCCTCATAGGCACACACTTCATTCCGTCCGCCCACGACCACGGCATGCCGGAGACCACGGCGGCGGGCCTGCTGGCCGTCGTCGGGATCTTCGACATCCTGGGCACGATCGCCTCCGGCTGGCTGACCGACCGCTTCAACCCGCGGATCCTGTTGGCGGTGTATTACCAGTTCCGCGGGATCGGGCTGCTGGTGCTCCCGCTCCTGCTGAGCGCGACGGTGCAGCCCAGCATGATCGTGTTCGTGGTGATCTATGGACTCGACTGGGTGGCCACCGTTCCTCCCACGGCCGCTATCTGCCGCAGCGTCTTTGGTGCTGACGGCAGCGTGGTGTTTGGCTGGGTCTTCGCCGCGCATCAGCTCGGTGCCGCCGCAGCTGCCCTGGCTGCCGGTGCCATCCGGGACTCCACCGGGCATTACACCTACGCCTGGTTGGGTGCTGCCGCGATGTGCACCGTCGCCGCGGTGATCAGCGCCACCATCCGGAAGGACGCCGGCAAGAATCAGCCGGAGCCGGTGGCTGCCGGCGCCGTATAGTCTTCGACGGCGGCGCAGGGGAGCAGGCGTGGCGCCCGCAGGTAGCGGCCAGCGGTCCATAGAATGAGCGGGGATCCTGGCCTGCACGCTCTGGCGCCACGGGTCCGGCGGTACCGGTCGGGCAGCACAGGTCTGCGCCACGGGTCCGGCGGCACGGGGCGAAACGGCGTGCCGGGCGCATCATCCAGCAGCACAGGCCCGCGTCAGCATTACAGTCACCATCACGCTTTGGCAGCATCATATTTTCGGGGGACATGAATGGCACTGCTCGACGCCCAGGCCCAACGCAGCTCGGCCTCCGCACAGGCCGGTCCGGTCACCGGTCCGGTCACCGGTCTGGCCGGGAGGCTGTGGCGTTCCCGGACTGGCTCGGCCACTGCAGAGCTCCTCACGCTGCTCGCAGTGCTGGTTGCCGCTGTCTTCGTCTCATCGCGGCTCGACGCGTGGGGCCACCAGGGTCTGGACTTCAGCGTGTACTGGCACGGGGGCAAGGTCCTGAACGAAGCCGGCCCGGCGCCGTCGGGCCTCTACCGCCTGACGCTGGAGTGGGCGGGCGGTCCGCAGCTTCCATTCACCTATCCGCCGTTCGCGGCGCTCCTCTTCAGCCTGCTGGCCAGGCTGCCGCAGGCAGGCGCCCTTCTGCTCTTCAATGCCGCTGGTGTGGCCGTGGCCGCGTGGGTGGCTGTGCGCGGAGTCCGTTACTGGAACGGTAAGTCCGACTGGCGCAGCACCTTTGCCTCCGACCCCTCGCCCTTCCTGCTGAACCGCCTGGGCGCGGTGGTTCTGCTCCTCGCCGTCCTCAATCTGGGCCCCTGGCGGGAGACCCTGGTCTTCGGGCAGATCAACATCCTGCTCATGGGGCTGATGGCGGCCGACCTCCTGGCCCGTAACCCGCACTGGACCCGCGGCCTCCCCGGCAGCGGCTTCCTGGTAGGTGTGGCGGCCGGGATCAAGCTGACGCCGCTGGTGTTCGGCCTCTACTTCCTGATGCGCAAGGATTGGCGGGGACTGCTGAACATGGGGGCAGGTTTCGCTTCCACCGTGCTGATCGGCTGGCTCCTCCGCCCTGCCGAATCCCTGCAGTTCTGGCTTGAGATCCTGCCGGACACATCCCGCATCGGCGGGGCGGGTTACGTGGACAACCTCTCCATCAAGGGAGCGCTGCTCCACTTCGGGGTTCCCGCCGCCGGAGTCACCTTTCCGTGGCTGGTCCTGAGCCTGCTCGTGGTGGCACTGGGCGCCGCCGTCACCAAAACCGCCAGCGACCAAGGCGCCCGGGTGGTGGCCATTTCCGCCACGGCCCTCACCATGCTGCTGATCAGCCCAGTGTCCTGGTCCCACCACTGGGTCTGGATGGCGGCTGTGCTGCCGGCCTTCGCCTGGACCCTGCGCGAGACGCCTGGGAGCCAGCGCCTGGCGCGCTGGGTCATGGGCGGCGTCCTTGGCGTTTCGACCCTCGTGTTCCTGTTCTCGCCTAAAACCATTGGCACTGCCCTGGGCGCCGGGAACCTCAACCTCCAGACGCCCGGGCTGTGGATCATGGCCTCCAGCGCCGGCGTGTTTTGCGGCCTTGCCATTCTGGCCTGCTGGATTGTGGTGCTTCGGCGGGGCAAAGTGGCGAGCTGCCGGCATGAACCTCGTTCCTGAGGGCACCGCCCCGGAGACGGAGAACTTGACCCGCGGGCCCCACCCTGCTGAGCCCCACACCCGCGGGCCCCACCCTGCTGAGCCCCAGGATCCGGGCGCCGTGGACAGGCTCATGGCTGACATAGCGGAGCAGGTCGGCACGGTCCACGGGATGGTGCTGTGCCATGCTGAGTCGGTGGATTCGGCATCCTGGACACCACGCTGGAAAGTTTTTGAGCGCCACTTCGCCGTGAACACCCGGGCCAGCTGATCAAGGCCGACGGCGGTATTTCGGCCTGACGTAGCGCTGGTTGAGCTTGTCGAAAACCGGTTTCGGCAAGCTCAACCAGCGGCAGCCTACTGCAGGGCAGGCCCGCTGCCGGACGAGGAGTCCGGCGTCCAGGGCGTGAGCCGCGGCAGCCAGCGCGGGACGTTTTCCCGGTAAACCTGGTATTCGGCCCCGAATTTTCTGGCCAGCACGGGCTCCTCATAGAGCTTCACGAAGGCCGACACAGGGACAGCGCCCAGCACGGCGGCAGCGAAGAGCTTCGGTTGGCCAAGCAGGAGCCCCTGTCCGGTAACGGCCGCGGCAATTGCTACGTACATCGGGTTCCGCACGAAGCGGTACAGCCCTCCCACCACCAGGTGTTTCGGCGGCGCAAACGGTGCCGGGGTTCCGACGCCCTCAACGGCAAAGTGGACGAAGGAGTTGGCGATCACGGCTGCGCCGGCACCCAGCAGCAGGGCTCCGGTCAGCTGTGCGGGCGCCCCGCCCGGGACCGGCCTCTGCACCTTCCACCGGGTCAGCAGCCATGGAACGACGCCCACCACGGTGGCGGGGCCGGCGGCGAACAGGGCCGTGCCGATAGCCGCGCGCTGCCTGTCTCTTCTCGAATCCCGGGAAACTGCCATGCTGGAATTCTGGACCGCGGCCACGGCGGGGACAAGGGCAGCCGGCCAGCCGTATCAGCGGAAGGCGGACAGCCCGGTGATGTGCTGGCCCAGGATCAGGGTATGGACCTCGTCCGTGCCCTCGTAGGTGCGCACCGATTCCAGGTTGGCGGCGTGCCGCAGCGGAGAATGCTCCAGGGTGATGCCGTTGCCGCCCAGTATGGTCCGCGCCTCGCGGGCGACCTTGATGGCCTCGCGGACATTGTTCAGCTTGGCCAGCGAAATCTGTTCGGGCCGAAGCCTGCCGGAATCCTTGAGCCGGCCCAGGTGCAGGGCAAGCATCGTGCCCTTCTGGATCTCCAGCAGCATGTTCACCAGCTTCTCCTGGGTCAGCTGGTAGGCGGCCAGCGGCCTGCCGAACTGGAGCCGGTCCATCGAGTACCTCAGGGCCGCTTCATAGGAGTCGCGGGCGGCCCCCATCGCGCCCCAGGCGATGCCGTACCGGGCTTCATTGAGGCAGGAGAACGGTCCGCTGAGGCCCCGCGCACCCGGCAGCAGGGCCTCCGGTCCCAGCCGGACGCCGTCGAATGTCACATCACACTGGATGGAGGCGCGCATCGAAAGTTTCCGCCCGATCGGCGCGGCGGTGACCCCCGCAGTGCCGGCCGGCACGAGGAAGCCGCGGACGCCGTCGTCGGTCCTTGCCCACACCACCATCACGTCGGCAATCGAGGCGAGGCCGATCCAGCGCTTGGTGCCGTCCAGGATCCAGCCGGCGTCCTCGCCGGGGCCGTCCTGCCGTGCGACTGTCGTCATGGACGACGGGTCCGAGCCGGCGGACGGTTCGGTCAGCGCGAAGCAGCCGACCAGCTCGCCGGCGGCCATCCGGGGAAGCCATTCCTGCTTCTGGTCCTCGGAGCCCCATTTGTGGATTGCCGTCATGGCCAGCGAGCCCTGAACCGAGACGAACGTGCGGATCCCGGAATCGCCGGCTTCCAGTTCCATGGCGGCCAGGCCGTATTCGACGGCGGTGCGGCCGGGGCAGCCGTAACCCTCCAGATGCATGCCCAGAACGCCCAGTTCGCCCAGCTGCGCGGCGATGTGGTCGGGAAAGACCCCGCGGTCGTACCAGTCAGCAATGTCCGGGCGGATCTGCTGGTCGGTGAAGTCGCGGATCCGTTGCCGGAAGGCCAGCTCATCAGGGGTCAGCAGCGAGTCCAGCGCCAGGACGTCTGAAGGATCAGGGAGGCCGTACTCCGCCGCGGCTGCCGCGGGGTCAAGGGCGTCATTGCTCATGCCAGCATCCTACGGGGGCCAGCATCCTGGGGGGGCCGGAACTCTGCGCCATGCGCCAGATTCCTACTGGCCGGTGGGGACCTGCTGCCTGCCAAGGAAGTAGTCCCGGGTGGACGGAAGGAAGCGGCAGACCACGGCCAGCACTACGCCCAGGGACAGCAGCACCACGCCGCTGACGAAGGACCCGCCGACGCCGAAGATCTGGGTGTCGCCGTACTCCGGGTCCCACATCTGGACCGCGGAAATGAAGAACCCCGCAGTCAGTGCAAGGGCGCCCAGCAGTGGAATGATGCCGCGGAACCAGAGGTTCCTGGCCGAGCCGCGGAGGCTTGCGCGGAGGTACCAGACACAGGCGAAGCCGGTCAGGGCGTAGTAGAACGCGATGAAGAGACTGATTGAGCTGATCGAATCGGAGAGCAGGTTCTCGCTCAGGAAGCTCATGGCAACGTAGTACGTGACGGCTGCGGCGCCCATCAGGCCCGTTGAAAAACCGGGGGTCTGGAACCGGCGGTGGACCTCGCCAAACTTCGGCGGCAACGCGCCGTGGACGCCCATGGACAGGGTTCCGCGTGCCGTTGGAAGGATGGTGGTCTGCGTCGAGGAGAGCACGGAGGCCAGGACGGAGAGGACGATCAGCCAGCCCCACGGGCCCAGCACCACGTCCTTCAGGGCGAGGAAGACATCGTTCTGGTTCTCGGTGTTGCCGAGGCCCATGCCCTCTGTTCCCACGGACGCGTACATCATCACCAGAAGCGCCACCGACACGTAGATGGCCACCAGGACGAAGGCCGAGATGATGGCACCCCGGCCCGGGGTTGTGGAGGGGTTCTCGGTTTCCTCATTCACGGCCAGGCAGGTGTCCCAGCCCCAGTAAATGAACAAAGCCAGAAGGGAGCCGTGGACCACGGCGCCCGGATCAGCGAAGGCGCCGGCGGGGTTGAACCACTCGATATCGAAGGGCTGCAATGTTGTGGCGGTGCCGGAAGCCCCGCCCGCGATCCTGATGATAAGGGCCAGTGCGAAGATGCCCAGCGAGATGTACTGCACGTAGCTCAGGGCCCGCTGGACGTGCTCGCCCAGCCGGATCCCACGGTAGTTCACCAACGTCATGATCGCGATGAAGACCACCCCGGTGGCCGTGACCAGGAGGCTGTTTTCCGCCAGTGAACCGTCACCGACCAGCAGCCACAGGTATTGCCCGGCCACCTGGGCCAGGTTGGCCAAGACCACAATGCCGGCGAGCGCAACGCCCCAGCCGCCGAGCCAGCCGGCCCACGGCCCGAAGGCCCGGCGGGCCCAGATGAATGTGGTGCCGCAGTCCGGCATGATGCTGTTGAGTTCCCGGAACGCGTAGGCGATGAACAGGACCGGGATGAAGCCCAAAATCAGGATCAGGGGTGTATAGGTGCCGTTCACGGCAACGATGAGGCCCAGGGTGGCGGCCAGAGAGTACACCGGAGCGGTGGACGCCAGCCCCAGCATGACCGAGTCGCCGAGGTCCAGGATCCCGGCGCGCAGCCCCTTGGCAGGCACAATGCCGGATGGCTGGTTCCCGGCGCCGCCGCCCGCCGTCGTGGTTCCTGTGCTCATAGGGCGTTACCTGCCTTGCTGGAGTGGGCCTGGATTGAAAGAGGGGCCGGCGCATCGATGGTGTTCGGCACGAAGCGGCAGAAGTAGTCGGTGATGGGGCCGTCGGATTCGCGGACGCCGCAGCCGACGGACTCGCCGTCGACCACCCAGAGGCCAAGGACGGGGTGGTTGCCGTCGAAATCGGGAAGGGGCTGGAACTGCTGGTAACACCAGCCTTCGCGCCCGTACCCGCCTGGCTGTTCCATGCTGATGCCTCGGGCATGAATCTTGATGTTGTCACCCTCCCTGCCGTGCAGCGGCTTGGCCACCCACTCCTTCAGCGGCCCGGGCTCGTTGAGGTAGGCGGGCAGCAGATTGGGATGGTCCGGGTAGAGGTGCCACAGGGCGGCAAGCAGCGCCTTGTTGGAGAGCAGCATTTTCCAGGCGGGTTCCACCCAGCGCGGATTGTGGGCGCGCTCCAGGAGGCGGTGGCCGAACGGCTCCTTCATCATCAGCTCCCAAGGGTAGAGCTTGAAGATGGTGCTGATCATGTAGTTGTCCAGGTCCACAAAGCGTTTCAGGTTCGGGTCCCAGCCGATATCGGACATGTTGATGCCGATAGTGGTCCAGCCGGCCTGGCTGGCGACATCACGCATGTAGGCAGCAGTCATCCAGTCCTCGCCGGATTCCTCGGCCTCCGAGTGCGCGATGTGGAGGGTGCTCATGCCCGTGCGGTACTGGAGCTTCTTCCACTGCCGGATGAGGGCTTCGTGGATGCCGTTCCACTGGTCCTTTTCGGGAAAGACGTCCTGCAGCCAGAACCACTGGGCCACGGCCGCCTCAATCAGTCCCGTGGGGGTGTCCGCGTTGTATTCGAGCATCTTGGCGGGCCCGCCCTGGCCGTCGTAGATGAAATCGAAGCGGCCGTAAATGTCCATGTCCCCGGCCTGCAGCGATTCGGCCGCGAGCTCCAGCGCCTGCCCGCCGATGCCGATCGGGCCCATGGCTCCCGTGGCGAGGAATTTTGCCGCCTCGAGGCACATTTTGTGCATGTCCTCGGCCGTGACCTCGAGGGCCTCTACCTCGTCCATGGTGAACTCGTAGTACGCAGACTCGTTCCAGTACTCGATCTTCTTGCCGTCCGGCATGGTGGTGGTCGAGAAAACCAGGCCCTGCTCTTCGATTTTCTGCTTCCAGTCCGGCCGGGGTGCAGCGGTTAGTCTCTTCACCCCTTAGCCTCCCGTGCTTCCGCCCTTGGAGCTGCTGCCGAAGCCGCCCCTGCTGACCGTGCCGCCCTTGGTGCTGTATCCCGTGGACGTCTTGGCGCCCTGCGGAACGGTCCTGGTGAAGTTCGGATAGGACGACCGGTTCTGGCCCACACCCGGAACGCTGGCGCCGCGGGCGTAGAAGTACCAGGCGTAAAGGCCCCCGCCGCGGCCGGCCGTGCTGCTGCACTGGGTGTCCTCCACCCGTTCACCGGTTTCGTCGTTGAAGCAGACCTGGGCGTAGTCGGGTTCCTGTTCGTTGCTCGCCACGATCGCGGTGATGGTGCCGGCCAGCAGCGCTGTCACGCCCAGCCCCACCACTACGGTGCGGCGCTGGGAGCGCTTCTTCCGGGCCGCCGCCGCGTTCAGGTCGCGCTCGCGCTCCCTGGCGAAGGGGTCGATGATGGGTCTGGGCTGTCCGCTCTGACTGTCGGGCTTCAGCAGCCCGGGGTCCTGCAGTTCGGGCCGGAGCTCCGGCTTGGGCACCTGCCACGGCGGCGGCTTCGGGGCGCCGGCGGCGGACGCAGCATCGCGCGCCTCGCCGTCGCTGTCCTGCGGCTGGTCTTTCTCCGGGTCCATGAGTCCCCCTGCCGGTCCATGCTGATTGGGTCAGGCTTGATAGGTTCACGCCGGTGGCGCGGCCGTCCTGGGGCAGGCTGCAGCCCGCACGTAAATCCTGCTGCCAGCCTAGTAGCTGCACCCCTGGACCGAGAACAAAATCGTGGCCGCAAGTCATCATGAGTTTGCGGAGACACAGCCCTGCGCCAAGAACCTAGACTGTTGCCATGGAAACCGCCACTCTGCTTGCCGTCTGCCGGGTACACCAACTGCTCCCTGATGAGGGGAGCGTGGGTGTCACCGCGATCGACAAACGCCCCGTGGAAGGGCCCGTGAAGGTACACAAGCTTGGCCTGCACGGTGACATCCAGGCGAGCCGGATCCACCACGGCGGCGAGGACCAGGCCCTGTACGCCTACTCCCAGGCCGATGCCGACTACTGGGTCGGCGAACTGCAGCGTGAACTGCCGCCGGGAATATTCGGCGAGAACCTGCGGGTTTCCGGCATCGACACCACCGGCGCCGTGATCGGCGAGCGCTGGAAGATCGGGCTGGACGTCGAAGTCGAGGTCACCTCGCCGCGGGTGCCGTGTGCTGCATTCCAGCGGCGCATGGGGGAGAGCCAGTGGGTCAAGCGCTTCACTGACGCCGGACTGGTCGGCACCTATCTCCGGGTGATCCGCACCGGCTCAGTCCAGGCAGGAGACCACATCCACCGGCTCTTCGTTCCACGCCATGGCGTGACGATCGGGCGCTGGTTCAGCCAGCCCGATGTCGAAGCCATGGAGGCCCTCCGGGACGCCGAGGCGGACGGCGAAGTCCGTCTGCAGCCCGAGTACCACGACGAATTCGAGAAACTGCTCCGCCGCGTGGGCAGCTAGCCGCCGGCTCTTACCGCCGCCCGCCGTCGTTCTTCCTGGTCTTTTCTGCACCACTTTGCACAGCTTGGCGTGGGGAGCCGCCGCAGTGGCGCGGATGAGGCCTCTGTGGCCGCCGGAAAGTGGTGCAGATCTGCCGCCAGCCGTCCAGCCAGCCCATCGGCGGCCACGGCCCCGGAGCCTCGAACGGCGGAAATGAACGACGGCGGAGGACCACTGTGTGGCCAAGCTCACTGGCGCTCCAGGCCCCTCGGTTATTCATGTGCGGAAGTATGCCCTACACTTGAAATATCCCCCACTCCGGAAATCCCTTATTCCTGCCCAATTTTTGAGGCAGGACTGGCAAGTGTTGGAGTCCGCAAATGTGATGCGGGCATTTTCATAGGGAGAGCCGGCTAAAGAAAACGCTGTACAGACTGCTGGGATAGCAGCCAAGAGATGCAGCGGGAAGTCCTGCCACGGGATTGCGAAAGCGCCGGACTTCTCCGTGACCGGCCGGTCAATGTATGCCCGGCAATCACGGCACATGTACTGCGGCTCCGCTCACCTCGGGTTGTGCCGCCTGGCCCCCTATGGATGAGGAAAACTTCCCTATGCCCGAAAATCACAACGACGCGATCGAGACCGAGAACACGGTTAACACCGAGAGCGCTGCCGCAGAGGCACCTCAGGCTGAAGCCCCCCAGGCTGACGAAGCAACCAAAGAAGCTCCCCAGGCTGACCGCGCCAGCGGCGAAGCTGACACTGAAGCCGATGGCGTCCGTTTCGTGGACCTCGGCATCGACCCCCGCGTCCTCGCCGCCCTGCAGGACGTCGGCTACGAAAAGCCTTCCCCGATCCAGGCAGCAACCATCCCGCTGCTGCTCGAAGGCCGCGACGTCGTGGGCCTCGCCCAGACCGGCACCGGTAAGACTGCAGCATTCGCAGTACCGGCACTGTCCCGCCTTGCCGAGCTCCACGACCTCAACGGCCCGTCCCGCAAGACACAGGCCCTGGTTCTTGCCCCGACCCGTGAGCTGGCGCTCCAGGTTGCCGAGGCTTTCACCTCGTACGCCAAGCACATCGATGACTTCACCGTCCTCCCCGTCTACGGCGGCTCCGCCTACGGCCCCCAGCTGGCCGGCCTGCGCCGCGGCGCCCAGGTTGTTGTCGGTACTCCCGGCCGCGTGATCGACCACATCTCCAAGGGCTCCCTGGACCTGTCGGAACTTCAGTACCTCGTCCTGGATGAGGCCGACGAAATGCTGCGCATGGGCTTCGCCGAAGACGTGGAGCAGATCTTCCAGCAGACCCCCTCGGACCGCCAGGTCGCCTTGTTCTCGGCCACCATGCCGAGCCAGATCCGCCGGATGTCCAAGCAGTACCTGAACAACCCGGCCGAGATCTCGGTGAAGTCCAAGACGACCACCGGTGCCAACACCAAGCAGCGCTACCTGCAGGTCATGGGCCCGCACAAGCTCGATGCGCTGACCCGCATCCTCGAGGTTGAAGAGTTCGACGGCGTCATCGCGTTCGTGCGCACCAAGATGGCCACCGAGGACCTCGCCGACAAGCTGAAGTCCCGCGGTTTCCAGGCTGCCGCCATCAACGGCGACATCCCGCAGCAGCAGCGCGAACGCACTGTTGACGCGCTGAAGGAAGGCCGCATCGACATCCTGGTTGCCACCGACGTTGCTGCCCGTGGTCTTGACGTGGAACGCATCAGCCACGTGATCAACTACGACATCCCGCATGACACCGAGTCCTACGTGCACCGCATCGGCCGCACCGGTCGTGCAGGCCGTTCCGGCGACGCCATCCTTTTCATGACGCCGCGGGAGAAGTACCTGCTGCGCTCCATCGAAAAGGCCACGCGCCAGCCGGTCGAGCAGATGCACCTGCCCACCGCTGAGACCGTGAACACGCTGCGTCTGGGCAAGTTCGCCGAGCGCATCACCGAGACTCTCGAGTCCGAGGATGTTGCGGCGTTCCGCGACCTCATCGCCTCCTACGAGGAGGAGCACAACGTTCCCGCCGCCGAGATCGCTGCAGCACTGGCTGTCATGGCTCAGGGTGGACAGCCGCTCCTGGTCAAGGAACTGCCTGCTGCTCCTGAATTCCAGAAGCGCGAACGCTCCAAGGACGGCTTCGGCTCCCGCGGCCCGACCCGCACCCTGACCGAAGGCAACGCCACCTACCGGATCGCCGTCGGACGCCGTCAGCGCGTCATGCCGGGTTCCATCGTTGGCGCCATCGCCAACGAAGGCGGCATCTCCTCGGCCCAGATCGGCGGCATCGACATCCGCTCTGACCACTCCCTCGTGGAACTTCCAGCGGACCTGAGCCCGGAGCAGCTGCGCGCCCTGTCCCGCACCCGGATCGGCGGCGAGCTCATCCACCTCGAGCTGGACAACGGACGCAAGCCTTCCGGTGACCGCGGCAGCTACCAGGGCAACCGCGGCGGTGAGCGCGGCGGCAACTTCAAGGGCTCCGGCGGCTTCAAGAAGGAATTCCGGAAGAACGACGGCGACCGCGGCGGTTACGCCGGCGGCGGCGAGCGTTCCTCGGCGGACCGCGGCGGACGCTCCTACAGCGACCGCGCAGAGCGCAACGTCAGCGCCGACGCCGGTGCAGGCCGAGGGCAGTCCAGCGACTCCCGTTTCGGCGGCCACGGCGATGGTTCACGCAAGCCCCGCCACGGCAATGAAGGCGGACACCGCGACTTCAACCGCAAGGGCAAATGGTAATCGGCAGGTGTTAACCACCGCCCGGTCGTACCGGTGTCAGGGGAGTAACTCCCCAGCACCAGCTCTCGGCTAACAATGCAGGGACCGGCTTTCGAGCCGGTCCCTGCGCATTTAAGGCCAAGCTCATTTCAGGGACAGACCAGGCTCATTTCAGGGACAAGCCGGGGACGCGGGCGTTGGCTCGGACGGCAGGGCCTCCAAAGGCGCTGTGAGGCACCGCAGCAGCGCCGTCGATCGCCCTCCGGAGGCGCTAATGGGCCCTTTCGAAGGCCAGAAAAATCGTTCCGGCGCAACTGTTTCGTCCCCTCCCCAGGGGCCGGTCCGCCGATTTGTTGAGTGGCATATCTTCCGGTAGAGTATTTACTCGTTGCCCCCCTAGCTCAGTGGTAGAGCGCGTTCTTGGTAAGAACGAGGTCACCGGATCGATTCCGGTGGGGGGCTCTGAATGAGGGCCTGTGTCAGGGCGGTCTTGACCGGCTTGGCACAGGTTTTTCTCATTCGTGGCGGTGTAGCTCAGTTGGTTAGAGCGCACGACTCATAATCGTGAGGTCGGGAGATCGAGCCTCCCCACCGCTACAGGATCAGCAGGCCAGAGGCATGACGCTTCTGGCCTGCTTTTGGTTTAAGTCCCGTGCAGGCCAGCGGACAGGGTACTGGTTCCATGCTGGTGTGTCAGCCAGCCCGCGACGGCAAGAAAAAGCCCCGCGCCGCCGTCGAGCGGCGCGGGGCATTTCTTCCAGGGCCCCCCAAGAACCCTGGCGCCGGCGGGCGCGAACGCCCTATACCCTCGTGACGCCGACCGTCACGTTCGGGCAGCGGTCCGCGTAGCGGATCAGCGCGGCCTTCTCCACGCTGTCCACCCGCAGACCCCACCGGATCTTCACCGCGATCCACTGGCCGATGTAGGCGCAGCTGTTCGCGGGAGGCATCCACGACTCCGGACCCCTTGCCTGCTTGGCGGAGTTCAACGCCGCCGTCAGGGCATTCAGGGACCGGGAGTCGCTGAGGTCGTTGTAAAACGCCACCCGGCGCGCCTGAGACCAGTAGCGCGCCCCCGAACCCCATGCCTCGTGGACGGGGACGGTGTGGTCGATCTCCACGGCTGAAGCGGAGTAGTGCGTCCGGTTGTCCCAGACGGACACCCAGCGCCCGGTGCGCAGCGTGCACTTCCGCGCGGTGGTGAAGGTTACGGGCGCCTTTGTCTCCTGCAGGAGGACTTCGGCCCTGGTGTTCTGGCAGTCGCGGTTGGTGTCCAGCCAGGAACCGAAGTAGCGGGTCCTGTCGTAGCCGGCGTTGTTCTCGGCCGCCACCGGGAGTGAGCGGGCCGCGGTGCGCAGCGGCGCCGAATAATAGGGGGCAGCCTCTGAGGGGACGGCCAGTCCCGCGAGCAGCAGGCCCGCCGCCAGGCCGGAGGCGGCAAGGGACTTGCCCCAGGCCCCGGGCCCGACGAATGCGGCGAGTGATGCGGCCCGGCTTCGGACATGCTTGAACCGGCGTGTCGGCATGATTTCCCCATTAAAGTCCTTGAAAAGTCGCGCACCTTCAGTGGTGCGATGACCAGCATGGCAGGCCGAAATGCCCGAAATCCGATCCTTGATGAGGTCTTGATGGAATCCTGTGCCATTGGTGCGGCTGGCCGCCGGAAGCCGCGGAACGTTGTCATCCTGCGCCGGGCAATCTAGGGTCGGGAGCCTAGGCTCGGACCGTATCAGGCTCACCACAGGAGGCCCGTCATGGCCAAACTGATCTACTCGTTCATCATGTCCCTCGACGGCTACGTGGCGGACGGCGACGGCCGCTTCGACTGGGGCGAGCCGGACGAGGAAGTGCACACTTTCGTCAACGGGCTCCAGCGCGGGATCGGCACCTATCTGTTCGGGCGGCGCCTCTATGAGGTGATGGTGGCGTGGGAAGATCCCGCCGCCTTCGCGCAGGAACCTCCCTACATCCAGGACTTCGCTGAGCTCTGGAAAGCGGCTGACAAGGTGGTGTTCTCCCGGACCCTGGCCAGGCCGTCCAGCGAACGGACCCGCATCGAGCGCGAATTCGACGCCGGCGCCGTCAGGCAGCTCAAGGCGGATGCCGGGCAGGACCTGGCCGTGGGCGGTCCGGAGCTCGCCGCCGCCGCCATCCGGGCAGGCCTGGTGGATGAATTCCAGATGTTCATCTCCCCCCTGGCGGTAGGAGGCGGCAAAAAGTACCTCCCCGACGACGTCCGCCTGGACCTGGAATTGCTGGAAGAACGGCGTTTCGGCAACGGCGTCGTGTTTCTCCGTTACGCCAACCGCACCTGACGCCCGGCTGGACGCAGCCGCACACTGGGACAGAATGGGTGCATGACCCGCATCGCGATAATCGGCGGCCACGGCAAAGTGGCCCTCCAGCTGTCCGCCCTGCTCATGGACGAGGGGCACAGCGTCACGTCCTTCATCCGCAACCCCGACCACACCGCCGACGTCGCTGCCACCGGCGCGTCGCCGGCGGTCCTTGACGTGGAAAATTCGACGACGGCGGAAATCGCCGCCGCGCTCCGGAACCACGACGCCGTGGTCTGGTCAGCCGGCGCCGGGGGAGGGAACCCGCAGCGCACCTACGCGGTGGACCGCGACGCCGCCATCCGCTCCATGGACGCCGCCGTGGAAGCCGGCGTGAACCGGTACGTTATGGTCTCCTACTTCGGCGCCGGCCCGGACCATGGTGTGCCCGCGGGCCACAGCTTCCACGCCTACGCCGAGGCCAAGGCGGCGGCCGATGAATACCTCCGCGGCAGCGGACTGGACTGGACCATCCTCGGACCCGGGACACTGACTGACGGGCCCGGGAACGGGCTGATTGACGTTAACCCGGCCGACCCCTCCGCGGGGACCCAGACGTCGCGGGCCAACGTTGCCATCGTCGCCGCCGCAGTGCTGGACCAGCCCGGCTGCATAGGCCGCACCATCGAATTCCGGGACGGCAGCCTCCCGGTGCCGGCCGCTCTCGGACTCGCGAGGTAGCAGCGGGCTGCGGAGCTGTTCCCGGTAGAGTGGAAGGGCATGGCCCGCTCCTTGATGCCTGAGGGCGCGGGGCCTACACTCCGGGGAAAGTGAGCACATGGACCAGCTGGCACTCATCATCGGACTGCTGCTGGCCACCGTGGTGGCAGTGGGCCTGGGGGACCGGCTGCGCCTGCCGTACCCCGTCCTGATGCTCCTCCTGGCCGTCGCACTGACGTTCATCCCCGGTTTCCCCGAGCTGGAGATCCCGCCCGAACTGATCCTGCCGATCTTCCTGCCGCCGCTGCTGTTCGCCACGGCCCAGCGCAGTTCGTGGGCGGTGTTCCGGGTCCGGTGGCGCACACTCGTCATGCTGGCGGTGGCCCTCGTGGTGATCTCCACCGCGGTGGTTGCCGGCGCCGCGTGGCTCATGATTCCCGGGATCGGCATCCCGGCGGCCATCGCCCTCGGCGCCATGGTGGCCCCGCCGGACCCGGTGGCTGTCGAGTCCATTGCCGGGCGCGTCCACATGCCGCGGCGGCTGATCACTGTGCTGCAGAGTGAGGGGCTCTTCAACGACGCCGCCGCCATCGTCATCTTCCAGGCGGCCGTTGCCGCCGCTGTCGCCGGCACCAGAATAGGGCCCGACGTCGTCCTCCAGTTTGTGGTGGGCGCTGCCCTTGCCGTCGTGGTTGGCATTGCCATGGGCTGGCTGACGTCGCTGATCACCAGGCTCGTGGCGTCCATGGTCGCGCGCAGCGCGGTCACGCTGGTGGTGCCGTTTGCCGCGTACATCCTGGCTGAAGAGTTCCACGCGTCCGGGGTGATCGCCGTCGTGGTCACCGCGTTGGAGATGCAGCGGCACTCGCGCCCGCAGGACGCCGCCGAGCGCGTAACCAGGACGGCCTTCTGGGACGTGGTGGAGCTCCTCGTGACCGGCCTGGCTTTCGGGCTCGTGGGGCTCGAAATCCAGGACGTGATCCACGCGGAAGGCGCCGGCGTCCTGGGAATGGTGGGCACCGCCGTCGTGGTCTGCATCCTGGTGTTCGCAGTACGGTTCGGCTGGCTGGGGCTGCTGGCCCTGTCCGCCCGCCACCGCAGGAACCTGCTGCAGCCGACATCGGTCAAGGAAGTGCTGATCCTGACCTGGTGCGGGATGCGCGGCCTCGCCACGCTGGCCCTTGCATTGGCGCTGCCGCTAACGCTCGCGGACGGCACCCCGTTCCCCGCCCGGGAACAGCTGCTGATTACCGCCTGTGCGGTGCTCCTCGCGACGCTCGTGCTGCCCGGGCTCACCCTGCCCTGGCTGATGCGGGTGCTGAAGGCGTCCCAGGACGGCACCGAGGAACGGGATGCGGCCCGACTGCTCGCCCAGCGCGCGCAGTCGGCTGCCGTGGCGGCGCTCAAGGACCACGACCTGATGAAAGAACTCCCGCCGGAGAAAGTGGCACGCGTGAAGGAGAAGATGACCCGGCTGCATGCCGAGCTCCTGGACGGCAGCCTGCGCAATGAAAGCCTCCGGGAAAAGCGCGAGCGCGGCCGTGAGCTGGCCATCGCTGTCCAGACTATCGCCCTGGACGCCGCGCGGCAGGAAGTGGTGGCGGCCCGCAACGAGCCGGACATGGATCCCGAGGTGGCGGACAGGGTGCTCCGGCAGCTCGACCTGCGGACCATGATCATGCCGGACTAAGTCGCCACGAGGCGGCTTAGGCCGGAACGGACAGCTCCAGGTCCAGGGTGTTTGCCTCCACGTAATCCAGGGCGCATCTGACGGCACCCACTGTCACGATGGAGTCGCCCAGCGGGGAAACGGCCACCCGCGGCGGGGTGGCCGTGAATTCCTTCAGCCGTTCGTGGATCGATTCGAGCAGCACGCCGGCGGAATTTGCCACGGCGCCGCCGATAACCACGAGCTCCGGGTTGAGCATTGATGCCACGGCTCCGATCACGCGTGCCATCCGGTCAGCCAGCCGGTCCAGGATTTTCAGCGCCACCGCATCGCCCGCAGCGGCGGCCGCGAAAACATGTTCCGCCTCTGCGCCGTCCCGGGCATGCTCGCGCAGCGATGTCTTGGCCCTGCCTGCCAGGGCCTCCGCTGCCCAGGTCCGAGCCAAGGTGGCGATGCCGAAGGTGTCGCCCACGCCCTCCACCATGTCGAGGAACGCCAGCTCGCCGGCGCCGCCGCGGCTGCCGTGCACCAGCCGGCCTCCGTCGATCACTCCGGAACCGAAGCGTTCACTGGCCAGGATGACGACGACGTCGTCCACACCCGCCGCCGCTCCGCGCCACCGGTCACCCAGGGCGGCGAGGTTGGCGTCGTTTTCGAGCAGCACCGTCCATCCTCGGCGCTCCCGCAATGCGGTCTTGAGCCCGACGTCGAACAGCCCCCAGAAATGCTGGGTTGCCAGCACCTCCCCATTCCGGTCCACGGGGGCAGCGATGCCAGCGCAGACGGCGAGGACTGAATCCGGGGAGGCGCCCACGCTGTCCAGCGCCATCATGGCTGTCCGGTCAACGACCGAGAGGCGTTCCTCCGCGGCGATTTCGGCGCCGGCGAACGGCTGGCTGGAGCGCCCCAGAGCCTTCCCACGGAGATCGGACACCACCACAGTGGTCTTGGAGATGCCCACGTCCATGCCCAGCACATAGCCGGCGCGCTCGTTGAGCTCGAAGCGGCGCGCGGGCCGGCCCTTCTGATAGCCGCCGAACGCCCGCTGGTTTTCCAGCTCCCTGATCCAGCCCCGCTCCATGAGGTCTTCGCACACCGAGATGGCGGTGGCCCGCGTGAGCCCGGTGGCATGCATGACCTCAGTGACCGTCACCGCCTGGGATGCGCGCATGAAATCCAGGACGGCTCCGGCACTCACCCGGCGCAACAGCTGGGGCGTTGCCGACGTCATTTCGGACATGGTGTTGACCTCCTTGTGCTTTGCACCACATAATACTTGAGGAACTAAATTTAGATTCCAAATAAACTTTGAGCACGGTGGGCCGGACGGCCGCCGACCACTGGCTTTCTTCCAGCCCCTCACCCCGTCTTTTGCAAAGGAGCAACCGTGAACAGCATCCTGAAGCACTGCCCGCCCGGACCCCAACAGCAGCCCCGCCAGTTCCGCACGACAGTTTCCGCCCTGTGAGCGCCGCCTCGCTGAGTGCGAAAGCGGAACCCAGCCGCCGCTCGCTGCTGAAAGCCGCGGGCCTCGCCGGTGCCGCCTTCATGGTTCCCCTCTCCGGCTGCGGCGCCACGTCCGGCGCGCACAACGGGATCACCACCCTCCGGTTCATGCAGAACAAGCCCGAGGTCGTGGCCTACTTCAACCAGGTGATCAAGGACTTCGAGGCGTTGAACCCGGACATCCGTGTGATCCAGGACTTCAACGAGGGAAACTTCGTTCCGGGACTCGTCCGCAACGATCCGCCGGACGTCGTGACCCGCGGCTTCGCGCAGGCCACGGCCGACTTCGTGAAGAAGGGCATCTTCGCCGACCTTTCGGACATGCCCGTGGCTGCCTCCATCGACCCGAAAATGCAGGACCTCGTCGCCTCGTGGGGCCAGTACAACGGGAGCGAGATCAGCGCCCTGCCGTTTTCCCTTGCAGCTGCCGGCGTCATCTACAACCGCGATATTTTCGAGGCCAAAGGCGTTGCGGTGCCCACCACCTGGGACGAGTTCATCGCGGCCTGCGAAACGTTCAAAGCAGCCGGAATCGCCCCGATCTACGGCACCTTCAAGGACAACTGGACCCTGGGGCAGGGGCTGTTCGACTACGTCGCCGGCGGCTCGCTCGACGTGGCCGGCTTCTTCGCCAAACTCACTGCCAAGGGCGCCGCCATCAGCCCGGATGCAGCGGAGTCCTTCACCAACAACTTCGCCCCGGCGCTGCCCAAGATGCTGCAGCTCGCCTCGTTCTCGCAGAAGGGCGCAGCCAGCAAGAACTACGCGGACGGCAACGCGGCGTTCGCCAAGGGCCAGGCGGCAATGTATCTGCAGGGCCCGTGGGCACTGTCCCAGCTTGTGGCAGCCAACAAGAACGTCAGGCTTGGCAGCTTCCCGCTGCCCGTCACCAACAACCCCGCGGACACCAAGGCCCGGGTGAACGTGGACATGGCGCTGTCCATCACCCGCAACACCCCCAACATGGCCGCGGCCCAGCGGTTCGTGAACTACCTCCTGGAACCATCGGTGGTGAACGCGTACAACGAAAAGAACGCCGCATACTCGCCGCTCAAGGACGCCCCCGCCGTCGAAAACCCGCAGATCAGCGGACTCAACACCTCCGTCAGGGACGGGCGTTACTACCAGGGAGCCACTACGTACTTCCCGCCGTCGGTGCCGCTGTACAACTACGTCCAGTCCTTTGTGTACACCCAGAACGGCGAGCAGTTCCTCGCCGCCCTCGACGACGAATGGCGCCGCGTCGCCGAACGCACCGCGGTCTGACCACCACCCCGACTCCAGGAGCCTCAATGACTACAACAGCCCGGGTGGCCCAGACAGCCCGTCCCGCAGGACGCAAGAACCCGACTCCCGCCCCTGCCACCACCGGAACGTTCCGGTCGAAGAACAAGATAGACCCCACGTATTACTGGATGGTGGTGCCCGTCCTGGCACTGTTCGCCTTCTTCATCACCCTGCCGGCACTCGTGGGAGTCTTTTTCAGCCTCACGAACTACGCCGGCTACGGTGACTGGAAATTCATCGGACTCGCCAACTACGTCAACATCTTCAAGGACCCGGCAGTACTGCAGTCCTACATCTTCACCTTCGTCTTCGCGCTGACCACCACCGTGGTGGTCAACATCGTGGCGCTCGCCATCGCCCTAGGCCTGAACGCCAAGATCAAGTGGCGCACCGGCATCCGCACCGTGTTCTTCATCCCCATGGTGCTCTCCGCCCTGATCGTCTCCTTTGTGTTCAACTACCTCTTCTCCAACACCCTTCCGGTGCTCGCTGAACGGTTCGGCTTCACGCCGCTGGCCACGAGCATCCTCGCCAACGAGAACCTTGCCTGGCTCGCCATTGTGCTCGTCACCGTCTGGCAGGCCGCACCCGGCGCCACCATCATCTATCTGGCGGGCCTCCAGAGCGTGCCCTCCGAGGTCTACGAAGCCGCGGACCTCGATGGCGCCGGCAGCTTCCGGCAGTTCCTCAGCCTGACGCTGCCGCTCATCATGGGCTACCTCGTGATCAATGTGATCCTCGGATTCAAGGGCTTCCTGGGAACCTACGAGATCATCGTCGGCCTCACCGGCGGCGGCCCCGGAATGGCCACGCAGTCCGTGGCCATGCGCATCTTCTCCGGCTTCACAGGCGGCGACTATTCCTACCAGATGGCGAACGCCGTCATTTACTTCCTGATCACCTTGCTGATCTCCGTCATCCAGCTGCGCCTCATCCAGCGCCGGGGGGTTTCTCTCTAATGACCACATCCACACTTCCGGAGCCCATTGCCGGAGCACCGGCCCCCGCCGGCAGCAGGACCGGCAGCAGGACCGGCATCAACACCCGAAGCGAGACCCAAAGCGAGACCGGCATCAACACCCGAAGCGAGACCCAAAGCGAGACCGGCATCAGGACAGGCTTCCGCAGTCCAGGCTCCGGCCCTGCCGGCCAGACCCGCCGCTCCAACCGCGAAGGCTTCAAGATCAACTGGTGGCTCACGGCACTGATGCTGGCTGCCTCCCTGACCGTCCTGCTGCCCCTCTACTTCACGGTCGCCATGGCGCTCAAGTCCCCGGACCAGATCAGCGGAACAGGCCTGGCCTGGCCGAACCCGATGAACTGGGAAAACTTCGCGGCCGCCTACGTGGCCACCGACTTCCCGCGGGCTTTCATGTCCACGGCGTTCGTCACGGTGTTCAGCGTCCTCGGCGCCCTGGCCTGCAGCTCGCTCGTGGCCTACGCGATTGCCCGGAACTGGAACCGGAAGTTCTTCCGCGGCTCGTTCGTCTACCTGCTCTCGGCCATGTTCATCCCGTTCCCGGTGATCATCCTGCCCCTGATCAAGCAGACAGCACTGCTTGGCCTGGACAACCCGGCCGGCGTCGTGTTCCTGCACGTGCTGGGCGGCATCTCCTTCAACACGCTTCTCTACATTGCCTTTGTCCGCTCCATCCCGGTTGAGCTGGAGGAGTCGGCCCGCATGGACGGCGCCACCACCTGGCAGGTGTTCCGCAAGATCATCTTCCCGCTGCTGGCCCCAATGAACGCAACGGTGGGCATCTTCGCCTTCCTTGGTTCGTGGAACGACTTCCTGCTGCCCCAGATGATGATCGCGGACCCTGCCCTGCAGACGCTTCCCGTGGTGCAGATGCTCTTCCAAGGCGAATTCAACACCAACTACAGCCTCGCCTTCGCGTCCTACCTGATGGCCATGGCACCCACCCTGGTGGTGTACATCCTGGCCCAGCGGTGGGTACTCTCCGGAGTAATGCGCGGGGCCGTGAAATAGACCCATCAATCCATCCAGCATCAAACATCAATCACAAGAAAAGGATCATCCCTTGTCCACCACTGCCACCCTGGCAACCCTGTCCGATTCCAACCTCGCCGCTGATCCCAACTGGTGGCGCCAGGCTTCGGTCTACCAGATCTACCCGCGCAGCTTCGCCGACTCCAACGGTGACGGCCTGGGCGACATCAAGGGCATCACCGCCAAGGTGCCGTACCTGAAGGAACTGGGCATCGACGCCGTGTGGCTGAGCCCGTTCTACCCCTCGGCCCTCGCCGACGGTGGCTACGACGTGGACGACTACCGCAACGTGGACCCCAAGCTCGGAACGCTCGAGGACTTCGATGAGATGGCCAACGCGCTGCACGCCGCAGGCATCAAGCTGATCGCCGACATCGTCCCCAACCACTCCTCTGACCGGCACGAATGGTTCCGGGAAGCCCTCGCCTCCCCGAAGGGCTCCGCTGCACGCGACCGCTACATCTTCCGTGACGGAAAGGGCCCGAACGGCGAGTTCCCGCCGTCGGACTGGGACTCCGTCTTCGGCGGCCCGGCCTGGGAGCGCATCACCGAACCGGACGGCACCCCCGGCCAGTGGTACATGCACATCTTCGCCAAGGAACAGCCGGACCTGAACTGGGCCAACCGGGAAATCCGCGACGACTTCCTCAAGACCCTGCGGTTCTGGTCCGACCGCGGCGTGGACGGCTTCCGCGTGGACGTGGCGCACGCCCTGACCAAGGACCTCACCGAACCGCTGCTGTCCAAGCTGGAGCTGAGCGCAGCCAACACGGGTACCGACGGGTTCGCCGACGGCTCGCACCCGTTCTGGGACCGCGACGACGTCCACGAGGTCTACGCCGAGTGGCGCGAGGTCTTCAACGAGTACAACCCGCCGCGCACCGCCGTCGCCGAGGCCTGGGTGCACGCCACCCGCCGCCCGCGCTACGCCAGCCCAGCCGGTCTGGGCCAGGCCTTCAACTTCGACCTCCTGCAGGCCGACTTCGATGCCGAGGAATTCCGCGAGATCATCACCCGCAACCTGGCCGAGGCTGCCGCCACCGGCGCCTCCTCCACCTGGGTGTTCTCCAACCACGACGTCGTCCGGCACGCCACCCGCTATGGCCTGCCGAAGGGCTCCAAGGGCTCGAAGGGCAAGCCCGCCAAGGGCCAGGACGGCAAGAGCTGGCTGCTGGCGGGCGGTCCCAAGGAGGAGCTGGACGTGGAGCTCGGCGAGCGCCGTGCCCGCGCCGCCACCCTGCTGATGCTCGCCGTGCCCGGCTCGGCCTACCTCTACCAGGGCGAGGAACTGGGCCTCCAGGAAGTCGCGGAAATCCCCGACGCCGAGCGCCAGGACCCCTCGTTCTTCCGCAACAAGGGCGTGGAAGTGGGCCGCGACGGCTGCCGCGTGCCGCTGCCCTGGGCCGTGGAGGGCACGTCATTCGGTTTCGGCGACGGCGGGGCCCACCTGCCGCAGCCGGACTGGTTCAGCAGGTATGCGGTTGAGGCACAGGACGGCACGCAAGGCTCCACCCTTGAGCTCTACCGCACGGCGCTGAAGCTGCGCCGCGAACTGCAGGCCGCAGAGGAACTGGAATGGATCGAAACCGGCAACCCGGAGGTCCTGCACTTCAGCCGCCCCGGTGGCTGGCGGTCCGTGACCAACTTCGGGGACACCGCCGTCGAGCTTCCCGCGGGCACGGTGCTGGTCAGCAGTGCTCCGCTGGTGGACGGCAAGCTGCCGGCCAACACCACGGCCTGGCTGCGCTGACGCTGCAGCTGGTCGCGGAGCACCAACCCCGCCCGGTGGCGGTGCCTCATCAGGGGCGCCGCCGCCGGGGCGTTTAAGGGCTGTGCCATCCGCGGACGAAGTGAAAGAGTGATGCAATGACTGAAAACACTGCGATTCCCGCCAGCCGCCTCCTTTACGGCTGCATGGGCCTGGGCGGCAACTGGTCCGACGATCCGCATACCACCACCGACGTGGAAACGGCGGCTGCGGCCATTGAGGCTGCGATGGACATCGGGGTAACGCTGTTCGACCACGCAGACATTTACCGCGGCGGCAAGGCAGAGGCGGTGTTCGGCGAGGTCTTGGCCGCCACTCCCGGCCTGCGCAGCCGCATCCAGCTGCAGACGAAGTGCGGCATCCGCCTTAACGAGCGCGGACTGGAGACCCACTACGACCTGAGCAGCGACGCCATCATCGAACGGGTGAACGGCAGCCTCGAGCGCCTGCATACCGACTATGTGGACGTCCTCCTGCTGCACCGCCCGGACCCCCTGATGGATCCGGCGGAGGTGAGAGCCGCCGTCGGGAAGCTGATGGCGGAAGGCAAGGTGCGGGCGCTGGGCGTGTCCAACATGTCGGCGGACCAGATCGAATTCCTGCAGGACAGCCTCGAGACCCCCGTGGTGGCCAACCAGCTGGAACTGAGCCTGCTCAAGCGGGACTGGCTGGAGAGCACGGTGCTCGTCAACCATCCGGACGCCGCGGACTACAGCTTTCCGCACGGAACGCTCGAATACTGCGCCCGGCACGGGATCACCCTGCAGGCCTACGGCGCCCTGGCCCGGGGCCACTACACCGGCAATCCGCCCGAGCGGCACACGCCCGCCGAGGCCGCTACCGCGGAGCTGCTGGCCGAGATGGCGCGGGAGAAGGGAACCACGGTGGAGGCGGTGCTGCTCGGGTGGCTCATGAAGCACCCGGCGGGCATCGCCCCGGTGATCGGCACCGCGAACGCTGACCGGATCCGGGCGTGCGCCGGGGCCCCCCGGATGGCGGAGACTATGAGCCGGGCCGAGTGGTACCTGCTCTGGGTGACGGCGCGGGGGAGGAACGTCCCTTAAACCCAACTGGGTAGCAGTTGGCGCGGTTCTGAGCCCTCAGAACGATGCGTGCTGCTACCCAGTTGGGCCGGCTGAAACGGGAGCCTAGGTCAGCGGGGCGACCTCAGAATAGGTGGAGGAATCGCCCTTCAGCGACTGGCTCTGGGTGCCGTCCACACTCACAGGAATGTCCCCGGCGATGGTCACCCGGTTGAGCTTGCGGGGCTGTCCGTCATAGTTGTCCGGCGCGTAGTGCTGCGTGATCCGGTTGTCGAACAGCACCAGCTGGTTCGGCTCCCAGTTCACCCGCACGATGTTCTCGGGCCGGGTGACGTAGGCCTGGAGCAGCCGGATGATGTCCCGGGATTCAGTGTTGGACAGCCCCACGATCCGAAGGCGCTGCGCGAAGCCCCCAATGAACAATCCGCGCTCGCCGGTCAGGGGGTGGACGCGCACCACGGGGTGGGCGGTTTCGAACTTAAGCCGGGTGAACTCCTTGCGGCGCTCCTCGGCGTTGGCGTGTTCAAGGTTCTTGGGCACGGAGTAGTCGTAATCGTTGGTGTGGATCGCCCAGAGCGTGTTTGCGAAATTCCGCAGCTCATCCGGCAGGTCGCGGTAGGCGCCGGCGGAGGAGGCGATCAGCGTCTCGCCGCCGTACGCCGGCAGATCGATGCTGCGCAGCGTCGAGGCCTGCGGAGGGTTGACCACGAACGTGACGTCGGTGTGCCAGTTGTTGGCGGAGCCGTTCTCGCTGTCCACCGGCAGGACGTTCTCCTCGCCCTCCACGGACGCCACCGTCGGGTGGGCCTTGGTCAAGGGTCCGAAATGGCTGGCGAACTTCACCTGGGCTTCGTCGGAGAGGATGTTCGCCTCCCGAAAGACGAGTGCCTTGTGCTCGTTCAGCGCGGTGCGGATCTGCGCCACGGTCTCCGCCGAGAGGTCCCCGCTGAGGTCCAGTCCGCGGATCTCGGCGCCGATTCGGGAGCCGAGCTTGGCGAATTCGAGTTTGGTTTCGGTAATGATGGTCATTGTTCTTCCTTACTGTTGTGCCGTTTGCGGTGGATTACTTGGAAATGAGGCCGTTGAATTCGTTGGTGTAGAGCTTTTTGGGGTCGAGATCGTCCTTGATGATGCCGACGGACTTCAGGTATTCGTTCCAGCGGGTGAAGTCCTCGTCCTTGATCTCTCCCTTGGCGGGGACGCCCACGCTGTTCCAGTACTGCAGGGCGGCGGGGTTCTCATTGCGGCCTCGCTCCTTCAGGATCTTGGTGAAGCGTGCAATGACTTCCTTCCTCGGCGTGGCGCGCGCCCACTCGATTGCCTTCGCCACGCCTGTAGTGAACGTCCGGGTCGTGTTGGGGTTCTGCGCGATGAAGTCGGTGCGCAGGACGTATGGCCCGCCCGCAAAGCTGCCGAACAGATCGAAATCGCTGAAGACGGACCTCAGGCCGCCATTGGCGATCGCCCTGTTCTGAAGGACGCCGCCGAGTGAACCGGCATCCACCTGGCCGCGGCGGATGGCTTCCTCGGTGTCGTTGGGCGGGACCACGACGAGCTGGACCAGCTTGATCTCCTCGGGGGTGAGGCCGTTTTTGCGGAGGTAGGTGTTGATGACGGCCTCCGAATGGGCGCCCAGGGTGTTGACCGCGATTTTCTTGCCGATAAAGTCGCGGGCCGTCCTGATGGGGCTGTCCTCCTTCACATAGAAGCCGTTGAAGGTCTTCGCGTCTTCGCCGTAGTAGTTGATGACGGCCTTGACCGGGGCGCCGGCCTCGATGAGCTTCACGACCGCTCCGGCGAACGCTCCGCCGAAATCCGTCTGCCCTGTTGCCGCCGACTGGATATCCTGCGGGCCGCTGATGGTATTCCCCACCCAGTTCAGCTTCACGTCACCCAGGTAGCCGAGGTCTTGGGCGAGCTCCGGAAGGGTCACGGTGTTCGCCCATCCCTGGTAGCGGAGTTCCTTGACTTCACTGGCTCTGTGTTCGCCGGCGTCGGCCGCCGAGGAGCCGCCGCAGCCGGACACCGTCAGGGCGATGACGACGGCGGCCGCAGCACTCAGGATGGTCAGGTGTCGTTTCATGTGGGGTTCCTTCAGTGGATTCATGGTTGGCGCTGTGATCAGTCCTTCTGCCGGCCGCCGCAGCGGCCGATGGCTCGATGTAAGCGCACTTCACCGGCACAGAAAAGCGCCCTGTTCATTCCGGGAAACCCTTGGCAATCCGCGGAAATACGCGGCAATGGAGGGTCATGAGGCTTTCCGTTTCGGCCCGTGAAATCCCGTGACGGCAGGGATGCGGAACTCCGTTTAGGCGCGTAACCTTCCGCTTTTGGTCGTATTGGTCGCTCTCGGGGACCGATCATCGTCGCGCACACGGGTGCGCGCCCGATACGGTAGATGTATGACGTCTACTTCCACTGCCGAGATCACCCGGCACGAACGCAACATCCCTGCCGAAATCGCCCGTTCGTGGCTGCTGGTCAACGCAATGAAAACTGAGCTCTTCGACCAGTCCGCGGTGTCCCGCGCGGACTCCATCATTCTGGACATTGAAGATGCGGTGGACCCTTCGCAGAAGGCTGTAGCCCGTGAAAATGTAGTGAACTGGCTGACGGCCGGCGGTCAGGCCTGGGTCCGCATCAACGACGCACTCAGCCCCTTCTGGGCCGATGACCTCGCCGGGCTCCGCGGCACGCCTGGCCTGCTCGGCATCATGCTGGCCAAGACTGAATCGGCGGACCAGGTCACGGAGAGCTACCACCGCATGGACGGCAAGACCCCCGTGATCCCGCTGGTGGAGAGTGCCGTGGGCATCGAGGAGGCCAACAACATCGCCAAGGCCCAGGGGGCGTTCCGCCTGGCCTTCGGCTCCGGTGACTTCCGCCGTGACACGGGCATGGCGAACACCCAGGAAGCCATGGCCTACCCGCGCGCCAAGCTCGTGGTCGCCAGCCGTGTCGGCAACCTGCCCGGCCCCATCGACGGCCCCACCGTCGGCACCAACCACCCGATCCTGCGCGAGCAGACCGGCATCACGGTAATGATGGGCATGACCGGAAAACTCTGCCTCGCCATCGACCAGACCAGCGTCATCAACGAGGTCATCAGCCCCACACCCTCCGACGTTGCTTGGGCCACGGACTTCATGGCCGACTTCGAAGCCAGCGGCCGCGTCATCCGCGACGGGTCCGACCTGCCGCGCCTGGGCCGTGCCGAGAAGATCATGAAGCTCGCGGTAGCCTTTGGAGTGCAGCCGGCGCTGTAGCCAACACGAACATTCCCAGGAGACCCCGTGACCGATACCCGCTATCTGGTGCACGGGGTCTTTTGGGATGGCCCGCCGGCACCGTCTCCAACGTCCGACGGCGGGCGCCCCGTTTTGCGCCTCCAGCACCTTTCGCCGCCGCACGAGCCGGGGTCCGGGCGCCGCTCCGGCGGTCCGGCCTTCACCGACGTACGGCTCGACGACGGCACCCGCCTCGGTTTCCGGCTTGCGGGTGGCGGCAGGCACTGCCTGGGGCATGCCAGAGTCTTCTCGGCCACCGCACGCGAGCACGTGCCGTGCCCCGCCCGCTCCCAGGCAGTCAAGGGCAGCCAGCGTGAGCGGTGCTTCATGGTGGACGATTTCCGGCTCATGCACGACTTCCACCGCGGCGGACGCGTCCCGTCCGGCCTGCGGAGCTACCTCATGCAGCCCCACTGGCTGTACGTTGCGACCTTCGCGGGCGGCGCCAGCAAGGTCGGCACTGCGTCACACATTCGTAAATGGAACCGGCTGGCAGAGCAGGGAGCGGTCGTGGCCCGGTACGTGGCGCTCGCCGAGGGCGGCCGTGTGGTGCGCCTCCTGGAGGACATGGTCACTCGTGAGGCCGGACTGGCCCAGCAGGTGCGTTCGGCAGCGAAAGCCGCCGCGTTCACCGGTCCCAGGCCCGGCGGCGAGCTGGACGGACTGAACCGCCGGCACGCGGAAGAAATCCGGACGCTGCTGGCGGGCACCGCCGTCGGCGGCTTTGAGACCGTGGACGAGCAGTGGGTGCGTCCCGGGCAGGCGGCCCCGCTGTGCGGCGGCTCGGAGCGGCACCCGTATCCGCACGGGATGGACCGCGGGAGCCACGGCTTCACCCTCAAGGCGCTGTGCGGGAGCCACGGCCTCGCCGCCATTGAGGAATCCGGTTTGGACTTCGTGGTGAACCTGGGGCTGCTGAAGGCCCGGCACGTGGAACTGGGGGAGTTCCGTTCCGAAGTGCCCGCCGTGCAGGAAGCGCTGTTCTGAGGGGAGCCGGACCGAGTGAGGGACCTGCTCCAAGGACTCCAGCCCTGAAACCCACTCGTCGGGCCGGCTTGTAGACTGTCATGGTGCTGAACGAATTCTGGGCCACCGCGCCTGCGTCATATAAGGTGCTGGTCTTCAGCGGGATGGGCCTGATCGCCGCCGGCATCATCCTCACGGTCGCCGGAAACGGTACCTCCAACCAAGGGCTGATGATCGCCTCACTGCCCGTGATCGGGCTGGGGCTGGTCCTGCATGTCGCTGCCCTGGTGGTCCGGGGCCAGCAGATCCGGAAGAGCTACAAGAAGTAGTCGGTCACTGCGGTGCCTGCCTTTGCGGTGCCTGGCGCGTCCGCGTTCATGCAGTAGGGGTGGGCAGGTGGGTTTGGGGCAGGTCCTGCGCGAGCCGGAGCTGATCGTTGGAATCCGCCAGGGTGTCCAGCAGGAACGTGCGGGCAATGGCCAGGAGCTCGACGACCTTGGGGTGCGCGATCCGGTATGTCACCACGTTGGCGGAACGGATGGACGTCACCACCTTGTGCCGGCGAAGAGTCGCCAGATGCTGCGACAGATGCGAGGCCTCCAGCCCCGTCTCGGACAGGAGAAAGCTCACCGGGGCCGTGGTCTCCGGGGCAGCCGCCAGCAGCTCAAGGATCCGGATGCGGGCGGGGTGTGCCAGCGCCTTGAAGAGATTCGCCTTGATTTCGTAGAGGGGGGCCTGCGCGGGGGATATCATCGTGACCTGCCGTTTCCTGGTTCACGCCCTGTCGCGGGATCGGAAGTGCCGCGGGTCAATGACATGACAAAATGATGGATTCATCATATCATCCGCGTTTTGTGGTCAGCTTATGGGGGAATGACTGCGGCGTAACAGCGCCCTCGACGCGGAGCCTCCTCGGCGGTGCGCCAAGCGGGAACGATAGGCTTGAGGCCATGACTATCAATCCGGATCTGCAGGGTCGGAGTTACCCTGCCGCAGAGGTGTACGACGTCGGCCGCGAGAAAATCCGCGAGTTTGCCCGAGCGGTCAAAGCCACGCACCCCGCCCATTTTGACGTCGAGGCTGCGCAGGGCCTGGGCCACCGCGATCTCGTCGCCCCGCCCACGTTTGCCATCATCATCGCCCAGCGCGCCGACGCCCAGCTGATTGAGGATCCGGAGGCCGGCATCGACTTCTCCCGCGTGGTGCATGCGGACCAGCGGTTCACCCACCACCGCCCCATCTTCGCCGGCGACCGCCTGGTGGCCGAGTTGCACGTCGACGGTGTCCGCGCCATGGGCGGCGGTGCCATGATCACCACCCGTGCCGAGATTTTTGCCCTGACCGACGGCGATGGCCGGGAACCCGTGTCCACCACCAAATCATCCATCCTGGTCCGCGGAGAGGGACAGTAACCATGAGCCCCACTTTCGAAGAACTCAGCGTCGGCCAAGAGATCGGCAGCCGCAGCATCACTGTCACGCGGCAGGACCTGGTCAAATACGCCGGCGCCTCCGGTGACTTCAATCCCATCCACTGGAACGAAGCCTTCGCCACCGGCGTGGAGCTCCCGGGCGTGATCGCGCACGGCATGTTCACCATGGGTGCTGCCGTGCAGCTGGTGACCGACTGGGCAGGCGACCCGGCCGCCGTCGTCGATTACCAGACCCGCTTTACCAAGCCGGTGCTGGTGGCCGACACCACGGGAACCGCCGACGCCGGTGCCGTCATCGAGGTCAGCGGCGCCGTTGGCGCGCTCGACGCCGAAGCGCGCACGGCCCGCGTGGACCTTGCCGTGGTCTTTGACGGACAGAAAGTCCTGATGAAGGCCCAGGCGCTTGTTAGCCTTTCCTAAAGGGTGATCCGCTTTTGAGCTCCACCGCCGTGCAGGCGCCTGAGGTCACCCATTGGCGCAACGCGGTGGTGGTGGCCTACGCTGCCGCCTACGCCGCCCTGGCCGTCTGGGGGCTCGGCGCCTCCCTGGGCTTCCCGGTGAGCATGTCCGCCGCCGCCGACGATCCGACGAAAGCAGCTGCCGGGTGTCCGTGGTATCCACATCGGCTACGGCGCGTTCCTGTGCGGCCCGCCGCTGCTGGGCCTCCTGGCCGAACACGTGGGGATCCTGCACTCCCTGCTCGCCGTCATGGCGGTTCTCGTGGTGAGCTTCCTGCTGTCACCCGTGGCGCGGAAGTCGGCGTAGCTCCCCGGCCGAAGATCCCCGGCCGATGCTGACGGTCGATAACGGGCGCGGCGGCAATCCAAGTTAAGCTGGACAGGTGACTTCCACTATGCTTTCCGATCTGACCACGGCTGCCGTCGGCGGCCCCGCCGGCAACTACGTCGAGGCCCGCACGGAAGCGGAAATCGTCGAGGCCGTGCGTTCGGCGGATGCAGCCGGGGAACAGGTACTCATCATCGGTGGCGGCTCCAACCTCTTGATTTCCGACGACGGGTTCCCCGGGACCGTCGTGAAGATCGCCTCGGAGGGGTTCACTGTCAAGGCGGAGGACTCCTGTGGCGGCGTGGCCGTCGTGGTTCAGGCCGGCCATAACTGGGATGCCCTGGTGGAGCATGCCGTGCTGCATGCCTGGTCCGGAATCGAGGCGCTGGCCGGCATTCCGGGCGCCACCGGCGCCACGCCGGTGCAGAACGTGGGAGCATACGGCTCTGACGTTTCGCAGACCATCGCGGCGGTCCGCACCTGGGATCGGGAACGCAATGCAGTGCAGACCTTCACCAACTCCGAGCTGAAGTTCGGTTACCGGGACTCGATTCTGAAACAGACCACCGTCAACGGGTCTCCGCGGTACGTGGTGCTCACGGTCGAGTTCCAGTTGCCGTTGGGCCGGATGAGCGCCCCGGTCCGCTACGCCGAGCTGGCCAGGGTGCTCGGCGTCGAGCAGGGACAGCGGGCCTACTCCAATGACGTCCGCCGCGAGGTCTTGCGACTCCGTGCGTCCAAGGGCATGGTCCTTGACCCCGCGGACCGCGACACGTACTCCACCGGTTCCTTCTTCACCAACCCGATCGTCCCCGCTGAGGTGGCGGCAGGGCTGCCGGCAAATGCGCCCCGGTACCCGGCCGGTTCGGACGGCCTCGTGAAGCTTTCGGCGGCGTGGCTCATCGACCAGTCCGGCTTCGGCAAGGGCTTCGGCTTGGAAACGGGCGGTGTCTCGGGCGGTCGCGCAGCTCTTTCCACGAAACACACCCTGGCAATCACCAACCGCGGCTCCGCCAGCGCCGCCGATATGGTGGCGATCGCGCGCGAGGTGCGTGCCGGCGTCGTCGGGCGTTTTGGTATTGAACTGCACCCGGAACCGCTGCTGATCGGCGTCGAGCTCTAAGTCCTGGTACCCCACGCGCCGCGCGCCGGCGGGACGTGCTTGCCTGTCGCTGGTCCTAGGATGGGCTCATGGCAGCAGTGGCGCGGACAAGGGTTACGGCGAAGGTGATCGGCAGGTTGCGGCTGGCCTCGCAAGGGCTGCTGGGCATGGGGTTCGCGAGCGTTCCGGAGGCCGTTCGCGCGATGACCGCCATGCAGGCGCAGGACCTTCAGGCCGCGCTATGGGCGGTCGGCATCCGCGTTCCCGGTACCGGGCTGAGCGATGTGCGGTCGGCCCTGGACGCAGGGACCGTGGTGCGGTCGTGGCCCATGCGCGGCACTCTTCACTTGCTCGCCCCGGAGGATCTGCGCTGGATCCTGAACATCACTACGGCACGGCTGGTGCAGGGCATGTCGACCCGTCACCGCCAGCTGGAGATCAGCGGCAGCGACGTTGAAGCCTGCCGGAAGATCGCATTGGACCTGGTCACCGGCGGGCACGGGGCCACACGCGGGGAGCTGTTCGCAGCCTTCGAGGCCGGCGGCCAGCCTCCAACAGGGCAGCGGGGCATCCACGTGCTTGGCCTGCTGTGCCAAAGCGCGTCGCTGGTGCCCGGGCCGCTGGCCGGGAACCAGCAGAAGTTCGTGGCATTCGATGACTGGATCACCACCTCGCGGGATCTGGACCGCGAAGAGGGCATTGCCGAGCTCCTGCTGCGCTACCTGCGCAGCCACGGGCCGGCGACGGTGCGCGACTTTGCCTGGTGGTCCAACACCACGTTGACGGAGGCCCGGGCCGCGCTTCCCTCGATCAGCGGGCAGCTCGTGGAACTGGAGTTTGGCGGAACCAGCTACTGGCTTTCGCCCGAGACAGCGGCCCTGCTGGACGACGGCGTGCCGGGGCATCGGACAGTCCTTGCCCTGCCGGGGTTCGACGAGTTCATCCTCGGCTACACGGACCGCAGCCTGGTGCTGCCGCCGGAGCATGCCCAAAAGATCGTCCCGGGCGGCAACGGGGTGTTCAAGAAAGCGGTCGTCGCGGGCGGCGAAGTGGTCGGGACCTGGGGGCGGCAGGGGACCGGGCGGGCTGCCGCCATCATCTCGGAGCCGTTCGACGACTCGAAGCCGCTCGGCCCGGCGACGCTGGCCGCATTCAACAAGGCCGTCGAGCGCTACGAGCGGTTCCTCGAGTCCTGAGGGCTTGGCCCGGCCCTGCCCTGGGCCGGGCCCGCGCCGGCGCCCCGCCGGGCGTCAGCCCAAGCCCCCGGCTCCAACCGGTTCCAACCCGGTTCCAACCCCGCACGACCGGCCGAGCCACGCAGGACCGGCCCGGCCCCGCAGGACCGGCCCGGGGCAGCGACGGTTGTGCGGGCCGGGGCCGGTCAAGTCTGAGGGCTGGCCTGAACCGTGCCCGTTATCCACATAGGGGATACCGTGACTTTCCGGCAGGCAACGCACAGATGCATTCTTGGGGGCCATGAGACGTGAGCAAATACGCCCGATGGTCGAATCGCGATGGCCCGGACCACCTGTCGTCTTGACGCAGCAGCTGGCAGCAGCGGGAGTGGACGACCGGACGCTGACCGGGGCGGTGAGGGACGGGGTGCTGGTCCGGCTCAGGCGAGGAGCATACGTCCGAAGCTCACAGTGGAATCAGCTCAAGCCTTGGGAGCGGGACAGCCTGCGGATCCATGCGCACTACGAATCCACGGGCGGGACGGCCCGCTACAGCCATACCAGCGCAGCGCGGTTGCACTCGTGCCAGGTCTGGAATTGCGGGCCGCTGGTTCACGTCATCACGCGGTACTCAAACTCCGCCACCAGCAGCGGGACCGACGTCCGAACCCACCGCTTACCGCTGGACCCGTCGGACGTCACCATTTTGCAGACTGCGGACGGCCGGGACATTCAGGTGACCAGCCTGGAACGCACTGTACTGGATTGCGCCAGGACCCTCCGGCTCGACGCTGCCGCCGTGATTGGGGACGATGCCTTGCGGAAGGGCGCGGACCTGGCAAGCATGAGGAAAATGCTTGATGAAAGTCCGGTCAAACGGGGGAGCATGCGGGCTGCGGCAGTGCTGGACGCGCTGGATGGCCGATCGGAATCTGCGGGCGAAACCCGGACCAGGCTGCTCCTGCGCTCCTTTGGGATTGACGGCTTCGAGCCGCAGCACGAGCTGCTCACGAGGTCGGGTCTGTTCAGAGCGGACTTCGCCGACCCCGCACGCCGGGTGATCATTGAGTTTGACGGCAAGGCCAAGTACAGCGACTACGGGCCCACAGATCAGGCACTGCTGGCGGAGCGCTCCGGAGAGAACGCCCTGGCCCGGGCTGATACGCAAAAGCGGCCCCGAACCGCTTGAGCGGCCCGGGGCAGGGCCGCTCATGCGGGGCAGGGCCGCTCATGCGCTCGGGGCACAGCCGCCTCAGTGGGTGGCTACAGCTTCCCGACGGCGATGTTCAGCATGCGCCGGAGCGGTTCGGCTGCACCCCACAGGAGCTGGTCGCCCACCGTGAAGGCGCTGATGTACTGCGGGCCCATCTCGAGCTTGCGGATCCGGCCGACGGGGATGTCCAGGGTTCCGGAGGCTGCGACCGGGGTGAGTTCGGCCATGGATGCTTCCTTGGTGTTCGGCACCACCTTGACCCACTCGTTATCCTTGGCGAGGATGTCTTCGATCTCGGTGACCGAGAGGTCTTCGCGGAGCTTGAGGGTGAGCGCCTGGGAGTGGGACCGCATGGCCCCGATCCGGATGCACAGGCCGTCCATCATGACGTGGTTCTCGCCGGAGGTGCCGAGGATCTTGTTGGTCTCGACACCGGCCTTCCACTCTTCCTTGGACTGGCCGTTGCCCAGGTCCGCGTCGATCCAGGGGATCAGGGAACCCGCCAGCGGCACACCGAACTGCGTGGCGTCGATGGCGGTGCGCTGGTGGGCCAGGACCTTGCGGTCGATGTCCAGAATGGCCGACGCCGGGTCGTCCAGTTCCGTGCTGACCTCCGCGTTGAGGGTGCCGAACTGGCTGAGGAGCTCGCGCATGTGCCGCGCGCCGCCGCCGGAGGCCGCCTGGTAGGTCATCGAGGTGCCCCACTCGACCAGGCCGTTCTTGAACAGCCCGCCAAGGCCCATCAGCATGCAGGAGACGGTGCAGTTGCCACCGACGTAGTCCTTGGTGCCGTTGGCGAGGCCCTTGTCGATGACGTCGCGGTTGATCGGGTCCAGCACGATGATGGAGTCGTCGTTCATCCGCAGCGTGGAGGCGGCATCGATCCACAGGCCGTTCCAACCGCGGCTGCGCAAGAGGCCGTGGACCTGCTTGGTGTAGTCCCCGCCCTGGGCGGTGACAATAATCGGCAGCTTCGCCAGCGTCTCGACGTCGAACGCGTCCTCGAGCTTGCCTGCCCCATCAGCAAACGACGGGGCGGCACCTCCCGCGTTTGAAGTGGAGAAAAATACCGGGTTGATGTTGGCGAAGTCGCCCTCATCCTGCATGCGCTGCATCAGGACGGAACCGACCATGCCACGCCAACCGACCAGTCCAACGGACGGAGTAGCTGCTGTAGTCATTAGCCCAGTTTAGACTTTGGAACGGGAAGGGCGCAGTCGGTTACGTCACTGCGTGCCTGCAACCGGAAGCACGACCTTAACCGATCCACCGAGTATGTCTTTCCAACCTCAGTTCAGCTGACGGGGGCCGGACTCGGGGACACCGCTGTCCTATCGCTGGCTGGCCCAGAACCGGTGTGCTGTTGGTCGTTGAGGCTACTCGACGGGCCGCGCGAGGTTGCGGGCCTTCCGCAGTTTCTCGGCGCGCCGCTCTTTGAGATAGCTCAGCCAAGCGAACGTGAAGGGAAAGAAGCATGCGGGAAAGACCCACCATACTTCGCCAAGAATGTGCCACGTCCCCTGAATGGCGACCTGGACGACGCCGTAGACGAGGCCGCCCAGGCAAGCAGTGAGGAGGATGGCAAGGAAGAGCAGGCCGCCGGAGCTGTTGACGGGCTTGACCAGGCCGCCGCCGTCGTCCTTGCGGACGCCGTACTCGGCGGACGTGTAGCCCACCATCTCGCCGTTTTCCGCCCTGCGGTAGATCAGTTGATCGTCTGAACCGCGGGACGGCACGTAGCCGGGGTCCTGCGGTACTCCCTCGCTACGCCGCGCCACGGGCATCCTCGATCGCGGCCAGCAGTGAGGCATCGTCCAGGCCAGCGGTTTCAGCGACCTCGTCCTTGTCAAAGTCCGGGACGCCGGTGGTCCACGTGTCGTCCTCACGCCGGACCAGAAGGTGCTGTTCGGAGTCCAATGTCTTGAAGACGAAGTAGGCAGAACCTCCGGGATGTTCGGAAATGTGCTGCTGAACGATGCGCCGGGTGGCCTCTGCCGAGGAAAGTGAGGGGTCCTTCGCGAACACAAACCAGGTTCCCAGCAGCCGGGGCTGGAGCATGATGGCTACGTCGGGCCCTTCAACAAAGGCGACATTGTCCATGGTTTCGGCCGTTAGGAGGGAAATCTGAGTCCAGCGGGTGGCCTGCCCCAAAGCCGTGGCCACAGCAGCGGCCACACCCTTCACCCCGAGCTCGCCGTTGTCGTCGACGGTAGCCAGGTCGCGGGCAAGCAACGAGGAGGCGCCGGCGGTGGACAGGGTGACGTCGTCCACCATTTCCTCGGCATGGAAAACGCTGACGGACCGGTCCCGCGCCGGACCTTCGAAGACGTTCAGAAGATAGGCGAACTCGCCTACGCCGAAGCCGATAACGTCGATTCCGAGGCGCGGCTCGTGCTGGGTCTGGTCCTGGACAGTCATGTTTCTCTCCTAATCGCCGAACCCGAGGAAGTTGCCCACGGACTTGCCCGCGTCCACCAGCGTATCTTTCGTATCGCTGACAAATTTTCCGGGGTCCTTAACGGCGTCGGCAATGCCCTCTCCGATGTTCTTCCCCACGCTGCTGATGGTGTCCCAGTTCTCGTAGATCGCGATGCCGACGCTGGCGACCTGGCAGACGGTCCCGGCCGGAGGCGGCAGGAAGCAGCCGACGCCGAGGGCGGTCTTGCCCGCGCCCACAAGTCCGCCCTTGATGTCGCCTTCGGTGAAGCTCTTCACCGAGTCGTAGGCGCTGAAGCCAACACCGGCCCAGCCGAGGCCCCGGGCCAGGCCTCCCTTGCCCAGCCATTCGTAACTCTTGCCCGCACCGATCCACGGCTTCTCCTCCAGCAACGGGGCGAGCCTGGAAAGCTTTCCGTACCGATGCAGGTTCTTCAGTGAGGCAATGTCCGTCGCTTTGTCGATGATGCCGAGACCGCGGTTTGCCTTCGACGAGTTCCTCAGAATGTCCTCAAGGGCGGCATTCCCTCTGGTGGTCTGCAGCAGGTGGCGGCTATCAAAAACGGGGCCGCCGAGCCGGTGCCGGCCCTTCGTCAGCAATGCCTGAGCCAGCCCGGCCCGCTGGTTCTTCATCACCCAGCCGTACTGCCCTACGTGCTTGGCGAGGGTGAGGGGTGCCTTGATGAATTTCTGGATGGTCAGGAAGGACCGGAGCGCGCCGGCCCCGCCAAGCAGCACGCCACCCACCACACCCGGCAGCGTCCCGCCGGGATCGCTGAGTGTGCCCGGTCCGCCGCCGGAGCCGGGAGCGGCGTCGCTGGCCTTCTCCTGCTCATTGGCGTTGGCCAGCAGCTTTTTGGACTCTTCCTTGAGCGCGCGGGCTGTTTGTTGGATGAGTGCCCGGTGGTTGCCGTTCCAGTCGGAGCGGAACTGTGCCGCGTCGTGGCCCTTCCAGACAGGGTTGCTGTTGATCTGGCTTGTCAGCTGCGAGGACTGCTGCAGCAGGTTGTCGGACACCTTCACGAACTGCTGAGCGAGTGTGCGCAGCTGGGCGACGTCCGCGCCCCACAAGTTGCCTGCCACTGCGGCGTCATCCCCCAATTATCTGAACGTTCCTGGCCGAACGGTTGCTGCTGAATCCTGCCACCACTGTAATTAGGTGGTGCCGCGGCCGCGATGGGCAGCCCTCCCCATCTCAGAAATGGCCGCCGAACAGCCGGTGCGGGCCTTACTGCCGCTCGGTCTGTTCCAGCACAGCGCTCTTGCGGGCGCGCAGCGCGAAGAAGGCGCCGAAGGCAAACACCTGGGTCACAACGACCAGGACGATGATCCCCGCGATCTTGTTGCCGCCAAGAATCATGGTCAGGCCGACGATCGCGGACAGCAGGGCAAGCAGCGGCAGCAGCATGTACCCGAGGACAAAGAGCGTTTCCGGTTTCCGAAGCATTGCCTAACCTTCCGTACGGTTCCACTTGGTGAACCGGTAGCGCATGCCGTTGGCGGCGGTCAGCCAGCCTTCGCCTGGTACAGAGTCTTCCGGCACCCACGCCGCGTCAAGCTCGGGTGCGTGCGTATCGCCGTCGGCCTCTATATCGATCGTGGTGACGACTGCAATATTGGCGAGTTCGGTGGACTGCTGGAAGATCTCGCCGCCGCCCAGAATCCAGACTGTCTCGCGGCCGGGTGCGAACTGCGATTCCAGCAGGGCATCGTCAAGGGACTTAACGACGACGGCGCCCTCCGCCTCGGGCGTGCCGCCCCAGCTTTCCTGCCGGGTAATGACGATATTGGTCCGGTTGGGCAGGGGGCGGTACTTCTCCGGGAAGGACATCCAGGTCTTGCGGCCCATGATGACCGGATGCCCGCTCGTCACCTTGTTGAAGTGCCTCAGGTCCTCCGGCAGGTGCCAGGGCATGTCGCCGGCTTGGCCGATGACACCGGAAGTGGTTTGTGCCCAGACCAGACCGATGCCGGTTGCGTTCGCGGCGATCTCTTCGCTGAAGGTCTGGGGATCCATGGTCTCTTCGGTACTCATACAGCGATCGGCGCCTTGATCGTGGGGTGGTGGCGGTAACCCACCACTTCAAAGTCATCGAGCGTGTAGTCGAAAATTGAGGCCGGTTTGCGGGTGATTTTCAGCTGGGGATACTCGTAGGGCTCCCGGTCCAGCTGCTTGAGCACCTGGTCCATGTGGTTGTCGTAGATGTGGACATCGCCGCCGGTCCAGACAAATTCGCCCGGCTCCAGACCGGTCTGCTGGGCCAGCATGCAGGTCAGCAGCGCGTAGGAGGCGATGTTGAACGGCACGCCCAGGAACATGTCCGCGGAGCGCTGGTACAGCTGGCATGATAGCTTGCCGTTGGCCACGTAGAACTGGAAGAACGCGTGGCAGGGCGGGAGCGCCATGTCCTTGAGCTCAGCCACGTTCCAGGCCGACACGATGTGCCGGCGGGAATCCGGGTTGGCCTTCAGGTTTTCGACAAGCTCAGCGATCTGGTCAATGTGCCCGCCGTCAGGAGTAGGCCAACTGCGCCACTGGACACCGTAAACCGGGCCGAGTTCGCCGTCCGCGTCAGCCCATTCATTCCAGATGGTGACGCCCTGGTCCTGCATCCACTTCACGTTGGTGTCGCCGCGCAGGAACCACAGCAGCTCGACCGCGACCGACTTGAAATGCACCCGCTTGGTGGTGATGAGCGGGAAGCCCTTGCTCAGGTCAAAGCGCATTTGCCGGCCGAAAACACTGCTGGTTCCGGTACCGGTGCGGTCGGACTTGTGCGTGCCGTTGGCCATGACGTCGCGCAAGAGGTCTTCATAGGGCGTTGGGATGTTCACGCGTCCAGTCTAGTAGGAGCCGGCTCGCGAAACGGGTCACCGCGCTCAGTCGTCGAAGGGCTTGAACTGCTCCACGGCCACAATCTTGCTCTTGCTTGCGTGCGCCACGTGGCAAATGATCATCTCTCCCGGCGCCAGGTAGGGGTCGGCGACCGGAAGCACGCCCTTCAATCGTGAGCTCATGAAGACGCCCAGCTGGTTCAGGACGGTGGGCAGCGCGGGCCTGTGCGTGCACAGCACGACGCCCTTTTGCTTGTCGAACAATGCCTCGACCGCGGCGGCCGTCTTCTTTGGATTCCGCGCATGCCGGTGTTCTGTCAGCGCATCCACCAGCTTGACCTTGGCATCCGAGGCCTTGGCATACGGAGCGATAGTGGCGACGCAGCGCCGCCACGGGCTGGTCACCACGCGCTGCGGTTTCCATGCCCGCAGCAGCCGGCACACAGCCTGCGCCTGGCGGATGCCTGTGGCAGCGAGCGGCCGTTCGCCTTCGGCCTTGGTCCAGGACGACCGTGGCTTCGCTTTTGCATGGCGCACAATGACCAGCGGCCAGGTGTGCAGTTCCTTCCGGGCATGCGCGGCCACCAGATACTCAAGGGGTCGCACATCGGAGGGATTGGACAGCAGGGCAGCGGCACGCTCCGGGCTGCACCACATGACGCTGTCCACTTCGTTGCCGTCGGGGCGCAGCGGACTGTCGTTGACCTCCACAGCCCAGTAATGGACGACCTTCAGCCCCGCGGAGACGTGGTAGTGGATGGGTGGTAGCGGGATGCCCAGCGGAGCCTGCAGCCCGATCTCCTCCTGCACCTCACGGACAGCGCACTCAGGTACTGTCTCCCCGACGTCGAGCTTTCCCTTCGGCCAGGACCAGTCGTCATACTTGGGCCGGTGGATCAGGAGGACTTCCAGCTGGTCCTTCTTGACCCGCCAAGGCAGGGCGCCGGCCGCAGTGACGGCAACGGGCTCGCCCGGATGGTCAGTCTGGTCGGCTACCGGTGAATCGCTCTTCAAATCGGATACCTGTGAAAGGCTCTTCAAACCCGGTCCTATCGTCGGGCAGACGCGCGCTGGCGCGAACGGGAGGCGAGGAGCCAGGACTGGACATCGTCAAGTTCCCTGCCGTCCTCGTCCAAGTGATGGCGGGTCCAGATCCCCTGGTTGTCAAGGTGCCAACTGGAGGTCTCGGGGTCCATGTACCGGCGGAGCATGTCCAGCACATACAGGGTGTCCTCACCGCCGGACAGTTGGACCAGCGCCTCGACCCTGCGGTCCAGGTTGCGATGCATCATGTCAGCCGATCCGATATAGACCACGGGATCACCGGCGTTGCCGAAGGCGAAGACCCGTGAATGCTCCAGGAAGCGGCCCAGCACGGATCGCACCGTGATGTTCTCGCTCAGGCCGGGGATGCCGGGACGCAAAGAGCAGATGCCGCGGACAATCACGTCGACCTTCACGCCGGCCTGCGACGCCCGGTAGAGGGAATCGATGATGGCTTCGTCCACCATCGAGTTCACCTTGATCTGCACGTGCGCCGGGATTCCGGCGCGGGCGTTGCGGATCTCGGTCTCGATCCGGTCAATCAGCCCGGAGCGGACCGAGCGCGGCGCAACCAGGAGCCGCTTGAAGGTCGATTTGGGGGCGTAGCCGGAGAGCTGGTTGAAGAGCTTGGACAGGTCCTCACCCACCTGCTCGTTGGCGGTCAGGAGCCCCAGGTCCTCGTAGTAGCGGGCCGTGCGGGGGTGGTAGTTGCCGGTTCCGATGTGGCAGTAGCGGCGCAGTCCGTCGACTTCCTGACGAACCACGAGCGACAGCTTGCAGTGCGTCTTCAGGCCCACAATGCCGTACACCACATGGACGCCGGCCTGTTCGAGCTTGCGGGCCCAGGAGATATTGGCCTGTTCATCAAAGCGGGCCTTGATCTCCACGAGGGCCAGTACCTGCTTGCCGGCCTCCGCAGCGTCGATGAGGGCATCGACGATGGGGGAATCGCCCGAGGTGCGGTACAGGGTCTGCTTGATGGCCTGGACCTTCGGGTCGGCGGCCGCCTGTTCGAGGAAGGCCTGCACAGACGTGGAGAACGAGTCGTACGGGTGGTGCAGCAGGATGTCCCGTCGGCGCATCGCGGCAAAGACGTTGGCAGCCTTGGACGTTTCGGATTCGTTCAGATACCGCGACGTGTGGGGCACGTGCTTCGGGTAGTGCAGGTCGGCGCGGTCAATTCCGGCAATGACCGAGAGCCCTCGGAGGTCAAGCGGAGCAGGAACCGAATAGACCTCGGACTCCTCCACGCCCAGCTCACGGATCAGCAGCGCACGGATGTTGGGGTTGATGTCGTTGGTGACTTCCAGACGGACGGGAGGACCGAACCGGCGGCGCAGGAGTTCCTTCTCAAGGGCCTGCAGGAGGTTCTCGGCGTCGTCTTCCTCCACCTCGACGTCCTCATTGCGGGTAACGCGGAAGGTGTGGTGTTCCAGGACCTCCATGCCCGCGAAGAGCTGGTCCAGGTGGACGGCAATGACTTCCTCAAGGGCGATGAACCGGGCAACGCGCCCCGGCACGGACCCGGCGCGCGGACCGTCGATGGAGATGAGGCGCGGAAGCTGGTCCGGCACCTTCACACGTGCGAAGAGCTCCTTGTCGCTGACTGGGTTCCGGACCACCACAGCCAGGTTCAGCGAGAGGCCGGAAATGTAGGGGAAGGGGTGGGCGGGATCCACGGCCAGCGGGGTGAGGATGGGGAAGACCTTTTCCGCGAACATGACGCTGAGGCGGCGCTTGGCTTCGTCGTCGAGTTCGTCCCAGTGCATGAGGTGGATGTGCTCATACGCCAGGGCAGGGCGGATCTGTTCGGCATAGACCTGGGCGTGGCGCTGCTGGAGCTTGTGGGCCGCCTCGCCGATCTGCTCGAGGACCTGCACCGGGCTCAGCCCCGCGGGCGAGGGGACCGCCAGGCCGGTGGCGATCCGGCGCTTCAGGCCGGCCACGCGGACCATGAAGAATTCATCGAGGTTGGACGCGAAGATCGAGAGGAAGCTGACGCGCTCGAGGAGGTAGAGGTTGGGGTCTTCGGCCAGCTCAAGGACGCGGGCGTTAAAGGCGAGCCAGCTCAGCTCACGGTCCAGGAACCGGTCCCGGCTGATGTCGCCTTCCGGCTCCAGGATGGCGGCGAATTCTGGAATGTCGATGCGGTCCTGGGTGGCGCGGGAGGCGGGCACTTCGGAGGAACCGAAACGGGCACGCAGGGGGGCCGCCTTGATTTCGGTCGTGGCTGTTCCGGCGGATTCCGGTTGCATGCTCTCTCCTTGGTGCTGGCTGAATTTAGCTTCAACCTTACAAGCATTCGCCGCTGCGGGACCCTCAGATTTCAGCGCGGGCGGGCACTGCGCCAAATAGGTGGATTATCGTCCGTCCAACGGCCCGTACATGACATCAGCGTCCCACCGCGTGAAGCCCAGCCGGCGGTACAGCGAGACGGCCGCGGTGTTGTCCGCATCCACGTACAGCATGACCGCGTGAAGGCCCTGCCGCTGGAGGTGCCTGATGCCTGCAACCGTCAGCGCCTTGCCGAGGCCCATGCCCTGCGCGGCCGGCGTTACACCCACGACGTACACCTCTCCGATGGCAGGATGATCGCCGTGCCGGGGATGCACCTTGGTCCAGTGGAAGCCGAGCAGCCGCCCGTCCGTGTCTTCGGCCAGGAGGAAGCCGGCCGGGTCGAACCACGGCTCCGCCATCCGGGCGTCAAGGTCCGCCCTCGTCATGGACCCCTGCTCCGGGTGGTAGGCAAACGCCTCGCGGTTTGCCGCGAGCCAGGCGTCCTCATCCTTGCCCGGCACAAAGGCGCGGAGCTTCACGCCGTCCGGAAGGCCGGCGTCGGGCAGTTCCGCCGCGGCGGTCATGAGCCGCATCTTCCACAGCTCCCGGACGGGACCGTAACCATAGCGGGCCGCCAGGGCCGCGGCGGCCTCGTGGTTGCCGTGGGACCAGGCCTTGAGCCCGTCCAGGCCGCGTGAGGACTGAAGAGTGCGGATCAGCCTGTCGGCCACACCCTGGTTCCGGTAGCTGGGGTGCACGGCGATCTCCAGGATCCCGGTGCCGTCCGATTCCTCGACCACGACCGCGAAGCCTGCCAGGTCCTGAGCGGTGGCGGGATCGGAATCCTCATCGGGGGCATAGAGGGCCAGGGTCAGCACGGAGTGGGGCCCGGTGTCCGCGGCGCGCAGCGTCACCAGGGTCTGCTCCGAGATGGAGGGGTTGCCGTCCGATTCCTCGGCGGCGGACAGCAGGGTCTTGATGTCCCGCAGCAGTTCGTCGTCAGCACCGTCCTTGATGACGGTGACGGGCCAGTTCTCCGGATGCGCAAGGCTCATGCTGCAAGGCTATATGCACAGGGCTCCGTGGTGGCCGATTTGTGGCCGCCGCATTGGGCCGGTATATTCGTTATCTCGTCCGGTTTCCTGAAGCAGGACGCGAGGGGGATCCACCACTGGGGTGGCCTCGATACGTTCGACCCGTATGTCCTCCACTGAAGCGAAAGCAACGGCCCGGTCTCGAAAGAGCCCGGGCCGTTTTGCGTAGTCGTGCCTTCGTACTTGACGCCGAAGAAGCCCGTCAGGCCTCGGTGAGTTCGTCCTCCTGCTGGCGCACCAGGGTCAGGCGGTAGCCCACGTTGCGGACGGTGCTGATCAGGTTCTCGTGGTCTGCGCCGAGCTTGGCACGCAGCCGCCGGACGTGAACGTCCACGGTGCGGGTGCCGCCGTAGTAGTCGTAGCCCCACACTTCGGTGAGCAGCTGTTGGCGCGTGAAAACCCGCCCCGGGTGCTGCGCGAGGTACTTCAGTAGTTCGAACTCCTTGAATGTCAGGTTCAGTGCCGCACCGTTGACGCGGGCCGTGTAGCTCGCCTCATCAATGACGACGCCGGCGGCCCGGATCTCGGAGGGGGTGTCCTCCTGCTCGGGTACAGCACGCGCCACGGAGAGGCGGATCCTGGCCTCCACCTCGGCCGGGCCTGCGGAATCGAGCACAATGTCGTCGACCGCCCAGGCGGAGGACACGGCGGCCATGCCGCCTTCGGTGAGGATCAGCACCAGGGGTGCACTGAGGCCTGTTGCCTTCAGGAGCTGGGTGAGGGAGCGCGCCCCGACGAGGTCCTTGCGGGCATCAAGCAGCACGATGTCGCACGGATCCGTTTCAAGAAGCGCTGTGGGTTCGGCGGGCAGGATGTGCACTCGGTGGTTCAAGAGCTCCAAGGCAGGCAGAATGTCCACCGATGATCCGGTGCTGTTGGTCAGTAACAGGATGTGCGACATTGTTCCTCCAAGGGGCCGTCCGCGCATCATTGGGCGACTGAACCGGGCTTTCACCGGCCGGTACTGTGCTGCCTGCAACAGGGGCGGATGCTCTGGCGGACCAGGGCCTCCGTTCCCGCGCTGGAAGCGTAGCTGAGCTTTGAGTATACCTAACGGCACCTTCACGGACACTGGTTCGGGCCCGCGGTGCGCCTCATTTGCGACATATGGCAGTCACATAGGGCAGGATTGAACCGTCAGGGCGCCAGCCCTGCCCGTCAACGGCACAGCCCGTCAAGGGCATAGCCGGTCAAGGCAAAGGCAGATGAGGACGCAGCGAAGTTGAGTGCACAGTCACAGATGAGTACGCCATGGCCCCGCCTGAGGTGAGCGCTGCGGCGCCCTCGGGCACCACCGTGAAATCGTGGAGCATCGGAGTCATTGGCCTGGCCGGTCTGTCCACCATTGTCGCCAGCGTCTACCGGACGCCGGACGTTCTCCTCGCCGTCGCGGTGCTCATCGCCCTGGCCATCGGCCTGGGCTGGCCGCATTACCTGGGGATACCGGCGAAGAAAACCCTCGCCGCGGTGATCGGCCTATCAGGGGCCGGCTCGGCCGTGGCCGCGGCCACCGTCCCTGCCCCCGGCTACCTCGACTGGACGCCGGGCTTCATCGCTCTGGGCGTCACTGCCGTGTTCCTGGTCCAGCTGCTCCGCGGGACAGGCCAGGCGCAACGGCTCGAGTCGACGCTTGGCTGCTGCGTCGGCGTCCTTCTCTCGTGCCTCGGTGCCGGGTGGATTGCCGGGGCACGGTTCAACGGAGTCAAGGAAATGGTCCTCATCGCCGGCATCAGCGCCGCCGTCCCACTCCTTGCCGGCCTTATCCGCTGGTCTGACAGGATCATCGCACCGCTGGGAATCGTTCTGGCCGGCCTCGCCGGGCCGCTGGCCGGACTCGTGTTCTCCGACATTGCCGTCCTGCCCGCCGCCGTGTTCGGAGTGGTGGTGGGGGCCGTGCTGGTCAGCTTCCGCCGGCTTGTCACTTTGCGGGGGACCCCGCTGGACTTCCCGGCCGCCCTGGGGATGGGCCTGGCGCCTGTCTCGGCGGTCGGATCACTTGCTTACTTCATAGACAAACTACTCACCTACTAAAGCGTTAGGATGGCACCATGTCCGTACTTGCATATGAAATCTTCTTCCTCGTCCTGCTCGGTGTCGCCAGCCTCTCCATGGCCTGGTTTGCCGGCCTTGTGGTCTACCGCCTCTTCAAGGGGCAGAAGTAGACCGCGTTCCTGTTAGCACCTTCCAGAGGTAACAGCCGTGCCCATTGAGATTCCCACAGACCTGACTCCCGAACTGGTCCCGCTGTCCTGGCTCATTGGTGAGTGGGAGGGCCGAGGACGGCTCGGTTCCGGCGATGAAGGCTCTGAGCACTTCCTGCAGCACGTTTCGTTCACCCACAACGGCTTGCCGTACCTGCAGTACCGTGCGGAGAGCTGGTTGACGGACGAAGACGGCACCAAACTCCGGCCGCTCACGGTCGAGACCGGATTTTGGGCACTGGAACGCAAACAGCTGGACGCCGACGGCGGTCCTGGTCTGGTTCCCGCAGACATCGTGCCCGCGCTGAAGAGCGCCGACGAGGTGGAGGCGCTCCGGAACAAAGACGGGGGATTCGACATCTCCGTGTCCATTGCCCATCCCGGCGGGATTTCCGAGCTGTACTACGGCCAGATCAAGGGCCCCCAGATTCAGCTGAGCACCGACATGGTGATGCGCGGCAGCCACTCCAAGGACTACAGCGCAGCAACCCGGATCTTCGGCCTGGTGGACGGAAACCTCCTGTGGCGCTGGGATGTTGCCACCGGCGGTGCCTCGTCGGCAGGATCTTCGGAACCGCGTGACGGCCTGGAAGCCCACGCTTCTGCTTTCCTTAAAAGGGTCTCCTGACTCTGCCCGCGGCTACCTAGGGAGCACCACATGGATGACGCTCGAATCCCGGCGGACTACAGCGATCTCAAGGCGGTGTTCTTCAACGGCACCCTCAAACGCTCACCCCAAAGGAGCAACACCGAGGGGCTGATTCGGCTCAGCCGTCTGATCATGGAAAAGCAGGGCGTCACCACCCGAGTCATCCGGACAGTGGACCATGACATCGCCAGCGGCGTGTACCCGGACATGCGGGAGTACGGCTGGGAGACCGACGAGTGGCCCCGGCTGTATCCGGCAGTGCAGGAAGCGGACATCGTGGTGGTGGCCGGCCCCATCTGGCTGGGCGATAACTCCTCCCAGACGAAGAAACTCATCGAGCGCCTCTACGCGCATTCCGGTGAGCTCAACGACAAGGGCCAGTGGGCCTTCTATCCCAAGGTGGGCGGCTGCCTGATCACCGGCAACGAAGACGGCATCAAGCACTGCTCCATGAACGTCCTCTACAGCCTCCAGCACATCGGGTTCACCATTCCTCCGCAGGCCGACGCCGGATGGATCGGCCCGGTAGGCCCCGGACCCAGCTACTTGGACGAGGGGTCCGGAGGCCCGGAGAGTGACTTCACGAACAGGAACACCACATTTATGACGTGGAACCTCCTTCATCTCGCCCGGATGCTCAAGGATTCCGGCGGGATTCCCGCCTATGGCAACCTTCCGGAAGAATGGAAAGCCGGATCGACGTTCGGTTTCGAGAATCCGGAATACCGCTGACAGCGGACCCCTGAACAGCGGACACGAACGCCGCTTCCACCCCGGTCCTCCCCGACCGGAATTTCCGCCAAGCCAAGGACGTTCCCTTCATATGACTATCAAGAGCCCTCTGTTGTCGCGCCCTGGAGCCGTCGAAGCGGGCGGTGCCGATTCCGGCGTCGCATCCCACTACGGCGAGCCGCTGCGCGAGCAGCGCGCCCTCGCGTCCGGGACCGCCGTCGTCGACCTTTCCTACCGGGGCGTGGTCACTGTCGCCGGACCCGACCGCCTGAGCTGGCTCAATACGCTGTCCTCGCAGCAGGTCACCAATCTCCAGCCCGGCGAATCCAGTGAGCTGCTGCTCCTGAGTGTGCAGGGCCGCATCGAATTCGATGCCCGGGTAGTGGACGACGGCGGGACCACCTGGCTGATCGTGGAGGCCGCCGAAGCTGCCCCGCTGACCGAGTGGCTGAACCGGATGAAGTTCATGTTGCGCGTCGAAATCGCCGATGTCTCAGACGAGTGGGCAGTGCTGGGATCCACCAGGGCCGTGCCGGAGTGGTCTGCCCTGAAGGTCTGGCAGGACCCTTGGCCGCACGTCGGTACCGGCGGCTACGCCTATTCCGTGGTGGGCGAGGACGCCCATCCCGGCGCCGAGCGTCCGTGGTTCGAATATCTGGTGCCGGCTTCGGAGCTCGAAGCGACGGTTGGCGACCGGCCGTTGGCGGGAGTCTCGGCGGCGGAGGCCCTGCGCGTTGCAGCCTGGCGTCCGCGCCTCGGAGCCGAAACTGACGACAAGACCATTCCGCACGAGCTGGATCTGCTCCGGACCGCCGTCCACCTGTCCAAGGGCTGCTACAAGGGGCAGGAGACAATCGCCCGGGTGCACAACCTCGGCCACCCGCCGCGGCGGCTCGTGTTCCTCCAGCTGGACGGTTCGCAGCACACCATGCCGGTGGCCGGAAGCCCCGTGCTGCTCGGCGAGCGCAAAGTGGGCACCGTCACGTCCGTGGCCCAGCACTACGAGATGGGACCCATTGCGCTGGCGGTGATCAAGCGTTCAGTCGCCCCGGATGAAATACTGACTGTCATGGACGGTGAAGAGCCGTACACAGCCGCGCAGGAAGTGATCGTGGCTCCCGACGCCGGGCAGGTCATTGGCCGGCAGACCGGATTCCTGAGGGGGACCCACAAATGACAGACCCGACCGACCCGACCGACCCGGAAGTCGCGCCCCGCTCCTCCGAGGAGCTTGACGAAGAGACCATCGCCCTGGCGCACGCGCTCTTCGATGCTGCACGCAACGGGGAAACGGAAGTGCTCCGCAGCTACCTCAACGCCGGCGCCCCGGCGACGCTGACGAACTCTGCCGGCGACTCGCTGCTCATGCTCGCGGCATACCACGGCCATGCGGAGACTGTTCAGCTGATCCTGCATCATGGCGGGGACGCGAACCAGGCCAACGACCGCAGGCAGACGCCCCTGGCCGGTGCGGCCTTCAAGGGCTACACGGATGTGGCCCGGGTGCTGCTCGACGCCGGTGCCGACCCCGACGCCGGAACCCCCTCGGCGCGCGCCGCCGCGGAGATGTTCGCCCGAAAGGACATCCAGGACCTGCTGGCATAGGCGCCCCGCCGGGCGGTCAGGGTCGGGCGGTCAGTGCCGTGCGCCCAGGGACGAGGCGGATTTAGCCCAGCAGCACACTTGTCTGGATGCCGCCGGTGGAGAAGCCAAGGCTGCGCGCCGTGGCGAGCGATCCCTTGTTGCTGACGTCGGTGCGCCACTGCAGCGTTAGCCCGGAAGCGAGGGCCTCGTGCGCGGCGATCGATGCGGCCAGCGAGCCCACACCGCGGCGACGCCACTCGGGCGCCACGAGGACGCCCATGTGCGCCAGAATCCCCTCCCACTCGGTGTAGGCGCCGCAGGCTACCGGCACCCTTCGGCCGTCCTCGTCGTACATGATCGTAAAGCGGTTCTCAAGGTCCGAGAGCCCGACCTCGTTGACGTCGTCGGGCGGGCAGAGGCTCTCCAGTTCGATGGCCTCCGGATGTCCGTGTGAGACGGTCAGTTCCCGGGGAAGCTGCAGCAGCGGCAGGTCATCGGCGAAGAACAATGCCGCCGAGCCCTGGCCGTGCCCGCCGTGCTTCCGCGAGATGGTCAACAGGGTCACGTGCTGCGCCATTTCCTCATCGGAAATTCCGACGGCGGCATCCAGCGCCCATTGCGGCCCGACCAGTACCGAACTGCCGAACAGGCGGACAAATTCGACGGAGCGGGCGGCCTCGTCAACCCTGGTGATGCGTTCCCCGGTATCGAGGGCGGTGGCGAAAGCGCCGTCGTCGAGACCCAAACGGCGCGCCCAGGCCAGCTGGATGATGGCGGCGGAATGGGGCTCAAGGCTCATACCTTTAGCCTACCGACCCCGGCCGCTCCCAAACCCGGCGCGGGCAGGTACGGTTTAGCCGAAGAGGACCGCGGCTTCGTCGTACCGGTGCTGCGGGACGGTCTTGAGCTTGCCCAGGGCTGCTTCGAAGCCCACGTGGTCGATGTCCGTGCCGTTCAGCGAGACCATGGTGCCCCAGCGGCCCTCGACCACGGAGTCGACGGCGGCCATGCCCAATCGGGTGGCCAGCACGCGGTCGAAGGCGGACGGAACGCCGCCGCGCTGGATGTGGCCAAGGATGGTGGCCCGGGTCTCGATGCCGGTGCGCGCTTCGATTTCCGGGGCCAGCTGGTCGGCGATGCCGCCCAGGCGGGGCCTGCCAAAGGTATCCAACCCGCGCTCGGAGTGCGGGGACTCCATGTGTTCCGGCACGAAGCCCTCGGCAACCACTACCAGCGGCGCACGGCCACGGTCATGGGCCTCGGTCACCCACTTGGTGATCTGCTCGATGCTGATCTTCTGTTCCGGAATGAGGATGGCGTGGGCGCCCGCGGCCATGCCCGCGTGCAGGGCGATCCAGCCAACGTGGCGGCCCATGACTTCGGCAATCATGCAGCGGTGGTGCGACTCGCCGGTGGTCCGCAGGCGGTCGATGGCTTCGGTGGCGATCTGGACGGCAGTGTCAAAGCCGAAGGTGTAGTCCGTGGCGTCGAGGTCGTTGTCCACGGTCTTGGGGACACCGACGATTTTCAGTCCGGCGTCGGTGAGCCGCTTTGCTGCGGCGAGGGTGCCTTCACCGCCGATCGCGATGATGGCGTCAATGCCGAGCCGGTCCATATGGGCCTTGATGACGTCCGGTCCGCCGCCATTTTCAAACGGGTTGGTGCGGGACGTGCCCAGGATGGTGCCGCCCTGCTTGGCAATGCCTCGGACAAGCGTACGGGGAATGGGAATGATGTCTCCCTCAACCACTCCGCGCCATCCGTCGAGGAACCCCACGAATTCGTGGCCGTGGATGGCGATGCCTTTAAGGACCGCGCCGCGGATCACGGCATTCAGTCCGGGGCAGTCTCCGCCGCTGGTGAGGATTCCAATTTTCATTATCTAGGCTCAAATCCTGGTTCGAAGGGTATACAGGCAGAGCGCCACGCTGAGCTCACAAGAAGTCTAGTGGCCAGTGTGGGGAAGGACACAAACGATTACAAGAATTCCTGCCTTGGCAGCCTGCGGGCTCGAGGACCTCAACCTGGAGATAGTTGAAGAGCATGGTCGTCTTTCCATCCCCGCGAATTCGGCCCGGCGACAGGGGAGTGGCCGTATGGCGTTGCGTTGGAGGACGGGCTAACGGGACGGCACCGAGGCTTGACCTTACCGTACTCTGCAGGGTTTTGGCGGCAGCCCTATGAGGGGCCGAGTATGACCGTCACACCGGGGCCAAGAGTCCTTGAGAACTCACCGAGGTCTGCTGCACGGCGAAATGCCCTCCGGTGATCATTACGGCAAAGCCGAGGACCCCGACAAGGATGTACGGAACGAGGCCTTGGAGTACTGCACCCAGGACCACAAGTAGCAAGCCGGCCACTATACCCGCCACAGCGATAACGATGTGGCCGGGAACCCTGGTACGGGCCGGTTCCATGGCCTCAGCGAGCTTCGGGTCTTCCATTCTGAACTGCTGTTCGAGCTGCTCGAGTACAACCTTCTCGTGTTCAGACAGCGCCATTATGGCCTCCCGGCTTGGCGCGGATCTGGGTCCCGTTCATAGGCGGGCATCCCGGGCGGCGGGGCGGACCGGGTGCCTGCATCACCGATGTCACCGGCCGCAAGCGCCGCCGCGGCATTGCTGTGGGTGGTGTCATGCAGGTGGTGTGAAAGTTCGGGGTGATGGAGGTCCAGTGCGGGGCGTTCGGAGCGGATCTGGGGCAGGGAGGCGAAGTTGTGGCGCGGCGGCGGGCAGGATGTTGCCCATTCAAGGGAGGCGCCGAAGCCCCGTGGATCATCAACCATGACCTTTGCGAGCCGAAAAGATAAAACCAGTACGCCAGGGCATTCAGCCTGGGGAATGCTACATCCGGTGCGCCGATCTGCAGCGGCACGATCACGTTGGCGAAACCGGCGAAAAGGGGGGTTGCGAACAGGAGTAGCATCAGCGTGCCGTGCATGGAGAAGAGCTGGTTGTACTGTTCCTTCGTCTGCAGGATCTGCATGCCGGGTTCGAACAGCTCCGCGCGGATCAGCAGAGCCATCACGCCGCCCAGGCAAAAAAAGGTAAACGAAGTGATCAGATACAGGTAACCGATGGTCTTGTGGTCAGTGGATGTAATCCAGTTAACGACCACCCGTCCCTTGGAGCGCGGCACCACCTGCGGCTGGCCAACAGCTCCTTCTGCGCCGTATTGTTCGATGCCGGTCAATGTGACCATGCCCTCAGCCTTTCCTGCCATGCTGCCTCCTAATCATTCTTCCCATCGGCCGTCGGGCGGGCCCAGACAGCCGGATGAAGCGTTTCTTCTCCTATTCGGTGACGTTGTTCACGGTCAGTACAGATCGTCTAGATCTAGGACGATGTGGACTGCTGCTTCCTCCGCTGATGCACCGGCACCGTCAATGCCGTTGTCGTTCGCCCAGTAATCCGTCGCCGGGTCGAAGCTCTCTGGGGAGACCCAGTTCAGTCGGCCAGCTCGGACTGAACCGACCTGATCGTCAATAACCTCGCCGTCTGTGTCAGTGGTGTCTCCGATACCGTCTCCGAGAACTTCTTCTGTCTCGTCGGGGATCTCTCGGGCAAGCCGGGCGGATAGAGGCTCCCGGGACCGCGCTTCGCGCGGTGTGAAACCCCAGGAGAGATCGGCCGGCCGCCAATCCAACGGGGAGTACCCGGTTTCGTCTATATCGTCGCCGAGTTCATCGGTGTCGAGGCTCTCGTCGGGCGGAAGCAAGCCGAAGTTCTCGGCCGGATTCTCGAAGCCGTTGCCATCATCGGTGTTGGTCATATTCGCTCGCCTCTCATCAAGTTCTTGAAGAGTTAGCGGCGCCAAACCGCGGCGTCTTACAACGCTGGTCGGACAACGTTGTGGCACACCTGTTCGGAGAGGACGAACGCGATAGAGGTTGCTGGTAAGACGGGGCGAAAGATCGACACTCATGATGTAGGTGCAGGTTGCATCTGTTTGTGCCTTCTCACTCATCGGAACGCGTGGTGCGCTAGTGAGGGTGTGCCACACATCGCGTGAAAGGAACCGTCAAGCATGACAGCTGGACTTGTTAGCAGGACTGCACTGGTCACCGGCGCTGGCCGGGGCATCGGCGCAGCAATCGCGACCGGGTTTGCCGAGGCCGGAGCTAATGTGATTCTTCTCGCCTACTGCCGACCAGCTCAACGAGACCGCCAACGCCATCTGGGCGAGTGCGTCGCGTGTTGAGGTTCGCACGTGACTGCCGATCTGACCGATGAGACACAACACGCCATCGCCGACATGCTGTCCGGCGGCCCGATCAATGTTCTGATCAATAACGTTCCGCCCGTGCCTGGAACCATCTGGAGGAGGCCTTCAAGACTGCTCACAACCTCGAAGACTGTGACCTCATGTACTGGTGCGACGTCCCCAACACCATCACCAACCGGGACCACATTCTGCACCACGCCACGGCCATCATTGGCGCCTGCGTGGAGAACCTCTCCCGCCTGCTCTGCGAGCAGCTGGGCGTGACGGAATGACCCGCGAGGAGCGGCAGCAGGCCCGGTACTGCGACTACTACTGCTTTATGTCGCTGGCCGACTTTACCGCCTGGCAGCAGGGCAACGGCACCGAGACGATCTCACGGAACGAACGCGGGCTGTGAGCAAGGCGGCCACTGTCGAATTCGCCGGCGCCAGCGGCACGATCAGCCCTAAACAGCTACGGCAGGTATTCGAGATCGACGTGATTGCTCCCGCCGCACCGGCCGCACGAAGGCTGCTCTCGAAGTCCATAGTCGCAATCTCGCCGCCGAACTCGACGGCACGGATGTGACGGTCAATATCTGCGGGCCAGGGGTGTCGATATCGCCATGCAGGAGTGGATTCGTAGTGAGGACCCGCAAAGCATCGGTGCTGGCCTGCGCGACGGCTTCGTCCGCACGTACGACTCTGGTGGCCTGATCACCCCGCAGGAGTCCCGCCAATGCTCTGCTCGGCCATCTCCTCGGCGCGGACGGCACTCGGACCGGGGCCATCTGGGACCTCGATGAGACCTTCGCCGAGGAGGAGAAGAAACGCTTCATCCGGCCGTCTGGGCGCTCCCGACGGCCGATGGGACGAATGATTAGGAGGCAGCATGGCAGGAAAGGCCGAGGGCATGGTCACATTGACCGGCATCGAACAATACGGCGCTGACGTGAATCCGTCTGCAACGACGCTCCGCCTTGACCATGAGGTCGAGGCCAAGGATTCCGCCTGGGAACCCGGGAAAGTTCTTAAGCTCTGGTGGTCTTGACCAGCTCGCTCCAGCTTCTACTGAGCTTGCGATGAGTAACGGATTGAGGTTGGCACGGCCAGCGTAGATCCCGGCCGCATATAAGGCAGGACCGGAGCCGATGATAATGGTCACCTGGACCTCCTCTTCGTCTTGGGCCTAGATACGGTCGTTTGTTGCTTGGTCAGCGACCCGTAGCCAGCGGAGCCCTCGCATGTTTAGAGATTTCTGTCCGGCGCGTTCGACGATGACAATGAGGACGTTGTCGCAGTTGCGGCAGCGGGCGACGAAACCCATTGGCTGGCCATACACCATCGCTTGGCCCAGCATTGCAATATCGGCACAGGACTGACATTGACACTGTGTCGTCGTCGCCTCGAAAGCGAAAAGATCGGTGCTCGGGCCCGCGAGAACGTTGCCGTCGAGGTGATCCATCAGGTTCCTCCGAATCGTTCGGTGCGGATATTGTCGGGCACGTGCCCGAGGCTAATGAGGGCACGGGAGACTGTTTCGACAAATCCGGTGCGGCCGCAAATGTAGGTGAGCGGCACGTGTTCCGGTGGCAGCGTCTCGCGCTTCAGGTCTTCAGCGGTAAGCCGGCCAGCAGAGCGAGACCATCCCGACGGTACAGCGCGGGTGTAGTGCCAGGTTGTCCGAGCGGTCGCTGAGGGCTGGGACAGTTCGTCACGGAAAAACGCATCATCGGGTGTGCGGAGCGAATAGAGCAGCTGCATAGGCACGGAGCTGCCGGCGCTGGCGTGAGCACGGGTCATCGCGATTAATGGGACGACACCGGAGCCGCCGGCGATCAGTTGGACCGGTTGGGTCTGTTCCGGGCGCCACACAAACCATCCGCCGAGTGGACCGCGGAGCTCGACGGTGTCACCGAGTTCGAGGTCGTCGACGAGGAAGGGGGAGACTTCACCGTCCGGCAGCCGGTCGATGGCCAATTCGATCTCCTCACCCGCGCCAGTGCTGGCGATGGAGTACGAACGGACGGCCTGATACCCGTCCGGCGCGGTGAGCCGGACATCGACGTGCTGCCCCGCATCATTACCTGGCCAGCTAGACACGGTGAAGGTGATGCTCCGCGCGGAGGCGGTCAGCGGGTGTGCACGCTCGAGGCTGCCGGTGCGCCAGCCGATGGCTCGGCTGGTCACGCGTAGCGCTCTTCCCGCCAAGGATCGCCGTGCAGGTTGTAGCCGTTCTCTTCCCAGAAGCCGGGGTTGTCCTCGCTTTGCATAACAAGTCCCCGCACCCATTTGGCGCTCTTCCAGAAATAGAGATGAGGCACCAGGAGGCGTGCCGGGCCGCCGTGTTCGGCGTCGAGTTCGTCGCCGTCGTACTCATAGGCGATCCAGGCCCGACCGTTGAGGAGCTCCCCAAGCGGAAGGTTTGTGGTGTAACCGCCGTAGGAGTGGGCCATCACGAAATCGAAACCCGTCTCGACTTCAGCGAACAGGGTGTCCAGTGACACGCCTCTCCAGCCCGTGCCCAACTTGGACCAGCTGGTCACGCAATGGATATCGACGCTGATGTCCTGGGACGGGAGGGCGATGAACTGATCCCAGGTCCAACGGTGGGTCTGCCCAGCTTCGGTGTGGATGAAGAACTCCCAGTCCTCCATATCGATCGACGGGGTCGGACCTGACGACAGCACAGGGAAAGACTCCGTCAGGTACTGCCCGGGCGGTAGCGCTGGGTTGTCGTCACGGCGGTGACCTCCGAAAACTGCCATCATTTCTCCTTCAACCGATCGGCATGTAGATCCCACGGCCCTCTGGCCCGGGACCGGGTTTACGCGGTCTGGCTCTCACGCTGCGGGAGCTTCCATCCTGGGCGGGCGTAGTGGCAGGTGTAGCCGTCGGGGTACTTCTGGAGGTAGTCCTGGTGTACTTCCTCGGCTTCCCAGAAATCTCCCGCCGGTTCGACCTCGGTGACGACCTTTCCGGGCCAACGTCCGGACGCGTCGACATCTGTGATTGTGTCCAGCGCGACCTGCCTCTGGTCGTCACTGGTGTAGAAGATTGCGGACCGGTAGCTGCGGCCGATGTCGTTGCCCTGCCGGTCCCGGGTCGAAGGGTCGTGGATCTGGAAGAAGAACTCGAGCAGGTCCCGGAAGGAGATGACGTCGGGATCGAAGACGATCTCGACGCTTTCGGCGTGGTCACCGTGGTTACGGTAGGTGGCGTTTGGTGTGTTGCCGCCGGAGTATCCGGCGCGGGTGGAGATCACGCCCGGCTTCTTTCGGAGCAGCTCCTGGGCGCCCCAGAAGCAGCCGCTGGCCAGTATGGCGTGGTCGCGGCTCATGATTCTGCCTCCGTGGTGAAGAGTATGCGGAACTGCCCGTATCCGGCAGTCTCGAGCTGGTCCAGAGGCACGAAGCGCAAGGCGGCGGAGTTGATGCAGTAACGCCGGCCACCATCGGCGGCTGGGCCGTCATTGAACAGGTGGCCGAGGTGGCTGTCACCATGCTTGGAGCGCACCTCGGTTCGGACTATGCCGTAGCTGCGGTCCTCGTTGAGGACAATATTGCTGCGGTCGATAGGCGCCGTGAAGCTGGGCCAACCGGTGCGGCTGTCGAACTTGTGGATGGACGTGAACAGCGGCTCACCGGAGACGATGTCGACATACAGGCCGGCGTTGTGGTTGTCCCAGTACTCATTCCGGAAGGCCGGCTCGGTCCCCGCTTTCTGGGTGACGTCGTACTGCGCGGGGGTGAGTTTCGCGACTTTGTCGGGATCTTTGCAGTAATCGGGGGTGGACATTGGATCCTTCTTTTCTCTGGGAGTGGTTTCCAATCGTGGACTAAAGCCCAAGTGGGCATGATCGATCAGAGCGGCGTGTTGGGGGCAATCAATCCGGAGATGACGTGGGCTTGGAGATGTATCGCCCTGCAGAGGTCGCTCCACGACTGAGTTCGTTGAACCGGATGCCGACGGGATCGCCATCTGCATCTGTAATCCAGAAGACGTCGTAGGTGGCGCGATAGGCCGGTGGCCAGAAAGACCAGAACTGCCCCTGATCGTCTACTCCCCACGTTCCGGACGTTGGGTGCCCATTCTCGGTGTAGATGGTGCGGCCGTCGCGAGCAAACACTTGGGTTGCCCCGTCGGTGTAGGTGAATGGTGCTCTCGTCAGCGCTTCCGCTATGTCGCCTGCGTCAATGCGGTCTCCGTTTTTGACAGCAGGTCTCGCAGCTTTTGGCATGTCATGCTCCCTTCGAATGGGGTGGCGCTCCTGAGCATCCAGGCGGGCTTGGCAGCTTCCCGGTCGCTCGATGAGCCATCTCGTAGGCACCGCTGATTGGCGAGGGCACGCATTTAGTCCGCGATCGGCCCGGTGCCGTGAACGATGTCCCCGTTGAGCCCATGCGGGTAGAAGCCGCCGGAGGTGCCCGATTGGGAGTCAAGGTAGACGATGTTGAGGATCTGCGCGGCGCTCCGGCCGAAGGTCCGGCCGTATTCGTCGGTAGGAACGAGGTTGGCCACGTCCTTGGTGCCGATGCCCTGATCATCGTCTGCGGGGCCGCTGACGGCGTTGCGGACCGCGGAGATCTTGTGCACGACGTCGAACACGGACTCGTCCGCGAGTCCTTCGCTGAAGAGCGTGGCCCGTACGATCCCGGCGTGGTAGGCCTCTGTGGCGAGCAGGCCAGCGGCCGCGTCCAGGTAGGTCTTGTTGGAGATCAACGGCGCCGCGCCCTTGAAAGCGGTGACTCCCACGTCTTCGAAGAGGAAGGCGGCGAAGAGGAAGTTGCGGTCGTTGGCGTAGGCGTCGAAGGTCTCTCCGGGCTTGATCAACCCGGCAGCGGTGGCTGCGGCAGTGAAACTGTGATCGAGGGAGATGCGTGGGCGTGCAACGGCCGCGTCTCCGAGTGCGCCGCGGAGGAACGCGACGTGGGCCCGCTCGTCCATGGCGATTTCCCGGGCGATGTTCTTGATCAACGGACTGCGGAAATCGACCTGCCGGCCACCGTACACCTGGCCGGGCGTCCCGACCCCTCCCACCATGTCCCCGGGAAGTCCCTGCCCCGTTGCGCCACGAAGGTAGAACTCGGCTTCAAGGTACTCAAGGTTGAGCGCGAAGTTCAGGATCGAGGCATCGCTGGGCCCGTCCGTGGCCGTCGTAGCCGCCGGCGCGGCGGTTGCAGCTTCTGCGACCATGCCGGCCAGCTTGACACGGTCCTCTGCGGTCTCCGCGCTGGCGGTGATGGCATCGCTGATGAAGCGGTTCTCAGACATCCTGACTCCCTTACTGTTCGCTGCCTCCGGCGCGCCGGAGGCAGAGCCCTTTGTGCTCGAATCGGCTGTCGAAACACTCTTACAGTTGTACCCCTAACAGGACCTTATAGTCCAGAACTAGATGTGCGAAAGTCTTCGCTGAAGGACGGCGGACGAATCGGGAATGTTCAGATACCGGGCACCTAGATCCACTTGTGGCCCCAAATTCCGCCATCAAAGGAGGTGGTGGAGTCGGGCCAGCAAGGGGAATGCGGGCTTGCCGAACGGTGCGCCGATGATCTATTCTGGACTAAATAGTTCTTTTTATCGTGGTCGACAGATCGACCGAGCCTCAACCGCACGCCGCAACTCGACGACGAGTTCGCAGGAGCCGTCAGCTGCAGAGCCGACTGTGTCGATGCTGAACCACCGACGACAGACGCACGGCGCACTCACCGAATTTGGACTTATCGACATGGACATAGACTCCTCCTCGTGGCTGACCGCACTCGGCGATGCAGGAACCAAACGGGACGCGGCGTTGGCCCGCCTGCACAAGATGTTGCTGAGGGTCGCCTTCCATGAGACGTATCGGCGTGGACCCGGCTTCCGCATTGGCGGACCGGAGCTCGACGACCTTGCACATCAGGCCGCCAATGATGCGATGGTTTCCCTACTGGAAAAACTCAACACCTTCCGCGGGGAGAGTCGATTCACGACCTGGGCGTACCGCTTTGTCTCGCTGGAGGTCTCCAACAAACTCGGCCGCCACTTATGGCGCAGGCCATCCGTGTCCCTAGATGCCGAAGACTGGGAGCAACTCCCTGAGATGTTCGCTGCCGACCCGCTCGCGCAGACACAGCAGCGGGAATTGATCACGGCCGTGCAGCGGGCAATGAACGAGACATTGACCGATCACCAGCGCCACTTCTTCGTCGCGATCGTGATCGACGGTGTACCGATGGACGCCATGGTGTCTCGGTCTGGATCGAATCGGGGCGCGATCTACAAGACCGTTTTCGATGCACGACGAAAAATCCGTGCCTACCTGATCGTTAACGGATACCTGGAAGGGGAGCCGACGACTGCCCAACCTATTGAACAGGCAAAGGTGGAAGCTCATGTCCAGGTGGCGTGAGTGCTCGAGCAGTTCGCGGACACTTACCCGCATGACGTCGGGTGGGTGTGATGAGGCGATGTCTGTTCTTCATGTCTATTTCGACCCACTGAAGGCTGGAGCCGATGCTGCCGCGTAGCACCGGGGACTGACACCGCGCTTCCGAGCAGCGGATGCCGTTGCGCCACGATTACGTGCGGCTACGGGCTGCGCGCTACCCTATGACCCAGACAAGCGGTAGGCCACGGGTGAATTCGAACCGAATCTCGGGCGAGGATTTCAGCGTTATCTGTGGCTTGGTCGGGAGTGAAACTCAGTCAGGAGACAGGCTCTCGATATGCGCAAGCGCCATGTCAATTGATGTTGCCATGGGTGTGACGTCGCGCGCAGTCTGTGCCAGCATGTACCCTCCTTGGACGGCGCCCATGAGTCCGGTGGCGAGCTGGTCGATCGACGCCTCGGGCGGAAGCGCGCCACCGTCCTGAAGCCTGCGCAACACGCCTGCCAGCAGCCCCTGCCACTCAATGAAGAGTTGAGACACGGCCTGGCGTGCGGCATCGTCTTGATCGGAGACCTCGGAGGCCAGTGAGCCGAGCGCACAGCCGTAGGCGCCATGCCGTAGGGCGTTGTTCTGTACCAACGCATCGCGCCAGCGTCGCAGGCCTGGGATCGTCGAAACATGGCCGAGGGCATCGCGCTCACGCTCGATGATGCGTTCGCCTACATGATCGATGACGGCCCGCACGAGCTCGTCTTTGCCTGCGAAATGGTGGTACAACTGCGACTTGCTCACTCCACTGGCCATTAGAACGTCGTCGAGCGTGGTAGCCCCGATGCCCTGGACATACATCAGGTCGGCCGCTGCGGCGACGATCTTTGCCCGCGTCTTTTCACCGCGCGCCGTCAGGCGCCTGCCATTGCGCGAGTCAACGGTTGTCATCACAAGTCCATGTTACTTATCGAGCTGCTCGTTCCCGTCCTTGCGGGAGTGTTGTCCTCGGCTGCCACAAAAGACACGAGCGCGAGGTCGAGTGCGGCGTTGAGGGGCCGAGGGTCTTGTGCAAGCTGACTCAGAGTGCTGCCTCCATGAAGCGCCGCAAGAATCAGCACAGCAGTCTTCTGAGCGTCGACATCGGCCTTCGGGCCCTCTGGGGAAGCGCAGGGTGTGTCGCCCGTGACTCTGGACTGTAGTAAACGATCCACTGCCTCGGCGAGGAGCTCGCGCCACTGATCGAGGAAGTCCGCACGATCACGCACATCCCCGGTCTGTCGCAATGCCAACGCGTACGGCGACTGCGGGGTCATGAGCTCCTCGACGACGCGACGGCGCCAGCTGGTTAGCATCGCCCGGTCAGTGATTCCAGCCAGGCAAGCTCTTTCCCGGGCCAAGACCTCCGCAAAGTATGTCCTCATCCATCCTCTTTTCGCATCAGCCGGGATGGCCTTGCCTCCTGCAGGAGTTGTGCGGGTACCCTCCAGCTTTGACCAGCTATAGGCACGCGGGAGCACCCCTCCGGTATTGCCTCAACCAAGGCGTCACACTCTTGATCCTGAATCCGTTCATGTCCTACATCTTCATAGTGAGACATCCGGTCTAGCGCAAGCTCGAGGTTGCAACAACCCACTCCCCGCCACCAACGTCCCGTCAGCGACTAAGCTGTGTACGGCCACGGGCTCGTTGGTGTTGATATTCACGGGCAACTGTGTTGCGGCTTCCGTGATGAGAGCGCGGTTGCTTCCCGCTCGCTGAAGGGACTCGTCTCGCCACGCCGATGACAGATGTAGATCCGGGCAGAAAAACGCATCCGTTGAGTTGTGGCACGCGCAGTTTGATGATTCGCTTTCGGTGCAAGCCGGCCCCTGCCGGAGGGCGTCCTCCGACAGTGCGGTCGCATGGGACGTCGCGGCCTTCCCCGCTTCCGGAACGGTCTTGTCCAGGTAGGGACGCGTTACCCTTCCCGAAGACATCAGTTCTCCGGCGCGGACTTATTACTCTGAGCGGCAATGTCTGCGCGTACCCCCCGCATGTCGAGGTTCTTGACGGACTCTACGACCTGCGCGAGAGCCGTGGCCCGAAGGGCGCCGGCCTGGTTGAAGACGAGGATACCCTCACGAAATGCCATCAGAGTCGGGATGGACGTGATACCGGCGGCGGCCGCAACGCGCTGCTCGGCCTCGGTATCGAGCTTGCCGTGAACGATGTCGGGATTATCTTTTGCGGATCGCTCAAAGATTGGGCCGAACTGCTGGCAAGGGCCACACCACGGTGCCCAAAAATCAACGAAGACGATGTCGTTGTCGTTAATAGTGGTCTCGAAATTGTCGTCGGTGAGCTCGACGGTTGTCATGATGTTCCTCTCCTCGATACGCGTGCCAAACAAGGGGTCTTCACGTGCCTTGGACGTGAAGTCGGGCGTAAGCTCAAGGCCCGCGCCCTACGGTGCTATTGCCCGGGACGGCCAATACCGAGAACATCGGCATACTCGGGATGGGCGCCAACGAATTCTGCCGCGAACGGGCAGGAGATAGTGACGGTCGCTCCCTGCGCCCGAAGCTTGTCAAGGACGCCGATGAGGAGCTTTGCAGGGATCCCCTTACCTCGGAACGCTGGGAACACTGAGGTCGCCAGCAGTGCTATTCGGTTGACCCCTTTGCTATAAATGACGCCAGCGACGATTTCGCCTCCTAACACGGCTTCATAGATGCCGAGAGCGCTGTTTTCGGTGATGATGAGCTCTTCCGCGCCGGGCGGGGTCGTTGCCCGCAGGTCCACGTTTGCACCCTCCTGCTCTCTGCCGGTCGGGGTGACCATACTCTCAGCCGTTCCCGCCATGCTGGCTCCTTATCGTTCCGATTGTGGGCTGCACCTACTTATATGCGTCGGTCGTTCGCGCCGTCTTACCAACAACCTCTATCGTGATCGGGTTTGCCGACCGGATGTGCCACGACTCGCCTCGGTCGCCTACCCGGCGCCCCGGAACTGACCGTCCAGGGTGGCGGGGCAGTAGATTGCCGTTCCCATCCTGGCGGCCTCCCGTCCGACCGCTTCCCTCCCGAAGACCCTTAAGATCCCCAACCACCAGGGGCGTGAAGATGGCAGCCATTTCCAAGGGCCAACTTTTATCGACGTGCATGGTAAGACATCTCGATTTGGTGCCGCTAACCTTGCAGACCCAAAAATGCCGTGGAAAAAGTCGTTTAGGCAAGGGAATGGATACAGGGAGGTGCATGATGAAGGCAATTGCGGTGACCGATCTTTCCGCCGGAGCGGCCGGGATGACTCTGGCGCAGCGGCCGAAGCCGGATGCGGCCGGGAACGATGGCGTAGTCCAGGTTCATGCGTCGGGATTCACCCCCGGTGAGCTGACCTGGCCGGGTGGCCGGGCATCAGGACGGATCGCCTCCGTCGGGGACCAAAAGCCCTCGATCCCTGGCGACGAGCTAGCCGGTCTAGTCCATGGGCTTGGGGTACGGCACCAGGGGGCTGCCGATGGGACAAGCGAGTGTACGGGCTCACGGACTGGTCTCGTTCGAGCGGGAGGCACGCCGGTGAGTATCGCCGGGCCGCCTGAGGCACAGCGTAGAGACGGCCTGTCGATTAATTTCGTCGTCGAGGCTGAGCGCCCAGTTGGGTGAGGTCGTGGAGCGCGTCCGGGACGGTCGCCGATGGACGAACATCGGCCAGGTCGCGGACCCGACGACGCCGCTTTCGCTTTCAACTCGCTCGAGCGGGTAAAGGGGAAAACGATTATCCGCATCCGTCCATACGGCACCCCCGCACAGTCAATCAGCGAAAGGACATCCATGACCGACCAAGCCGAGCCAACGCGCTACGCCTTTGAGTACCCCGACGCCGCCGGATACCCCGACGGAATGGGCACCCTCAGTCAGGACCAGACCGGCCTCATCGATGAGGTAATCGATGATCCCCATGCCCCTGCGTTCGATTTCTACGTCGTCAACGACGAGAAAACCGGCATCTACGAGGCCATCGTCGGGGACACCGAAATCGCCGGCCTGCCCTACAACGTCGCTAGCGACGACCGACTTGTGCTGCTGGCCACCTCGGTGTTCCCCGAGTTCCGTAAACAGGGCATCGCCACCGAGCTGATCCGGCGTGTCCTCGAAGATGTGCGCGCACGAGGAAAAACGGTCACCATCATGTGCCCGATCGTACGCACCTTCATCGAGCACAACCCGCAGTACGCCGACCTCATCGACCCCAAGCACCCAGGAGTGATCAAAGGGTCACACCGATCCTAACCCCCCAACCTCCGGGCTTCGACGACAGAAAGTGTGACAGTGACGACCAACATCGAGACCGAGGAGACCAACCGTGAAGAGAGGAACGCCGCACTCATCGTTGCTCTGAAAAAGAAGGCTCGCAGTGAGGTGGGGTCCAGCTGGGAGCTCGATGTCATCAACGATACGGAGCGGGGCCGATGGATCGCTGCCCTCGGCGCCGAGGCCATCGGGGAGCTAACGTATCGGTTCGTGGGCGGCCGGGTCGTGTTGCTTTCAACCTGGGTCAACCATGCCTACCGCAACCATCGGGTAGCGACGGAACTTGTCGCTCGCGTGCTGGATGAGATCCGCGAGAGCGGGAAGAAGATCACCATCATCTGCCCGGTCGTGGGTGAGTTCATTGCCCGCAACCTGGAATACCTCGGTCTTATCGACAAGGTCCATCCTGGCTCCGGTGCCTATCCCCAGCGCGAACCCGCGGCCGGCCAGGACGACGATGAGCAAGTCACTGCGTTTGAGCATGACATGACCTAGCCGTCCGACACCCAGACCTGGGTCCAGGTATCCAACGAGTCCGGGGTTGTCAGCTGCGGACGAACATCGGCACCATGGCGCTCCCGGCGAAGTCGCTCCCGCCTTCAACCCGATCGAGCCAAAAAGCAAGACGGCAACCCGGGTTGGCCAGGGTGATGAAGACAACGAAGTTCCCCGTTAAGTCGAAGCGGAGTGAACGAGAAGTGTTAGAGAAGTGCCCAGATTTTCAAATTGAGAGGTCGAATGGTGCCAATCGCACATGGTTTTTTAAAGCGACATTTTCGTCCGGTGTGGTGGGCTTACGTCCTTTTGGGCCCCGCCTCGCGGGGTGATTACTTCGCACCGATCGTGCATTCGCACGACGACTTCGAGCAGGCCTCTGAAATGGACCTGGCCGGATTCGAAGTGGAGACCGACGCGCACGCGTACCGTTATGCGGTACGGCGGGACGATCTTCCGAAAGAACAGGTCTGAGACCGCCCCCGGCAGGGAGGGCAGGTGGCCATACCACCAACTTCCAGCTGACGGTCTCCGCAGCTGGTCGAGCAAGCATGGAAAGAAGGCTCGATGAGGCACAGGCGGAAGCCGAGAAGCAGGCATTGGAAACGGGCAAATTCGGAATATTGGTCACCCGTCACTCCTCCGAACGGTTCACGGTAGCGCTCAGCGATTCCGTCCCGTTTGGGCTGACACTGGAACGGCAACTGTGGCGATAAGTGTGTGCAGCTCGCGTTCGCCAGGTTCTCCCACCCACTGAGAAACTCGCTGCCACACATAAAGCATTTCCGGCCCTGTAATTAAGAGCGAGGCTTGAGCAAAGCATGACACAAGACAACAGAGAGGCAAACGAATGAAGGCGATAGTGGTAACGGATCAGGCCGCGGGCGCGGCCGGAATGAGGCTGCTGGAGCGTCCAGAGCCAGCGGCGGCGATCAACGACGTCATCGTTGAGATCCGGGCGTCGGGATACGTGCCGACTGAGGTGGAGTGGCCGTCTACCTGGACGGATCGGGCCGGACGTGACCGGGCGCCGTCGATCCTCGGACACGAACTGGCCGGAGTGGTCACCGCTCTTGGCTATGGCACGACAGGGCTTTCGGTGGGACAGCGGGTGTTCGGGATCTCGGACTGGCATCGTGACGGTACCCTCGCGGAGTATGTGGCGGTCGAGGCACGCAACCTGGCGCCGCTGCCCGGCGATGTCGACTTCCCGGTGGGCGCGAGCCTGCCGATCTCGGGCCTCACAGCGTGGCAGGGACTGTTCGTGCACGGCCGCCTTCAGGCCGGGCAGAGCGTCCTCGCGCACGGTGCGGCCGGCGCTGTCGGGACGATGGTCACACAACTCGCGCGCGAGGCTGGTGCCCACGTGATCGGCACCGGACGTGCCGCGGACCGTCAGAAGGCACTCGACTTCGGTTCGCACGAGTTCGTCGATCTCGACAATGACATCCTCGAAGACATCGGCGCAGTCGACCTGGTGTTCGACGTCATCGGCGGCGACATCCAGAAGCGGTCCGCAAGCCTGATCCGGGCCGGCGGAACGCTAGTGACCATCACCGGGCTGGCCGACGCGCGGCCCGCGGACGGGCTGGCAGTCGACTTCGTCGTCGAGTCCATTCCCGCCCAACTGACGGAGATCGCCCAACGGGTGCGGGACGGTCGGCTCCGGACGAACATCGGCAACGTCGCCACTCTCGACGACGCCATCGCCGCCCTCAACCCGACCGAGCGACGCAAGGGCAAGACGATCATCACCGTTCGTTCATAAGCACTCCGTACGCCCGACCGACGACCGACCTCGTCATCGTGTGCATCCCGCTCAATTGACGGAGATCGGCTAGCGGGTGGGGGATTGCGTACGAACCTCGGCAACGTCGCGACCCTCGCCGATGCCGTCGCCGCCCCCAACCCGACCAACCGGGACCCGCGGAAGACGTCATCCGAGTGCCGTAGGGCCATGGAGAGGCTCGACGGACCCTTTCGCTTTCGCAGCAAGCAATACGGACTGATAACCGAGCAAGAGAAGGAACAAGAAAATGAGCAATACCAAGCAGTCGGTCGAAGATCTGGAGATCCTCGAGCAGCTCAACCTCGACTACAACCAGTCGGACCAGGCCAGCGATGCTGCGCGCTTTCGCGAGCTGCTCGCCGACGATTTCATCGTGCAGACTCCAGGGGTCACCCGCGACCGCGACGAGTACCTCGAGTACATCGCGAAGCCCCGCCCCTTCAAGGATCTCGCTCTCATGGACGCCAAGATCCGCATCCTCGGCGACGTCGCCCTGATCCACGGCCGCGCCCGCTACACCATGATCGCCGACGGCTCTGTGCAGGAAGCCCTGTACACGGACGCGTACCAGAAGCGTGAGGGCACCTGGCTCTGTGTCTCGGCCTGCGCGATCGCTCCCGGGGCCTGACCTGCTGCGGCGCGGCTCGATGCACGACACGGCATCGGTGATTGACGAGGCCAGCCGGAGCTCCACCCTTCGGCTGGCCTTCATCTCCGCGGTGGTCTCCCTGCTGGCGGCGTTCGCCGCGGTGGGCTCGACGATCCCGCTGTTCAACATCTACCGGGCCGAGGACGGGTTCACCAACGCTGACATCTCGGCGACTGTCGCCGCCTACTCCGCCGCTACCCTCGCCACACTGCTGGTGCTGGGACGACTGTCCAACCATCTGGGCCGACGACCTACCTCGATGGCTAGCCTCGGTCTGCTGCTGTTTGGGTGTCTGCTGCTGTTGAACGTGCACGAGATCGACATCCTCATCACCGGTCGGCTTCTGATGGGCCTCGGCGCCGGGCTGGCCAGCAGCAGCCTCACCTCCTACATCGTCGACACCGCACCCTCCAGGCCGGCCTGGTTGGCCTCTGTCGCCTCCAGCCAGACAATCATGCTCGGCCTCGCCATCGGAGCCATCGTCTCCGGCGCCCTGGTCCAGTTCAGTCCCTGGCCACGCGGCCTCATTTACCTCGTCGTCATCGGCCTCCTACTCCTGTCAGTCGTACTCATCGCGATCAGCCCTGAGACGGTGACTCGAACGCCGGGTGCGTGGCGATCGCTGCGGCCCAGCGTCCGCGTACCGGTCAGGGTCAGGTATCTGTTGCCCGTCACGGCTGCAGTCCTCCTGCCTACGTGGGCGGTCGGCGCCTTCTACCAGGCGTTCGTGCCCGCGCTGGTCGAAAATCAACTCCACACCGCCAGTTCGCTCGTCCTCGGACTGGTGTTCGCCGCATACATGGGCTCCAGCGTTCTCGGCGCTCCCCTCGGCAGCCGATTCACGCCCGCGGCAGCCCAACGCTTTGGCGTGGTCGCCTTCCTGGCGGGGATGACCGGGATCATCACAGCAATAGCCACAGGCACACTGGTGCTGTTCATCGTCGCGACCATCGTCGCCGGCGCCGCTCAAGGCATCGCCATCAGCGCCGTCACCCGCGGTCTGTTAAACGGCAGCACCCTCGTCGACCGGGCACCAACCTTCAGCGTCATCTACCTCATCAGCTACAGCGGCGCCACGATCCCCGCCCTCATAGCCGGCCAACTCTCCAACACCTTCTCACTACCGCAGATCGCGGTCGGATACGGCGCACTTTCCCTCGTCGCCACCGCGTACACCGTCGTCGGCGCACGCAACCAGCCTGGACACCACGGGCAGCTGCCACGACGCTGACTAACCTGGAGGACGGCTGGCGCGGCCGATTGGAAGAACGCATGCTCGAAGACACGGCCAGCGAAATGCTCTACACCGGAACGCGATGGACGGATTCGAAGGCGAGGTCGAACTGAACCTACAGCTCGGCTCGCACCAATGGAGCTCAAGGACTGGTTCGTCGCTGATCAGATAAGCCCGCAACCTACGTATCAGCACTATCGAAACGCCGATAACCGGCCTTCCGTTAAGCGACCGTTCTATGGCGGGGGAGAGGTCGCGACGTCTTCCGAGTACGGCAGCGGGGCCTGAAAGGGCGTGCATGGACAAATTGGAGGCCGGGATGCGCGGTGGACAGGAGCCGATTCTGGAGGTTCGCGTGGAGCTGCTCGACAGCGAGCCTGAAATTTGGCGCCGGCTGGAGATCAGGGGCTCCATGGCCTTGGAGCAGGTACATCTGGTCCTGCAGACAGCCTTTGGCTGGGATGACTCACACCTACTCAGGTTCACGTGCGCTGATCCCTTTGCACGCCTGCGGCCCGTCAACGGCAAAATTCCGGAAGTCCTGCAGTGGCTTCCCGGGCAGGAGTGCGAAGACCCGGACGACAGGCCTGAGGAGGATTGCTCCCTGGATCAACTGGTCGCGTTGGGTGCGGGCGCAGCATTCTACGAGTACGACTTTGGCGACAGCTGGCTTCAACGGCTCGATCTGGTTTCCCGCTGTCCCTTCGACGAAGACTCTGCGCCGCAACCAACCGCCGCATGGTTCCGTAAATCCTAGGAAGGGCCGGCCATGGCGCCCGAGGCCGATATGCGTAGCGACAGTCCCAGACTACCCGTGCGTCGGTGATCTTCACTGGTTGCTTACTTACTTCAGGGCGCTGGAGCCGTGTTTTGCATCGGCGACGATGGCAACGCTGTCATGGGTCGTCCATTCCGCGTACTCCTTGCCGCCGCGCTGACCCGGCGCCGTTTCCGGGAGGATAGTCAGGCAGATGACGCTCACCAGGATCAGCGCTGAGACGTAGATTGCTACCCCCGTGATTGACCCTGCTCCTGCGGCGAGCAGGGCGGTGGCAATGACAGTGAACGGACCGCTGGCGATCATTGCACCGAACTGCCAGACGATCGAAACGCCGGTGTAACGGCCACGAACCGGGAAAAGCTCGGGGTAGAAGGAGGCCTGCGGAGCGTACGTTCCGGCGTGCCCCAGTGCGAGTCCTGCCACGAGGATGGCAACGATGGGAAGGGTGTCGCCGCTGCCGATGGCTGCGAAGGCCGGCCAAATGAGGACGAGGTTGAGGATCGCGGCGCCGAGGAAGACTTTCTTGCGTCCGATCTTGTCCGTCAGCCAGCCCCAGACCGGGATCATGGCCAGTTCCACGAGGATGGCGATGATGATGGCCTGCAGGACGAAGGCAGAGTCATTGCCGAGGTTTTTGGAGTACGCAACCAGGAAGACCGTGTAGAAGGGGAAGACTGCGGCTTCGACGAACTTGGAGCCGATGCCCAGGAAGACTTCGCGGCGGCTTTCACGGAAAACGACCTTGACAGGTGCCTGCTGGGACTTTGCGTTCTCCTTTACTTCCTTGAACTCCGCTGATTCGTCCACACGGAGCCGGATGTAGAGCCCCACCGCGACGACGACGATGCTCAGGAGGAAGGGTATCCGCCAGCCCCAGGCGAGGAACTGCTCTTCGGAGAGCTGGGTGGTCAGGTATGCAAAGAGCGCGGAGGGCACAAGGTAGGCAGCCGGTGAGCCCATTTGGACCAGGCTCGCGAAGAACCCGCGCCTGTTTGGCGGCGCGGCCTCCGCCGTCAACAGCACAGCGCCGCCCTGCTCACCGCCGACGCCGAACCCTTGGAGGAGCCTGACGACGACCAGGATGACTGCAGCCCACAGACCGATGGTTTCGTAGGTCGGCATGAGGCCGATTGCAAAGGTACCCAGGCCGGTAATAAGAAGTGTCCAGACGAGCGCCTTCTTACGGCCGATCCTGTCCCCGATGTGCCCCCATACAATCCCGCCGAGCGGCCGGGCGAAGAAACCAACGGCGTACGTAGAGAAGGCCGCGAGGGTGCCAAGCAGAGGATCAATATCCGGAAAGAAGATCTTGTTGAAAACGAGAGCTGACGCGGTTCCGTAAATGAAGAAGTCGTAATACTCAGCCATCGTCCCGATGAAGGAGGCACCCGCAGTTTTGCGGACCTTCTTCAAATCGTATGACGCCGGCGCGATGCTTGCGCTCATCAGTTGCTCCTTTGCAGGCGATGAAATGAAAGGGGAGATAAACGGTGGGAGGCCCGATTTAACCGTAGGGCGTTCCGCTGTCTAGCTACCATACAAGCACTACCATTCTAGTGTGTCAAGAGACTAGACTGGGCACATGGCAACCGATAAACGCGGCAACGGACAGGCGCCGCGTCTCTCTATCCGGGACCATACGCTGGAAACGCTTCGACGGCGCATCATCTCCCTGCAACTCCCTCCTGGCGAACCGCTCTCCGAGAACGAACTGGCCCAGGAGCTGGGTGTCAGCCGCACGCCGGTACGGGAAAGCCTCATACTGCTCCGGGAAGAAGGGCTCGTTCAGGTCTTCCCGCAGATCGGCTCGTTTGTTTCGCTCGTGGACCTGGGCAGGGTCTCCGAAGCCCAGTTTGTCCGTGAGGCAATAGAGTGTGCATCCGTGGCCGACGTTGTCGCGGATCCAGACGACATCGCCGGGCTTCGCGTCATTCTTCAAGGCCAATGGGATGCCGAGGCCGCAGAAGACATCGAACAGTTCTTCCGTCTCGACGAGGAGTTTCACCGCGAGCTGCTGCGGCTAGCGGGACACCAAGCAGCCTGGACGGCAGTTAACTCGGCCAAGGCGCACCTGGACCGGGCCCGACGCCTCAGCCTGATCGATACCACGCACATCGCGAGCCTGATTGATCAGCACACGGCTGTCGTAGACGCTCTCGCCAACGGAGACGGCGCCGCCGCAGACAGGTCACTGCGACTTCATCTGCGTGAAGTATTCAAAGACATCGAGCGCATTCAGGCTACTTCTCCCAAACTTTTCTCCGATGGCTCGTCACCACGTGCGTCGCGCAGAAGCATCGCACGTCTTGCCTAACTAAGGAATGTCCCACGGTGCGCTCGTGCGTGACCCGCAAACCAGGATCCCGACGGTCGGTGCTTGCCTGGGACGACGGAGCATGTCGTTGACTGCGGCGACGTAGAAATTCAGCTGCCCCAGGTGGTCTGGCTTAAATTTGCCGGCGTTCAGTTCCACCACAACGTACCTGTCGGACGGGACGTGGTAGAGCAATAAGTCAATGAAGAAATCGTCTCCGTCGACGTCGAGAGGGTACTGACGTCCGACGAATGCGAAGCCGGGCCCGAATTCTGCCAGCGTCTGGGCCATCCGCAGAGTCATGGCCTCTTCCATGGCGTGTTCCTGAGCTTCTTCGGTCAGGCCGAGGAAGTCCAGCACGAGTGGGTCCTTGGCGACCGCCCGTGCCAGGTCAGTGCCTTCGCCCGGAAGCCGCGCCTCAAGGTTGTTGGGTGCGGCGCCGGCGCGGGCGTGCAGGCTGGTGCGGATTTGGTGCTCCAACACAGCCACGGACCAGCCATGTTGGACGGCTTTTGAAGCGTACCAGCGGCGCAGCTCGTGGTCGTCCAGCTTGTTCAGAAGGCAGGATGGATTGAGCTGTTACGGCGTGACGCCGCTGGCGGTCACGCCGTCGTGGCCGGTCTGGCCGAGGGCCGGTCTCTCTGCCTGATCAGAGGCGCTTGGCGCGCTTCTCGAGGAACGACTCAAGGGCAATAACGTTGTTCTGGTTCGGCAGGATCAGCCACGCCGCCAGGTACAGCACAACGGCTGGCCCCGGCAGGAGGCAGAAGAGGAGGAACCCGATCCGGACATACGCGACGTCCACGTTCAGCTTTTCGGCAATTCCGCCGCAGACTCCACCGAGCCACCGCTGCGGACCGCGCCTCAGGCCGAGACCCCTGACAATGCTGTAAAACTTTTCCATGGTTCAAGACTTCCCGGTTGTGGGGCTATTGTCACGTCGGCGGGCCGAAAGCAGGCCGCCGATCACCAACGCCGCGCCGGCGCCGATCATGAGGCCGATCACCACATAGGTCCCGTTCAGGGCCACCAGTCCCAGTTGGGAAATGATGATCAGCACAGCCAGCGCGAGGACCACGAGCCCCCAGACGATGGTGCCGACGCGTGCCGTTACCGGGACGGGCTCGCCATCATCGGTGCGGTGCGGCTCGGCAGTAGCCGGCCCTGCAGCGTGCGGCCCGGTCGCCGTCGGCTCGCGTGTCCGGGCGGATCCCGGTGTCCGGGAGGTTTCCGGTGCTTTGGAGGGCTCGGGCGCCTTGGAGGGTTCGGGTGACCGTGAGGATTCCGGTGCTGGATCGAAGCTGCTCATGTCAGTTTCCTTCCTGGATGGTGACGTTGCTGACGGTTCCGTCGATCTGCACGATCAGCCGGGCGCCGGGCTTGTCGGTGTTGTAGCTGCTCTGCCTGGACGTGATGCCGCCCCGCTGGTTCGCACCCTCATTGAGGTTGCCCAGGGTCATGTCCGCCTGGACGTCCACCGGCACCGTGGCGGGGAGGACGATGGTGACGTTGCTGGCGGTGACCTCCATCGGGATGACGACGTCGGCGGGCAGGGGTGCGGTTAGCTTCAGGCCGGTCAGGTCAACGGTTCCGCGGCCTCCGGTGATCTGGAAGCCTTCGCGTGCCTGCTCGATGCTGGTGGGGCTCCAGTCCGCGTTCTGGAAGCGGAAGCGGTCTCCATTGGGCACCGCGTTGAAGACTCCGCCGATGATCAGGGCGACGACTGCGAAGAAGCCGAGGACTCCCGAGCTCCGGCCGCGGAGGCCTGCCAGCAGGATTCCGAGGCCCAGGACGGCGGCGCCGCTGGCCCAGACCACAGCGTTGGCGGAGCTGCCCAAATCAATCACGTTGCCGGCGTCGAGCGCCTTGAGGGAGCCGCCCACCAGCAGGGCGAGGCCTGCGGTGATCGCCACGGCAGGGGCACTGGGGCCGCCCGGCTTCGATTTCGGCGCCGGAACGGGAACGGGCACCGGGGCGGGTCCACGGGGCGGAACGCTGCCGAAGCCGCCGGCCGACCCATACGGAGTGTTAGGCGCATACGGGGCATTGGGTGCGTACGGCGGGTTGGGGCCCGACGCCGGGCCGTGGCCGTACGGCGTTGTCCCGGCTTGGGTTGATGCGTCCTGCATGCCGGCAGGCGTGCCGTCGGCGAAGGCGTCCGCCGAGCCGGCGCCGGGGGTTGCCTTCGAGGCGGTGTATCCGTAGGCGGGCTGGCTGCCCGCCTGGGCGTTGTTCACGGGAGCTCCAATGCGGTTCTTGTTGCGCTGGGTCAGGAAGTAGACGAGGTAAATGAGCCCGCCGATCCAGAACAGGGCCCAGAGGAAGCCGAAGCCGCCGCCGTCGTGCCCCCAGGCCGAGAAGCCGCCGCCCATGCCGGTAAAACCGAGGAGCGTGGCGACCAGGGCGCCTGTCATGCCGGTGCTCCAGCGGCCGGCCCCTGCTTCCTGGGTGTGGATCCGGCCGTCAGGCTCCGGGAGGAGCGCCCAGCCGAGGCCATAGAGCAGGACACCGATGCCCGCGAAGAGCGTCAGCACGATGAAGATGCCCCGCACGATCACCGGGTCGATGCCCATCCGCTCGGCGATGCCGCTTGAAACGCCGCCGATCCAGCGGTCGCGTCCGCGGTAGATGCCGTGGCTGCGGATCCAGTCGAAGAAGTTCTGTTGCTGGGCCGGCCGTCCGTATCCCGTGCCGAACGCTGGGGCACCCTGTCCACCGGGACCACCAGGCAGATCATGGGAGCTGTAGAGCGGCGGGGAAAGCAGCGGCTCGGTCCGTGGTTCGGTGTTCGGGCCAGGGGCGGGCTCACCCGGCGAAGTCTGGGGGCCGGGCGTGGGCGTGGCCTGCGGGTCAGCGGGACGATCAGCCTGAGACTCCGGCTGGGATCCTTCGCGGGGGACCGGCTGGTCGTCGGACGGGTTGGCGGACTGTTGCCCGTCAGCGGGACTGGGGTTTGGCGAGTTCATACTTCGATCCTGCCGTTTCGGGGTCTCCGCCTCTATTGGGGAGGACCCTGAGCCGTCCCTGACTTACCCCTGGTCCGGGCTGGAAAGCGGTCCCCGGAACCCTGATCCGTGTTTGGATTGATGCATGACCACCGTTCCTGTCCGCCCGCCGCTGGTCCGCAGCAGCGACCGCCTGATCGCCGGAGTCTGCGCCGGGCTCGCGGCGCATCTGGGCTGGCCGGTGCGGATGGTGCGGATCGGCATGGTCGTGGCGGCGCTCGCAGGCGGAGCGGGTCTGGTGTTCTATGCGTGGCTCTGGATCATGGTCCCCACGGCAGATGAAGCGGCCCGGCGGGACGCCAGGCGCCCGGCGTCCCCCATTGCGCCTGCGGTGAGCGCCCCCACGGAGCCTTCGGCCGCCGTCGGCCCTTCCTTTTCCGGCGGCACTTACCCGCATTCGTACTCACCGTACGCCTATCCTGCCGGCGTCGATATGAATGGCGGTGACACCAGCGCTGCCCGTCCCGCCGCTTCCGGGATGTACGACGCCGGGACCTCCTTCCAGCTTCCTGCGGCTCCCGCGGCACCCGGCTCTGCTGTGCCGGGTGCCGCTGCTCCGCAAGCCGGAGCCTGGTTCCGGGTACAAAGAGTGCGCTACGGCAAGGAGATCCTGCTCGGTTCCGGGCTGCTGCTTGTGGCGGGGATCCTGATCGCCCGGCAGCTCGGTGCCGAGGTCCCGCTGGGGACTCTGATCCCGGCCGCCGCCATCCTCGGCGGGGCCGCCATCGCATGGATGCAGCTCGACGAAACGCGCCGGGCGGGCGTGGTGAATAAAACCAAGGCGGACCAGGCCGGCGGTTGGGCACGGCTTGCCGCCGGGCTGGCGCTCGTGGTGGCAGGCGTGCTGGTGATGGTGTCCGGCTCCGGCTCGTGGGAGCAGACCGGGCTGGCGCTGCTGGCGTCCGTCGCGGTGCTGGGCGGAGTGGCCCTGGTGCTGCTTCCCTGGGGCCTGAAATTCTGGCGCGACCTTGAGACTGAACGGGCTGGTCGGGTGCGCGAGACCGAGCGGGCGGAGATCGCCGCGCACCTGCATGACTCGGTGCTGCAGACCCTGGCGCTGATCCAGCGCCGGGCAGGCAACGAGCATGACGTCGTGCGTCTGGCCCGCGCGCAGGAACGGGAACTCCGCGGCTGGCTCTTCAAGGATCCGGCCAAGGACGCCGGCCAGCTGTCCGACCGGATCAAGTCGGCTGCCGCCGAGGTCGAGGACGGCCTCGGCAACGCGGTGGATGTCGTGAGCGTGGGCGACACAGCGATGACCGACCGGCACGAGGCACTGGTCCAGGCCAGCCGCGAAGCCATGCTGAACGCTTCCCGGCACGGCGGCGGACCTGTCTCCGTCTACGTTGAGGTATCCGATGGCGGGGTGGACGTTTTCGTCAAGGACCGCGGCTCGGGATTCGATCTCCAGTCCGTCCCGGAAGACAGGCTGGGCGTCCGGGAGTCAATCATCGGCCGCATGAAACGGCACGGCGGAACCGCCGAGATCAACAGCAGCGCGGACGGCACGGAGGTTCGCCTGAAGCTGCCGGCCGCCGTCGCGGAGAACGGGGAAGGCAAATCATGAGCACGCGGGCATTGGACGGAACAGCAGGGGCGCAGCAGGAGACCGTCAGGGTGGTGATCGTGGACGACCACGCGATCTTCCGGTCGGGCCTCAAAGCCGATCTGGATCCGCGGGTCACGGTCGTGGGGGAGGCCGGGACAGTGGACCAGGCCATCGAGGTCATCGCCCGGACCAGGCCGGACGTGGTGCTGCTCGACGTGCACCTGCCCGGCGGCCTGGGCGGCGGCGGGCGGGAGGTCATTGCCGGCTGCGCCGCGCTGCTGGGGACAACCAAGTTCCTGGCGCTCAGCGTGTCCGACGCTGCAGAGGACGTTGTGGCCGTGATCCGCGCCGGCGCCCGGGGCTACGTGACGAAGACGATTTCCGGGGCCGAGATCACGGACGCAGTCTTCCGGGTGGCGGGCGGCGACGCCGTATTTTCGCCGCGGCTCGCAGGCTTCGTGCTGGACGCGTTCGGCACGGCCCCCGCCGACGTCGCCGACGACGAACTGGACAAGCTCTCGGCGCGGGAGCTCGAGGTCATGAGGCTTATCGCGCGCGGCTACAGCTACAAGGAAGTGGCCAAGGAACTGTTCATCTCCATCAAGACGGTGGAAACGCACGTATCGGCGGTCCTGAGAAAGCTGCAGCTCTCCAGCCGCCACGAGCTGACCAAGTGGGCCGCGGAACGCCGGCTCCTCTAGCCCAGGCAACCCTCCCGCACTTCCGGCCGCCCAAACTTGGGACGCTCCCTCACTTCCTGCCGCTTAAAGAAAACGCTCCCGCACTTCCTGCCGCCCTTTTTGGGACGCTCCCTCACTTCCTGCCGCTTAAAGAAAACGCTCCCGCATGTTGGTGCGGGAGCGCTTGCGTTCTTGCAGGACGTGAGGGAGCGTTGGGAAAAGCGCGACGAAAGTGCGGAAGCGTTTGGAAAAGCGCGACGAAAAGTGCGGGAGCGTTTGCTACTGGGCCTTGCCCAGGAACTCCTGCAGCCGGGCTACGCCGGTGGCGAGGTCGTCGTCACCGAGGGCGTAGGACAGCCGCAGGTAGCCGGACGGGCCGAACGCCTCGCCCGGAACTACGGCAACCTCCACCTCGTCCAGGATCAGGGCAGCGAGTTCGGCGGAGGTCCGGGGACGAACCGGACCGTTCGCCGTCGGGAATTCCTTGCCGAGCAGAGCGCGGACGTCCGCGTAGACGTAGAACGCGCCCTTCGGCGTCGGGCATTCAATGCCCTCAATCGCATTGAGACCGGCAACGATTGCCTTGCGTCGGCGGTCGAAGGCCACCTTCATCTCGTCGACGGCGGTCAACGGGCCGGAAACAGCCGCAAGGGCCGCGATCTGGGGGATGTTGGACACGTTAGACGTGGCGTGGGACTGGAGGTTGGTGGCGGCTTTGATGACATCGGCCGGGCCGATCATCCAGCCGACGCGCCAGCCGGTCATCGCGTAGGTCTTGGCCACGCCGTTAAGGATCACTACCTTGTCACCCAGTTCCGGAACGGCCGTGGCGATCGAGGTGAACGGGACGCCGTCGTAGGTGAGGTGCTCGTAGATTTCATCGGTCACCACCCACAGGCCCTTGGCGGCGGCCCACTGCCCGATTTCGGCCACCTGTTCGGGGGAGTAGACGGAGCCTGTCGGGTTGGACGGCGACACGAAGAGCAGGATCTTGGTGCGGTCGGTGACTGCCGCCTCCAGCTGCTCCACTGTCACCAGGTAGTTCTGCTCCGGACCGGCGAAGACCTCGACGGGCACGCCGCCGGCCAGCCGGATGGCTTCCGGGTATGTGGTCCAGAACGGCGTGGGGACAATCACTTCGTCGCCCGGGTCAACGAGGGTGGCGAACGTGTTGTAGACGGCCTGCTTGCCGCCGTTGGTGACCAGCACCTGGGAGGGGTCCGCCTTGTAGCCGGAGTCCCGAAGGGTCTTCTCGGCAATGGCCTTCTTCAGCTCCGGCAGGCCGCCCGCGGGGGAGTAGCGGTGGTATTTCGGCTGGCTGGCTGCTTCGATGGCCGCTTTGACGATGTAGTCCGGGGTTGGGAAATCAGGTTCGCCGGCTCCGAAGCCGATCACGGGCCGGCCGGCCGCCTTCAGCGCCTTGGCCTTGGCATCGACGGCCAGGGTGGCGGATTCGGCAATGGCGGAAATGCGTTGGGAAACGCGGGCGGCAGACATGGCGGGTCCGTTCTTCGCTTGCAGCTGGGTAGCTGAATGGTGGAATTCGACGGAATCTACTCTATGCTGTTCACCGGATCGTTCGAGGTGGGGCGCGGCTATGTGACTGGAATCCGGTCACCTTGCCCAAACCGCAAAGAGGGTCCGAAGCGAGGCTGGTTCGACGTAAGCGAAGTTGTTGCGTAGACTAGTTCTCCGGTGTTGAAAACACGATGATGACGTGCGCCTCAGGACAGTCTGGGTCAATCGCGGCCTGGATCGGTTTTCAATCCACGGGGATCAGTTTTGATCCATAGGGTAGTGGCGCAATTGGTAGCGCAGCGGTCTCCAAAACCGCAGGTTGCAGGTTCGAGTCCTGTCTGCCCTGCGCAAGCTGTTCCGGCGAAACACCGGGGCAAGCGCAGCAACCATGGTTCAGTTCAGAGCCGGGTAATCCGACATTGCGAGGATGAGTGAGGACCAGGTGACCGAAACGGCTGCAAGCAGCTCCAAGGGCCGCCCCGCAAAGAAGGCCGACAAGGCTGGCTTCTTCGCTCGCATCGCACTCTTCGTCCGCCAGGTAATCGGCGAACTGAAGAAGGTTGTCGCCCCCACCCGCAAGGAACTGATCAACTACACGCTCGTGGTGCTGGTATTCGTGGCCATCATGATGGTCATCGTCACCTTGCTGGACCTGGGCTTTGGGACCGCGGTGAGCTGGATCTTCGGCGGTACAGGCCCCACGGACCGCTAGGGCGATCAGTCCGCAGACTGCGTCGGCTCTTCCGATATCCGGAAGGAGCTGCGGAGTGTGCGGAATTGAGCCATTTAAATAGGCATGTTAGGCAATGAGGAAGCAGGAGACCAAGTGTCTGAGCACAAGCTCGAGGTAACTGAGACTGAGCTGGATGGGCCCGCGGACAGCACGGCCGACGCCGCGGCTGACGCCGTTGAAGGGTCTGAGGTTGAGTCTGCTGCACCCGAAACCGACGTCGACGACGAAGCGGCCGCTGACGCTGACGCTGACCCCGAGAACGAAGCCGACGCCGAGGACGAAGCCGAGGACGAAGCCGAGGCTGACGATAATGCTGAAGCAGCCGAAGGCGGCGCCGAAGAGGCAGACGCCCTGGCAGCCGCTGCCGCAAAGGCGAACGTCGATCCCGCAGAGGAATTCAAGGCCAAGCTGCGCCGCCAGGAGGGTGACTGGTACGTCATCCACTCCTACGCCGGGTACGAAAACCGCGTGAAGGCCAACCTTGAGACCCGCATCCAGACCCTGGACATGGAAGATTACATCTTCGAAATCCAGGTTCCCATGGAAGAAGTCGTTGAGATCAAGAACGCTCAGCGCAAGGTAATCAACCGAGTCCGCATCCCCGGCTACGTGCTGGTCCGCATGGACCTGACCGACGCCTCCTGGGGCGCCGTCCGCCACACCCCGGGTGTCACCGGCTTCGTGGGCAACGCCCACAACCCCGTGCCCCTCCGCCTCGACGAGGTCTTCTCCATGCTCGCCCCGGTCTTCGAGGAAGAGCAGGCCGAGAAGGGTAAGCCCGTCAAGCACGCCGCCGCACCGGTCGACGTCGACTTCGAGGTTGGCGAATCGGTCATCGTCAAGGAAGGTCCGTTCGAGACCCTCCCCGCCACGATCTCCGAGATCAAGGTTGATTCCCAGACCCTCGTGGTGCTGGTTTCCATCTTCGAGCGCGAAACGCCGGTTACCCTGGCGTTCAATCAGGTCACGAAGATCTAGCTGACCACCAAAGATTTCGTCCCGGAACTGCCCGCTTTAGCAGCTCCGGGACGGCAGACCGCCTCGCCATGGCGGTCAACCACCTGAGGCACGCTCCTGTGTCCCAGGACGCATTTGAGAGAAGGACCCTACATTGGCTCCCAAGAAGAAGGTCACCGGCCTCATCAAGCTGCAGATCCAGGCAGGTGCCGCTAACCCGGCCCCGCCGATCGGTCCTGCGCTTGGCCAGCACGGTGTCAACATCATGGAATTCTGCAAGGCGTACAACGCTGCGACGGAAGCCCAGCGCGGCAACGTTATTCCTGTTGAAATCACGGTCTATGAAGACCGCTCATTCACATTCATCACCAAGACCCCGCCGGCTGCAGAGCTCATCAAGAAGGCTGCAGGCGTCGCCAAGGGTTCAGCTACCCCGCACACCGTCAAGGTTGCCAAGCTGACCCAGGCCCAGGTCAACGAGATCGCCTCCACCAAGATGGAAGACCTCAACGCCACGAGCCTCGAAGGCGCAGCGAAGATCATCGCCGGCACCGCCCGCTCCATGGGCATCACCGTCGAGGGTTAAGTTCCCTCACCGCTGTTACGGCGCCGGGATCGGGAAACCGATGACGACGACGGGCAGCACCGCCGGGGAACCGGCACCACTGAAACATTGAGATGTCGGAAAATCCGGATCAAGCAGCCGGATGTCCGACTGTGGCAGGGCCCAGCGCGGTCCGCAGACCACAACTGCACAAGGAGAAATAAGCAGCATGGCAAAGCGCAGCAAAGCATACGAGGCAGCCGCAGCCAAGATCGACGCGGAGAAGTTCTACGCGCCGTTTGAGGCAGTGACCCTCGCCAAGGACACCAACCCGTCCAAGTTCGACGCCACCGTTGAGGTTGCCTTCCGCTTGGGCGTTGACCCTCGCAAGGCTGACCAGATGGTTCGTGGCACGGTCAACCTGCCCCACGGCACCGGTAAGACCGCCCGCGTCCTCGTCTTCGCAACGGGCGACAAGGCTGAAGCAGCAATCGCTGCCGGCGCCGACTTCGTTGGTTCCGATGACCTGATCGAGAAGATCTCCGGCGGCTGGACCGACTTCGACGCCGCCGTTGCCACCCCTGACCTCATGGGTAAGGTTGGCCGCCTCGGTAAGGTCCTCGGCCCGCGTAACCTCATGCCGAACCCGAAGACCGGTACCGTGACCGCGGACGTCACCAAGGCTGTCAACGACATCAAGGGTGGAAAGATCGACTTCCGCGTCGACAAGCACTCCAACCTGCACTTCATCATCGGCAAGGTTTCGTTCGACGCCGTCAAGCTGGCCGAGAACTACGCAGCTGCTCTCGAGGAGGTGCTTCGTCTGAAGCCGTCCGCTTCCAAGGGCCGCTACATCCAGAAGGCAACCGTTGCCACGACGTTTGGTCCCGGCATCTCCGTTGACCCCAACGTCACCAAGGTGCTGACCGAGGTCTAATCCCCTCGCGAACCACCCGCCGGTCTTCCGGCAGGCACTAAAGGACCGCCCGGCATTGCGCCGGGCGGTCCTTTGCTTTCCCGAGGTGCTGCTCTGTCACCGACCGGGTACGACGGCGGCGGCGGCAGCGCAGTAAAAGGCATGTCCAGGGCGACGGATACTCCGCGTCGACCCAAACACGTAGTCTATGAGAGTGAGCGGCAGAAACGGCTGGGAAGATGCCCCCTTGGCAGGTGAAGTGCGGATCGAACAGTTGTTCATCCCGAATTCAATAGACGCGCCCGATGCTGCGGATTTTCTCGCCGCAGTGGAAGTGGGGCGCAAGGTCCGGATGCAGACGTGGGGGAGCGACGACCTCGCGTACGCCCCGCTGGAGAAGCTCCTCGAGCTGGACGATCCCTACGAGCGCCAGGTCATCCTGGTGGCCAAGGTCGACGGGGAAATCGTGGGCACCGCGGATATCGCCCTTCCCCTGACCGACAACCTTGACCTGGCCGAGTTCACGCTGGATATCCTGCCCGAGTACCAGGGCAAGGGCGTGGGCCGGCAGCTGCTGGAAGCCGCGGAAGGGTTCGCCCGCGACGAAGGCCGGTCCATGATCCTCATCGACACCAACCACCCGGGGGCGTCGTTGCACGAATTTGAACCCGAGCAGTTGGTGCCGGGGTCCGGGCAGGGCTTCGTGCCGCTGGGCAGCAGGGAAGTGGAGTTTGCGCGCCGCACCGGCTATACCCTCCAGCACATTGAGCAGTTCAGTTCCTGTGCCCTGCCGCTCGACAGCAAGCTCGTGGCGGAGCTCGAGGCCGAGGCCGAGGAAGCGAACAACGGCCGGTACCGCCTCCACCACTGGACCGACCGCTGTCCAGAACGGTGGCTCGAATCGGTTGCCGCCCTCGAGAACCAGGCCGGCGGCGACGCCCTGCCTGTCGGCGGAAGCGAGGAGGAGGGCATGGTCTTCGACGCCCGCATCCTGCGCGAAGCGGAGGACGTCACCATCGCCCAGGGACGGCGCACGGTGGTGACCGCCGTCGAGCATATTGCCTCCGGAACCTTGGTGGGTCTGACCACCATCAGCGTCCTGGCACAGCGGCAGGACGTCGTCTTCCAGGACGACACCGTGGTGCTGCAGGAACACCGCGGCAACAAGCTTGGCCTGCTGATCAAGGTGTCCAACATGGAGCGGCTCACGGAGCAGTTTCCCGATGCCCGCGTGATCTACACCTGGAACGCCCCCGAAAACCGGTACCTCCTGACGGTGAACCGCCAGCTTGGGTTTACGACGGCGGGAGTCACCGGAATCTGGCAGAAGGAACTTCCGGATATGGGACCCAGTACCAGCTGACCGAACAACCGGCCCACGTCACCGGCTGCCGATTTGGCGGTCTCGTGCGGCGTCCCGTAAGCTTGAAGGACCAAAGACCGTCGGTTGTTGGAAATCCACTCTTTCGAGCTCAGCTCAACTCTGCAGTTGTGTGCGGAAGGGCCAGTGGGTTTCCGGACGAAGGACCCTGAACATAGGGCGGCCGGCGCAGGTGAACGTAGCAAAGCTCCGCGGTTCTGAACCGCGTTTGAGCCAAGCCCCGTGCATCTGCGCGGGGCGTTTTTAGTTTTAGCTCACCTGAGCGGGGACCCGGAATACCGGCACTATCCCCGGAAGGAGGGTTATGGCAACGCCTACCAAGGTTTCAGCAGTAGCTGAGATCACTAACGATTTCAAGGAATCGAACGCCGCTGTCCTGACCGAATACCGTGGGCTCACCGTTGCACAGCTCAAGCAGCTGCGTGTTTCTCTCGGCCAGGAGACCAAGTTCTCGGTCGTCAAGAACACCCTGACCGCAATTGCAGCCAAGGAAGCTGGTGTCGAAGCTTTCGACGGCCAGCTCGCCGGCCCCACTGCAATCGCGTTCATCAAGGGTGACGCAGTTGCAGCTGCCAAGAGCCTGACGGATTTTGCCAAGGCCAACAAGCAGCTGGTCATCAAGACCGGCTACTTCGAGGGCAAGGCTCTGAACGCCAGCGAAGTTGCCGCCCTGGCAGCACTCGAGTCCCGCGAGCTGCAGCTCGCGCGTGTTGCAGGTGTCCTCAAGGCTCCTGCTGCCGCTGCTGCACGCATCATCGACGCACTGCGCCTCAAGCTTGAAGAAGAGAACGGTGCTCCGGCTGAAGCCGCAGCCCCCGCCGCTGAAGAAGCACCCGCCGCAGAAGCAGCAGAGGCCGAAGCTCCGGCCGAAGCCGCCGCAGAAGAGAACTGATTCTCTTTTCAAACCAGACTCCGGTGTGAAGGCATGGCATGACGCCGCCGATCACCACTATAGGAAGGACGCCAACCATGGCGAAGCTCACCAACGAAGAGCTCATTGAAGCTTTCAAGGAACTGACCATCATCGAGCTCTCCGAGTTCGTCAAGCTCTTCGAAGAGACCTTCGAAGTTACCGCGGCTGCTGTTGCTGTCGCTGGCCCCGCCGGCGGCGCTGCTGCTGAAGAGGCTGAAGAGAAGACTGACTTCGACGTCGTCCTCGAAGCTGCTGGCGACAAGAAGATCGCAGTGATCAAGGAAGTCCGCGCCATCACCTCCCTGGGCCTCAAGGAAGCCAAGGACCTGGTTGACAGCGCTCCCAAGGCTGTTCTCGAAGGCGCCACCAAGGAAGCTGCCGAGAAGGCAAAGGAAGCCCTCGAGGCTGCCGGCGCCACTGTTACCCTCAAGTAACGTTTGCTTTCAGGGGAATCCCCGTCCACTCCGGTGGGCGGGGATTCCTGCGTTTAACCCAACAACGCGGGGTCACTTACAGCCCAATTCGGTCGGTTTATTGGTCTGTAAGTGACCCCGCGTTGCCTTTTGGGCGGTTGTCAGTTGGGATCGCTGATGTCGGCCACCACTGCGCGCAGCGCGGCCGTGAGGGCGTCGGCGTCCACGAAGGCGCTGTAGCCGTGCTCGCCCGCACCCATCGAGATGCGGCGGCCGGTAATGGTCTGGTCCGCATAGACCGGCCACGCCGTGGTGCTGCCCAGCGGGGTGATGGTTCCGCGCTCATACCCGGTGGCTTCAAGGGCCACGTCCGCGCCGGGCATGGACAGTTTATTCACGCCCACGAGGTTCCGGAGCTTGGGCCAGGAGATCTGCCGGTCCCCTGGAATGAGGGCAAAGAGGAAGCTGCCGTCCTTGTGCTTCACCACCAGGGACTTCACGATGTCGGCGGGTGTGATGCCCAGGATCTGTGCGGCCTCCTCAAGGCTGTGCGCGGCCAGCCGCTCCACGATCTCCACGTCCAGGCCACGGGCGGCGGCGTCGGCCAGAAAGCGTTCCCTGCCGGCGCCGGTCGCGCCTGAGCCATCGGGTCCCGGGCCCGATAGGGCCTCCATCAGTCCCGGAACAGGAGGAGGGCTTCGCCCTGCCCGCCGCCGCCGCACAGGGAGACTGCAGCCTTGCCCTGGCCGCGGCGTTTCAGTTCGAGGGCCGCGTGGAGCGCCAGCCTGGCACCGGAGGCGCCGATCGGGTGGCCCAGGGCGATGGCCCCGCCGTGGAGGTTGCACTTCTCCAACGGGTAGTCCAGGTCCTTGAGGGACTGCACTGCCACGGAACCGAATGCCTCATTGATTTCAATGAAGTCCAGGTCGGCCGTGGTCCAGCCGGCCCGGTCCAGGGCATTCCGGATCGCGTTGGATGGCTGGGAGTGGAGGGAATTGTCCGGTCCCGCCACCTGGCCGGGTTTGCCGACAACGGCAAGGTACTCCAGCCCGTTGTCCTCGGCGAACTTGCGGGATGTGAGCACCAGGGCCGAGGCGCCGTCGGACAGGGGGGAGGAGTTGCCGGCGGTGATGGTGCCGTCGGTGACGAACGCCGCCCGGAGTCCTGCGAGGGACTCAATCGACGTGTCCGGACGGATGCCTTCGTCGGAGGACACCACCACGGGATCGCCCTTGCGCTGCTTGACGCTGATCGGTGCGATCTCGCCGTCGAAAACCCCGTTCTTTGAGGCGATGGCCGCCCGCTGGTGCGAGTGCGCTGCCACGTTGTCCTGGGAGGTCCGGTCGATGCCCAGGACGAGGTTCTTGCTTTCGGTGGAGAGCCCCATGGAATGCCCGTCGAAGGCATCGGTCAGGCCGTCGTGCGCAGCGACGTCGAGCGCCTGGACGGCGCCGTAGTTCCAGCCTTGACGCGAGCCTGGCAGGACATGCGGTGCCCGGGTCATCGACTCCTGGCCACCCGCGACGACGACGGTGGCATCGCCGCTGCGGATCATCCTCGCCGCGTCGATCACGGCGGTCAGTCCCGAGAGGCAGACCTTGTTGATGGTCATGGTGGGGACGTTCCAGCCGATGCCGGCGCCGATCGCGCTCTGCCGGGCCGGGTTCTGGCCGGCCCCGGCCTGGAGCACTTGGCCCATGATGACCGCGTCCACCTGGTCAGTGCGAAGTCCGCTGGCATCGACGGCCGCCTTGATGGCATGGGCCCCGAGTTCGACGGCGGTGAAGCTCGCCAGTTGCCCGTTGAGGCGCCCCTGCGGGGTCCGTGCGCCGGAAAGGATGACAACGTCATTGTTGTCTGCGGAGTTGCTCATGGTTATCTCTTCCGATCTGTATCGACGTAGGCCCAAGGGTACCGTGAGCCGGATCACCTATCCATTCAAACGCTGCGGCCGGAGCGTGCATTCCGCGGCAGCAAAATCGCAGCAGCACATGCCTGCAGCAAAATATCGGCCGTCAAATGGGAGGGAGACTAGGTGCCTTCGGCAACAGTGCTTGCAATAAGCCCGGAAGTGGGGTAGACACGCGTTAAGTTTTGCCGTATCGTAGATATTTGCGTCTTCCCTGTTTACCTTCAGCCTTCATATAGCGGTGGGCTTCTCCTGGCAGCTGCTCCATCAATGTGTCGTATACAACGTCACCAGCATGGGCAGACCAGGTCCCGGGTCATATAGCGGAACCGGATGGTAGCACTGCGGAGTCACTCTGCAGGGTACATAGCGGGGGAGATCTGAAAACGCCTGAAGGTCTGTGGAAGGATCCCTCTTGGTCGCCTCGAGCACCTCTAATAACGAAACCGCTAACACGGCAAGCACCGATGGTGCCACTCGCCGGCTCTCATTCGCAAAGATTCACGAACCTCTTGACGTTCCGAATCTGCTCGCCCTGCAGACGGACAGCTTCGACTGGCTGGTCGGAAATGAACGCTGGCAGGCAAGGGTAGCGAAAGCCGTCGAAGAAGGCGACCTCAGCGTCGCCACCACCTCCGGTCTTTCCGACATCTTCGAAGAGATCTCCCCGATTGAGGATTTCCAGGGCACCATGTCCCTGAGCTTCTCCGATCCGGAGTTCGCTGATCCCAAATACACCATGGCTGAATGCAAGGACCGGGACGCTACGTACTCGGCACCGCTGTACGTCAAGGCCGAATTCATGAACAACAACACGGGCGAAATCAAGCAGCAGACCGTGTTCATGGGTGACTTCCCGCTGATGACCGAGAAGGGCACCTTCGTCGTCAACGGCACCGAGCGTGTCGTCGTCTCCCAGCTGGTCCGTTCGCCGGGCGCCTACTTCGAGCGCACCGCTGACAAGACCAGCGACAAAGACATTTTCACCGCGAAGATCATCCCGTCCCGCGGTGCATGGTTCGAGCTTGAGATCGACAAGCGCGACCAGGTCGGCGTGCGCCTTGACCGCAAGCGCAAGCAGTCCGTCACCGTGCTGCTGAAGGCCCTCGGCTGGACCGAAGGCCAGATCCTCGAGGAGTTCGGCCAGTACGACTCCATGCGCGCCACGCTGGAGAAGGACGCCACCGAAACCCGCGAAGACGCCCTGCTGGACATTTACCGCAAGCTGCGTCCGGGCGAGCCGCCCACCGTTGAGGCTGCCCAGTCCCTGCTGGACAACCTGTACTTCAACTCCAAGCGCTATGATCTGGCCAAGGTTGGCCGCTACAAGATCAACCGCAAGCTTGGCATCGACCGCTCCCTTGGCGACAAGGAAGCCTCGGTCCTGCACGTTGAAGACATCGTCGCCATGATCAAGTTCCTGGTTGCGCTCCACGCCGGTGAGAAGACCCTCATGGGCAAGCGCGACGGCCAGGACCACGAGCTGCGCGTCGAGATCGATGACATCGACCACTTCGGCAACCGCCGCATCCGCGCCGTCGGCGAGCTCATCGAGAACCAGGTCCGCACCGGCCTGTCCCGTATGGAACGCGTCGTCCGCGAACGCATGACCACGCAGGACGTCGAGGCCATCACGCCGCAGACCCTGATCAACATCCGCCCGGTCGTGGCAGCCATCAAGGAGTTCTTCGGAACGTCCCAGCTGTCCCAGTTCATGGACCAGAACAACCCGCTGTCGGGTCTGACCCACAAGCGCCGCCTGTCGGCGCTTGGCCCGGGTGGTCTGTCCCGTGACCGTGCAGGCATGGAAGTCCGAGACGTTCACCCGTCCCACTATGGACGTATGTGCCCCATTGAGACCCCTGAAGGCCCGAACATTGGTCTGATCGGTTCGCTGGCTTCCTATGGCCGCATCAACCCCTTCGGTTTCATCGAGACGCCCTACCGCCTCGTGGCCGACGGTGTCGTTTCGGACGAGGTCCAGTACCTGACGGCCGACGACGAAGCAGAGGTCCTGATCGCCCAGGCCAACGCTCCGCTGGATGCCGACAAGAGGTTCGCCGAAGAGACCGTCCTCGTCCGCGCCCGCGGTGGTGGAGGCGAGCCCGTGCTCGTCCCCGCAGCCGACGTGCAGTTCATGGACGTTTCCCCGCGCCAGATGGTGTCCGTGGCAACCGCCCTGATCCCGTTCCTCGAGCATGACGACGCAAACCGTGCACTCATGGGTGCCAACATGCAGCGCCAGGCTGTGCCGCTGGTCCGTTCCGAGGCACCCTTCGTGGGTACCGGCATGGAACGCGCCGCTGCTGTCGACGCCGGTGACGTTGTCATCGCGAAGAAGGCGGGTGTGGTCACCGAGGTCTCCGCTGAACTGGTCATCATGCTCAACGATGACGGCACGGAAACCAACTACCGCATCAACAAGTTTGCCCGCTCCAACCAGGGCAACTGCTACAACCACCGCGTTCTGGTGAGCGAAGGCCAGCGCCTGGAGGTCGGCGGCATCATCGCTGACGGCCCGGCAACGGACCAGGGTGAACTCGCCCTCGGTAAGAACCTCCTCGTGGCATTCATGTCATGGGAAGGCCACAACTTCGAGGATGCCATCATCCTGTCCCAGCGCATCGTCGCTGAGGATGTCCTCTCCTCCATCCACATCGAGGAGCACGAGATTGATGCCCGCGACACCAAGCTTGGTGCCGAGGAAATCACCCGTGACATCCCCAACGTCTCCGAGGAAGTCCTCGCAGGCCTGGACGAGCGCGGCATCATCCACATCGGTGCCGAGGTTGAAGCCGGCGACATCCTGGTCGGAAAGGTCACCCCGAAGGGTGAAACCGAACTGACCCCGGAAGAGCGCCTGCTGCGCGCCATCTTCGGTGAGAAGTCCCGCGAAGTGCGCGACACCTCCCTGAAGGTGCCCCACGGCGAGTCCGGCACCGTCATCGGCGTCCGCGTCTTCGACCGCGACAACGACGACGAGCTGCCCCCGGGCGTGAACCAGCTGGTCCGCGTCTACGTGGCTGCCAAGCGCAAGATCACCGACGGCGACAAGCTCGCCGGCCGTCACGGCAACAAGGGTGTTATCTCCAAGATCCTTCCGATCGAGGACATGCCCTTCCTTGCCGACGGCACCCCCGTTGATATTGTCCTGAACCCGCTGGGTGTGCCGGGCCGTATGAACGTCGGCCAGGTGCTGGAAACGCACCTCGGCTGGGTTGCCAAGACCGGTTGGAAGATCGAAGGCGAGCCCGAGTGGGTCAAGCAGCTGCCGAACCTTCCGCGCGAGAGTGGCCAGACCACTGTTGCAACGCCGGTCTTCGACGGTGCCCGCGAAGAGGAAATCACGGGCCTGCTGGACTCCACCAACCCGACCCGCGACGGTGACCGCCTGATCAACTCCTCCGGCAAGACCCGCCTGTTTGACGGCCGCTCCGGCGAGCCGTTCCCGGATCCGATCTCGGTCGGCTACATGTACATCCTGAAACTCCACCACCTGGTGGACGACAAGATCCACGCGCGCTCCACCGGGCCGTACTCCATGATCACGCAGCAGCCGCTGGGTGGTAAGGCTCAGTTCGGTGGCCAGCGCTTCGGTGAAATGGAAGTGTGGGCGCTCGAAGCTTACGGCGCCGCCTACACGCTCCAGGAGCTCCTCACGATCAAGTCGGATGATATCCACGGTCGTGTGAAGGTCTACGAAGCCATCGTCAAGGGCGAGAACATCCCGGAGCCGGGCGTTCCTGAGTCCTTCAAGGTCTTGATCAAGGAAATGCAGTCGCTGTGCCTGAACGTGGAAGTGCTTTCCACGGACGGAACCACAATTGAAATGCGTGACTCTGATGACGCAGTCTTCACGGCTGCGGAAGAACTGGGCATCGATCTGTCTCGTGCAGAGCCCAGTTCCGTAGAAGAGGTCTAGGGAGTACGACGGCGGGTGACCGCCCGCCGTCGTACGTCACCTTCCTCATCCCGCAACCAAGACTTCAGAATTTAGAGAACAAGAGAGAACAGGGACCATATGTCCAGCGAATCCTCCTTCGGCCTCATGCAGATCGGCCTCGCCACCGCGGAAGACATCCGTGGCTGGTCGTACGGCGAGGTTAAGAAGCCGGAAACCATTAACTACCGCACGCTCAAGCCCGAGAAGGACGGCCTCTTCTGCGAGAAGATCTTCGGCCCGTCCCGTGACTGGGAATGCTACTGCGGCAAGTACAAGCGCGTGCGCTTCAAGGGCATCATCTGCGAGCGGTGTGGCGTTGAGGTCACCCGCGCCAAGGTACGCCGCGAGCGCATGGGCCATATCGAACTGGCTGCGCCGGTAACCCACATCTGGTACTTCAAGGGTGTTCCCTCCCGTCTGGGCTACCTCCTTGACCTGGCACCGAAGGACCTCGAGAAGGTCATCTACTTCGCTGCCTACATGATCACGAGCGTTGACGCCGAGAGCCGCCACGAGGAACTGCCCAACCTGCAGGTTGAGCACGACATCGAGAAGAAGCAGCTGATCGACAACCGCGACTCCGACATCGCCACGATCGCCCGCGACCTTGAGAACGAGCTTGCCCGTCTCGAAGGCGAAGGCGCCAAGGCTGCCGACAAGAAGAAGGCCCGCGACTCCGCTGACCGCCAGATGGCGAACGTCCGCAAGCGTGCCGACGCCGAGATCGAGCGCCTCGAGCAGGTCTGGGACCGCTTCAAGAACCTGAAGGTCGCCGACCTCGAGGGTGACGAAGGCCTGTACCGCGAACTGCGCGACCGCTACGGCATGTACTTCGAAGGCTCCATGGGTGCCGAAGCCATCAAGAAGCGTCTTGAGAACTTCGACATGCAGGCCGAGTCCGACGCACTGCGCGACGTCATCGCCAACGGCAAGGGCCAGCGCAAGACCCGTGCCCTGAAGCGCCTTAAGGTCGTCAACGCGTTCCTCACCACCAACAACAGCCCTCTGGGCATGGTGCTGGACGCCGTCCCGGTGATCCCGCCGGAACTGCGCCCGATGGTCCAGCTGGACGGTGGCCGCTTCGCGACCTCGGACCTCAACGACCTGTACCGCCGTGTGATCAACCGCAACAACCGCCTCAAGCGACTGCTTGACCTGGGTGCTCCGGAGATCATCGTCAACAACGAGAAGCGCATGCTTCAGGAAGCTGTTGACAGCCTCTTCGACAACGGCCGCCGCGGCCGTCCGGTCACCGGACCGGGCAACCGTCCGCTGAAGTCCCTGAGCGACATGCTCAAGGGCAAGCAGGGCCGTTTCCGCCAGAACCTCCTTGGCAAGCGCGTCGACTACTCCGGCCGTTCGGTCATCGTCGTCGGTCCGCAGCTGAAGCTGCACCAGTGTGGTCTGCCCAAGCAGATGGCCCTGGAGCTGTTCAAGCCGTTCGTGATGAAGCGCCTGGTTGACCTCAACCACGCCCAGAACATCAAGTCGGCCAAGCGCATGGTTGAGCGTTACCGTCCGCAGGTCTGGGACGTTCTCGAGGAGATCATCACCGAGCACCCCGTGCTGCTGAACCGTGCACCTACCCTGCACCGTCTCGGCATCCAGGCGTTCGAGCCCCAGCTTGTTGAAGGCAAGGCCATCCAGCTTCACCCGCTGGTTTGTGGCGCCTTCAACGCTGACTTCGACGGCGACCAGATGGCAGTCCACCTGCCGCTGAGCCCCGAGGCCCAGGCTGAGGCACGCATTCTGATGCTCTCCTCGAACAACATCCTGAAGCCGTCCGACGGCCGTCCGGTGACCCTGCCTTCACAGGATATGATCATCGGCCTCTACCACCTGACCACCAAGCGTGTGGGTTCAGCTGGCGAAGGCCGGATCTTCGGCTCGGTGTCGGAAGCCATCATGGCGTTCGATGCCCACGAGCTGCACCTGAACTCCCAGGTCAAGATCCGCCTCGAGGGCTTCGTCCCTTACGCGGGCTGGGAAGCTCCGGAAGGCTGGGAACAGGGTCAGCCTGCGCTGGTCCAGACCTCGCTCGGCCAGGTCCTCTTCAACGAGACCCTGCCCGAGGACTACCCGTGGGTTGAGGCCGTTGCCGACAAGGGCGAACTTTCCCGCATCGTCAACGATCTTGCAGAGCGCTACCCGAAGGTTGTTACCGCGGCAACGCTGGACAACCTCAAGGACGCCGGCTTCTACTGGGCCACCCGCTCGGGTGTCACGGTTGCCATCTCGGACATCGAGGTTCCGGCCTCCAAGCCGGAGCTCCTCGCCGGATACGAGACCATGGCTGCCAAGATCCAGGGCCAGTACGACAAGGGCCTGATCGACGACGACGAGCGTCGCCAGGAACTGATCGAGATCTGGAACAAGGCAACGAACGAGATTGCCCAGGCAATGCGCGACAGCCTGTCCCCGATGAACACCATCAACCGCATGGTGTCCTCCGGTGCACGTGGTAACTGGATGCAGGTCCGTCAGATCGCGGGTATCCGTGGCCTGGTGGCCAACCCGAAGAGTGAAATCATCCCGCGTCCGATCAAGTCCTCCTACCGCGAGGGCCTGTCGGTGCTGGAATACTTCATCGCCACGCACGGTGCCCGTAAGGGTCTGGCTGACACCGCACTGCGTACCGCCAACTCGGGTTACCTGACCCGTCGTCTGGTGGACGTTTCGCAGGACGTCATTGTCCGCGAAGAGGACTGCGGCACCGAACGCGGCCTGGTGACTCCGATCGCCGTCGCCGACGCCAACGGTGAACTGGTGCTGGACGAGAACGTCGAGAACAGCGCCTACGCCCGTACGCTGGCCGTGGATGTCGTTGACTCCAAGGGCAACGTCCTGGCAGCCGGTGGCACCGACTGCGGCGACGTCGTGATCGCCGAGCTGTTCGCAGCCGGCATCACCGAGGTCAAGGTCCGCTCCGTACTCACCTGTGAGTCCAGTGTCGGTACCTGCGCTCTGTGCTACGGCCGTTCGCTGGCCACGGGCAAGACCGTCGACATTGGTGAGGCTGTCGGCATCATCGCCGCACAGTCCATCGGTGAGCCGGGCACCCAGCTGACCATGCGTACGTTCCACACCGGTGGTGCTGTTTCCGCCGGCGGTGGCGACGACATCACCCAGGGTCTGCCCCGTATCCAGGAGCTCTTCGAAGCCCGTACTCCGAAGGGTGTGGCGCCGATTGCAGAAGCGGCCGGACGCATCACCATCGAAGAGTCCGAGCGCCAGATGCGCCTGGTCATCACCCCGGATGACGGTTCCGAAGAGATCGCGTACCCGGTCCTGCGCCGTTCACGCCTCCTGATCGAGGACGGCCAGCACGTCACGGTGGGCCAGAAGCTCATCAACGGTCCGGTCGACCCGAAGCAGGTCCTGCGCATCATGGGTCCGCGTGCCGCACAGAAGTTCCTCGTGGACGAAGTGCAGGGCGTGTACCGCAGCCAGGGCATTGGCATCCACGACAAGCACGTGGAAGTCATCGTCCGCCAGATGCTGCGCCGCGTCACGGTCATCGAATCCGGCGAGTCCGACCTGCTCCCCGGTGAGCTGGCCGAGCGCAGCCGCTTCGAGGACGCCAACCGCCGCGTTGTGTCCGAGGGCAAGACTCCGGCTTCCGGGCGTCCTGAGCTCATGGGTATCACCAAGGCCTCCCTGGCCACCGAGTCCTGGCTGTCCGCAGCTTCCTTCCAGGAGACCACCCGCGTCCTGACGCAGGCGGCCATGGAAGGCAAGAGCGATCCGCTGCTCGGCCTCAAGGAGAACGTCATCATCGGTAAGCTGATCCCGGCCGGCACGGGTCTCCCGCGCTACACCGAGGTCACGGTGGAACCGACTGAAGAAGCAAAGGCCAATCTGTTCACCGGCCCGAGCGCATTCAGCGACTTCTCCTACGATTCCCTGGGCGGCGACGGAGCTCCTGAGTTCCACGCCATCCCGCTGGATGACTACGACCTGGGCAACGACTTCCGCTAAGCGTTCCTAAAACAACGCGGGGTCACTTACGGCCCGATCCGCATCGTGGATTCGGCTCCAAGTGACCCCGCGTTGCCGTTTAACCGCTGGTGGCCGTCCATGTTAGACTGGGTGTCAATTGTTATTGTGGCAGTGGATGAGTGCGCCGGTCATAGCTGAAAGGCTGGACCAGAGCGACGTTTCCGGTTTGCAGGGTTCTTGTGCAACGTATGCCACATTTTTGCATGCCTAGGGACCATCGAAGGCGAACACCAGGTCTTCTTCCCCCATGTGTGCGATCCGACTATTAAAGGCTTCGCCTCAGCTGCTCTGGAGACTTCTTCAAAGCTCGGGCGGCGGGGCAAAGCAACAGGAGAACGGCTGTCAGAGGCCGTTCCGGATAAAACGGAGAACACGAAAGTGCCTACGATTAACCAGCTGGTCCGCAAGGGCCGCACGCCGAAGGTCAAAAAGACCAAGGCTCCAGCGCTTAACGGCAGCCCGATGCGCCGCGGTGTTTGCACCCGCGTGTACACCACCACCCCGAAGAAGCCGAACTCGGCTCTGCGTAAGGTTGCACGTGTGCGCCTTAACGGTGGCATTGAAGTCACCGCCTACATCCCCGGTGTAGGCCACAACCTCCAGGAGCACTCCATTGTGCTCGTTCGTGGTGGTCGTGTGAAGGACCTCCCCGGTGTCCGCTACAAGATCGTCCGCGGCGCCCTCGATACCCAGGGTGTCAAGAACCGTAAGCAGGCCCGTAGCCGCTACGGCGCAAAGATGGAGAAGAAGTAATATGCCTCGCAAGGGTCCGGCCCCCAAGCGGCCGCTCGTACTAGATCCCGTTTACGGCTCCCCGCTGGTCACCCAGTTGATCAACAAGGTGCTGGTTGACGGCAAGAAGTCCACCGCAGAGCGCATCGTTTACGGTGCCCTCGAAGGTGCACGTGCCAAGTCCGGTGGCGACCCCGTTGCCGCCCTCAAGAAGGCCATGGAGAACGTCAAGCCTTCCCTCGAGGTCCGCTCCCGCCGCGTCGGTGGCGCAACCTACCAGGTTCCGGTTGAGGTCAAGCCCGGCCGCTCCACCGCCCTCGCGCTGCGCTGGCTGGTTGGCTACTCCAAGGCCCGCCGCGAAAAGACGATGACCGAGCGTCTCCAGAACGAAATCCTGGATGCCTCCAATGGTCTCGGTGCCGCTGTGAAGCGTCGCGAAGACACCCACAAGATGGCCGAGTCGAACAAGGCCTTCGCACACTACCGCTGGTAAAACTTCCCGTACGCCGCCGGCTCGCTGAGCCGGCGGCGAACGCGTAGTCCATCCGAAAGGGAGACACCGTGGCACAGGACGTGCTTACAGACCTTAGTAAGGTCCGCAACATCGGCATCATGGCCCACATTGATGCTGGCAAGACCACCACCACCGAGCGCATTCTGTTCTACACAGGTGTGAACCACAAGATCGGCGAAACGCACGACGGCGCTTCGACCACCGACTGGATGGAACAGGAAAAGGAACGCGGCATCACCATCACGTCTGCCGCCGTGACCTGCTTCTGGGAAAACAACCAGATCAACATCATCGACACCCCGGGCCACGTGGACTTCACGGTTGAGGTTGAGCGCTCCCTGCGCGTCCTCGACGGTGCAGTTGCCGTCTTCGACGGCAAGGAAGGCGTTGAGCCGCAGTCCGAGACCGTTTGGCGTCAGGCTGACAAGTACAACGTTCCGCGTATCTGCTTCGTCAACAAGATGGACAAGCTCGGTGCTGACTTCTACTTCACCGTAGACACCATCATCAGCCGCCTCGGCGCCAAGCCGCTGGTCATGCAGCTGCCCATCGGTGCCGAGAACGACTTCATCGGCGTCGTGGACCTGCTCTACATGCGCGCGCTGGTATGGCCCGGCGATGCCAAGGGTGATGTCACCATGGGCGCCAAGTACGAGATCCGTGAAATCCCGGCAGACCTGCAGGCCAAGGCCGAGGAATACCGTGCACACCTCGTTGAGGCTGTCGCAGAGTCCTCCGAGGAACTCATGGAGAAGTACCTCGAGGGCGAAGAGATCTCCATCGACGAGCTCAAGGCTGGCATCCGCAAGATGACCATCAACTCGGAGATCTACCCGGTGTTCTGTGGTTCCGCATTCAAGAACCGCGGCGTGCAGCCGATGCTGGATGCCGTCGTCGACTACCTGCCGAACCCGCTCGACGTCCCCCCGATGATCGGTCACGATCCTCGCGACGAAGAGAAGGAACTGACCCGCAAGCCGTCTTCGGAAGAGCCGTTCTCGGCCCTTGCCTTCAAGATCGCCGCACACCCCTTCTTCGGCCAGCTCACCTTCATCCGCGTGTACTCCGGTCACGTGGAAGCAGGCGCGCAGGTGGTCAACTCCACCAAGGGCAAGAAGGAGCGCATCGGCAAGCTGTTCCAGATGCACGCCAACAAGGAAATGCCCGTTGAGGGCGCTACCGCCGGCCACATCTACGCAGCCATTGGTCTGAAGGACACCACCACGGGTGACACCCTGTGTGACTCCAGCAACCAGATCGTCCTCGAGTCCATGAGCTTCCCGGAGCCCGTGATCTCTGTTGCGATCGAGCCGAACACCAAGGGTGACCAGGAGAAGCTCTCCACGGCCATCCAGAAGCTCTCCGCTGAGGACCCGACCTTCCAGGTTTCCCTCAACGAAGACACCGGTCAGACCATCATCGCCGGCATGGGCGAGCTCCACCTGGACATCCTGGTGGACCGCATGCGTCGCGAATTCAAGGTCGAGGCAAACGTCGGCAAGCCGCAGGTTGCTTACCGCGAAACCATCAAGCGTGTTGTAGAGCGTCACGACTACACGCACAAGAAGCAGACCGGTGGTTCCGGCCAGTTCGCGAAGATCCAGATCGCGATCGAGCCGCTGGATACGGCTGAGGGCGAACTGTACGAGTTCGAGAACAAGGTCACCGGTGGCCGCGTTCCGCGCGAGTACATTCCGTCTGTCGACGCCGGTATCCAGGATGCGCTGAACGACGGCGTCCTGGCAGGCTACCCGGTTGTTGGCATCAAGGCCACGCTGATTGACGGCGCGTACCACGATGTTGACTCCTCGGAAATGGCGTTCAAGATCGCCGGCCGTATGGCTTTCAAGGAAGCCGCACGTAAGGCGAACCCGGTTCTGCTCGAACCGCTGATGGATGTCGAGGTCCGCACCCCTGAGGAATACATGGGTGAAGTTATCGGTGACCTCAACTCCCGCCGTGGCCAGATGCAGTCCATGGAGGATGCCCAGGGCGTCAAGGTCATCCGTGCGCACGTCCCGCTGTCCGGCATGTTCGGCTACATCGGTGACCTGCGTTCCAAGACCCAGGGCCGTGCTGTTTATTCCATGACGTTCAACAGCTACGCCGAGGTCCCGAAGGCAGTAGCCGACGAGATCATCCAGAAGACCCGCGGCGAATAGTCTTCGGACTGTTCACGCGAGCAACTCGGGTGCGTTTCCGGCAACTGAAGCTCACCTGGCCCAGACGGCCGGTCTCCGGTCCAGACCGGATCCCGGCCGTCCGGGCGAACAGGCTCTAGGCACTAGTATTAGTTCCTGAATCTGCAATTTCATCAATCCAAAGCCCCCAAGTAGACTTACTGGAGTTTCTGCCGCGACAAGCGCGGTCGAAGGTAAGTCATTTGAAAAACGTCCTAGGAGGAACCTGTGGCAAAGGCAAAGTTCGAGCGGACTAAGCCGCACGTTAACATCGGTACCATTGGTCACGTTGACCACGGTAAGACGACGTTGACGGCCGCCATTTCCAAGGTGCTGTACGACAAGTACCCGACTCTCAACGAGAAGCGTGACTTCGCGTCGATCGACTCTGCTCCCGAAGAGCGTCAGCGCGGCATTACCATCAACATCTCCCACGTTGAGTACCAGACCGAAAAGCGCCACTACGCACACGTAGACGCCCCCGGTCACGCTGACTACATCAAGAACATGATCACCGGTGCTGCCCAGATGGACGGTGCAATCCTCGTGGTTGCCGCCACTGACGGCCCGATGGCCCAGACCCGTGAGCACGTTCTGCTCGCCCGCCAGGTTGGCGTTCCCTACCTGCTGGTCGCCCTGAACAAGGCTGACATGGTTGACGACGAGGAACTCCTCGACCTCGTTGAAATGGAAGTTCGTGAGCTCCTGAGCTCGCAGGGCTTCGATGGCGACGAAGCTCCGGTTGTCCGCGTTTCCGGCCTCAAGGCCCTGGAAGGCGACCCGGAGTGGGTCAAGTCCGTTGAGGAACTCATGGAGGCTGTTGACAACTCCGTGCCGGACCCCGTACGTGACCGTGACAAGCCGTTCCTGATGCCGATCGAGGACGTCTTCACCATCACCGGCCGTGGCACCGTTGTAACGGGCCGCGCCGAGCGTGGAACCCTCGCCATCAACTCTGAGGTCGAGATCGTCGGCATCCGCCCGGTCCAGAAGACCACGGTTACCGGTATCGAGATGTTCCACAAGCAGCTCGACGAAGCATGGGCCGGCGAGAACTGTGGCCTCCTGCTCCGCGGTCTGAAGCGCGATGACGTAGAGCGTGGCCAGGTTGTCGTCAAGCCGGGTTCCATCACCCCGCACACCGACTTCGAGGCTAACGTCTACATCCTCTCCAAGGACGAAGGCGGACGTCACAACCCGTTCTACTCGAACTACCGCCCGCAGTTCTACTTCCGCACCACGGACGTAACCGGCGTTATCACCCTGCCGGAAGGCACGGAAATGGTTATGCCCGGCGACAACACTGAGATGACCGTTGCGCTCATCCAGCCCATCGCAATGGAAGAGGGCCTCGGCTTCGCTATCCGCGAAGGCGGCCGCACCGTTGGTTCGGGACGTGTCACCAGCATCATCAAGTAGTCTTTGATGATTATGGACCGGACGGCCTGCTAACGGCCTGACGGATCTTCAAAACAGCCCCGCTGCTAGTGCAGCGGGGCTGTTTTTTGGCTACTCTTAATCCATTCATTGGATTAATTGTTGCCGGCGGCTTTCGCGGCCAGCGATGGGCGGAAGGCTGCGACATGTGGGGTTCCATGGGTGAGGCGTACAACGCCGGTTACCGGGCTGGGCATCTCCAAGGATGGCGGGATGCCCTGGCCAGCGCCGCGGCATCCGCTGCGCCGGCAGCGCCCCAACCCGCCCAGCCGGAACCGGTAGCGCCTGAACCGGCAGCGCCTCGTCCGCCCGCCGGCCAGCCGTCGTGGCTGTCGCAGGGGCCGGTTAGGCTGCCGTCCCCTCCCGCGTACCGGGCCGTTTCGCCGCAGGCCATTTCGCCGCAGAGGGAAGCCGAACTCCGTGCCGAGCGGGAGAAAGCACGGGAGCGGCGCGAGCAGCAAAACATCAATGTCACGCTCTACGTCGCCAGTCTGCTCCTCGTCGCTGCCGGTGCGCTATTCATCGGGACCGCGCTTCCCGTGCCGCTGAAGTTTGCTGGAGTCTGCACCATCACGGCCCTGTTTTATACAGCAGGCCTGATGCTTCACAAGCGTGCCCCGCGCCTGAAGCCTGCCGCCGTTGCGTTTTCCGGTACCGGACTCGCCTTGATTCCCGTAACAGGACTGGCCCTGTACACCCTCGTTCTTCACCATGCTCCGCTGGCGTGGCTGATAACTTCGGTCGTCGGTACCGCTGCGTATGTCCTGGCGGCCCTCCGGCTTGAGAGCCGCGTCCTCGTGTACCTCTCGCTGACGTTCGTCGCCTCAACGGCGTGGTCGGGCGTCTCCGTGCTGGGCGGGGCGCTCATGTGGTACTTCACGGCGCTCATCGGGGTGGCGGTGTTCTTCACACTCCTGGCCATACTGAAGCCGGGCTGGCTGCCGCCGCTGTATCTTAGGCCGCTTGCCCAGCTGCATCCGTTCATGGTGCCAGCGGTCGCGGTAGCCGCCACGATGGTTCCGCTGATGCTCGGCCGCGGCGATTACGCCCGGATCATGGCCATGTGCGGATGCTATTTTGCGGTGATGGCTGTCGCCCCAGGGGCGGGCTTCAGAACCCTGCAGTTCCTGGCAGCCCGGGCAAGCCTGACAGTGGCAGCAGCCGTGGCGGTCTGGAACCTGAGCGGCCGGGGGAGCACCGCCTTGGCCGCCGCCGCTGTGCTGCTGGCAGTCCAGGCTGTCCTCACTTTCATGGAAGCGAATCGCCTTCCGGCCCTGTTGGCAGGCATCCTGTACCACCGCCGATGGCGGCTTGACCTGGCTGTCACCTTCGGGTTGCAGCTGTCCCTGACTGCCGCCTTCGCGGTCGCGGAGGCGCTGGAGTTCTTCTACCAGCCTTCGGAGGGCGATGAGGGCCTGCCGCTGTTGGGCCTCACCGTGCTCGCACTCCTGACAGGCATGGTGCTTGCCGCCAGGCACCGTGGAGCCGCGGAATGGGCGCCCGTTGCTGCCCTCGGTCTGGCCATCCTGCTGGCGGACCCGTTGGGTGCCTGGAGCTTGACGGGGCTGCTCATCGCTGGAGCGGCATACTGGATCCTGCGCTCCCTCCCCGCCGCTGAGCCGCTGCGGCTTCATTTTGTCCTCGCAGCCCGCATTGCCCTCACGCTGGCGGCTCCGGTGCTAACGGCAGCTATCGTCGGCCAGCACGACGCCCGCTTCTCGGCCGCAGCCTTTGCGCTGTGCATTGCCCTTGTTCTTCAGCAGCTGGCCACGGCTGTGCTGATCCGCCGCCAGATACCGGCGTTGGCTCCACAGCTGAGCCTTGCCCTATTCACGACCGCCGGTGCGGGAACCATGACTGTGCTGGCGCTCGATCAGGATGAGCGCGCCGTATCACTGTCGACCTTCCTTTCAGGAACCTTCCTCACGGCGGTGGAAGACCTTGGATTCATCGCGATCGGCGCCCAACTCCTGGCGTCGCTGGCCGTCGGCTTGATGCTGGTTCCCCGGTACGGGAACGATGGCCCTTGGCGTCCGACCGTCGCGGAGGCTGTTCCGCTGGCCGTCTCGCTGGCCGCCGTGCCCCTGGCCTTTGACACCCTGTCGCTTCCGCTGGGAAACGCCGCGCTGTTGCTCGTCACGGGCTACCTTGCTGTCACGGCAGTCCGCGCCGGGACAGCCCCTCCTCCAGGGGAGCCGACGGCGGAGAGCGCCGGCCGGACAAGCAGCGATGGTGCGACATTGCGGCGGCGGTGCTACTGGTGGTTCAGCCGTGCGGCAGCAACGGCGCTGGTCCTGACACTGTTTCACCAGCTTCAGCATGAGGCAGGCCCTGTGGTGGTAGGCGGTGAGGCAATTGCCGCGTCCACGGTCTTCGCCGTCGCGCTGTCCCTCCAGCTCGCAATTCCCCTGCGGACGGCGCTCCGCGGGAGGGAGCAAGGACGCGATCTGGCAGATGCCGGAGTCCTCCTTGCGCTGCAGGCTGCAGCGATCATGTCCCCGGAGGCCTCCGTCAGGGCTTTCGACTCCGAACCCGCGTCGTGGCAGGCCACCCTCACCACGCTGCTCCTGGCCGGCGGAGCCGCCGGTGCCGGATACCTGCTGCGGCGGCAGCGGTGGTCAGCGGTTTTCGCTCCGGCGGGGCTGGCGCTGCTCTTGCTGCTGCGCGGCGAGTCCCTTCCGCACGTCGAAATCCTCCTGGGCCTGTTCGCGGTCTTCTGTGCAGCCATGGTGGTTGCCGTGGAGGAGCGCATTGCGAGGGGCGGTTATTTCGCCGCCGCCCGCATCCTGACGGCGGCGCTGGCACTGGTGCTCAGCTATGACGTTTCGGCCTCGTCCACCGTGGTTGCCGTGACCTTCGCGTTCGTGTTCGCGGCACAGCACGTCATCCGCTGGCTCATGCGGCACCGCCTGACGGACGTACCCTTCCAGCAGGCCGCTGTCTGGATCACCCTCGCCGGGCAGGCGATTCTTCCGGCCGCCTATATGGCCCAGCCGTTCCGGGAGGACATCAGTGCTGACGACGGCGGCCGCTGGGTGGTGCTGTTGTCCTTGGTTCTGTTGCTGCTTTCCGCCGTTGCGGCCGGCCGCCTGTTCGCCGCCCGGGGCGCCGCCTATCTGGCGATCTACGCGGCCTTGTTCGGGGTGGTGGCACTGGGGCCGCTGTTGCCTTTCCAGCTCCCCTTCACCTCCGCCTTCCTTGCAGCTCCCGTGCTGAGCCATACCGGCGTCGCATTTTCACTGCTCGGGATGTCCTTCGCCGCCACCGCCGGCGGAGTGCTGTTCCGGCACAGGAACGTCGAAGGCGCTGACCACTGGCTGTGGCTGACCGCGGCCGGCTCCTTCGGAACTGCATCAGCCATGCTGGCACCTCCGTCCGGGGACTGGATTTCCGGCGTCGCGGTGATTGCCCTGTCAGCGGCATGCTTCGTGGCGTCGCACGTCGAACGCGTGCCCGGGTTCTACCCGCCGGCGGTCCTGGCGGCGCTGGCCGGGGCCACGATGGCGGCGGATGGACTGGTCGGGGACGTTCCGGGACCCTGGGGCTTTTACCTCCCCTGGCTGGCTGGTTGTGGAACAGCGGCCGCGGCACTGTATGCGGCCGCGTGGATTCGCAGCCGTGTGCTGCTGGATCGGGCTCCGCAGGCCGAAGGACCGCCGACAGCGGCCGGCGGCAGCGGCGACGTCCGCCATCTCTCGCTGGTCGGGGCAGCGGTCCTGGGTCTGGCCGCTGCGGGGCTCGTGGGGCTTCTCTACAGCGCGACGTCGTGGACGGGGGCGGCGCTGGTCACCGGTACTGCCGTCGTGATGTGGCTGGAGGTCCCGGCCGCGATGCACCGGCCCGTAGCGGAACTCGGTGCTTTGGCCGTGACGGCCGCCGTCCAGCGTGCGGCGCTCTTTGTCCCTCCCGTGGGGCAGCGCCCGAGCTGGCTGGACGGGGTGCTGCCGGATGACACTTGGCGCGAGCCCCTGTTGCCCGACCCTTTCTGGCCCGATCCTTTCTGGACGGCCCAGTGGTACGTGGTCCTGGCCGCGGTACTTGGCGTGCTGCGCTACCGGTCCGGTCACACCGACGCCGGGAAGCTGTATCTCGGTCTCGCTTCCGGACTGCTCTCGCTGACCGGGCTCCTGGTGATCTTCGGCGGGGACGGTGCCCAGCAGCTCTGGGTGCTGGCCTTCTTCGCGGCGCTCCTCGTGGCCGGCATGGGCTATGGCGAACGGATGTTCGTGTGGTGGGGTGCTGCGGGGGTTGCGCTGTGCATCATGTGGGCGATGCGGCAGTACACCTACGTGCTGCTGGCCCTGATCGCCGCGGGCCTCATCGCGCTGGCCCTCTGGAAGCTCAGCCGCAGCAAGCCAGCGGGCTCGGAGTAAGCCGGGCTGTGGACGGGGCCGTGCTGGGCGGAATGACGGAGCCGGCCCCCTGCTATCGTTGCTTAAAAGAGAGGGGGCACATCATGGAATGGCTTATTTTCCTGGTTGTGGCTGCAGCTATTGTGGCCGGTGTTTTCTGGGCCAAGAAGCATTTCCGCGACGAGATCGACCGCGCAAAGCGCATCAACCGGGCCAACAAGAACAAATAGCCCAGGCAAGAGCACCCTTCTGCCTGGCGCGGGTCCCATGGCTCAGGCGGGTTCCGCGGTGCGTGCCTTCCGTGCACGGCTGAGGGCCTGGAGCCAGTAGAAGGACTTCTTCGGCGTGCGTTTGAGCGTGTCAAAGTCCACATGGACCAGGCCGAAGCGCTGCGAATACCCGGCCGCCCACTCAAAATTGTCCATCAGGGTCCAGACGTAGTAGCCCAGCAGCTCCACATCATGTGCAATCCCGCCGGGCGCGGTGGAAACCATCGCCTGATGCAGATGATGCGCCAGGTAGTCGATGCGGCGGCCGTCTGCGATGGGGCCGGTGACGTGCTCCGGCTCCGGGAAGCTGGCACCGCTTTCCGTGATGTAGAGGGGCGGGAGCGCGGCCCCGTACCTGTCCTTGAGTTCACGCAGCAGTATTCCGAGATGCTCGGGTGCAACCGGCCAGCCGAAGCCCGTAGTGGCATACTCCGGAAATGCCGCCAGATGGAACGGTACGCGGGCCATGGCTTCCGCAGTTCCGGCCGGGGTATCTGCCGGGCCCTGCCCGGCGGCGACTTTCACCGGGTAGTAGTAGTTCACCCCGTAGAAGTCCAGAGGCTGGCTGATGAGGCGGAGGTCGTCGTCGGACGCTTTGGCCAGGGAGCGGAACCACGGCCTGGCCGCCGCGGGCGGCTTCGGATAGCGGCCCAGCAGGATGGGATCGGAGTAAACCCTGTTAAGGACCAGATCAAACACCCTGGCCAGCAGGCGGTCCGTGAGCTTCCGTGTTGCGGGGCGCACCGGGGAATGCAGGTTGGTGATCCCGATGGCGCCGGCAACCCCGGCGGCCCGCAACGCCTGGACGGCGAGACCGTGGCCCAGGAGCTGGTGATGAACCGAGGGCAGGGCGTCGAACAGCAAATCCCGGCCAGGGGCGTGGACGCCCAGGGCGTAACCGTTCAGGGTCACGGAAACCGGCTCGTTCAGCGTTACCCACTGGGCCACCCGGTCGCCGAGCCGTTTTGCGGCTGCCGCGACATAGTCCGCGAAATGCCCAGCCGTCGCGCGGTTCATCCAGCCGCCGCTGTCCTCGAGGGGGAGCGGTGTGTCCCAGTGGTAGAGGGTGGCCATGGGGGAGATGCCCGCCGCGAGCAGCTGGTCGATCAGCCTGTCATAGAAGTCCAGGCCCTGGGCGTTGACGGCGCCCCGGCCGTCAGGTTGGATCCTTGGCCAGGACAGGGAGAAGCGGTAGGAGTCGATGCCCAGCTCCTGCATGAGCGCGATGTCCTCGGGTACCCGGTTGTAGTGGTCGCAGGCCACGGCAGGGGAGTGGCCGTTCGCGATGGTTCCCGGCTTCGCGGCAAACGCGTCCCAGCCAGACGGACCCCGGCCGCCGGCAGCCAGGGCGCCCTCGATCTGGAATGCCGCCGCCGCCACCCCCAAGGTAAAGCCGGGCCTGAGCCGCGCGGCGAGGTCCCGCAAGGATGAGGCGTATGCGGCGTCAGCATTCTGCACGGCCATTCATCCATCATCCAATCGCAGATTGCCGAAGGCAATGACCGGGAATTGGGGAAGCGATCGGAGGTAGGGTGGAACAGTCCCCCCGGGGCGGGCTGATTCGCATCCGCGGGCAAAATCCGGCATACTAGATGAGTTGTTCAAGCGCTTCTTCGCGTCCCGATCCGGATAATGCCGGGTGTCAGGGTCCAGGTCGAAGCCCAAACATAACCCACTCCCCATGGAACTGCGGGCTCGCACGCTTCGAAGGTGCGACACGCCCGACCGCGGGGGTCGGTTACGCCGGCAGGTTGAGGAACCCGGATTCATCCGGATTCAGCTTGTGCGGCGGGTGGTAGTTCAGACTTCAAATGCTTCGGCAGCCACACAACGAGTAAGTAAACAGGGCAGCCCTAACCAGGGGAAGCACAGACTGAAAGAGAGTCAGGCGACATGGCGGGACAAAAAATCCGCATCCGGCTGAAGTCATACGACCACGAGGTCATTGACGTTTCAGCACGGAAGATCGTTGAGACGGTCACGCGCGCAGGCGCAACGGTAGTCGGCCCCGTGCCGCTGCCGACGGAGAAGAACGTTTACTGCGTAATCCGCTCTCCCCACAAGTACAAGGACAGCCGCGAGCATTTCGAAATGCGCACGCACAAGCGTCTGATCGACATCATCGACCCCACGCCGAAGGCAGTTGACTCGCTTATGCGTCTCGACCTGCCGGCCGACGTGAACATCGAAATCAAGCTGTAGGGAGGTGCTGAGAGACTATGACCGCAACCCGTAACGTAAAGGGCCTGCTGGGCACGAAGCTCGGCATGACCCAGGTCTGGGACGAGAACAACAAGCTCATCCCCGTCACTGTTGTCCAGGCTGACTCGAACGTCATCACCCAGCTGCGCAACGCAGACACTGATGGCTACGTCGCCGTTCAGATCGGCTACGGCCAGATCGATCCCCGCAAGGTCACCAAGCCGCTGGCTGGTCACTTTGAAAAGGCAGGCGTCACGCCTCGCCGCCACGTCGTCGAACTGCGCACTGCAGATGCTGACTCTTACGAGCTGGGCCAGGAGCTCTCCGTAGAGCTCTTCGAAGCCGGCCAGAAGATCGACGTTATCGGCACCACCAAGGGTAAGGGCTTCGCCGGCGTTATGAAGCGTCACGGCTTCCACGGCGTTGGAGCTTCCCACGGTGCCCACAAGAACCACCGTAAGCCCGGTTCAATCGGTGGCGCATCCACCCCGAGCCGCGTCTTCAAGGGCATGAAAATGGCCGGCCGCATGGGCGCCGTTCGTCACACCACGCTGAACCTCACTGTTCACGCGGTTGACGTCGAGAAGTCGCTGCTCCTGATCAAGGGTGCCGTCCCCGGCGCCCGCGGCCAGGTCGTACTCGTACGCACCGCCGTGAAGGGAGCCTAGTTCAATGACTAGCACTGTCAAGGTTGACCTGCCTGCAGAGATCTTCGACGTTCAGACCAACGTGCCGCTGCTGCACCAGGTCGTCGTTGCACAGCTCGCTGCTGCTCGCCAGGGTACCCACAAGACCAAGACCCGCGCCGAAGTTTCCGGTGCAGGCCGCAAGCCGTTCAAGCAGAAGGGCACCGGCCGAGCCCGTCAGGGTTCCATCCGTGCTCCTCACATGACCGGCGGTGGCGTTGTCCATGGTCCGACTCCTCGCGACTACAGCCAGCGCACCCCCAAGAAGATGATTGCTGCTGCACTCCGCGGCGCACTGTCTGACCGCGCCCGTAACGGACGCATCCACGTCGTTGCTGATCTGGTTGCCGGCTCCAAGCCGTCCTCCAAGGAAGCACTGGCAACGCTGCGCGGCGTCTCCGAGCGCAAGAACCTGCTCGTTGTCATTGAGCGCGCCAACGATGTTGCTGCACTGTCCGTGCGCAACCTCGAGGAAGTTCACGTTCTGTACGCAGACCAGCTGAACACCTACGACGTTCTCGTTTCTGACGACGTAGTCTTCACCAAGGCTGCCTACGAAGCATTCGTTGCTGACAAGGCTGCAAAGAACGAGGAGGATGCCAAGTGAGCGCAGCCACCATCAAAGACCCCCGCGACGTCGTGCTTGCACCCGTTGTGTCGGAAAAAAGCTACGGCCTGATCGACGAGGGCAAGTACACCTTCCTGGTGGACCCCCGCTCGAACAAGACCGAGATCAAGCTGGCCGTGGAGAAAATCTTCTCCGTCAAGGTCGAATCGATCAACACCATCAACCGTGCCGGTAAGCGCAAGCGCACCAAATTCGGATGGGGTACCCGCAAGAACACCAAGCGTGCGATTGTCACCCTCAAAGAAGGCACGATCGACATCTTCGGCGGTCCGCTCGCGTAGCGGAGACCACTTTAACGAGGAAATAAATTATGGGAATCCGTAAATACAAGCCGACTACCCCGGGCCGTCGCGGCTCGAGCGTAGCGGACTTCACCGAAATCACGCGGTCGACGCCGGAAAAGTCGTTGGTGCGCCCGCTGCCCAAAAAGGGTGGCCGTAACAACACCGGTAAGATCACGACCCGTCACAAGGGTGGTGGACACAAGCGCCAGTACCGTCTGATCGACTTCCGTCGCCACGACAAGGACGGCGTCAACGCCCGCGTTGCCGAAATCGAGTACGATCCGAACCGCACGGCTCGCATCGCCCTCCTGCACTACGTTGATGGCACCAAGCGTTACATCATCGCCCCGAACAAGCTCGCCCAGGGCGACTTCGTGGAGGCCGGCGCCAACGCTGACATCAAGCCTGGCAACAACCTGCCCCTGCGCAACATCCCCGTCGGTACCGTTATCCACGCAGTTGAACTGCGTCCGGGTGGCGGCGCCAAGATGGCACGTTCCGCTGGAGCTTCTGTTCAGCTCGTCGCCAAGGAAGGCCGTTTCGCCCAGCTGCGTCTGCCCTCCGGCGAAATCCGCAACGTTGACGTGCGCTGCCGCGCAACCATCGGCGAGGTCGGCAACGCCGAGCAGTCGAACATCAACTGGGGTAAGGCCGGCCGTATGCGGTGGAAGGGCGTTCGCCCAACCGTCCGTGGTGTCGCCATGAACCCGGTCGACCACCCCCATGGTGGTGGTGAGGGTAAGACTTCCGGTGGACGTCACCCGGTCAACCCGAACGGTAAGCCTGAAGGCCGTACCCGCCGTCCCAACAAAGAGAGCGACAAGCTTATTGTTCGTCGCCGTCGTACTGGCAAGAACAAGCGATAGGAGCCTGGACACATGCCACGCAGCCTGAAAAAAGGTCCTTTCGTTGACCAGCACCTCTTTGTGAAGGTGGCAAGGGAAAACGAAAAGGGCACCAAGAACGTCATCAAGACCTGGTCCCGCCGTTCGATGATCATCCCCGACATGCTCGGGCACACGATCGCCGTGCACGACGGACGCAAGCACATCCCGGTGTTTGTCACCGAGTCGATGGTCGGGCACAAGCTCGGCGAATTCGCTCCGACGCGGACATTCCGCGGCCATGTCAAGGACGACCGTAAGGGCAAGCGCCGCTAGGCGCCTGCACTTACGTCAAAGACGAGAGAAGGAAAGCAATGGAAGCCAAGGCAATTGCGCGTCACATCCGCGTAACGCCTATGAAGGCCCGGCGCGTCGTCAACCTTGTTCGTGGTAAGCAAGCGAACGAGGCTCTGGCAATTCTGAAGTTTGCCCCCCAGGCAGCTTCGGAGCCGGTATTCAAGGTAGTTCAGTCGGCAATCTCCAACGCCCGGGTCCTCGCGGACCGCGACGGCGTTGCGTTTGACGAAGGTGACCTCATCATCAGCGAAGCGTTTGTTGATGAAGGCCCGACCATGAAGCGGTTCCAGCCGCGTGCTCAGGGTCGTGCATTTCAGATCAAGAAGCGCACCAGCCACATCACCGTGGTAGTCGCTACCCCGGAGAAAGAGGAGGCTCGCTAAGTGGGACAGAAAGTAAACCCGCACGGGTTCCGACTCGGCATCACCACCGATCACGTATCGCACTGGTTCGCTGACAGCACCAAGTCCGGCCAGCGGTACAAGGACTTCGTTCGCGAAGACATCCGTATCCGCCAGCTCATGTCCACGGGCATGGAGCGCGCCGGTATCGCCAAGGTTGAGATCGAGCGCACCCGTGACCGCGTCCGCGTGGACATCCACACGGCACGTCCGGGCATCGTCATCGGCCGCCGCGGCGCAGAAGCAGACCGCATCCGCGGCGAGCTCGAAAAGCTCACCGGCAAGCAGGTTCAGCTGAACATCCTCGAGGTCAAGAACCCCGAGATGGAAGCTCAGCTTGTTGCCCAGGGCGTTGCTGAGCAGCTGACTTCCCGCGTGGCGTTCCGCCGTGCGATGAAGAAGGCCATGCAGTCCGCACAGCGTGCCGGTGCCAAGGGTATCCGTATCGCTTGCTCGGGTCGTCTGGGTGGCGCAGAAATGTCCCGCTCGGAGTTCTACCGCGAAGGCCGTGTGCCCCTGCACACCCTCCGCGCGAACATCGACTACGGCTTCTACGAAGCCAAGACCACCTTCGGCCGCATCGGCGTGAAGGTCTGGATCTACAAGGGTGACGTCACCTCCAAGGAACTGGCTCAGCAGGCAGCTGCTGCTCCGTCCCGTGGACGCACTGGCGACCGTCCGGGCCGCCCGGGTGGCGCTGACCGTGGTGACCGCCGCCGTCGTACCGACCGTCCGGCAGCCGACGCAGCACCTGCTGCTGCAGCTCCGGCAGCCGAGGCAGCTTCTGCCGCACCGGCACAGGCAGCAGAAGGAGGACAGGCTTAAATGCTTATCCCACGTCGAGTCAAGCACCGTAAGCAGCACCACCCGGGTCGTTCCGGCGCTGCTACGGGCGGCACCAAGGTCTCCTTCGGTGAGTACGGTATCCAGGCCCTGAGCCCGGCATACGTGACGAACCGTCAGATCGAGTCTGCCCGTATCGCGATGACCCGCCACATCAAGCGTGGCGGTAAGGTCTGGATCAACATCTACCCGGACCGTCCGCTGACGAAGAAGCCGGCCGAAACCCGCATGGGTTCCGGTAAGGGTTCTCCGGAATGGTGGGTCGCTAACGTCAAGCCGGGCCGGGTTCTCTTCGAACTCTCCGGTGTCAATGAAGAGGTAGCTCGCGAGGCACTGCGCCTGGCAATCCACAAGCTCCCGTTGAAGGCACGCATTGTGCGTCGCGAAGGTGGTGAATAGAAATGGCAGTAGGGTCGAAGGATCTCGCACCCGCACAGCTGGACGGTTTCGACAACGAGCGTCTCGTTGAAGAACTCCGCAAGTCCAAGGAAGAGCTGTTCAACCTGCGTTTCCAGTCCGCCACCGGACAGCTGGAGAACCACGGTCGTCTGCGCGCGGTAAAGAAGGACATCGCACGCATCTACACCGTTCTCCGTGAGCGCGAGCTGGGCATTCGTGCCGAGGTTGCCGCACCGGTTGCGGAAGCCAAGGAAGAAAAGAAGTCCAAGAAGTCCGCAGCCAAGGCTGAGAAGGCTGAAGAGCCGGCCGAAGCTGCGACTGAGGAGGACGCCAAGTGAGTGAAAAGGACGAGAACGTGACGGAAACTGTTTCCGCAACGGCTACGGCTGGCGAGCGCGGTTACCGTAAGACGAAGCGCGGCTACGTAGTCTCGGACAAGATGGAAAAGACCATCGTTGTCCAGGTTGAAGACCGCGTGAAGCACGCCCTTTACGGCAAGGTCATCCGCCGCACCTCGAAGATCAAGGCTCACGACGAAGAGAACACCGCCGGCATCGGCGACCTCGTTCTCCTCGCCGAGACCCGCCCGCTGTCCGCCAGCAAGCGGTGGCGCCTGGTTGAGATCCTCGAAAAGGCCAAGTAACACCAGCGGCTTTGCTGAAACGCAAGCTGTGCAGGAAACCCCCGTTCCCTTTGGGAGCGGGGGTTTCCGCATTTTCCGCTGCCGGTCGCGCCGGTCGCGCCACCAGCATGCGGCGGCGGTATTTGTGGGCTGCCCGACGACGGCGGACCGGCTTTGCGGGGGAGCGGCGGCTCCGGCGGGCCGAAAGTCAGCGGCGCGGAACGCCGTCGTCAGTTTAGCGGAGGCCCGGCCCCTGTGATATGGGGCTGGGCCCGAACTGTGCTAAGATTTTGAGTTTGTATGGCGCCTTTTGTGCGCCGTCATCAAACCTCGTAAACAATCGTGCCACGGCATAGTGCCCCCTTGCGCTCGGACTGCGTCCGAATCCGGTTGGGAAGCAAATGTTTTTGGCACGGGCGTTTAGGCCTGGTCTGGCAAAATCCAGGCAGGTCAAGAGACACCCCGATCAACCGTTCCGCAAGGCTCATTCCGTAGGAAGATTTTCGGTCTGAGAACCGGCGCGACGCAAGGAGTAAATAGTGATTCAGCAGGAGTCGCGACTCAAGGTCGCCGACAACACGGGTGCTAAGGAAATCCTTACCATTCGCGTTCTCGGTGGATCTGGCCGTCGCTACGCAGGCATCGGCGACGTCATCGTCGCTACCGTCAAGGACGCAATCCCGGGCGGCAACGTAAAGAAGGGCGATGTCGTCAAGGCTGTCATCGTCCGTACTAAGAAGGAACGCCGCCGTGCGGATGGTTCCTACATCAAGTTTGACGAGAACGCAGCTGTGATCCTGAAGAACGACGGTGACCCCCGCGGCACCCGTATCTTCGGACCGGTTGGTCGTGAACTCCGTGACAAGAAGTTCATGAAGATCGTTTCTCTGGCTCCGGAGGTGCTCTAGTCCATGGCTAAGATCAAGAAGGGTGACCTGGTTCAGGTCATCACTGGCGCCAAGGCTGAGCGCGGCGGCGACCGTGGCAAGCAGGGCAAGGTTCTGCGCGTATTCCCGGACACCAACCGCGTGTTGGTTGAAGGTATTAACCGCGTGACCAAGCACACCAAGGTCGGTCAGTCGCAGCGCGGCACCAAGACCGGTGGCATCGAGGTTGTCGAGGCCCCGATCCACATCTCCAACGTGGCTTTGGTTGACCCGTCCACCAAGAAGCCCACCCGTGTTGGTTTCCGCACCGAAACCGTTGAGCGCAATGGCGTGCAGCGTGAAGTGCGCGTACGCGTGGCAAAGAGCTCAGGGAAGGACATCTAATGACTGAGACTCTCGAGACTCCGGCAACGAAGATCGTTCCTCGTCTGAAGACAAAGTACGCAGAATCCATCAAGGCGACGCTCCAGGATGAATTCAAGTACGAGAACGTTAACCAGGTTCCCCGTCTGGTCAAGGTTGTTGTGAACATGGGTGTTGGAGATGCCGCCAAGGACTCCAAGCTGATCGACGGCGCTGTCCGCGACCTCACCCTGATCACCGGCCAGAAGCCGCAGGTAACCAAGGCCCGTAAGTCGATCGCCCAGTTCAAGCTGCGCGAAGGCATGCCCATCGGCGCACACGCAACCCTGCGTGGCGACCGCATGTGGGAATTCGTGGACCGTCTGGTCACGCTGGCCCTGCCGCGTATCCGTGACTTCCGCGGCCTCAGCGGCAAGCAGTTCGATGGCAACGGCAACTACACCTTCGGTCTGACCGAGCAGGTTATGTTCCACGAGATCGACCAGGATTCCATCGACCGCGTTCGCGGTATGGACATCACGGTTGTTACCACTGCCAAGACCGACGACGAAGGCCGCGCGCTGCTCAAGGCGCTTGGTTTCCCGTTCAAAACCGAAGCTTAATTAGCTACGTAAAAGGTCCGGTTGCACTGATCCCGAGGGGTCGGCGCGAAGGAAACCGTTACGAGGAAGGGCAAGAGCCCACATGACTATGACAGATCCTGTCGCAGATATGCTTACGCGTCTGCGCAACGCAAACTCGGCATACCACGATTCCGTGTCTATGCCTTACAGCAAGCTCAAGGCACGCGTTGCCGACATCCTGAAGGCCGAAGGTTTCATCGCCGGCTGGAAGGAAGAGGACGCTGAAGTCGGCAAGAAGCTGACTCTCGAGCTCAAGTTCGGTCCGAACCGCGAGCGTTCGATCGCCGGTGTTCGTCGTATTTCCAAGCCGGGACTGCGTGTTTACGCAAAGTCCACCAACCTGCCGCACGTGCTCGGTGGCCTGGGTATCGCAATCCTGTCCACCTCTTCCGGCCTCTTGACTGACAAGCAGGCCGGCAAGAAGGGCGTGGGCGGCGAAGTCCTCGCTTACGTCTGGTAACGGGAAAGGAAGAGAATAATGTCACGTATTGGACGTCTCCCCATCACCGTTCCTGCCGGCGTTGAGGTCAAGGTTGACGGCTCTGTCGTCAGCGTCAAGGGTTCCAAAGGCGAGCTGAGCCACACTGTTGCCAGCCCGATCGAGGTTTCCCTGGAAGATGGCACCCTGACTGTCGCCCGCCCGAACGACGAGCGCGCCTCCCGTTCACTCCACGGCCTGACCCGCACCCTGATCGCCAACATGATCCAGGGTGTCACCGCAGGCTACGAGAAGAAGCTTGAAATCGTCGGTACCGGTTACCGCGTTCAGGCCAAGGGATCTGACCTTGAGTTCGCTCTCGGCTTCAGCCACCCGGTCAACGTTTCCGCACCGGCCGGCATCACCTTTGCAGTAGAGGGGCCGACCAAGCTCTCTGTCTCAGGCATCAACAAGCAGCAGGTCGGCGAGGTTGCTGCCAACATTCGCAAGCTGCGTAAGCCGGACCCCTATAAGGGCAAGGGCATTCGCTACGCCGGCGAAGTCATCCGCCGCAAGGTCGGAAAGGCTGGTAAGTAACCATGGCCATCGCAATTAACAAGAAGCGCACGAACAAGAGCAAGTCTGCTTCGCGCAGCCGCCGCCAGCTTCGTATCCGCAAGCGCATCTCCGGAACGGCTGTACGTCCTCGTCTGGTCGTCAACCGCTCCGCACGCCACGTATTCGTCCAGGTTGTCGATGACACCAAGGGCCTGACCGTGGCGAGCGCCTCCACACTGGAAGCCGACCTTCGTGCATTCGACGGTGACAAGACCGCCAAGGCCAAGCGCGTTGGCGAGCTCGTGGCCGAGCGCGCCAAGGCTGCCGGAATCGAAGCTGTTGTCTTCGACCGTGGTGGTAACAAGTACCACGGCCGGATCGCCGCCGTCGCTGACGGTGCACGTGAAGGTGGGCTGTCACTGTGACGGAAGCAAACAAGGAAAAGGACACTGTGTCTGCAGATCAGAAGGCGCCTGAAGCCGTAGCTGCTGAGGCCACTGAGACCACTGCCCCCGCAGCTGCCGATGACCGCCGTGGTGGCGCTCGTCGCGGCGAGCGTGGCGACCGTGGCCAGGGCCGCGGCGACCGTGGCGGCCGTGGTGGCCGCGATGGCGGCCGTGAAGCCGAGAAGAGCCAGTTCGTAGAGCGCGTTGTTACCATCAACCGCGTTTCCAAGGTCGTCAAGGGTGGTCGTCGCTTCAGCTTCACCGCACTCGTCGTCGTTGGTGACGGTAACGGTATGGTCGGCGTCGGCTACGGCAAGGCGAAGGAAGTTCCCGCCGCAATCGCGAAGGGCGTTGAAGAGGCCAAGAAGTCCTTCTTCCGCGTTCCCCGCGTTGGCAACACCATCCCTCACCGCGTCCAGGGCGAGGCTGCCGCAGGTGTCGTCATGCTGCGTCCGGCCTCCGCCGGTACCGGTGTTATCGCCGGTGGTCCGGTCCGTGCAGTACTGGAGTGCGTGGGTATCCACGACATCCTCTCCAAGTCGCTCGGTTCCTCGAACGCCATCAACATCGTTCACGCGACTGTTGACGCCCTGAAGCGCCTCGAAGAGCCGGCAGCCGTGGCAGCACGCCGTGGCCTGCCGCTGGACGAGATTGCTCCGCAGGCACTGGTGCGCGCACTGCTGAACCAGAAGGCAGGTGTCTAAGTAATGGCTAAGAACCTGATTCCCTCCGACGCCCAGTTGGAGATCACTCAGATCAAGTCCGTCATTGGCGGCAAGCAGAACCAGCGCGACACCCTGCGGTCCCTCGGCCTGAAGCGGATCGGACACACCGTTGTCCGCACCGCCGACGTCGTGACCGTTGGAATGCTCAACACGGTTCCGCACCTGGTAAAGGTAGAGGAGGCGAAGTAAATGGCAGAGAAGAACACCGCCGAAAAGGCACAGAGCGCCGCAGCTGAGAAGCAGAGCGCGCTGAAGGTTCACCACCTGCGTCCCGCCCCGGGTGCCAAGACCGCCAAGACCCGCGTTGGTCGTGGTGAAGGTTCCAAGGGTAAGACCGCTGGTCGCGGTACCAAGGGTACGAAGGCCCGCTACCAGATCAAGGCTGGCTTTGCCGGCGGCCAGCTGCCGCTGCACATGCGCCTGCCGAAGCTGCGCGGCTTCAAGAACCCGTTCCGGGTTGAGTTCCAGGTTGTTAACCTGGACAAGCTCAACGAGCTGTTCCCGGAAGGTGGCGCTGTCACTGTGGAGAACCTGGTTGCAAAGGGCGCGGTTCGCAAGAACCAGCCCGTGAAGGTGCTTGGCACCGGAGACATCACCGTCAAGGTTGACGTCACCGCCCACGCTTTCTCAGCCAGCGCCGCTGAAAAGATCGCCGCAGCAGGCGGAAGCACCACCGCTCTCTAGGAGATTCCCCTCCAGGAGACAGTGGGCTGATGCCCGTTGTTGAAACTCCCGGCACGGGGGCCGAGGCCCCCGCGCCGGGAGTTTTTCATATCCGCACGTTTCGCGGATTGTTCGCATAGCGCAATCAACCGTTAGACTCGGTTGTTGGGTTTATTGACCTGCATCACCAGACTTATTAACTACTGAGGAGGACGCTTGCTTAGCGCATTCGGCCGGGCGTTTCGAACGCCTGATCTGCGACGCAAGTTGTTGTTCACGCTGGGAATCATCACAATCTTCCGCTTGGGAGCTTTCATCCCCTCGCCTGGTGTGAGCTACCAGAATGTCCAGCAATGCTTGTCGGAGGGGCAGACCTCGGGCGGGATCTACCAGCTCGTCAATCTTTTTAGCGGCGGTGCATTGCTGCAGGTCTCCATCTTTGCTTTGGGAATCATGCCGTACATTACGGCCAGCATCATTGTGCAGCTGCTCCGGGTAGTCATTCCCCGGTTCCAGGAGCTGTACGAAGAAGGCGCTTCGGGGCAGTCCAAGCTGACGCAGTACACGCGTTACCTCACGATTGCACTCGGCCTGCTGAACGCCACGACCCTGGTGTCCCTGGCCCGTTCCGGCCAGTTGCTCCCCGGTTGTGCGTTGCCCATCATCCCGGACAACAGCGTCATCACCACAATCCTCATCATCATCACGCTGACGGCCGGCACCGGCCTCATCATGTGGATGGGCGAGCTCGTCACGGAAAAGGGCGTGGGCAACGGCATGTCCCTGCTCATCTTCACCGCCATCGCCGCCGGCTTCCCCACCTCACTCGGTGCCATCTGGACCTCGCAGGGCCCGGGCACGTTCTTCATGGTCCTGGCCATCGGCCTGCTGACGGTCGCGCTCGTCGTCTTCGTGGAGCAGTCCCAGCGCCGCATCCCGGTGCAGTACGCCAAGCGGATGATCGGGCGGCGGACCGTGGGCGGCACAAGCACCTACATTCCCATCAAGGTGAACATGGCCGGCGTTATCCCGGTCATCTTCGCCTCGTCCATGCTCTACCTGCCGGCGTTGATCTCCCAGTTCAACCAGCCCCAGGCCGGACAGCCGATTCAGCCGTGGGTTGAGTGGATCAACAACAACCTCACGCGCGGGGACCACCCCATCTACATGGCGCTCTACTTCGCCATGATCGTTTTCTTTACATACTTCTACGTCGCGATCACCTTCAACCCTGAAGAGGTCTCGGACAACATGAAGAAATACGGCGGCTTCATCCCGGGTATCCGTGCCGGCAAGCCGACCGCGGATTACCTGCAGTACGTCCTCTCGCGGATCACGCTGCCCGGCGCCATTTACCTTGGCTTCGTGGCACTGATCCCGCTGGTGGCGCTCGTGCTGATCAACGCAAACCAGAACTTCCCGTTCGGTGGCACCTCGATCCTGATCATGGTGGGCGTTGGCTTGGAAACCGTCAAGCAAATTGACGCGCAGCTACAGCAGCGTCACTACGAAGGGCTATTGCGATGACCAGAATGTTGATTATCGGACCTCCGGGTTCCGGCAAGGGTACGCAGGCGGAACGCATCTCGGAGCGCCTCGGCGTTGTTGCGATCTCCACCGGCGACATCTTCCGAGCGAACGTCAAGGGTGAAACGCCGCTCGGTATCGAAGCGAAGAAGTACATGGACGCGGGGGACTTTGTTCCGGACAGCGTGACCAACAAGATGGTTCGCGACCGCCTCAGCGAGCCCGACGTCGAGGACGGCTTCCTGCTGGACGGCTACCCGCGCACCACGGCACAGGTGGAGTACCTGGACGAGATCCTGGCCAATGGTGACCAGCGGCTCGACGTCGTCCTGCAGCTGACTGCTGACGACGAGGAACTCGTTGCACGCCTTCTGGGCCGTGCCAAGGAAACCGGCCGCAGCGACGACAACGAGGCCGTCATCCGCCACCGCCTGGACCTGTACCACGAGCAGACGGAGACCGTTGTGGCCAAATACGCCGAGCGCGGGATCCTCACCCAGGTGGACGGCATTGGCGCCATCGACGAGGTCACCGACCGCGTCATGCAGGCCATCAAAGAGGCTCAGGCCGCCTGATTCAGTAACAACGCTATGAGGCTCCTCCCGGTTCGTTGGGAGGGGCCTCCGGCTTTTAGCCCTCAGCCCGGCCAGCACTGCAGTTTGGCCGGCGGAGGCATCATCGAGAGGAAGCACCGCAGATGGCATTCGGCCAGCCACGGATCGAGTACAAGACCAACGCCCAGATGCGCACCATGCACGAGGCCGGGCTGGTCCTGAGCCGCGCCCTGGACGCTGCCGTTGCCGCAGCCGCACCGGGGGTCACCACCAAGCAGCTCGACGACGTGTTCGCGTCCGTGCTCCTGGAGGCAGGCGCCAAGTCCAACTTCCTGGGCTACCACGGCTTCCCGGCCAGCATCTGCACGTCCGTGAACGAAGAGGTGGTCCACGGCATCCCCGGCCCCAGGGTCCTGCAGGACGGCGACATCATCTCGATCGACGGCGGCGCGATCGTGGACGGCTGGCACTCGGATTCCGCGCGCACGGTGATCGTGGGCACGGCCGACCCCGAGGACCAGAGGCTCTCCGATGTCACGCAGGCGGCCATGTGGCGGGGGATTGCCGCGCTGGCGACCGGCAAGTTCGTGGGGGACATTGGCTGCGCCGTGGACGACTACGTCTCGGCCGTCCCGGGCAAGCCGCTGGGCATCCTCGAGGACTACGTGGGCCACGGCATCGGCTCAGAGATGCACATGGCCCCGGACGTGCTCAATTACCGCACCACGCACCGCGGCCCGAAGATCCGCCCCGGGCTGTGCCTTGCGATTGAACCGATGCTGGTGCGCGGCAGCATCGAAACGGCTGTCCTGGACGATGACTGGACCGTGGTCACCACCGACGGCATGCGCTCCTGCCAGTGGGAGCATTCCGTAGCTGTCCATGAGAAGGGCATCTGGGTGCTTTCGGCACCCGACGGCGGCGCCGCCCAGCTTGCGCCGCTCGGCGTTGTTCCCGTTCCGATTCCTTAGCGCCGACTTCCGAATGGGTGGACGTTGGCCGGCGGGCAGGGGGCAGAATGGGAGCCATGAACGCCAACGGGGCAGCGGGAGCGACGGGAACGATTACTGACGTGCCGGGCCTGCGGGTCGGTCACCAGCAGAAGTCCGGCGGCGGCTGGCTGAGTGGCGTGACGGTGGTCCTGCCGCCGCCGGGGACCGTCGGCTCGGTGGATGTCCGCGGTGGAGGTCCCGGCACCCACGAGATCGATGCGCTGGACCCCACAACACTCGTGGCCACCGTGGACGCCGTGGTGCTCACCGGCGGAAGCGCCTACGGCCTGGTAACCGCCCACGGCGTCCAGCGCTGGTGCGAGGAGCAAGGACGCGGTTTTGAAGTCACCGGCGGGGTGGTTCCGATCGTCCCGGCCGCAGCTATCTTCGACCTCGGCCGCGGCGGCGACTTTTCCGCCCGCCCCGACGCCGACATGGGCTATGCGGCAGCTGTTGCGGCCGGAGCCCAGAAGGACAGGCACGACGTCGAACGCGGCAATGTGGGAGCCGGCACCGGGGCGGTCATGGGCCGGGGCACGTTCAAAGGGGGAGTGGGCACAGCCTCCGTCACTTTAGACAATGGGGTCGTTGTCGGGGCTCTAGCGGTAGTCAATGCGGTAGGACTGCCGTTCACCACGCCGGTCGGGGCTGTCGAGGCCAGGGCTCCGGATGATTTCGACAAGCTCAATCAGCGGGAACAGCCGCCACCCCTCAACACCACCCTCGTCGTTGTCGCCACCAATGCCGCCCTCGACGTGGCCGAGTGCAAGCGGACCGCCTCCGCCGCGCACGCCGGACTGGCCAGGGCACTGAACCCCAGCCATACCCTGGCGGACGGGGACACGGTGTTCTGCCTGGCCACCGGGGAGCTCACGTTGGACCGGAGCACGGAAGCTGCCCGGCAGCTGAGTCTGATCACCCTGCAAAGTGCGGCAGCCGACGTCGTACGTTTGGCGATCCTGGACGGGGTCGGCAGCGCGGTGGCCGTCACAACGGAGGCAGGAACATTTGATGCGTACAGTTTCTGATGCGTGCAGCGGCATTGTGCGCTACCATGGCTGGATTTAACATTCCGGACCAAATGCCGTAATGTTGCTTGTTGGTTGTCTGCCCTGCCACGCCCATTTGTGGCCGGAAGGCGACGATCAATCAAATCAAAAAAACGTCCGCAGTCATGCCCGGTGCAATCCGGAGGGCTGAGGCAAACAACAGTTAGCGGAGGATATGGCCAAGAAGGACGGGGTCATAGAGATCGAGGGCGTAGTGACTGAGGCGCTGCCCAACGCGATGTTTCGCGTTGAGCTCACCAACAAGCACGTCGTTCTGGCACACATCTCTGGAAAAATGCGTCAGCACTACATCAGGATTCTCCCTGAGGACCGCGTAGTGGTGGAGCTGAGCCCTTACGACCTGACACGTGGTCGTATCGTCTACCGCTACAAGTAAACGTTGGGCGGCCAGAGCAACTGCCGAAGGCCGGTCCATCGGACCAACTGCTATCACGCAAAGGAACGCCATGAAGGTCAAGCCGAGCGTCAAGCAGATCTGCGAAAAGTGCAAAGTGATCCGCCGTAATGGCCGGGTCATGGTGATCTGCGAGAACCCGCGCCACAAGCAGCGCCAGGGCTAATTCCCTTCCGGGAATCCCTGGGTTGCTAACCCACGCAAGTAAATAAAAGGCAGCACAAGCTGAATTGGGACGTATGGGCCTGGACAGCTAACCCCCGGTCGGAGGCTGGGGCCGCACTGAAAGTGCGGGTGTACTGCCTACGACCTCCGGTTTATTCAAGGAGCACTGCCACTATGGCTCGTCTCGCTGGCGTAGACATTCCCCGCGAAAAGCGGCTGGAAATTGCGCTTACTTACATCTACGGCGTGGGCAAGACCCGTGCACACGAAACCCTGGCTGCCACCGGCATCAGCGCTGACGTCCGCGTAAAGGACCTCAGCGACGCCGAACTGGTCCAGCTGCGTGACTACATTGAAGGCAACTACAAGGTTGAGGGTGACCTTCGCCGCGAAGTAGCAGCAGATATCCGCCGCAAGGTAGAAATCGGCAGCTACGAAGGCCTGCGCCACCGCAAGGGCCTGCCCGTACGCGGACAGCGTACGAAGACCAACGCACGTACCCGCAAGGGCCCGAAGCGTACCGTCGCCGGCAAGAAGAAGGCCCGTTAATCCCTGAGGGATTAGCTCGGTTTTCCCCCGATAACTTTCTGTAGGAGAAAAAATGCCCCCGAAGACTCGTGGCGCGGTTCGCAAGCCGCGTAAGAAGGACAAGAAGAATATCGCGCTTGGCCAGGCGCACATCAAGAGCACCTTTAACAACACCATCGTGTCCATCACGGACCCGTCCGGTGCTGTCATCTCCTGGGCTTCCGCCGGTGAGGTTGGATTCAAGGGCTCACGTAAGTCCACCCCGTTCGCTGCACAGATGGCTGCCGAAGCTGCCGCCAAGCGTGCACAGGAGCACGGCCTGAAGAAGGTTGACGTGTTCGTGAAGGGACCGGGATCCGGACGCGAGACCGCGATCCGTTCGCTGCAGGCTGCTGGCCTCGAGGTTGGCTCCATCCAGGACGTCACCCCCGCCGCGCACAACGGCTGCCGTCCGCCGAAGCGCCGCCGCGTCTAAGCCTTTTCCGCGTATGAGCTTGCCCGGACCGATAGCGGTCCGGGCAAGCCCAGCGCGTTAAGTCTTCAGACCGATTTTCCACCACCTGTGTTGCGTCATATAGCGGATGCTCGCCGAAAGGAAACCTAAGTGCTCATTGCACAGCGCCCCACCCTCTCCGAAGAGGTCGTCTCCGATAACCGCTCCCGTTTCATCATTGAACCGCTGGAGCCGGGCTTCGGTTACACACTCGGAAACTCCCTCCGCCGTACCCTGCTCTCCTCCATTCCCGGTGCCGCTGTAACCAGCATCCGGATCGATGGCGTGCTGCACGAGTTCACCACGGTTCCGGGTGTCAAGGAAGATGTCACCGAGATCATCCTGAACATCAAGAACCTGTCCGTGTCCTCCGAACACGACGAGCCGGTTGTTGCTTACCTGCGCAAGCAGGGACCCGGAGTCGTCACCGCCGCGGACATCGCTCCGCCGGCCGGCGTCGAATTCCACAACCCGGATCTGCACATTGCCACGCTGAACTCGAAGGGCAAGTTCGAACTCGAACTCACCATCGAGCGCGGCCGCGGCTACGTTTCGGCAGCTCAGAACAAGTCCGGCGACGCAGAGATCGGCCGCATCCCGGTCGACTCCATCTACTCGCCGGTGCTGAAGGTTACTTTCCGCGTGGAAGCCACCCGTGTTGAGCAGCGCACTGACTTCGACAAGCTCATTGTCGACGTCGAGACCAAGCAGGCCATCGCCCCGCGCGATGCCGTTGCTTCGGCAGGTACCACCCTGGTGGAACTGTTCGGTCTGGCCCGCGAGCTGAACACCGCAGCTGAAGGTATCGAGATTGGCCCGTCGCCGACGGATGCTGCCCTGGCAGCAGACATGGCTCTGCCGATCGAGGATCTGGACCTCACCGTCCGTTCCTACAACTGCCTCAAGCGTGAGGGCATCCACACCGTGGGTGAACTCGTTGCCCGCTCCGAGGCTGACCTGATGGACATCCGTAACTTCGGTGCCAAGTCCATCGATGAGGTCAAGGCAAAGCTGGTTGAACTGGGACTGTCCCTCAAGGACTCGCCTCCCGGCTTCGACCTCGCTGCCCGCGCCGCAGCCATCGAAGAGGACGACGCCGCTTTCAGCGACGACGAGCTCTAACAAGCAGATCTTGGCCGGCGGGCTGGATGCACCATGGTGTGCGCAGCCCACTGGCTTCCATATGAGGAGAAACAATTATGCCTACCCCCACTAAGGGTCCGCGCCTCGGAGGCGGCCCGGCTCACGAGCGTCTCATGCTCGCGAACCTGGCAGCAGCACTGTTCGAGCACAAGCGGATCACCACCACGGTGACCAAGGCCAAGCGCCTGAAGCCGTACGCAGAGCGCCTGGTGACCTTCGCCAAGCGCGGCGACCTCGCTTCCCGCCGTCGTGTACTCGGCCTGATCAGCAACAAGGGCGTCGTCCACGAGCTGTTCACCGACATTGCACAGGCAGTGGAGAACCGCGACGGCGGCTACACCCGCATCACCAAGATCGGCAACCGCAAGGGCGACAACGCCCCCATGGCTGTCATCGAACTGGTTCTGGAGCCGGTTTCCGCCAAGCAGGCCGTTGTAGCCGAGGCTACCCAGGCTGCTGCCAAGGCTGCCCCGGCTGCCGAGGAAGCCCCCGAGGCCGAGGTCGCTGAGACCGAAGCTCCCGAAGCTGCTGAGGCCGAAGCTGCAACCGAAGAGGCTCCGGCCGCTGAGGAAGCTCCTGCTGAGGAAGCTGCTGACGAGTCCGCAAAGGACGCGAAGTAATTCGCTGATTCCTTCGCATAGACTTAAGTCTATGAACGATCAAAAACCCGCGGCCCCCGTTTTGGGGGGCGGCGGGTTTTTGCGTATCCGGCTCGATTTGGCGTACGACGGCGGCCCCTTCAGCGGGTGGGCCCTGCAGCCTGGTCTTCGTACAGTTCAGGGCACCCTGGAGGCGGCGCTGGAACTGCTCGTCCGCCGGCCGGTCCGGGTGACCGTGGCCGGCCGCACCGACGCCGGCGTCCACGCCCGCGGCCAGGTGGTCCATCTCGACCTGACGGAAGCCGAGTGGCGGGGACTGAACCGCGGTGCGGAACTCGATCCCGCCGTCGCGCTTTTGCGCCGTTTGCGTGGCGCGTTAAGCCGGGGGCTGGGGGACCTGACCGGAGCCATCGTGGTGCATCAGGTTTCGGTTGCGCCGGAAGGTTTCGACGCCCGCTTCTCGGCGCTGTGGCGCCGCTACAGCTACCGGATCGCGGATGGCCCGGCGCTGTGGGATCCGCTGGGCCGGTATGACACCCTGTGGCACAAGTCCCCACTGGACGTGGACCTCCTGAATGAGGGCGCGTCCAAGCTGCTGGGCCTGCAGAACTTTCTGTCCTACTGCAAGCCGCGCGAGGGTTCCACCACCATCCGGGACCTGCAACGCTTCGAATTCGCCCGCGGAGAGGACGGGGTCATTGTCGCCACGGTGCAGGCGGATGCGTTCTGCCACAACATGGTGCGCGCGCTGGTGGGGTCCGCTCTGTACGTGGGCGAGGGGCTGGAACCCCCGGGATGGCTGCACGAGCGGCTGCTGATGAAGAAGCGCGACGCCCGCTCCGTGCTGGCGGCGCCGCACCCGCTGGTGCTGGAGGAAGTGGCTTACCCGTCGGACGGCGAACTGCTGGCGCGGGCGGAGCTGACGCGGGCCTTGCGGGAGTAAGTAAGTCGTCTGCGGCGGAAGCTCGGGGACGATGCCCGTTCACCGAGGTGGCTCAAGACCGTCCGCGGTGCTGGCTACACCTTGGCATAAGTTGCAGGCTTCGGCTGCGCCCAAGTGAACGGACCCCTACAAACGGGGGGTGGCCGGGAGAACTGCAGGAAAATACCAAGGGCGCAGGCGCACGGTAGAAGCATGAAATCACTATCAAGCGACGAGGTTGTTGCAGTCCGTGGCGTACTCACCGATACGCACCCGGTCGATTTCTATGCGCTTGGCGTCGCGGGGGCGATTGACCGTTTGACCCTACCACTGCGCGAACACGGGATCACGGTGCGGCTGGAGACTCCGCATCACGGGATGGAAGTGGACCGGAAGTCAGCAACGCTGCTGTACCGGGCGGCGCAGGAGCTTCTCAGCAATGTCTATAAGTTTGCCGAGGCGTCCGCAGTGACCATTCGGCTGGGCTGTGTGAGTCATCCCGCACTCTGCCACGAGGTCCAGTTGAAGGTGACCGACAACGGGGTCGGCTTCGACGTCCAGGCCGCGACGCAGGGCAGGCATACCGGAATGGGGTTGCGGCTCATGCGGCTCGCCATGGAAACGGCAGGCGGTCAGATGACTGTTGCCTCGTCATCCGACACAGGAACGTGCGTGACAGTCTGTTTGCCCCTGGATTAACCGCTGGAGCGTGCTGCCCCGGAAGAGTCGGCCGCAGCCAACTTCTTTGGCTCGCCAGGCTCTGTGGAAGGTTCGCGGGGCAATGTCATCGTGAAGGTGGTGCCTGCTCCAGGCTTGCTGACGCACGAGATCTTGCCGCCATGCCGCTCCACAATGGTCTTCGTGATGGAGAGGCCGAGGCCCACGCCCGGAATTGATGCCTGTCGGGCTGCCTGACTCCGGAAGAACCTGGTGAAGATCCGTGGCGCTTCGTCTTCGCTGATGCCCATCCCGGTGTCCTGGACTTCGAGCTGTACCCCGGTGTCGCTGCTCCGGGCAGTGACGGTGACGGCACCGCCGTCGGGAGAATATTTGATGGCGTTGGAGACCAGGTTGTCGAGGGCCTGGGAGATCCGGAGCGGATCGGCATAGGCCCACAGCGGAACGGGGACATCAGTACGGAGGGACACGTGGGTCGCGTCAGCCTGGGCTTGGGCGGAGCCAATGCTTGTTTCAATGAGGCCGGAGAGATCGGTCCGCCGTGGATGAACGGCCAGAACTGTTGACGCCGAGACCAGGAGGTCCGAGACGAGGGCAAGAAGCCGCTCGGCGTTGCGCTGCACTACTTGCAGCCGTTGGACGGCGAGGGAGGACAGTGCATCAGCTTCGTCCAGCACCAGGTCAACGTTGCCGAGAACTGACATCAGCGGGCTTCGGAACTCGTGCGAGACGTTGGAGATCAGCTCCTCCTTAACACCCAGCGCGTCCACGAGGCCTGTGACATCGCTGTAGACGATAACAGCGCCGTTGAACACGCCGTCGTCGTTCTGAATGACACGGGCCGCTGTTGACAAGGCGCGTTTTCTGTTTCCTTCACCCAACCAAATGAGATAGTCGGCGAACGTTTCGCCGGCAACAGCGCGGCTGATGGGGCGTTTGTCTATAGGCAGCGGCGTTATCTTGTCCTGGGCAAACATGAGCTGCCGGGCTTCTTCCGATAGCGTTTCCGTCTCTGCCGGAGAAGCCCCCCGATAGAACTCTTTTTGCCGGTCGTTGACCAGCAGGATTTTGCCGTCGCCGTCGACGGCAACAATGCCGACGTCGATCGTGTCCAGCACGGTTTTTAGGAGCCGTTCGCGATTCCGGCTCTCGACGAGCAGTTCACGGAGTTCAGCGTCCTTCTTTTCCAGCCGCTGGCGCTGCATCCGGACATTGACGCTAGCGAAACGGATTGCCAGCGAGACGGCGAGCATCATGAGGGGTAGCAGAATGGCGCCCGTGACTTCCGAAGCTGAAAGGTTGGGATACTTCTGAATTAGCGGGGGGGCTGTGATGAGCAGGGGGCCAAAAAAGCTCAGGATTATGGTTCCGCGTGAGAACGAACCCGAGGCGGACAGCCAGATCACAGGAAATATCGCCAGCAGCGCAAGCCCTCCAATGGCCGGTGTTGCGCCATTGCGGGCAAGCCCGATCACGAAAAGATCGAGAACCGGAATTATCAGATAGGCGTCTGGCGGCAAGCGTTCCCAGGGAATGAGGAAACAGGCCAGGAACAACAGGCCGATCAGGACGATGGAGGCGATAAAGACGGCATTCGCAAGCACCGCGGGCCACGCGAAGGGGGCAGCAATAACGATCGCCGCCATAATGATTGTCAAAGGAAGTTGGCAGAGAGCTACCTGGATGCGGGGTCCGAGCCGTTGGAAGAACCCTTCACTCCGGACCAGCAACTGTTCACCCATCGCGACCGCACCCGATCGCATGACGATTGTTTGAATTCGAGACCAGTATTCGATTAAACCCACCCATGAAGCCATTATGCACCGTTGGATCAAGAGTAGTAGATGAACATTGGGAACGAATGTGTGGAGACTCAGCAATTTAGCGGAATTTTGGCGCCGCCCTGCCTGAGATCTTGTAGCGTGGGTAATCTGGTATTGCTTCCGCATTCGCGCTGGGCGACGCGGTTGTTTCCGGATAGGGGTAGATATGGGCGAGCTGGGTGTAGCCCTTGTGATCGAGGACGACGATGACGTCCGTAATCTCGTCGATGCAGTACTTCAGCAGGCTGGTTTCGAAGTTTATTCCGCGGGAACTGGGCGGGAAGGCGTGGAGGTTGCCCGCCAGCATCAGGCGAGTATCATCACGCTCGATGTCGGTCTCCCGGATATTGACGGCTTCGAAGTGCTTCGCAGGCTCCGGCAGTTCAGCGACGCCTACGTAGTAATGCTGACCGGGCGAGATGACGAATTAGACACCATCACGGCTCTTCAGGGCGGTGCAGATGATTACATCACCAAGCCATTCCGGCCACGGGAGCTGAGGGCACGGATCTCCGCAATGATGCGCCGTCCCCGCCAGGCCGGGCAGGAGGAATCACCGTCACCGGTGGCGGCTGGGGAAGCGCGCGTTCGCGTTTCCTCCAACAATGGTGTTTTGGTCCATAATGGCCTGGCCTTGGACATGAAGACACGCACGGTCTCATTGAAGGGCACGCCTGTAGGGCTCACCCGGAGTGAGTTCGACCTTCTTCAGGATCTGTTGAAGGGAACCGGGGCCGTCCGCACCAGGGCGGATCTGGTTCGAGTTGTTCGGGGAGAGTACTACCGGGACGACACGTACATCAGCGAAGCGGACGAACGCGCGGTCGAAGTCCACATTGGGAACCTCCGGCGGAAGCTGCGGGAGGACCCGAATGAGCCGCGATGGCTTGTGACAGTTCGTGGCGTCGGTTATCGGCTTGCACCAAAAAGGCCTGAGTAACCGGGCGCTGTTTTACCAGTGCTGTGTTACCGGTCGCCTCTGAGGTAGTCGTGCTGAATTGCCCTGATCGTTTCAGCACCCTCTTCAGCGACGGCCGGCAACAGGCTTCTGGCGGAACGCATGTCCCCGCATTGAATGATCTGCAGCAGTTTCACGGCCAACACAGATAGCCGTACGGCTCCGACCATCGCAGATGAGTTCTTGAGACTGAGGCCTGCGTCGAGGGCTGCCTCACGATCGTCGCTGTTGACAGCGAAAGTCAGCCTGTCGAGGCGCTGCTTCCAGAGGCCGATGTAGTCCTGGGCAAAACTGCGTGCGACGGACGGACTGTCGAAGTCCTCTTCGAGGTCTGCGAGTATCCTCAGATCCAACACTGGTGGTGTTCCTTGTCCGGATTCAGTAATCATGGCATGGCCCTGCCCGGGTGCGGCATGCAGGCATTCGAGGCTCGAATCGCCGTCGCTTGAGCCGGACCCTGAACTGGACATGTACTAAGGCTAGTTTCCAAACCTGTAAAAACCTTGAACCCCGGGAGATCCTGCGCCAACCCTGAGGGTCTGTTGAGTCTAGCTTCTTGGTTGACGCTGCTCTGCTTCATTACTGCCCGCTAAAGGTTTCGATGGCGTTGATGACGGCCGGTCCCAGGATGGCGATGAACAGGACCGGGAAAATGAAAAAGAGCAGCGGGAACAGGATCATCACCGGCAGCTTCATTGCTTTTTCTTCGGCCCGTTGCCGGCGCTTGACGCGCATTACTTTTGCCTGGATTCGGAGCACCCTGCTGATGGCGATGCCGTACATGTCAGCCTGGACGATGGCCTGGACGAAGCTGCGAAGTTCAGGGACACTTGTCCGTTCTGCAAGGGCAAGGTACGACTCGCGGCGGCTGCGGCCCACCTGCATGTCCTGCAGGGTTCGCACAAGCTCCTCCGCCAGCGGTCCCTTGCCGTTCTCGCCGGCTCGGGCCATGGCACCCTCGAAGCCGAGCCCGGCTTCAACCGAGATCAGCATCTGGTCCAGCGTGTTGGCCAGTTCAAGCTGCAGGGCCTTTTGCCGCTCCTGACCCTTGCTGTACAACAGCAGGTCCGGTATGAAGTACCCCAGCACCAGGATAAAAAGACCCACGAGCTTGAGCATCGGCGTCGTGCTGATGGCACTGACATAAGCTCCGAGCAGTCCACCTGCCAGGCCAAGCGCGGGCTTGGCAGCCAATACCCGGCCTAGCGGAAGCGACTCTGGGCGGCCAGCGAGGGACAGCAACCGATCCAATTTGGCAACGTAGGCAGGAGGGGTGAGCCTGCGGCCCAGTTGTTCCAGGAAGCTGTTCTGTTGGCGTTCTTCCTCGTCTGGAGACTGGGCCCCGCGGGACAGCATCTCCCGGACCACGGTCCGGGCTTTTCGGTCGACGGACAGCATCCGCCACACCAGGTAGGACGAGGGCAGGCAGATCAACAAAATCGCGAGAAGGATTAACGGTTCCATCGTGCGGCTCAGAACTTGAGGTCAATAATTTTGCGCATCCACAGACCTCCCACAGTCATCAGAATGACGGAAAGCGCGATCATGCCCCACCCCAGGGGATGGCTGAACATCTTGTCCATATATTTGGGGTTGACCAGCATGAGCATGGCCACGATACCGACCGGCATGGCCATGAGGATGTAGCCGGAGAATTTTCCTTCAGCGGCCAGCGCCTTAATGTGGCCCTTGATTTCGCTGCGTTCGCGGATGGTTTCCCCTACCTGGTCGAGGACCTCGGCAAGGTTGCCACCCACCTCTCGGTTGATTTGGATCGCCTGGGCGATCCAAACGAAGTCCTCGTTCCGCATGCGGTCGGCCGTGTCATTGAGGGAGGACAATAAATCCCGTCCAAGGCTGGTCTCGGTGATGACCCGTCGCATTTCCTCGGACGTCGGGCTCTGCGATTCTGAAGCCGCGGCGTCGATGGCCCGAAGGATGCTGTGGCCTGCGCGTAAACCGCCGGACAACAACTGCAGGGTATCGCCCAATTGCTCATCGAACTTATTCCGCCGTTTGCCTGCCAAGAATCCGAGCGTCAGATGGCCCACGAACGGAGCTAAAAGTGGAAGCAGTAACGCCAGAACGATGCCCCCAACGACAAAACCCGCGAGAACTCCCACGAAGGCGCCCGCAAGGATCAGGATGAAGAATTCGGCCTGGCTCAACTTCAAGCCGGCGTTTTCCAATACCTCCCGGTTGAAGAACTTGACGCTCCTTCCAGCGAGGAATTGGTCTACCGATTCCACAGCTGACCCTGCAAAACGGGTCAGCTGAGAGTTCTTAGCAAACGCATACGGCCTCCGGCGTTCCAACGGGACAGTTGGCGTGCGGGGGATAAGCAGTGCAACTGCGCCGAGCGCGAAGGCGGCAACAAACAGGGTGATTCCGGCGAAGAGCATCATGGAAGATCACGTCCTCCCGGCTGCGACAGGTGATGCCCCAAAGACCGAAGCCGAGACATGGATACCCATATCCTCGAAGCGGTCGATGAAGCGAGGGCGTATGCCCGTGGGTATGGGCTTGCCCAGGAATCGCCCGTGCGAATCCACTCCGGCCGAGTAGTCAAAAATAAAGGCATCCTGGAGCGTGACAATGTCCCCTTCCATGCCCTGCACTTCGGTCACGTGCGTAATCCGCCGAGTACCGTCCCGTAATCGCGAAATTTGGATAATGAGATGGACTGCAGAGGCGATCTGTTCGCGGATGGCCCGGAGGGGCAGGTCCATTCCGGCCATGAGGACCAGCGTTTCCAGACGGGCGACGGCGTCACGGGGTGAGTTGGAGTGGACCGTGGAAAGGGAGCCATCGTGCCCGGTGTTCATCGCCTGCAGCATGTCCAGCGATTCCCCGCCCCGGACCTCACCGACAACAATCCGATCCGGCCGCATGCGGAGCGAGTTCCTCAGGAGATCGCGGATGGTCACCTCGCCTTTGCCCTCGGTATTGGGAGGGCGGCTTTCCAGCCTCACCACATGCTCCTGCTGAATCTGCAGTTCCACGGCATCTTCGATAGTGACGATCCGGTCAGTTTCCGGGAGGAAGGATGAAAGGACATTGAGCAGCGTGGTTTTACCCGTGCCGGTGCCGCCCGAAACGATGATGTTCAGTTTGGCCTTCACACAGGCATTGAGCAGCTCGGCCATTTCCGGAGTTAGAGTCCCGAAGTCGATGAGGTTCTGGACCGTCAACGGCACCTTGCTGAATTTTCGGATGGTCAAAGAGGATCCACCGACGGCAAGCGGAGGAATGACTGCGTTGACGCGTGAACCGTCTTCCAAACGGGCGTCGACCAAGGGAGATGACTCATCGATGCGCCGGCCCACCTTGGACACAATCCGCTCGATAACCTTGCGGAGATGGTCCTCTGAGCTGAACCTGGAGTCGGTCAGCGTCAGTTTGCCTTTGCGCTCCACGTAGATCTGGTCCATGCGGTTCACCATGATTTCGGTTACAGCAGGGTCATCAAGGAGCCGCTGCAACGGTCCATAGCCCAGGACATCGTCGGCTACGTCGCGGACAAGTCGCGTGCGCTCTTCAGCGGATAGCGGTACTTGCTCCGCGTCGATAATGCGGGTCAGCTCTTCCCGGGCTGTGGTACGTAGTTCCTGTTCAGTGACGCCAGAGTCGTTGAAGCGGGTCCCCAGGCGTTCGAAGAGTGCGGTCGCGGCGCGCTGCTTCAGCGCAGCGAAGGCATCAACCGGCTGCTGGGATTTGGGTTTTGCCTCAGACTGGACGCCTGATACGGGGCGCTTAGCCGTGACCGGTGTTGCAGGAACAGCTGCGCCTGCGACTGCCGTCGGGCGTTCGGCGGATGCAACTGGAGGCGCCGCAGGGGATTGCTCAACGGCCGGAGCAGCCGCGGGCGCGGATTTTTGCTGCACGGCCTGGATGCGTTCTGAAAGCTTCATTACGAGACCACCACCCTTCGATGCACTTTCCGCTGCCCTTTTGCCCGCCAGGCCGGATCGAAGCGCTCGACAAGCTGCTTCAATCCTTTTACGGCCGGATCCCTCCTGGGCTCCTGGAGAACGGGAATGCCACGGTTCGTCGAGAAAGCCACGGCCTTGGAGCGCGGGATGCTGACGTCGACCGGAGCTGCCAATGTGGACTCAACATCCTGTACCGTGAGCCCGCTTTTGGAATCTGCCATGTTGAGCACCACATGCCGGCTGCCCGGAAGGAGTTCCAGTTGGCGGAGGACGTCGAGGCCCGACCGCAGGCCACGGACGCTGGGGATGTCCATGGCGCTCACCCACACCGCGTCGGTGCACTTGTCCAGGGCTGCGAGAGCGATCTCCTGCAGTCCAGGTGCTGTATCCACGACGACGTACTGAAATTCGTTGGCGAGTTGCTCGAGCAAGCGTGTGACCTGCTCGGGGGTGACGTGGTCGGCCTCCACGGGACTTTTGGGCGCGCACAGGGCGTAGATGCTTGAGGGATGAACTGTGAGGAATGCCTTCAGCACGAGGGTGTCCTGGCTGGCAGCAGAGGTCACGGCATCAGTGACGGTATGTTCCGGATCCAGGTACAGCCCTGATGCGACGTCCCCGAACTGCAGGTCAAGGTCAACGATGACGACGCCCATGGGAGCGATCTTCCCCAGTCCAACGGCGAGATTAGTGGCAATAGTCGTCTTGCCGACGCCACCTTTGGGGGAGAAGACACCAATCACAAGGCCGTTGTTGTTGCTGTCGGCCAGCTGCGGATTGTGGGTCCGGTGCCTGCTCGCAAAAGACTGGCAGGCGCGTTCCAACATCACCCGGATTTGAGCAGCATCAGCCGAGGGGCTGAGGAGGTCCCGGATCCCCGCGCGCATCGCCTGCAGCATGAAGGCCGGGTCAGGGTCGCTGACGAGAATCACGGACAGCTCCGGCAACTGCACATCGAGCACAGTCGCCAACCGCAGGGCATCGTCAAGGGGCACTTCAGGGCCCAGGATCAGGACCTCGGGCTGCTCGGATCCCAGCTGCGCAAACAGCTCCTGCGGACCGGCGGGCAAGGTGCTGGAGAAAAACGTCTGTACAGTACCCGGCAGGCCTTCGACTGCCTGCCGCAGCCGGCCGTCAAAGGTACTGCTTGGCGTTATCAGAACGAAGCGGCTCACTTGTAAACCTCACTCCGCTGAATAATACGAGGCCCGCTGTCCTTGGCATTGAGGGGCTGCTTGCTGAGCCACATCTTCCCGTATTCGGCAGCGAACACAATCTTTGCGGCATCTGAGTCGCTGACAGCGACCGTCAGCATCAGTGACCCCTCGGGGAGCGTGGTGTCCCTGGGATCGGCGTTGCTTGCAGGGGCGCTCGCTGATGCGGTGGGAGCGGGAGCGGCAGTAGGAGCGGGCTGGGGTGCACGCTGGACGGCCGTGACCAGCGCCTTGCGGACCGTCAACTTGGTGGTTTCCTTGACGGCTTTGTCCTCCACGCCGCCCTCATCCAAGGACACGAAAATGCCGACGTACTCGCCGGGAGCCAAGCGGCCACCGACAACGCGGTCCGGCTCAAGCTGGAAGGAGACCTCCTGAAGACCTGCAGGGATCTTCACGGCGCCCTGGACTTTAAGTTCCGCCGGCGCGATGAGGCGCTCCTTAACCAACTGCTCACCCGGCACAAGGTCCACTGCCGCGACCTTGCCCTTTGAGTCATCGAGTGACTCGATGGCCGACTCTGCGACGGCGGCCCCCGGCAACTGCTCAGTGGCCACCGATGCGGTCATGGATTCGACGGGTGTGCCGGCAGGAATAGCCTTCGTCACCACCAGCACAGGGACAGGGTCGAGGTTCTTCACGGCCCGCTGGTCCGCGCCCTGGGCATAGGAAAACACCAGCATGGCTCCGACAATGGCGAGGACTACGGCTGCCGCACCTGCCAATAAGCGAGACTTCACGAACTGCTCCTGAGAGATAGTGGTTCACTGAACGGCATCGAAACTAGCTCTTAAGTTCGACGACGGTCACGCCGTCTGGGTCTACGGCTCCCAGCTCATAGCCGTCCGCCAAGGAAACGTACTTCACAAACGTTCCGATGATGCCGCGGCAGGGTTCCCTGCATTCAAGGGCGGAAGGCACGTCAGGCGATCTGTTGCGGAATGTGTAAGGAAGTCCGGGATTGCCCAGCTTCCAGCCGGCAATCTTAAAAGCGGCAAAGGTCGTCAGGCGATAAACAGCTCCGGTGCCGGTTCCGGTAACAGCATTGAAAATGGGCAGTAGTAAAATGACCGCTTTGCCGCTGTTCATGTCTGCAGCCCAGGAGTTCAATGTCCCTTCACAGTTGGGTGTGGGGTTGTTGCCAGTATCTCCGCCGGCCGTGTTGCTGACCGTGTCAACGGTCGCGCCGCAGGCATTTGTATCCTGCTTGAGCCCTCCGAAGCCTCCTTGGACGAACGCGCCGGATGGTCCGTAATAGCAGTCGGGGTTTGCGTTGTTTCCATGCAACTGAAGCCGCTGCATGACACCGGACTGGTCCCGCACCTGGCAAATGGAAACGGTAACGGGGAACGGTGCCGTGCCCTTGACGGGACTGCCCCACTTTACGGAGGTCTTGGCGTTTACTGCTGCACTCGGAAAACCGAGGACATTGGCGAAGAAGAGCGAAACGGAGTTCGGCGCACTGCCGGTTTCCCTCGCGCCGACGGTGACACTGACTGTGCGGGCGCCCGTGTTCAAGGTGATCGATTTGATGTTGCTCATGCGGTCTAACGCATTTTCATTGGCGAGGTCGCTGGCAAGTGGTGACGTAGCGGAACACCCCGGATCAGCCAAGTTGGTGGCGCACCGTTGAGCCACAGACAGCGCTGCTGCATCGGCGCCGTTCTGTAGCTGAGCTCGTTCCGAGTAGAGCACCCCCACGTCTACAGCCAAGGCCGCGAAGCCAAGCAACACGACCATGAGGATAGCCACCATGACGCTGATGCCGCCACGTTCGTTGCCGATGAAGGGGCCTAGCCGCCGCATAGCATGGTCCCCTTCCCTTTCATGGAGAAAGGGCCGGCGATGCCGGTCATGGTGGTCAGCGCGTAGCTGATGGTTACCGTCACTTGGCGTCCTGGAGCACATGACGTAGGAGCCGGCGTCGTTGGTGGGTTCGTCTGGAAGGCAATGACTATGTCCGAAGTTTTAAGCTTGGGACTAAGGGTGTCGGCGCTATTCGTGGTCGCTGCGAGGGCGGTCGTTGCATTATTGTCGACGGCCATGACTCTTACGCCTTCACGGGCGGCATTTGTCAGCGTCAATTGCGCATTGTAGGCACGGCCAAACTCCATGATCCCGAGCAGGATCATGATCAGGACGGGGGCCAAAAGCGCAAACTCAACTGCTACAGCGCCATGTTCTGTTGCCTTGGCCATGCTTCCCCCAAATATAGGCGGCTTGCTAACTGCAAAGTGGTGGCGGCTTATGACCGCCACCACTTTGTCAACGACCGGAGTTAGCCACGCAAACTAAGCCACGCAGGCAGTTCCGTTCCAGTTCGGCGTTGCCGGCGTGCCGATCTGGCAGTTGACGCCCTGGAACAAATCACTGAGGGTGCCGCCGAGGAGGGTGACTGCGACGATGATGACGACGGCGATGAGGGCCACCATGATGCCGTATTCAACGGCGGTTGCGCCCTTTTCATTGCGGTGAAGGCGGGTGGAGAGGTTGGTGTAAAGTGAAAGCATTTTGTACTCCTGAGCGAGTGAAGGGAAGCTGGTCCGTCACCAGCTCTGAAATAAAATTAGCAAGCCAAATCGCGGCGGAATATGGATCTTGCAGCTTCCTGTGCTAAGCCTTTCCAAGCTGCGCATTTCCTGCGTTAAACCTGCGCTTAGGCTGCATCTCGGCCGAATTTGCTGGAGGGCGGCGGGCACAAAAGGACCCCCTCGGTTGCTGGGGTCCGAGGGGGTCCGGTCTTTTTGGAGCGCCGGGTGGCGCGGGATTGCTGGGGCAGACTGCGGAAAGGGAAGCTGCTATGGGATACCGAGGGCCGTCTTTATCCCCGTGACGAGACCCATATAGACGCCGTTAAGTGCTGTACCGAATGCGCCCACTCCGGCGACTATCACAAGGGCGATAAAACCCGCGAGAAGGCTGTATTCGGTTGCCGTTGCACCCTCTTCCTGCGCGCGAAAACGGTGAAGAGAATTCCATGCGTGAGGCGAAAACTGTGGCAGATGTTTCATTGCCCCTCCTAGGAGAATGCCGCAACGATGTTCATGACTGCAGGACCGAGCAGGATGATGAACAGTGATGGGAAAATGAAGAAAATGAGTGGGAAAAGAATCTTCACCGGGATCTTCATCGCATGTTCCTCCGCACGCTGGCGACGCTTCATGCGCATTTCCTTCGCTTGGATTTTGAGCACCTTTGCAATGGCTATGCCATAAGCATCTGCCTGGACGACGGAGCGTATGAAGCTGCGGAGGTCCGGTACGTCAGCCCGTTCAGACATTGACAGATAGGCCTCCTTGCGCGAGCGCCCTACCTGCAAGTCCTGGAGCGTGCGAATGAACTCGTCAGCCAGGGGGCCAGAACCGCTCTGGGCGGCGCGGGCCATTGCGGCCTCGAAGCCTAGTCCGGCCTGAACCGAAATAAGCATTTGATCCAGGGTGTTCGGCAATTCTTGTTGGATCGATTTCCTCCGCTTCTCGGCGTTAGTCCGTAGCAGCAAGTCCGGCGCGAAATAGCCAAAGGCAATGGCTGCAATCATGATCGCGACGCGCACAGGGGACGGTGAGGCGAGCAAATTGAGGAGCCCAAGGATTCCTCCGCCAAGTCCGAGCAAAGGCTTGACGGCCAGAAGCCGCTCAAGAGGCCACTCCTTGGGACGGCCGACGCCGGCCAGTTGCTTGTCCAGCCAAGCCTCGTAGCTGCCGGGTGTGATCCGGCGGGCGAATCCGCTGAACTGTGCTGTGAAGTTCTCGTTACTAGTTTCCCGTGCCCGTTGCCCCAGGTTGGCCTGGATGTTGCGGATAGCCACACGATCCGTTCCGAACGCCAACCACACCAAAAACGAGATGGGAAGAACAATGGCGAGCATTGCGCCAAGTGCTATGGGTGACATGTCGCCCTCCTAATACTTCGGCTTGATAAGACGGCTGACCCAGAATCCGCCAGCTGTCAGCATCACACCGGCCGCGCCCAGCATAAGAAATCCTGGAACCGTGGTCGTAAATGTCTTGGCGTACTGGGCATTGATCATGATCAGAGCGAAGAAGAGCACAACAGGAAGTCCCATAAGGACGACCGCCGACATTTTCCCCTCGGCACTAAGTGCCTTCACTTGCCTGTGAATCTGATTGCGGTCGCGGATGGTTTCGCCGACGTGATCCAGCACCTCGGCTAGATCCCCGCCGACTTCCCGATGTATTTCTATGGCTTGAGAAATCCAGGAGAAGTCCTCGCTGCCGGTTCGCCGGGCGACATCCGTCATGGATTCCCTAAGGTCCCGCCCGATCCTTGTCTCATTGATGATCCGGCTGAGTTCCTCGGACATCGGTGCATCAGACTCCTGCGCTGAGGCATCGATGGCCCGCAAGAGGCTGTGCCCGGCGCGCATGCTTCCGGTCAGCATCTGGAGAGTGTCAGGAAGTTGTTCTCCGAATTTGCTTCTCCGTTTGGAGGTCAGCAGGGATAAATACCCAAGCATCCCCGCCGAGACCGCCGCGACGAGAAGTATCGCAATGAGAAATCCGCCAAGTAGGAATCCGACTACCGAGCCGACAAACGCCCCAGCGCCCATCATCAGCAGGAAGTTGGCAGGCTGGGTTTTCAGGCCTGCCCCTTCCAGCTTTTCGCGGTCCACCAGGAAGCCACTTCGCGCCTTGAGGCGCTTGTTGATGGCACCGACTGCGGAATCCGTGAGCCTCGTTAATCCCGACGGCGCCACAGCAACATTCGGCCGCCGCCGGGAAACGGGTATGACGTTCTTGGATTTGAAGACAACGGCAAACAAGAGAATGACGGCCGTGAAGACTAACAGGATTCCAGCTACGAAGAGGCTGGCCGGGACTTCTGGAGCCTCCATCACCGGCCCCTGCCTGCCTGGACGCCGAACGCTGCGGGAGAAATCGGGATCCCAAGTTCTGCGAATCTGTCGGTGAAGCGCGGCCTGACGCCCGTCGGAATCGGCTTGCCGAGGAAGCGTCCGTTGGCGTCGATGCCGGCTGAGTAGTCGAAGACAAATGCATCCTGCAGGGTCACAATATCGCCCTCCATCCCTTGCACTTCCGTGACATGCGTGACCCGGCGGGACCCATCCCGGAGCCTCGAAATGTGAACGATCAAGTTCACGGCAGATGCGATCTGTTCACGGATGGCACGAAGGGGAAGGTCCATGCCGGCCATCAACACCAAGGTTTCCAGACGAGCCACGGCGTCTCGGGGTGAGTTTGCGTGGACCGTTGAAATCGAACCGTCGTGGCCCGTGTTCATTGCCTGGAGCATGTCCAGAGACTCACCACCGCGGACTTCACCAACAACGATCCGATCAGGGCGCATGCGCAGGGAATTGCGGACCAGGTCGCGTATTGAGACCTCGCCCTTACCCTCGATGTTGGCAGGGCGGCTTTCCAACCGGACAACGTGATCCTGTTGAAGCTGCAGTTCTACGGCGTCTTCGATCGTCACGATGCGGTCAGTGGTAGGGATGAAGGATGACAACACATTCAACATCGTGGTCTTACCGGTGCCGGTGCCACCGGAGACGATGATGTTCAACTTGGCCAAAACACATGCTTTGAGCAGTTCCGCCATCTCGGGCGATAGACTCCCGAATCCAATTAGTTTCTCGACGGTGAGCGCTTCCCGTGCGAATTTTCGGATAGTTAGCGAGGCCCCGTTGACAGCGAGCGGCGGGATTATGGCATTGACACGGGAACCATCCGACAAGCGGGCGTCGACCAATGGCGAGGATTCATCGATTCGCCGTCCAATGCGGGTGACGATGCGTTCAATGACTTTGCGCAGCGCGTCTTCGCTAGCGAACTTGGTATCGGTCATGGACAACTTGCCGTGGCGCTCAACGTAGATTTGGTCTGCACGATTGACCATGATTTCCGTGACGCTCGGATCGTCGAGATACCGTTGCAATGGTCCGTGGCCCAAGACGTCGTCGATGATCTCCCGGGTCAGCCGCTGCCGCTCACCGGTCGAAAGTGGAACTTGTTCTTCATCGACTACAGCCTTCAGTTCGTCTTTCACAAACTGATGGAGCTCGGATTCGTCCATTGACGAGTCGGTGATCCGAGACCCCAAGCGCTCATAGAGTGCCTGGCTGGCGCGCTCTTTGAGGGCCGAGAGTGCCTCGCTCGCATTTCCTGCGCTGACCTGGAGGCTGACCGGCGCTGACGCCTGCTCGGCTGCCTGCGCTTGCTGGATAGAGCTCAGGGTCGAGGGAGGGGCCGGTGGCACCATCGGTGTACTGACTTCGAATACCTCGGCGTCGTCTGCGCGCAACTTCGCAAATCGGTTGGAAAGATTCACGACACTACCACCCTTCGATGCAGCTTCTTATGAGGACGTGCTTCCCAGTTGGGTTTGAACCGCTCGACGAGCTGACGAAGACCCTTTGCGACTCCGTCCCGGCTTCCGTCCTGCAGCAGGGGGACGCCCTTGTTAGTGGAGAACGGAACTGTTCGTGATCTGGCGAGAACGATGTCCACGGGGGCACCGATTGTCGCCTCTATGTCCTGTACTGTGAGTCCGGTCTTACGGTCGGCCATGTTCAGCACCACGTGCCGGTTGTCAGGGAGCAGGTCGAGCTCTGAGAGGATTTGGAAACCCGTGCGCATACCGCGAATGCTGGGTATGTCCATGCCGCATACCCAAACTGCGTCCGTTGCCTGCTCAAGAGTCGCCAGGACATGTTCGCCGAGACCCGGCGCTGTGTCCACAACCACGTATTGGAACTCCGAACGCAGCTGGCGCAGCAGGTGGCTGATGTGTTCGCCGGTGATCCTGTCCATGTCGATAGGGTTTCGTGGCGCACAGAGCGCGTAAATGCTTCCTGGATGAACGGACAAGTAGGTTTTCAAGACCATTGCGTCCTGGCTCGCTGCACCCACGACCGCGTCCGTAATGGTGAATTCGGGCTCGAGCATAAGACCGCTGGCAACGTCGCCGAACTGAAGGTCGAGGTCAACGATGACAACGCTCATGGGCGCGATTTGACCTAGTCCGATCGCCAGGTTACTGGCAATCGTGGTCTTGCCCACGCCTCCTTTGGGGGACATAACGGCGACGATTCGGCCGCCTTCGGCATTCGGACCTTCCGATGCCGTCGGTGCCAAGCCCCGTCGTCGGCCTGCTGCCGAGAGGCTGGCCCTCTCCACCATGGCCCGCACGGTATCAGAGTCGGCTGACGGAGAGATGATGTCTCGGATGCCCGAGCGCATTGCATTTAGAGCCGTCTCGCCGTCGTCTTCGGCGGTCAGAATAATGCTGATTTCTGGATACTGTAGGTCCAACACTGCTGCGAACTTCAATGCCTCATCGAGGGGAAGGCCCGGCCCTAGGATAAGGACCTCGGGTGGTTCGCCTGTTTGTTGCCTCAGGATGTCCTCAGGAGCTTCTGGCAGGTAGGCCGCCTGGTAGCACTGCAAGGAGCCGCGGAGCGGGGCGATGGATGCGCGGACCCGCCGTTCGTAGTCAGCAGAGGGAGAGATCAAGATGAAGCGGCTCATCGGAATACCCTTGTCTGATTGACGACTCCGTTAGTGCCCTCAGTGGCGTTGGCCGGCTCCTTCGAGAGGTAGATTTTCCCAAACTCGGCGGCATACACCAACTTTTCAGCGTCAACGGCATTCCTCGCGAAGGTGATCAAGTAGGAATCACTGGATGTCTGCTTTTTGTCGCTTTCTCCATTCAGCGCGCCCTGTGAGCTTGCTTGTGTTGCCTCGGCCTGTGTTTGAGCCGGAGCGCCGGAGCTGAATTGAACGGCTGTGACGAGCACTTTGTGAAACGTCAGCTGCGTCCCGCTTCCGCTGGCCGCGGAAGCACCCTCTTGAGTCGTGGCGGCGCCGTTCCCCAGCGAGATAAACACGCCAACCGTGTCGCCCGCCTGGACATGGCCGCCGACGACGCGGTCTATGCCGAGCCGTACCGTAATCTCCTGCAGACCAGCTGGGACCTTGACACGGGAGGGCCCCAGGAATGCGCCGGCGTCAACGAGGCGACTATTCAGCAGTTGCTCTCCCGGGACAAGTGCCACCGCAGTTACCTTTGACCCCAGAGTACCAAGGTCATCAACCCTGTCTACGGCCACAGCCGTGCGCGGAACGGCTTTGGTGACCACGTACTGACTAAGCTGGCTCGCGGGCGTACCGGCTGGCACTTCTTGCTTTACCACGAGTACGTCTTCTGTTTCGGTGTTGGCGAGAGCGCGCCGATCAGCGCCCTGTACGTAATTGAATAGAAGGACGGTGCCAATGATTGCTACAACCAATGCGGCGATGCCTCCCAGTAGGCGTGCTTTCATTTTTTCCCCTTAGATGGAACTACTTGATGAGTCGGATTTCGGATGTGCCCAGGTTCGCGCCGCCGGGAACTGTGCTTCCGGAGCCAATGGCGCTGTACTCGATGAACTGACCGATGACGCAGCGGTCGTTGCCGCCGGTGCAGGCAAGGGCACTCGTCATCCCGGGATCGGTGCCGGAATTGCGGAATTCGTATTGGTGGTTATTGCCGAATTTCCAGCCCCAGATCTTGAATGTGGCGTAACCAATGATGTGAAAGGAGCCGCCTTGGCCAGTGCCCGTTGATGTATCGAAGACTGGAAATTGGACTTTGACTTCGCCACCTGCCAGCAACGTTGCCTTCCAGGCGTCAAGGATGTCCGAACATCCGCTGGGAGGATTGTTTCCGGGATTTGAGCCCATATCGTTTGTGCCGACATGTGTAATGGCGTTGCAGGGCGAACTCTGGTCCAGCCAGCCCCACCCACCGGGAATCTGAGTTCCGGATGGACCTGTGCAGGTCCCGCCTGGCTTGTAAGAGATTTTCTGGACCTCGGCCGTCTGGCTTGCTGAGGTTAGGTTGTAACAGTTGTCGGAAAGAGCCAGCGGGAACCCCGATCCGCTTCCAGGCAGGCCGACCCCGGCCGTCGCCTGAGCGCCCACCGTCACGGGGCCGGCATTTATGGCATTTGCAAACAAGTTCGTCAGAAAGCTGGATGAGCCATTCTTTGTGGACGTGGTTACCGTCACCTGGCCGGCTACAGAAAGGTCGACGGCCGCGGTGCTAGCGGAATCGTTTGCATTGGAGTTGGCCAGGTTGTCCGCCAAAGCTGAATTGCAGGTGCCCTGTTCGCAACTTAGGGCCACAGCGAGGGCTCCAGCATCGGCACCGTTCTGAAGTTGAGCGCGCTCGGCATAGATCTGCCCAACGTCCACAGCAAGCGCGCCAGCACCGATAAGGACCAGCATCATCACGGCGACCATGACACCCGCTGCTCCGCTTTCTCCAGAGCCGGTGGATTTAGTCCGATTGATCAGCCGCCGCATTGCATGGCTCCTTTGCCCTTGAGAATTAGAGAGGACCCGAAGAATCCAGTCAGAGGTGTGCCGGTGTAGGTCACGGTCACGACGGCATTTGGAGCCGGTGTTGCCGTGGGACATGTTGCGGCGGAGTAGTCGAAGGTTAGAAGACTGCTATTGATGGAAGGCGCCCCTGCCTTGCCGGCGGCAGTGGCCTTCGCCGAGTCTTTTGTGATAGCCATCGTCCGGGCTGCTTCGCGGGACGCCTGAGTCACAGAAACCTGGACGTTGTATGCGTTCGAGAACTCGACAACCGCGATAATCAGGGCGATGAGTATCGGAGCAACGAGCGCGAATTCGACGGCTACTGCACCTCGTTCGCCGTGATCGGAAGTTCTGTGGCTGCGTTTCAAAGGGTCCCCCTGGACAGTTGTCGCTTGAAATAGGTGCGGTGTGCCGCGCCCGCCTAGACGGACGCGGCACACCGTGGAAACGCGGAACTTACCAGCCGCCGACCGTGCCGGCCAGGCTGCTGAAGAAGGTGTTCAGGTTTGTTCCAAAGAGTCCTACGCCAGCGACAATGATGAGTGCGATGAGTCCGACGAGAAGCGAGTATTCCGTCGCCGTCGCGCCTTTTTCAGCTGCGAAACGATCCTTGATGCCGGCGATGAAAGCAGTCATTGAGACCATGAGAGATGTCATTTTATTTTCCTTAATTCGGTGAAATTGATGTGGATTATTTCAACGAATTCCAGCGGCCCCCATACTTCTTTAGCTGCTGGACTTTCGCTAGCTAAAGAATTGCACTGCACAAGATCGGCAACAATACGTAGCCCTACCCGTCTTTTTGCGGGTAGCACTTATGCAGCCCCCAGAAAAGGTACTCACACAGAAAGTTCCAAGGTTCGAAAACTACTTGGATTGGTAAGCCTGGCTGGCTTCTATTTCCTGAAATCAGGCGGCAGGGGGCATGCGCCGCTCGTCAGGACGTGAACAGAACCATCCCGAGCGTTGCCGCCAGCATGGCTGGTCCGAAGGCCACCTCGGCGGACTTTTCGGCGCGTCTAAAGGAAATCAAAACGACGGAGAAAATGCCGCCCAGCACGAAGCCCAGAGCTCCGCCGTAGAACAGCTGGCTCCAACCCAAATAGCCCAGGTACAGGCCCACCGGCGCTGCGAGCTTGACGTCTCCCATTCCGATGCCACGGGGCGAAATAATGGCCAAAATCAGGTACACGACAAACAAAATAGCGGCGCCGGCAGCTGCGCGCAGCAGCTCTGTCCAGCCCGCGGTTACCGCGCTGCTGACGGCGAAGAGCGCGAGACCCGCAGCGAGCAGGGACAAAACGAGGGGGTTCGGCAGCAGGTGGTGGGCAAGGTCAATTCTTGCGAGCTGCACAGCGAGAACCGCCAGCGCCAGGAACGCCGGCAGGGACCAGTCCATCCCAAACCTGAATGCAAAGGCGGCGCAGAGCGCTCCGGTGACGGCCGCCGTCGTAAGCCTTGCCCTGAGGGAAGGCAGCCCGCCAAGGCGGGGGAGCGAGCGGGCGATCAGCAGTTCACTAAGCGTGCCAAGGAGTATGCCGAGCAGGCCGACGGCGAGGACGAAAAGCGGTCCGGTGCCGGTGGCAATATCTACTGACGACACGCATACTCCCAGGGCTGGAACGGGCCGGCGCAGACCAAGGCGCGCGTGCACCCCGAGACCGGATACCCCATTTTGACCCTGACGCCCCGTTCACGCTATTCTTGGTAGTCGTTGTGCGTGTCCTTTCTCGATGATGCGTGCCCGCTGAGAATCCAGTTGCAGGATAACTACTCCTCGGGCATATTCGAGACTTCTGGACCACTGGATTCATAGAGCCCTCACCTCTGTTCCGGTAGCGCATAGATAGTAGGTGCACCCTTACGTGACACCTAAACAAGAACGCCAGAACAAGAACGAGGCAAACACCGTGCGTACGTACACCCCGAAGCCCGGCGATATCAATCGCCAGTGGCACGTCATTGACGCCACAGACGTTGTCCTTGGTCGTCTTGCCAGCCAGACCGCAATCCTGCTGCGCGGCAAGCACAAGGCCACTTTTGCGCCCCACATGGACATGGGCGACTTCGTCATCATCATCAACGCTGAGAAGGTTGCCCTCACCGGCGCCAAGCTCGAGCAGAAGCGCGCCTACCGCCACTCCGGCTACCCGGGCGGCCTGACCTCCGTCAACTACGCGGAGCTGCTGGAATCCAACCCGGTCCGCGCCGTGGAGAAGGCCATCAAGGGCATGCTCCCCAAGAACTCCCTCGCTGCTCAGCAGCTGGGCAAACTGAAGGTTTACCGCGGTGCAGAGCACCCGCACGCCGCTCAGCAGCCCAAGACTTTCGAAATTTCCCAGGTCGCCCAGTAGTCCTGGCCACCAAACAACTTATCTATACAAGGAGAACCGTGGCTCAGAACGAAGAGACCACCGAAGCCGTTGAGGCAGAGGAAACCCTGACCAGCTACACCTCGGAAAGCGGCCCTGCTGAAGCTGCCGCTCCGAAGAAGGAGCGCCCGGCACTGACCGTTGCCGGCGCAGCTGTTGGCCGCCGCAAGGAAGCCGTTGCACGCGTTCGCGTTGTGCCGGGCACCGGCAAGTGGACCATCAACGGCCGCGAGCTGGCGAACTACTTCCCGAACAAGCTGCACCAGCAGGACGTCAACGAGCCCTTCAAGATCCTCGATCTTGACGGCGCCTACGACGTCATCGCCCGCATCCACGGCGGCGGCCCCTCCGGCCAGGCCGGTGCACTGCGTCTCGGCATCGCCCGTTCACTTAACGAGATCGACGTCGAGAACAACCGCGCTACCCTCAAGAAAGCCGGCTACCTCACCCGTGACGCCCGCGTCATCGAGCGTAAGAAGGCCGGTCTCAAGAAGGCCCGCAAGGCGCAGCAGTACTCCAAGCGCTAATCCCGCTTCCGAAGCTCTGCCGCTTCACAGAAGCCCGTCCTGCCACTTCGGCGGGGCGGGCTTCTGCCGTTAACGGCCTGCTGTCCTACTCGGCCCTCAACCGGAACACGGTCGTAGTGCCAATCTTTTCCAGACGGAAGTTGCTCTGGACCCACGTCGAGATCGCTGTGACATTCGATTCGCTTGTCTGGACTTCCAGGAACGTTTCCTGCTGGATCAGATAGCAGATCTTTCCTTCAGCTACTTTGGCTTTGAAATCGTCGAGGCCCGGAGATGGATCGCTACCTGCAAAGCCACCCATTGCCATGACGGGGCGGCCGGACTCCAACTGCAGACGGGCAGCCGTTTGGCTTGCATATGTCGCAGCCGCCCAGGTACAGCCGCGTGTTCCCGCCAACACGTCCACTACTTCGGCTTCGGGTATCCGCCCAAAAGCGACGTCGTGTGCCCAGGGTGGATCATTCTTTCGCAGGGACTCCAGCAGATGACTGATGCCGGCCGGGTTCTTCGACAATACTCCGGAGAGGGGATTAGAGCCGTTGAAGCCAACGGTGACGTTGTGAATTGACGTGAGGACTGGTCCAAAGAGGAGCGAGGCGCAGAGGACTACGGCAGCAGCCGCCTCTACTTTGTGGCTTGGCGGTCGGACCAGGAGCGCAGAAATTGAAGCAATTCCCACGCCGAGAACCGCAGTCGACAGCCAGTTAGGCCATCCCATTGTTCCCCCTAGGATCAGCCACGAGGTGAGTATGGCTGTCAGGGCGATAGCAGCGGCCATGAGCCGCGATCTTATCGAGTTCCACGTGGCCATTAGTGCGCCGAGTGCGATGCCCAGAACCAATGCGAGCGGCGGCGCCAAGGCTATGGTGTAATAGGTGTGAATCTGGTCGCCCATAAAACACAACAACAGAAACGCCGTCAGCAGCCAGAGCCCCGAGGCCAAGGACAGCGCGCGTGCTGCGGGGGTTTTCAGATGCTTGTTCCAGAGGACCGCCAGCATAACCAAGGCCATGAGGGTTGCGAAGAGTAGCCAGGTTGCTTCCTGGTTGTAGTTATAGTTCAGGAGCCTGAAGAACCCAGTATCGCTGTCAACAGGGCGGAACTGATCCGGAATTTGCCTCGCGCTCGGCGCCGCTTCGGTACCGACGATTCTCTCAATGCCGTTGTAGCCGAGTGTAAGTTGCAGAACGCTATTCGTCTGTGAGCCACCGATATAGGGGCGCTGGTCCTGCGGAATCAGGTCCGTGATTATCGTCCAAAACCCCCCAGTGATAACTAGGGCTGTAAGCCCCGCTAAAGAGGTTTTGAGTCGCGCAGACCAGCGCTGCGGGCTGAAAATTAGGTATGCGATTCCCAAGGCCGGGACGCTGAGCAGTCCCTGCATTTGCTTAGTCATAAATGCCAGCCCGAGTAGGGCGGCCGCCACGATAAAAAACCGACCGCGCCCGCTTTCGATGCTTCGCAATACGTAATAAACCGCTGCCACCATTAGGAGGAGCATTAAGGGGTCGGGATTATTGTAGCGGGACATTAATGTGACTATTGGTGTCGTAAAGAAAACGAAGGCACCGAAAAGAGCGGCGGGCCCGCTGAAGTGTCGACGAATAATCACGTAGATCAGGAATGTGGTAATTACGCCCATGATCGCCTGTGGAAGCAGCATGGCCACGGGGCTGAAGCCGAACAGTCGCACGAACAGACCCATCACCCACAAACTGAGAGGGGGTTTGTCTACGGTGATGGAGTTGCCCCAATCCGACGACCCGAAGAAGAAGGCCTTCGCATCCATGCTGCCCGCTTGCACCGCAGCGCTGTAAAAGTAGTTAGCCCATCCGTTTACGCCCAGGTTGCTGAGATACAGCACCGCATTGGACAGCAACAGCGCTAGTAGCGCTGGCCGTTCCCAGACGGGGCGATCCGCTGGCCCCCTGAATACCCTCTGAATCGCCAAGATTGCACGCTGCGCCGTCGGGGACTTTGTGCGTCTGGCAGTTGCGGTCGCCGAGGGGGCGGTCTCAGCGCCGGAGATCGTAGATTCTGACGTTGTCAATGATCTGCTCCTCAAACTTGTCGTCTACCCAGCGCGAAATTTCCAGCGTCTCTGCACTCAGCTCGTTCCTATCCAAGAGATCCTGCTGCCAAATGAAGTATCCGATTCGTCCATCAGCTACTAGGCCCTTGAACTGGGCCAGTGTTGGAGCAGGGTCCGTTCCCAGCCAGCCTCCCAGTGGAATGACAGGCATCCCTGATTCGAGTTGGTAAAGTGCTGCGTTCTGCGCCGAGTATGTGGCCGCACCCCACACTTGGTCACCCCTGGTTTCCCGCAGCAAGTCCACTACCGCCGCTGTCGGCATGGAGCCATAGGCAATCTGCAGGGCCCAGGCTGGCTTTGCTCCCCTTGCGGCCAACAGCAGCCGCGACATGGCCATGGGATCGTTCGCAATTGGACCGGACTGTGGATTCGTGCCGTTCTGTGGGATCGAAAGGGTATAAATGTTCGCCCCAATTGGTCCGAGCATGAAGGCGACTGCCACGGCGCAGGCAGTGATGCGCGTCCATCTCACGGATGGGGCCAGCAGCCAGCCCGCGGTGGCCAAAACCCCGGTGGCCACCACCAAGGCGCGAAACCACACAGGCCATTCGTCACTATAATTGAGCACGCGAACAGTCATGTAGGTGGCGGCACCAACGATAACCCCTCCTATGAGGCGGAGAACCAATCTGTCTCTTGTTCGCCAGAGGGCGGACAAACCGATTGGCACCACCAAAGCCATAGGGGCAGCGAGAGAGAACGTGTAGTAAGTGTGGATCATCGAACCCATGAAGCAAAGCAGTAAGAACGCAGTTGCGAACCACGTCACCGAGAGAAAAGCAACAATCTTCTGGAGTCCGCTGAAGCCTAAGGTCCGATTCAAGACAATCAACGCGATGGATATGGCAATCGCCGGAAACAGGAGCCAAGCGATCTCCGGGGCAAAGTTACCGTCGAAGATGCGAGAGAAGCCTCCGTTGTATGGCGCAAGATCGTCTTTAGAGGCCGACCGACTGCCGTTGATCTTCATGGGAATCTGGATAAATCGAGCCAGGCCGTTGTAGTCCAGCGTCAGTTCAATTGCACTGTTAGCGCTGGAACCACCGATGTATGGCCTATTTGAAGAAGGCGTCAGTTCAACAGCAACAAGCCAAGCGGCTGAAGTTCCCAACAGCGATATCGCCGCAATTAGAAGATGCCGAATGCGAGTTGGTAAATTCCCGGAACTGAAACCGAGGACCGTGACGCACAAGGCAGGGATCACCACAAACGCTTGAATCTGTTTGGCCATGAAACCAAGGCCAAGGAGAAGTCCGGCGACTGCAAACAGCCGCAGCCAGCCCTTCTCCACCGCCCGTATAGTCATGGCCACGGCTGCGACCATCAGCAAGCCCATGAGAGGTTCCGGGTTGTTGTACCGGGACATCAAGAAAACTACGGGCGTTGTGGAGTAAATTGCGCCGCCGAACAACGCGGGGGCAGCGCCAAATCCGCGCTTTAGGATTCGATAGATGAGGTATGTGGTGGCGACGCCCATGAGGGCTTGCGGAACGAGGATAGCCCAGCTGCTAAGACCAAACAACCGCACGGAGAGCGCCATCACCCACGTGCTCAACGGAGTCTTATCTACGGTAATCAGGTTGCCCCATTCAAGTGAACCGAAAAAGAAGGATTTCCAGTCCTGGGACCCGGCCTGCGCCGCTGCCGAGTAGTAGGGGTTCGCCCATCCGTTGCGGTCCAGCCCCCAGAGGAACGACACAGCAGTCGCGACGAGGAGGGCAACCAGCCCGATCCTCCCCCACGGCATCGCCCGGCGAGCCGCACGCCTCCCCTGTGGAGCCGCAGTCCGGCCCGCCTCGGTGACGCTCAACGGACGGACTGTCCGACGGGCCGCAGCGCGAGGACCGCGGACCGTTCGTCCTTCTGGCGGACCCGGAAGACCCAGATCCGGAGAAGCACGAACCGCATCAAGGTTGCGACGACGTTGGCCGCCGTCAGGGTGAGCAGCTCCATGCTCGCTGTGGCATCCAGGTTGACTGAATGAAGCACGAGAAGCGACGAAGAAGTGATGCCCCAAGCCAACATGAAAACGAGCAGACCTTGGACTTGCTGGGTAAACAGCTTTTCCGGTCCGCTGATCCCAAAAGTAAACCGGCGGTTGGCGGCGGTGTTACCCACAGCAGTCAGGAGCAGGGACAGGAAATTGGCTTCCTGTGCCCCGAACGGACCCTGGAGAACCATATAGAGCAGCGCAAATGCCAGCGTTGAAACAGCGCCCACCAGGCCAAAGCGAATCACTTGGCCAAAAAAGCTTGGCCGGCTTGGGGGTACGATAGGGCGCCGGCCCAACTCCGCGTAGATGGCCTGGACCGGAATGGACCCCTTGACCAGGGAACCGCCCACACGGACCATGCCCCGGAGGTCGTCGAGGGCGGTCTTCCGGATGTCGACGCTGCTGTCCGGGTCATCCACCCAATCCACCGGGATCTCGTGGATACGCAGCCCGGACCGCTCGGCAATAATCAGCAGTTCGGTATCAAAGAACCAGCCGTTGTCTTCCACATGCGGAAGTAATCGCTGTGCAACGTCTGCACGAATTGCCTTGAAGCCGCATTGGGCGTCGGAAAAACCCACCTGCATTGTCCGGCGAAGCAGGAAATTGTAGGACCTGGAAATGAATTCGCGTTTCGGCCCGCGGCTTACGCGTGAATTTTGTCCGAGCCTCGTTCCGATGGAAATATCCGAGTGCCCTGAAAGGAGAGGTGCTACCAGCGGCGGAAGCGCGGCCAGATCAGTAGAGAGATCGACATCAAGGTAAGCGAGGACTTTCGCCTCCGAAGCTCCCCAGGCATCCCGGAGAGCGTACCCCCGTCCTTTTACATTCAGACGACGGTACTCAACGTTGGGCAAATGCTCGCTGAGGCGAGCTGCAATCACCGGTGTCTTGTCAGTGCTTGCATTATCCGCGATGGTTATTTTCCACGTGGAAGGCATTTCGTGCGTCAGATATTCGGTGAGCCTTGTGATGCTGCTTTCGAGTACCGCTTCTTCATTGAAAACCGGTACTACGATTTCGAGCGCCAAGCCCCCAGTGCTAGGTGTCATGCATCGAATAGTATGGGCGCCGGAGGGACGGGGGCGAGGCTTTTTAGCAAAGACAGGTACAGACCAAAAAACCAAGTAGTCCGTCTGATCCGAGGACTCGGAGGACAGGTAGCTGCTACTCGGGTGCAACGTGACTTGCGGTCCATACTGTGGGCGAATGGGGGATTCCAAGCAATTACGCGCACCGTCGCGCTACACGTCACTCGACGGATTGAGGGGTCTAGCTGCATTCGTCGTACTCATACATCATTGCTTCCTTGTATCCCCGCAACTTTCGTCTGCGGTGGACAGCAATGGGACGGGATCGTTCAACGCGTGGGTTTGGTGGACTACCTTCATACCCCTTCATCCAATCTGGGCCGGTCAGGAAGCGGTGTACATTTTCTTCATCTTGTCTGCGTTAGTTCTGACTCTTCCGTTTGTCGGAAATTCTCGACCAAACTGGGCGGCGTATTTCGCGAAAACGTATTGTCAGGATCTATTTGCCCGTCTGGGTTTCCCTATGAGGTTGCCCGCAAATCGTGGACAGTTGGTCAGGCGGCTTTTGCCGTCTGAAGTTTTGCTGTGGTGAGGAATTGTTCGTGTTCCACAGGGGTGGTATAGCCCAGGGCGGAGTGGAGCCTGGCCCGGTTGTAGAACTCCTCGATCCAGCGGCCGGTTGCTAGCGTCCTGTCGTGGGGTCCAGCGGCGCCGGTTGTAGAACTCGGCCTTCAGGGTGGACCAGAACGATTCCTGCATGGCGTTATCCCAGCAGACCCCGGTCCGTCCGACGGACTGGCGGATCCCCAGACCGGTGCAGACATCGTTGAGCTGGGCGGAGGTGTACTGGGTGCCCCGGTCGGCATGGAACACGACGCCGGCAGGGCCGGCGCCGCGCAGGATCTAAGCCATGCGTAACGCTCAGTCAATCAGGCTGGTGGTCTGGGCGGAGTTCATCGCCCATCCGGCGACCCGTCGTGAGCATGCGTCCCTGACGGCGCATAAATAGACCCAGCCCTGATCGGTGCGCAGGTAGGTGATGTCCGAGATCCACACCGCGTCCACGGTCCCGGTGTCCCATTTTCCTGGCCACCAGATCAGGGATGGAATGGACCCGCGCCTCACCGATCGGGGCTACCGGCCGGAAGCGCCGGGGGGAGAGAGATCCTTTCCAGGCCCTGCCGGCGCATGGAGGCGGCCACGGTCTTCCGGTCAACACCGGTCCCGTTTCTGGCCAGGACAGCCGGGATCCGCGGCGCTCCGTAGATCCCGTTCGAATCGGTATGAATCCGCCGGACCTGCGCGTCCAGTTCAGCCCGAGCAACAGCGCGTGGTGCGGAACGCAAAGCGCGTCTGCGGCGCCAGGTGTAGAACCCGGACCGGGACACCCTCAAAAGCCTGGCCATCCGCCGGACCGAGTAGTTAGTCTTCTCGGCCTCAATCAGCTCGAAGCATTCCGATTTCCGTCGGGTCCTGCTCACAAGAACACCTTCCTGCAGAATCCAAGGAGCCCGGTAATTCAGGTGTCCACCAAGAGAGGCTAACCCCACGGAATCTTCCGCTAGCGAGGGTTGGTTAACGACGTAAGGCAAAGCCGAGCGCTCTTCAGCCAAGGCCAAGCATCGCGGTTACCCGATCCACCGCCAAATCGTCAGAGTTCCTATTTCTCTGGGCGGTGTGCCCAGACTGTGTTCGCTGTGTGTGCCGTCTGAGGGGCACCGCGCGAGCGCAGCCATTTTTCTGCGGGCTTCTCAACGAACTCATGGAGAACGCCAGAAAGTCCGATCGACGAAACGACGGCAAGGACAGCGACTCCGAAGGTCCCGTCAATCGGTATGTCAGCCAGGAAAGGCCTGGCCAGCCTGATCACCAACTCGTGAACGAGGTATAGCGCGAACGACCATTGACCAAGCCGGACTAAAGCCTTTGAACCGAACACGGTGCTACTGGCGGATAAGTCACGGCTTGCGGCCGTAGCGATGAGTGCGAGGAAGCCCGGGATCATGATCAAATTGGCGTAGATCACTGGTACGGGCCCAGACATCACATTCACGATCAGTGGCGCGACGAACAAGCCCACTGTGAGCAACGCGGTCATTCCAATTGCGTGCTGCAGACGAAAGGCTGGGCGCCAGCCCCGTTTCATAATCATCGCAAGGCACATTCCTAGGACGAACTCTCCCATGCGGTAAAGCGGCATGGTTCCCAAAAGGTAATTCGCTGTTTGAATCGAGGAGTACTTGGATAGGCAAATGCCAACAATGATCAACGCCACGAAGACGGTTCCTGCAATACCGGCCACCCGTGGGCGACTGCTAAGGTGCCTGAAAAGTAAAGGAAACAATAAGTAGAAATAAGCCTCGCACGACAACGACCACGATACGCCGTTGAATGCGTTGAGGAAGCCGCTTGCCGGGATCCAGGCTTGGGTGAGGGTCAGGACAAACGGTATCGCGGACCAATCTGCTGGCGGTGAGGCGCTCAACATTGGAATCCAAATTGAGAGGATCATGGTCAACAAATGGAGAGGCCAGATGCGGGCGACCCGATTCCAATAGAACCGCCCGGATCGGACGTCCGCACGGTGCGACCACGTCAGGACGAATCCGGAAAGGATGAAGAAGAAGCTGACACCGGTGAATCCGTACCGGAATATGGCAAGGCTGTCGGTTATCTTGGGGAAATAGAGATGGAGGTGGTAGAAGACGACAGCCATCGCTGCGAAGAACCGAAGCCCGGTAAGGCTGCTCAATTGAATGCGAAGAACTGGCATTCCCTAGGTCCCCTTGCCATCGGTCTAGATTGCTGCGGTGAGCATAATCGCAGTACGCGGAATCAGATCAGGACGGATAGGGCCAGTACGATTTCGAAAGCTGTACGCGGCAGGTCGAGCGCCAAGCCCCCAGTGCTAGGTGTCATGCATGGAATAGTAGGGGCGGGCCAAAACCGATAGCGAGGCTTTTACCCAAAGAGAGGTAGCCCTAGGGGAAAGAAGGGTATTGCCACGAAAAAGAGACGTACTCCCCAAAAAAATACAAGTAGTCCACGGCTCTGCGGCAGGTAGTCGGGCAGGTAGCCGGGCTGCAGAAACAGGTAGGCAGGTTCTGCAGGTCGTCACTTCCGCAGCCCACCAACCCCATCCTCTACACTTGACCCGATGTCTACATTATTTGGAACAGACGGTGTCCGGGGCCTGGCGAATGGCCTGCTGACTGCCGAGCTCGCAATGCAGCTGGCCCAGGCTGCCGCCGTCGTGCTTGGCCATGAACGCGCCAGCGGGGGTGCGCGGCCGCGTGCCGTGGTTGCAAGGGATCCGCGGGCCAGCGGTGAATTTATCGCCGCCGCCGTGGAGGCCGGGCTTTCCAGCTCCGGCATCGATGTCTACGACGCCGGCGTACTCCCGACCCCTGCGGCGGCCTACCTCGTGGCGGACCTGAACGCGGACTTCGGCGTCATGATCTCCGCCTCCCACAACCCTGCCCCGGACAACGGGATCAAGTTCTTCGCCCGCGGCGGGCAGAAACTCCCCGACGAGGTGGAGGACGCCATCGAAGAGCAGATGGGCAAGGAGCCGTTCCGGCCCGTCGGCGGCGAAGTGGGACGCATCCAGCGCTTCTCCGACGCGGAGGACCGCTACATCGTCCACCTCCTGGGAACCCTTCCGCACAACCTCCACGGCCTGAAGGTCGTCCTGGACTGCGCCCACGGTGCCGCCAGCGGCTGTTCCCCGCAGGTCTTCAAGGACGCAGGGGCCGACGTCGTGGTCATCGGCGCCGAACCGGATGGGCTGAACATCAATGAAGGCGTTGGTTCCACCCACCTGGGGCCGCTCAAAGCCGCCGTGGTGGCCCACGGTGCAGACCTTGGCATCGCCCATGACGGCGACGCCGACCGCTGCCTGGCCGTGGACCATGAAGGCAATGAAGTGGACGGCGACCAGATCATGGCCATCCTGGCCATTGCGCTCAAGGCCGCCGGCAAGCTCACGGACAACGTCCTCGTTGCCACCGTGATGAGCAACCTCGGACTGAAGATCGCCCTGCGTAACGCGGGCATCGAAATCCGCGAGACAGGAGTAGGGGACCGGTACGTCCTCGAAGAGATGCGCGACGGCGGTTTCAACCTGGGCGGCGAGCAGTCCGGCCACGTGATCCTCGCCGACTATGCCACCACCGGCGACGGCGTCCTGACCGGCCTGCAACTGGCAGCCCAGGTGGCGCTCACCGGGCAGCCGCTGAAGGATCTGGCCACGGTGATGACCAAGCTTCCCCAGGTCCTCATCAACGTGAAGGACGTGGACCGCAGCCGCGTCAAGGGCGACCAGGTCCTCGCCGCAGCCGTAAGGCTTGCCGAGGCGGAACTCGGAGACACCGGGCGCGTCCTCCTTCGCCCCTCCGGCACGGAACCTGTTGTGCGCGTCATGGTGGAGGCAGGGAGCCAGGAGACCGCTCAGGTCATCGCCGAGCGCCTGGCACAGGTGGTCAAAACCGAGCTGGCCTTGGGCCGCGCCCCGAGTGAACTGGTTCCCTAATCAGGTTCCGCCCCGGAGCTAACACACAATCAGAAAAGCGGTCCGCCTCCCCGTTGGGAGGCGGACCGCTTTACTTTGACCCCTTGTCCCGGACGCTGGCTGCCGTAGACTCGCGTGTGCCAAAGGACGGTCGAAGCTCGTGTGAGGACGGACGGGAATGGTGCACCACCGGCTGAAGAAGCATGACTGTATTCTTCACACCGCTGATGTTGTCGAGCGCCTGGGACTCCTCGTGCCATGCGTTGCGGAGGAGGACGTCGGACCGGTTCGGCCGGCCGAGCTGGCGGACTGGATCTCCGTCGAGGTCGAGGACGAACCCGAGATCGCCAAACACGGCTGGCTGGTGGAACTGGATGACGCAGTCGGTCTGCTCGTTCGCCCCGATCGCGACGATCTGGCGGACCTGTTGGGAGAGCAGGTCGGTGTCCGCTCGGTTGTCCAGCTCGATCGCGAAGTGCTCGCCGTTGACGCGCCCCGGTTGTGTGGCGATGGACTGCGCGCAGCCGTTATGCAGGCCGTCGCTGCTGCCAACAGGAGGGCTCATGCCCCGCATCCACCGGGTCAGCCGGGCACCCCAGCCCAAGACGGCGTCGCCCCGCCCCATCCAGCGCCCACGGCTCAGACCACACTGCCGACACAGACGGAGGAACCTCCCGAAGACGACGACCTGTGTCGGCTGGTCTCCGGGGACGCCGCCAGCGACAGCTGGAGAGTTCAAATATGGGTCAACCGGAATGGCATCCTCATCCTGCCCGCCGGCACCATCCCGCACGGCCCCCTGGACCACAGCGAGAACCCACACTTTCAGCGCGCCACCGTTACGTCAGCTCGTGCGGTCGGCCTTGCGAAGCGCCATGCGGGGAGATGGATCCCCTATTCCTCCCTCAGCAAGCTCCGGCTGCGCCGGCCCGGGCTGGTGCGACGCCGGTGGACAGCCACCGTCGTCGAGCAGAGTGGCGCTTCTGTCCCCTTGAGCTGGCGCGGAACCCGTCCACACGCACTGTTGTTCTGGGGGTACGTCGTCGCCCGATGCGGCCTCGGCCGGGTGGATGGACTGCCCTAAAGGACGCGCCGGTAAGTAGGAGGCGTCGCGTTCTCCAGAGCCCTAGGTGATCATTTGGTGGGCTGGCTGCGCAGTGCGTCCCGGATCTCGGTGAGCAGTGCGATCTGCGGGTCTTCGGCGGCCTCTTCCTTGACGTCCTGGTCTATGCCGAGCTTGCGGTTGCGGCGTTCGATCATGTGGTTCATCGGCACAATAATGACGAAGTAGATGGCCGCGGCGACCAGCAGGAAGTTGACCACTGCGGTGAGGAGCACGCCGAACCGGACATCGCCAAAGGCAAGGAAGTCGTCAAAGTTGGGCTCGCCCACCAGCAAGGAAATGAGGGGCATCATGACGCTCTTGACCAGGGCGTCCACGACGGAACTGAAGGCGGCGCCGATGATGACGGCTACGGCCAGGTCAATGACGTTGCCCTTGAGAATGAATTTCTTGAATCCGGTAAGCATGGAAACCAAACTATCGCACCGCCCCCGATACCTTTGTCGTTGCCAGGGTCCTGTTGCAAGATGAGTGTGTAAGCCGCTCCGTCCCGGCATGTTTTCTGCCCCCGCCGTTTTCATGAGCAGCGAGCTGGGAATGTCTGCCGCGACACCCCCAATACGGCATTATTTTAGGGCGCAGAGTGCAATAGTAGCCCTACGCAGTCCGGGGCTTTTGATAACCCTCATTGCCCCGATCTGGCCGTACCCCTCCACTGAACTGACTTTTTAACTCAAGTTCGCAGGTTTACCCGAACTAATTACTGAAGGAAGTACTCCCCGTGGCTGGCTATCGTTACTGGTGTCTCATAGATTGGCGACATGCTTAAGGAAGCTGGGGCACTGTGGCTCGAAATTGTCGAAGACGTCCGATGGTATCCCTCGCCCCATAACTCCCAGCCAATGAAGCTCCGGGCCATCAGCGAGACAGCGGCACGGGTTTATTATGACCTTGACCTCGGGCTGCCTGCGGAATCGTTTGGCATCCCTTTCGCCCACGTTTGCGCGGGCGTCTTCCTGGAGTCGTTGTCTGTGGTCGCCGCAGCCCGCGGCTACCGCACCATCGAGGCCCTTGACCACTCCGAAATGGATTTCGATGCCGTAGACCGTTTGCATCTTATTGGCACAGTGCGATTGGAACCGACCGCCGCGGACGCCGAGACCCGGTCCGCGGCTCAACGTCGGCTGGCTGCATTCCGTTCCAGACAGACTTCCCGGCGACCCTATGACAGCAGGATCGTGGGCGACGAGATACTCGCAGCGGCTTCTTCGATCGCCGCCGAGCAAGGATTCGATTTCCGGTCGACGATCGATGCCCGCATGGTCTCTTCGCTGGTGCGGATCAATCAGAAGACTCTTTTTTCTGACTTGCGCAATGACGCGGTCTACGCAGAAATCATGCAGTGGTTGCGGTTCTCAAAGGATGAAGCGGCCGCGCAGGGGGACGGGCTGAGTGCAGAAACCATGATCATACCTGGCCGGGTGCTTCGCTTCGCGATGCGGAACCGCAGTCTTTGGTCCTTCCCAGTAATCGGCGGCCCCATCAGGGCCATGTATCTGCGTACGATGCGCGGGGTACGACAGCTCGGGTGGCTGGAAGGCCCGTTCGCTGAGCCTGCCCACTTTCTCGAAGCCGGGCGTACCTTCATGCGGGTCTGGCTCTTTTTCTCTGAAAGTGGCGTGTACCTTCATCCCTTCGGCACTGTGATCACCAACCCGGCCTCTCACGCCGAATTCGTTCGGGAGGCCGGAATCCACGAATCCGCGAACAGAATGGCTTGGATGCTCTTCAGATTCGGCTACAGCTCCACCCCTCCAAATTCACACCGACGCCCCGCCACCTCCATGCTGCTCAGTCCTTTGCCCGAGGGACGCGTCCTACAGGAGCCACTCCTTGAGTAAAACGTTCATTTTCGCATTCGTCTTTCTGATGGACAGGTTTGTCGGGCTGTTCACCCCAAGGGTCTCCACGCACCGCATACTGCTGATGCCCGGCATTGAGCCTTTCCGGTGGGCCGCCGGCCGCTGGAGGGCCTGGCGAACCTTTGAGATGGCAGCCAAACGCGTACCGGCCTATCGCGGCTTCCTCCTCGAACGTGGTGTCCCCGGAAAGCTTTCCCTCAAAGGCAAGACACTTGCGGAGGCCTTCGCCGCACTGCCAGAGATGGACAAAGACAGCTATATCAAACGCTGGACCATTCCGGCCCGCAGCGTCGACGGCGTTCTTCCCCGCCGTGGTGTCGTAGTCGATGAATCTTCGGGGAGTTCAGGCGTTCCCACCAGCTGGGTGCGCGGCCTCGACGAACGCCTCGCCACTCGACAGCTGCTCCAGGTTGGCTTCTCGCGCACTGCGGAGACGCTCAAGAAGCAGCCGTTCGTGCTCAACTGCTTCTCGCTCGGAGCGTGGGCGACAGGGATGAACGTCAGTACTTCCCTCACGGATGTCACCATGATCAAATCCATTGGCCCGGACCGAGACAAGGTGATCGCCACGATGCTCGAGTTCGGGACGGATTACACGTACATCATCCTGAGTTACCCGCCCTTCCTGAAGGCCTTGTTCGACGATGACCGTATCGATTGGGAAGCCTTCGACATCGTGGCGGCGTTCGGCGGCGAGGGCATCAGTGAGAACATGCGGGCGCACATCACAAAGTACGCGCACAGCGCTTTCGGCTCCTACGGGGCCTCGGACCTTGAGATCAATCTGGCCATCGAGACGGATTACACAGTGGAGCTCCGTCAGGCCATCGCGGCCAACCCTGCGCTGTCGGCGCGGCTAACCAAGCAGGCAGAGTACAGTGTGCTGCCGATGATCTTCCAGTTCAACCCCTATGACTACCTCATAGAAACAAACGAGGACGGAGAACTCGTCGTCACGATCGTGCGAAAAGAGAACGTCAATCCGAGGATCCGGTACAACATTCATGACCGCGGGCACGTGCTGCGCGTGCGCGACCTCAACCCCGTGCTCAAGGAATTCGGGCTCGAACACATCATTCGGCAGCAGTTTCTCGATCTCCCCCTGCTCTTCCACTACGGCAGGAGCGACCTGTCCGTCGACTTCAACGGAGCCGTCGTCGCACCGGACGCAGTGCGAGACGTCCTCAGCGGTGACCGGACCCTTCTTGCAGCGGTAGAGAACCACCGCCTCGTCAGTTTCGAAGACGAGCAGGGAAACCGACAACTTCACATCGCGCTGCAGCTCACGGCGAAAGCCACTCACGAGCGCACCCTGGACGAGGTTGCCTACAGGAAATACGTCGTTGAGCAACTTAGGCGCATGAACGGCGATTTCAACAATGCAATCCTGACATCACCTGACACCAGCCTGCCCACGATTGCGTTCTATCCGCTACGCACAGGCCCGTTCAGGTCTGACGGTGCGAAGCTCAAGAACGAGTACGTTTGGCAACTCGGTCCATCAGCTCCCCAAGACTGGAGCCTGGATCTTACCTTCCGGGCACGGAAGAATCCGGCAGCCGCCGACTGACTCCAGCGATGGTTCACGCAATGGCGATTACTACCCGCCCCCGCTTGACGAAATCCACAGAGGTACCCGCCGCCCTGTAGCAGTTATCGGTATCCCGGTGCCGCTTCCAGGCCGAAGTACTCCTCGAGTGTGCTGATTCCGCGCTGCCGCATGTCCGAGGCAGCCGCGACTCCGACATACCGCAGGTGCCAGGGCTCGTAGTAGTACCCCGTGACGGAATGCAGCATCCACGGATAACGCACCACAAAGCCGAACCTGTACGCGTTGGCCTTGGCCCACACCGCGGCCGGCTGTTCGGCAAAGCACGGCTGGAAGCTGCAGGCTCCGCCGCCGTCGCCGATGTCGAACGCCCAGCCGGTCTGGTGCTCGGAGTAGCCGGGACGCGCGGACGCGGTGTCGGCAGCTGCCTGCCCGCGCGCACTGACGTAACCGTTGTACGTGGCCTTCTGCGTCGCGTACGAACGGTAGCCGCTGGCCAGCGTCATCGTCACGCCGTCCGCCGCCCCTGCGGCGAACATCCGTTCCGCGGCAGCCGCCGTCGTGCGGTTGAGCAGCGCTGCCTCGCCGGACACGGCGAGTGCGACGCGCGGCTCGACGAGATCCCCCGGGACGAAGTTCGCAGGCTTCAGGGGGCGCCGCTTGTTAACGACCAGCCAGGGGCTGGTTGGGTTAGTCAGGGAGTACTGCTTGGGCAGCCTGGCGGCGGCCGACGGCGGCACTGGCGCGCCGGGGGTTGCGCTCACTGTCGTCGGCGGTGCTGACGGGGACGGTGACGTCGGTGCCGAGGCTGACGCAGGCGGGGCAGCGGACGGAGTCCCGGTGTCGGGGGACGGCGAGGACGGACTGCCGGAAAGGGCGCCGGGTGGGGCGGACCCGGATGACAGGGACTCCGTCGTCCCTCCCGTGGCGGAGGGCGGAGGCGGGGGGACTGGCGGCGTGCAGGCGGCCAGCGCAGACAGCCCCGCACCGGTGAGGAGCAGCCGGGCGATGGTGCGCCGGCTGGGCGGAGTCCCGGCGTTACCTGCCGTTGCGTCCTGAGCGGAGGAGCAGTCGTAGCACACCTGTGCTAGACCTTCCTCAGCAGCATGCGGCGGACGGAGTGGTCGGCTTCCTTGGTCAGAACAAGCTGCGCACGCCCCCTCGTGGGCAGCACATTCTCCTCGAGGTTCGGTTCATTGATCCGCTTCCAGATGTCGCGGGCGGTAACCTCGGCTTCCTCGTCCGAAAGCGTGGCATAGCGGTGGAAGTACGATTCCGGCTGCGCGAACGCTGTGGAGCGGAGTTTGCGGAACCGGTCCACGTACCACTCCTCGATGTGGGAGGTCTTGGCGTCAACGTAGATGGAGAAATCGAAGAAGTCGCTCAGCGCCAGGCCCTGGCGACCGTCATGCCTGGGCCGTGCGGGGGCCAGGACGTTCAGTCCTTCAACAATGAGGACGTCGGGGCGGCGGACCACCACTTCCTTGCCCGGCACGATGTCATATGTCACGTGCGAGTACCAGGGTGCCCGGACTTCCTCCGCGCCGCTCTTGATCGCACTCACGAAGCGCAGCAGCGCCCGCCGGTCGTAGGACTCCGGAAAGCCCTTGCGTTCGAGCAGCTGGCGGCGCTTGAGTTCCGCCAGCGGGTAGAGGAAGCCGTCGGTGGTGATCAGCTCAACATTGGGCGTGCCGGGCCAGCGGCGCAGCATCTCCCGCAGCACGCGGGCGATGGTGGACTTGCCCACCGCCACCGATCCCGCAACGCCGATCACGAACGGCGTCCGCTGGGTCTGCTCCCCCAGGAACGTGGTGGTGGCCGCATGCAGTTGATGTGAAGCCTCCACGTACAGGTGCAGCAGGCGGGACAGAGGCAGGTAGACCTCCCTGACCTCGGTCATGTCCAGGGGGTCGCCAAGCCCGCGAAGGCGCAGCACGTCCTCTTCATTAAGGGGCTGTTCCATCTGGGCTGCGAGCCGGGACCAGGTTTGCCTGTCCAGCTCAACGAACGGCGAGACACCCTCCCCGTTCGCTTCATTGCGTTGCGAAGTCACCCTAGAGATTCTGCCCCTCGCAACGCCGAGAGCGAAATGCGGGCGGCAGCAAAGGGCCTGATGACGGGCGGATTCGGGCTGGCAGGCGCTGCGGGCGGCTTCTGCGCGGAACCCTCCCGGAGGGAAGGGCAGGGGCGTCACAGGAGGTTGTCCGACGTCCGTTCTCTTCAAAGCCAGTTAGGCTTATACCCATGTGTGGAATCGTGGGTTATGTAGGGCGTACGTCTGGCCGGGCTGATGCCGGGCATGGTGCGCTGGATGTTGTTCTTGAGGGTCTGCGCCGTCTGGAGTACCGGGGCTATGACTCGGCAGGCGTGGCAGTGGTGGCTGACGGGGTGATTTCCTCGCGGAAAAAGTCCGGGAAGCTGAGCAATCTGCTCGCTGAGCTGGAGGCGCGTCCGTTGCCGGAGTCGCTGACCGGGATTGGCCATACGCGCTGGGCCACGCACGGCGGTCCGACGGACCAGAACGCGCACCCGCACCTGTCCGATGGCGGGAAGCTGGCCGTGATCCATAACGGCATCATCGAAAACTTTGCCGAGCTGAAGCAGGAACTCCTGGCCAAAGGCGTCGTCTTCGCGTCGGAAACCGACACCGAGGTCGCGGCTGCCCTGCTGGGGGACATCTTCCGGAACAAACTCAACGGCGACGTTTCCGACGGCGGCCTGACCACCGCTATGCAGCTGGCCTGCCAACGCCTGGAGGGCGCCTTCACCCTGCTCGCCGTCCACGCGGACCAGCCCGACGTCGTCGTGGCCGCGCGCCGCAACTCACCCCTGGTGGTGGGTCTCGGCGAGGGCGAGAACTTCCTGGGCTCGGATGTGTCCGGTTTCATCGACTACACCCGCCGTGCCGTGGAGCTGGGCCAGGACCAGATCGTCACCATCACCGCCGACACGGTGGACATCACCGACTTCTTCGGGGCCCCCGCCAAGGGCAAGGAGTACCACGTTGACTGGGACCCGGCCTCTGCTGAGAAGGGCGGCTTCGCCTCCTTCATGGAGAAGGAAATCCACGACCAGCCCGACGCCGTGGCCCAGACGCTGCTGGGACGGTCGGACCTGAACGGAAAACTGACCCTGGATGAGCTGCGCATCGATCCGCAGCTGCTGAAGAAGGTCGACAAGATCATCGTGCTGGCCTGCGGCACGGCCGCCTACGCGGGCCTTGTTGCCAAGTACGCCATCGAAAACTGGTGCCGGATCCCCACCGAGGTAGAGCTCGCCCACGAGTTCCGCTACCGCGACCCCATCGTTGACGAGAACACCCTGGTGGTGTCCATCAGCCAGTCGGGCGAAACGATGGACACTCTCATGGCCGTGCGGTACGCCCGGGAGCAGGGCGCCATCACGGTGTCGATCTGCAACACCAACGGTTCCACGATTCCGCGTGAGTCCGACGCCGTGCTGTACACCCACGCCGGTCCGGAGATCGCCGTGGCATCTACAAAGGCGTTCCTGGCCCAGATCACCGCGGCGTACCTGCTGGGGCTCTACCTTGCCCAGCTGCGCGGCAACATCTTCTCCGGGCAGATCAAGGACGTGCTGGCGGATCTGGGCAAGATCCCTGCCAAGATCCAGAAGATCCTGGACACCGCGGAGGAACTCCGCGAGCTCGCCCGCAGCATGAAGGACGAGAAGTCCGTGCTGTTCCTGGGCCGCCACGTTGGTTACCCGGTGGCCCTCGAAGGTGCGCTGAAGCTGAAGGAAATCGCCTACATCCATGCCGAGGGCTTTGCCGCCGGTGAGCTGAAGCACGGCCCCATCGCGCTGATCGATGAAGGCCAGCCGGTCTTCGTCGTCGTGCCCTCGCCGCGGGGCCGGGACTCGCTGCACTCCAAGGTGGTCAGCAACATCCAGGAGATCCGCGCCCGCGGTGCCCGCACGCTGGTGGTCGCTGAGGAAGGCGACGAGGCAGTCCGGGACTACGCCGAGCACGTCTTCTACGTGCCGGAAACGCCCACGCTGCTCATGCCGCTGCTCACCACTGTGCCGCTGCAGATCTTCGCCTGTGAACTTGCCGCCGCCAAGGGATACGACGTGGACCAGCCGCGCAACCTGGCCAAGAGCGTCACCGTAGAGTAAGCCCATGATCGTTGGCATCGGCGTAGACGTCGTGGACATTGAGCGCTTCGGCCGTCAGCTGGAGCGCACCCCCGGGCTGCGCGACCGGCTGTTCGTTCCGGCCGAGCGTGAACTGAACACCCGCTCCCTGGCAGCCAGGTTTGCCGCCAAGGAAGCCGTGGCCAAGGTCCTCGGGGCCCCGGCCGGCATGAACTGGCAGGACTGCTGGATCGGGCTGGACCAGAACGGCCCCACGCTCCAAGTCAAAGGGACCGTGCTGGCCGTGGCGGAGGCGAAGGGCGTCAAGCGCTGGCACCTGTCCATGAGCCACGACGGCGGCATCGCCACCGCAACCGTCCTGGCTGAGGGCTGACCCGCCTCCGGACTGACCTATGATCAGCGCCTATACCGGAACCCAGATACGAGAGGCCGAAAAGCCCCTGCTGGATTCAGGTATGGGCGCTGTTCTCATGCAGCGGGCAGCCCACGGCCTCGCCAACGCGATCGTCGCCGAGCTGCGCTCCCGTGGCCGCCGCCTTTACGGCTGCGGCGTTGTGGTGCTGGCCGGCAAGGGGAACAACGGCGGGGACGGCCTCTTCGCGGCTGCACAGCTTGCGGGGCGGGGAATGCGGACGACGGCGGTCCTCGCCTCGGGCAGCGCCCACCCCGAAGCGCTGGCGTCCTTCGAACGGGCCGGCGGCCGCGTCCAGATCCTGACCGAAGCCAACATCGGTGAGCTGGCAGCGCACGCCGGGAATGCCGACGTCGTGATCGACGCCCTACTGGGAACAGGCGCCCAGGGCGGTCTGCGCGGACCCGCCGCCGGGCTCGTGTCCGTGCTGGCCGGCGCGGTGCGCGGCCTCGTGGTGGCCTGCGACGTTCCCAGCGGCGTCGACTCCGACACCGGCGAAGCGGCCGGGCCCGTGCTGCCCGCCCACCTGACCGTCACCTTTGGCGGCGCCAAAGCGGGCCTGCTGGCCGATCCCGGGGCCGACTACGCCGGGCACGTCCGCGTAATTCCGATCGGGATCGAGGACGGGCTTCCCTGGCCGGCGCTGCGGCGGCTTGAAACCCCCGATCTGGCCACCCTGCTTCCCAACCCCGCGCGCCGCTCGCACAAGTATTCCCGGGGTGTCCTGGGCATCGTGGCAGGTTCGCGTGCCTACCCGGGCGCCGCCGTTTTGGCCTGCCAAGGGGCAATCGCCGCCGGCGTGGGCATGGTGCGCTACCTTGGCCCGCCCGACGTCGCCGATCTCATCCGGCAAAGCTGCCCGGAGGTGGTGTGCAGCACCGGGACCGTCGCCGACACCCACGTCCAGGCATGGCTCGTCGGCTCCGGCATGGACGGTTCGGACGGCGGGCAGATGCAGCTGGTCCGTGATGCGGCCGATTCCGGCCTGCCCACGGTGGCCGACGCCGGCGCGCTGCCTGCGTTGCCGGATGTCCTGGCCCCGCAGGTGGTACTGACGCCGCACGCTGGCGAGCTGGCCGCGCTGCTAAAGCGCCTCGGTGCAGGGCTGGACCGCGCTGCAGTGGAGGCCTCAACCCTTGCCGCCACCCGCCAGGCCGCAGGCCTGACAGAGGCCACGGTGCTGCTCAAGGGGGCCACCACACTGGTGGCATCGCCCTACCAGGACTTCTACAGCCAGGCGGATGGAACGCCCTGGCTGGCGACCGCCGGCAGCGGCGATGTGCTGGCCGGCGTCATCGGTGCGCTGCTCGCGCAGGTGGGGTCCGACGTCGTCCGCTTCCGTGAACTGGGCATCGATCCGGACGAGCGTTGGGCGGCGATTGCCGCCATGGCGGCAAGCCTCCACGGCCGGGCAGGAGCGGCCGCATCGGGCGGGGCTCCGCTCACCGCGGGGAGGATCGCGGAGGCCATCCCCGGAATCTGGGATAAAGTAAGTGGGCTTAGCAATCAGTGGCCGCGGCAGCGTAATAGTCACCCGCACCGGCTACGGTAAGACGAGTTCCCGGCAGGTGGTGCACGACACACCCGCCGGAGGCAATGTTGGACAACAATAGGAGCACGAATGGAAATCTGGCCCGGATCGGCGTACCCGCTTGGCGCCACTTTCGACGGAACCGGAACCAACTTCGCCTTGTTCAGCGAAAAGGCAGACAAAGTTGAATTGTGCCTCTTCGACGAGGACGGCAAAGAAACCAGGGTCGACGTCGCGGAAGTGGACGGGTACGTGTGGCACTGCTACCTGCCGCAGGTGCAGCCCGGACAGAAGTATGGCTACCGCGTGCACGGACCCTACGACCCAGCCTCGGGAAATCGCTTCAACCCGAACAAGCTCCTCCTGGACCCTTACGCCAAGGCAGTGCACGGCCAGATCGACTGGGATCCCGCCCTGTTCTCCTACAACATGGGTGACCCCTCCTCCCGGAATGACGCCGACTCCGCGCCCCACATGATGATGGGCGTGGTGATCAATCCGTTCTTCGACTGGGACGGCGACCATAACCTGCGGATCCCGTACCACCAGTCCGTGATCTACGAGGCCCACGTCAAGGGCCTCACGCAGCTCCACCCCGAGATCCCCGAGGAGCAGCGCGGCACCTACGCCGGCGTGGCCCACCCCGCCGTCATCTCCCACCTTCAGAAGCTCGGCGTCACCGCGATCGAGCTCATGCCCGTGCACCAGTTCGTCAACGACGGCATTCTGGAGGACAAGGGGCTGAACAATTACTGGGGCTACAACACCATCGGCTTCTTCGCCCCGCACAACAGCTACAGCTCCACCGGCGACACCGGCCAGCAGGTCCAGGACTTCAAGGCCATGGTCCGATCGCTGCACCGGGCAGGCATCGAAGTCATCCTCGACGTGGTTTACAACCACACTGCGGAGGGCAACCACCTCGGCCCCACGCTGTCGTTCAAGGGCATCGACAACCAGGCCTACTACCGGCTCATGGAGGGTGACCTCCAGCACTACATGGACTACACCGGTACCGGAAACTCGCTGAACGTCCGCCAGCCGCACTCCCTGCAACTGCTCATGGACTCCCTGCGTTATTGGGTGACCGAGATGCACGTGGACGGGTTCCGCTTCGACCTCGCCTCCACGCTGGCCCGCGAGTTCTACGACGTCGACAAACTGTCCACCTTCTTCGAACTTATCCAGCAGGACCCGGTGGTCTCCCAGGTGAAGCTGATCGCCGAGCCGTGGGACGTCGGCCCCGGCGGCTACCAGGTGGGCAACTTCCCGCCGCAGTGGACGGAGTGGAACGGAAAATACCGCGACACCGTCCGCGACTTCTGGCGCGGCGAGCCCGCCACGCTGGGCGAGTTCGCCTCGCGCATCACCGGCTCGGCCGACCTCTACGAGCACTCCGGCCGCCGCCCCGTGGCCTCCATTAACTTCGTCACGGCCCACGACGGCTTCACGCTTGCTGATTTGGTCTCCTACAACGAGAAGCACAACGAGGCCAACGGCGAGGGCAACAACGACGGCGAATCGCACAACCGCTCCTGGAACTGCGGCGTCGAAGGACCCACCGATGACCCCAAGGTTCTGGGGCTGCGTGCCCGGCAGCAGCGGAACTTCATCGCCTCACTCCTGCTGTCCCAGGGCGTGCCCATGCTGCTGCACGGTGACGAACTGGGCCGCACGCAGAAGGGCAACAACAACGGCTACTGCCAGGACTCGGAACTGACCTGGATCAACTGGGACAACGTTGACCAGCCGCTGGTCGAGTTCACGGCCGCCGTCAATTCGCTGCGGGCCAAACACCCCACGTTCAGGCGCAGCCGCTTCTTCGACGGCAGGCCGGTCCGCCGAGGTGAAGGCGAGCGGCTGCCGGACATCGTATGGCTGGACCCGGACGGAAACACCATGCAGCCGGAGGACTGGGACAGCGGCTTCGGCCGGGCTGTGGGCGTCTTCCTCAACGGTGACGGAATCCAGGGCAAGGACATCCGGGGACGCCGCATCACGGACGTCAACTTCCTGCTCTACTTCAACGCGCACGACGGCGACGTCGTGTTCAGGGTGCCGGCGGACGAGTACGCGCCGGCCTGGGACATCATCATTGACACCGCGGGCGAAGGTGCTGATTCCGAGCCCGTGCAGGCCGGCGGCAAGCTGTCCGTGGCGGCGAAATCACTCGTGGTGCTGCGCGCCCACAGTGCCCCCGAGGAGGAGCCGGACCATTCCGTGGCTGCCTCGCTAGCCGCGCTGACGCAGACCGCAACCACCGAAACCGCAACGCTCACGTCGCCGGCCGTTCCCGAGCCGAAGACGACGAAGAAGGCAGCGGCCGAGCCGGACGTGACGCCGGATGAGGATCCGGTGGGCAAGCCGGAGGAGGAGCCAGCGGTGAACCCGGTGGAGGAGCCTGAGGTGAAGCCGGAGCCTGCGGCAGTGCTGGTGGAGGAGCCTGCGGTGAACCCGGACACGGAGTCTGCGCTGAAGCCGGAGCCTGCGGTGAACCCGGGACAGGAGCCGGAACCGAAGCCGGCGGGGAAACCGGAACCGAAACCGGCGGGCAGGCCGGAAGGGAAGCGGGCGGGCAAGCCGAGGCAGAAGCCGGCGGGCAAGCAGCCGGAGGCAGGCTCATGAGGACCCCGGCATCCACCTACCGGCTGCAGATCAGGCAGGGGTTCACGCTGTTTGACGCCGCCGAAACCGTGCCCTATCTGCACTCACTTGGTGTTGACTGGATCTACCTCTCGCCCGTCCTGAAAGCCGAGAGCGGTTCCGATCACGGCTACGATGTCACCGATCCCTCCGTGGTGGACCCCGAACGGGGCGGCCCGGAAGGACTGGCCGCCGTTTCCAACGCCGCCCGCGCCGCCGGCATGGGCGTCCTGATCGACATCGTGCCCAACCACGTGGGAGTGGCAACGCCGGTCCAAAACCCGTGGTGGTGGTCCCTGCTCAAGGAGGGGCGCCAGTCCCGCTACGCCGAGGCGTTCGACGTCGACTGGGACCTTGCCGGCGGCCGCATCCGCCTTCCTGTCCTCGGCAGCGATGACGACCTCGACCAGCTGGAAATCAAGGACGGGGAGCTGCGGTACTACGACCACCGTTTCCCGCTGGCGGACGGCAGCTACGCCGACGGCGACTCCCCGCGGGATGTCCACAGCCGGGAGCACTACGAACTGATCGGCTGGCGCCGCGCGGACAACGAGCTGAACTACCGCCGGTTCTTCGCCGTGAACACGCTCGCCGGCGTCCGCGTCGAGGTGCCCGCGGTCTTCGATGAAGCGCATGTGGAAGTGGTGCGCTGGTTCCGCGAGGGACTCGCCGACGGACTGCGGATCGACCACCCTGACGGCCTCGCCGATCCGGGCGGCTACCTCAAACGGCTCCGCGACGTCACCGGCGGCGCGTACCTGCTCGTCGAAAAGATCCTCGAACCAGGGGAGGAACTGCCGGCCAGCTTCGAATGCGAAGGCACCACCGGCTATGACGCCCTCGCTGACGTCGACAGGGTCTTCGTTGACCAGCAGGGACGCGAAGCGCTGGACCGGCTTGACGCCCGGCTGCGCGGCGGCCACCCGGCTGATTACCAGGAGATGATCCGCGGCACCAAACGCCGGATCACGGACGGCATCCTCCATTCGGAGATCCTGCGGCTTGCCCGGCTGGTGCCTGAAGGCTCCGGCCTCTCCCGGGAGTCGGCAGCGGATGCGATTGCGGAAATCATCGCGGCGTTCCCCGTCTACCGCACCTACCTCCCCGAAGGCGCGGAAGTCCTCAAGGAAGCCTGTGAGCTCGCCGCCCGCTGGCGTCCGGAGCTCGACCAAGCCATTCAGCTGCTGCAGCCGCTGCTGCTGGACACGGACCTTGAACTCTCCCGCAGGTTCCAGCAGACCTCGGGAATGGTCATGGCCAAGGGCGTGGAGGACACCGCATTCTTCCGCTACAACAGGCTGGGCACCCTCACCGAAGTAGGCGCGGACCCCACCGAGTTCTCGCTGGAGCCGGAAGAGTTCCATGCGCGGATGTCGCGGCGCCAGGCCGAGCTTCCGCTGTCCATGACCACGCTCAGCACCCACGACACCAAGCGCAGCGAGGACACCCGGGCTCGGATTTCGGTGATCTCCGAGGTGGTGGGGGACTGGGAAAGGGCCTTCGACCGGCTCAATGCCCTGGCGCCGCTGCCTGACGGTCCGCTGTCGGTCCTGCTCTGGCAGGCCATCGCCGGCGCGTGGCCCGCGGACCGGAAACGCCTCCAGTCCTATGCCCTCAAAGCCGCGCGCGAAGCCGGCAACTCAACAAACTGGATCGATCCCGATCCCGCGTTCGAAGAAAGGCTGGCAGCCGCCGTCGACTCCGTCTTCGACAACCCGGAGGTCCGCGCCGAACTCGAGGCCCTCATGGCGCTGCTGGAACCCTATGGTGCGTCCAACTCGCTCGCGGCGAAGCTCGTGCAGCTGACCATGCCCGGAGTGCCGGACGTTTACCAGGGAACCGAGTTCTGGGACCGTTCGCTCACCGACCCCGACAACCGCCGCCCGTTCAGCTTTGATGACCGCAGGCAGGCCCTCCAACAGCTGGATGCCGGAGAGCGTCCGGAATCCTTCCTCGACGAGCGGACCAAGCTGCTGGTCACGTCCCGAGCCCTGCGGCTGCGCCGCGAACGGCCGGAACTCTTCACCGGCTACCGCCCGGTGCAGGCGAGCGGCCCCGCGGCTCCGCACCTGCTGGCGTTCGACCGTGGCGCTGGAGGTGTCCTCACCCTTGCTACCCGGCTTCCCTACGGACTGGAACAGTCGGGCGGCTGGCGCGACACCGCCGTCGAGCTTGAGGCAGCCATGAAGGACGAACTGACCGGTTCCAGCTTCGGCCCGGGTCCGGCGGCGCTTTCAGAGGTCTTCCGGTCCTACCCGGTGGCCTTGCTGGTTCCCGAGACAGGAGCAAAGTCATGACGCAGAACCCCCCAGTCCGTCCCGGCCAGGCCGCGAAGCCCGGGCAGGGAGCTGGACGCTTCGACGTCTGGGCGCCCGAGGCACGCGCCGTCACGCTCCTGGCCGCGGGGGCGCGCTACCCCATGAGCCCCCGCCCCGGCAGCGGACCGGAGGATGAGGGCTGGTGGACGGCCCCGGACGCACCGGCCGGTGCGGATGTGGACTACGGGTACCTGCTCGACGGCGACGAAATCCCGCTGCCCGATCCCCGGACCCGCCGCCAGCCGGAAGGTGTCCACGCGCTCTCCCGCACGTTCGATCCGGGAGCCCACCGCTGGCAGGACGGCGGATGGCAGGGCAGGGAGCTCCAGGGCGCCGTGATCTACGAGCTCCACCTCGGAACGTTCACGCCCGAAGGCACGCTCGACGCCGCCGCCGGGAAGCTGGACTACCTCGCAGGGCTGGGCATCGACTTCGTGGAGCTGCTGCCGGTGAATGCCTTCAACGGTACCCACAACTGGGGTTACGACGGCGTGCAGTGGTTCGCGGTCCACGAGGGCTACGGCGGGCCTGCCGCCTACCAGCGGTTCGTGGATGCCGCCCACGCCGCCGGCATCGGCGTCATCCAGGACGTCGTCTACAACCATCTCGGGCCGAGCGGGAACTATCTTCCCAGGTTCGGGCCGTACCTCAAGCACGGGGAAGGCAACACCTGGGGCGACTCGGTCAACCTGGACGGGCCGGGCTCGGACCACGTTCGCCGGTACATCCTCGACAACGTCGCCATGTGGCTGCGCGACTACCGGGTGGACGGCCTCCGCCTCGACGCCGTCCACGCCCTCAAGGACGAGCGGGCCGTGCACATCCTGGAGGACTTCGGGGCGCTGGCCGACGACATTTCGGCCGAGGCCGGGCGTCCGCTGACCCTGATTGCGGAATCCGACCTCAACAACCCCCGCCTGCTGTACTCCCGGGACGTCAACGGCTACGGCCTGGCCGGCCAGTGGAGCGACGACTTCCACCACGCCGTGCACGTCAACGTCAGCGGGGAAACCACCGGCTACTACAGCGACTTCGATTCGCTGGGCGCCCTGGCCAAGGTGCTGCGGGACGGCTTCTTCCACGACGGAAGCTACTCCAGCTTCCGCGGGCGCCACCATGGCCGGCCGATCAACTTCAGCGCCGTTCATCCCGCGGCGCTGGTGGTCTGCTCGCAGAACCACGACCAGATCGGCAACAGGGCCATCGGAGACCGGCTGTCCCAGACGCTTCCGTACGGCAGCCTGGCACTGGCCGCGGTGCTGACGCTGACCGGACCGTTCACGCCCATGCTTTTCATGGGGGAGGAGTACGGTGCCACCACGCCCTGGCAGTTCTTCACCTCACATCCGGAGCCCGAGCTTGGCAAAGCGACTGCCGAGGGCCGGATCAAGGAGTTCGAACGCATGGGGTGGGACCCCGCCGTCGTGCCCGATCCGCAGGATCCGGAGACATTCACGCGCTCCAAGCTGAACTGGGCGGAAGCCTCGGACGGTGACCACGCAAGACTGCTGGAGCTGTACCGGTCCCTCATTCAGCTGCGGCGCACGACGCCGGACCTGACGACACTGGGCTTCGAGGACACGGAGGTGGAGTTCGACGACGACGCCCACTGGCTGCGCTACCGCCGCGGCAGCGTGCAGGTTCTGCTGAACTTCGCCGAGCAGTCCGTGACCCTGGACCGCCCGGGAGCCAGCGTTCTTCTGGCCACCGATGACGCGGTCCGTGTGGACGGCGGCAAGGTGGAGCTGCCGGGGCTGAGCGCCGTCGTCCTCGGCGACTGACAGGCTAAAGGGCGCCACGCTGCACGGCCGCCACACCCGGCACCCCCGCCTGCTGCCCAGGTTGGCGTCCGTCGTCCTGACCGGATGATGGACGCCGGCCCCGTGGACCGCGTCCGGCTGGCAGGATGGTACGTATGACTTATTTGGCTGCTGACAACCGTTACGAAACCATGCCGTACCGCCGCGTCGGGCGCAGCGGCTTGAAGCTTCCGGCCGTTTCGCTGGGCCTCTGGCACAACTTCGGCGACGACAAGCGCTTCGACGAGCAGCGAGCCATCCTGCGCCGTGCCTTCGACCTGGGCGTCAACCACTTTGATCTGGCCAACAACTACGGCCCGCCGGCTGGATCGGCGGAAACCAACTTCGGCCGCCACCTGAAGGAAGACTTCAGGCCCTACCGCGACGAACTGGTCATCTCCACTAAGGCCGGCTACCACATGTGGCCCGGGCCGTACGGGGAATGGGGCTCCCGCAAATACCTGCTGTCCAGCCTGGACCAGTCGCTCCAGCGCATGGACCTCGATTACGTGGACATCTTCTACAGCCACCGTCCCGATCCGGAGACGCCCATGGAGGAAACCATGGGCGCCCTGGACCACGCGGTGCGCTCCGGCAAGGCCCTGTACGCGGGCATCTCGTCCTACACACCGGAGCAGACCCTCAAGGCCGCCAGCATTCTCAAGGATCTCGGCACGCCGCTGCTCATCCACCAGCCCAGCTACTCGATGCTGAACCGGTGGACCGAGGACGGCAGCCCCAACCTGTACGAGGCGCTGGAACGGGTCGGTGCCGGCTCCATCGCCTTCTCCCCGCTGGCCCAGGGCCTGCTCACCGACCGCTACCTGCACGGTATCCCGGTCGATTCCCGGGCGGCTAAGGCCCGGTTCCTCTCCGAATCCTCCATCACCCAGGACAAGCTGGACCGAGTCCGCGGGCTGAACGGGATCGCCGCCGACCGCGGTCAGTCCCTGGCACAAATGGCCATCGCCTGGATTCTCCGCGACCAGACCAAGGGCTCACCAGTCACCTCAGCACTGATCGGCGCGTCCAGCGTCGGGCAGCTGGAAGACAGCCTCTCGGCCATCAACAACTTGGACTTCAGCCCCGAGGAACTCTCGGCGATCGACGAGTTCGCCGTCGAATCCGATATCAACCTCTGGGCACAGAAGGTGTGATGCCGGAACAGAGGCAATGAGGCAAAAGTAATGAACTGTGCCGGAGCGGCGGGAACAAAGCCGGCTCCGGCACAGTTGGCTAGACTGTTAGGGCGCCACGTGGCGCTGTGTCCGTCAGACGCCGTCGTTCAACAGGGTAACGACGCGCAGGGCACGTGAAGTTTGTTCTCAAAGGAGTTCCGTGTCTTCAAATCCGATTCGTGTCGCAATCGTCGGTGTGGGTAACTGCGCCGCTTCGCTGGTCCAGGGTGTCCACTACTACCGGGATGCCGACCCCCAGGCTACGATCCCGGGTCTGATGCACGTTGAGTTCGGCAAGTACCACGTCAACGATGTCCAGTTCGTGGCCGCGTTCGACGTTGACGGCAAGAAGGTTGGCGTCGATTTGGCGGACGCCATCCTCGCCAGCGAAAACAACACCATCAAGATCGCGGACGTGCCGCCCACCGGCGTGACGGTGCAGCGCGGCCACACGCTGGATGGCCTGGGCAGGTACTACCTCGAGACGATCGAGCAGTCCCCGGCCGAGCCCGTGGATGTGGTCAAGGCACTCAGGGACG
>NZ_JAGGPJ010000012.1 GCF_018613875.1 Arthrobacter sp. ISL-28 | reverse complement strand
TGCCGAACCAGGGGTAGACCGGCGCGGTGTTGCCCCGCCCGAGCACCAGGTCCACCCGGCCGTCGGCGAGGTGCTGCAGCATGGCGAAGTCCTCGGCGATTTTCACAGGATCGTTGGTGGTGATCAGCGTGGTGGCCGTGGAGAGCGTGATGCGTTCCGTCTGCGCGGCGATGTACGCAAGCGTCGTGGTGGGAGAGGAGGAGAAGAACGGACGGTTGTGGTGCTCGCCGATGGCGTACACGTCCATGCCGATTTCTTCGACCTTCCTGGCGATCGCCACCGAGGCCTTGATCCGCTCATTCTCCGAAGGGGTGTACCCGGTGGTGGGGTCCTGGGTGATGTCGCTGACGCTGAATACGCCGATCTGCATGGTGTGCCTTCCGTTGTCCGAACTGTTTCCGGGCCTGTTACTACAATAACCCATTTAGATGCATATGCATCTATCGGTATCTGTAACGTGCCGGGCGGCGGATTATTCCCTTCGCCGAACCTGCGACCGTCAGTTGAATGGTTGGTGCGGCCCTACGCGCCGGTTTTGTCCTGGTGAGGGGGATGGTCAGGCGTCCGCCGCGATTCCTGCTTAATGCGGGACCGCTCAAGTGCGCGGTAGACGGTGGACCGGCCGACGGAGAACAGTTCGGCTATCTCAGACATGGTGTGTTCGCCGTTGGCGTGCAGTTCGACCAAGTGTGCCTCCTGTGTGGCCGAAAGCTTAGGCTTCTTTCCGCGCAACCGGCCCTTGGCTTTGGCTACCTTCATTCCTTCCCGCGTGCGGGCGCGGATGAGATCGCCTTCAAACTCGGCGACCATGGCCAGGACATTGAAGAGCAGCTTGCCCATCGGGTCGGTGGGATCGTGAACTGAACCACCAATGCTGAGTTTTACTCCGCGCGCGGCTAGGTCATCGGCGATCTGATGCGCATCCCGAACGGAGCGGGCGAGGCGGTCCAGCTTGGTCACGATGAAAGTGTCGCCGGCCCGACACGCTGCCAGGGCTTCGCGAAGGCCCGGGCGGTTGGTATTGCTGCCGGTCAGTCCGTGGTCGACGTAGATCCTTGTTGGCTCGATGCCAAGCCCTCGTAAGGCATCCTGCTGGGCCGTAAGGTCCTGCTCGTCTGTGGAGACCCTGGCGTAGCCGACCAATATTTCAGACATGACTAGAAGTGTCTCATATCACACCCCGTCCCCGGACAGGCAGCCGGACGGGTCTTGCGGGACAGTTGTCGGGACGATGCTGTAATCGCTCAGGTGGCTTCGGAAGTTGCCCGGCAGGGGACCCTCTTTTGGGACGTTATGCGGACGGGCCTCTTCCGGACGTTTTTCAACGCCCCGCGGTGCCAGAGCGCACGCGTGTCGGCGCCCACGGAGCGAGGCGGTGAGACCACCCTAGCGACAGGCCTTAACGGTGCTTCTGACCGACGCAGGCCAACCGCCTGAGGGTTCCCCTACCTGCGGGCTTTGCGGTCACCCTTGTCTGCGCTTGCCAGGCGCGCCTCACCTGATGGCGAGGGTCACCGAGAGGATGAACGCGGGGAGCGCCAGCAGGGCGACCACGACGAGCACGGCACGGCCAGCCCACTGCGTCACCGTGATTCGCCGCCCCGGCGGCATGGCGAGGGCTGCCACGGCGGCGACGAGTGCCCCGAGAACCAGCAGCACCCCGGCCGGATAGAAGACGATGGCCAAGAGCAGCGGCAGGTAGGCCGGAAGGGTCCGGGCGGAGAGGGCGGGGACCCGGTGGCTGGCCCATCGTGCAACGGCCACGACGAGGCAGCCGTGGACAATGGCGAGGCCCGCGAAGAGCAGCGCCGCCAGCCAGTTCGGTCCCAAGATGGTGAAGTCGGGGTTATAGCTGTGCAGCGGAGCCCACACCGGGCCGAAGACGACCAGCAGGAACAGCCCGAGGACGGGTCCCGTCCACCAGCCGGACGGAAGCCACCGGCGGGCCAGCGTGTACGCGAAGGCGCCCAGAAATCCTGCCACGAGCCCCGCGACCAAACCCTGGGCGGTTGGAGGGGCCGCCATCGCGATGATCTGCATGACGAGCAGTCCCCCGGCGGTGGCCGCCAGTGCTCCGGAGATCACGGCGGCGATGGCGGCCACGTTCGCCCACCACGCGTATCTGCGCAGGGCGTCCCGCAAAGCTTGGCTGCGGGTCGTCGCGGGCGGCCGGGGTTCGGGCTCACGCAGATCGAGCCTGCCCCACACGACGGCGAGGACCACGCCGAGGATCAAGAGGGCGGTGCAGATGATCACGACTGCGATCATCGTGCCGGGGTCGTTCACGAGTCTTTCTCCTCGCTCCTGAGGAGGTCCCCGAGCGGGTGCGCGCTATTCATGAGGACCCATTCCATACCCAGTCCCTGCCGCCGTACTGGAGCAATATCGACTCTATGGGCGCCCTGCGCGCATGTCTACGTGCTTGGTGTCCACTCAAACCTTCTCCTGTTGTCCGATTCCTTGGTCGGGAAATCCCACCTCTCGAATTCCAGCCAGCGACAACGGAAGTGAGGAAGCGCCTTCTCCTCAATGAGCCGTCGGATGTTCCCCTTGAGGTTCCTTCGGCGATGGACCGAACTTCGAAACCATCAGTACGCTGGCCTGATGAAGGACGTGATCCGCTTAGCTCCTGGGTCGAGCTCGCTTGACCGTATGCTCCCTGACGGCGAGCATCGTGTTGATTTCTACGATGTGGTGGTGAACGACCGGTCGCTGCGCGAGCTGATTGTCGTCCCGGATGAGTTGGCACCGCTCGAGTTTGGGGCGACATCTCTGCGCGATGACCTGCCACCAAGGGCTGCAATTGAGCAGTTGGACCAACTTCTAGGCCGCAAATCTGGGGACTTCAGCGACGGTCGCGTGGCCTTGTATTTGTGCCCGATCGATGGTGACTTGTGGTGCGGTGCCGTGAGCGTCGAGATAGAGCGAACGCCTGAATCTGTGACCTGGCAAAAGCTGGGGTGGCAGACACCAGAACCGTTAGACGGACCTGAAATAGACCTGTTCCATAACGAGTCCTTCACCTTCGATCGCCGGCAGTATGAGGACGTGTTCGAGGCACTTCGCTCCAAGTACGCTGAGCGAACTTCGCCATCAGCAGTCGTGCGTGACAGTGTCCGGCGTTGTCTAAAACGTCTAAAGTTCATTTGAAATGCCGTTGTCCGAGGCACTGGGGCAGGGTCAACTCGATAAGCTAGAAGACTGGCAGCCATGGGCTATTTCCGCCGACGAGTTTGTGGAGGCGTGGCAGGCACGGCACGACTAGTGTTCGCCACCCCAGAATCAGTTTTACCAGCCTCAACGATCCCGAGCGGTAGCTCATCATGGACTAGACCTACTGAGCTGTGCCGTGAAGGGTTCCCCGAAGGGAGGAAGCGCCGGGTTTTACCTCCCCTCCAGCGGGATGATTGACGGGCGGCCCTGCATCGGGAACTGCTGGCCGAGTCAGTCGCCGATTGAAAAGACAATTGCTTGAAGTTCTTCCAGTTCGTACAGGCTGAAGCGATAGTCGAACTGCGACGACGGGACGTTTTGGCGCAGATCTTGAATGATTGCCAGAATCTGAGTTCTTCGTTCCGGAGTCGTTGGTGCCCCATTGGTGCCCGAGCAGTGGTCGATGAATTGGTCGATGGATCCGGCATATTCCTGGTCTTCCTCGCTCAGGCTCAGACGGGCAACCAGCTTGTCACTCATGAACTTGGGATGGACCACCGACGTCTGTAGAGCATCCAGGTGGAAGTAAAACTGTCGAATGGGCTCTGGTTCGGAGTTTCGTCTCCACGGGAACAACCTCATGATGCATTTCATCACTCATTCAGACGATCCCGGACGCATATAGGACTGCGGAGATTCGAAGTTGTTCAGCAGCGACCGGCAAGGGTTTGACCAACGGGCACCAAGGGCACGCTGATCGACCGGCTTGCGGGCACCGGTGGGCACTATTGGTGGGCGTGGGACGGGAGTTGCCGGCCCTGGCGACGTCCAAGTGAAGGTTCTGACACAGAGTGACCCACGCTGGCGCGTTTGGCATCATTCGGGGGTCACCCGGTTCCTGCTGCATGCATCAGGCGGGAAGGATGATGACCTTTCCGGGCACGCGGCCCGCGCTGGCCTCGGCGTGGAGGGCAGGCAGCTCGGCGAGAGGGATGCGGCGGGTGACTTCGACGGTTAATTTCCCGTCGTCGACGAGGGACGCCAGTTCGGCGAGGCGTTCACGGTTTGGGCGGACAAATACGGTGGCGGCGCGCACGCCACGCCTCTCGTCACCCGGAGTCGCCATGAATGCAGTGGTGCTGACCACTATGCCGCGATCGCGCACGAGTGCAACAAGCGCGACGAACTGCTCCGGATCGATAGGAGCGAGGTTGAGCAGCACGTCGACCTGCCCATCTACGGCGCTGAGCAGGTCGGCGTCAATGTGGTCGATGATCTCGTCCGCACCTGCCGCGCGGACAGCGTCGATGCTGCGCGGGCTCGCGGTAGCCACGACGTGGACGCCGGCGCGTTTCGCGAGCTGGATGGCGTACTTGCCCACGACACCGCCGGCACCGACGATGAGCAGGCGCTGCCCGGCCTCTAGCCGGCCCTCATCGAAAAGCGCCTGCCAGGCGGTCAACGCCACCGAGGGCAGCGCCGCGGCGTCGGCCAGCGAGATGTTCGTCGGGGACGCCACAACAGCATCCGCAGGGGCGATCACATACTCCGCCGCGCCGCCGTCCCGCTCCATGGGCAGGAAGCCGATCACCCTATCACCGACCGCAACGCCCTCGACTCCCTCGCCGACCGCGTCGATGGTGCCGGAGACGTCGTAGCCGGGCACATGCGGCAGCACCACCGGGATCGGCAAGAACCCTGCCCGCATTCCGTTGTCAGCCGCGTTGAACGCGGACGCCGCAACACGCAGCCGAACCTGCCCAGCCACCGGCGCCGGCTGCTCGGTCTCCACATACTGGAGCACTTCGGGTCCGCCCACCTCGTGGAACTGCACTGCCTTCATGATCTTTCCCTTCATCGTGTGCTTCGAGTTCGAAGCAATAATGCCAAGGTACCACTGCTTCGAACTCGAATCAACCATCTATGATGAGAGCATGAACGAAACGCCAACGTCCCTGACGCCCGCGCAGCTCGGGGCGTACTTCGCTTTCACCGAGGTGAGTAGCTTGTTGCGCCACGCAGTTGAGAAACAGCTCCGTGATGCCGGTGACCTCAGCTACGTCCAGTTCCAGCTCCTCGCTCGCCTGGGCGATGCTCCGGATGGCCAACTGCGCATGACGGATCTCGCCGACGGCGTGGTCTACAGCCGCAGCGGACTGACGTACCAGGCGCAATTGTTGGAACACCGTGGGCTGGTTGCCCGCTCGCCCTCGCCCAACGACGAACGCAGCACCGTCCTGGCACTCACCGAGGCTGGCCGCACGGTGCTCGCGACAGTGTTCCCCGGCCATATCAACGCCGTTCACAGCTTGCTGTTCGCGGCTCTTTCCGACGGTGACGTCGACGATCTCGCGCGCATCCTTGGTCAGGCAGCCGCCCATCTCCGCGCCGCTCCGCCTCGCTCAGCTACGCCCCGCCGGCGGAAGACATCGTAAAAACGGAACGCACCATCTAAGCGACATCGCACCGGCTCTGAGCAATCGCCCGTTAGTCGATCCCTATCCGGACAGATCGTCTGGGGTGAAGAACAGGATCCGGCAGGAACGTCACGATCGCCTCGGAACACAGCGCCACGAGATCCTTGGGTGGCCCGAACCCCGCGCTGATTCGACGTCGGGCACTCAGCGCCTGGTCTCGTACCTGGCAAGGACCACACTGTCAGGAAACGTCCGGGTCTCCACCAGGCTCAGGTTCACCCACTTGTCCAGGGCCGTGAAGAACGGCGTGCCGCCGCCCACCAGGACCGGATGGGTGACCATCGCGTACTCGTCGATCAGCCCGGCCCGCATGGCCGCCGCGGCGAGTGTGGCACCGCCGATGTCCATGGGCCCGCCGTCCTCGGCCTTGAGCCGGGTGATCTCGGTGACCGCGTCGCCGGTGACCAGGCGGGTATTCCAGCCGACCGTGCTGGTCGTCGAGGAGAACACCACCTTCGGCATGTCCCGCCAGCGGCGGGCGAACTCGATCTGCGCCAGTGTGGCGCCAGGCTGCTGGTCGGCGGTCGGCCAGTGGGAGCTCATCGTCTCCCACAGTTTGCGCCCGTACAGCGCCAAGCCCGTCGCCCCCACCCGGTCGGACCACCATTGGAACAGCTCATCGCTCGGTACGCTCCAGCCGAGGTCGTCGCCGGGCGCGGCGATGTAGCCGTCCAGGCTCAAGTTCATGGCGAAGGTCAGTTTGCGCATGGCGCAAGTCTCCCGTGAGCCGGTATTCGTTGCACAGACCAGCACGGCGCGGAAAAGTCATCGGTCAGGCCACACCGAGGGCCAGTTGACCACAACGCCGAGCAGATGCTCCGTACGGAAAGGATCCACTCACCGGGACACTATCCCCACTCATGAGGCCCGAGCAGCCAAAGATGCCAGGGCGGCATTTGGTTCGACGTCGTAACCCGTTGCGCGATCTCCTGACCAGTTCAGGCCTACCCTCCGCCCATCACGCTCAAGGCCCGGCAACCATCTGGATCGCCACTCGCTGAGAGGGATCACGACTTTCTCAAATCCGGCGTATGCGTCAACCGAAGACATGATGTTCTGCGCGCGCGAGCCCAAGGACCAGAACGGCATGCTACGAACTCCACCGCTCCCAAACCAAACGGGGCCCGAATGCCCTCAGCATCACGTATCGTCGTAACCTGCCCCTCTCGGAACCATCCCACTTCCTTGGGACGCAGCCCGAAGCGGACGCGGCCGATGTCCTACGAGTACGGCCGTACTCTTTCAACAGCAGATTCTTATATGCGGTTGAGGTGTCACCCAGCCAAGCCAGCGCCTTGGCAGTGATGGCCGATTCATATTTCGGATCGGTACGCTCGGATTGAGCGTGAAATGCATGTAAGAGCCGTCGGCTTGCAAGTACGTTTCCGAGGAAGGTGGGGTCACGAAATCCCCGGAGGGATCCTGGTTCGTAGCTGATTCTAGGCTTCCATTGTGGCCTTGATGGATCGCAAATTACTCACTTGTTGGCGTTGGAATGCCCGGCGGAGCACCGGCAGCAAAAGCTTCGTTGGCCCGCGGGGTTCCAATCTTTTACGGCATGGCGAGTCCGGCGATTGGCTAGGACCCGATGTCTGGCCCGTGCTAGCGGTGCAGGCGCGACAACAACACCCGGTGCAACCGATTACGGAGCGCCCGCCACTCAGCTACATCGTCCCTCTGGTTAGACCCTCCGACGCCAACACTCCCTCCAGCTATGGGCCGCACATGCCGGCGCGGTAGGCGGAGCAAAGGTCCAAAGTCCGTTGGACGGTCGCGAAGCTTCGTGAACACCTTCGGGCGTCCGCTAAGGATCCCCTACGGGCTGCGAGGTGACAAATACCGCTGCGAAAAGACCGCCATTTATCGTTGCGAATCACAGTCGAGGCCAGTGACCGAGAGCGGGTTTGGTTGCGCGGTGAACGACCGGCTAACGGGCGGCGTGAGGGGCAGAGAGTCCAGAGAAGAGGCTGGCTCCCTCTCGCAGTCTGTGGATGAATCCGGCGACCGCTGCTCGTTCCCGGGCAGGCATCGCCTCGACCGACGAGAGAATCCAAGCGACGTCCGGCGAGGTGGTCTCGGCCTTGGGTCGCATCGTCGCCTCGGGCGGGACAGGTCGAGACACGGTTCCGGGCGGGTCGCGGGGACCTATCTCGCGTTTGTAGTCGGGATAGTGACACCCCAGCCGCGGCTGGGCGACATCAAGGCGTTTGATTGAAGGCATGTAACGCCGCAGCCTGAAGATCCACGCCGGCGAGTCCCGAACGTCCGTGGAGTTGTCCGCCGGCCAGGAAGTAGCGGTTTTCCGGATCGTCCAGGGCCGGAATCCCAAGGCGTGCTGGCCGGAGCACGTGACGCGTCAGGCAGGGACTGAATCGGAAGTGGATGGCCGTGGCTGATGCCGGGTCACGCATCACGGTGGATTTGATGGATGACCAGCCTCTGTTCCATGCAGGGATCCGCATGCTCGTCGCAAGCCAGAATGACATGGAACTCGTTGGTGAAGCCGCCGACGGGGATCAGGCGATAGCCCTAGCCATCGCACGGCGCCATGACGTGATGCTGATGGATCTGCGCATGCCGGTCCTGGACGGGGTCGAAGCCACCCGGCAGATCGTGTAGCACGCCACGGCTGCTGGCGCCGACAAGCCGAAAATAATCTCTACTCGGGGGCGGCGCGGCGGCCGCTGACTTTCGGGAGCGTGCCCGTGGTCCAGTCGGCAAATTCGGCATCGACGTCGTCCGCAGCCTCGAAACCGGGGCGTTCCTTCAGATCCCGAAGCAGGTCCTTCTTCTCCCGGCGCCCTTCCACCAGCCGGTACAACACCGGGACCAGCACCAGGGTCAGCGCCGTGGAGGAGACCAGCCCGCCGATCACCACGATGGCCAGCGGCTGTGAAATGAACCCGCCGCCGCCCGTGAGGCCCAGCGCCATGGGGGTCAGGGCAAACACAGTGGCCAGCGCCGTCATGAGGATGGGGCGCAGGCGCTGCCGTGCACCGTGCCTGATGGCATCGGCAACGTTCATGGCCGGCCTGCCCGCCCGCGGTTTCCGGTACTGGTTGATCAGGTCGATCAGCACGATCGCGTTGGTCACCACAATGCCCACCAGCATCAGCATGCCGATCAGCGACGGCAGCCCCAGCGGAACCCTGGCGATGAGCAGCAGCGCAACGGCGCCCGTGGCGGCGAACGGCACGGAGACCAGGAGAATCAGCGGCTGGATGAGGGACTTGAACGTGGCCACCATGATCACGTAGACGATGGCGATGGCGGCGAGGAGCGCGAGGCCGAGCTGCCGGAAGGACTCGGCTTGCTGGGTGGTGGCGCCGCCTATTTCAGCGGTGACCCCGGCGGGGAGGTTCACGGCCGTGAGCCGCTGCTGGACTTCGGCGCTCACCGCACCCAGGTTGGCGCCCGACGGCGTCAGGGAGACCCGCGCTGTCCGCTGGCCGTTGCTTGAGGTGATGGAGACCGGTACGTCCACCTGTTCGACGGCGGCGATGCTGCCCAGCGGCACCGGGCCACGGGCGGTCGGAAGCGGGATGGCGCGGACGGCCGCGATGCTCGTGAAGCGCGTGCCTTCGCCGATGCGGACGGGGAAATCGTCGGCCTCGATGCGCACCGTCCCCGCCGGGACGGGACTGATGGTCGACGCCAGGACGCCGGCCACCTGCTCTTCGTTAAGGCCGGCAGCGACCGTCTTGGCGCGGTCCACCCTGACCTGGACCACGGGCTGGCTGGCCGCCAGGTTCGTGGTCACCTCGGTACTTCCCGGGACACCCGTCATCGCTTCAACCATGGCGTCACTGGCCTTCTTCAGATCAGCAGATGTGGCGGCTTTGAGGGTGATGTCCACCGTGGACGACGTGCCGAAGCCGCCCTGCTGCGCTCCCACCGAGACTTTGCCGGCACCGCTGATCTTGGCCAGTTCGGTGCGGACCGTCTCCTGAAGCGCCGCCTGGTTGGCCTTCTCTTCCGTGACCACAGTGAAGGTGGAGTTGGAGGCCCCGGAAGAGGTCAGTGCGGTAAACCCGGCCTGCGCGTTTCCGGAAGTCACCTGGACATCCTTGATGCCGTCGATGCCGAGCAGCACATCCTCGAGTTTCTGCGCCGCTACGCTGGTGTCCTGGAGCCTGGTACCGGCGGGAAGCTCCTGCTTGACCGTCATACTGTTCTCGCCGGAGCGTCCGAGCAGGTCCGTGGCCAGCAGCGGAGTCATGGCGGCGGTTCCGCCCAGCACGATGACGGCTGCGATCAGCGTCAGCACCGGGTGCTTCTGGGACGAGGTGAGGATAGGCAGGTAACCGCGCTGCAGGAGGCTGCGCTGCTCCGCTTCGTGGGCCTTGGCCTCTACGTCACGGGTGGACTGCGGGGCTGCCCCGGCGCCGCGTGTATCCGCCGGTGACCTGAGGAACCAGTAGGCAAGGACCGGAACGATCGTCAGCGAGACCAGCAGCGAGGACAGCAGCGCGATGGTGACGGTCAGCGCGAAGGGACGGAACAGTTCGCCGGCAAGGTCCCCCACGAAGGCGATGGGCAGGAAGACCGCCACGGTAGTGAGCGTCGATGCGGTGATCGCCCCCGCCACTTCCCGGATGGAGGTCAGGATCGCGGTCCGCTTGGGCTCACCGTAGCTGAGGTGCCGCTTGATGTTCTCGATCACGACGATGGAGTCATCCACGACCCGGCCGATGGCGATGGTGAGGGCACCCAGGGTGAGGATGTTCAGCGAGTAGCCGGTGGCGGAGAGCCCGATGAAGGTGATCAGGAGGGACAAAGGGATGGACACGGCCGTGACGAGCGTGGAACGCACCGACATGAGGAACACAAGGATGACCGCCACGGCAAACCCGAGACCGAGGAGGCCCTCCGTCGTCAGGTCCTTGATCGATTTCTCGATGAACGGTGCCTGGTCGAATACCGGCGTGAATTTGGCGTTCGAACCGAGCTCCGCCTCAAGCTGCGGCAGGGCATCCTTGACAGCATGGGAGATCGCCACGGTGTCGCCCTCGGGCTTTTTGGTGACGGAGACGGCGAGAGTTTCCTTGCCGTTGGTCCGGGTGATGGAGGTCCGTGCATCGTCCTTGATGCTGACGTCGGCCACGGAACCGATCGTCGCCCCGCCCTTCACGCCGCCCAATGGCAGGGCCTTGACCGCTGCCACAGAGTCGACCGGGCTGCCGATCTGCAGCGACAGGCTCTGGCCCTTGTCCTCGATCGTTCCTGCCGGGACAAGATCCCCGTTGTTGGTCAGGGCGTTGCGGATCGACTGGATCGTCGCCCCGCTCGACGCCATGCTGGCCGGCTTCGGCAGAATGAGAATGTGACGGCTGGCGCCGCCCGTCACGTCGGCGCCCCGAACGCCGTCGAGCTTCTGCAGTCTCGGGACCGTCAGCCGCTGGAGGTCGGTGTTCAGCTCGCTGAGCGGCTTGTCGGAGGAGACCGCCAGGAAAACGATGGGGAAATCACTGATGCTGCCGGCAATGGCCCGTGGCTGCACGTCCTCGGGGAGGGCCTGCCTGGCGTTGGAAATGGCGCGGTCGATCTGGTTCCGGGCACGGTCCAGGTCGGACCCGTACGTTAACGTCATGCTGATCTGCGAGACGCCGTTGCGGGAGGTCGAGGACGTCGATTCCAGGCCCTCGACGCCGTTCAGCGCAGTTTCGAGCGGCCGGCTGACCTGCTTATCCACGACCTCCGGGGACGCCCCGGGCATGGACGTGATCACCGTGATTCGCGGGAACTCGATGGACGGGATGAGTTCCTGCTTGAGCGAGGACATGGTGATCACGCCGAACACCGAGGCGAAGATGGTGATCAGCGCGATCAGCGCGCGGTTCCCGAGGGAAAGGCTGGCCAGCCGGAACATCGCTTGATCTCCTGGAGGGGTTGACGGGGTGTTGTCGGTGGTGGACTCTGCCGCAACCCAGCCAGGGTTTTAGCGATTGACTGCGGGTGCCACGTCCAGCTGGAGGGCCTTGGCCGTGGCCTTTTCGAGCTCCGCGGCCAGTTCGGGGTTGTCGTTGAGCTTGACGCCGTAGCCCGGCATCATCTCCTTGAGCTTGGACTGCCAGCCCTTGAAGTTCTTCGGGAAGGACTTCTGCAGGAGTTCGATCATGATGGGCACCGCGGTGGATGCGCCCGGCGAGGCGCCGAGCAGGGCGCCGATGGAGCCGTCGCGGGCGGCGATCACCTCGGTGCCGAACTGGAGGACACCGCCCTTCTTCGGATCCTTCTTGATGATCTGCACACGCTGGCCGGCGGTAATAAGTTCCCAGTCGCCGTCCTGGGCTTCGGGGTAGTACTCGCGGAGGGCCTCAACCTTGTCGCCGTGGCGCTTGGCCACTTCCCTGATCAGGTACGCCGTGAGGTCCATGTTGTCCTTGGCCACGGCGAGCATCGGGATGATGTTGCTGGGCCGGATGGACAGCGGCAGGTCGAGCCAGGTGCTGTTCTTCAGGAAGTTTGTGGAGAATCCGGCGTACGGGCCGAACAGGAGTGAGCGCTTGCCGCCCACATAGCGGGTGTCCAGGTGCGGAACGGACATGGGCGGGGCGCCGACGGAGGCCTGGCCGTAGACCTTCGCATTGTGCTGGGAGGCCAGAGACTGGTCCGTGCAGCGGAAGAACTGGCCGGACACCGGAAACCCGCCGTAGCCCTTGCTTTCGGGAATGCCGGACGCCTGCAGCAGGTGGAGTGCCCCGCCGCCGGCTCCGACGAACACGAATTTGGCGTGGATGCTGCCGCGCTCACCGGAAGCGGGGTACTTGAGCGAAAGGTCCCAGCCGCCGTCGGACGCCTTCCTGACGTCGGTGACGTCGTGGCCGTAGTTGATCTCAACGCCGTTGTTGGCCAGGTAACCGGTCAGCTCACGCGTCAGGGCTCCGAAATCGACGTCGGTTCCCTCCGCCGCGCGGGTAGCGGCGATGCGCTGCTTGCGGTCGCGGCCCTTGACGATGAGCGGAGCCCACTTGCCGATCTGGTCGTAGTCTTCGGAGTACTCCATGCTGCGAAACAGCGGGTGCTGCTTGAGCGCGTCATACCGGGTCTTAAGGAAGGCGGAGTTGTCCTCACCGATCACGAAGCTCATGTGCGGGACAGTGTTGATGAAGCCCTTGGGGGACCCGATCAGGGAGTTGGTCACGAGGTGGGACCAGAACTGGCGGGACAGCTGGAACTGCTCATTGATGTGCAGTGCCTTGGCGGGGTTGACCGAGCCGTCTTTGGCTGCGGGCGAGTAGTTAAGTTCACACAGGGCGGCATGTCCGGTGCCGGCATTGTTCCAGGGTCCCGAGCTTTCGAGGCCTGCTTCGTCGAGGCGCTCGAACAGGGAGATGGTCCAGTTGGGTTCAAGCTGCTTGATGAACGCACCCAGCGTGGCGCTCATGATGCCTCCGCCAATCAGGACGACGTCGGCATGTTGGGTCTTGGAAATGAAGGTCACAATCAGTCTCCGATAGCAGCGGCTCTGGCTGTCACAGAATATCCCGCACCGTCTACTAACTGAAATTGGCCCCGTCCGTCAAGGCCTCAGTTGGACCTTGGTGAAAACTTCATTTAAGACCGGCGAGGCGGGGTAGCTGATGACTCGGTCCGAGAGCGCCAGGGCCGAAATGGGGAACGCTATGGGGACTGCCGGCACGGTCTGTGCGATCTGGGCGTTGATGGTCTGGTATTGCTCGGTCCGCTCCTTGCCGTCGGGCAGGCCACGGGCGCGGTCGATCTTGGAGAAGACCTGCGGATCCTGGTATCCGAATTCGCCGTTTTTCTCCCCGAACAGCGGGGCAAGGAAGTTGTCCGCATCTGAGTAGGAGCCGTTCCAGCCCAGCAGGTGGAGCGCGTGGTCTCCGGGGGACTGCACCTTCTGCAGGTACCCGTCCGCCCAGTCGACGGGAACCGGCTTGATGTTCAGGCCCACGGCCGTGAGCTGCCGGCTGATCTCGGCGTAGACCTTTTCCGGCGTAGGGAGGTAGGGACGGTCAACGTTCATGGGGTAGTAGAACTTGAGCGGCTGGCCCTTGTAGCCTGCCTCAGCCAGCAGTTCCATTGCCTTGGACGGGTCATATCCGAGGGCCGGCGCGTTGTTGTTGAACCCGCTGAGCTTCGGGGGCACAAACTGGGAAGCCTGCGCCGTGTTGTCGATGAAGAACCGCCGGATCAGCGTGTCCTTGTCGATGGCCAGCTCGATGGCCTGCCGGACTTTGAGGTCCTCCAGCACCGGCACTTCCTGGTTCATGCCCAGGTACATCACCGAGAAGGGGTCGCGCTGGATGATCTGCTTTCCGCGCTTCACGAGCTGGTCGAAATTCCCCACCGTCACTGCATCGTAGCCGTCGATCTTGCCGTCCAGCAGTGCCTGAAGCCGCGTCTGCGGGTGGTCGTAGGCGACGAAATGGATGGTGCCGATCTGCCCGCGGTCACCCCAGTAGTTTCTGTTGCTCACCAGGGTGACGCTGGTGCTGTCCCACGCGGAGAAACGGTACGGCCCGGTGCCGACGGGATGCGTAGCGTAGGCCGACAGTGACTGGCTGCCGCGGTTCTCGCTGAGGACATCGGCCCGTCCGGCGGCGAGCGCCTTGGGGGAGGAGATGGCGAACGCGGGCAGGGTAAGGGCCTGCAGGAAGCCGGTGAACCGTTCGGTCAGATCGATCCTCACCAGCAACGGCGACAGCGCGGTACAGGCTTTGAAGACGGAGAGGCCGGCTTCATCCGAGTGTTCCTTGAAGACGCCCTTGAATGTGCTGCCCGGCGCCTGCTGGCGGAGGGCCTGAGGGAAGTGGAACCAGCGCTCGAAGTTGGTGCAGACGGCCTGTGCGTTGAACGGCGAACCATCGTGAAACTTCACGCCCGGGCGGAGGCTGAAGGTATAGGAGCGGCCATCCGGGGATGCTGTCCACTCGGTGGCAAGCAGCGGAGTCGGTTCGCCCGTCGTCTCGTTGACGCCCACCAGCCCTTCGAGGATCTGGCGGGTGACACGCTGTGATTCGGCATCGTTCGCCAGCGCGGGGTCAAGGCCGAGGGGCTGTGCGGCTGTGCCGAAAGTGAATGTGGCGGTGGGGGCCGTGGAGGACGCCGGTGTGGCGGAGGCCGGCTCCGGAGAAGACGGCGACGGGGCGGCTTCGCCGGTGCAGGAGGTGAGCGTCAAGCCCAGGAGAACGGCACCGGTCTTGATGGCCGTGCGTCGCGTCATTCTGCTGGGCACTGGATTTATCACCTCTGGGCTGCTGGGCTGCACGTGGGCGGCTGCGGTCTGCTGGCCCCGGCTTCCAGTCTAATTGACCGGGGCGAGCGTCCCGGACGCGCCAAAGCTGTGGCCCGCGCCTCAGGGTGCGGGCCACAGCTTCCCCATGCCTGCGGAATCCCAGATGTCCGCCAGCCGAGTTTCAGCAGGGATTACTTGGGCATCAGCACCGAGTCCACCAGATAAACCGTGGCGTTTGCGGTTTGAACGCCGCCGCAGATCACATTGGCGCCGTTGACCTTAAGCGCATCCTTGCTGCCGGTCACGGTCACCGATCCGCCCTGGACGGTCTTGTGGGTGCCGCCAATCTTGTCCGGCGCGACCTGCCCGGGAATTACGTGGTAGGTGAGGATCTTGCTCAGCAGGGCGTCGTCCTTCTTGAGCATCTCGATCGTGGCGGCATCAATCTTTGCAAAGGCGTCATCCACGGGGGCGAAAACGGTGAACTCGCTGCCGTTGAGGGTATCCACCAGATCAACCTTCGGGTTGAGCTTGCCGGAAACAGCGGCGGTGAGCGTCTTCAGGAGCGGGTTGTTCGAGGCGGCGACGGCGACGGGGTCAAGGGCCATGCCCGAGACGGATCCTGCACCGCTGGGGACCTGCTCAGCGTAAGCGGAGCAGCCGGGGCCGGCGAGGTTGGCTGCCGGATCCATTGCCGCTGCCGACGTTTCCGACGGCGAGGGCGCCATGCTGGAGGCGGAGGGTTCCGCCGCTGCCGACGAAGGGTTGGAGCCGGTCGTCGCCGAACCGCCGCAAGCAGTGAGGCTGAGCAGGGCTGCAACTGCAACGCCTGCGACGGTGAAAGTGGTGCGCTTGAAGGACTGCATTTGATTCTCCTTGGTTGTGCCGATCATTGCCCGTGGGACGAACGTCGTCCCCGCATCTGGCCCTTTTTTCGACTGTGGGCACCGAACCTTGGTTGGTGCGTACTGGGTATTCGGCCGGTGGGCGGCAATGGATGGGTGAACCGGGAGAAACTTTTTTGGCCCCCTCTTTGTGGCCTCCGACAGGCGGCGAACCGGCGGTGAAGTACGCGCTTAAACCAAGGAGTCCCGGACCGTCTGGTCCGGGACTCCCTGGGTTTCAGCCTGGCTGATCCTTTGTGCGCAAGGGGGGACTTGAACCCCCACGCCCGAAGGCACAGGAACCTAAATCCTGCGTGTCTGCCAATTTCACCACTCGCGCGCGGCTCCGCCTTCCGCCTTCTGCAAGAGAAAACGTACGACGGCGATTGCCAGCCTCCATTGTACCTTCAGCGGGCCGGGCCCTCAGTCAGCTGTGCCTCCTGCCGGGAGCGTGTCCGATCGGCTGCCGGTTTCCGTGAGATTCAGGTCCCGGCGCAGTTTCGCGACGTGGCCAGTGGCCCGGACGTTGTACTGGGCGAGCGACACCTTGCCGTCAGGATCCACGACGACGGTTGAACGGATCAGGCCCTCGTAGGTCCGCCCGTAGTTTTTCTTCTCACCCCATGCGGCGTAGGCCTCGGCGACGGCATGGCTGTCATCGGACAACAGAGGAAAGGTCAGCCCTTGGGCAGCCGCAAACTTTGCCAGCTTGCTGACGGGGTCAGGCGAGATTCCGAGTACTTCGTAGCCGGAAGCCTGCAAGGACGCGAGGCTGTCCCGGAAGTCACAGGCCTGCTTCGTGCAGCCGGGAGTGGCCGCTGCAGGATAGAAGTAGACAATGGTGCTGCGGCCGCGGAAGTCGCTGAGGCTGACATCCGCTCCTTCGGAATTCTTTAACGTGAATTCCGGCGCGGCATCGCCCGGGATAAGTCTTTCAACCAAAGTATTCTCCTTGTTTCCATGCGGGACATTCCAGTTTAGTAAGGCTGCTGCGCAGGGACGAATCCATCTTGGCTATACTTGGTGGTATGCCTGATATGGATCGCTGGCCCACTGGGCGCCTCTTGTCCACGGCGGCACGTCTCGTTGAACACTCCTGGAATGAAAAGCTGGGTGCCATCGGGCTGACCCATGCCGGCGTCATCGCCATCGAGGTTCTGTACAACAACGGGCCCATGACCCAGGCACAGCTCGCCCAACTGGTCCGTGTTCAGGCCCAGACGATGGGCAAGACGCTCAGCCGCCTTGAGGCCCACGGCCATATCGTCCGCCAGCGCAGCACCTCGGACCGCCGAAGCCATGTTGTTTCGCTCACCGAGCGGGGGACTGAGGCTGTAACTGCCGCTGCCGACATGGAGCGTGCGGTCCTTGCCGCCGCATCCATCGATCCGGACATCCTTCGCCAAGAGCTCCAAGCCGTGGTGCGGGAGCTCGCTACCCGGTTCGCATCGCCTGCGACGACTGCCATTGTGGCTGGCGCAGATTCAGGCCTCGCCGTCGAGGCCCGGGCGAAGTAGCAAAACAGCTTTATTCGCCGATTAGGCGCGGCTTTCTGCGGGAGACCGCACTTGCGACCGGCAGTAGCGAACTTTCTTGGCGGGGTCAGAGTCCGGGCAGCGTGGGCGGACCATCCGTGAGGGATGAGGCGTTGTCGGGTACCGTCAGGTCAACCATGCTGACCACGGGCGCTTCACCCATGGCGATCAGCAGTTCATTGATCGATATCTGCCCGGTCAGTTCCCCGGGGCGTTCCTCAGCCATACCAAGAAGATATGACAGCCCGGGCGTGCCAGCGGGCAAGGACACGGCCCGAGCCAACCTGAAAGCGCTGCTGGCCCCGACTGTCACTACTCACCGCCGGATCGGAACAGGACCTCGTCGACGTCCCGGCTGTGTCGGGCTCGGGGGCCGGCAATCGGAGAGCCAAGAACCGTGAACTGACTGCCGCCCATCTCGCCGGACAGAAGAGGCATTGCCTCCTGGATGGCGCCCTGGACACCGGGCAACTGCAGCGAGGCCTGGTGAGCCTCAGGGGATTCCCAGAGCTCGCAGACATACACGTTGTCCGGCTGGTCATCGTTGATGCCTACTTCATAGAGCAGACACCCGGCATCCCGCAACACGGGCATGGGCCGGAGCAGGATGGCCACTACGGCGTCACGCTGGCCGGGTTTCGTCCCCAGGTTCCCCACATTCGCAAAGGTCATGGGACCCACGCTAACCCAAACCCTCCGGCAGTATTACGTAACGTCCGAAATAACTCTGGCTGGGTTCCTGTTGCCCGGACATGACGACAATCGGAATCATCGGTGCAGGACACATTGGAAGCCAGATTGCCCGCAAGGCGCTGGAGCTGGGCTATGAGGTAGTGATCAGCAATTCGAGGGGCCCGGAAACGTTAGCGGGCCTCGTTGCGGAGTTGGGACCCCGGGCACGGTCCGCGACGCCGGCCGAGGCGGCCGCGGCAGGTGAGTTCGCCGTCGTCACCGTTCCCCTCAAGAGCATCGGCGACATTCCCGTGGAGTCTCTGGCAGGCAAGATCGTGATCGACACCAACAACTACTACTGGGAACGCGACGGCCATTTCCCGGCCCTCGACAGCGGTGAAGAAACCACGTCAGGGCTGCTGCAGAAACTCCTGCCCGCTGCCAAGGTCGCCAAGGGCTTCAACCACATCATGGCCCAGGAAATTACCAGCGACGGCACTCCCGCCGGCACTGAAAACCGCCGGGCACTCGCCACCGCCAGCGACTACCTCGAAGCCAGCGATTTGGTGACCGAGCTGTATGACGAGTTCGGCTTCGACACCGTCAACATCGGCCCATTGTCCGAGAGTTGGCGTGCCGAGCGTGACCGCCCGGCCTACGTCATCCGCCAGAACGCTGCCGAGCTCAAGGAGAACCTGGCCCTGGCAACGCGGACTATCTAGGTGTACTGCTCGGGGACGTTGATCAATCGTGAGAAGGGCGGCTGGTTCCCGCAGGCCGTGTGGGGCCGATGCTGGTTGTACTGATGGAGCCAGCTGGGGAGCGCGTCGCGGCGTTCTTGCTCGCTGGCGTAGCAGCGGGCGTAGGCCCACCCGTCGGCCATCGTGCGGTGGAAGCGCTCCACCTTCCCGTTCGTCTGTGGTCGGTATGGGCGGGTGAACTTCGGGCGGATCGACAGGGCCTCGCACGTGTCGCGCCACAGGTAAGACCGATACGCGCCGCCGTTGTCGGATAGGACCCGCTCGATGGTGACCCCACGCTCGGCGAACCACCCGACGGCCCGGTGTAGGACGCCGACGGCGGTTACTGCTGTCTCGTCATCGTGGACCTCGGTGTAGGCGACGCGGGAGTGGTCGTCGATGACCGTGTGCACGAACGCGTAGCCGAGCTTGGGGTTGTTCCACTTGCTCTTCGGCTTGTCCGGGGTGGCTGAGCGGTTCTTCTCGCCTTGGCGGCGGCCGACATACCGCCAGCCGCCGCCGTCGGGGATGTTCCCGAGCTTCTTCACGTCGACGTGCACGAGCGAGCCGGGGTGGTCGTGCTCGTACCGGCGGATTGGTTCGCCGGTACGCGCGGTCGACGTAGGACAGCCGGTTCAGGTGCGCCAATCGCAGTATGCGGTGGACCGTTGATGGGGCGATCCCGAGCCGCGCGGCGAGCTGGACCGGCCCTTCCCTCAGCCGCATGCGTAGGCTCACGCAGCGCCTCGTCACCGGTTTGTTCGTCTTGTTCGGCGAGGTCTTCGGGCGTGACGAGCGGTCGTGCATAGGCTCGCCAGCGAGGTACCGGTCGACCCAACGTTTGACCGTGGGCCAGGAGACTTGGAAGCGGGGCAGCGACTTCGCTGATCGGCCAGCTTTCTTCGCCGACGAGCTGGGCGACCTTGAGGCGATGGCGGGGCGTGAGTGCGGCGTTTTGGTGCGACATGGCAGCTCAGATGTGGGCTCGGGCAGGAACTTCCCGAGCAAGCATGATCGTGACAGCGCCGAGCAGTGTGCCGGTGATGCGCCGCTGCCAGATCGTCCAGGCGGGGCGGCGAGCGAGGAAAGCGGCGATCGACCCGGCACCCATCACGATGAGCGCGTTGATGGTGATGCTGACGCCGATCTGCAGCAGGCCGAGGGCCACGCCCTGTGTGAGTTGATGCCCCCGGTTCGGGTTGATGAACTGGGGGATTAGCGTCAGGTACATGATCGCGGCCTTGGGGTTGAGCAGGTTGGTGACCAGCCCCATCCGGAACAGTCGCCAGTCGCTGTCTGGGGGCAGGTCGCGGACCTCGAAGACGCCGGCGCCGCCTCGGCGGAGCGCCTGCCACGACAACCAGGCCAAGTAGGCGACGCCAGCTGCCTTGAACCCGATGAACACCCACGGGACAGCTACGAACACGATGGCCAGGCCGAGGTTGGCCATCAGCATGTAGATCGCGAAGCCCACGCCGGTTCCGGCCAACGACACCAGCCCCGCGCGTCGGCCCTGTCCGATGCTGCGTGAGGCGAGGTACATCATGTTGGGTCCGGGGGTGAGCACCATCGCCAGAGCAGTGGCCACCATCCCGAGGGCCGCCTGCGCGGATACCGGAAACATCATCAAGGGAGTCATCATGGCTTCACTCTGATGTAATGGCCTTATGCATCTCAACCCTTACGGTGAGTACGCGGTACTCCTCGCGCAATCGTTGGCGAACGACTGGCCCTCGGACCGCGCAGGCATCGTTGCCCGCACTCGTGAGCACGGCATGACGATGCCCTTCCCCGAGCGGCCCGGCGACCACGCCCGCTGCAGAGACGTCCTCGACCAATGGTTGACCGTTGTGGACGCCGACAGCGCTGATGAACGCGCCGACCTGCTGAACCAGCAGATGGCGGCTGTCTCGGCCTACCCACGCCTGACCGACCACAACCGCGAGGGATGGCACCTGCATTACCGCGACACCGACGACGACCTGCCCCTGGTCCTCCACTCGGTGTTCGCCGTCGGGACAGCACTCCACCTGACCACGCGTGGCATCAACCGCCTCGGGCGCTGCGCCTCGAATCCATGCCTGAACGTGATCGTGGACATCTCGCGCAACGGCACTCAGCGCTACTGCTCACCACGATGCGCCAGCCGTGACGCCGTCCGACGCCACCGCACCCGCTCAAGGAACGCCACCCAGTCGGCCTGATCAATCAACGTGTCCGGGCAGTACATCTAGGCGCTGCGAGTCAACACCAGCGATCCGGTTCTCCACCCTGGCAGCAATTTGTGAAGCACTGGACTGCCAGGTCGGAGACCTATTCGTGTACGACCCGGCGTGGGAATGGCTGCCTCGAGAGTCTCGGCGATTTCGTCTTCCGTCAGACCCGGACGCACGGGTTGAAGGCCAACTCAGGCCGGCTGTTTTCGGGCAAAACGAAACCCCGCCTTTATGGCTTGTGGCCGATAAAGACGGGGTTCCTCATCTGTGCACCCCCCGGGACTTGAACCCGGAACCCATTGATTAAGAGTCAATTGCTCTGCCAATTGAGCTAGAGGTGCAGCTGCTGTTTCGTTCAACCGTGGGCTTTTGTTTCCCTCGTTGACCTCCGCAACGACATGTAACTCTACACGAACTTTTGGCGCGTGTGAAATCGAGCCCGCACGGTCCCGCGCGACTAGCCGGATAGGCTCAAAATCAGCACGGAATCAGGGTTGTTGTTGTTGGTCAGGGCCCACAGTTCCCCGTTCGGGGCCAACGAAACGCTCCGGATACGGCCGTATTGACGTGTGAAATGGGCCACAGGGGTGCCGGCATTTTCGCCCTCAAGCGGAACGCTCCAGATTCGCTGGCCGCGGAGGGCGCCCAGGAAGGCCGTATTGCCGACGATCTCCAAGCCGCTGGGGGATGACTCGGCTGTGGAGGGCCAGACGACTTTGGCATCGATGAACTCCCGGCGCCCGGGTGCGCCGGTGACCTCGGGCCAGCCGTAGTTTCCGCCGGCTTGGATCAGGTTGAGTTCGTCGTTGACCTCTGGGCCGAACTCGCTGACCCAGAGCCGGCCTTCGCTGTCCCAGGCGAGGCCTTGGACGTTCCGGTGCCCCAGGCTGTAGACGGGATTGTTTGGGAACGGATTTCCCGGTGCCGGCTTCCCGTCCTTTGTCAGTCGAAGGATCTTCCCGCCCAGGGCGTTCCGGTCCTGGGGCTGTTCGCGGCGCTGCGAATCGCCGGTCCCCACATAGAGATAGCCGTCAGGGCCAAAACGGATCCTGCCGCCGTTATGTGTGGAAGCCTTGGAAATGCCGGAGAAAATGATCTGCGGGGCGCCCAGTTGGAGTCCGCCGCCTGTTCCGGCACTCTCGATGCGCACCCGGGCAATCCGGTTGTCCTCGGCTGCAGTGAAGTAGACATACAGCAACTTGTCGGAGGCGTAGTCGGGGGACAGGGCAAGACCCATGAGCCCGCCCTCACCGCCGGGAACCACGCCAGGCACCTCGCCGACGGTGCTGATCCTGCCATTCTGCACGGACTTCAGGAGCGCAGAATCACGCTCGGATATCACCGCGGTCCCGTCCGGCAAGAAGACCGTGGACCAGGGCAACTGCAGGCCCTCTATTGTGGTGCGGACCCGGGGCTGCCCGGGGGTGGTTGCAGTGACTGACCCGGGACTCGCCGTCGGCGTCCCGGGAGTTCCGGGAGACGCGGGGGCTGTGCTGCCTGCGCCAGTTGTGGCGGTAGGCGATGGGCTATTCCCGCCCGTAGGCCCGGGGCCGGGTCCGGTGCAGCCCGCAAGCGCGAGCACCACGGCCATGGCCGCCGCGCCCGCTCCAGCCTGCGTTGGCCTGTCGGGGCAAGCCAGCGAAGTACCGGCCCTGGTGCTGCGCGTCCTGTCCGTGATCATGGTCCTGCCCGGCCGTGGTTGCCAGTGCCCGTAGCGGTCCGTCGTGGGCCGCTCTGTCAGCGGTCCGCCGTGGGCGGCCCTGTCAGCGCCGCATCCGGCGGGGAGCACGGAAACCGGCTGCTTCGGCATGTGCGGGGGAGAGGAACCACACTTCCGCGCGGGCCTCGTCATAGCCGGCGCTGTCCTCTTCGTAGTAGGTCATCGAGCCGGCATCAGCCTTGACCGTGTAGCCTTCGGGGCCGCTGCCGTCGGCTGCGGCCGCAGCCGACCCCTCGCCATAGGGCTGGCCGGTAGCGTCCTCGCCAGCCGGAGTGTCACCCATTGGCGCCGCAGCAGGGCCAGCCTCATGGCCGGCAGGCTCGGCACCATGGCTCGCGGCCGCCTCGGTGACTGCCGACGACTCCATCCGCTGCTGTGTCTCTGCCTCCGCGTCCAAAGCATCGGCGGCCGCCGACTCCGCCCCGGGGAGGGTGGGGGCGTGGGGCTCGGTGTATTCAGGGTGATGGACGGGTGCGGCAGGCGCAGCTGACGCGGACTCCGCGGCCGGCCGGGGCTCGGCCGTGCCTGTCCGGGTTCCAGGTCCGGTTCCGGGACCTGCTTCTGACCATTGCGTCTCCCATTCGGCTTTATCCTCGTCGTCGTCCCAGTCATCCACGTCGCCCCCCGACGGCGCGGGCGTTCCTGCAGCGGTGCGGGGAGTGGCGGCGTCCCAGGATTCGATGTCCGGTTCCACATCCTCCGGGTTGGGCCGGGACGCTGTGGGGGAGGAGTCCTGACGGGCAGGTGCTGTGCCCTCTGGCCAGGATGTGTCCGTCTGGCCAGGTTCTTCGACGCGTGTTGCGCCGCCCGTTCCCGCTGTCCCTGCCGCGGCTGCGATAGCGGCACCCCCGGCCGCCTGGATGCCCGGTTCCGCTACCCCGGCACCGGCCGTCTGCTTACCCGCTGCTTCGGCGCGGGGCCTGGCCGTGCTGGCCTGGGAAGGCGAGGGAGTTACCTGGTCCGTCCCGGCCGCGTCGCGGGTTCCCGCGGTGGTGCTCGAATTGCGGTTCAGAAGCCACCAGACGACGGCAATGATCAACACGATGACGATGACCCAGATAATCCACTCCATAGCAAAGCCCTTCTGTCCGTAAGGCGAGGTTGCCGTTGCTTGACGGTACGTCGCTGTCAATACGGCTGTCTAGGTTTTGTCAATGCCCGTCTGTGCTCCTTGGCCGGCCTGCCCCTGGCCTGCGGAGCGGTAGGGGGGTTCAGCAGTACCCCGGCCATCACGTAGCCTCGCTTAATGGATTTCAAGCGTCTACGCATCCTCAGGGAACTGGCGGACCGCGGCTCCGTGGGAGCCGCGGCCGACGCGCTGGGTGTGACGCCGTCTGCAGTTTCACAGCAGCTCAAAACACTTCAGGATGAGCTGGGGGTCGCACTGGTGGAGAAGTCCGGCCGTGGCGTGCGGCTTACGGAGGCCGGCTCTGCCATGGCCTTGGCCGCAGCCGAGGTGGCCGTCGCGATGGCCAGGGCAGAGGCGACCGTGGATACCTACCGCAGGGGATGGCAGACCCAGGTGAAGGCGGCGTTCTTCCCCAGTGCCGCGGAAATGCTGCTGCCAGGGCTCCTGCACAGGGTGAAGGGGATCGACGGGCTGCGCTTCGAAGCGCACCTGGAGGATCCGGGGGTGGCCGGGTTCGCCGGTCTGGCGGCCGACTACGATATTGTTCTGGCCCACAGCGTGGACGGACCGGAAGTCTTTGAACGGCGGGGCCTGGTCGTGGTTCCGCTCCTGGATGAACCGCTGGACGTCGCCATCCCTGCAAGCCACGTGCTGGCCTCGAAGTCCAGTCTGACTGCTCAGGACGTGGTGGGGTTTCCCTGGATGGGAGTCCCGGAAGGCTTTCCGTTCGACACCGTGCTCCGGCAAATCGAGGCGCAGGCGGGCGCCACGGCAGTACGTGCCCAGTTGTTCGCTGACCTGCGGGTGCTCGAGGCACTGGTCAGCGCGGGTCACGGTCTGTCCCTGCTGCCCCGATACACCTCACTGAGGAACCAGGGGAGGGGATTCGTCCTCCGCCCGCTCACCGGAGTCACGGCGCGGAGGAGCATCGTGGCCCTTGCCCGGCCGGATGTGGCGGCCCGGACCACCATCCGGCACGTGTTGGACATGCTCACGACTGAAGCGCAGCAATTGACGGATCAGCTGCGGCGGGCGTCACCTGGCACACGCCCGTGAAGTTTTCCCAGCGCCTACCGGTTCCACTATTCGAGACAAGAGTCCAGCATTTGATCGAAATATTCCCGGAATTGCGCTTAAAGGGCCCGGCCGGGTCGTTGGCCCGTCGATGGGAGTCATAGACTTTGACCCATGAGTGAGGACACCCTGATCGAAACCGACAACAAACCTGACATCAAACCCCGGAGCCGGGTTGTCACCGACGGCATTCATGCGGCTCCGGCACGTGGGATGTTCCGGGCCGTGGGAATGGGCGATGATGACTTCGCCAAGCCGCAGATCGGCGTTGCGAGCTCATGGAATGAAATCACTCCGTGCAACCTCTCCCTGAACCGGCTGGCCCAGGGCGCCAAAGAGGGCGTCCACGCGGGCGGCGGGTTCCCGATGCAGTTCGGCACGATCTCCGTTTCCGACGGCATCTCCATGGGCCACGAGGGCATGCACTTCTCGCTGGTTTCCCGTGAGGTAATTGCTGACTCGGTGGAAACGGTGATGCAGGCCGAGCGGATCGACGGTTCAGTGCTGCTTGCGGGCTGTGACAAGTCGCTGCCGGGCATGCTGATGGCCGCGGCGCGTCTGGACCTGGCCAGCGTGTTCCTTTACGCCGGTTCCATCATGCCGGGCTGGGTCAAGCTGGAGGACGGCTCCGAAAAGGAGGTCACGCTGATCGACGCCTTCGAGGCTGTCGGTGCGTGCGCTGCCGGGAAGATGAGCCGCGAGGACCTGGACCGCATCGAGAAGGCCATCTGCCCGGGTGAAGGCGCCTGCGGCGGCATGTACACAGCCAACACGATGGCCTGTATCGGCGAAGCCCTGGGCATGTCCCTGCCCGGCTCGGCGGCGCCGCCCTCGGCAGACCGCCGTCGTGATGAATTTGCCCGCAAGTCCGGCGAAGCGGTGGTGAACCTGCTCCGCCTCGGCATCACGGCACGGGACATCATGACAAAGAAGGCCTTCGAGAACGCGATCGCCGTCACCATGGCGTTCGGCGGCTCCACCAACGCTGTCCTGCACCTGCTGGCGATCGCCCGTGAAGCCGAAGTCGAACTGAGCCTTGATGACTTCAACCGCATCGGAGACAAGATCCCGCACCTGGGTGACCTCAAGCCGTTCGGCCGCTACGTCATGACCGACGTCGACAAAATCGGCGGCGTGCCGGTCATCATGCGCGCGCTGCTCGACGCCGGCCTGCTGCACGGTGACTGCCTCACCGTGACGGGCAAGACCGTCGCCGAAAACCTGGCGGCCATCAATCCGCCGGACCTGGACGGCAAGATCCTGCGCGCCCTGGACAACCCGATCCACAAGACCGGCGGCATCACCATCCTGCACGGTTCCATGGCCCCCGAGGGCGCGGTGGTTAAGAGCGCAGGCTTCGACGCCGACGTTTTCGAGGGCACGGCCCGCGTCTTCGAACGCGAGCAGGGCGCCCTGGACGCGCTGGACAACGGCCGGATCCAGAAGGGCGACGTCGTGGTGATCCGCTACGAAGGACCCAAGGGCGGCCCGGGAATGCGCGAGATGCTGGCCATCACCGGCGCCATCAAGGGCGCGGGCCTCGGCAAGGATGTCCTGCTCCTGACGGACGGCCGCTTCTCCGGCGGCACCACGGGCCTGTGCATCGGCCACGTTGCGCCGGAAGCGGTCGACGGCGGTCCGATCGCCTTCGTCAAGGACGGCGACCGCATCCGGGTGGACATCGCCGCCCGCACCTTCGACCTGTTGGTCGACGACGCCGAGCTGGCCTCCCGCAAGGAAGGCTGGGAACCGCTCCCGGCCAAGTTCACCAAGGGTGTCCTGGCCAAGTACGCCAAGCTGGTGCACAGCGCCTCCACCGGCGCATACTGCGGGTGATGCCTTCCCCTTGCGGGAGGCGCTGAGCGCCTCCCGCAAGGGGCCCCTCGGCATTACCCCTATTTAGCCCTGCCGCCTACACGGGCGGGAGCGGTTTGATCCCTTAGGGAAGGATCAAGAAGTGGACAGTGATGTCCACATGGTGAGATCGCGTGCCGCTCCGTTGACACGCATCCCACCAGAGGGAAAACTGAACGCATGATCGCACTCGTTACCGTCGGCGCCACCGTGGGCACTGTCGTACTTACCAAGCGCGTGGCTCTATAGCCCGACTGGTAACGAACTGTCACGCGCAACCCCTCGAAAAGCCGCCAGGCTGAGGGGTTTTTTTATTTTCCAGCGTGGCAGCTGCTTGAGCTTTCATGTAGCACCGCCCAATCCAAGATCCAATAAGGAAGAGTCCGATGAGCAAAGGATCGCCGATCAGCCCCTCGCTGATGGCTACAAAGTCCGCTGGAGCCGCCAAGGCTTCGGAACGCGTCGACCGTCCGGCCGAGTCCGGAGTCGACACTGCTGCAGCCGCCTCTCCTGTCCTTGGGCCGAACAACGTTGTACCCCCAACGGTGATGACCGGCTCGCAAGCTATTGTCCGTTCGCTCGAAGAACTCGGCGTCGACGATATTTTCGGTTTGCCCGGTGGCGCGATCCTGCCCACCTATGACCCTCTGATGGCCTCCAAAATGAACCACGTTCTGGTCCGTCACGAACAGGGAGCCGGCCACGCCGCGCAAGGCTATGCCATGGTCACCGGGCGGGTGGGCGTCTGCATCGCCACCTCGGGCCCCGGTGCCACCAACCTCGTCACCGCCATCATGGATGCGCACATGGACTCCGTTCCGCTCGTGGCCATCACGGGCCAAGTGTCCAGCGGAGTCATCGGCACCGATGCCTTCCAGGAAGCGGACATTGTCGGCATCACCATGCCGATCACCAAGCACTCGTTCCTGGTGACGGACCCCAATGACATCCCTCACGTGATGGCCGAGGCCTTTCACCTCGCCTCCACGGGGCGTCCGGGACCTGTCCTTGTTGACGTCGCCAAGGATGCGCAGCAGGGCCAGATGACGTTCTCCTGGCCGCCGAAAATCGATCTTCCCGGCTACCGGCCGGTGGTCCGCGGCCACAACAAGCAGGTCCGCGAGGCGGCAAAGCTGATTAGTGCTGCCAGCAAACCCGTGCTGTACGTGGGCGGCGGCGTGGTCAAAGCCCACGCCTCCGCCGAGCTGCGCGAGTTGGCCGAGCTGACCGGCGCCCCTGTGGTTACCACTCTCATGGCCCGGGGCGTCTTCCCCGACTCGCACCCGCAACACGTGGGCATGCCCGGCATGCACGGTACTGTGTCCGCGGTGACGGCCCTGCAGCAGTCGGACCTCCTGATCACGCTCGGCGCCCGTTTCGATGACCGTGTTACCGGGGTCCTGAAGACGTTCGCGCCGAATGCGAAGGTGATCCACGCCGACATCGACCCTGCCGAGATCTCCAAGAACCGCACGGCCGACGTTCCGATTGTGGGCTCCGTGAAGGAAATCATCCCCGAGCTCACGGAAGCCGTCCGCACCCAGTTCGGCAGCGCCGGAACCCCGGATCTCACGACCTGGTGGGCTTTCCTTAACAACCTGAAGGAAACGTATCCGCTGGGCTGGACTGAACCCGAGGACGGGCTCAGCGCCCCGCAGCGGGTCATCGAGCGCATCGGCGCCCTGACCGGCCCGGAAGGCGTCTACGTCGCGGGCGTGGGCCAGCACCAGATGTGGGCGGCGCAGTTCATCAAGTACGAGCGCCCGCACGCCTGGCTGAACTCGGGCGGTGCCGGCACCATGGGCTATGCGGTTCCCGCAGCCATGGGTGCCAAGGTGGGGGAGCCGGACCGTGTGGTCTGGGCCATTGACGGCGACGGCTGCTTCCAGATGACCAACCAGGAGCTGGCCACCTGCGCCATTAACAAGATCCCCATCAAGGTTGCCGTCATCAACAACTCCTCGCTGGGCATGGTCCGGCAGTGGCAGACACTCTTCTACGAAGGCCGCTACTCCAACACTGACCTCAACACCGGCCACGACACGGTCCGCATCCCGGACTTCGTTAAGCTGGGTGAGGCCTACGGCTGTGCGTCCTTCCGCTGCGACCGCGACGAGGACATCGACGCCACCATCCAGAAGGCCCTGGAAATCAATGACCGCCCCGTGGTGATTGACTTCGTTGTGAGCCCCAACTCCATGGTGTGGCCGATGGTGCCCGCCGGGGTCAGCAACGACCAGATCCAGGTTGCCCGCAACATGACCCCGGAATGGGAAGAGGAGGACTGATCATGAGCCGCCATACACTGTCCGTTCTGGTCGAAGACAAGCCCGGTGTGCTGACCCGCGTCGCGAGCCTTTTCGCCCGCCGTGCCTTCAACATCAATTCCCTGGCCGTCGGCCCGACGGAAGTACCGGGCATGTCCCGGATGACCGTCGTCGTCGACGCCGACGGTGACCTGATTGAACAGGTCACCAAGCAGTTGAACAAGCTGATCAACGTGATCAAGATTGTTGAACTGACCTCCGAATCTTCCGTGCAACGCGACCACATCCTGGTCAAGGTACGTGCGGATGCCGCAACTCGTCTGCAGGTGACCCAGGCTGCAGACCTGTTCCGTGCTTCAGTGGTTGACGTCTCCACAGACTCCGTAGTCATTGAAGCCACCGGCCACCCCGAAAAGCTCACGGCGCTGCTGTCAGTGCTGGAGCCCTTCGGCATCCGCGAAATTGTGCAGTCCGGCACCTTGGCCGTTGGACGGGGATCCCGCTCCATGAGTGACAGGGCGCTACGCAGCGCGTAAGGCCGAGAGTAAGGCATAGCCTTACGCCCAGCCCGAAGCCTGCGGCAGCTCCCATGCATTACCGCACCACAGACAACCATCTATAAAGAATCCACTCAAAGGAGACACCCAAGTGACTGAAATGTTCTACGACGACGACGCCGACCTGTCGATCATCCAGGGCCGGACCGTTGCCGTCATCGGTTACGGCTCCCAGGGCCACGCGCACGCCCTTAGCCTGCGCGACTCCGGCGTTGACGTCCGCGTCGGCCTGAAGGAAGGCTCCAAGTCCCGTGCCAAGGCCGAGGCCGAGGGCCTGCGCGTCCTGAACGTCGCCGACGCCGTTGCCGAAGCCGACCTCATCATGGTCCTGACGCCGGACCAGGTCCAGCGCCACGTCTACGCCGAGGACATCGCCCCCAACCTGCAGGCAGGCGACGCCCTGTTCTTCGGCCACGGCTTCAACATCCGCTACGGCTTCATCCAGCCGCCGGCCGACGTTGACGTCGCGCTCGTTGCCCCCAAGGGCCCGGGCCACATCGTGCGCCGCGAGTTCGAGGCCGGCCGCGGCGTTCCCGACCTGATCGCCGTGGAGCAGAACGCTTCCGGCAAGGCCAAGGAACTCGCCCTGTCCTACGCCAAGGCAATCGGCGGCACCCGTGCAGGTGTCATTGAAACGACGTTCACCGAAGAGACCGAGACGGACCTTTTCGGCGAGCAGGCTGTCCTTTGCGGCGGTGCTTCGCAGCTGATCCAGTACGGCTTCGAGACCCTTACCGAGGCCGGCTACAAGCCCGAGGTCGCCTACTTCGAGGTGCTGCACGAGCTCAAGCTCATCGTTGACCTGATGGTCGAAGGCGGCATCGCCAAGCAGCGCTGGAGCGTTTCCGACACTGCAGAGTACGGTGACTACGTCTCCGGCCCGCGCGTCATCACCCCCGAGGTGAAGGAAAACATGAAGGCTGTCCTCAAGGACATCCAGGACGGCACTTTCGCCAAGCGCTTCATCGATGACCAGGACGCCGGCGCCCCCGAGTTCGCCGAACTGCGCAAGAAGGGTGAGAACCACCCGATCGAGGCCACCGGCCGCGAACTCCGCAAGCTGTTCTCCTGGATCAAGACCAGCGACGATTACACCGAGGGCTCCGTAGCCCGTTAGGCCTTGCTTTCCGCATAGCCCACCGCACGGAAATGGCCGGGTTCACACTTCACAATGTGGGCCCGGCCTTTCCGTCGGCCTAGACTAGTTTTACCCCCCAGGACTGCAACGCAGAGGATCAGCCGTGTCAAAACCCGTAGTACTCCTCGCTGAGGAACTTTCGCCCGCCACCATCGAGGCCCTTGGCCCGGACTTTGAAATCCGCCAGACCGACGGCGCCGACCGCTCCCAGCTGCTCTCTGCCATTGCGGACGTTGACGCCATTCTGGTGCGGTCCGCCACGAAGGTCGACGCCGAAGCCATCGCAGCGGCGAAGAACCTGAAGGTCATCGCCCGCGCCGGGGTCGGCCTCGACAACGTTGACATCAAGGCGGCCACGCAGGCCGGCGTCATGGTGGTCAATGCCCCGACGTCGAACATCGTCTCCGCCGCCGAGCTCACCGTCGGCCACATCCTGAGCCTCGCACGCCACATCCCGCAGGCCAGCGCTGCCCTCAAGGACGGCGAATGGAAGCGCTCCAAGTACACGGGCATCGAACTCTTCGAGAAAAAGATCGGCATCATCGGCCTGGGCCGCATCGGTGCCTTGGTGGCCGCCCGGCTCCAGGGCTTCGACACGGAAATCCTCGCGTATGACCCCTACATCACCTCGGCCCGTGCCGCCCAGCTCGGCGTGAAACTGGTGACCCTCGACGAGCTGCTGGCCCAGTCGGACTTCGTCACGATCCACATGCCCAAGACCCCCGAGACGGTCGGCATGCTCGGCGCGGACGCCTTCACCAAGATGAAGTCCAGGGCCTACGTCATCAACGTCGCCCGCGGCGGACTCGTGGACGAGGAAGCCCTCTACACGGCGCTGCAGGACGGCCAGATCGCCGGAGCGGCAGTGGACGTCTTCGCCCAGGAGCCCAGTACCGACCTGCCGTTCTTCAAGCTGGACAACGTGGTGGTGACCCCGCACCTGGGCGCCTCCACGGACGAAGCCCAGGAAAAAGCCGGCGTCTCCGTGGCGAAGTCCGTCCGGCTCGCCCTCGCCGGTGAGCTGGTGCCCGATGCCGTGAACGTTGCCGGCGGCGTGATAGCCCCCGATGTCCGCCCCGGCATCCCGCTGATCGAGAAGCTTGGCCGCATCTTCACCGCGCTGACGCATGACTCGCTGACCCAGATCGACGTCGAGGTCGCCGGTGAAATCGCGGCCCTGGACGTCAAGGTCCTGGAGCTTGCCGCCCTGAAGGGCATCTTCGCCGACGTTGTCACCGAACAGGTCTCCTACGTCAACGCCCCTGTCATCGCCGAACAGCGCGGCATCAATGTCCGCCTCATCACCACCCCGGATGCCGAGGACTACCGCAACGTCCTGACCCTCCGCGGCGCCCTGAGCGACGGCAGCCAGATCTCCGTCGCCGGCACTCTGACCGGTCCCAAGCAGGTGCAGAAGCTCGTCGGCGTCAACGGCTACGACGTTGAAATCCCCATCAGCGAACACCTCGTTGTGGTCTCCTATGCGGACCGGCCCGGGGTTATCGGCACTATCGGCCACATCCTGGGCATGAACAACATCAACATCGGCGGCATGCAGGTGGCCCGGAACGCAGAAGGCGGCCAGGTGCTGGCGCTGCTGACGATCGACAGCTCCGTCCCGCAGCAGGTCCTTGACGCCATCAAGGCCGGTATCGGTGCCGAGATGGTGCGTGAAGTGGATCTCGAAGACTAGCAAGATGAACACAGGGTGAACTCGGCGCCGACGGAGTCCACCCTGCCAAGTATGATTGGCCGGTCTGCGTACAATGGCTAGGTCCGAATTTAGGATCTTGCCGGCAGACGGGCCAATACCTTTTGTACGCCCGCAAGGGACAACTTTCACCTTCAGCGGTGATGAGGCGTGCGCACGCCATCCAGGTTTCAGGGAGCCCAATGAACGCCGTCCAGAGGTTCATCAGAAGCAAAGTGCTGCTGCTGACCGCTGCCATTTTGATCACCGCCATGTGCCTGTCCGTCCTAATCCAGAATCAGTCGCAGGCCGCGCTGAACCGGACCGTGGACGAAAACTCGCGCGGGCTCTACGACATCCTGGTGCAGGCCAAGGCCGGTTCCGGGGGCGCTCTGATGCAGCCGGAGATCGCCAACGGCCAGGGCGGCATCAGCTTCGACCAGCTGCAGGGCATCCGGGACCTTTCCGGCACCTCGGTCGCGGCCCCGATCAGCCTGGTGTCCCGTGTCACCCAGAACCTTGAAGCCCCGCGGCTTGAAGCGATGGACTACCTCGGCTTCAACTCCGGACTTGTCGGCACGGCCACCGCCGGGGACCCGAGCGCAACGGATCCCGGCAAATGGCCGGAACCAGAATCCGTTCTGAGCGACACCCCCAAGAAGTACCGCCTGACAGCCAGCGCCACGAGCTCCGACGGCTCCTCCCAACAAACGCTCTTCAAATCCACCGCCGAAGGAACCCTCGGCAAGGGCCGCCTCATTGAAGAGGAGGCGGCCGGCGGCAAGAGCATCCGCATCGCCGGACCCGAGGGGGAGACGGGCATCAAGTTCCCGGCACCCGCCGGCGGCTCCGAGCACAACCTCTTCAACCTCTCCGTGTCCCTGCCCATGGCGCCGGAAGTCACCGAGTCCGTCGTCGCCGTCGACCCCGTTTCCGAACGCGCGCTGCTCGGAACCGCCGGGGACTTCCTTGCTCCGCTGGAGAAGGCTCCGCCGGCCGACGCCCGCAATGCGGAGGCGGTGGGCCGCCACTTTGAAAGCCTCTTCACCAGCGGCATCGGCATGAAGGAGCTGGAGGAGGGCCCGGACTTCCTTGGCGTCAAGCTAAAGTACTGGGCACCCCTGATGACCCAGTACCAACAGGCGAAGCTTCAGGGTCAGCTCACCGAGGATTCCCAGGCCATTCCGCTGATTGTCCGCTCGGGCACGTCCCTGGACCTGAAATACTCCGTAAAAATCGAGGAAATCGATGAGGCCGGGAACGTGGTCAAGGATGTCGGGACGGTGGACCGCTCCCTGGACAAGGATTACCTGCCGTTCGTCTCGAAGTCGCCGTTCGCCCTCTCCTGGCCGGGGTCCACGGACCACTCCCAGCTGCTGGGCAACCCGGCGAGCTTTGGCCGCGGTCTCTACACCCCTGCCACCTGGACCACGAACTTCGCGTCGGCACCCAAGTACACGGACGGTTCGACCGCGGGCAATGGAGCCGTGGACAAAACCGCAACCCCCGGCGAGTGGGTAACGGTCAACCGCCTTCCGGAGAAGACCGCCGCCGGGGAACTGGTGGACCAGACCCAGCGTAATCCCGTCGATGAACGCTCCTATCGGGAGAACCTCGAAACGGGAAAGAAGCTCGCCGCGCCGCTCGCCATGGTGTACGGCACATTCGACCCCGCCACCGTCCAGAAGGCAGCCGGGGATGTCAACAGGCTTCCCTTGGGCGGCTACGATCCCACACCGATGACCCTGATCAAGGACGCCGAGGGCAAGGACATCGCGGAGACCGCGCTCAAACCGTCGCTCAGCGCCACCGGCCTCGCCAGCCAGTCCGCTGGCGCCATCACGGACTACTACGGCCTCGCGGCCGCCCGGGGGTACGAGAAGAACGCCTCCGTCATTGACGCCGTCCGCGTGCGCGCCGCAGCCCCGGGAGGCTGGAAGCAGGCGCAGCCGGAGGTTGAGAAGCTTGCTAACGAGATCCGCGACATGGGCCTCGAAGTCACGATCGTGGCCGGCTCTGCGCGTGAGGACGCCAATATCTTCGTCCCCGGCTACTCGAAGGACGACGCCGGCAAGGAGTCCGCGCTGGGCACCGTCCGGCAGTCATGGGTCAGGCAGGATGCCGCCGATGCCGTGACCGGCTCGCTGACCGCAACCAACGTCACCTTGCTCTTCCTCACCCTGTGCGGCGCAGCGCTGCTGACCGGCGCTTCCATCGTGAGCTACGTCCGCCAGCGCCGCCGCGAGGCGGGCACCCTGCGCGCCATGGGCTGGACCCAGGGGCGGATCCGTTCCTGGGTGCTGGAGGAGTTCGCCGTGGGTGCCGGGCTGCTGGCCGTGGCGGGCATCGTCCTGAGCCTGCTGAGCTGGAATCTCGCCACGATGATCGTCTCGGCATCGGTGCTGGTCCTTTACGGGGCTGCCGCCTTCTTTGCCGCGCAGCAGCTCCGCCACCGCGAAGAAGTGGACCAGGAGCCCCAGCACGACGAGCGGCTCATCGCCGTCGATTCCCCCCTGACCTTCGCCAACAGGCAGCTGACCACCAACCGCTTCAACGCCATCTCGCTCGCGGTCTCCGTAGGAGTGTTCGGGGCGGCAGTGGGCGGCCTGCTCGCCCTGCTGATCGATATTCCCCGGGCCGCCGGCGCCAGCGCGCTAAGCGGCGTGGCCGCGACCAGCGTCGCCCTGCCGAGCATCGTCCTGGGCGCCTCCGGGGTTGCCGTGGGCCTCCTGCTGACGCTCGTGACCGGCCGCTTCGAACTGCAGGCCAAGCGCCAGTACCTGAGTACTCTTGAGGCGATGGGCTGGAACCCTGACATGCTGCGTCAGGTCCGTTTCTTTGAAAATGCCCTGGTGGGCGCGGTGGCGGTGCCGCTGGGCGTGCTGGGTGCCCTGGGAGTCGGCCTGCTCCTGGCTCCCTATGCCGCGCTCTGGGCCGCCTTGGCCGGGCTCGTGGCTGTACTTTGCTGGATTCCGATTGCAACGAAAGTAGTCCAATGACCAAGGACCTTAACCTTCGCCGGACGCGCGGGAACGACGACGGCGAGAGCTCGCTTCTGACGCGCGCCAACACCCTCGTCAAGGCCGCCGATCACGGTACCCCGCTCGAACTGAGCAACATCACCATCCGCTACGGTGGCGGAAAAGGCGGAGCCGACGCCGTCAGCGTGGTGGAGGGCCTCGACCTGACGCTGGACGCGGGTGAGATGCACTGTGTCGCCGGCCGAAGCGGCTCCGGCAAGACCAGCATCCTGACAGTGGGAGCGGGACTTACCCTGCCGACGTCGGGCCGGGTGCTTTGGGAAGGCCAGTCGCTCGAAAGCATGGGCGATGACGAGATCGCGGACCGCAGGCGCGCCCTGATCGGCTACGTCGACCAGGGCGGCGCGCTGATCGACGGCATGAGCGCCCTTGAGAACGTGCTGCTGCCCGCCGTTCCGGACGGTGAAGTGGACCAGCGCCGGGACATGGCCAAGGACCTGCTGGACCTCGTGGGACTGGGCCGCCGGATGCGGCACCGGCCCGCCCAGCTTTCCGGCGGCGAACGCCAGCGGGTTGCGATTGCCCGTGCCCTGATTCTGGGAACGCGTGTCCTGGTGGTCGATGAGCCAACGGCCAGCCTTGACCGTGCCTCCGCGAACAGGATCATCAGCATCCTCAAGGACACCACGTCCGATGGCATTGCCGTCCTGGTTGCTTCACACGACCACGAATTGGTCCGGCTGAGCGATACGCTGACTGAACTGATCTAGAACCATCCCTCCGCACTAAAGGTAACTTTCCGCCCGTGACTTCCTCAGACAAGAGCCCGTTCTACATCACCACGGCCATCACGTACCCCAACGGCGTGCCGCACATCGGCCATGCCTACGAATACATTGCCACCGATGCAATGGCCCGTTTCAAGCGGCTTGATGGCTACGACGTGATGTTCCTGACCGGCACTGACGAGCACGGGCTGAAGATCGCCCAGGCCGCCGAGAAGGAAGGGCTCACGCCCAAGGAACTCGTGGACCGGAACGCGGAAATCTACAAGGCGGCGCACGCCACCCTGGCCATCTCCTATGACCGCTTCATCCGCACGACGGACGACGACCACTACACCGCATCGCAGGCCATCTGGAAAAAGATGGAAGCCAACGGGGACATCTACCTGTCCAAGTACGAAGGCTGGTACTCCGTCCGCGACGAGGCCTACTACGTGGAGGACGACACCGTGGTCAAGGAGGATGGTGCCCGGTACACCAAGGAGACCGATACCCCGGTGACCTGGACCGCCGAGGAGAGCTACTTTTTCCGTCTCTCCAACTACCAGGACAAGCTGCTGGCGCTGTATGAGCAGCAGCCGGAATTCGGCGCCCCGCAGTCCCGCTTCAACGAGGTCATCAGCTTCGTCAAGCGCGGCCTGGAAGACCTGTCCATCAGCCGCACCACCTTTGACTGGGGGGTCCCGGTACCGGGCAACGACAAGCACGTCATGTACGTCTGGGTGGACGCGCTGACCAACTACCTGACCGGTGCCGGCTACCCGGATGTTGATTCGGAATCGTTCCGGAAGTACTGGCCTGCAGACGTTCACATCATCGGCAAGGACATCTCGCGCTTCCATGCCATCTACTGGCCTGCCTTCCTCATGAGCGCGGGGCTGGAACTCCCCAAGCGCATCATGATCCACGGCTTCCTCCACAACAACGGCGTCAAGATGTCCAAGTCACTCGGCAACGTGGTGGCGCCGGCAGACTTCGTGGCCCAGTACGGCCTGGACCAGGTACGGTTCTTCTTCCTGCGCGAGGTGCCCTTCGGCGCCGACGGCAGCTACAACCACGAGGCGATCGTGGGGAGGATGAACTCGGACCTTGCCAACAACTTCGGAAACCTGGCGCAGCGTTCGCTGTCGATGGTGGCGAAGAACTGCGAGGGCCGCGTGCCGGTTCCCGGCGAGTTCAGCGCGGAGGACCAGGCCATCCTGGCAAAGGCCAACGCCCTGCTCGACCAGGCGCGTGCCGCCTTCGACAAACAGGAATTCAGCCGGGCCCTCGAAGCAATCTGGGGCGTCCTGGGCGACACCAACGCGTACTTCGCCGAGCAGGCCCCGTGGGTCCTGCGGAAGACCGACGTCGAACGCATGCAGACCGTACTGTATGTGACCCTGGAAGTACTGCGCATTGTGGCGATCCTGGCGCAGCCCGTCATGCCGACAGCAATGGCCACCCTCCTGGCCACGCTGGGCCAGGCTGAAGGGGCCCCCCGGCAGTTCTCTGCCATTTCGACGCCGATCGTCCCGGGCATCGAACTTCCGGCCCCCGCGCCGGTCTTCCCCAAATACGAGGAGCCGGCCGAGGCCTGACCCTGCCCTTTCCGGCACGTCGCTGCCGCCATGCCCCCTTGCCCCGGTCTGTCCGGGCAAGGGGGCATTTTTCTTCGCCCGGCTGCCCATTTGGCCGGCGTCCAAGTGGTGGCCGAGTACACCTGGGTGACAAACCCGCCACCAGCAGGTAATTGGCCCTCAAAGAAGGCGTAGTGACTACTCGGGACTGGCGCAGAGCCGCATCCTACGCTGAAAAGGCAAGCAGACTGACAACACCCTTGGGAGTATCCAGCACCCTTGATCCCACCGTTTGACGTTCGAACAGTGGTCCCTTGAAAGGCGGAAATACCCCATGGTCTGGTCGGTTTGAACCAGAAGTATGGAGGGGACACGAAATGAGACGAACAATCGCGGCTGTGGGGCTATTGGGTCTTGGACTCTTGGGCATCACGATTCCGGCGGGTGCCGCGCCGGGCGACGGGCAGGTCGAGATCTGCCATGAAACTGGCTCCGAGCAGAACCCGGTCATTGAGATTGACGTCAATGACAACGGTCATGACAACGGGAACGGCGGGAACGGCAACGGCGGGAACGGTAACGGCGGCAACGGAAACGGCATCGGCCATGGATGCCCAGAGAACGAGGAGCCTCCGGCCGAGGAGCCACCGGCGGAGGAGCCACCGGCGGAGGAGCCTCCGGCCGAGCAGCCTCCGGCGGAGCAGCCTCCGGCGGAGCAGCCTCCAGTTGTGGCACCGCCAGCAGAGGTGCCGGCGGCCCCGGTGGCGGCCCCGGTGGTGAAGCCGGCAGCACCAGTTATTAAGCCAGCGGCCAAGCCGGCCGCCGCGGTTCCCGTTGCGGCGGTTCCCGTTGCGGCTGCGCCCGTTGCGGTACCGGCGGCGACCAATGCGGGATACAACGTTCAGACGGCTGCTGGCGGGGGAACCGAGACAGGGATCCCGGCATGGCTTGCCTCGCTGACGGCCCTGTTTACCGGTCTGTCCGCGCTGGTACTCGCGCGGGGCGGAGCCCGGGCCCGGAAGCTTGAGGGCTGACAGGCAGTGCTGAGCGGGTGCCACGTGCGCAACGTGGCACCCGCTCAGCTATTTCTCTCTAAGGAGGCGTCATGGCAAGTCATGGCCGGAGACTGCGACCCGCGGTAGCGGGCAAACGGAGACTGTTCCTTGGCTACATGGACCTGGTTGTCCTGGCGCTTTGCGGGTTCGGTCTCCTGGCAGCATGGCTTGTCTATGGCGTTGTCGGCGGGAGCCACACACTGTCGGCGTCCGGTGTGGAGGTGCCGATCGCACGGTACCTACCTCCCGACGCCGCGGCGCAAGAGGCCACAGCCACCCCCGTGCCCGTTCCTTCAGCGCTGGCGTCCCCGGCGGGCAAGGCAGCTTCGGCCGTTAAACGCACAGCCCCGAAGCCGCCGGTCAGCACCGCTTCCAGACCCGAACGCATTATTTACCCGGCTGCGGCCGTGGATGTGGTGGTGCACCCGCTGAAGCCAGGAAACGGGGATGTCACCAGCCGGTCCATCGTGCCGCCAGAGACGATGGACGGGTACTGGCTCACACCCTATGGCAAGCCGGGCGTCGGCTCGACGAATACCACCTACGTCATCGGCCACAGCTGGGAGGGCCAGGATGCTCCTTTCAACCACTTGAGCTCTGCCGCGGCCCCTGGCGATCTCTTCACGGTCGTCACGTCAGCCGGCAATCTCAGGTACAGAGTGGACTCCGTCACCACGTACACGAAGTCGAGCTTGAAGGACAGTTCCATCTGGTCCGTTGTTCCGAACCGCCTCGTGCTGATCAGCTGCTACACGGGAGACCTGTGGGGCAAGAACGTGGCTGTGGTGGCATCGCCGGTCCGGGCAAAATAGAACCCGAGCCCGCTCCCGCCGTTCGTATAATGAGACGGTTTGACCAGTATGTGGATCATTTCGTTACTCTGAAAAACATGAGCGCATCCACGATCAATCTTGCTGTCATCCCGGGCGATGGCATTGGCCCTGAGGTCATCGCCGAAGCCCTCAAGGTCCTCGAAAAGGTCGTCGCCGCAGAAGGCGTCACCCTCGAGCAGACCCACTACAAGCTTGGAGCCCAGCACTGGCTGGAGACCGGCGAGACGCTTCCGGACGAAGTCCTGAACGATCTGCGCTCCCGCGACGCCATCCTGTTCGGGGCGGTCGGTGCGGCTCCCGGTGACACCCGGATCCCGTCCGGCATCATCGAACGCGAGATGCTCCTGAAGCTGCGCTTCAGCCTCGACCATTTCGTCAACCTGCGCCCCTCCAAGCTGTACGGCAGCGTGGGCAGCCCGCTCGCCGAGCCGGGAGCCATTGATTTCATCGTGGTCCGGGAAGGCACCGAAGGCCCATATGTGGGCAACGGCGGCAGCCTGCGCGGGGGAACGCCCCAGGAAGTGGCCACGGAAGTTTCGCTGAACACTGCCTACGGCGTGGAGCGCGTGGTGCGCGACGCCTTCCGGCGAGCGAACGCACGCCCGCGCAAAAAGCTGACCCTCGTCCACAAGCACAACGTCCTGGTGTACGCCGGGCACCTGTGGAAGCGCACGGTGGAAGCTGTCGCCCAGGAATTTCCCGAAGTCAGCCATGACTACCTGCACATCGACGCCGCCACCATCTTCATGGTGACCGACCCGTCACGCTTCGATGTGATCGTCACGGACAACCTCTTCGGCGACATCATCACGGACCTCGCAGCGGCCATCACCGGCGGCATCGGACTGGCTGCCTCCGGCAACATCAACATGGACCGCACCGCGCCTTCGATGTTCGAACCGGTCCACGGGTCCGCGCCGGACATCGCCGGACAGCAGAAGGCAGACCCCACGGCCGCCATCCTGTCGGCGGCGCTGCTGCTGGACCACCTGGGATATGCCGAGGCGGCCCGAAAAATCGAGTCGGCCGTGGCGGCCGATATCGAAAGCCGCAACGGCGAAGTGCGCAGCACCAGCACCATTGGTGACGCCATTGCTGCGGCCATTTAGCCCTGTCCAGCAGGCGTAAGCTTGACCTGAATCACCAATATGCTGCCGTGGTCCGATGCTGAACCACGTTCACATGCCAGGCAGCCGACCGTGGAGGAACCATGACTCAGACTGCCCATGGCGTCGAATTCACCCAGCAGCCCTCGGCAACCCCGAAGTCTGCTGAAGAGCGTGCAGCCATCCTGGCGAACCCGGGATTTGGCAATTACTTCACCGACCACACCGCGATCGTCGACTACAAAGTCGACGAAAAGGGGCATGGCGGCTGGCACGATGCCCGGATTGAGGCCTACGGACCCATCATGCTGGACCCGTCGGCGGCGGTCCTGCACTATGGGCAGGAGATCTTCGAAGGGTTGAAGGCGTACCGGCATGCCGATGGCACCATCTGGGCCTTCCGCCCTGAGGCCAATGCTGCACGCCTGAACCAGTCGGCACGCCGTCTTGCCCTGCCGGAGCTTCCCGCAGAATACTTCCTCGGTGCCGTCCGCGAACTCGTGGCCGCGGACAGGGAATGGGTTCCGTCCGGCGACGGCGAAGCCCTTTACCTCCGCCCCTTCATGATCGCCACCGAGGCTTTCCTGGGTGTCCGGGCAGCCCGCGAAGTATCTTTCCGGGTCATCGCCTCGCCGGTTGGCAACTACTTCGGTGGAGAAGTGAAGCCCGTCTCCATCTGGATCTCACGCGAGTACGCCCGCGCAGGCCGCGGCGGCACCGGTGCCGCCAAGTGCGGCGGCAACTACGCCGCGTCGCTGATCGCGCAGCAGGAGGCCGAGGCCCACGGCTGCAAGCAGGTGCTGTTCCTGGACCAGTTCAATGACAACGCGGTTGAGGAACTCGGCGGCATGAACGTTTTCTTCGTGATGAAGGACGGCTCGCTGGTCACCCCCGCCCTCACCGGCACCATCCTGGAGGGCGTCACCCGCATGTCGGTCATCCAAGTGGCGAAGGACATGGGCCGGGACGTGAGTGAGCGCAAGATCACGCTGGACGAGTGGCGTGAGGGCGTCGCCTCCGGTGACATCGCCGAGGTCTTCGCCTGCGGGACGGCGGCGGTCATCACACCCATCGGCGTCCTCAAGGACGAGACGGAATTCATCGGTTCCGAGGATGCCAAAGCCGGCGAAACCACCATGGCCATCCGTGAGCACCTTTTGGGAATCCAGACCGGCAAGGTTGCGGACACCCACGGCTGGCTCACCCGGCTCGCCTGACGCTTTTTCACGTACGACGGCGGGTGGCCGGCGGGTGCTGTCGAGGCACCTGGCCGGCCACCCGCCGTCGGCGTTTTCCGCTCAGTGCCGTTTGGGATCAGTGCCCTTTCCGATCAAATGCAAGAATGGGGCTGTGAATCCGGACACGCCACCAGCCTTCGCCGTCAGCAGCACACTGACCAGGTACCGCCTGGCCCCGAATCCCGGGCCAATGAGCCTGGACGGCACCCGTTCATATGTCATAGCGGCCGCCGGCCACCCGGGCGTCGCCGTCGTGGACCCCGGCCCGCTCGATGAACCGCACCTGCAGGAGCTGGCCGATGCCGGTTCCGTCGAACTGATCCTGATCACCCACCGCCACCGTGACCACACCGCCGGGGCGGCCCGCCTCCACGAACTGACCGGTGCGCCCGTCCGCGCCGCCGACCCGGTGCACTGCATCGAGGCGGCACCGCTCCAGCCGGGCGAGACGATCGCTGCTGCCGGGACCGAGGTCCGGGTTGTCGCGACGCCGGGACACACCTCCGATTCGGTCTGCTTCCACCTGCCACTTGACGGACCGGCCGGTTCAGTGCTCACCGGCGACACCATCCTGGGGCGCGGGACCACAGTGCTGGACCACCCGGACGGCCGGCTGGCTGATTACCTGTCCTCCCTCGACCGGCTGGAAGTGCTGGGGCCCGCCACGGTGCTGCCCGCCCACGGGCCGGTCCTGCCTGCACTGGACGCCGTCGTCCGTGCCTACCGTAGCCACCGCCTGGACCGCCTCACCCAGATCCGGACCGCCCTCGCCGGACTGGGCGGGGACGCCGGAGTCCGGGAGGTCACCGATGCTGTCTATGCCGACGTCGATCCGTCCGTGCGGCGCGCGGCGGAGAATTCGGTGGCGGCCCAGCTGGAGTACCTGCGCAGCCTGCGCAACAGACCCTGACGGCAGGATGCGGCGGGGGAGCCGGGCCTGGACTGTGTAGGCTTGAGGCCATGCGTATTGCCCGGTTTGTACTCGATTCTGATCCCCTCTACGGCGTTGTTGAAGGCCAGCCTGGCAGTGAGGAAATCACCGTCATCCATGGCGACCCCTTCTTCCACGGCGTGGAACGCACCCACGTCCGGCACAAGCTGGAGGACGTCCGCCTGCTCGCGCCCATCATCCCGCGCAGCAAAGTTATCGGTGTGGGGCGGAACTTCGCGGAACACGCCCGCGAACTCGGCAACGAAGTGCCGCAGCAGCCGCTGCTGTTCCTCAAGCCGAACACCTCGGTTGTGGGCCCGAACGATCCGGTCGTGCTGCCGGAGTTCTCCGACGAAGTCTCCTACGAGGCCGAGCTGTGCGTCGTGATCGGCCGGATCTGCAAGGACGTTCCGGAGGAACGCGCGGATGACGTCATCTTCGGGTATACCTGCGGCAATGACCTCACGGCCCGGGACGTCCAGAAGACCGACCTGCAGTGGGCCCGTGCCAAGGGGTTCGACACTTCGGCGCCGCTGGGACCGTGGATCGAAACCGAATTGGACCCAGAGGACCTGTCCATCAAGGGCTGGCTTAACGGTGAGCTCCGCCAGGACGGCAGCACCAACCAGATGATCCGAGGCGTCCGGGAACTCGTCTCCATCGTCTCGAGCGCGTTTACCCTACTCCCAGGCGACGTCATCATGACCGGCACCCCGGCCGGGGTGGACCTGGTGCAGGCCGGCGACCGCTACGACGTGGAAATTGAGGGCATCGGCAGACTCTCCAACCCGATAGTCCGCCGCTAGCCTGGTTTCCCGGCGAATTTCCTCGAGGGAGCCGGCGGCGAATTCCTTGAGGGGGCAGACGGTAAAGTTGGAGTCACTATGACTACTCCTTCTGCGCCCAACGCCGTCTCCAGCTCCGCCCTCCGTGAAGTCACCGCCGACACCCCCGTCCGGGTCCGGTTCTGCCCTTCGCCCACGGGCACCCCGCACGTCGGCCTGATCCGAACGGCCCTGTTCAACTGGGCCCACGCCCGGCACACCAAGGGCACGTTCGTGTTCCGCATTGAGGACACGGACGCCGCACGCGACTCGGAGGAGAGCTACCAGCAGCTGCTTGAGGCCCTGAAGTGGCTCGGCATCACCTGGGAAGAAGGCGTGGAAGTCGGCGGGCCGCACGAACCGTACCGCCAGTCGCAGCGCCTGGACCTCTACAAGGATGTGGTCGCCAAGCTCATCGACGCGGGATATGCCTACGAGTGCTACTCCTCCCCGGAGGAGGTGGAGGCACGCCACCGGGCCGCCGGGCGCGACCCCAAGCTGGGCTATGACAACTTTGACCGCGAGCTCTCCGACGAGCAGCTGGCAGTGTTCAAAGCCGAGGGGCGTCAGCCAGTGCTGCGTGTCCGCATGCCGGACGAGGATGTGACGTTCACCGACATCGTGCGCGGCGAGATCACCTTCAAGGCCGGCAGCATTCCGGACTACGTCATTGTCAGGGCGGACGGATCCCCGCTGTACACGCTGGTCAACCCGGTCGACGACGCCCTGATGGGCATCACGCACGTCCTTCGCGGCGAGGACCTTCTTTCCTCCACGCCGCGCCAGGTGGTGCTGATCCGGGCGCTGATGGACATCGGCGTCGCCAACTACATGCCCATCTTCGGGCACCTTCCCTACGTCATGGGGGAGGGCAACAAGAAGCTCTCCAAGCGTGATCCGCAGTCCAACCTGTTCCTGCTCCGGGACCGCGGCTTCATCCCCGAGGGTCTGCTCAACTACCTTTCCCTGCTGGGCTGGAGCCTCTCCGCCGACGAGGACATCTTCACTGTGGACCAGCTGATCGAGCACTTCGACGTTAAGGACGTGCTCGCCAATCCTGCCCGCTTCGACATCAAGAAAGCCGAAGCCATCAACGGCACCCACATCCGCATGCTCGACCCGGAGGATTTCCGCGGGCGCCTGGTCCCGTACCTCCGGGCCGCAGGATTCGTGGGGGAGAGCCTCACCCCGCGGCAGGAGGAGATCCTGGCCGAGGCCGCGCCGCTGGTCCAGGAGCGCATCTCGCTGCTCGGTGAAGCGCCGGAGATGCTCGCCTTTCTGTTCAAGAACGACGATGCGATCGACATCGCCGATGACGCGCGCAAGGGACTGCCCGCGAACCTGGACGAGGTCCTCGACGCTGCGCTGGCCGCCCTTGAGCCCATCGAAGACTGGAGCGCCGAGAACATCCAGACGGCCCTGAAGCAGGCTCTGGTGGAGGACCTCGGCATCAAGCCGCGGCTGGCATTTGGACCTGTCCGCACGGCCATCTCCGGTCGCCGGATCTCGCCGCCGCTGTTTGAATCCATGGTGATCCTGGGCAGGGCCTCGTCACTGGCGCGCATGCGCGCCTTCCGCGGCTGATGCCCAGGCTGGCGGCGCCGGGGGCGACGGAACCCATGCAGAATACTGTCCTTGACCGCAGGTTTGGTGCGGTGGGCGGCGTCCTTTTCGACATCGACGACACCCTGGTGGATCTGGCCTTCGCCATGACCACGGCCCTGCGCGATGTCAGTGAACACCTCCTGCCCGGCCTGGACCAGGCCGGGTGGGACAAGTTCGGCAGGATATTCACGCACGAAACCACGCACTACTATGACCGCTACCTCGCTGGAGAACTGACCTTCAACGAGCAGCGGCTGCTCCGGGGCCGCGCGGCACTGGGCCATTTCGGCGTCGAACTGGGCGAAGGCGAGGAATCCCACACGTGGCTCAGTTCCTACTCCCGCCTGCAGCCAAGCTACGTCAGGGCGTTCGATGACGTCATACCGCTCCTGGACGCGCTGGATGCTGCCGGCATACCCTACGGGGCGGTGAGCAACAACGTGCACGACTACCAGCGCGTCAAGCTGGACAGCGCTGGGCTGGAACGGATCCGGACCCTGGTGGGCACCGACACCGTGGGCGTACCCAAGCCGGATCCCGCCATCTATCTGGAGGGTGTGCGGCTTCTTGGCAGCACTCCGGACAGCACGCTATACATCGGGGACAACCGGCTGCTCGATGCAGAAGGCTCGACGGCGGCCGGACTGCTGGGCGTGTGGCTGAACCGTACCGGGGAGGCCGCCCCGGACTTCAAGGGGCCCGAGGTCGGCACGCTCCTGGAGCTGCTCGCCCGGGATTAGCGGACCAGCCTGCCTGTGCCATGAAGAGTGCCTAGCGGCTGTTGCGTTCGAGGACTTCGCCGATGATGCGGGCACCTTCGGGAAACGCTCCGGAGTTCGGACCTGAGTAGTTGAGCCTGATGAAGGGACCGGCGGGTTCGGCAGGGAACCATTCCGTGCCGGCGGCGATGATGACGCCCGCGGTCTCGCAATCATGGGCGAGCTTTCCGAGGTCCGTCCCGTCCGGCAGGCGTGCCCAGAGGTTCAGTCCTCCCTTTGGCAGGAGGTCGATGTGGGCTTGGGGTGCGTGTTCCCGCATGCTCGTGACCAGCAGGTCGCGGCGGGACTGGAGCTGCTGGCGGAGGCCGCGCAGGTGTGTCTGCCAGGCCGGCTGGGTGACGACATCGAGTGCTGCGGCCTGGAGGACGGCGCTGACATACATCGACTCGGCTCCCCGTGCGGCCAGGATGCGGTCGCGGGCCGGACCCCGGGCGATGACGGCGGCCACGCGAATGGCAGGGGACACGCTCTTGGTCAGCGAGCGCAAGTAAACGACATGGCCGGAATCGTCACTGGCGGCAACGGGTACGGGGGTGGTGGTGATGCCGAAGTCGTGCGCCCAGTCGTCCTCTACGAGGAAAGCGCCGTATTGGCGTACTACGTCCAGGACCTCTTCCCCCCGCCTGGCTAGCCACTGCGCACCTGTGGGGTTGGCGTAGTTCGGCTGCGCGTAAAACAAGCGCGCGCCGGTCTCCTCGAAGGCCCGTGCCAGCTCATCCGTGTCAGGGCCGTCAGGGCCGCTGGGCACCGGAACGACGCGGACGCCGGCCTGTGTGGCTGCCAGAATGGCTCCCCAGTAGGTTGGGGATTCCATCAGCAGGGGCTGCCCGCTGCCGACGAGGGCACGGAATATTGAGCTCAGCCCGCTCTGGCTTCCCGGGAGCACTATGACATCGCTCGGTGTCGGTGGGGTGACGCCGGCCTGGGTAGCGGCACCGAGCTCGTGTGCGAACCAGGACTGCAGCTCCGGGAGCCCCGCGACAGGTGGACATGACAGGGCCGCGTCGCCACGGGCGGCCCGGGTGAGTGCCGCCCGCACCAGCCGCTCGGGCAGGAGTTCCCGGTCTGGATAGCCGGAATGGAACGCGATGACATCGTTCGGGGCGCTCCGCATCGCGGTGGAGACCGGGCGGGCGGGAGCCTGGGGTGAGCGCAGTGCTGCTGTCTGCCAGCCGTAGTCCGAGGGCCGCGCAGTTCGAACGGCCCGCACAAAAGTGCCGACGCCGGGCCGGCTTTCGATGAGGCCCTGCTGCGCGAGGGCCTGGAGCGCCTTTTGCACGGTCACAGGGCTCGCATTGTGCTCCGCGACAAGTTGCCGCGTGGATGGCAGACGCGACCCTGGCCGGGCACCGGAAATCCACTCCCTCAGTCGTGCGGCGATCAGTGAACTGCTATCGTTGTTCATGAAAGACAATAGTAGCGCTACTACGCTAATTCGCCCAGTGATACCGGCCCGGCCGACGACGGGCCTGTGGTGGGGCATGCTCGGAGTAGCGGCCTTCTCCTTCACGGTTCCGTTCACGCGGGTTGCCGTCGGCGGCCTGCCGCCGTTGTTCATCGGCTCGGGGCGGGCGGTCGTGGCTGCGCTTCTGGCCGCCGTGGCCCTGTCCCTGGCGAGGCAGCCGTTTCCACGAGGCGCCCAGTGGGCGCGCCTTGCTGTGGTGGCCGGAGGAATCGTCGTGGGCTTTCCGCTGCTCACTTCCTTCGCACTCACTGCCGCCCCGGCCAGCCATGGCGCGGTTGTGATCGCGCTGCTGCCGGCCGCGACGGCCACGATGGCGGTCCTCCGCGGCCGCGAACGTCCGTCGGCCGCGTTCTGGATGGTGACCGGTGCCGGAGCGCTGGCGGCGATCGCTTTTGCTTTCGCACAGTCGGGCGGTTTTGGACAGCTCCATTGGACCGACCTGCTGCTCTTCGGCGCTGTCATTGCAGCCGCCGTCGGATACGCCGAGGGTGGCCTGCTGGCCCGCGAACTGGGTGCATGGCAGACCGTATCCTGGGCCCTCGTCCTTGCATCGCCGCTGATGGTGTTCCTGACAGCGCTCGCAATAGCGCACCAGGCACCGTCAGGCACCCCGGTTGAGTGGGCGGCCTTCGTCTACCTCGGCGTCGTCAGCATGTTTCTCGGCTTCTTTGCCTGGTATCACGGCCTGGCCATCGGGCCCATGGCCCGGATCAGCCAGGTGCAACTCGTGCAGCCCGTCCTGACCATCTGCTGGGCCGGCCTCCTGCTGGGCGAGAACGTGACATGGACCACCGTCTTCGGTGGCCTGGCCGTCGTTCTCTGCGCCGGCCTCGCGGTCCGCGTGCGCCTCAGCCCGTAGCCCGCCCCCACCCCGTCCCACTCGAATGGAAGAACCATGTATATCCCAGCACATTTCGCAGCCAGCCCCGATGCCATCCGGGATCTCCTGACCCGTCCGGCAGCCGCCAACCTGATCACCATGACCCCGCGCGGCTTGCTCGCCACGCTGTTGCCCTTCACCTACGACCCTTCGATCGGTGAACATGGGGCGCTGCAGGGACACGTCGCCCGGAACAACATCCAATGGTCCGAACCCGTGATGGGAGAATCACTGGTCATCATCCAAGGCTCGGACGCCTACATATCGCCGACCTGGTATGCCTCCAAGGCCGAACACGGACGCGTCGTGCCAACATGGAACTACTCCACTGCCCACGTTTACGGCAAGCTCATCGTCCACGACGACCCTGACTGGCTCGGCAATCAGGTACGCCGACTCACCGACCTCCACGAGGCCAGCTCGGCCCGGCCTTGGACTGTGGAGGATGCACCGGAGCCTTATATTTCCGGCCAGCTGCGCGCTATCGTTGGCGTCGAACTGCTCATCACCAGGATCGAAGCGAAAACCAAACTCAGTCAAAACCGGTCCGACGCCGATAGGGCGGGCGTTGTGGAAGGGCTCACTGCCCGAGGGGAGGCTGAAAGCGCTGCCGACGTAGCGAGAGGGTGCCCGCTCCAAGGAGGCTTGCTGTGATCGAGCCAAGGCTTGCTGTGATGCAGCTAACAGGGCGGAAGATCTGCGCCCCAGCCCGCCGAGGGGCGGAAGGAAGATAGCGGCTTGGGGGTAGCCGGCCGCGAGGGTCCTTATTTTCCGTGCAACGGCAAGGAGTTTCCGCCCCGTCCCGGCCGGGTGCCGCGGAAACCGGTCCGCGTACCCGCGCGGGGGAGGCCTCTTCCCTCGATTTGTGCGCGGCAAAACTCTCGGGTAAAGTAACTACTCGTGCTGAGGCGCTAGGAGCGCAGGATTGGTCCTGCGGAACCGGCCCGAAAGTTCCATTGGGATATGGTGTAATTGGCAACACTACGGTTTCTGGTACCGTCATTCTAGGTTCGAGTCCTGGTATCCCAGCTTCGAATTGTCTGCGGAATTCCGCGGATATTCGAGAGTTTCAAAGAGAAATTATCGATTTGAAACACTTGCTGAGTGTATGAAACAATCACTTAGCCTGATCGGCAGAAATGCGGATCTGTAAAGTACACGGCCCCATCGTATAGCGGCCTAGTACGCCGCCCTCTCACGGCGGTAACGCGGGTTCGAATCCCGCTGGGGTCACCAATATCCCCCGGAGCCTTGGCTCCGGGGGATTTTTTGTTGCCAGGCTGTGTACGCGTTCTGACGGTCCTATAGCCACGCTGTGAGCCCTGCAATACCCTGAACCCAGTCAACTCACTGGGGGAAAGCATGCTGGGGCACAGGTTCGCAGAGGGCAAGAATTCGCTCAACGCCGTCAGACTGGTTCTGGCTGCGATGGTCATCGTTTCCCACTCTTGGTGGTTGGGCGGCTACGGAACGGAACCGCAGCCGGGGGGTGTAAAGCTAGGGACTTGGGCCGTCATAGGATTTTTTGGAATCTCCGGTTACCTAATTACCCAAAGCAGGATGCAGGCCAGGACCGCGGGGAGCTATGCGCGAGCGCGGTTCCTGCGAATCTATCCGGGACTCATCGTGTGCGTCGCCGTGGTCGCCTTCTTCATAGCGCCCCTTTCGGCGAGCATCACAGGACGGCGATTCGCCTGGCCGGACGCGCTGTTATATTTCGCAACGAATCTGACTGCAGGAACGCCGGATGTAGCACTTGCGGGGATCCCGGGAACGCTGGACGGCCTGCCGGATCCCCGCTTATGGAATGGCCCGCTATGGACCCTGTTCTGGGAGATAGCCTGCTACGTCCTGGTTGGCGTGGTATTCGGGATCTTCCGCACGGAGCTGGCCCGCCTTGCGCTGATTAGCCTCTTCATTCTCGGTTCCGCGGTTGTTTTTGCCGTCGATGCGGGATGGCTTGCCTCTCCCACTCCTTACGACTGGCCATTGGTGCCCGTCTTGACGTTCCTGGCGGGTTCGCTGGCATACCTCTTCCGGGACCGGATTCCTGCGAGTCATCTTGCTCTCGGTGTCTACGCTGCCCTGGTCGCTGTCATTGCCGGCCTAGGATTTGCCCCGTCGTTGATACATATTCCCTTGTGTATTCTTCTGCTGGCCGGTTCCTTGCAGTTGCCGCTTGCCCAGGTGGGATCCCGCTACGACGTTTCTTATGGCGTCTACATCTATGGCTGGCCCATGCAGCAGGTCCTTGCTTCCCTCGGAGTCCATGACGCTGTTCCACCGCTCGTTTTCGCCGGTGCCGCATTGCTCGTCGTGGCGCCCCTGGCCTGGTTGTCTTGCCGCTATGTAGAGGGTCCGGCCCGGCGCTGGCGCCGGTCCAAGGATGCGCCGCGAACGATCCCTAAACTGGCATGATGATGCTGTGACCTCCTCCAACGAGTACCCACTGCCCAGCAGCCGGAAGCGGACGGCCGCAGAACAGTCCGCTGGTGCCGTGGCGCTCCTGGAAACTGTTCACCGCGACCTCGCCTCGGTGTCGCTGCCGCTGGCGTTACCAGGCGTCGATCAGGCCCGGCTGGAGATCCGCAGTTCAGTGGCCCAGCTCGATGACTACATCCTTCCGCGGTATCGGAGCCTCGATGCTCCGCTGCTGGCCGTCGTCGGAGGTTCGACCGGGGCCGGCAAATCGACCCTGGTGAACGCCCTCGTCGGGCACCCGGTGACGCGGGCCGGGGCAATCCGCCCCACCACACGGCAGCCCATACTCCTGCACCACCCGGCGGATGCCGCCTGGTTTGAGGACCAGCGCATCCTTCCGAGCCTCAGCCGCATCCGGGGAACAGTGGTCTCCATGCAGGTCCCGGCCAACCAGGCCGGCCCCGCTCCGGATGCAGCATCAGTTTCGTCGCTGGTCCTGGTGGGGGACCATGCCGTGCCGCAGGGAGTTGCACTCCTGGACGCGCCGGACGTCGATTCGATTTCCGATGACAACCGAAAGCTGGCAGGCCAGCTGCTGGCGGCGGCCGACCTGTGGGTCTTTGTGACTACCGCTAATCGCTACGCGGACGCCGTTCCATGGAAGCTGCTGCTCAACGCCGCGACGCGGGACATCACGGTTGCCGTAGTTCTGGACCGCGTGCCTCCGGCAGCGGAGGCTGAAGTGAGCGAAGACCTGCGCGCAATGCTTGCCCGGGAAGGGCTCGGTGAAGCCCGGCTGTTCGTTGTTCCGGAAGTGTCCCTCGACCAGCTCGGCATGCTGCCGGGTTCCGCCGTCGAACCGCTCAAAACCTGGCTGGGTGACCTCGCCGCCGATGCCGCCGGGCGGGCTGACATTGCCCGGCGCACGCTGAATGGCACCGTCAAGGCCCTGGGCCGGCGGGTCCAGCTCGTGGCGGAGGCCTCGGAGGACCAGCGGCGCGCTGCCGTGCTCCTCGGCGACGATGCGCGGAGGGCCTACCAGGACGCGGTGGTCCGGATCCTCAATGCCACCAAGAACGGTGCCCTCCTGCGCGGCGAGGTGTTGGCCCGCTGGCAGGACTTCGTGGGGACGGGGGAGTTCTTCCGGAACCTTGAGCAAAACATCGGCCGGTTCCGGGACCGCATGGGGGCGTTTTTTCGCGGGGAGCCTGCTCCGGCGATCAAGGTGGAGACAGCCATCGAAACAGGGCTGCAGGCAGTCATCGTCGATGAAGCGGCCAACGCAGCGGAGGACACGGACCAGCGCTGGCGCTCGGATCCGGCAGGACGCCAGCTGCTGGGCACTGACGACCTCTCCGGAACCAGCCCCGGCTTTCCGGACGACGTGGCCGCGGAGATCCGGGCCTGGCAGGGGAGCCTGATGGAACTGATCCGCACTGAGGGCCAAGGAAAGCGGACGCAGGCCAGATGGCTGTCCTTTGGCATCAACGGCCTCGGCGCCGCTCTGATGATTGTGGTGTTTTCCATGACTGCCGGCCTGACGGGACTGGAGATCGGAGTGGCGGGAGGTACCGCCGTCGTTGGTCAGAGACTGCTTGAAGCCCTTTTCGGCGAGGAGGCCGTGAGGCGGCTCGCCCAAACAGCACGGGAAGACCTCCACGCGCGCTGCCAGAAGCTGCTGCAAAGTGAACAGAAGCGGTTCCTGGACCGGCTGGAATTCGATGAAGGCGCGTCGGCCGACGTCCTGGCGGGCCATGCCCGGTCCCTGGCGGGGCTGGCGGGCGCGGCATGAGCCGGCACGGCCTGGCCAAGGAAGCGACGCAGGTACAACGCCGCCTTGAAGCGTTAAACGAAGCCCGGGAGCTCGCCGAAGGAGTCCTGCCCGCCGCGGCGCTAGACGAGGTTTTCCAGGTTCTGGAACGCGCCAGTACGCGGCGGTCCCTGTCCGCGGACCACACCGTGGTGGGCTTCTTCGGGGCGACGGGCAGCGGCAAGTCAACCCTGTTCAATGCCGTCGGCGGGGCTGAAATCGCGACGGCGGCCGCCCGCCGGCCCACCACGACGGAACCTTTGGCGAGTGTCTGGGGAGCGGACGGCAGCGAGCCGTTGCTGGACTGGCTGGAAGTGCGCCAGCGCCATCATGCCGAGCCTGTGGCGGGGTTGGCGGACGAATCCACCGGCCTCATCCTCCTTGACTTGCCGGACTTCGATTCGACGCGGGCGGCGAACCGGGAGACCGTGCAACGGCTCGTGGGCATGGTGGACGTCCTGGTCTGGGTGCTGGATCCGCAGAAGTATGCGGACGCGGCCATCCACAATGACTTCCTGGCACCGCTGGCATCGCACGGCGCCGTCACCTTAGTGGTGCTGAACCAGATCGACAGGCTTCCTGCAACGGACGTGCAGCCGGTGCTGGAATCGCTCAAGGGAATCCTGGCGCGCGACGGCCTCGGCCACGTCCAGGTGTTGGCTGCTTCGGCCCTTACCGGTGCCGGGGTGGACAAGGTCCGGGCCGCCATCCGGCAAGTGGCGGAACGGCGGGCAGCCCTTTCCCTGAGGCTCTCGGCAGACGTGTCCAAGGCGTCCGCCCAGCTGCTGGATGTCTCCGGTGTGGGCGAGGCCGCCGGGGTGAAGACTGGAACCAAGGCGCGGCTGGCGGAGGAGCTTGCGGTGGCCGCCAATGTGCCGGTGGTCGTGGACGCCGTGGCCCGCTCCTATCGGCAGGAGTCGATGCGGCGCACAGGATGGCCTGTGACGAGGTGGCTCGTGCGGTTCCGGCCGGACCCGCTCCGGCGCCTCAACCTGCGCCGCGGCACCAATCCCGAGGTCACCAGGACCTCATTGCCTCCTCCCGGCGCCCCGGAACGGGCAAGGACGGACGGCGCAGTCCGCGAATTCGCCGATGCGGCAAGCGAAGGCGCACCCGGCCCGTGGCGGGCGTCGATCAGGAGCGCCGCGCGGCAGGGGAGGGACAGGCTTCCGGATGCCTTGGACCAGGCCATCGCCGGCACTGATGTGAAGGCCGGGCGGAAGTCCTGGTGGTGGGGCGTCTTCAACGTGGTGCAGTGGCTGGCCCTGCTGACGGCCGTGGGCGGACTGGGCTGGCTCGGAGTGCTCGCCGTGCTGGGATACCTGCAGCTGCCGGTTCCGGACGTGCCCCGCGTGGAAGGCTGGCCTCTCCCCACACTCATGATTGCCGGAGGCGCGGCGCTGGGCGTGCTGCTCGCCCTCACTGCCAAATTCATTACCGCCGGAGCGGCCCGGGCCCGGGCAGGGGCGGCGCGAAAACGTCTCAAGGCAGCAGTCACTCAGGTCGCGGGAGAACATGTGGTGGAGCCCGTGGAAACGGAGATCGGCCGGCTGAAAGCCTTCAACGCGGCGCTCAAGTCGGCCGGCAGGTAGCGGCCGCGGCAACGGGCCAGAGTTCTGCGGATACCTAGGCTTTGCCGGTCTCGAGGGAGGAAGCGGCGTCCCGGACCTTGACCATTGTCCGCAGGTTCCGCGTCGTGGTGGAGGCCTTATACCTGGACTTGGCGGAGAGCTTGCTCAACGGGCTGTCAAGGGTGCCCCCTGCGGGCGCCAGCCATGCAGAGGCCTCCGGTCCGAGCCGGGTCTGTTCCACTCCATCGAGCGAGGCGGCGGCGTTGAACAGCTCATCCAGCATGGAAGTGTCCGAGGCCAGCGTGATGTAGGTGTGGGTGGTCCTGTCGTCCGCCGGGTAGGGGCATGCCTCCACGAGCTGGGCCACGCGGCCGGCCGTCAGCACCACCACCCAGGCGTCGTAGCCGAACGCTTCCCGGAGGCAGGCCTCGAAGGCGTCCTTGACGGCGGCCGGTTCCAGGTCGCTCGTCAGCACGACGTTGCCGCTGGCCAGAAGTGTCTTCACGTGATCGAACGGACGGGACTTCAGGGCCTCCTTAAGGTCCGCCATTTTGATGTTGATTCCGCCCACGTTGATGCCGCGGAGGAACACTGCATAACTGGTCATCGGCCCAGAATACTTCCAGCGCAAACTGATCAGGGGAAGGCACGGAAATCCTGGCCCGATGAATGAATCATCTGGCTTTTAGGTTGAGATTGCCGTGATCCGGGAAGTTCTCGTGATTGCCGTGGATATGGTGGCAGGCATGGAATCTGTTCTGAAAATTGCACGGCGTTGGGGCGCCCCCGTGGTGGCCGTCATTTTCTTTTCCCTGTGGTGCGTGGGTGAGGCCGGCCGGATGGGTGCCTGGCCGGGGCTGCCGACATGGTCAGGCACCTGGCCGCTGGCACTGATGACATTGGCCGTTGCGACGGCCTCATGGAAACCAATCGTGTCCCTGGGGTTCACAGCGGCGCTGCTCTTCGGACAGCTGAGCCATTCCATTCCGCCGATGGCTTCCAACCACTGGGCCATCTATCTGGGCTCGTTCATATCCCTGACGTTCGTCCTGTGGACTGCACCGCGGCGGATTCGATTCGTCGCGGCCGGAACGAATGTGGTCTTCGCGGCCATGATGGCCTTCCTCATGCTGTCGTGGAGATACGGAGGCGGCGTGGGCTGGTATGGTCCCTCATACGGCGGTGACCGGGGGATGCTTATGGATTACGGCTGGCAGTTATTCGCTCTCCTCCTGCTGATCGGTGCTACGTGTTCCGCTGTCGGCCTTCTGCTCGCGCTCTATCAGGAACGAGGCAGTCTCTTCCGTGCTAGGGAGCTCGCCCAGACCAGCCTGAAGGAAACGGAAGTCGACCTGATTGTGGAGCAGGAACGGACACGCATCGCCAGGGATCTTCACGATGTCCTGGCCCATTCCCTGGCCGTTATTGCCGCACAGGCGGATGGGACACGATATCTGAGCAAGGGCCAGCCGAGGGCCGTCCTCAACGCTCTGGACAACATCGCACGGTTGGCCCGCAACGCTCTGGTAGATGCCCAGCGTGTGATTGAAGGTGTCCGGGATGACGGCATGGTGACACCCCAGCCGCAGCTCGAGGACATCGAATCTTTGATCGAGGGTATGCAGCGGGGCAGTTTGAAGATTCATCCCAGCGCGTCAGGAACGCCCGTGGAACTCTCGACGGGGCAGCAGGTGGCGGTTTTCCGGATCGTTCAGGAGTGCCTGACAAATGCGCTCAAACATGGCGGGCGCGGCACGGCCGTGAGGCTCCACTTTGACTGGAGTGGTCCGGGACTGACCCTGCATGTGGCCTCGGTGATGGCCCACGCCGCCCAGGGACCCCCGGACCGTCCGGCATCAGCGCGCATCGGGCGCGGACTACCGGGTATGCGTGAACGCGCTCATCTGGCGGGTGGTTGGCTAACGGCTGGACCTGATGGAGAACACTTCCGTGTCACGGTTTTCATCCCCTACGGCACCCGGGAGGCCGGCCCGGAGGATGCCTCATCCGGTGACGAAGCCGGAGGCTCCATTCCGGAAATTGCGGAAGCGAAACCGGCTCTGGCCGGAGTAGGCCTGCCGCGTTCGGAAGCGGCGGAACGGGGAGCGGGCAACCGTGGCTGATGCCGGGGCGCGCATCGCAGTGGCCTTGGTTGATGACCAGCATCTGTTCCGTGCGGGTATCCGGATGCTCATTGAGAGTCAGGAGGATATGGACGTCGCCGGCGAGGCCGGCAACGGGGAACAGGCGGTCGCTCTGGCAACCCTGCGTTGTCCCGACGTTATGTTGATGGACCTGCGCATGCCCATCCTGGACGGCGTCGCAGCTACCCGGAGAATTGTTGAGCATGCCATCGCGGCCGGCATCGACAAGCCCAAGATCATTGCACTGACCACCTTCAACCGGGATCAGGCCGTGGTCCAGGCGGTGCAGGCGGGAGCCAGCGGGTATCTGCTCAAGAGTGCGGAACCGGAGTTTTTGCTGGCAGCCATCCGGACCGTTCACTCCGGCTACTCCGTCATTGCCCCAGGATCCATCCATTCGCTCTTCGAACATGCCGCCCGGAATGCTCCTTCACCAGGGCCGGACCTGTCCGTCCTCGACGTTCTCTCGGTGCGGGAACGGGACGTCTTCCTGCTGGCTGCCAAGGGCCTCAGCAATGGGGAAATGGCGGAGGGGCTGTTCGTCTCGGAAGCCACGATCAAGACGCACCTGCGAAGCGTGCTGGACAAGCTGGAACTCCGGACCCGGCTCCAGCTGGTTGCCTTCGCCCACGAACGCCGCCTTCTCGGCGACTGACCGAGCACTCCGCGACTGAACGCGCACCTCGGCGTTGAACAGGAACCGCGCCGCGTGAACGGGCCGGCATTTCCGTCAGCCAGAGATATTTAGTCGTTGTTCTTGCGCAGGGCTTCGGTCAGGACGCGGGCAGCGTTGCAGACGACTTCCGCGTGCAGCCGGCCGGGCTGGCGGGTGAGCCGCTCGATCGGGCCGGAGATGGAGACGGCGGCAATGACCCGGCCGGAGGGCCCGCGGACGGGCGCCGAAACCGAGGCGACCCCCGGCTCGCGTTCGCCGAGGCTCTGGCCCCAGCCCCGCCGTCGTACTCCCGCCAAAACCGTGGGCGTGAAGCGCGCGGACTGCAGGCCTTCGAGCAGCCGGTCGTGGTCCTCCCAGGCGAGCAGGACCTGGGCAGCGGAGCCGGCCTTCATGGACAGCTGGGTGCCGACGGGAATGGTGTCGCGGAGACCGATGGGCCGTTCTGCAGATGCGACGCAGACACGCCAGTCGCCCTGGCGGCGGAAGATCTGGGCGCTTTCGCCCGTGGCATCGCGCAGCTGCATCAGAACCGGGCCAGCCGAGGCGATGAGCCGGTCCTCGCCGGCGGCCGAAGCAAGCTCCACGAGACGGCTGCCAAGGACGAACCTGCCTTGGATGTCCCGGCTCACCAGGCGGTGGTGAACGAGCGCCAGAGCCAGCCTGTGCACGGTGGGCCTGGCCAGTCCGGTGGCGGCCACCAGCTGCGCCAGAGTGGTGGGTCCGGCCTCGAGCGCATCAAGCACCTGGGCCGCTTTATCAATGACGCCGACTCCACTAGAATTGTCCATGTAATGATATTGCCGTCTCATTATCTGAGATGCAAATCTTTTGACTGGCTTATTACACACCTCTGCTGTTTCAGTGGAAGTAACAGCCAACAGCAGTGAAGGGAGATGGCCATGGCGAACACATTGGCCGAGAAAGTCTGGGACGCGCACGTGGTGCGCAAAGGGGACGGCGACGGCGCCAACGCCCAGCCGGACCTTCTGTACATCGACCTTCACCTGGTCCATGAGGTAACGTCCCCGCAGGCGTTCGAGGGGCTCCGCCTCGCGGGCCGGACGCTGCGCCGCCCGGACCTGACCATCGCCACCGAGGATCACAACACTCCCACGCTGGACATCGACAAGCCAATTGCCGACCTCACCAGCCGCACGCAGATCCAGACCCTGCGCAACAACTGCGCGGAGTTCGGCGTCCGCCTGCACTCCCTCGGCGACGCCGAACAGGGCATCGTGCACGTGGTTGGCCCGCAGCTTGGACTGACCCAGCCCGGCATGACCGTGGTCTGCGGTGACTCGCACACCTCCACGCACGGAGCCTTCGGCGCACTGGCCATGGGTATCGGCACGTCCGAGGTGGAGCACGTCATGGCCACGCAGACGCTCTCCCTGAAGCCCTTCAAAACCATGGCCATCAATGTCGAAGGCACCCTGAAGCCAGGCGTCACGGCCAAGGACATCATCCTCGCGGTGATCGCCAAGATCGGCACCGGCGGCGGCCAGGGCTACGTCCTGGAATACCGCGGCTCGGCCATCAGGGCCCTGTCCATGGAAGCCCGCATGACCATCTGCAACATGTCCATCGAAGCCGGTGCGCGAGCCGGCCTGGTCGCTCCGGACGAGACCACGTACGCGTACATGAAGGGCCGCCCGCACGCCCCGGAAGGCGCCGACTGGGACGCCGCCGTCCAGTACTGGAACACGCTCCGCAGTGACGACGACGCCGTCTTCGATGCCGAGGTGGACCTCGACGCCGACACTCTTGAGCCGTTCGTCACGTGGGGCACGAACCCCGGCCAGGGCGTCTCGCTCTCGGACAAGGTCCCGTCCCCGAACGATTTCGGGGACGAGAACGCGAAGGCCGCTGCCGAACGCGCCCTGCAGTACATGGGCCTCGAGGCCGGAACCCGCATGAAGGACATCCGGGTGGACACGGTCTTCCTGGGCTCCTGCACGAACTCCCGGATCGAGGACCTGCGGGCGGCGGCGGACGTCATCCGTGGCCGTGAGAAGGACCCCAAGGTCCGCATGCTCGTGGTGCCGGGTTCGGCGCGGGTCCGGCTTGAAGCGGAGGCCGAAGGCCTGGACCGGGTCTTCAAGGACTTCGGTGCAGAATGGCGGTTCGCCGGATGCTCCATGTGCCTGGGCATGAACCCGGACCAGCTGGAACCGGGGGAGCGCTGCGCCTCCACGTCCAACCGCAACTTTGAAGGGCGGCAGGGCAAGGGCGGACGCACGCACCTGGTGTCGCCGGTTGTGGCAGCCGCGACGGCCGTGCGCGGAACGTTGAGCTCGCCGTCGGACCTTGATCCGGCACCGGAATCCGCAGCCCTCCAGACGACCGACGCAGCCTAGGAAGACCACATGGAAAAGTTCACCACGCACACCGGAATCGGCGTCCCGCTGCGCCAAAGCAACGTCGACACGGACCAGATCATTCCGGCCGTCTACCTCAAGCGCATCACCCGCACCGGCTTCGAGGATGCTCTGTTCTCGGCCTGGCGGAAGGACCCCGCGTTCATCCTGAACCAGGCACCGTTCAACGCCGGCTCGGTCCTTGTGGCCGGTCCCGACTTCGGCACGGGCTCCTCCCGTGAGCACGCCGTCTGGGCGCTCAAGGACTACGGTTTCAAGACCGTGCTCTCGTCCCGTTTCGCCGACATCTTCCGCGGAAATTCCGGCAAGCAGGGCCTTCTGGCCGCCGAAGTCGCACAGGATGATATTGAGCTGATCTGGAAGACCCTGGAAAACGCCCCGGGAACCGAGGTGACGGTGGACCTCGTGTCCAAGACAGTCATCTGCGGCAACCTGGTCGCTCCCTTCACGATCGATGACTACACGCGCTGGCGCCTGCTCGAAGGCCTGGACGATATCGGCCTGACCCTGAAGCACGAGGAAGACATCACTGCCTATGAGGCCACGCGGCCGGCCTTCAAGCCGAAGACCCTGCCGGCCAAGCTGTCCTAAAGGCTTTCCAACGGCCCATGGCCGGCAAAAGGCCCGCCGCGGGACAGGGCGGGCCTTTTCGCTGTCCCGGCTTCACCGGTGAATACCGCAATCGACCCCCGCGGATTCACCCTCCGGCCCGGCCCGGCATCCGGGCCCGTTCCGGCCCGGCAGGCCATCAGGCCGCCATTCCCACAGGCCGTATTTCGGTTCGGTAACGCAAACTCATATGCTTAGCTGGTGCCTTTGTAAGGATTTGGGGGCGAGTAGTCGTGAGGAAACCGGTAAATGAGTAGTGTTCTGACAATCCGCGGAGGCGTCCCGCTAACTGGCCGTGTCCATGTCCGCGGTGCAAAGAACCTTGTGCCCAAGGCCATGGTGGCCGCACTGCTGGGCAACGAGCCCTCGGTACTCCGGAACGTTCCGGAAATCAAGGACGTCGAGGTCGTCACCAGCCTGCTTCAGCTCCACGGAGTCACCGTCGACAAGGATCCCGTCACCGGCGATCTCACGTTGGACCCCAAGGATGCCAAGACGGCACCGAGCACGGCCATCGACGCCCACGCCGGTGACTCGCGTATCCCGATTCTGCTGTGCGGTCCCCTGATCCACGCCATCGGCGAGGCCTTCATCCCTGATCTTGGCGGCTGCAAGATCGGCGACCGTCCCATCGACTACCACCTGAACGTGCTGCGGCAGTTCGGTGCGGTAGTGGAGAAGCGCCCGGGCGGCATCCACATCTCCGCGCCCAAGGGACTCCACGGAGCCAAGATCTCCCTGCCGTACCCGTCAGTCGGCGCCACCGAACAGGTCCTCCTGAGTGCAACCCGTGCCGAAGGCATCACGGAATTGTCCGGAGCGGCCACCGAGCCCGAGATCGTTGACCTCATTGCTGTGCTGCAGAAGATGGGCGCCATCATCAGCGTCCAGACCGACCGCACCATCCGCATTGAAGGAGTCCGTGATCTGGGCGGCTACAACCACCGGGCGCTCTCGGACCGTAACGAGTCCGCGTCCTGGGCTTCCGCTGCCCTGGTGACCCGCGGCGACATCTTCGTCGAAGGCGCTTCGCAGCGCGACATGATGACCTTCCTGAACACCTTCCGCAAGGTAGGCGGCGGGATGGACATCGGCGACGACGGCATCCGTTTCTACCACCGCGGCGGCAAGCTGAGCCCGCTGGTGCTTGAGACCGACGTCCACCCGGGCTTCATGACGGACTGGCAGCAGCCACTCGTTGTGGCCCTGACCCAGGCCGAGGGCGTTTCGATCGTGCACGAGACCGTGTACGAGAACCGTTTCGGTTTCACCGACGCCCTCATCCGCATGGGCGCCAGCATCCAGGTCCACCGGGAATGCCTGGGCAGCGTGCCCTGCCGATTCGGCCAGCGCAACTTCCTGCACTCGGCAGTCATTTCCGGCCCGATGCAGCTCAAGGGCACCGACATCGACGTTCCAGACCTCCGCGGCGGCTTCAGCCACCTCATCGCTGCGCTGGCCGCCACCGGCACGTCCCGGGTGACGGGGATCGACATCATTAACCGCGGCTATGAGCGCTTCACCGAGAAGCTGGCCGGGCTCGGCGCCGATTTCGACATCACTTCAGAGAAGTAGCGTGCCCCTGTGAAGGAATCGGCCAAGAGCCACATCACATTCGTGATAATTGCCGGAATTGCCCGGCCCCTGCTGAACCTGATGATGAACAAGAAGTGGGAAGGCCTCGAAAAACTTCCCGCCGGCGGTTTCATCGCCGCGCCCAACCACTGCACCGAGATTGATCCCCTGGTGGTCGGACACATGCTGTACAACCAGAAGCGCGCCCCGCACTTCCTGGCCAAGGCTGGCCTCTTCAAGGTGCCTGTTCTGGGCAGCCTGCTTCACGCCGTCAAGCAGATCCCGGTGGAACGCTCGACGGCGGGGGCGAACCGTTCGCTGCAGCTCGCCCAGGAGATTGTGGCCGAGGGCGGGGCAATCGTCATTTATCCCGAGGGCACGCTGACCCGGGATCCTGGCCTCTGGCCCATGAAGGGTCACACCGGCGCCGCACGCCTGGCGCTTGAGGGCGGTATCCCTGTAGTGCCCATGGCCCATTGGGGGGCGCACGAGGTCTTCCCCCGGTACGCCAAGCGGTTCCACCTGTTTCCGCGCAAGACCTCCAGGATCCTGGTCGGTGATCCTGTGGATCTGTCCCGCTTCGCGGGCCGCCCCAGGGACAAGGCCACGCTCACGGAGGCAACAGAGGTCATCATGGACGCCGTCACCGGCCTGCTTGCCGAACTCCGGGGAGAGCAGCCCCCTGTCCAGCGCTGGGATCCGGCCGCGCACAACCAGAAGAAGCACGGCCGTGACGTCGAGCGGGGCAAGAAATGACGCCTGAGCAAGTCCGGCCTGGCTCCGCGGCGTCCGTGGCCGTCCTCGGCGCCGGATCCTGGGGGACCACCTTCGCCAAGATCCTGGCGGACGCGGCTACCGCCTCCGACGTTGACCGCCGCATCCGGATCTGGGGCAGGCGCCCTGAGATTGTGGACCAGATCAACAGCCTCCACCGGAATCCCCAGTACCTGGCCGACGTCGAACTGCCGCCGAGCATTTCGGCGTCCACCGACGTCGCGGAGGTATTCGCGGGAGCCGACCTGGTGGTGCTCGCCGTGCCCGCCCAGTCGTTGCGGCTGCAGCTCCGGTCCTGGAAGGGCCTGCTGGAGCCGGACGCCCTGGTGGTGTCCCTGATGAAGGGCCTCGAGCTAAGCACCGATGCCCGCATGAGCGAGGTCATCCGGCAGGAGCTGGACATCCCGGCCGAGCGCGTTGCCGTGGTCTCCGGCCCCAACCTGGCGATGGAAATCGCCAGGGAGGAACCCACCGCCTCCGTGGTGGCCTGCGCCGACTCCGCTGTGGCTGGCTGGATCGCGCGGAGCTGCACAGCCCCATACTTCCGGCCCTACACGACCTCCGACGTCGTGGGCGTCGAAATTGGCGGCATCGTCAAGAACGTCATCGCCCTGGCGGTGGGAATCTGCGAGGGAAAGCAGATGGGGGACAACACCAAGGCCTCGGTGATAACCCGTGGGCTTGCCGAAACCTCCCGGCTGGCCCTCGCCCTGGGCGGCGAGGCACAGACAATGGCCGGTCTGGCGGGTCTGGGCGACCTCGTGGCCACCTGTTCGTCGCCGCTCTCGCGGAACCATACTGCCGGCCGCCTGCTCGGCCAGGGACTCACCCTGGACGAAGTGGCCGAAAAGATGACACAAACCGCCGAAGGCATCAAGTCCGGGCAGGCCGTCCATGAACTTGCCGGTAAGCTCGGCGTCGAGATGCCCATCACCGCGGCCGTTGTCGCGGTGCTGGCCGGAAAATTGTCCGTTGACCAACTGGGACCGCTATTGCTGGCCCGGGAACTGAAACCCGAAGGCGATTACTGACAGTGTCGGAAGAAAACTTGACCGCAGCGGATCAGGGCAAGACGAGCAAGCCCCGCGTTGCGGTGCTCTTCGGCGGCCGTTCGAGTGAGCACGCCGTCAGCTGCGTCACCGCAGCAGGGGTGCTGGGCGCGATCGACAGGACCAAATACGATGTCATCCCCATCGGAATAGCCAAGACCGGCCAGTGGGTCCTTGCCGCGGAGGACACCGGGCAATGGTCGCTATCGTCATCCTCGCTGCCCGAGGTGCCACCGTCGTCCCAGACCGTGACCCTCGCCGAAATCGGCGGCGAGCACCAACTCATCGCGGCATCGCCCAATGAAGTGCCGCAGGAACTCGGCACGGTGGACGTGGTCTTTCCCCTGCTGCACGGGCCGTTCGGCGAGGACGGGACCATCCAGGGGCTCCTGGAGCTTTCCGACACCCGCTATGTGGGGGCCGGGGTGCTGGCGTCCGCCGTGAGCATGGACAAGCACTTCATGAAGGTGGTCTTCGAGGCCGCCGGGCTGCGGGTGGGCCCCTACATCGCTGTGACGGACCGGCAGTGGCGCAACGACCCCGAATCAGTGCGGAAGCGCGTGGACCTGCTCGGCTACCCGGTGTTCGTCAAGCCGGCCCGCGCCGGGTCGTCGATGGGCATCTCCAAGGTGGATTCCCTCGAAGACCTTGATGCCGCGATAGAAGCCGCCCGCGAACACGACCCCAAGCTCGTGATCGAGGCCGGCATCGTTGGCCGGGAAATCGAGTGTGCCGTGCTGGAGGGCCGGGGCACTGACGCGCCGCGGACGTCCCTTCCCGGCGAGATCACCGTGGCTGACGGAGAGCATCAGTTCTACGACTTCAACGCCAAATACGTGGACGACGCGGCCGCACTGAGCTGCCCCGCGGACATGCCGGACGAAGCCATAGCCAGGGTCCGCGAGCTGGCCGCCGTGGCGTTCGACGCCGTCGGGGCCGAGGGGCTGAGCCGGGTTGACTTCTTCTACACCCCTGACGGTGCGGTGATCATCAACGAGATCAACACCATGCCCGGCTTCACGCCGAAGAGCATGTATCCGCAGATGTGGGCCGCTTCGGGCCTGAGCTACCCCGAGCTCATTGACGAACTGATCCATCTGGCACTGAACCGGAAAACCGGCCTCCGCTAGGATCCCGCCGGCTAGGATCCCGCCGGTTGGGCCTGTCGAGACTTACTTGCTCGTCGGAACGTCCTGAAGATCCTCCTGGCCCACGCATTTGCGGCTCGCCTTGATCTTAGCGGCGGCCGCGGAGAGGTCAGCGAGCACAGTGGCCGAGCTGATCTTGTCCGGATCCATGAGGATTTCCGTCGCCGGTTCCCGGCCGAAGGTGGTCAGCGTCCACACCGGATCGCCCTCCTTGATGACCCAGTCCACGTCGTTGACACTGACACAGCGGTCCGTCGTGGGCCCCGGAACATTGACGCCGCACCGCAGGATCACCAGGGACGGATCGCCCCACGCCGCTGTCGCCTGGCTGTTCGTCTTGCGGAGCCGGGCGTCACCGATGGCGTCCGGGAGCGCCACCATCATGGGAGCGCAGGCCGGGTCCGCGGCGTCGGCAGCGGGGGCGACATCGACGGCGGGTGCGCAGCCCCCCAGCGCAAGCGCGGCGCACGCCGCCATGGCCAGGACCGCCCAGCTGCCCGGCCGGCCAACCGGTCCACGGACCCAACGGTTTCGAACTGATCCGTTTCCAGCTGTTTGAGGGGCGGTGCGGCAGAGCATGGGTTAAGCCTATCCCGCCGCCATGCACTGGGCCGCCAGGCAAAGGGCGGCCAGCAAAGGGCGACCCCGGCGCGGATGCCGGGCGGGAAACAATGTCGCCGCGCCGCGGTAGCGTAGTGGCGTGCCCCAAACACCACTGACTGTTGCCGAACTTTCCGAAGCCGAGCTGCTCAAACGGATCTTTCCGCGGCTCGTACTGAGCGCTGAGCACAGCGCCGCCGTTCTTCTCGGGCCCGGCGACGACGCCGCCGTCGTTAACGTGCCGGACGGCAGGACTGTCATCAGCATCGACACCCAGGTGCAGGACCAGGATTTCCGGCTTCAGTGGAACAACGGCTACCGCACCACCGGCTATGACGTGGGGTGGAAGGCCGCAGCCCAGAACCTGAGCGACATCAACGCCATGGGCGCGTCCGCGACCTCGCTCGTGGTCAGCCTGACCATGCCCGCCGCCACGCCGGTGGACTGGGTCGAAGACCTGGCGGACGGCCTGGCCGCCGCCATCGGCAAGCTCGGGGCAGGTTCATGCTCTGTCGCCGGCGGCGATCTGGGCCGCGGTGGAGAGCTGTCCGTCACGGTGGCGGTCCTCGGCACGCTCAACGGAGGGCAGCCTGTGCTGCGGTCCGGGGCGGTTGCGGGCGACACCCTGGCCATTGCGGGCAACGCCGGCCAGGCCGCCGCAGGCCTGGCGCTGCTGGAATCGAACCACCCCGCGGAGTCGCTGGCTCCGGACTTGAGGCTGTTCCTTGACCTTCAGTGCAGGCCCGAGCCTCCACTCGACGCCGGCCCCCTGGCCCGGTCAGAAGGCGCCACGGCCATGATGGACATCTCCGACGGCCTCGTGCGCGACGGGACCAGGCTGGCCATCGCGAGCGATGTCGTGCTGGACCTGGACCCTGCCCGGTTGAAGCTGCTGGCCACGCCGCTGCAGCCCGCGGCCGGCCTGCTGGGCGCCGATCCGCTGGCCTGGGTCCTGGGCGGCGGCGAGGATCATGGCCTGCTTGCCACATTCCCCGCGGGTATTCAGCTGCCGGCCGGGTTCACTGGGATAGGCTCAGTACAGGCCCGCGGCGCGAATGAACCCGCGGGCGTAAAGATCGCGGGACGGCCCGCTGACTCCGTGGGATGGGATCACTTTGCAGACTAAGATTGCCGCCAACGCGCAAGCGATGAAGCGGTGGTTGGGCAAGGCCGAAACAGCCCTGGGGAACCACAGCGACCGCCTCAACGCAATCAACATTTTCCCCGTGGCCGACGGCGATACCGGCACCAACCTCTACCTCACGGTCCGGGCGGCGGCCCGTTCGCTTCAGGATTCCGCGCCGGACCCGGCGAAGCCGCCTACCGTCCAGAATGACGTCGGCGCTGTCCTTGCCAAGGCCGGCCAGACCGCGATGGAGCAGGCCAGGGGCAACTCCGGCACACTGTTCTCGGTTTTTCTGTGCGCCGCCGCGGAGCCTTTGTCCGGCCACACCCGGCTCACCGCCACATTGCTCGCGGCCGCGCTCAACCGGGCACAGATCCGTGCCTGGTCGGCACTCAGCGACCCCGTTCCGGGAACCATGCTGTCTGTCATGGAGGCAGCGGGGCGGGCGGCCGCCGCGGTTGACGCCGCACAGAACGGAAATGACAGCAACCATGCCCTGGGCCTGGTGCTGGACGCCGCCGTGGAAGCGGCCCTCGACGCCGTTATCCGCACCGAAGGCCAGCTGGAGGCCCTGCAGGCCGCCCACGTCGTGGACGCCGGCGGCGTCGGAATGCTGCTGATCCTGGACTGCCTGCGGTCGGCAGTGCTTGGCGAGGAGCTCCAGAGTGAGCTGCTGGACGGCCTCCATGGCTACGATGTGCAGGATCCGCACATCCATGCTGACTTGCCGGACGACGACGGCGTGGAGGTCATGTGCACTATCAGCCTGTCGCCGCTGGACGCCGCCACGCTCAGGCAGCGCCTCGATGAACTCGGCGATTCAGTGATCATGAGCCAGGTGGAACGGTCTCCGGATCCGGAAGGCCGTTACCGCTGGCGTGTCCATGTCCACGTCCTGGATCCGGGCCCCGCGCTGGATTTGATCAGCTCCCTCGGCGAACCTACGGACGTCTCGGTCAGCGAGCTTGCCATGCCCCGGGACCCTGAGCCGCTGGAGGCTGATGTCCGGAGCCTTGAGGGCAAATGAATGCAGAGGGAAGATGAACACCGAGCTTGAACTCGGCTTGGAACGCCGGATCGGCAAGCGCTCCGCGGCCGTCGTCGAAAAACATCTGGGGATCACCACGGTGGGCGGCCTCCTCAACTACTTTCCGCGCCGCTACCTGAGCCGGGGAGAGCTCACGCCCATCAGCGAGGTCCCCCTGGACGAGGAAGTGACGCTGATCGCGCGCGTCATTTCCAACACCACCCGGCAGATGCGCGCCCGGCGCGGCTCCCTTACCGACGTCGTGATTTCCGACGACGCCGGTACCTCCCCAGGCGGCGTGCCGGGAACCCTGAAGATCAGTTTCTTCAACGGCTACCGGGCCAAGGCCGAACTGCAGCCCGGCCGCCGGGCGATGTTTTCCGGCAAGGTCACGCGATACGGGGGAGCGCTCGGCCTGACCAACCCGGATTTCCTGCTCCTGGATGAGGATCCGGACGCGCCCGGCATGGATCCGGAAAAGCTGGCCGCCATGCCCATTCCGGTCTATCCCGCCACCGCCAAACTGACCAGCTGGTCCATCCAGAAGGTCATTTCCACCCTCCTGGACACAGTGGACCTGGACGCCCTGGACGACCCCTTGCCGGCAGGCATCTCTGCCCGCGAGAAGTTCCTCCCGATGCCCCAGGCCTACCGCCTCATCCACGCTCCGCAGACACCCGAGGACTGGCGCCGGGCCAGGGACCGCTTCCGCTACCAGGAAGCACTGGTCCTCCAGTCCGCCCTGGCGCGCCGGCGTGCCCAGCTGGCCGCGGAGGAAGCAACGGCCCGGCGGCCCGTGCCGGACGGGCTGCTCGCTGCCTTCGACCGGCAGCTTCCCTTCACTCTGACCGCGGGGCAGGCCGCCGTCGGCAAGACCCTGTCCGGCGAGCTGTCGCAGGACGGACCCATGAACAGGCTTCTCCAGGGCGAGGTGGGCTCGGGCAAGACCATCGTGGCGCTCCGGGCCATGCTGCAGGTTGTCGACGCCGGCGGACAGGCGGCCCTGCTGGCGCCCACGGAGGTCCTGGCAGCCCAGCACTTTGACTCCATCCGGCGGACGCTCGGGCCGCTGGCCAGCGACGGACTGCTCGGCGGCCTGGGCGACCACACGGTTCAGGTCAGCCTGCTCACCGGCTCCATGTCCACAGCTGCCCGCAAACAGGCGCTCCTTGACGCCGCCTCCGGCACGGCCGGCATCGTCATCGGCACCCACGCCCTCCTCAGCGACAACGTCTCCTTCTATGACCTCGGCCTGATCGTGGTGGATGAGCAGCACCGCTTCGGCGTCGAACAGCGCGACGCTTTGCGCACCAAGGCGAGCAAGCCGCCGCACCTGCTGGTCATGACAGCCACGCCCATCCCCAGGACAGTGGCCATGACCGTCTTCGGTGACCTCGAAACGTCCGTGCTCGACGAACTGCCGGCCGGCAGGGCCCCGATCACCACCCATGTGGTGGGCCTGGCGGAAAACCCCGGCTGGGCCTCCCGGATCTGGTCGAGGTCCCGGGAGGAGATTGACGCCGGGCACCAGGTGTACGTAGTGTGCCCGAAGATCGGGACGGACGACGACGGCGACTTCACTCCCGGGGAAGCGGAACCGGCCCCCGGCGACCTGGAGGGCGACGCTGCCGCACGCGAGCTGGCCTCGGTGACCGCCGTCGTCGAACAGCTCCGCGAGGAACCGGCCCTGGCAGGGGTGCCGCTGGCACCGCTGCACGGGCGCCAGGATCCCCTGCTGAAATCGGAGACCATGGCGTCGTTCACGGCCAATGAAACCAAACTCCTGGTGTCCACCACCGTGATCGAGGTGGGAGTGGACGTGCACAACGCCACCCTGATGGTCATCCTCGACGCGGACCGGTTCGGCATTTCGCAGCTCCACCAGCTGCGCGGGCGCGTGGGCCGCGGCGGCCTGCCGGGCACGTGCCTGCTCGTCACCGCCCTTGAACCCGGCCATCCGAGCCGCCGCCGGCTGGACGCCGTGGCCGCCACGACCGACGGTTTCGAGTTGTCCCAGGAAGACCTGAAACTGAGGCGTGAGGGCGACATCCTGGGCGCCTCCCAGTCCGGCGGACGGTCCACCCTGAAACTGTTGAGGGTGCTGGAACACGAGGACATTATCGCCCGTGCCCGGCAGGACGCCCAGGAGATCGTGGGTGGCGACCCGTCGCTCGCGGACCACCCTGCCCTGGCCGAGGCCATCGAGGACTACCTGAACCCCGAAAAGGAGGCGTTCCTTGAACGCGGTTAGCACCACCGAGGCGCCGGGTCCTGTTGCAGCGGCACGCGAGGCGGCAGCGGGGCTGGCAGCATGAGCCGGATTGTGGCAGGGGCTGCGGGAGGAACGCCGCTGGTCAGCGTACCGGGCTCAATGACCCGCCCCACCAGCGACCGTGTCAAGGAAGCCCTGTTCTCGCGGCTGGACGCTTTCGATGTGCTGGCAGGCGCTCGAGTGCTCGATCTTTACGCCGGCTCCGGCTCGCTGGGCGTGGAGAGCGCCAGCAGAGGAGCCCAGTCCGTTGATCTTGTGGAATTCGCTGACCGGGCGAGCGGCGTGTGCCAGCGGAACGCGGACCTGATCAACGGCGTGCTGGGCCGGAAGGCGGTCACGGTGCACCGCTCACGGGTTGAGTCCTTCCTGGAGCGGACGGCCAACGAAACCCAATGGGACGTGGCCTTCCTGGACCCGCCCTACCCGCTGGACGAACCGGCCCTTGCCGCCGTTCTGGAGAAGCTGGCGAGGCACTTGGCGGCCGGCGCCGTTGTGGTCGTGGAAAGGTCGTCCAGGTCTCCGGAGCCGTCCTGGCCCGCAGCTCTTGAACGCTTTGCTGAGAAGAAGTACGGCGAGACCCGGCTGTGGTTCGCCGAACCGGCCAGCGACCAGCAGGTGGACGTCGACCTGGAGGCAGTGGAATAGGCCTCAGCCTGCGAGCTGGTCGAGTTCGACTCCTGCCAGCACCCTGGCCGGGTGCGGACCCCGCGCCGTCAGTGCAGCGGTCCACTCGGCTGGCCAGGGCTTCTGCGTGCCGGCCAGGATGATGTTGCCGGGATACCGCCCGGTGAACATGCCGGCTTCGGCACAGGCTGCCACGTCGGTCATGGCGCGCCGCAGTGCTGCGACCTGGCTCCGGACCAAGGTCAGGCCCGGTTCGTCTCCCACGTTCACGATCAGCACCCCGCGCTCGGACAGCCGTGCCGCGGCTTCCTCATAGAACTCCGTGCAGGCAAGATGCTCGGGGGCGTCGGGACCGGAGAATATGTCCAGGATGACGACGTCGAAGCGAAGCCCGGCGGGCGGCTCGGCCAACTCTTCGCGGGCGTCGCCGATGAGTGTGTGCAGTTGGGTGCCCTCGGGCAGCGGAAGCTGTTCGAGCACAAAGTCCAGCAGTTCCCGTTCCAGCTCCACCGCGTATTGCACGGATCCCGGGCGGGTTGCCTGGATGTACCGGGCCAGCGTCAGCGCTCCTGCCCCGAGGTGAAGCGCGGTGACCGGCTCGCCCCAGGGAGCGGCGAGATCCACCACATGGCCGATCCGGCGGAGGTACTCGTAGAAAATGTCCCCCGGATCGGCAAGATCTACATGTGACTGTTCCGCCCCGCCGATGCTGAGAATGAAGCCGCCGTCGGTGTACGTGTCAGGTTCGATGACGGCATGCTGTCCGGTGGTGCGCAGAAAGCGTGATGCCGGTGCCTGGCCGTCCGGCACCGTCAGAGCCTGTCCCGCAGCGTCGCCAGCCGCGCGGCCGCTTCTTCGAGGATTTCGGTTTTCTTGCAGAAGGCAAACCGCAGGAGGCTCCTTGTCCGCTCGGCGCCGTCGGGGTGGCAGAACACAGGAACGGGGATGGCGGCCACGCCCACAAGTGCCGGCAGCCGGCGGGCAAGCTCCACGGAGTCGCGGATCCCGAGGGGAGAGGTATCGACGTTCACGAAGTACGTGCCCTTGGGCGTGAACACGTCCAGCCCGGCCGCCCTGAGGCCGTCGCTCAGGATGTCCCGCTTCTTTCCCAGCGTGGCGGCGATGTCGTCGTAAAAGGAATCGGGCAGCCCCAGCCCGGCGGCAATTGCGCTCTGGAAGGGCGTGCCGGAACTGTAGGTGAGGAACTGCTTGACGGTGCGGATGGCGGACACGAGATGCTCCGGCCCGCTCAGCCAGCCGACCTTCCAGCCCGTGAAGGAGAACGTCTTCCCGGCCGAGGAGATGGTGACGGTCCGCTCCGCGGCGCCTGGCAGGGTGGCCACCGGGATGTGGCGGACGCCGAAGGTGAGGTGTTCGTAGACCTCATCGGTGATGATGAGGGCGTCGTGCTTCCGGGCCAGGTCGACCACGCGCTGGAGGACGTCCGCCGGGAAAACCGCCCCCGTGGGGTTGTGCGGGTTGTTGATCAGCACCACTTTGGTCCGCGGGCTGAATGCATCTTCGAGGGCTGCGGGGTCGGGCATGAAGTCAGGGGCGAGCAGCGGCGCTGTGACATGGGTGGCACCGGACAGGCCGATGATCGCACCGTACGAGTCATAGAACGGCTCAAACGTCAGGACTTCGTCGCCAGGGCCGACGAATGCCATCAGGGATGCGGCGATGCCTTCGGTGGCGCCCGTCGTGACAATGACTTCGGTGTCCGGGTCCGGCGCCAGCCCGTAAAAGCGTTGCTGGTGTGCGGACACGGCCTGCCTCAGCGCGGGGATGCCCTTGCCCGGTGCGTACTGGTTTGAGCCCTCGGCGATGGCCGCCTGGGCAGCAGCCTTGATTTCTGCCGGACCGTCCTCATCCGGGAAGCCCTGGCCGAGATTGATGGCGCCGGTTCGGACGGCAAGCGTGGTCATCTCTTCGAAGATCGTGACGCCGAGGATGCCGTCGGAAGCCAGGAGGTTCGCGCCGGTGGCCGCGCGCTGCCAAGGCGCCGGAAGTGTCTCTTTCATTGCTGTCCTGCCTGTCCGTTCAGCCCCGCTTTCCCGCGCGGCCGGTGCATCAAGTCATGGTATCCCGGCTCGAAGATACGGTAGGTTCGGAGCATGAGACGCGCCGTATGCCCGGGGTCCTTCGACCCGATCCACAACGGACACCTTGAGGTCATCGCCCGAGCCGCGAGCCTCTTCGACGAAGTGATCGTGGCCGTGTCCACCAACTACGCCAAGAAGTATCGCTTCCCGCTGGAGGAGCGGATCGAGATGGCCAAGGAGACGCTGGCCTCCCTGCGCGGCATTGTCGTGGAGCCGGTCGGCGAAGGACTGCTCGCCGAGTACTGCCGGCAGCGCGGTGTGTCCGCCATCGTCAAGGGCCTGCGCTCGTCGTCGGACTTTGACTATGAACTGCCCATGGCGACCATGAACCGGCAGCTCAGCGGTGTGGAGACCGTGTTCCTGCCCGCCGAGGCGCACTACCTCCACCTGTCCTCGACGCTGATCAAGGAAGTGTTCACCCTTGGCGGGAACGTATCCGAGTTTGTGCCCAGGTCCGTCCTGAAAAGACTCCTCGCGGGCGGGTCTGCCTCAGGCCAGTCGCCGAGAGGGTAGGCTGGATCGGTACATTCCGGCTCCTGCCGGTTGTGCAGTGCTTTTCCCGGCTGTCCGGCGGCCGGCTTTAGCTCCTCCGCCTGCCGGGGCAGGTATCCGGTTTGAGTCCGCCAAGGACTTCAGGCTAAGATAATACGTCGGTCATATGTTCAACAGGAGTTCTCATTAAGCGAGATGCTAGTTCGCCCTTGATGCTTGATGTCAAGGACCTCGGACGCAGTCCGGGGAGCATGCGTACACTGACGGAACATGTACCCGCGCCAAGTGACCTTGGCGTGGCGCTCATTGGCGTTCAGGAAGGCTCGGACATCGAGCTTGACCTGAGGCTTGAGGCCGTACACGAAGGAATTCTGGTATCAGGAACTGCACTTGCTGAAGTAACCGGCGAGTGCGGCCGATGCCTGGATCCCCTTGCGTATGACCTCGAAGTCAATGTGCAAGAACTTTTCTTCTACGAAGGCGCCTTGCCTTCCGATGAGGAAGACGATGAAGAGCAACGTCGAGTCGAGCACGATCTGATCGATCTTGAGCCGGTGTTGCGGGACGCAGTTGTAACCATGCTGCCGTTCCAGCCGGTGTGCCGGGAAGACTGCCAGGGCCTGTGTTCCGAATGTGGAGCGCGCCTGGAAGACGAGCCGGGGCACCACCACGAGGTCGTAGATCCTCGCTGGGCTGCCCTAGCTGATCTGGCTAAGCCTGACCGGCAAAATTGATTTGTAAGTGTTTTTCTAGAGAGAAATGAGTTAGCCGTGGCTGTTCCCAAGCGGAAAATGTCTCGCTCGAATACCCGCGCCCGCCGCTCCCAGTGGAAGGCGACTGCCCCCCACCTGGTGAAGACCGTCGAGAACGGCCAGGTTACTTACAGCCTGCCGCACCAGGCAAAGGTCGTTACCGACTCGGCTGGCACTGCGCTGTTCCTTGAGTACAAGGGCCGCAAGGTCGCAGACGTCTAATCGGCCCACAGGCTGACCAAGATGTCTTCAACTGAAGAGCTTCTGAAGCGTCTCGGTGTCTCCATTGACGCCGGGACGCTTCGTCTTGCTCTGACACACCGTTCCTATGCCTACGAAAACGGCGGCATACCCACCAATGAACGGCTTGAGTTTCTGGGCGACTCGATTCTGGGTTTCTCCGTAACCGATGCGCTCTACCGCGATAACCCGACGCTTCCTGAAGGCGACCTCGCCAAGCGGCGGTCTGCCGTCGTGAGCACGCGGGCCCTCGCGGGCATCGGGCGCAGCCTCGGCATTGGCGATTACATTTACCTCGGGCAGGGCGAGAAGCTCACTGAGGGCAAGAACAAGGCTTCGATCCTGGCTGACACCATGGAAGCGCTCATCGGCGCCACCTATGTCTCCAACGACATCGAGACCGCCCGCCAGCTGGTCATGCGCCTGATCGGTCCCCTCCTGAAGGATGCCGCCGCACTAGGCGCCGGCACCGACTGGAAGACCAGCATCCAGGAACTGGCCGCCATGCGTCAGCTCGGCAGCATCTACTACGCCGTGGAAGGCTCCGGGCCGGACCACGCGCGGACGTTCATCGCGGAGCTGCAGATCGGCGGCAAGCCGTACGGCAAGGGATCAGGCCACTCCAAGAAGGAAGCGGAGCAGGAAGCCGCAGCCGACGCCTGGCAGAAACTCTCCGGCGCAAACACGACGGACGCTTCTTCGGAAGCCGCCTCGGGCAGCTAGGAGCCCGGTGCCTGAACTCCCCGAGGTCGAGGTGGTCCGCCGCGGCCTGGTCAGCTGGGTCCTCGGCCGGACCATCACCAGCGTCGAGGTACTCGATCCCCGGTCCGTGCGGCGCCACGCGCTCGGACCGGAGGATTTCGCAGGAAACCTTGAGGGCGCACGGGTCCTTGACGTGGTCCGCCGCGGAAAATTCCTGTGGATGCCGCTGCAGGACGACGGCGCAGTCCGGCCGTCGGGGCCACCCACCGTGGCCCTGATGGCACACCTTGGCATGAGCGGCCAGCTGCTGATGCAGGACAGCGCCGTGCCGGACGAGAAGCACCTCAAGGTCCGGCTCCACCTGAGCCCCCGGGACGGAATGCCCAGGCAACTGAGGTTCGTGGACCAGAGGATCTTCGGCGGACTTTTCGTCACGTCACTCGTCCCGACGGAAGACGGCGGCCCCGGCGGCTTGGCCGAGGTGCCGCTGCCGCTCATCGCCGAGGAAGCGTCCCACATTGCGCGTGATCCCCTGGACCCGCACTTTTCCTTTCCGGACTTCTATCGCCGGCTCCGGCGCCGCAAGACCGGGCTGAAGAGGGCGCTCCTGGACCAGGGCCTGGTGTCCGGGATCGGCAACATCTACGCAGACGAGGCCCTGTGGCGGGCCCGGCTTCACTTCGCCCGACCCACCGATACCCTGCGGCGCGCGGAGGCAGAGCGCGTGCTCACCGCGGCCCGCGAGGTCATGCTCGACGCCCTCGACGCAGGCGGCACCAGTTTCGACGCGCTGTACGTCAACGTGAACGGTGCCTCGGGCTATTTTGACCGTTCCCTCAACGCCTACGGCCGGGAGGGGGAGGCCTGCCGGCGGTGCGCCCAGTCCGGCATCGTCAGCCTCATGAAGCGCGAACAGTTCATGAACCGTTCCTCCTACACATGTCCCGTGTGCCAGCCGCGGCCCCGAAACGGCCGCTGGTGACTACCGTCTCCGGGCTCCAAAGACCTTAAATCCGCGGATTTACGGCCCCGTGGCAGTACATTTAGGGCGGGACACCCAGCCGCCGCCACTCAGGAGATCCGAAACACCTTGCACCTCAAGAGTCTGACCGTCCGGGGCTTCAAGTCCTTTGCCTCGGCGACGACCTTCGACTTTGAGCCCGGCGTCACCGCGGTGATAGGGCCCAACGGCTCGGGTAAATCCAATGTGGTGGATGCTCTGGCCTGGGTCATGGGCGAGCAGGGGGCCAAGACCCTGCGCGGCGGCAAGATGGAAGACGTCATATTCGCCGGTACCTCCGGCCGCCCGCCCTTGGGGCGCGCCCACGTTTCCCTCACCATCGACAACACCGACGGCGCGCTTCCCATTGAATACAGTGAAGTGACCATCTCCCGCACGCTGTTCCGCACCGGCGGTTCCGAGTACGCCATCAACGGTGCCGGCTGCCGGCTCCTGGACATCCAGGAGCTGCTCTCCGACACCGGCCTGGGACGTGAGATGCACGTCATCGTGGGCCAGGGCCAGCTCGACAAGGTGCTGCACGCCACGCCTGAAGACCGGAGGGGTTTCATTGAGGAAGCCGCCGGAATCCTGAAACACCGGCGCCGCAAGGAAAAGACCGTCCGGAAGCTGGAAGCCATGCAGGCCAACCTGCAGCGGCTCAGCGACCTCACCGGCGAAATCCGGCGCCAGCTGACGCCGCTGGGCAAGCAGGCGGAGGTGGCCCGGCGGGCCCAGACCGTCCAGTTTGAGGTTCGGGACGCGCGGGCCCGGCTGCTGGCCGACGACCTCGTCCAGCTCCAGAACACCCTGGCGCAGGAGGTCGCTGACGAAACCGCGCTCAAGGCCCGGCGCGCCGTCGTCGAAAAGGAACTCGAGGCCGGCCGTCAGAGCCAGGCCACCCTGGAACAGCTTGCCGCCGAAGCAACCCCGCGGCTGAATGCCGCGCGGGACACGTGGTACCAGCTGTCGGCCGGACGCGAGCGGCTGCGCTCCCTTGGCTCGCTGGCGCAGGAGCGGTGCCGGCTCCTGGGCTCCGCGGACGCCGCACCTGAACCGGGCCGCGACCCCGACCAACTGGAGAAGCAGGCAGCCCGTGTCCGGGCCGAACAGGCGGAACTTGAACGCGAGATGACCGGCAGGCGCAGTGCCCTGGAAGCTGCCACCGCGGCGAAAAGCGAGGCCGAAGAGGCAGCCGCCGCCGAGGAGAAACGCCTCACTGCCTCCCTCCGGGCCGCAGCTGACCGGCGCGAAGGCCTGGCGCGGCTCGCGGGCCAGGTGGCGGCGGCAAGGTCAAGGGTGGAATCGGCGCAGGCGGAAGTGGGCAGGCTCCGCGAATCGAAAGCTGCCGGCGAGGAACGCAGAAAACAGGCCCAGTCCGAGTTCACGGCGCTGGAATCCCAGGTCGCCGGGGTCGAGGACGGCGAGGAGTCGCTCGACGCCGAGTATGAGGAAGCCAGTGCGGCGCTGGACGCTGTCGTTGCAGAGATCGAATCCCTTCGGAGCGCCGAGCGGGAAGCAGTACGTGAACGGGACGCCCTCAAGGCCTGGCGCGATGCCCTCCAACTGGGTCTTAACCGCAAGGACGGTTCCGAGCACGCGCTCGGAGCCGGGCTCCCCGGCATCGTGGGCCCGCTCGCGTCGGAGCTGACGGTGGAACCGGGGTACGAAGCTCCAATTGCCGCAGCCCTTGGCAGTGCCTCGGACGCCGTCGTGGTCAGGGACGGTGCAACCGCTACGGCCCTGGCGCAGATCCTGAAGGACGACGACGCCGGCCGGGCCACGCTGCTGCTGGAGGATGCGCCGGAACCGGCGTGCCTGGCACCGCATGCCGACGTGCTGCCGGAAGGGGCCCGCTGGGCGCTGCCCGAGGGGGCCCGTTGGGCCAGCGATCTCGTGTCGGCCACAGGCCCGGCAGCCACGGCAGTGCACGGACTGCTGGCCGGGACAGCCGTCGTCGGCGATCTGGATGCCGCCGCCCGGCTGGTTGGCGAGCGGCCGGAACTGACAGCGGTCACGCACGCAGGGGACGTCTTCACCGCTCTGACCGTCACCGGAGGTTCTGCAAAGGCGCCGTCGCTGCTTGAGGTTCAGGCCGCCGTCGACGACGCCGCCTCCCGGCTCGCCGCGGTCACCGCCGGGCTGGAGCAAAACCGCTTTGCCCTGGCTGGCGCACAGTCGCGACGGTCCGAGGCGCAGGACCGGGTGGACGCCGCGCTTGAGAGGTTGCACGACTCCGACGCACGGCTCGCGGCGGTGGCTGAACGGCTCGGCCATCTCAATTCGGTGCTGCGCAGCGCCGTGGGGGAGAGCGAACGGCTGGCGGCGTCATTGGCGCGGGCCGAGGCGAATATTCTGCACGAACAGGAAGCCCTGACCGCAGTTGCCGCGAGGCTCGCTGCCGCCCAGGAGGCTCCCACCGAAGAGGAACCGTCCACCGGGCAGCGGGACGCCCTGGCCAAGGCCGCCGCCGTGGCGCGCTCCGCCGAGATGGATGCCCGGCTCTCCTTGCGCAGCGCCGAGGAACAGCTGTCCGCCATCCGGAACCGGGCAGCGTCACTGGAACGTGCCGCTGCCTCGGAACGCCGGGCCCGGGAGGAAGCAGCCGAGCGCGCACGCCGCCGCCGGATCCAGGCCCGGCGGGCAGCCGCCGTGTCCGACGCTGTGGAACAGATCATCCGGTTCAGTGACGTCTCGGTTGAACTGGCCGGACGGGAGCGCGACGTCGCCGAGCAAAACCGCGAGCAGCGGGACCGCGAGCTCGCGCAGATTCGGACGGCCAATGAAGCGCTTGCCCGTGAGCTCGCTGAACTGACAGACTCGGTGCACCGTGATGAGCTGGCGCGCACCCAGCAGAGGCTTCGGATCGAAGCGCTGGAGAACAGGGCGGTCGAAGAGCTGGGCATGACTGCCGGCCAGCTCGTTGCCGACTACGGCCCCGACCAGCCGGTTCCGCTCCCGGCGGGCGGGTCAACGGACAAGTGGGCGGAGCTGCGGGCGCCCGTCGATGACGACGGCCGGCCCGTCGTGGAGGGGAAACCCTTTGTCCGGGAAGAGCAGGAAAAGCGGCTTCGCAAGGCGGAACGGGACCTTTCATCCCTGGGCAAGGTCAATCCGCTGGCGCTCGAGGAATTCGCGGCGCTGGAGGAAAGGCACCAGTTCCTGAACACGCAGCTGGAAGATCTCAGGTCCAGCCGCAAGGACCTGCTGGATATCATCAAGGAAGTTGACGACCGGGTGCAGCGGGTCTTCGCGGAGGCCTTCGCCGATACGTCGGCCCAGTTCGTCCACGTCTTCGCCCGGCTGTTCCCGGGCGGTGAGGGCCGGCTGGTCCTCACCGATCCCGATGACATGCTCACCACAGGCATCGAGGTCGAAGCAAGGCCGGCAGGAAAGAAGATCAAGCGCCTGTCGCTGCTGTCCGGCGGCGAAAGGTCACTGACGGCAGTCGCGCTGCTGGTGGCGATCTTCAAGGCGCGGCCCTCGCCCTTCTATGTGATGGATGAAGTGGAGGCTGCGCTGGATGACACCAACCTGGGCCGCCTCATTACGATCTTTGAAGAACTCCGCGAATCCAGCCAGCTGATCGTCATCACCCACCAGAAGCGGACCATGGAGGTGGCCGACGCGCTTTACGGCGTGACCATGCGGGGAGACGGTGTCTCCACCGTGATCAGCCAGCGTCTGGGCGCCGAGGTCTAGCACGGACGGGCGGTCATCACCTGCCCGCCGCCCCCTCGGCTGTTGTGAGAAGCTAGGGGTGTGAACGACATCCTCCCTATTCTCCTGCCCATTCTTGCTGCCCTGGTGGTCATCGGCGGGCTGGTCCCGGTGCTGATGAAAGCACGGAGGTCCGGCACCCTGTACCCGGGGACCCGCGATGCCAACGATCCCGTGCAGCCGCCCGCCGGCGGAGGAACCCTCCTCGAGGACCGCCCGGTGCAGGCTCCCGAACGGAAGGCGCCAGACGGCGTCGGCCTCGAAGGCCTTGAAACAGAGGTTCCCGACGATGTCGCCGGCCTGGAAACCATTCCGGTCGAGACTCCGCAGCCTGTTGAAGGACGCCTCACCCGCCTCCGGGAGCGGCTGGTCAAGTCGAACAACGTCCTCGGCAAGGGCCTCCTCGCGCTGCTGTCCAGCGACAAGATCGATGAGAATGTCTGGGACGAGGTGGAGGAGACGCTGCTCCTCGCCGACCTCGGTACTGAACCCACTATGCAGCTGGTCGACGCGCTCCGTGAACGTGTCAAGGTCCTGGGCACCCGGTCACCCGAGCAGGTCAAGGCACTCCTGCGCGAGGAGCTCATCAAGCTGGTGGATCCCACCATGGACCGGAGCCTCCGGATCGAACGCCACGCCGACAAGCCTGCCGTGATGATGGTGGTCGGCGTCAACGGGGTGGGCAAGACCACTACTGTTGGCAAGCTGGCCCGCGTCCTCGTCGCAGAGGACAAGGACGTCCTGCTCGGCGCAGCCGACACGTTCCGCGCCGCCGCCGCCGAGCAACTGGCCACGTGGGGCCAGCGCGTGGGCGTTCCCACCGTAAAGTCCGACGTCGATGGAGCCGACCCGGCGTCGGTCGCCTATGAGGCGGTCAAGGCAGGCATCGAGCAGGAAGTCGACGTCGTCATGGTTGATACTGCCGGCCGCCTGCAGAACAAGGTCGGCCTCATGGACGAGCTTGGCAAGGTCAAGCGTGTCATCGAGAAGCTGGCCGAGGTTGACGAAGTGCTCCTGGTGCTGGACGCCACCACCGGCCAGAACGGGCTGAACCAGGCCCGGGTCTTCGCCGAAGTCGTGAACATCACCGGCATCGTCCTGACCAAGCTGGACGGAACCGCCAAGGGCGGCATTGTCGTGGCCATCCAGAGGACCCTCGGCGTGCCCGTGAAGCTGATCGGCCTCGGTGAAGGAGCGGACGATCTCGCCCCCTTCGAAACCGAAGGCTTCGTGGACGCGCTCCTGAACTAGCTTCCATGACTGGCTGGGACGCGACGCGGCGGGCTAGCTGGGCCGGGCGGCGTTCGAGGGCTGCCGCTGCACCGTCTCGCGGGCGACAAGCCAGGCAACGGCCGCGAGCACCAGCACGCCTCCCGTCACGGCGAAGGCCCAGCCGTAGCCGAGCTCGTCCGCCAGCAGGCCGGCCAGGACCGGTCCGAGGATGGCCCCGATGTCCGCGGTCATCTGGTAGGCGGCGAGCACGCGCCCGCCTGAGCGTTCACGCCCGACGACGTCGGCAACCGCGGCCTGCTGGGCCGGGCCAAGCAGGCCAGCTCCCACACCCGCAAGCATCGACGCGGCAAGGAACCAGACCAGCCCCTGGGTGAGTCCAATTCCGCCGGTTGCCGCTCCCGTCAGCAGCAGCCCGGCGACCATCATGGGCTTCCGGCCAAGGCTGTCAGCGAGCCGGCCCGAAAATGTCAGGGCCACCGCGTTTCCGGCAGCGAAGACCGCCAAGGCCCAGCCGGCAGCCTCGGGTCCGGCCCCGAGAGCGGTGACGGCAAACAGGGGAATCGTGGCCATCCTCACGCCGAAGGTGGCCCAGCCGTTGGCGAAATTGGAGAACAGCGAGGCGCGGTAGGCGCTGTCGCCGAGCGCCTCACCGAATTTCATCGCCGGGGCGGCCGAACCGTCGCGGCCTCCGGTGCCGGGGACATGGCTCAGCTGCGTCTGCACCACGAGCGCCGCCACGACCAGCGCTCCGGCGTAGGCAAGGAATGGAACCCGCAGCCCGAACCCGGCCAGCAGTCCTCCCACGATGGGCCCGCAGACATTGCCGATCAGGAACGCAGAGGCGTAGGCGCCGGAAACCCTGCCGCGGCTTTCGGCCGGGGCGAGCCTGATCACCAGTGCCATCGACGCCACTGTGAACATCACCGAACCGGCGCCGCCGAGCCCCCGGAACACCAGGAGCTGCCAGTAGTTCTGGGCGAAGGCGCAGGCGGCCGTGGACGCCGCGACAATCAGCACCCCCGCGACATAGACGGGCCGCTCGCCCAGCCGTCCGATCAGCGCGCCGCCGGCCGGGGCGAACATGAGCCGCATGAAGGCGAAGATGCTGACGATCACCGCGGCGGCGGTAGCGCCGACGTCGAACGTGGTGGCGAACTGGGGGAGCACCGGCGCCACCAGCCCAAAGCCGAGGGCGATCAGGAACGCCGCGACAAGCATCACCTTGATGTCACGGGGCAGCCGGGCATCGGGGGTCCGCCTGAAGGCTGGGAACCGCAATCTGCTGGCGGCGGTACGGGGGCGTGGCGTCATGGAGCGATGATCCTTGCAGAGCGTGCCGGAGGGACGGATTGGGACGGGTGAAACATAACCGTAACAAGCCAGATATGCACCATTTACTTCCGGGAGGTTCTTGTAACAGGCCGGCAATCTAAATCCTCCGCCAGCGAAACACAGCGAGGCAAAAATTTAGTCAGAACGCAAAAGGCGTTGGCCAAGCGGATTTTTCTCCGCATCACCGATCACGAGAGGACGTGCACCATGGAACTTACCGCAGGTCACGTATGGCTCATGGTGGCAGCGGCACTCGTGCTGTTCATGACACCAGGCCTGGCATTTTTCTACGGCGGCATGACGCGCGCCAAAGCGGCGCTGAACATGATGATGATGAGCTTCATCTCAATCGGCATCGTGAGCGTTGTATGGGTACTCTGGGGTTACTCCATGACGGGGGGTGACGGCTTCCTGCAGATGGTCGGGAACCCGTTCGCCAACTTCGGGCTTGAAGGCATCACGGAACCGGACGGCCTCATTCTTGTCGGCTATGGAGCAACCTTCGCCATTATTACCGTGGCCCTGATCAGCGGAGCCATCGCGGACCGCGCCAAGTTTGGCGCCTGGACCGTGTTCGTGCCCGTCTGGGTAACACTGGTCTACTGCCCGCTGGCCTACATGGTCTGGGGTGGCGGCCTCTTCGGTGAGGACGGCGCGATCGGCCAGGCACTCGGCCCGGCCATCGACTTCGCCGGCGGCACCGTGGTCCACATCAACGCCGGTGTGGCCGCCCTGATCCTCGTCCTGATCATCGGCAACCGCAAGGGCTTCGGTAAGGACCCGAACCACCGCCCGCACAACATCCCCTTCGTGATGCTCGGGGCTGCCATCCTGTGGTTTGGCTGGTTCGGCTTCAACGGCGGCTTGGCCGCTAGCGCTGAGCAGGGCGGCCTGATCTGGGTCAACACCCTGGCTGCACCTGCCGCCGCCATGATCGGCTGGCTCATCACGGAACGAATTCGTGACGGACACCCCACCTCTCTCGGCGCCGCATCCGGCGTTGTCGCCGGCCTTGTTGCAATTACCCCGGCCTGTGCAAACGTCAGCCCGGTTGGTGCCCTCGGCCTCGGCCTCGTAGCCGGTGCCGCATCGGCCCTGGCCGTCGGACTCAAGTTCCGCTGGGGTTTCGATGACTCCCTGGACGTTGTGGGCGTGCACCTCGTGTCCGGCATCATCGGCACCGTGGCCCTGGGCTTCATCGCAACGCCCGTTGATGGCGTCGGCGGCGGTCTCTTCTACGGCGGCGGCCTGACCCAGCTCTGGGCACAGCTCGCGGCGGCCGGCATCGCCATCGCATACTCGGCCATCCTGACGCTCCTGATCGCACTGGCCATCCACAAGACCATGGGCTTCCGTGTCTCCCAGGAGCAGGAAGTGGTGGGCGTCGACCTCAGCCTGCACGCCGAGACGGCCTACGAGTTCGGTGTCGGCGGCCACGGCGGAAGCTTCCAGCCCCTGCATGAACTGATCACGGGCAACGCTTCCACCAGCGGCACGGACAACGCACCGGCGGCAGGCGCAGCAGCCGAGAAGGCAGAAACAGCATCAGGCAAGGAAAGCGTGGGGGCATGAAACTGATTACAGCAATCGTCCGTCCGGAGAAGCTCGAATCCATCCGGGAAGGCCTGGAGGCCTACGGCGTCCAGGGCCTGACGGTCAGTGCAGCCAGCGGCTACGGCCGGCAGCGGGGGTACACCGAGGTCTACCGGGGTGCCGAGTACAACGTGGACCTGCTGCCCAAGATCCGCGTGGAGGTTCTGGCAACGGACGAACAGGCTGACGACATCCTGGATGTCATCATTTCCAGCTCCAACACCGGACGGGCCGGGGACGGCAAGGTCTGGACTATGGATGTTTTTGAAGCAGTGCGGGTGCGGACGGGCGAACGCGGCGTAGCAGCCATTTAGCCGCCGTCAGCTGCGCCGTCCACATCCGGCGCCGTTCATCCGGCAAAGCACAAGCGAATGCAGAAGGGCCGGTCACCAGCAATGGTGACCGGCCCTTCTGCATGCCGGCAGCCATGCCGTCCCGGCCGCCAGATGGCGGGGTTATGAGGTGTGTGACGCGGAACCTGACCAGCCTCCGGGGCCGGACGTGCCGGCGTCGTACTCCTCGAGCGGTACGGCGTCCTCGGCCCACGCTTTGAGCACCGGCTCAAGGATCCGCCAGCAATCCTCCGCGGTGTCGCCGCGGACGGAAAGCAGGGGGTCACCGGTGAGGACGCCTTCAAGCACTTCACCGTAGGGGAGCAGCTCGGAGGCGTTCAGCTCTGCGGTGAGCGTGGTGCGGTCCAGGCTGAAGATGTCCCCAGGGCCGTTGACATCGATATCGAGCGCCAGGGTGTCCGGGCCGAAACCGATCCTTAGGCTGTTGGGTGCGTCGACACCGGAGAATCCGTGGGGGAGGTGGGGCACCGGCCGGAAGGTGACCACTGCTTCCTTTCGCTTGTCGCCCAGTGCCTTCCCGGAGCGCAGGATGAACGGCACGTCCTTCCAGCGCCAGTTGTCGATTTTCACCTGGACCTCAGCCAGCGTTTCCGTGTTGCGGTCCGGGTCGACCCCCTCTTCCCTGACGTAGTCCGGGACCTTCCTGCCGCCCATCGTGCCGGCCGTATAGCGGGCACGCCGTGTGCTGGAGTTATACGGCGGCCTGATGCTGCTGGCGCGGAGAACGGCCGCCACCGCGTCCCGGAGGTCGCGCTCGCCGATCGTGGCCGGCGGCTCGATGGCCATCAGCGCCATGATCTGCAGCAGATGGCTCTGGATCATGTCCCGCAGGGCGCCGGCGCCGTCGTAGTACCGGGCGCGGCCTTCGAGGGCCAGGTCCTCGTCGAAGATGATCTCCACTTTTGCGATGTGCTCACGGTTCCACACCGGCTCGAGGAAGTTGTTGGCAAAACGGAGGCCGAGGATGTTCAGGACCGTGGCCTTGCCCAGGAAATGGTCCACGCGGTGGATGTGGTCTTCGGGGACGAGCGTCAGGAGCGTCCGGTTCAGTTCGCGCGCTGACTCTTCGCCCGAGCCGAAGGGCTTCTCCATGACCAGCCGCGTCCCGGCCGGAACCTGGGCCGGGGCCAGGATATCGCAGGCTTTCTGGCTCACGTGCGGCGGCAGGGCGAAGTAGACGGCCACGGGCCCCTCGAGCTCCGCCAGCAGGGAGGCCAAAGGCCCGTCCGCGGTGACGTCCAGCTGGTGGTAGGCGGTGAATTCTTCAAGCGCCGAGAGGGCCTTCTTTCCGGCGGTGTCGGCCTGGCCCGCTGCGTCGGCGAAGGCCGTGTGGACGCGGTCCCGCCATTGCTCCTGCGGCCAAGGGTCAGAGCCTGCCCCCACCAGCCTGAGCCCGTCCGCCCGGCCGGTGGCCACGAGCCTGGCGAGCCCGGGAAGCAGGAGGCGTCCCGTCAGATCGCCGGAGGCGCCAAGGATGAGCAGGGTTTTTACAGCTGTTTGGCTCGTCACCTTGCCAAGCATGCCATCTTGGAGGCCCGTCTTGGTACCCTAGATAGTCGAGTCCCGTCGTCGACGCAGTTGGAAACAACAGCCGAGACGCTGGTGTGCCGAAGGGCCGCCATCCGTACATCCACTGAAAGAAGTGCACGGCGCGTGTTCAATTCACTCTCTGACCGGTTGACAGCAACCTTCAAGAATCTCCGTGGCAAGGGCCGCCTCACCGAGGCAGATGTCGACGCCACAGTCCGTGAGATCCGGCGGGCCCTGCTGGACGCTGACGTTGCCGTGCCCGTGGTGCGTGAGTTCACCGGCCAGGTCCGTGGACGCGCGCTCGGCGCCGAGGTCTCCGGGGCGCTGAACCCGAGCCAGCAGATCGTCAAGATCGTCAACGAGGAGCTCGTCGAGATCCTCGGCGGGGAGACCCGCCGCATCCGCCTGGCCAAGACCGGGCCCACCATCATCATGCTCGCCGGCCTCCAGGGCGCCGGTAAGACCACCCTCGCGGGCAAGCTCGCCAAGTGGCTGAAGGGGCAGGGCCACAGTCCCATCCTCGTGGCCTGCGACCTTCAGCGCCCCAACGCTGTCACCCAGCTGCAGGTCGTCGGCAAGCGCGCCGGCGTCCCCGTCTTCGCCCCACACCCCGGCGCCACGTCCGAGCTGGAGCACCCGGCCGGCGACCCGGTCGCCGTCGCCCGCGCAGGTGTCGAGGAGGCCCGCCAGAAGCTGCACGACGTCGTCATCGTGGACACCGCCGGACGTCTCGGCGTGGACGCCGAAATGATGGAACAGGCGCGCCAGATCCGCCGGGCCATTGTCCCCAACGAAGTCCTCTTCGTGATCGACGCCATGATCGGCCAGGACGCCGTGAACACGGCAATGGCGTTCGATGAAGGCGTCAACTTCACCGGCGTCGTGCTGTCAAAGCTCGACGGCGATGCGCGCGGCGGTGCCGCGCTGTCCGTCGCCTCGGTCACCGGAAAGCCTGTGATGTTCGCGTCCACCGGCGAGGGCGTGGACGACTTCGAAATGTTCCACCCGGACCGCATGGCGTCCCGCATTCTCGACATGGGCGACGTCCTCACCCTGATCGAGCAGGCCGAGAAGTCCTGGGACAAGGACGAAGCAGCCCGGATGGCGAAGAAGTTCGCCGACCAGGAAGACTTCACGCTGGACGACTTCCTCGCCCAGATGCAGCAGATCCGCAACATGGGCTCCATGAAGAAAATGCTCATGATGATGCCCGGCGCGCAGAACATCCGCCAGCAGCTGGAGCAGTTCGACGAACGCGAGATCGACCGCGTGGAGGCGATCGTGCGTTCCATGACCCCGCACGAGCGGCTGGCTCCCAAGATCATCAACGGCTCACGGCGCGCCCGCATCGCCCGGGGTTCGGGCGTTCACGTCTCCGAAGTCAACGGTCTCCTTGAGCGGTTCGCGCAGGCCCAGAAGATGATGAAGAAGATGGCGCAGGGCGGCGGCATGCCGGGAATGCCCGGGATGCCGGGCATGGGCGGCGGCGGCGGTGCCCGCAAGGGTGCCAAGAACGCACCGAAGAAGAAGGCACGTTCAGGCAACCCGGCCAAGGCGGCACAGGAACTCCGTGACGCCGAAGCCCGGCGCGCCAGCGCAAAGGCGCTGCCCACGGGTGCGGCCTTCGGCCAGCAGGGCAGCGACTTCGATCCGTCCCAGCTGAACCTGCCCAAGGGCTTCGACAAGTTCCTGGGCAAATAGGGGCACGGTCATGTCGGCCGGCGGCGATGCCAGACCTCTGCCATAAGGTTGGGTCATGTTTAAGCAGCGGGTAGTGTTCGTCCACGGGGCCGGGAGTTTCGGCTCCGCCGCGTGGCCGCGCCAGCACGGCATGGCCCTGCAGTATGACGCCCTGTTCCTGCGCCGGCACGGCTTTGACGCGGAGGCCGAACCGCTGGAAACGGACTTCGCCGAGGACGTGCGCATCGTGCTGCGGTCGCTGGCCGATGACGGCCGCGGCGCTGCCGGCGGCCACGTGGTGGCTCACTCCCAGGGTGCCATCGCCGCGATGATGGCCGCCGTCGAACGGCCGGACCTCGTATTCTCGCTGACGCTTGTGGAGCCGGCCTGCCTGTCCCTGACCGCGGAACTGCCGGCGACGGCGGCGCACCGGTCACTGATGGAGCCCCTGTTTGAGGTCCGGCACCAGCTCGGCGACGACGACTATGAGCGGGAGTTCGTACGGCGTGCCTTCGCGGCGGAAGCACCGGGCCCCAGCACGCCGGAAGCGCGGCGCGCCGCCAGGCGCCTGCGGCTGCAGGCACCCCCCTGGCAGGCCCCGCTGCAGATTGTTCCCGGTGTCCCTACCTTGGTCCTCACTGGCGGTTGGGAACCCCTGTATGAGGAGATTGCCGGCTATCTCAGGGAGACCGGCGCCCTGCACCGCATTGCCGCGGGAGGCCACCGGCCCCAGGATTCCCCCGAGGGCGACCGTTTTATCCGAGCGTTTGTTGCCGAGGTCAGTCGCGGGCAACATCCGCGGGCGTCCTGACCCCACCGCTCGTTATCCAGGGCCCCGTCCGGCCGGCCCCCAATGTGCCGGCCGGGCGGAGCCCCGAAAAGGCCGTTACCGGCGGGCGGTCTCCGGAAGCGTCAGCTCCGGAAGGTAGACCTTTCCGCCGGCGGCCAGGAACTCCTGGCTCTTCTCCCGCATCCCTTCGGCCATCTCGGCCAAAGCCGCCTGTGCTTCCGCCGAGCCGTACTCGTTCCGGATGTCCTGGCTGATCTTCATTGAGCAGAACTTCGGACCGCACATGGAGCAGAAGTGTGCGGTCTTGGCCGGCTCGGCCGGAAGCGTCTCGTCGTGAAAGGCCTCGGCCGTGACCGGGTCCAGCGACAGGGCGAACTGGTCGCGCCAGCGGAACTCGAAGCGCGCCTTGGACAGGGCGTCGTCGCGCTCGTTCGCACCCGGATGGCCCTTGGCAAGGTCCGCGGCGTGGGCTGCGATCTTGTACGTGATCACGCCGGTCTTCACGTCGTCCTTGTTGGGCAGGCCCAGGTGTTCCTTCGGCGTGACGTAGCAGAGCATGGCCGTGCCGTAGCGGGCGATCTCCGTGGCGCCGATGGCCGAGGTGATGTGGTCGTAGCCGGGGGCCACGTCGGTGACCAGGGGGCCGAGCGTGTAGAACGGCGCGCCCTTGCACAGCTCCTGCTGGCGCTCCACATTTTCGCGCACCAGGTGGAACGGGACGTGCCCGGGGCCTTCCACCATGACCTGGACGTCGTACTCCCAGGCCCGCTGGGTCAGTTCAGCCAAGGTGTCGAGCTCGGCAAACTGCGCGGCGTCGTTGGCATCCGCGGTGGCACCCGGGCGGAGGCCGTCACCCAGGGAAAAGGCGACGTCGTACTTCGCGAAGATTTCACACAGCTCGTCAAAGTGCGTGTAGAGGAAGTTCTCCTGGTGGTGGGCGAGGCACCAGCCGGCCATGATCGAGCCGCCGCGGGACACGATGCCTGTGACGCGGTTGGCGGTCAGCGGGACGTAGCGCAGCAGGACCCCGGCGTGGATGGTCATGTAGTCCACGCCCTGCTCACACTGTTCAATGACGGTGTCGCGGAAGATCTCCCACGTCAGCGCATTGGCTTCACCGTTGACCTTCTCGAGCGCCTGGTAGATCGGCACCGTGCCGATCGGGACGGGGGAATTGCGGATGATCCATTCACGCGTTGTGTGGATGTCATCGCCGGTGGACAGGTCCATGACGGTGTCGGCACCCCACTGGGTGGCCCACTGCAGCTTGTCCACTTCCTCTGCGATGGAGCTGGTCACAGCCGAGTTGCCGATGTTGGCGTTGATTTTCACCAGGAACGCCTTGCCGATGATCATGGGCTCGGATTCAGGGTGGTTGATGTTGTTGGGGATGATGGCGCGCCCTGCGGCCACTTCGCTGCGGACCAGTTCCACGTCGCAGTTTTCGCGCAACGCCACGAAGCGCATCTCGGGAGTGATGACTCCCTGCTTGGCGTAATGCATTTGCGTCACCGTCTTGCCGGCGACGGCGCGGCGGGGCACCGGCTGCGTGCCCTTCCACTCCGCTGAAGCTGCTCCGCGGCGGACGGCCGACTTCCCGTCGTCGAGCAGATTCCGTTCGCGGCCGGTGTAAGGCTCCGTGTCGCCGCGGGCTTCAATCCATTCCGAGCGAAAAGGCGCGAGGCCCACCACCGGATCGCTGCCGGGGCCGGCCGTCCGGTACACCCGGAACGGCTCGTTCTGCTCACCGCTGGGTGACGGTTCCAGTGCGATTTCCGTGACCGGAACGCGCATGCCGTCTCCCTCGATGTAAGCCAGGGAATGCGACTTCAGCGACTGGGTGGTGTCCTGGGCAGCTACTTTTTGGGCTTCTTCATTTTGGACTGCTTCATTTTGGGCAGGGATCAGCTGGGTTTTCTGGGTACTCATTTACTGCTCACTTCCTTCGCCGGCATTACCCGGACAGGTTCAACGGTCGCAGGCTGCGCTAGCCCGATCTCAGCCCCTGCAGGGGCACCCGTGTGGTCGTAGACGAAGCTACCACAGCCCTGCAGGCGGTGCCCGTCCGAACTCCGTGTGACACGGCTGGACCGGGCGGAAAGAGCAAGGCCAGCGCCGTGCTGTTCCGCGGAGTGGGCGGCTCCAAGTGGACTGTTCGAACTAGGCTTGAACCATGGCGCACATCATTGAATTCACCGGCACCGTGCTCGCAGGCCCGGACCAGGAGCAATCCGGTCTCTGGGCCGTGGACGACCTGCTGACATTCCAGCGTCCGCCCGGCAGCCCTGACGTGGTTCTGGATGGCTGGGTGTTGCCAGGTTTCGTGGATGCCCACTGCCACATCGGGTTGGGGCCCGCGGGCGCCGTGGACGACGACGTTGCCCATGCCCAGGCGATGACAGACCGCGATGCAGGCACACTGCTCGTCAGGGACGCCGGGGTCGTCAGTGACACGCGGTGGCTACAGCACCTGCCGGAAGTGCCGAGGATCATCCGTGCCGGACGGCACATCGCGCGGGCGCGCCGCTACCTGAGGAACTTTGCCGTTGACGTCGAGCCGGAAGGCCTCGTGGAGGCGGTCCGGAAGCAGGCGCGTTCCGGAGACGGCTGGGTAAAGCTCGTGGGGGACTGGATCGACCGCGACGCCGGCGACCTCGCCCCGTCGTTTCCGGCCGCTGCTGTTCGGGACGCCGTCTGCGCCGCCCACGATGAAGGCGCCAGGGTCACGGCGCACTGCTTCGGTGAGGACAGCCTGGACGACATGCTGGACGCCGGAATCGACTGCATCGAACACGCCACAGGGCTCCTCCCGCGGCACGTTCCACGGCTGGTCGAGCAGCAGGTGCCGATCGTTCCCACGCTGATCAATATCGCCACGTTCCCGGACATCGCCGCCCAGGCGGAGCCCAAGTTCCCCCGCTACGCGGCCCACATGCGTGCCCTCTGGGAACGCCGGAACGAACGGGTCCTGGAGGCCCATGAGGCTGGTGTGCAGATTTTCGCCGGTACGGATGCAGGCAGCGTGATCCTGCACGGCCGGATAGCGGACGAAATCCTGGCCCTCCACGCTGCGGGCCTTCCGGCGGCCGCCGCCGTGGATGCAGCCTGCTGGGGTGCCCGCCGCTGGCTCGGGGCTGACGGCATTGCCGAGGGTGCAAGCGCTGATGTGGTGCTGTGCTCCGAGGATCCGCGCGAGAACCCCGGAACGATCAGGGAGTTGCGGGCGGTGGTCCTGCGCGGCAGGGTGGTCGCTAGGAATAAATTGAAGCTTCAAGTAATTTAGATATGTAGGACCATCGAAATCCGGTGGCCGGGGAACCCGGGAGTATTCAAATGACGCCAGCATCCAGCAGCCAGGATCTTCTTCCTGCCGATCTCACCATGGGCACCGTGATGCTCAAGGTGGGGGACATGAAGCTCATGACCGACTACTATCAGCGGGCCCTCGGGCTCGACGTCGTGGCGGAGCAGGACGGCGGACTCTACCTCGGCCGACTCAGGACGCCGCTGGTTCATCTCGCTCCTGCCCCCGGCCTGAGCATCCCCAGCCGGGGGGAAGCCGGTCTCTTTCACACCGCGCTCCTCTTTGACGACCAGTCGGCCCTCGCCGCTACGGTGGCCACCACCGCCCAGTACGACCCCCGGTCCTTCACGGGCAGCGCAGACCACCTCGTGAGCGAGGCGTTCTACTTCAGTGACCCGGAGGGAAACGGCATCGAGCTGTACTGGGACCGCCCCCGGGAGGAATGGTCGTGGGACGGCAAGACCGTGGTCATGGACAGCCTCGCACTGCCGCCGCAGAAGTACCTGCAGGACCATCTGACGCAGGGCGCCGTGGAAGGCCAGCGCGGAACGGAGGCAGGAGTGGGGCACGTCCACCTGCAGGTCGGTGACGTCCAGTCCGCCCACGACTTCTACGTGGGAATCCTGGGGTTCGAAAAGACCGCAGGCTGGCACGGCCAGGCGCTGTTCGTTTCGGCCGGCGGCTACCACCACCACATGGCCATGAACGTCTGGAACAGCCGCGGCGCCGGTCCGCGCCGGGACACCCTGGGCCTGGGTGAGGTCCTCATTGAAGTCCCCGGCGGTGACGACGTCGGAGCCCTCGCCGACCGGCTTAAGGTCGCCGGCGTCGCTGCTCACCACACCGGGGCAGAGCTCCGGTTCGAGGATCCGTGGCGCAACCGCATCCGCGTGGCCGTGCGCTGAGGCCGCCATGGCTGGGCCGGCAATGGGCCGAATTCGCCTGGCTGGCTGGGTTAGGCTGATTTCGAACACTCCGGGCGGCCCCGCCGCCTCCGGGGCACCCGCCGTCGACGGAACGAGGACGAATTCCATGGGCTTCACCGAAATTTTTGTTGCCACTCACAGTGAGGCCCTCAAGCGCGCCGCTGCCCTTGAGTCCGGCGGCGCCGGGTCCGGCGAGGGCGTCCGGATTCCGGGGATCAGCGACTTTGAAATCGAACAGCTTGGCGACTTTGCCGGTGCGGCTGTCCATGCAGGCGGCGCCGACTACGAACTTGCGATGGTTGATGTTGCCAGTGACTCCCTGCTGGGTGTGCCGCCGGCCATGGTCCGGGCGCTCGCGGAACTGCTTAGCTACGAATCCGAAGGCGAGGGCGACGTCCTCGATGACGTCGCCGAGCGGTGGGCTGCCGAGGAGGATATGCCCTTCGGTGCGGACGAGGCGCGGACGTACGTCCAGCAGTTGGCGGAACTCGCCGGAAGCGTTGATGAGAACAGCCGCACTGGCCTTTACGTCTGGTCTTCCTGACCGGCCACAGGGCCGATTCCGTCGCGGAGCGTCCAAAACCGGGGCCGGGCGTGTGTCAAGTCGAAATCACGCCGCTGATCTGGCACAATAAACAGGTACTCGATCTGCGCGGCCCCTCTCTCCGCGTCTGGATCTTGTCCTTTCGAACCCCCAAGTATGGCCCGCCCCACGGGTGCAGAAAGCCGGGTTCAACCCCGTTTCAGAAACAGGAGTGACCACAAAAGTGGCCGTAAAGATTCGCCTTAAGCGCTTCGGTAAGATGCGCGCACCGTACTACCGCATCGTCGTTGCCGACTCACGCACCAAGCGTGATGGCCGTGCAATCGAAGAGATCGGCAAGTACCACCCCACCGAAGAGCCCTCATACATCGAGGTCAACTCCGAGCGTGCACAGTACTGGCTGTCCGTCGGCGCACAGCCGTCGGAGCAGGTTGCCGCGATCCTCAAGATCACCGGTGACTGGCAGAAGTTCAAGGGTCTCCCGGGCCAGGAAGGCACCTTGAAGACCAAGGTTGCCAAGGAAGCCTTCGTTGCTCCGGAAAAGGGTTCCGTGATCATCCCGGAAGCCATCACCAAGAAGGCCAAGGCAGAAGCTCCCGCCGAAGCTGAAGCAGAGACCACCGAGGCTGAGTAAGTTGCTGGCAGAAGCGCTCGAACACCTTGTCCGCGGAATCGTTGACTCCCCTGAGGACGTCAAGGTCAGCGCGAAGAACAACCGCCGCGGGGATACCCTCGAGGTGCGCGTTCATCAGGAAGACCTTGGACGGGTAATCGGACGCCAGGGCCGCACCGCACGCGCACTGCGCACCGTAGTGGCGGCACTGGCAGATGGCGAGCAGGTCAGGGTCGACGTTGTCGACACCGACCGCCGCCGGTAACGCGCCTGCAACACTTGTCTTAAGTCCGGCCCCTCCACCCGCTAACGGTGGAGGGGCCGGACTGCTTTCCGGCCAAAAGGCCGCAAATCATCGGCACATTCATTTAACGAACTCCCTTTCACAGAGCACTCCGGAACAGAGGAACACATGCAGCTTCAGGTGGCACGAATCGGCAAGCCCCACGGGATCCGTGGCGAGGTGACTGTCCAGGTGCTCACCGATGCCCCCGAAGACCGGTTTGTGCCGGGGACCCAGTTCGTGGTGGAGCCGGCGTCCGCCGGGCCCCTGACGGTGCTTAGTGCACGCTGGAATAAGGACATCCTCCTGCTTGGATTCGAGGAGATCGAAACCCGGAACGAGGCGGAAACCCTCCGCGGCGCCAAGCTGTTCATCGAAACCGAGGAACTCGATGAGGACGATGACGAAGGCTGGTACGAGCATGAGCTCGTGGGTCTTGAGGCGCGCGTCGGCTCGCAGGTGGTCGGCAAGATCTCAGGCCTGAACACGATGCCCGTCCAGGACCTGCTGGTGGTTGAGACGCCGGACGGCAAGGAGATCCTGATTCCGTTCGTCGAGCAGATTGTGCCCGAAGTGAATGTTGAGGAAGGCTACATCCTGGTGACCCCGCCGGAAGGCCTGTTCGAGGTCAACACCGAGGAAGGCGCTGGCGATGCGGCCGCTGACGGCGGTTCTGAGCCTGAGGCTGGCGAACCCAGGCCGGGGGCCAAAGCCTAGATGAGAATCGACGTCGTCAGTATCTTTCCTGAATACCTGGCACCGCTGGACCTGTCGCTGATCGGCAAAGCCCGCCAGGACGGACTGCTGGACCTCCACGTCCATGACCTCCGCTCCTTCACCACCGACCGCCACCGAACGGTCGATGACACCCCTTACGGCGGGGGCGCGGGCATGGTGATGAAGGCCGAACCCTGGGCGCAGGCGCTGGCGTCTGTGGCCGCGGCGCGTCCTGCCGGTGCGGGCAAGCCGGTGCTGATTGTTCCCTCGCCCGCGGGGGAGCGATTCAACCAGGCGCTGGCCTACGAGCTTGCCGAGCAGGACCAGCTGGTCTTCGCCTGTGGCCGCTACGAGGGAATCGACGAGCGGGTCATCGAATGGGCGGAGGAGCACTTCACCGTTCGCCCTGTGAGCCTTGGCGACTACGTCCTCAACGGCGGCGAAGTGGCCGTCCTGGCCATGGTGGAGGCCATCGGCAGGCTGCTGCCCGGGGTTGTCGGCAATCCCGAGTCCCTTGTCGAGGAGTCGCATTCGGACGGCCTGCTCGAGTACCCGGTCTACACCAAACCTTCAGTCTGGCGGGACCGGGAAGTGCCGGCAGTCCTGCTGAGCGGCAACCACGGAAAGATCGCGCAGTGGCGCCGCCACGAGCAGTACCGGCGGACGGCGGAACGCCGCCCGGACCTGCTGGAGAAGCTCGACGCCGGAAGTCTGCCCCGCGCGGACCGCACCGCCCTCGCGGACCTGGGGTACGACGTCGTCGACGGCCACCTCAAGAGGCGCCCGGACGCCTGAGATGTCCACTGGGCGTTCCAAGCGGGCACGGATTGTGCCCGGTATTAACCAATTCGTGCCATATGGGGCATAATTAATCCTTGTGTCTGCTGGGCCCGCACCTGCCACAGGGGGAGCGCCGCCAACAGCAAGTCACCCCGGTGCCGCCAACCAGCGGCGGGACCGGACACAACACTTTCAGCGGCAATTCCCGGACGCTGTCCGGGCTTGGCCGCCGTGACCCAAAGTGAATGACCTGTGGCGTTCACCAGGAGTGGATCAATGCATATCCTCGATTCCGTAGATGCAGCCTCGCTGCGCACCGATGTTCCCGAGTTCCGCGCGGGTGACACCCTCAAGGTTCACGTGAACATCATCGAAGGCAAGAACACCCGTGTCCAGGTATTCCAGGGCTTCGTCCTGGGCCGCCAGGGCAATGGCGTCCGTGAGACCTTCACGGTCCGCAAGGTTTCCTTCGGTGTCGGCGTAGAGCGTACCTTCCCGGTACACTCCCCGATCATCGAAAAGATCGAGCTCGTCTCCAAGGGTGACGTGCGCCGCGCCAAGCTTTACTACATGCGTGCACTGCGCGGTAAGGCTGCGAAGATCAAGGAAAAGCGCGACTTCAGCACCGCCAAGTAAGTCCTCGGGACTTGCACGGCGGGTCCCTGACCCGTGTCCGGCCAGCGCCGGAGCCATCCGCAACAGCGCCACAGGATACGGATCATGGACAAGACACAACGCCAGCCAGGGAAACCGGGCTGGCGTTTTGTGTTTCTCGGCCTCGCCCTCGCCCTCGTCATCAGCGGACTGGTCCGCTCGCTGTGGCTGGACGTGTACTACATACCGTCGGCCTCCATGGAACCGCTGTTCTATACGGGCGACAGGATTCTGGTCTCCCGCACGGATTTCCAGACGGACCCGATTCGCCGCGGCGACGTCGTGGTGTTCGACGGCCGCGGCTCGTTCGCGCCCCTGAACTCCGGCTCGGGGCCAGTGCAGGATGCGGTGGTTGCAGCCGGACACTGGCTGGGGATCACGGGCAGTGATACTACCTACGTCAAGCGCGTCATCGGCCTGCCCGGCGACAGCGTCGTGTGCTGCGACGCCCGGAAGCGGCTTACAGTAAACGGCAAGCCGCTGGCGGAACCCTACCTCTATGCGGGAGACATGCCGAGCAGTCAAAAGTTCAGTGTGTCCGTCCCGGCAGGACGGCTGTGGCTCCTGGGCGACCACCGTTCGGTGTCGGCCGACTCCCGCAGCCTGTTGGGGGCGCCCGGCGGCGGAATGGTGCGCATGGATCGGGTGATCGGGCGGCCGGTACAAATCATCTGGCCGCTTGATAGATTTGCGTCAGTGGCACGGCCACCATTGGCGGCCATTACAACGACAAAGGACGGACAGTAGATGCCCGAGACAGATCCCGGGACTTCCGAGCCGCAGCGGGCTGCTGCGAGGCCGGGAAGACACGCTTCGGGCGAGCCCGTTTCGGCGGTATCCGTGCCGGACGAAGGCGCAGGTACAGGTGCCGGCGCTCCGGTAAGCCCCGGCGGTGCTGCCCCTGCGAGCAGTGACGAAGCTGCCGGCCGCGCCGACGCTGCCCCTGCCGCCCGTGGGGATGCCGCCCCGTCCCGGCGCGGCCGGAAGGAGCACGCTCCTGACCGCAACCCGTTGCTGGTGTGGCTGAAGGAGATCGCCACGGTGGTGGTCATCGCCGTCGTCCTCTCCTTCCTCATCAAGACGTTCCTCTTCCGCGCCTTCTACATTCCGTCGGAGTCCATGGTGAGCACCCTGGACATCAACGACCGCATTTTCGTTAATCTCCTCGTTCCGGAACCGTTCGCCCTTGAGCGCGGCGACGTGGTGGTCTTCAAGGACACCAAGGGGTGGCTGCCGCCTACGCCGCAGAAGGTCGACGGGCCGTACACGTGGTTCGAGGACGGGCTCACGTTCGTGGGCCTGCTTCCGGACAACTCCGAGCAGCACCTGGTCAAACGCGTCATCGGGCTGCCTGGCGACCACGTCGTCTGCTGCGACGCCGGGGGCAAACTGACCGTCAACGGGGCCCCGCTGGACGAAAAGTACGTCAACCCCGCCGAAGTGCCGCTGGTGCGCGACTTCGACGTCGTGGTTCCGGCCGGCAAGGTCTGGGTGATGGGGGACAACCGCAACCATTCTGCAGACTCCCGTGCCCATATGGACTCCAACGGGGGCTTCGTGGATATCGCGGACATTGAGGGCGAGGCCGCGGTGATCGCCTGGCCGGTTAACCGCTGGGCGGCCCTGGACCGATATCCTGATGTCTTCAAGAATGTTCCTCCGGCAGGCTAGCAATGTCCGAAGCGCCAACTCTCGACTATGAAAAACGCTTCCTCCCCCGGGGGGCGCGGTTCCTGGCCGGCGTCGATGAAGTGGGACGTGGGGCCTTGGCCGGCCCCGTAAGCGTGGGCATCGCCGTCGTGGACCTGCGGCGGATGGACCTGCTGGCTGATGTCCGGGACAGCAAGCTGCTGAAGGCCGCCGAACGCGAACGGCTGGATCCGCTGGTCCGTGCCTGGAGCGTTGCCAGTGCGGTAGGCCACGCCTCCGCACGGGAGATCGATGAACTGGGCATCATGGGTGCCCTCCGGACGGCCGGAAACCGCGCATGGTTCGAGATCCTCGGTGCGGGGATCATACCGGATGTCGTGCTGCTGGACGGGAGCCACAACTGGCTGTCACCCGCGGCGCAGCCTTCGCTGTTCGACGAAGTGGTAGAGGAACAGGGCTGCGACGCACCCGTGCACACCCTCGTCAAGGCCGACATGCAGTGCCTCAGCGTCGCCGCGGCGAGCGTCCTGGCCAAGGTGGAACGCGACCACATGATGCAGGAGCTGCACCTCGAGTACCCGGCCTTCGGCTGGGACGTCAACAAGGGGTACGCGACGGCAGCGCACCGGGCAGTCATCCGGCTTGAGGGCCCCACTCCGTATCACCGGGTCAGCTGGAACCTGCTGACCGAATAGCGTGCACTGGCCACTTGTGCGCGGGTGTGCGCTCCATGGTGCAAGATGGAACCATGAGTGCCGAGGATCTTGAAAACTACGAAACCGACATGGAGCTTCAGCTCTACCGTGAATACCGCGATGTCGTGGGGCTGTTCAGCTACGTGGTCGAGACCGAGCGCCGCTTCTACCTCGCCAATCACGTCGACCTGCAGGCGCGCAGCGCTGACGGCGAGGTCTACTTTGACCTGACGTTGCAGGACGCCTGGGTCTGGGACGTCTATCGCTCCGCCCGGTTCGTCAAAAGTGTCCGTGTCATCACGTTTAAAGACGTCAATGTCGAGGAACTTCCGCGCAACGAGGAGCTTGCGCTGCCCAAGGACGCTGGCCTGGGGAACTGATCCCGCTGAGGACATTTGGGAGCTTCGTTTGTCGGCTCCGGCTCGTCTGTGCCCAGGCCCACTGTTCCTCCACACAGGCCGGTTCTGCCGCGTTTCCCACATAGCGCAATAGGCCTCTGTCGGGCCTGACACTGCCCCCGCAGGCTGGTTGCGGAGGTACAAATGAAAGCCAAAGACCTGCTTGGCCGGCGCGGGGAAGAGCTCGCGGCGGAATACCTGGAATCGCTGGGCATGCTGATCGTGGAGCGCAACTGGCGCTGTTCCGACGGCGAAATCGACATCGTTGCGCTGGACGGTGACGCCTTGGTCATCGCCGAAGTCAAGACGCGCCGCTCCCTGGCCTACGGTCATCCGTTCGAGGCAGTGGGTTCGGACAAACTCGCCCGCCTGCACCGGCTGGGTTCGGCCTGGTGCCGCGACCATGAGCTCCGGATGCCGCTGCGCCGCGTCGACGTTATTGCAGTGCTGGACGACGGCGTCTGCGAACCAACCCTCGAACACCTCAAGGGAGTGGGGTAGTTGGCTCTCGGGCGCACGTACTCGGTGGCGTTGGTGGGGCTCAACGGCTACATCGTGGAGGTAGAGGCTGACATCGGCCAGACCCTGCCCGCGTTCGTGATCTTGGGTCTTCCCGATGCGTCCCTCAACGAGGCTAAGGAACGGATCAGGTCTGCGGCGCAGAACTCCGGCATCCCGCTGAGCCGGCGGAAAATCACGGCCAACCTTATTCCAGCATCATTGCCTAAAAGCGGCTCCGGCTTTGATCTGGCCATCGCCATGGCCGCGTTGTGTGCCTCGGATGACATCCGGACGACGCGTCGCACCGTCTTTATCGCCGAGCTCGGCCTTGACGGGCGGCTGCGACCCGTCCGCGGCGTCCTTCCTGCCGTAATGGCTGCGGTCCAAGCGGGCTACGTTGACGTCGTGGTGGCAGAGGCCAACGCCGCCGAGGCTGCCCTCGTGCCCGGCGCCCGGGTCCAGGGCTACAAGACCCTGGCGCGGCTCGCCTTCGACTTCGGGGCCGACCCCCAGGACCTGGCCCTCGATTTCGAACCGGACGACGAGGAGCCCGGCGAACAGGCCGGTCCGGTGACCGGCAGCATCCCCGACATGTGCGACGTTTCCGGGCAGGGAGATGCGCGGCGGGCCCTCGAGGTTGCCGCCGCCGGTGCCCATCATCTGCTGCTTACCGGTCCACCGGGGATACGTCCTTAAACGTGATTGTGATGTCGTGCGTGCGGTGGACGAGTTCCGTCAGCCATGCGCTCGAGTTTTATCGCGCAGAAGGAGTGTCTGCCTGAGTCAGCTGGCGACCTGCGAGCGTTGACGGCGGAGCTCGACGCTGCGGCGAAGGACAGTCTGCCGAGCCACCTCACTGCGGTGCCTGGCGAAAGTCAGGGCGCAGCGGCCATGGTCCGTGTGCTCCAGGCCCAGGGCAGGGCGGTCACGTGCCTGCGTCACCTCCCCGACGCGGCATGGCAGAGCACGGCAGTTCCTGCTCGAGTCAGTCTCAGACTGACATGACGCTTTATCTCGATGATGACGTATGGCTGGAACCCGGACCCTGGAGCGCATGAGCAACGCCCTGGATCAGCTGGGATGCGGTTTTGTCGGTGGTGTGGGAGTGCGGAACCTCGCCGATCCGATCCGGGTTAGTTCGGGAACCTGGAGGACCCGGTGTCCCAGCTCGCGGGGTAATGCTGGCCCTTTTCGTCCAAACGGAACGCACCTGTGCAATAGAGAGAGCCGCGCACGCCCGGGCCGTGGCGACCGCCAAAGGCAAACGCATCGGACGTCCCAGCGTGGTGAACCCGACCAAGCTCGTCTACGCAGAACATCTCCGCGACCAAGGACAGTCCATTTCGGCGATAGTGAAAGCCACAGGCAACACGCGCTCCAGCCTGTACCGGCACCTTCCTCCAAGACCTCCAGAGACGCTGACCGCAGAGGAGCTTCAGAGCGTCTACCCCGGCGGGATGCTCCCATCCCGGTTCGTTGTGTGACGGGTCGCTGATGATCGCGTGAAAGGCGGCATCCGGCTGGGGCGGCAAGCCCCGCGAGGGTCACCGCAAGTTCGGCCGGGCGAATTTGACCGTTTTTACGCGGCACGAACGGTGCCATCGACTACCGATAGACATGTCCCGCCCCTGCATTGGAAGCCCGGCACGGGAACCTTACCCTGATGGTCCCGGCAGGGCTCCACACATCCCGCAGCTGCCGAACGGGTACAAGGAAACGACCGGCTGTTGGCGGCCCGGGCACGCCCTGCCTGTTGCCAGCGGATCAGACACGGGTCTAGCCTGAGCGAAGGAGCACGATTCCAGCAGTCCGGCCAGCGACCCCTTGTAAAGGAAACAGTCAATGTCGACCATCTCCGAGCCCTATACCACCGGTGGGGGTGCCGACAAGCCGTGGGCAGATTCCCTTCACTGCTTTGACTGTCACACAGACAGGCACCTGGTCATCGAATCCATAGAAGCTCTCTGGCCATCGGTCCGGGGAATGGTTGCTGTCTGGTACACCTGCACTGCATGCGGCCACTCCCGGACGCACCCGGCGACCGTCCCGCAAATAGCCCTCATCCTCAACCGGCCCGGGCCGGAACAGATCTCAGGGATCCTTCAGTTCGGCGGCGAGTACATCCACTGCGGCGAACCTATGCACACGGCCGGATCTGAACTGCGAGGCATCCACACAACGCTGAGCACGGAACAGAGCTCGGAAGACGTCCTTGACGTCTATCTCCGCACCCGGGTTTTACATTGCGTCTGCGGATTCCAAATGGAAATACCCGAATAACCAACATCCAGCCAGGGAAAGCCGGCGGGACGGTACAAAGCCTGCGCGCCGGACCCCTTGGTTCCAGCAAGAAGCCAATATCCAACAGAAGGAGTCCACACGAATGCCATCGACACACGTGAAATCATGACCGGCGGGGCAGAATGCATTGGCGAGAACGAGACATTGGAACAGGCTGCCCGGAAGATGAAGGACCTGGATGTCGGGTCATTGCCGATCTGCGGAGAAGACAACCGGCTCAAAGGTATGCTCACCGACCGCGACATCGTCATCAAGTGCCTGGCCGAAGGCGGAGACCCCCGCAGCGCGACTGCAGGAGAATTCGGCCAGGGCAAACCTGTCACCATCGGCGCCGATGACTCCATCGAGAAGCAATCAAAACCATGCAGGAGCACCAGGTCCGCCGCCTCCCGGTCATCGACGGGCACGACCTCGTCGGGATGCTCAGCCAAGCCGACATCGCCCGCAACTATCCCGAAGACAGGGTAGGCGAACTGGTCGAATCCATCTCCTACTGAGAAGCGGCGGCCATCAGCAAACCACCCACCAAGGGGATCAAACCGTGACATCCAAGACCTCGACGACCACTAACCACGAGGAAATCCGGGAGTGGGCCGAAGAAAACGGAGGAAAGCCTGCCACCGTCAAAGACACTGCCGAAGGCCAGGAACCCGGCGTGCTTCGGATCGACTTCCCCGGAGGTGCAGGGGAAGAGAGCCTGAAGCAGATCAGCTGGGAGGACTGGTTCGAAAAATTCGAGAAAAACAAGCTGGCCTTCCTCTATCAGACGGAGAAAGCCAGCGGCGAACCCAGCACCTTTTTCAAACTGGTCAACAGATAGCTGAAAAGACCGTTCCCGTGGGGGCCAGGTGAACATCTCCCGGCCCGACGTTGGCGGTCAGGACGTTTCAGTAGTCCCTGGACCGGCCAAAGTGATCGGAAATTTCTCATGGCAACCTGTGATACCTGTGGCAATGACTACGACAAGACCTTCACCGTCAGCAGGGAAGGCAAAACCGGTACGTTCGACAGCTTTGAATGCGCGATCCACACCATGGCGCCCGTCTGTAGACACTGCGGCTGCCGCATCCTTGGACATGGGGTTGAAAGTGAGGGAAGCATCTACTGCTGCGCCAACTGTGCCCGCCACTCCGGAGAGCAGCGGCTGGTCGACCGGGCATGAGCGGCCCGCGCTACAGCGACCGTCGAGACGACAGAAACTGGTTCAAACTATGGCCGTCGAGAGCGCGAATACCAAGCAGGCAAAACGTCCATGGCAACTCCCGGCCGAAACGCCATCCTTACCAGTGACGGACTCGCGACGTGCCAGTATGCGCGCCGTAGTGTAGGCGCTGCTGCCGTTGAAGGCCCCGGCCCGGAGCGAATGAGCCGTCGCCGGCGATTCCGCTTACCGGACCCTCTTGGCCGCTTCGGGCCTTCTTGCTCACCACGGCTCGCGCGTTACTTCAGAGCAGACAGGATTAGTGGTGTCCTTGCCTGCCTCGAAAGCTCCTGCCGTTTTAAACAGCGCTAGGGCACCTGCCGCTTCCCCATGGGCGGTGGCGCTAACGAGCGCGGTAGCTATGCAGTGCAGCTTCGTGTTCGTGTGCTGGCTCTCTGCCGACAGGAGTTCAAAGGCTGTTTCGGCGTCGACGCTTCGAAGCGCCATGATGATGCCCTTGGCCTGTTCGATCACCGATTTGTGGGCGAAGGCACCGTGAAGGGCGTCATCGGCGGCCTGGCGCGCTTCTTCGTGAATGCTCCGGGTCAGATCCACCATGAATCCCTGGACGCATTCCACGGCTCCGGTACCTGCAGGTGAGGCGTCGAAAGACGAAAGTACTTGGTGGTGCTTACCGCGGGCATCGATCACCCGGTGAAGAACAGCCGCCTGGCCACCGGTTTGGAGTACACCTACGAGGAGCTTCCGTATCGGTTCACGATCGTCCGGGTGCTTGTGGGACATCCACAAAGTAATTGTGGGAACCACTTCGCCGGGGGCGAACCCGTGAATGGCGAACAGCTCCTCAGACCATTCCATGGTCCCCGAGGCGACATCCAAACCGAATGTCCCAGCCAGTCGCTTCTGGCCCTCCGCGAGAGGAAAAAGATAGGTGTCAAACCTCGACAGCACCGCGCCCTCCATTGACTAGTTCTAGGTCCGCCTTTGGCCAGTAGAACCATCATCATAGGCCCAAACATGGGCTTCGTTATCCTCTCGGCTCCTGATGACTGGATGCCCGGGACGGAAAGTCAGCCTGTGGTTCCGGTGTCGTCGTGTGCGGAGCCGACGGGTTTGGACTCCGGTGAGCCGCGCTGTCGAAGGTAGATGGAGAGGACGACCATCGATCCCACTGCGAGGAACTCTGACTGCCAGTTCTGCAGGGTACGGTTCCAGAACTCCGGCGAGACGAGGTATTCGGGCCAAGCCACCGGTGCCTGGAAGTTCTTCAACTGTTCTTCGTTGTAGGCACTGTTGCCGGCGATGGATTGGACGAACCAGGACAGGAGGAAGATCAGGCCCATTGTCAGGCCCAAGGAATTGGAGAACAGAGTCCGGCGCCAGCCGCGGACTTTTGCCCAGGCCGGGGATTTGGCGTTGCTGTACTGCCCGACGAGCTGGTCTTCATCCGTTTCAAGGCCTGTCTTGTCCAGTTCCTTTGATTCGGGCGATCCTTTCTGGACGAGCCAGATCGTGGCGAAAACATATAGCAGGAACTGCAGGTATTCCGATTGCCAGTTTTCGGAGACATCGACAGCGAAAGACGACGATGTCACGTACTGCGCGAAGCTGATCTCTCCCAGTCCTGCCGCGATCTGTTCCTCGTTGAACAGCGCCTGTCCGGTCAGTGCCTGCCCCAGTAATGCCAGCAGGAAGATCAGGCCGAAGAAAATACTCAGGCCGTTGTTTTTCAAAGCCTCTTTCAATGTCCCGGCCTCTTCTATCCGTGTCCGAGGCCGACGACGGCCATATAGGCCAGCCCGCCGAAGATCAGAATCAGGTACAACACAAAGATCCAGCGCATACCCTACTCGCCTCCGATCTCACAGGTGTAAGGAGCATCTCCCTCTGGCGTGCATCCGGCCCCAGTGACCTGCCAGCCCGATTCGGCCGTCGCGAGGAAGACGGTGTCGCTTTCGAATACAACGCTGGCGCTGCGGCCATACACGTGGGTTTCCAGAACAGCCCCGACCCTCGGCAGCTCCAGTGCTTCCAGGGCCTGCTCACAAGCCCCGGCCTGCTCGGCTGCTTTCTTCTGGGCCTTTGCCTGCAGCAAGGCGCAGGCACCCTGCAGGTCCGACGCTTCGAGTAAACGGTGAAACTCCCGGGCCCGGCCCGCCGCTGCCGCCGTATCCGGGGAACAGCCGCAGGCGGTCAACAACACGAGAAGACCGGCTCCGGCCACTGTGGTTCCGCGCTTGAGCTGCCGTAGCGAAAGGCCGGGACGTTCTGAACATCTGTTTTTCACAAATCCTCCATCCTCCTGGGTAGCTTCCTTGTGATGAACCTACACGACGACGCGGCGGGCGCAGTGGCAGCTTCGCCCTCCTTGCGAGGAGGAAGGGTAGGTATGCTGGGCCTTTAGAGGCCCTGCACGGGCAGGGCGCGAGGACTGAGTAATTTCCCACGACGCGCTGATGGTGTGCGGACAGGAACGTGATATGGATCGTCGCAGAGGACTTCCCAGGGCCAGCGGTATGGAAACAGCGGCTTTTTTGATCGATGTGTTCCTGCCCAACGTAGCCAAAGGCCCGATCATCCGCCGTCCCAAGGCAGTGGCTTTGGCAGAGCGTCTGGGCCTGGATGACCGCGCGGTGCGCAGGGTCAAAAAGCTGGCCGGCAAGTACCGGGCAGGGCCGCTGCTCCTGCGTCTGCCCTTCCGGGAGCAGGCCGTGATATTGCAGTCCGGGCACTTGCACTATGCCCTGATTAACTCCCCGGAGCCCTTCTCACCGGCGAGCAGCGAAAAGAAAGCTGCTCTCTCGCACTTCGAGCCCCGGAATGTGCTGATCTCGCAGGGCCCGGAAAGGACCGTCCGTCGGGCCCTGCAGGAACAGGTCCTCGATACGCACAGCCCCGTGCACCGGCTTGCATCTTCCCCCATTCCCGTCATACGCCAGGAAGCCGCGCAATTATTGGCTGACCTTGACCCCAAAGGCACGGCCGAGAATAGTGAATTGGTCTGGGATGACTTCATTGAGTCCTGGTACCGGGTGGTACGCCGTACCGTGTTCGGGGACAGCGCGCGCGATGACCATGAGCTCACTGACATGATCGCCCGACTTCGTCAGCACGGGAACTGGTCGTTCCTCAAAGCACCGGACCGGAAGCTCAGAGCCAGGTTCCTCCAGCGGGTCCAGAACAGAATGGATGGGGCCGAACCAGGCAGCTTGGCGCATGCAATGGTCAACCTGCCAAGCCGCCAGGACGCCCCGGCCGAGCAGATACCGCAGTGGCTGTTCGCCTTTGACCCTGCGGGCATGGCGACATTCAGGACCCTCGCGCTCCTGTCCACGCACAGTGAACAGTACGGCCGGGCGCAAACCGAAATCCGGGAGGAGACTACCGGCAGAGAGCAGCTGCCGTACCTGCGAGCCTGCGTCCTTGAATCATTGCGGCTATGCCCACCACGCCGATGATCCTGCGCCAAAGCGTCCGGGAGGTGCAATGGCCCGACGGGACCATGCCCGAAAACTGCGGCGTTCTCATCTACACCCCGTACTTTCACCGTGACGAGAGCAACCCCCCGCACGCCCACAGCTTCCGACCGGAGCGCTGGCTCAACGAAACCGAAGACACGGACTGGCCAATGGTCCCCTTCAGCGAAGGTCCAGTCATCTGCCCAGGACGACAACTCGTACTGATGATGACCAGCGCCATGCTCTCATTCTTGCTGGAGGACCGAAGCTTCACCTTGACCTCGGCACCCCATATCTCCCCGCAGGGCCCCCTTCCCGGCACACTGAACAACTACTCCCTGCGATTCACGGCCCAAGACCGGAACAGCGAAGAAACGTAAGAGAACCCAAGGTCTTTTCAGATTGCCATCCATTCGTTCTCCCCGCCGCTCACCAGGAAGGTCTCCATGAACGATTTGACGCCGCTGAATAGCCTCCGCCATGTCCTGCTGCCCCCGACCTTCGGGAAGCACCACAGCGAGGGGACGGAGTTCACCGTACTGTCTGTAGAAATCTGGAAAAGCGCCATTGTCCTCAACATCCACCTGGCACCACAGCACAATGCTGCACCTTCAATTCCCCGGATCGCGCTCGAAGATCACTTCGGCACCAAATACTCACTCAAGAGTTCGGAAATACTGGGCCTACGGAACCTCCAGATCTTCACACCATCAGTTCCACAGGCGACACGAAGCCTGACCATCAAGGCCAACGAAGAGAACTCAAACCAACTCGTCGTGACACTGGCCGTACCGCCAGCACCTATCCCGGACAAGCCGCCACCCACAGCCACCAAAACAAACTAACCCTCAACCCAGCCGTCGACTCCACCTTCCGCGGCCCAACATCTCCGGCACCAGTTGAGCTTGCTGCTCAGCTTCTTGAGCTTTGCGCTGGCCCAACTCCGCGGCCATAAGCACGATGAAGACGAGAGGCCTGATAGCCCATTCGGTGTCCAGACTGCTTCGCGTAATGTTAAAAACGGGAAGCCTGTCGCCCCCACCGGCAGGCTTTCTTTGCGCTGCCTCAAGGCCTGAGCCATTCCTTTCGCTTAACTGGCCCACTGGTCCTGTCATGGCGGGGTAGTTAAGCAGCTATCGCGAGAACAGCTTCTCACCGTTGGCGCGCAGTTCCCCGGTGGGTGATACGTGCCGGTACAGGGTCTGGCATTTTCACGTTCATCCTGCCCGTTCCTGCCGCGGCGGCCTCGATAAGCCATGTTCTGGCACCGGCGCCGATGGCCAGGAACTCGGCCTCCCCGGCGGTGCGTGCCTTCACGGCGTAGTCGCCCGGGATCCTGGTCCTGGTTCCGGGGAAGTGCTCATCGATGATGGCCGGGCGTCCGGGCCTGGCCCGGTGGTGGCGGGCGATGATGACCTGTTCATCAGGTCCGGTGCCGTGGGCGCGGACGAATACCCGAAGACATAGTGTGGAGCAAGGAGAAAGGCACTCGCCAGGTAAACGAAAGGACGTTTCGATAACCCGCAGCGGTTGAGGACGCGCAAGGAAAAGCGACCGGCCCAGAAGGAGGGACTGTCCAGCACAACATTCCGGAGGGGGCGACATGTGCCCCGCGACGTCGGGGATTCCTCGTCTGGGAAGCTCTCAGACGAAGGGATGTTCAATGATTAGGCGCGGGTCTATCCTTCAACACATGAACGACCACGCGGTTCCGAGCGAGACCGGCAGGTATTTGTTTGAGTTCAGAGGGAAGCACCCCCTCCGCGAGACACTACGATGGGTTGTCGGTGTCGGGATAGCTGGTGTCGGAGTGGCAATCGCGGTGATAGGAACCGCCTCAAATTCCTATCTGTCGATGCCCCTGGGGATTGCGATGGCAGTTCTCGGCGCCACCGTGCTCGTTCTGTATGCCGTGACCAAGAACAAGACGAAGCCAGCGTCCGCTACTACCCAGTCAGTAAAGCATCGCATCAAGAACACTAGTAACGTAACCGCGAAGGAATCCATAGCATCTGAGCTTGCCCTCATAGCAAACCTCTATTCGCAGGGCGCTCTTTCCGCGGAAGAATTTGTGGCTGCCAAGCGTCGCGTACTCGATATCTGAGCCCCAGCCTCCGGCCACGCCGACATACGCTCCTGTGCCTGTCCGATCTTGATAGAGCGGCTCGTGACCGATGACACAATTGACACCCCTCAAGCGCTGCTGACGACTTTTCTTTCCTCAACTGCTCCACGTCCTATGAACGGCGCCGAGCCGGTCTCAACGCTTCGTCATGCGCTGAACCTCCGGCTGCTCTCCATCCGGGAGGAGGAAGGCCGGTTCTTGTTCACGGACCATTTGGAGCAGACCGAGGACTGGAGCGACTCCCTCCTTGTCGACATTGAAATCCGCCAGTGACGAAAATTGCCCCGAGCATGGGCCGTTTGGAAGAGCGAGGTCGACTACGCGTCCCGTGAATGGGAACCACACCAAACACGGAGATGAAAGACCTAAACAATGACGTGCGCCGCTGGGTCGGCGAGAAACGCGTCCCACCAACGGCCCGCAACCGCTTAGGCCAGAACGCTCGTATCAGGCTCACCGTGATACCCCGCACCATCCCCGCATAACCTCCGTCTGATCAGGCTGACTGTGTAGAAGGGGACGAACATCATGGCAATCAGCGCGCCGAATGTTGGGTTTCCGGCCCCTTTGGCGGTTCGCATGATCGTGCCGATGGCCACGAGTACACCGGCGGTGAACAGGCTGAAGCCTCCCAGCAGCAGGGCGACGGTGATCATTGGTCCGGCAAACCGCTACTCGCAGCAGGAAGCCTTCGACATCCTCAGGCGCGTCTCGAACAAGCGCAACCAGAAGCTGCACACCGGTTGCCGATGACATCTTCTCCCGGCTCTATGGAATCGGCGAAGAAGCCCACTGCGATCCCTGAGCTCCTGGCGGAAAAGTCCAATGCAGGCTCCGGGCACATGGTGCCAGGAAGGCAGCAAGCCGCCGGCTGTTTCCTGCCGCATTGGTCGGAGCCTGAAAGAGGATCCCAGCCGGGCAGCTCCATCTGGGAAGCCGCAGGCGGCACCGCAGAACCACCCGTACCGCAAACTCGCCGCAGTCCGTCCTACAGAAGACTGAGCGTTGCTGCCTGCCGTCCGCAATTCAGATGGATAGAAAGCGGGAGGGCCGGCTTCAGCGGCCCTCCCGCTCGCGGAGCGCTCCCTCCCCCAAGGGACCCGCAGGAGCTCACCCATATCCCCGCGTCCCGGTACTGCGGACGCTGTCGGGGCAGCGGGCCTGATCAAAAACGTCCACCGAAGGTGTCCGTCGATCAGCTACCCAAAGGCTCGCAGGACGACCCTAGGAAAACCCGAAGCCTGTTCCAGATCCTGGGCCCCCTCAAACTAGTCCCCACAACGTTCATAACTTATCGTCGCCCGGTTGTGCGGTCTGCCAAGCTGACTTGCATTTCCGGTGCGTGCACATCACGTGGTGGTTGTTGACGCGCGCTATGCTCAAGATTCGATCAGAGACAAAGGCGCGCCAGGAGTGCGAAAACGGTTCCCGCTCCGCCGGTGGCGTCCTTGGCTGGGTTCGGTTCAACTGCCGGTTTCGCGTACGCGCCCCCTAAAGCGGGTGGGTTGTGCGCTGTAGACCCGGTCGGAGGTCGGGGAATCCGGGTTTTCTCCAAGTCGTATCCGCAACACTGGCGGTGTCCCGGAGTCGATGGTGCCCAGCAAGCCGTCTATCAGGAACAGGACAGCCGGGTCCCGCTGGATTTCCCCCGTAGCGCCGGGCCCGGCCATCCCTGACGCCGGCACACCGCGACGTAAGGGAAGATCGATCAGAGGCATCGCAGCTTCCGAAATGGCAAAGATCGTTTCTGCAGACAGGCCGAGGATGCTCACGTCCTATAGTGGTCACGTGTATCCTCCGCTCGAAACCCAAGCTGAATTCTGTGCCGCCGGAGCCCTGCTCAAGCTGGAGGGCGGCCGGGGAACAGCCTGGAGAGTCGGCGACCTGACGCTTAAGCCTTTGGATGCGCTTCCCGAAGGGAAGCTTTGGTCGGACGAATTGACGCGTGAATACAGCATCGGCAGTGGGTTGCGCCTGTGCCTTCCGATCAGAAACCCGGTCAGGGAAGCCAATTGTCGACGGCTGGACGGCTTCCCCTACCTTGCTGGGGGAACATCAGCCCGGCAGATGGATGGAGCTGGAAAATGGCCAGTGATCTGGCCGCGGTTTTCGCTGAAGTAGAGCGCTCCGCAGGCGACGCCCGAGGCCCCGAAAGCTGACGGCGAGACGTCCTCATGAATGCCCGCCCGCCATCGGCTGGTGTTGGAGGCATTTACAGGTATCAGCTAACCCGACACTGGGCTGAATCGGACAACCAGTTAATGTTGACCGTCGTCATGCTGAATCCCTCAATCGCCGATGCCACCCATGACGACCCCACGATTCGCCGGTGCATCAGACTCGCAAAGACGGCAGGAGCGGAGGGTCTGCGGGTCGTGAACCTCTTCGCCCTTCGGAGCACGGATCCCGATGCCCTTGCCAGCGCTGATGATCCAGTCGGACCCATGAACGACGAGTACATCCTCCTGGCCGCTCGGGAAAGCGACCGAATTGTCGCAGCTTGGAGCGCTCATCCGTTTGCTTCTCGCCGGGCAGGAGTCGTGTACGACATGCTTCGGAAGGCGGACGTCTTGTTGGAGTGCTGGGGAACAACCAAGGACGGTCATCCGCGCCATCCGCTCTATGTCCGCAGCTCCACACAACTGCAACCGTGGCCGCCCTTGGAGCTTTGATCACGCTCACGAGCTACGTGTCGCCCCCAGGGAAAAGAATCTAATGATAGTGCAATCCTTGACGCGAAAGGATTCATGGTGCACAGCAAATCCACTGGCGCAGCAGGTGTTTATGCGGTGCTTAAGCGATCGCCTGACCTTATTGTTCTCTTCGGCCTGCCTGACATGGCAGGTTTCCGCGTAGCCGAGCGCCTTCGAAAGTTCAGCAGCGGGCACATTCTTGCGTGGTAGAGCAGGGCCGCGGAGGCCGTTATTTCGATGCCGTGGTGCGGTGTTTCCCACCAGATGGAGCAGCTGTGCCAGGACCTCGAAGAATGACCGGACGCCGCGGGCGGCGCCTGTCCACAGGGAAGCAGAGAGCGACAGGGGCCGAGCGCAGTACGGAAGGCTCCGCGCCTCCGGCGGGGGCTTGTCAGTCACGAGCGGGTGATTGTTTGGATTGCTTCGCTATCTCCTAGCAGTTATTCCACGCCCGCCTGTCGTAAGTGTTGGCTTTGTTTCGCGGTCCTCGTGTTTGAGTAAATTTGAAAGAGTTTATGACAATCTTGTTCTAATGACTGTAGGATCTGTGATGGCCTTGGTCATGCGCATTCTGCCGGATTTGGGCCTGTCTCGTATTGGGCTTAGCCAGTACGAATAGCCATAAAGGAATAGCCGATGTCTTGGGACGAGTTTTCTGTTCCACCGGATGCCGGCGCAGAACAGGCACCGGGTGCTGGGGCCCCGGATACGTCGGCAGGGGATGCGGACGAGATGACTCTGCGCCAGCAAGTGGTGGAGATAATCGACGCTGTCCTGGCCGATACCGATCCCGGTGGCGAATGGGCCAGGACGCAGCTCCGCGATCTTATCGAGGCCCATCCCGACGATCCGGAGGGCGCCCTGCTGGAGCACCTGATCGCAACCAGGAACCGTCCGGCATCACCGCCTGACAGGGTTCTCCCCCCGGACGTGGGCGTCCCACACCGGGTATCCTCGGTCAAGCCCCGGCCCGTTCCGGTGTCTTTCAGCCCTGGCGTCAGGAAACGCATCAAGGCCGTTTTGCGGGACAAGCTGCTGCTGACAGCATTCCAGCCCATCAATGAGCTTCCAGCTGGGAACGTGATCGGTGTGGAGGCGCTGACACGGTTTGTCAGTCATGACGGTGCCAGCGCGGATGTGTGGTTCCGTGAAGCCGCGGCAGCGGGCCTGGGAACGGATCTGGAAATCGCTGCACTGCACTGCGCCCTGACAGCGGCAAAGGAAGTTCCCCGGAACCTGTTCGTCACCTTCAACCTCACCCCGGCAACATGCCATGACCCCCGCGTACCCGCAACGCTGGGCGGGGCGCAACTGGCACACGAGAGGATCGTCGTTGAAATCACGGGCAGCCCCGAGACAGTGGAAGGTCTGTCCTGGGCGGATGCTCTGGGACCCTTGCGGTGGCAAGGTGTGCGGCTGGCTGTCAGCGCATCCGGAGCCGGCTTCGTTTCCATGGACCAGATCACACAGTTGCGCCCGGACATTATCAAACTGGATCGCAATCTCATCGAAGGCATTCAGGACTCCGAGGGGCAACGGATCCGCGCAGCGTCCATCGTTGAGCTAGCCCACCAGATCGGCGCCGCCGTGATTGCCGAAGGAATCGAAACCTGGGCCGAACTTACGGCAGTCAAGGCCCTGGGCGTGACCGCAGGGCAGGGGTACCTTCTCGGACGCCCCTCGATCCAGCCATTGGACTGGTCAGCCTGGACCATCCAGGCGCAGACGGAATCCCCGCCTGCAGGTGAACGGAGCCCCCTCCGGTAGGGTCCTCAACCGCGGGATGGCCAGCGCCGGCAGGCATCCTGATGTATTTCGAATCAGTGTCAGGCGCAACGCATCGTCGCCTGGATCAGCACCGCCGACACGACCGCTGCCGCACGCAGTGGACGCAGAGGCAGCGATCTTCTCTTCGGCTCAGAGACGAACGATGAGAATCCCGGGAGCCATGAACTGGCGCTGCTGGCAAACCGGTGGGACTTGCAGGACCGAGAAAAGACCTTGTATCAACGACATATCCGGTTCCGGGGGAGGCGTGTCAGGAGAATACCGGTGCTGATGGAAGTCGCTTCTGGGTTGCCTGCCCGGCGGGCGCCGATCCGCGACGCTCTCCGGGCATAGCGTGGCGGAGAGATTTCTATAACGGGACAAGAAATCGTGGCTAGGTGGCCTTCATGGTTTCGCTGATGAAGCCCCTACTGCATGCCGCGTACGGGCAGTTATTGGACTCGTAGACTGATTTTGTAGCGGAAGGGAGCAGACATGGCGAAGCGGCGTATGCGCGACAACTGGGTGGTGTACTTGATACCACCCTTCGCCGTTGCCGCCTTCTTGGTTTGGCTCATGAGGGACGTCTGGCGCTGGTTCTGACGGGCTCGGTTCCCGATCACAGAGCATCAAGCCACAGGGCCCGGCCCCATGACCCTGAAGCCGAACAACTACCGGGCACTCCCCTAAGACTGGAGCCCTGAGTCGCCGCCGATGTGGGTTGACCGGCATATATACATTTCCGGTGGACCGTTGATTAGACCGCGGTGCCTGCCAGATACGGCCACATCTGTATAAGAACAGCTCCTACCGCGATTGCCGTGAAGATAGATTCTCCGGCGCCCAACGCTCGGATTGTTCCGGTGTCTACTAGCCAAGGTCGCCATGATCACCGGTGACGCCCGCCAGGTCGCCGAGGCGCCGTGGGGTCCGAGTTGAAGATCGACGAGGTCTTCGCTGAAGTCCTGCCCGCGGACAAGGACAAGAAGGTCGCCGAGCTGCAGGCACGCGGCCTGCGGGTAGCCATGGTCGGCGACGGGGTCAATGACTCCCCGGCACTGGCCAGGGCCGAGGTCGGCATCGCGATCGGCGCCGGCACTGATGTGGCGATGGAATCGGCCGGGGTGGTCCTGGCCGGCAATGACCCCCGCGGGGTTGCTGTCCATGGTGGACCTGTCGCGGGCGAGTTACCGGAAGATGTGGCAGAACCTGGTCTGGGCCACGGGCTACAACATCATTTCCGTCCCGCTGGCCGCCGGGGTTCTCGCCTTCGCCGGGGTCGTGCTATCCCCGGCCGCCGCCGCGGTGCTGATGTCCGCCTCCACGATCGTGGTTGCGCTCAACGCCCAGCTGCTGCGCCGGGTGAAACTGAACCCCGCCGAGGTTCGTTGACCCAGAGGGCGCCAAACCGCCGGGAACCCCGGCCGCCAACAGCCGGTAGCCTAGAAATCACAGCCCGAACGAAAGGAGGAACGTCATGACCGCATCCCACCGGGACGTCGCGTCGGCGTTCCTCCACCGCGCGGGCCTGCTGGCCGGCATCCTGGCCGTCCTCGCAGGGATCCTGGGCATGCACGTCATGACGGGCAGCCACAGCATGCACTCCCCGACCGCCCTCACCGCCGCGGCCGGGGCCGCAACGGTCCCTGCGGAATCCACAACGGCCCATGGCCACACGGCGCACGGGCCGGCCGACACTTCCTCAGCCCAACTTTCTTCGAGCGGGCATACGGCTGCCAGCGTCGCCGTGGAACAGTGCTCGTGCTCCGATAACTGCACAAGCATGCACACCATGACGGTGTCCTGCACCCCGTCGGCGAAAACCGGATCGCTGTCGGCCCCGCTGCCAGGCACCGCGGTTTTGGGCATCATTTCCAACGCCAGGGCCCCCGGCGCCGTATCCCATTCCTATTCGTATCGTCCCGGCAGTCCTTCACCGGGTGAGCTGTCCATCAGCAGGACGTAAAACCAGGCGCCCCCGCTCCGGAACAACGATCTCCGGCGCGCACATCCCTTACTGAGGCCCCCTTCCCGGGGCGGGCGATCAGCCCGCATCCGCTGATGCACACCACTCCACGGCGCCATTCGCCCCCTGATGTTTTGAAGGACCCATTGTCCATGAACAAGAAACTTCTGCCCCTTTCCGCCACCGCCGTCGCCGCAGTCCTGGCCCTGGCCGGCTGCGCGTCCGGATCCGGCACCGGATCCTCCGGCACGTCCATGCCCGGCATGGATCACGGCAGCTCACCCGCCAGTGCACCGTCCACCAGCGCCCCGGCTTCGGCCGCGGAACACAATGCCGCGGACGTCACGTTCGCCCAGATGATGATCCCGCACCACGCCCAGGCCGTGGAGATGAGCGACATGATGCTGAAGAAGCAGGACATTCCTGCCGAGGTTACGGCCCTGGCCACCAAGATCAAGGCCGCCCAGGGACCGGAAATCGAAATGATGACCGGCTGGCTCCAGAGCTGGAACGAACCCACGCAGATGCCCTCCGGCCACAGCAGCCACAGCATGGGCGGCATGATGGGTGATGAGGACATGAAGAAGCTTGACGCCGCCCAGGGCACTGAGGCCGCCCGGCTCTTCCTGAAGCAGATGATCGCCCACCACGAAGGCGCGATCATGATGGCCAAAACCGAGAACACCGCCGGTAGGAACACCGACGCGGTCAAACTCAGCAAGGACATTGTCACGGCTCAGGAAGCCGAAATCCAGGAAATGGAGAAACTGCTCTCCTCCGTCTAACCGGCACACCGTCCGGCGCCGGCCGCCGCCCGTGCCGCTGCCGGTGCCGGTACCGGGCCCTGCTTTCCTTCTTTTCCCTCGATCTTCCGGAGTTCCCCAAATGACCATCTCACCCAAAACCATGTTGCAGTCCGCAGCCCTGATCGCCGGTGCCACAGCCCTGGTCCTGACCCTGGCGGCCTGCACACCGACGGCCGAACAGACTGCCGGCGCATCGTCCACCCAGCAGGCCGGCAGCGGCCTGCCCAGCACCCACATCCACGGGCTGACCGTCAGCGGCGACACCAGCCAGGTACTCCTGGCCACCCACGACGGGCTGTTCGACGTGACGAAACAGCCCGCCAGCAAAATCGGCGGCACCAACGACCTGATGGGCTTCACCGCCGGGAAAGACGCAGGCGTCTTCTACGCCTCCGGCCACCCCGGAGAAGGTTCGGATCTTCCCAACCCGCTCGGGCTGGTCAAATCCGTAGACGGCGGCAAAACCTGGGAACAGCTCTCCCGGCAGGGCGAATCAGACTTCCATGCCCTCACCGCCACCAAGTCCGGCATCGTAGCGTTCGACGGCACACTGCGCACCAGCCCGGACGGCAAGGCCTGGAAAACCGTGACCGCTGACTTTGCCCCCGCAGCGTTGGCCGGCCACCCCGACAGCGACACCGTCCTGGCCACCACGCCGGAGGGAATCCAACGGTCCACCAACGGCGGCACCACGTGGACGCCGGTGAAGTCCGGGCCCGTCATCCAGTTCGCCGCGTTCGCCCATCCCGCAGAAGCAGCAGGGGTCGAACCCGACGGAACCGTCCACTACTCAGCCGACGCCGGCGCGACCTGGACCCGCAAGGGCCGCATCGACGGTCAGGTACTGGCGATTGCGGCCGTCAAGGGCGCGGACGGCAGCCCATGGATTTGGGCAGCCACCGCTGACGGGATCGTCGTCTCAACGGACGGCGGCACCACCTTCCGACCCTCCGACGCCTCCTGACATGCTTGACCCGTCCCTAGTCCTGACAGGCGGATTCCTTGTCTTAGCCGCCATCGCCCTGTGGATGGTCCTGAACCGGAGGGACCGGGCGGTGGGCTGGCCGCAGCGCGACGGGAGCTACCCGCGGACGTCCTTGAAGACAGCCGCTCCGGGCCTGCGCTGGCAGCTGGCAGGATGCGCCGCCCTGGCGGCGGTCGGCCTCGACGTTGCCGTGGTTTATGGAATCGGTGCGCCATCTCCGGCACGGTCGGGAATCACCGCGGAGCTGGGCTTTGCGATGATGCTCCTTGCCGTGGTGTGGTTCCTTTTCCGCCAAGAAGTGGTTCGATTCCAGCTCAGGACCGCCACCGCGGTGTTCGACCTCCCGGAACCGGCCGACCCAGGGCAGGTCAGGGCTGCCGAATCCGTCGGCGCGTTCATCCGCCTCCTGCTGTTCCTGCTGGGACTTTTCACCGTGCTGGTCAAGCTGGTGCTAGGCTAGCGGGAACCCGGCACGGTACCGGCCGGAGGTGCAAGGGGAAGACGGCATGATCAGAGCGGGTCTAGGGTGAGGCGTGAGGGCCGGAAACGGCCCGACCGCCCCATCACAAGTGACAGGAGCTGCATCATGACCCACCACATCAGTGCGATGCTCAATGCCCACCCCAAGGGGGCCGGCACTCTTGATAAGGACAACCTGGCTGACTGCATTGCCGCTTGCTTTCAATGTGCCCAGACCTGCATCGCCTGCGCTGACGCTTGCCTGGGCGAGGACATGGTCGCCGACCTCGCCGCGTGCATCCGTACGGACCTGGACTGTGCCGATATGTGCGCCGCAACCGGCAACGTTCTGACTCGCCAAACCGCCACCAACATCGCCATCACGCGCGGGGCGCTTGAGGCCTGCCGCGCCGCCTGCGCGGCCTGCGCCGAAGAGTGCGAGCGACACGCCGGCATGCATGAACACTGCAGGATTTGCGCCGAAGCCTGCCGCCGGTGCGAAGCCGCCTGCACAGCCCTGCTTGATGCAATGGCCTAAACGGCTGGAGGACAATGTCCGTTCGCAATGGGACGGTGCGTCCTGCCGGCCGCAGGAACTGATGCCGACCCCTGCGGACCGCTGGCCCTAACCGGTTGTTCTTATTAGTGCCCGGTTACTGCCACGCCGGGTGGCTGCAGCCCTGTCATGGTGACTTTGACGAGCCGGAGGACTGCATCTCCGGATGTGAGCCCGCCGGCTGCCTCCAGGGCATGGAGGCAGTATCCGGCGAGTTCGCCCGGGGCGACATCGTTGCGGAAGATCCCGGCCTCGGCTCCCTCACCCAGCAGTTCCGCCAGGAATTCCTGGAGATGCTGCTGGGCGCGGCTGACATGTGGACCTTGATGCAGCCGCGCGGCCTGAGCACCGCCATTGTGGGAGTGGGAGATCAGCGCGTAGGCCTGGAGAACGGCTTCAAGTTTTAGGTCCGACTTGCCTTCCGTGCGGTCCCGCACTTGGGCCAGATGTTCCAGATGCGCCTGGATCTGGCGTTCGTGCCAGGCCACGAGGATCGCGTCGACGTCAGGGAAATATTTGTACAGGGTGGCCCGCCCGATCCCTGCGGACAGAGCGATCTGCGACATGCTCACCGAGGAGATCCCGTGTTCGGCGACCAGTGCCGCCGTTGTGTCCAGAATCGCCGAACGAACAGCGTTGCGGTGCGTCTCGATGGTCTCGTTCCAGAGCTTCGGCATTCCTGAATTATACGCTACGTCGCCTTTTGGACAGTTAGACGGCAACAATACATACTGTCTTATAAGAAGCTGCCGCTTAGGCAGCAGGTAAAGCAGGAGACAAGACATGACCAACGAGCCAAACCGGCCGGCCAAGGGCAACGAACAGGACCGCGAAACTCTGACTGGACCGCCTCGCTGGGTCAAAGTCTCGGCGATCGTCGCGGGCATCCTGATCCTGGTTGCTGTTGCCGTAATGCTGCTCAGCGGGGGCCAGCACGGCCCGGCCAGGCACGGCCTGGGAATGGGCGGCACCGGCGCGGTGTCGAGCCAGGCGCATAACGAGCAGATTCGTGCCGGCAGCGGCCAGGTCTGAGCCTCCATATGGTCCTGACATCCGCCCTCCGGAAGTTTCTGCTGACCCTGCATGTGTTGTCGTCACTGGGCTGGGCTGGAGCCGTTGCTGTCTTTGTCGTCCTCGATATTGCGGCCCTGACCGGCCGGGATCCCCAACTGGGACGTATCCTCTGGCTGGCGCTGCAGCCGGCTGTTTGGTCTCTGCTCGTTCCTCTGGCCTTCGCGTCCCTGCTGACCGGCGTCGTTCTGGCGCTCGGGACCGCCTGGGGGTTGTTCCGGCATTACTGGGTGCTCTTTAAGCTCGTGCTCACTCTCATTGCCACGGTCGTGCTGGTGCTGTACACCCAAACAATCACCACGGTGGCGGGCATGGCGGCAGACCCTGCGATGTCCGGCATGGACCTTCCCTCGGCACTGCTGCACACCGGAGGCGGCCTGGCCGTGCTGCTTCTGATAACGGTCCTTGCCGTCTACAAGCCCCAAGGCATGACCCGGTACGGTCAGCGAAAAAGACTGGAGCGGCGCAAGCAGTCAGTGTCGTAGCCGACCCCGCAACTGCACCTCCCGAGGGAGCTGGGACGACTCAGGAGTCCCTTGCCATGGGCGCTCACCCAAGTAGGACCGGGTCTTCCTGCGACACATCCTTGAACTATAGGAGAACTCCTCCGCCGTCCGCCGCCAACGCTGGCGCGGGCGCAGCCCCGTTTTCAGGCAACGAACAGGATTTGCCGCCAGGGTGACGGGAAACCGCCTGCCAGACACCAGGCAAGGAAAGTACAAGACCACCGGCTCGACGAGCCGTTGCGGATCGCGAAATTTCCCATCCTGAACCGGGGCCTTGCCCAACTATTACTGGGAAAACCTTGGCTTGATATATTCCTTCACTATGCCTGGGGTCGCTACAGGACAACCTGACGAACCGCTGTGTGTATGAGGCCAGCACGTACGGTGGTGAGTTGGAGGGCCGGGAAACCCGGCCCTCCTACTCGATTTCGTTCCTATTTGTTCCTTTTACGGATCTTTGAAGATCCAGAGGCCGCTGTCCCGGTCGCTGGCGAGGATGTAGGTCGTGCCGTTCTCACCGATGAACGTTTCCACTCCCCAGAAGTCGTTTCCTTCCGGGTCCAAGTAGCTGCCGACTTCCATCAGTTCACAGGTGGCGGTGTCAGCGGGGTTGCTGCACTGGATCTGGATCGCCCGCAGGCCCCCGGAGTAGTACGACAGGTAGGCCAGGGACGGATCCTGCGGGTCTACTGCAACCTCGTGAACGCTCAGGTCCCCGTAGCCAAACGCGTATGCCGGATCATGAGCTTCCGGAATCGCATAGGTGTCCAGCTCCTGCAAGGTGTTCGCATCAAAGAGGTGGACGTAACCCCAGCCGTCAAAGATCGAGCCGACCTCAATTTCCGCCCCGATCGTACCGAGGGCCAGGTTTTCCGGGTAGCTCCACGGAGCATCAAGTGGTGCCAGGTCGAAGAGCCGGTGGAAGGCCGCGTGGGTGGTGCAGATGGCGACGATCTCATCGACGAAGGCGCCGGAGCCGCAGAATGGCTCACCGCCGGCGGCTTCTCCGCTGTGGTGGTTCACGAAGAGCATCACGTCCCAGCCGGCCAGGGCCGCCTCATGGGCCTTCTCGCCAGGGAAGCAGGCTTCTTCCGGGGCGCTGGAGTCACCAGCGGGGCCTCGCTGGAGCACAAGGATGGTTTCCTCGCCAGGTTCCAGTGACTCTATGTACCCGGAAATGCTCTCGGGCGTGGGGATCGCTGCAGAGTCCGGGCAGCCGTAGCCGCCATAGACCACTGGGCCGTTCAGGGTCAGGTCGTCCAGAATGGCCGGAGCTTGCCCGCCAGAGACGATCGACGACGGGTAGGTGCCCGAATGGGCGCCGCTGGTGATCTTGAAATCATCCGTGCGATAGGGGGCGAAGTCCTCGTCGGTGCCAATGATGAACCGGTTATCGATGGTGAACTCAGCCTGATGGGCGTTGCCCTCCGGAGTCAGGGATACACCTAGGGATTCCAGCAGTTGGGGGTCAACTGCGGCGAATTCAGAGTCGCCAATGAACTGGGCGTTGGCGGGATCATCGACATTCAGGAGAACGTAGCCTCCGTCCCAGTAGGAAAGCAGCATTATGAACTGGCCGTTGATTTCCTTGACAACCATGTCGTGCAGGAAAGAGTCGGTGAGTCCCAGTCCGGGCTGGTCCACGTCGAAGTCATTCAAGTCATATTCGGCGACCAAACGCGGCCGGTGCGGGTTGGTGATGTCGAAGATGTCCACATCCGTGAGCTCTTCATTGTCGGTCACCACAACGTAGGCGTTGTCGCCCGCGTCCCAGGCAAAAGCGCTGTGGATCTCGTTGCTATCACGGCTGCCTGGTGCGCGGTCGCCGAAATTCTCGGACAACTTCTTGGGGTTGAGCGGGTCGGTGACGTCAAAGAGGGACACACCGCCCTTGCCGTTCTTGCCGCACAGTTCATTGTTCACTACCAGGATATCGCCGCTGAAGCTGGCGGTGGTGATCTCCACAACCTGCAAGCCTTCGCCCGGGCGGGTGTCCTGGTGCGACGGGATGAACCCGATCAGCTTCGGTTCGGATCCGGGTGCGGGATCGGTTTGGTCCACACCGGAAATATCCACGATGTAGACGCCGGCATCCGGGCTTGTCTGCCCCCCGGTCTCCGGCCCTGCACAATCAGGTTCGCCCCAGTTGGCGAGAAATGCTGTATTGCCGTCCGGTGAGACGGTAACATCCGCTATCAGATCGGGCGTATCGGTCAGGCCGACTACATCCACGAGTTCGATCTTTCCGGACTCCCCGCTGCCGAGGAGATGCCCCTCGTCCGTGCCGTGTCGCCCGTCCGGATCTGCGATGGCACCGGTCAGCCCTAAGGCCGACAGCGCCAAGGTACTTAATGCTGCAAAAACAACCAATCTACTGCGTCGTAGCATGGCTTACCCCCGGCTGTGATTTTCTGTGAGACCCCAATGGCGCTCAGCGTAAACCTGAGTTTTTCCAATGTCTAGCTAAATTTCATCCGATAAGTCACGCCACCACATTCCTTTTGCAACCAGGGATGAGTGGAGAGATACCCCTAGGGATCCGCTATCAGGTGAGCGCTTTCGAATCACGCGTATTCGGTCCTTCGGCGGTCTCGCGCTAAAGCCACGTTTGCTCTTGCCCTCTGCGGTGCGTTTGGCCACGTAGTCCTTAGTCCGTTGTTTGGAGGCATTCAACGGGACCGTCTTTGGCTTTCGGGACAGATTTGGTCCGGCCGTCGAGTACCGATTGGGCGGCTTGGTAGGCGTCCACCGGATCGGATTTTCCCTTCTGCCGGCGTGCGGCCCGGTTTGGGCGATTCACTTCCAGCACAGGGCTGGCAAACGTCGAATCGGGCAACAGGTTGTACCAAGGCATGCTCGCGGGGCTCGCACCCGTTCGGGCGTCCGCTGGCGCGGCCGGCTGTTGGGTCCAGTGCTGTCCGTCGCAGGGCTCCGGCCATCCCTGGCCCTGATCTGTCTACGACGATGCTCCTATAGGCGTCAAATCGGGATTCAGGTGTTTTCTGCGCAGTGGCTGATGGCAGGCCAGCGGCGACTTCGGGAATCTGAAATCATGGAGGAGTCTTCAGAAGCAAGGGCATAGATGACTTCCCGATGGCACGGCGCCACCGGAATGAGGTGTTTGCAGTGAAAGACCCGCGCCTGGCAGCGCGAACCTTGATGGAGAACTGCCATTGATCTCGCGTCCGGAATCATCATGGCGCAAAACGAGTGCAACCAAGGCGAAGCTTTCGAGATGTTGCTAAGGGCCTCCCAGAACCGCAACCAGAAACTCCACGATGTTGCCTGGGGCATCCTCAATGGACGGACCGCGGGCCGCGAAACAGCCATTAGTCACTTTGAAGACTGACAGGGCTTCGACCTAGCCGATCGCCAGGTCCTCCAGGGCCCACCCAAGAACGGCAAGCTCGAACGCGTCAGGCTCCAGAACCCCGTTCAGATAAGCGTCGAGCTCCTCTTCTTTGGCACAACCGCCATTGGCCCAGTACTGAACCCACAAATCTTCGAGGGTAATCACGTGTTGTGCCACGGAACGCCTGCATTTGCCCTGCATGTCTGCCCCCATCCGCCGGGCGGGCATGGAGGACCGGTTGGTTAGCAAGGGTACTTACTATTGATGGTAAACAGACTTACTATTGCCTCGCGTGCTGGTTCGTCAACAGCAGCTACCCCTGACGAAAGAGAGCAATGATGACCGAGAACCCATGGCCGCAGACATCTGATCCCTACCCCGCTGACCCTTACGGCACCGCTGGAACAGCCACGCCACAGGCCGGCGCCAGCACCAAAACAGACGCGGTAAAGGAGGAAGCGGCGAACGTGGCCGGGCAGGCAGCAGGCGCAGCCCAAGGGGTGGCCGAGACTGCCAAGACCGAGGTTGCGAATGTGGCGTCCGAGGCGAAGACCAGCGCCAAGGATCTCCTGCACCAGGCGAAGTCCGACCTGACTGACCAGGCGGGCGCCCAGCAGCAGAAGGCCGCCGAGGGCATCCGCACCATCTCCTCGCAGTTGCGCACGATGGCCGACGCCCCAGACCAGCAAGGTGTCGCCTCCGACCTGGTCCACCAGGCCGCCGACCGCTCCGAATCCGTCGCCTCCTGGCTGGAGAACAGGGACCCAGGCTCACTGCTGGATGAGGTCAAAACCTTCGCGCGCCAACGCCCCGGCACCTTCCTGCTCCTCGCCGCGGGCGCCGGTCTGCTCGCCGGCCGGCTGGGCCGCAGCCTCCAGGCCGGAGTCCCGGACTCCACAGCGGCAGGCACGGCTGTTCCGCCGCAGGCAGCCCAGACCCTGGCCCCGGAAAGCACCGTCACCTCAGGGGTGGGCGAGCCCCTGTACGACGAAACCACGACGGGTGTTCCGGCTTACGGGGAGACCTCGTACGCGGAGCCCACCGTAGGCACGCGTGGAGCCCCGGCACAGACCCCGCCGGGAAGTTCCACTGCGGGGGTTCCGCTGCGCGACGCCGATGACCCCTTTGCCGAGGGTGGAGGGCGTCCCCTGTGAGCAGCCAGATACCGGAGCCTCCTCCGACCGCCGCGCACGCCAAAGCGGACATCAATTCCCTCGGGGATCTCCTGGGTGATGTCACCCGGGATCTCTCCACTCTGATGCGCCAGGAACTGGAGCTGGCCAAGGCCGAAGCGAAACAGTCCGCAACGAAAGCCGGCAAGGGCGGTGGCCTGCTCGCCGGCGCGGGCGTGGCCGGGCACTTCGTTCTCCTGTTCCTCTCCGTCGCGCTCTGGTACGCCCCGGGCGAGCTGATCGGGCTCGTCTGGTCCGCCGTCGTCGTGGCCGTCATTTGGGGCATCATCGCGGCGATCCTCGTCTCGGTCGGCCGCAAGGAACTTAACCGAATCAAGGGCATGCCCCAGACCGCTGAAACACTCCAGCCACCCTGAAATCCAATGGAGAGAACCGATGAGTGAAAACCCGGACGCGATCCGCGCCGATATCGAAGAAACCCGCACCCGCCTGGGCACCGACGTGGACGCGGTCGCGGACAAAGTCACCCCGTCCAACATCGTCCACCGGCAGACCGACAAGGCCAAGGACAAGGTCAGAGACGCCGTCGTCGGAGTGAAGGACAAAATCATGGGAGCAGCAGACACCGCCACTGCCAAGGTCCACTCCACCACCGACAGCGCCGGCTCCGTCATGGGGGATGCCGGATCCGCCATCGGCTCCACCCTCAGCGATGCCGGCAGCGCCGTCGCCGACGCGCCCCACCAGGCCGCCCTGAAAACGCATGGCAACCCCCTGGCCGCCGGGCTGATCGCCTTCGGCGCCGGCCTCCTGGTCTCCTCGCTGATCCCGCCGAGCCAGAAGGAACGCGAAGCCGCCGACGCCCTGAAATCCGCCGCGGAGCCCGTTACCACCCAGCTGACCGATGCCGCGAAAGAGATGGCCGAGGGCCTGAAGGAACCCGCCCAGGAAGCCATGGAAAACGTCAAGACCACGGCAAGCGATGCGGTCCAGCACGTCAAGGAGGAAGGCCAGACCGCCGCCTCTGATGTGAAGTCCAGCGCCACGGACGCCAAGGACCACGTCCAGAACACGTGAGCTGCCCGGACACGCTCCCTGAGCCGCCCCGCCGCGATCCGATGGGACGGCCCGGGGAGCGCCGCGGCAGTGGGCCTGCCCGTCCGAGGGAACCGGATGGCTGGCCCATTCACCGGCTCCTGAGCATTGCCGCCCGTCTGGACGAGCGGTGGATCAACCGGCACCTCACGCAACTGGGCCTGACCAAGAGTGCCCTGGATGTGCTGGAGGCGGTAGCGGAACTTGAACCGGTCAACGTCTCGGACCTGGCCTCGCTGCTCTGCGTGACTAAACAAAGCCTGGGCAGCATGGTTCGGCGCCTTGACAGTCGTGGCTTCCTCGCCAGGGAACGCGGCGATGACCGCCGAAACGCCAACATCCGGCTCACCGTCCGCGGCCGGAGCGCGCTGACTGCCGCGGAAGAACTCCTGCATGAGCTGCCGCGAACCGGCCAGGAGGCTGAGAGGACCCTCCGCCGGCATCTGGAACATCACATCCGTGAGCTCAGACAGTACGAAGAGCACAACCCCTTCCCACAGCCACCAAGAAGCAGACCCGCATGACGACCACCAACCCCACGACCAGGCTTCAGAGAGCATCACCGGCTGAAGGGTCAGTGTTCCTGCTCGTCGGGTTCCTGGGATTCATCCCGGAATCATGAACACTGACGATGCATTGGGATTCTCCCGGGCAGCCGGGCCCTCCCGCAGGACCGCAGCCCCGATATTTGCAGCCTGGGAAGGTCCGGGCTGTACGCGAATGGCACACCTCTCTACGAAGAGGTCCTGGAGGAGGAGAGCATGAGGCAATTGGATATCGCCCGGTCCCACGGACTCTATAACGTCATCACCGGGCTGTGGCCGCTGGCCCATATGCGAAGTTTTGAACTGGTCTTCGGGCCCAAAAGCGACACATGGCTCGTCCGGACCGTCGCCGGCCTGCTAATCGCCAACGGGCTGGCCCAACTCCGAACCGCCGACTCATCCGACAGTCTCGCCCAAGCAAGACGCATCGGAATCGGCACCGCGGCCACGCTGGCCTTCATCGATGCCTTCTATGGGTTCTCGGGGAGAATCAGCAAGATGTACCTGCTTGATGCGGCGGCAGAATTGACCTGGATTCTTCTTTGGCGGCGGTCCTCATCGAAGGAGCGCACCGGGCCATTGAAAAAATAGCCTCAGACACCCGGTCCCGGCCTCGCCCGCCTAAACACGTCACCGCATTCGGCACGCTGGCAGCCCTACCGGACGAGAACCCGACCTAGCCAGCACGAACAGGGCCGAGCATCCATCCCTGGCACAGCCGGACCCGAACCTTTCGCCCGGGAGCAAACCAACACCGCACGCCGACTGGCACCGCTGAAAGGCCACTGATGATTTTTATCTTCGGACTCAGTTCCAAGTTCAAGGCGCTGCCCTCCCGGGCCGCAACCTGCCAATACTGCCAGGCGCTCGTCCAGCACTACCCCGACGAGCGCGCCACCAGGCTCACACTCTTCTTCATCCCCGTCTTCACCACGTCCAGGTCCTACCACGTCACCTGCTCAAACTGCGGGCAACGCTCCACTATTAGCGGACGACAGAAAAAGGCGCTAAACCGGTGAAACCGTCCCTTTCGGCGGACTGTCATCCCTTCGGTATCGGGCGGCCGAGGCGAGGCAGGACGATCGTCGAACAGTACAGGCAATAGTGCTTAAGGGCATTTCTAGACATCCACACGGCATCAACGGCGGGGATAAATCTCGTGGAAGACCACCGGGGCGCCGCAATAATTGTCTATCACAATGCTTCTCCCTCGATGGGTGCGGCGCGACGCTGCGACCCCGATAACCCTAAACACCTGATGTGACAGCGTTTCGCGACCGCGGTTAAGGGCATCAGCGGTTAGCTGGTGCCTGTTGCTGCTGATGAATCAGCCCCTGGCTCCGCTGCCTTGGCGGGCAGCCGGCGCGCCGGCGGTTTTTCCTCCCAGGTGCCCGCTTTAGTCGGGATGCTGCTCGCTGCTGTCTCAGTGGTGGTCCGGGTGGGGATCGTTCTTGTGCCGGGCCTCATCCAGATGATGCTCCAGCTTTTCTTCAGCATCCCGCCGGCGCCTGCCCACGGTGCGCATCTGCTGCGTGGACGGGGACCCGCTGTAGCTCTCCTGGTCCTGGCCATGCTGCGCGGGCCGATCCGCGGACGCAGGGGGACCTTTAGCCTTCTTTTCGCTCATAAATGGATCGTCTCACCGCGCTTCATTGTCGGGAAGGGCAGGTTTCTTCCCGTGCGCAGGGATGATCGATTCCCGCTTTGGACCAGCTTCGGCCGCCCTTCCGGCCGCCGGAAGCAAGAGGCTTCAGTGAGGGCAGAATAAGTCGTCTGCCAAGGGTGTTTTGGGATCGGCCGTCCAGCTGCCGGGGCTGCCCGAACTGCGTACGCACACCGGCGGAATACAGTACGGAGTCAGGCGGACCGTGGACCGTGAGGCCTGCGGCCCGGACCAGGCCGTCCTCCACTGCGGCCGCGGCAGCGCAATACAGCCGCCAGGGCGGATGAGCTATGGGCAGATAAACGGCACGCTGACCCATACGGGTATGGATTCCGAAGCGGGCTGTGAGCCAGAGCGACAAACCGTCCACAGCCCTGTGGTCCACGTCGGGATATGCAGTGAACGAGGAAGTCCCCTTGCCGTGGAAACGTTCGACCTCGTACGCGTATCCTCGCGAGGTGCCGTTTGTAGTGGTGGACCGGCAGCGGGACCACACGTAGCGCAGTCCAGCGGCACGGCCAGCCAGCACGAAGGCGAGCCTGTCCGCGTCCAGCGAGAGGAACACCACGCCGCGTTGCCCCGCCGCGTCACGGGAATACAGCCGGACATTGACCTCGGTAAAGGCGCCAACATAGGGAAGGCGCAGGCGCGACCCCAGACAGGTGCGGGTGACCCGGAAACCGATCAAGCCAACCCACGTCATATCCGCATACACGTCGGGCTCGACGCCTTGGGGCATGTACGGCTGCGCTGCTGCCACGGGAATCCTCCAATGGAGGAAGACCACATCGGCCCACGACTGATACACCGGCAAAGGGACAAACGTGGCGTCCCCGCCCAAGGGCCCCGCCCAGGGGACCCGGTCCGCGTCCATCAGGCACCGCCCCGAACCGGGGTCCGGGAAGCTAAGACGTGTGTTCCCATGCAATCATCGTCCACGCACTCACCGCTGGCTGCAATGTCCGAAGGCAACACCCAACTGCCCGCCCGTGCGCGGCCCACCGGCGGGGGAGCGTATGGGCTTCCCCTGCAGGCAATACGCGCATAGCCGACAGCCCCCGACTCTCGTGACCGTAGGCGACTCTTCCTCACCCGAAACTTAGTCCTTCACACCACGCTTGGAAGCGGGCTCAAACTCGGCACCAAGGAAGATTCGGCCTCATCCGCGATGGGTACAGCGGGCAAGTCGTGATTTTGGGTCTGTTGACTGGTCAGCCATTGGCGGTAGGCCATCGCAAGTTGGTCGTTGCGGACGAGGCCCCGTTCCAGGAGGGAAATTTTGGAGGGCCATTGGCCCAGTTCGCGGGCTGCGGTCGTGATGGTCAATCCGAGTTTGGTGCGCATGTGGCGTAGGTCGGTGTTGTTTGGGGCTGCTTGGGGGTTGGTGATCTGGCGGTAGATTTCCCGTGCTGCGTAGACCCTTCTATGGAGTTCACACCACATCTTTGTGGTGTTTGAGGCGGCTTTCGGCCCAAATTCGTTCCAACGATGTAATCTGCTGTGGAGGCGGAAACTGACGTGCGCGCGGAAGAGGGAAAAGTTGGCAATAACCATGCGGGATGTGGCGCAGGCGGCCGATGTATCGATCAAGACCGTGTCGAATGTCATCAATGAACATCCAAACATTAAACCCGGGACACGCGAGCGGGTCTTGCTTGCCATTGAGAAACTTGGTTACCAGCCCAACCTCTCTGCCCGCGGGTTAAGGTCGGGCCGCACAGATGTCATTAGCCTCATCATTCCGGATTTAAAGAACGCGTACTTCGCCGAGCTGGCTGACGCCGTAATGACCGCCGCGTCAAAGCGGGGGAAAGTGGTGATCATCGAGCAAAGCGGAGGCCTAAGGGAACGTGAACTGGAAATCCTGCATGGTCCAAGGATGCGAATGGTTGACGGCGTCCTCTACAGTGTGTTGGGCCTGAGTCAGGAGGACGCGGACCTCATTGACATCCCGACACCCATCGTCCTGCTCGGTGAGCGGATCTTCCATGGCCCCGCGGACCATGTGACCATGCAAAACATTGAAGCTTCGCAAGCGGCCACGGAACACCTCTTGCAGCGCGGACGAACCAAGTTGCTCGCTTTCGGGGCTCACAGGAATGAAGTCATTGGCTCAGCCGGGCTCCGGTTGGAAGGTTACCGCCGCGCCCTGCGGCACGCGGGAGTTGAGTATCGGGAGGAGCTCGCAATCGATGTCCAGTTGTGGCACCGATCCGACGGTGCCCAGGCCATGCACCAGGTTTTGGAGTCCGGATTGGCGTTCGACGGCGTCGTGGCCTTCAACGACTCCCTCGCCTTGGGTGCGATGCGGGTCATGCAGAACGTCGGGCTGAAAATCCCGGAGGATGTGGCAATTATTGGCTTTGACGATATCGATGAGACCCGGTACTCACTGCCGACGTTGTCGACGATCGATCCGGGTCGGCGGGAGATAGCCGAAACTGCCGTCGTGATGCTCCTGGAACGTATCGAGGGCGCTGCCGCGCCAGCAGCCGCCCGCGAGTTCGAGGCCGGATTCAAGGTCATCAGCCGGGAGTCGACGGCCATCCCGAGTTCAAATGGGGCCCACGCCTAATTTCTTCTTGACATGTAAGCCGCGTCACACCATGATGGATTTACAACGATTACTTACATCGATGTAAAGACCTTGGAATCTTCTGTGAGTCCGATCGCCGAGTCCGTCCAGCTTCTTCCACGCCAGCACTGGCTGTAGGACGGGCCACCCTCACTGCTCTACCTCCGACGACGACGTCCATGCACGACCGAAGGGAATCTACGTGAACAAGAAAGCAATCGCAGCGGCTATGTCAGTCGCTGCATTGGCTGCCACCTTGGCAGGCTGCAGTGGCGGCGGGGATGCGGCGGGGGCCGGTGCCAACAGCACCAATTGCACTAACAAGATTGTCCATGCCGACGCGCCGAAGGTCTCCGTTTGGGCCTGGTACCCCAACATGGCCACGGTTGTGGATAACTTCAACAACTCCCACA
>NZ_JAGGPJ010000011.1 GCF_018613875.1 Arthrobacter sp. ISL-28 | reverse complement strand
AGAAACATTGAGATTCCCAATGGCCCGCTTCTTCCCTGGTAGCGATGTGGGCTGGGCGGTCACTGATCTTCAGAGCATCAGCCATGTACTGGCGTGGCTTCACCTTGGTCCTGGTCCGCGGCCGCCTGCTGAACTTACCCGATCGCAGCAGCCGTGCAGACCCGGCTGGAACGGGGCGGATGCTCAAATGGTAAAGCGCGCGGTAGACCGTTTCATGCGCCAAGTGCCGATGCTTTTCTCCTGGAAACCGTGCCTTCAAGGCCCGGCAGACCTGCTGAGGGCTCCACCGCTTCGACAGGCACTCCACAACGTAACGCCGCAACTCGTCATCGCTGGCAAGCTTGGCCGGCCTTGGCCTCGGCCTTCTCTTCTGTGCCATCTTCTTAGCGCGGAACGGATGATACCGGCGTGAGTCGGGACGATTCCGGACTAACTCCCTGCTGATTGTGGACGGGGACCGCCCCAGATCACGGGCGATGGATTGAAGGCTCGCCCGCACCAGTAAACGGTCGGCGATGAAGATCCGTTCGTCCTCCGATAAATAGCGGCTGGAAACAGCTGCTGCAGGAACCGCCTTACGAGGCCTTGGATCCAGGCCTTGCTGCACCAAGCCCTCCACCCCGTTGCGTCCATGCAGCCAACGGTGGCCGGTGTTCTGGTTGATCCCGAGAATCTTGCATGCTGCCCGGTTGGAGTGCCCTTCTTTCATGAGCTGAACATACAAGGGCCTCTTCTCAACCAAGCCCGGAGGCCCCATTTTCCTCGATCGGCGCGTCGAACTGCGCATGTATCAACACCACTTTCCGTCGGTGTTGCGACGTTTGTGAGAAACCGCCCAGTTTTAAGCTGCGTGGAGGGCTCCACCTGTCCCCAGTAGGCACACCCTATCTAGGGTTAGGGCTTCGTGCCGCGCGTTCTTCCAGTCCTCCACCCCGGGGCGGCAGCGGCTAGGGCGTCCGGGCCACATGGTCAGCCTGCCGGCGTCAGGACAGACCTTTCATGAGCGTTTGCTGAGCTCCTTGCTGATGGCTTTGTACTGTCTGGAGAGCCTACTTGCATCGGAAATTACTCTCTCGTCTTTGCTCTTCGCCAAAAATTCTCAAGACACTCAGGGTTGTACCAGTTTGGGACGAAATCGCCGCACCTTAGTCCCAGCTGGAAGTCTTAGGTGGGTTGGCTAATGTGGGTTGGCTAATGAATAAGTCATCTTCTCGGTCATCTGCCTCATGGGCTATTGCCTCAGGGCGGAGGTTGTCTTCAGCGACGCCCTGGTTCCGGGCTTTGTCTTCGCGGTCGGCCTCTGCGAGCAGCTGAGCTGCTTGCAGGTTTTCGGCCGGGGCTGCCCTGCCAATCCGCCTGTAGGCAGCCTGACAGCGCCCGGTCAGTCTGTCAGGGCCAGGATGAGGCGGCTGCCGTTGGCCTCAAGCCACGCGCGCCGGCGTTCGATCAGGCCACCTGCCCCCTCTGCCCACATCCGTGCCCAGCCGCCGCCGAGGGTGCGGGCCCGGTGCTTCATGCGGCGCTGCGAAAGGACGGCGGCATGCGCGCCGACCTCCGGCAGCCGCCGTCGTTCTTCCTCCGTCCAGCCGTAGGCGTCGGCGAAAACGCGCAGCCGCCGCAACGGATCCAGCGCCTCCCAGCCGGGCCATGAGTCGGCCGGGTCACGCAGCGGCACCCAGTGCATGGCCGTGTTGAAGGAGTCCTTGAATCCTGTGGCGGGGCCGGCGAGGTCAAAGTCGACCAGCCCCACCGCCAGGCCTCCGCGGACCACGACGTTCTGCGGGGTCACATCCAGATGACAGACAAGCCCGTCCTGCTCTTTGTGGTCTTCGGGCAGGGGACACGGCGGAAAGGGGTGGGCGGCAGGGACAAAACCGGCTGAAGCGGTGTGCAGCCGCCGCACCAAACGGGCCACGGAGACCAGCAACTCCTCTGACTGCACCCACTGTTCGGGAACAGCACTGGCGCAGTCACCCGGGACGAATGTCAGGACGTCGCGGCCGGAGGAGTCGCGGCCCAGGAACCGTGGCGAGCCTTCGAAACCGGCATCCTCCAGCCATTCCAGATAGTCAGCAACCGCATAGCTTTGCGGCTGGTGCGGCCGGCGGACCGTTCCCCCCACCCGCAGCACACCTTCGGTGACATCCCCCGCCGGCAGAAGTTCGACGTCGGACGCCTCGCCGGGCGAAGGGACGTACAGGCGCTGTTCAACCGGGAGGCGCCGGGCTGGGGTCATCCAGCCAGCGTACGCCCGGCCGCCTCTGCCCCGCGAGGCAGAGGCCAGTACCCAAGTTGCGCCTTAGTATCCGAGCCGGGCCGCGACCTGCAGGAGCAGTGCCTCAGATCCCATCGGGCCGATCAGCTGGATGCCCATGGGAAGTCCGTCGCCAGCGCTGGAACGTTGGGCCGGGCCTTCACCGTGCCCATTTCTGCCGGGCCCATTGCCGCCGCGCCCGTTGCTGCCGGTCCCTTCCGCCGTGCCGGACATCAAGCCGGACATCGCGCCCGTCCAGTGCACCGGGATGCTGACGGCAGGCAGGCCGCAGACGTTCACCATCGAGGACCACGGGGCGAACTCACACTGTTTCCGGTAATCGCCGTCGGCATCTCCTGCCCATTCCGACACCGGCCAGTGGCCGTCCCCGTGGACCGAACCCGTGAACCAGCCCACCGGCCGGGGTGTCTGGGCGAGCGAGGGCGTCAGGATCAGGTCCCAGGCAGCGTACTGGGTCACGGTGTCCCGCTGGAACTTGCGCAGGAAGGCCAGCGATTCGTTCAGTTTTGCGGCGCTCCGCTGCTGTGCCCGGCGCCGGAAAGTGCGCGTGAGCGGCGTAAGCAACGCCTCACGCTGCGGGGCTATCCGTGCCGCTCCAACGCCGGCGGTCCAGGCGGTCGTGAAGGCATCGGGATAGCGGTTGTCGTAGCGGATGGTGGTTTCGACGACGTCATGCCCTGCCGCCGTCAGCAACCGGACGCCGGCGGCCAGCGCATCCAGCGCTTCGGGCTCCGGGGTGAACGGAAAGATGCCGGACCACGGGCTGTCCAGACTCACGCCGATCCGCAGCCTGGGCGGGGCAGACTTGATGGCTTTGAGGTACCCGGAGGCAGCCGGCCGCACGTTACCCGCACTGCCGTCAGTGCCCTCCGGGGCCAGCGCATCGAGCATGAGTGCCGCGTCTGCGGCGGTGCGTGCCAGTGGTCCGGCGACCACCAGCCCTGCCGGATCGCCGCTGCTTTCCCCCGAAGGAACCAGGCCGCGGCCGGGCTTGAGCCCCAGCAGGCCACAGGCGGCGGCGGGAATCCTGATCGAACCGCCGCCGTCGGACCCCGGCGCGAACGGCAGCAGTTTGGCTGCCACCGCCGCGGCACTGCCGCCGGAGGACCCGCCTGAACTACGGCTCAGTGCGTGCGGATTGCGCGACGGCGGGGCGATGCGGTTTTCGCTGTAGGCAGTCAGCCCGAATTCCGGAACCTGGGTCTTGCCAAGTGAGATGGCGCCGGCACCTCTCAGCGCTGCCGCGAGGGCGCCGTCCACGGGGGCGGGGCGGCGGTCCAGGGCCGCGCTGCCGTGGGTGGTGACCACCCCCGCGACATCGGTCAGATCCTTGAAGGCCAGCGGAACCCCATGAAGCGGGGGAAGCTGCTCGCGCGGAACGCGTGCCTGCGCTTGGTCCCTGGCCGCGGCCTCGGCCAAGGCCATATCCGCGGTGATCGTGATGAACGCCCCAAGCCGGGGATTGGCGTCCTCGATTCTCCGGAGGAAGTGGGCCGCGGCCTCCCTGGCGGAGAGCTCTCCGGAGCGCAGCGCGTCCCTGAGCTGAAGGGCGCAGAGGTCATGGATCTCAGCCAAGGGCGTGCCAGTCCTGGAAAATCAGCTCCGCGAAAAGCGGCAGGGCCGCCCGGTCACGGGACTGCCCGCGGGACTGCTGGTCACGGGACGGTTTACGGGCCGGGATGGTGCTGGCTGGCAAGGCTGCTCTCCTTTGCATGATCCAAGAAGCCTAACGCGCCGTCCGAGGGGCGCGCGCGGCCAGCAGCTGGCGATACGCTGGTGCTAAAGAGCTTGCAGCCAAGGAGAGGCCTCCCATGAGCGATTTCGATACGGTCACTGTCAACGACGTTCCGGCGGACGCCGTCATTCTGGACGTGCGCGAAGACTACGAGTGGGTGGCCGGGCATGCCGAGGGCGCCACACACATCCCGCTGGACCAGCTTCCCGGCCATCTTGACGAGCTGGATCCGGACCAGGACCTCTACGTCATCTGCCGTACAGGCGGACGGTCATTCCGGGCTGCCCAGTGGCTGGTGGGGCAGGGCTATTCTGCCCTGAACGTGGCCGGCGGCATGGACCAGTGGCTTGAGTCCGGTAAACAGCTGGTCTCGGACAACGGCCTCAAGCCTGTGGTCCTCTGACCTGCAGTTCTGACCCGTGCGGCCGCCGCGCGGTCTCCTATATGACGTTGAAGGAATACTGATGCCTGCCGCACGCCCCACCTACACCTTCCTTGGCCCCGAGGGCACTTTCACGGAGGCGGCGCTGATGCAGGTTCCGGATGCGGCAAAAGCCGTCCGAATTCCGTCCTCGAATGTGAACACCGCCCTGGATAAGGTCCGTGACGGCTCAGCTGATGCCGCCATGGTTCCGATCGAGAACTCCGTAGAGGGCGGAGTGACGGCCACCCTCGACGCGATCGCTACCGGCCAGGAACTACGGATCATCCGCGAGGCCCTTGTCCCCATCAGCTTTGTGCTCGTGGCCAGGCCGGGTACGGACATTTCTCAGATCCGGCGGGTCTCCACTCACGGCCACGCGTGGGCGCAGTGCCGGCTGTGGGCGGACGCGAATATTCCTTCCGCTGAATATATTCCGGGTTCGTCCACGGCGGCCGCAGCCCTGGGCCTCCTAGAGGAGGACGCGCACTACGACGCCGCGATTTGCGCCCCCCTCGTCGCTTCGGAACAGCCCGGGCTCCGCGTGCTCGCAGAGAACATCGGCGACAACCCCGGGGCCGTGACCCGCTTTGTCCTCGTCAGCCGTCCCGGGGTTCTTCCTGCCCGGACAGGCGCGGACAAGACCACCGTGGTGGTGCCGCTGCCCGAAGACCGCCCCGGCGCGCTCATGGAGATCCTCGACCAGTTCGCCACCCGCGGCGTGAACCTGAGCCGGATTGAGTCCCGTCCGACCGGACAGTATCTGGGTCACTACTTCTTCAGCATCGATGCCGACGGTCATGTGGCCGATGCGCGGGTGGCCGATGCCCTGGCCGGCCTCCACCGCATCAGCCCGGCCACTCGGTTCCTGGGCTCGTACGCGAGGGCAGACGAGCAGAGCCCGATGGTTGCCCCGCACACGTCCGATGAAGCATTCCGTACTGCGCATGCGTGGGTCCGGGAAATAGTCGCAGCGGAAACTCTGGAGCCGGGAATGACCGTAAATGCTTCGCCCACAGCGTAGACAAATGCCGCTTGCGGTACTTCCCTGCCCCTAGGACTGTGCGTATGCTTGCCTGATCACTAGGAGGGTGGCCCCAACGAAGGGAGCGGGTCATGTCAGAGCACACCAGAGACGATAACGACGGCCAGGGAATGATCGTCAATCCCAAGCCGACTTCTGAAAGCCTGGACTGGGACGGAGACGACGCCGACCGGGCGGACCGCCTGCGCTTCGAAGAGGAACAGGCCATGATCCGCGAACAGTCAGAAGCCCGTGCCGCCGCCAAGGCCGCCGAGGCTGCCAAGCACCCGGGTACTGCCAAGTCGGCCTAGGACCGGCTGCCGCCTGCGTTAATGCCAGGCATTGCCCTGACCCTGATGAGCAACGATCGGGGATCAACCTGAACCGTGACCTTAGTGGCCTCGCCTGACGTGTCGCCATCGAGCTGGGTAGGCATGGGCTCCGGGCACTTGATCACCACTTTCCCGGAGCGGTAGACGCTCATCACGGGCAGGTGCCGTTTGTGCTTGAATAGAATCTTGGTGTACATCGCGAGCCATCCCACGGCGCTCCGCGGACTCATGACCACCACGTCCAGCATGCCGTCGTCGATCATGGCCTGCGGGATCAGGTCGATGCCGCCGGGGACGAGCCCGCAGTTTGCAAAGAGAACACTGCGGATCTTGCGGGCCTGTTCAGGCTGGTCGTCCAGCGAGATGGACACTTTTTTCCTGCGTCCTTGCAGGTGGCGGACTCCTGCCTCGGTATATGCCAGCCAGCCCACGGCGCGCTTCAGCCCGTCGTTTGTGTCGCCCACCACCTCGGCGTCCATGCCAATGCCGGCGATGACCAGGAATGCATGGCTCGAGGAGCGGCCGGTCTGGGAGTTTTCGATACCCATCCGAGCAGTGTCAATGTAGCGCTGATGGCCGAACAATGCGGTCTGGATATTGCCGTGGAGGTCATAGACGTCCAGGTCCACGTTGCGCGCCAGCAGGTTTCCCGTGCCAAGAGGGACCAGGCCCATCGCCACGCCCGTGTGCGCCAGAGACTCAGCCACCACGCGTACGGTCCCGTCGCCGCCGCCCACGAGGACGACGTCGGCTCCGTATTCCAGCGCCGCCCGGGCCTGAGAGTGGCCGGGGTCCTCCAATGTGGTCTCAAAAAAGCGGGGGGCCTCCCAGCCTGCAGTGAGGCAGGCCCGCTGTATCGCGGCGCGGGCCTCGGGAGACTTGGCCTTGATGGGGTTCAGAACCACGGCGACGCGCTGGTGTTCCAGACCGTGCGCGTGGGCATCCTCCCGGACGGCACTCCTCGCGTGCAGCGCCTTGAGGCTGCGCACGCCCCACCAACTGGAGACGGCGAATGCCAGGGCCCCAATGATCAGGACGTAGAGAAGCAAGTCGCTCATGGTGCTTCAACACTATCCCCCGGGAGCCGCGCCGAACGCAGTGATCTGACGCGCAATCCGGGCGGCAATCCGGCGCTGCCCGCCCGGCGGCCGCGTCGGCGCCGGGCACCCCTTCAGATTCGATACTCTTGTGTGGTGATCGACGTAAAAGACCTCAGTGAAAATCCGGACAAGTACCGCGCCAGCCAGCGCGCCCGAGGTGCGGACGAAACCGTGGTGGACGCGATCATCGACGCGGACGCCACGCGACGCTCCGCTCTGATCCGTTATGAGAACCTCCGCGCGGAGCAGAACGTGTTCGGCAAGAAGGTTGCCCAGGCTAAGGGCGAGGAAAAGCAGGCCCTGCTCGCCGAGGTCCGCGAGCTTGCCGGTGCGGTGAAGGCGGCCTCCGCCGAAGCTGACGCCGCACAGACCAAGCAGGAAGAACTGCTACGCAGCATCCCAAACCTCATCGAGGACGGCGTGCCCGAAGGCGGCGAGGACGACTACATTGTGGTCAGGACCGTCGGCACGCCCCGCGAATTCCCCGAGTTCCAGCCGCGGGACCACCTGGAGATCGCTGAGTTGATCGGTGCGATTGACATGGAGCGCGGCGCCAAGGTGTCCGGCTCACGGTTCTATTTCCTCCGCGGCGTCGGCGCCCGGCTGGAAATGGCCCTGCTGCAGATGGCCATGGACCAGGCTATCGAGGCGGGCTTCATTCCCATGATCACCCCCACGTTGGTGCGCCCCGAGACCATGCAGGGGACCGGTTTCGATGTGAAGCACGACGCCGAGATCTACCGTCTCGCCGAAGACGACCTCTATCTTGTGGGAACCTCCGAGGTGCCCCTGGCCGGGTACCACGCAGACGAGATCCTCGATCTCACGGCAGGTCCCATCCGTTTCGCCGGCCAGAGCTCCTGCTACCGTCGGGAGGCCGGATCGCACGGCAAGGACACCCGCGGCATCATCCGCGTGCACCAGTTCAACAAGGTGGAGATGTTTATCTACACCACGGTTGAGGAGGCCGCGGCGGAACACGAGCGTCTGCTTGCCTGGGAAGAGGAGATGCTGGCCAAGTGTGAGATCCCGTACCGCGTGATCGACACCGCCGCCGGTGACCTCGGCATGTCCGCGGCCCGCAAGTTCGACTGCGAAGCGTGGGTCCCGACCCAGGGCGCCTACCGCGAACTGACCTCCACCTCCAACTGCACCACCTTCCAGGCCCGCCGCCTCAACATCCGCGAACGCGTGCTGAACGAGGACGGCGCGCCCAAGGGCACCCGCCCGGTTGCCACCCTGAACGGAACGCTGGCCACCACCCGCTGGATCGTGGCCATCCTGGAACACCACCAGAACCCGGACGGTTCCGTCAACGTGCCCCCGGCGCTGCAGAAGTACCTCGGCGGCCTCCAGGTCCTCCCTGTTTTGTAGGCCTGGGTTTCTGTGGGCCAGACAGGCGGGCCCACGCCAAGAATTTCGCGCCGGGTAAACACTCACACCGTGGACAACCTGTGAGTATTTACCCGGCGTTCACTTTGCCATGTGGCCTTCGTCCTAGCGGGCAAGAGGGCCGTCTGGTCTACTAGGAAGCATGACTCTATTGACTGAATCCTCAGCCGCTGGCATCGAAGACCAGCGAGAAACTCCACAGAAATTCATGATTGCCCTGGACGTCGACGGCACGCTGGTGGACCACGACGGCCACATGTCCTCGCCGGTCCGCGAGGCCGCGCAGGCCGTGGTCGCGGCAGGCCACGAGGTCATGATCGCCACGGGCCGTTCGCTCAACGCCGCCCTTCCCATCATTGAGCAGATCGGGATCGACCGCGGCTACGCCGTCTGCTGCAACGGCGGCGTCACCCTGCGGCTGCATCCCGAACTGACCGACGGCTACGAGATCATCCACAAGGCCACCTTCGATCCCGGGCCCGCGCTCCGCGCCCTCCGCATGCGCCTTCCCACGGCCAAGTACGCGCTGGAGGACGAGGACGGCAACTTCCTGTCCACGGAGCGGTTCCAGGACGCCAGCTTCGGAGTCGAGGCCATTGGTGTCGACTTCCAGACCATGCTCGAAGCCACTGCCGTCCGCGTTGTGGTGTTCAGTACGGAGAACACCCCCGAGGAATTCAACGAGGCCATCCAGCACATCGGCCTCGCCGGCGTCACCTATTCGGTCGGCTGGACTGCCTGGCTGGACATTGCAGCCGCCGGTGTCACCAAGGCCAGCGCGCTCGAGAACCTTCGCGACAACCTCGGCGTGGACGTGGCCAGCACGGTCGCCATCGGCGATGGCCGCAATGACATCGAGATGCTTCTCTGGGCGGGCCGCGGCGTTGCCATGGGCCAGGCGCCGGAGGAAGTGGTTGCCGCCGCGGACGAGGTCACCAAGTCCGTTTACGACGACGGCGCCGCCCACGTTCTGCGCAGCCTCCTCTAGCGCCGGGCCGGCCATTCAAGGCCCAGAGCGCTTAGCGGACCGCTACCGCACATCGAGGATGAGGGACAGCAGCCGGGCGGCGGCGGGCCGGGCGGCATGCTCCTCATTCCACTGCGACCGCGCCACAGCTTTGCTGACGGCCTGCGTCGTGATGCCCAGTTCCGCGGCCACAGCTTTCTGCTGACCACGGACGCCCGGAGTCAGCAGGTCCAGAACGCGCCATTCCGCTTCGCTCCGGTCGCGCACGATGTGGCCCAGGAGCCGCAGGACGGCTTCACCTTCCGCAGCAAGCTCTACCAGCGGTCCCTCGACGGCCACGGGAATCCGTTCCTTGCTGTTGCGGAGCCGGTCCACGGCTCTGCGCGCATAAACCAGCCCGTGCCCGGAAGCGTCCTTGATTTGGTTCGGCAGCGGCTCATTCACGGGCCCCACACCGATACCCACGTACCAACTGCCGCAACGGAGTGCGATCAGGGCCGCATCCACCGCCTGATGCGGGCAGTCCAGAATGCCTTGGACCTCGTCCTCCACGGAGCGGTCGAAGTCCAGGCGCGCCGGGATATGGCGCAGGTCCTTGAGCAGCGTCGGTACCCGGTCGCCGTCGCGCCGGCTGTCTGTTTGGTTGATAGTCAGCGTGAACATCGTGAAAAACACACTACTACCCGTTGGCTGCTGCGAGACAAGTTGGTCTTATCCCCGGTGACGGTCTGCGCCGGAGCGCCTATGGGGGAGACGGCTCCTATGGAACTCAGAAACAACAGCGGCAGGTGCCGTTGCACCTGCCGCTGTTTGGTCTTGATCTGGCGCTTAGGCGTTGACCCGTACGTAGCTGGATCCTGTGAGCCAGGAGGTCGGGTGCACGATTGTTTCGTTGACACCGTTCATGCCGCTGCTGATGGCTTGCCCGCCGCCGATGTAGATGGCGACGTGTCCGGCGCTGATCATCAGGTCACCGGCCTGCGGGGTTGAAACGGGCGTTCCGTACTGGTGGAACTGGGCGGGTGCGAGGTCGCCAACCGACTTGCCGACGGAGCGCAGGGCCTGCTCCACGAGAATGGTGCAGTCCTGGGTGGCCCCCAGTTGTGCCCGGGCAGACGCCACGAGGGCGGCGCCGACTCCACTGGCCGGAGCGGGAGATGCCTTCGGGGTAACGGAGGCGGAAGCGTGGTAGATGCCCATACCGGCCGGCTTGGGTGCTGCCGGGACGGTCTGGGGTGCGGGCTGCGGAGGAGTCTGGGGGGCCGCGGCAGCCTGTCCGGGACCGGGAATCAGGATCTGGTCACCTGGATAAATCACCGAGGACAGGGACAGGCCGTTCGCAGACAGGACTGTGTTCAGGTCAACGCCGTGGCGTGCCGCTATCGCACCGAGGGTGTCACCGGGTACAACGGTGTGGGACACGGCGGCGACGCCGGGCACGGCAGGTGCAGGTGCCGGTGCCTGCACCGCGGGTGCCTGGACGGCGGGTGCCTGCGCCTGAATGCTGGCGCTGCCAGAGCCCTCCGGGGCGTAAGCCCCGGCGTGTGCGGGTGCTCCGACACCGAAGACCAAGCCCGATACGGCGGCAGCGGCGGCGGCTGGCTTTACCAGGGATGATGCGTTGGACTTCAAGGAATGCGACAGTCCCTGCAGAGCGATGGACTGTGTCGGGGTTGCGCGGTGGCGCGCCGAAATGGACTTACGTGACATGGTTTTTTACCTCTCCCATGCCTGCGGGGTGAGCTGTCGGGTTCGGGTGGGAGGTCACCCGGTCCATCCCCCGTCGCTGGACGGAGCGCCTGGACTTAACCCCAAGGCCTCTAAGGGAGGCCGGTAAAAAGGTGGTTCCCCCGTCCCTGCCATCGGAAATTGCGAACGGATCCCGGTGCAGCGGCAGGGCTCGGCATTCTGCCCGGGAATGCCCCGACTAAAACCAGGGCACGCGTCGAGGCTACCCCACAAGACCGGCCAAAGTCACATTTCGGTAACGTCGGTTGCTATGTACTCGGCTGTTTTGTCCGTTAAACACCGACGGCGGCGGGTGCGGTTCGCGAGGAACCGAACCCACCGCCGTCTTGGGTACTAGTGCGCTGCGGGCACGTAACGCTTGATGGAAGCCTCAAGCTCCGCCTCGGCTGCGGCACGGTCGGCCCAGCCCTCGGCCTTGACCCACTTGCCGGGCTCGAGGTCCTTGTAGCGGGTGAAGAAGTGCTCGATTTCCTTGATCAGGAATTCGCTGACGTCGCTGACTTCCTGGATGTGGTCGAACCGGGGGTCGGCCGGCACGCACAGCACCTTGGCGTCGCCGCCGCCGTCGTCGGTCATGTTGAAAACGCCGATGGGGCGGGCTTCAACGATGACGCCCGGGTGCAGATCAAAGTCCTGCAGGAGCACCAGTGCGTCCAGCGGGTCGCCGTCTTCGCCGAGGGTATTTTCGAAGAAGCCGTAGTGGGTGGGGTACTGCATGGAGGTGAAGAGGACGCGGTCCAGGCGGACTCGGCCGGTCTCGTGGTCGACTTCGTACTTGACGCGCGATCCCTTGGGGATCTCGATGGTCACGTCATGCTTCATGGAATTGCTCCTCGACGATTGCTGGGGTGTTCGCGGCATGCTGAAAGGACAGTCATTGCCGCCGACTACTATTGAGGATATAGCGAGAGTCCCAGGTTTCAGGAACTAATGGGGTAACTTCGGAACTTTGAGGACCAACAGCATGAGGGGCACCACCGGCACGGCCAGCGGCCGTTCAAGGCTCAGCGCCGGAATCCACGCACTGTTCAATCTACCGTTCAGTGCACTGATCAGGGCTTGGCCAATGATGCTGCTCACGGTGCTGCTTACCGTCGTCGCGCTTCCTGCCGGAATAATGATTGCGCCGGCCTTGACCGGCCCGGATGACTCCGTAGCCCCTGCCGCCGTCCCGACCTGGCAGCTTGTGCCGGAACAGCTGTCCGTCCCGCAGGCCGCCGGACCCCTCAGCAATTCCGCGCCCGTTCCGGTGCCTGCTGCGGTGGCGGCCAAGCTGGATCCTGTACTCAGGACCGACGGCGGCGGCACCTTCACAGGAGTCGTCCAGGACGCGGTCACCGGCAAGGTGCTGTTCGACCGGGGCGGTTCGGCCAGCAGGATCCCGGCTTCGAACATGAAGCTGCTCACCGCAGTGGCGGCACTGCGGGCCATCGGGCCGGAGACGCGTTTCAGCACCAAGGCCGTGGCAGGTCCGGGAGCGGGCAAGACCAGGGCCGTCGTGCTCGTCGGCGGAGGGGACGTCCTCCTGGGGGCGAGCGAATCGATTGAAGACAAGGTGCTTGGCCACGCCGGGCTCGCCACGCTGGCGAGGCTGACCGTGGCGTCGCTGCGCAAGGACGGACTTACCGGTCCGGTGCAGGTGCTGGTCGACGACGCCCTGTTCACCGGCCCTTCCCTCAACCCGGCCTGGAGCCCGGACGACGTCGCAGCAGGGGAGATGGCGCCGCTCTTCCCCCTCGCGCTGAACTCGGCACGGTTCGATCCCGCACTGACCACCGGACCCCGTCCGCAGGATTCGGCCCTCACGGCGGGTGAGGCGTTCGCAGCCCAGCTCAAAGCGGTCGGTGCGGCCGCGGGACTGAATGTGCTGGCCGGCGTCGGACGTTCTGAAGGAAAGCCGGCAGCGGACGCAGCGGTACTGGGGGAGGTGCAGTCAGCGACGGTCAGCCAGCAGGTGGACCTCATGCTCCAGACTTCGGACAACTACCTCGCTGAGACCCTGGGCCGCATGGCTGCCGCTGCCGTCGGACAGCCAGCAAGCAACGAAGGGGCCAAGGCTGCCGTACTGAAGCAGCTCACGGATCTCGGGATCCCCACTGACGGCATGGCTGTCGCTGACGTTTCCGGGCTGGCGCTGGCCAATCAGGTCTCCGCCCGCCAGTTCGCGGAAGTGGTCCGGGCCATCACCTCCGGCAAGGACACGAGGCTGCGGGCCGCGCTGGCAGGCTTCCCGGTGGCCGGCCTTACGGGGACCCTGGACGACAGATATATCGATGAATCCACCGAGGAAGGTGCCGGGCTAGTCCGGGCCAAAACGGGAACCCTGAACGCCGTCATCGCTTTGAGCGGGTATGTCGTGGACGCCGACGGGCGGCTTCTCGTGTTTTCCTTCATCGGCAACGGACTGACTCCGGGTGCAGCCGGCAACAAGCCGGCACTGGACGCGTCGGCAACGGTGCTCGCAGCCTGCGGCTGCCGCTGAGCGCCTATGGCCGCTGCCCGCCGCTGACGTTGGCTGACGTGGCCCGCTGTTCGCCGGTCAGCGAACTTAAGGCGCGCAGCCCGGAGCGTGTGGTCTGATGGTGCGTATGGAGTCAACAGCAGGCCCGGCATCGGCCGCAGGCCAGACCTCAGCCCAGTCCCTGATCAACTGGGAGCTGGCCGCATCCGCCGCCGCCCGGCTGGCTCCCCCCGGCCCTTCCTTGAACGCGCGCGAGATCGGGGACGCCGTCGACCAGCTCCGCGCAGCAGCCGATGCGTCCGTTCCGCACGTGCACCACATTACCCGGCTGGAAGCCGCCCGCGATCTTCGGGACTCCTCCGTACTCGTGGTTGACCGCGCCTCCTGGTCAAGGGCAAATACGCAGAGCTTCGCCGTCATGCTGAAGCCCGCCATCGAGCGGATGATGGCAAACCGCAAGGGAACCATCAGCCCCGGCGCGGCCAGCGTCAGCGGGGCCATCACGGGCAGCCAGCTCGGCGCCGTCCTGGCATTCCTGTCGAGCAAAGTCCTGGGCCAGTACGATCCCTTCGCCGCGCTCGCCGAAGGTTCCACGGCACCGTCCGGCGGCCGCCTGCTTCTCGTCGCTCCGAACATCATCTCCGTGGAACGCGAGCTCAACGTGACGCCGGCGGACTTCCGGCTCTGGGTCTGCCTGCACGAACAGACACACCGGGTGCAGTTCGCCGCGGCGCCGTGGCTGCGGCACCACATGCTGAACGAGATCGACAACCTCAGCAGCCACCTCCTCGGCAACGTCGACTCCCTGATGGAGCGGGCCTCCGCAGCAGCCCGCTCCCTGAAGGACCGCACCGCATCAGGCTCCACCCCCAGCCGCGGCGCCATCCTGGACCTGCTTCAAAGCCCTGAGGAGAAGGCGGCACTGTCCCACCTCACCGCCGTGATGAGCCTGCTCGAGGGGCATGCCAACGTGGTGATGGACGCCGTCGACGCGAGCATCGTTCCGTCCGTGAAGACCATCCGGCAGCGCTTCAACGACCGTGGCCAGGACCGGGGCGTCATCGAGAAGTTCATCCGCAGCCTCCTCGGACTGGATGCCAAGATGCGCCAGTACACCGACGGGGCAAAGTTCGTCCGCGCCGTGGTGGAAGTTGTCGGGATGGACGGCTTCAACCGGGTCTGGGACTCCGCCGGGAACCTCCCCACCGAGCCGGAAATCCACGACGCCAAAATCTGGCTCAACAGGATGGGGCTCTAGTTTCCGTGCAGGGTGTTTCCAGCGGCTCTCCAGAGGCCGCGCCCGCTTCCGCGGGCTCTGCTGCCGCGGGAGCCTCTGCTTCGGCTACTTCTGCGGGGGTGCCTTCCTCTGGGGGAGTGCCTTCCTCTGGGGGAGTGCCTTCCTCTGGGGGAGTGCCGGGCCGCAGCGGACGACGCCGACCTGGCCGGCTCGCGCCAGTTATCGGCACTGCGCGGAAAATGGTGCAGGACGCCCTGGCCCAGGCGGGCTATCCGGACCGGGTCCTGGTGGCCTGCAGCGGCGGACCGGATTCGCTGGCCCTTGCTGCCGTGGCGGCCTATTTCGCCCGCCGGGGTCACGTGGACGGCCATGCGGTGGCCGTGGGGGCCGTGGTGGTGGACCACCAGCTGCAGCCCGGATCCGCGGAGGTCGCCGCCCGCACTGCAGAAACCCTGGCAGAACTCGGCCTTAATCCAGTTCTTGTCCGAGCAGTCGATGTGGCCTCCAGCGGCGTCGGCCCCGAAGCGGCGGCCAGGGATGCGCGCCATGCCGCCCTTGAAGCTGCGGCGGCAGAGTGGGACGCGGCCGCGATCCTCCTGGGACACACGATGGACGACCAGGCGGAGCAGGTCCTGCTGGGGCTCGCCCGCGGCTCGGGGACCAGGTCGCTGGCCGGGATGAGGCCTGTGCGCGGGAAACTGCTGCGGCCCTTCCTTGGCCTGCGCAGGGCGGACACGCTGGAAATCTGCCGCGCCGAAGAACTCGATCCCTGGCACGATCCCAGCAACGCCGATCCGACCTTCGCGCGGTCGCGGACCCGGGTGGAAGTCATGCCCATGCTCGAGGAAAAGCTCGGCCCGGGCGTGGCGGAATCCCTGGCCCGGACCGCCGCGATCCTTCAGCTGGACGCTGACTATCTGGAAGAGGCGGCCAACAACACCTTCGCCCAACTCGCAGAGCGCACGGGGACGGATATCAGTCTTCCGGAAGCGGCCCTCAACGAACTGGCGCCGGCCATCAGGTTCCGGGTGATCGCGAAGGCGGCGGCCGACGTCGGCGGTCAACAGCCCAGTTACCAGCGGCTCCTCGCCGCGGAAGCACTGCTGCGGCGGAAGGGTTCAGCCGGACCGGTGGAGCTGGCGGGAGGAGTGAGCGTCTACCGGCTTTCGCTGGCACAGCTGCTGGACGAACCCGGCGGCGAGGCCGAGCGTGGGGGGTCCGGGGTTCCCCGTGGGAGCGCCCGCTGTGGGAAGCTAGTATTCCGGCTTCAAAAACCGACCCGTTTCTAGTCGCACCCGCATCTACACACCCGCATCTACACAGGAGCATTTGGTGGATTCATTCGACGTCCAGGCAGACCTCAAGCACGTCCTCTACACCAAGGAACAGATCCAGCAGCGCATCACTGAACTCGCGGCGCAGATCGACAAGGACTACGAAGGGCGCGAACTCCTCATCGTCGGCGTGCTGAAGGGCGCCGTCATGGTCATGGCCGACCTCGCGCGGGCACTCCACAGCCACGTCTCCATGGACTGGATGGCCGTTTCCTCCTACGGCTCCGGCACGCAGTCCTCCGGCGTGGTGCGCATCCTCAAGGACCTCGACACCGACCTCATGGGCAAAGACGTGCTCATCGTCGAGGACATCATCGATTCGGGCCTCACCCTCTCCTGGCTGAAGACCAACCTTGAATCCCGCGGCACCGCCTCCGTGGAAGTCTGCACGGCTTTCCGCAAGCCGACTGCCGCCAAGGTGCAGATCGACGTCAAGTACGTCGGCTACGACATCCCCAACGAGTTCGTGGTGGGCTACGGCCTGGACTACGCCGAGAAGTACCGCAACCTGGACTTCGTGGGCACCCTGGCGCCGCACGTTTACGAGTAAGCCCCCTTTGGCTTTGGCGGGCGGCGCGCATTCTGCACCGCTTTGGGCCACCACGCCGCCGCCGGACCTTGGAATCATGGGTCCGACGGCGGCGTGACCTGGTTAAAGGGGTGCAAAAAGGCTGCGGACGGGCTGGTTTGGTCTGCGGGCTGGTTTGGTCTGCCGGCGGAGTGCCAACAGGCGGGGAAGTCAGTGCTGCTGGCGGGGAGTCCGCGGCGGAGTGGCCAGGGCCAGCCGTATCTGCGCGAGCATCTCCTCGGGCCGGTGAACCACGTCCTCGTAGAGGTACCTGAGGACGCGGTAGCCGGAGGCCGCGCCCACGTTGTTCCGCCTGATGTCCTTCTTAAACTGGGGTTTGTTGAGGTGGAATCCCACGCCGTCTATCTCCACGATCAGGCAGCCGTTGATCAGGAAGTCCACATAGCCGACTCCCTCGACATGGACCTGGGTCCGGACGCTGAAGCCGTGCCTTCGGAAGAGCACGCGGGCCACTGTCTCCAGCAGCGAATCCGAGCCGCGTTCCATGAGGTCAAGAACAGCCCTGGCAGGGCCATTTCGGGCACCCGGCAGCAGGCTTCGCAGGAAGTCGGGATCGGTCTCGCCGCGGTTGTAGGCGCACTCCACCATCACCAGGGCCTCGAGTTCAGGAAGGCATTGGAGCGCATGGACGAGCACGTCCTTCAACGGCAGTACGGGAGGAAGCAGGGCGGAGGTGTCGCCGCTGAACCGGTGCGGCGGAATCCCGGCAGGAAGCCGTCTGTGGCACGCGGCCAGATGCGGGCGGTCCGGTGCCCGGAGCGCCCAGAGTGAGTAGTAGCTGGCAGCGGAGACACAGGTGATCGCCGCGTTCAACTGGTAGGCCCGAACAAAGTCCGGATTGGCTTCCGGCAGGCGGTATACCCCGTGCCGGTGCCTGACAAGGAGGCCGGAGTCCACCGCGCGGCCGATCTGGCTCCGGGTGAAGCCGGCTCTTTTGAGGTGCGCCAGCCTGGTGACGCCGCCCTGCCGGGTGAGGAAGTCCACTGGCTGCATGAAGCCCAGCCTGCTCCGCCGGGCGGAACTGCGGCAGCCCGGCGGCAGACTATGTGGACAACCCGGGCCATTCGCGGCTGTGGAGGGGGAGTGGAGGCCGCTTTGCCCGGCATTTCTGCACCGCATTGGCAGCCCACGGAGCAGCCGGGCCCAGCAATTCCGCGGCTTCGAGGTCCCGCGGCGCCGTGAAATGGTGCAGAAATGCAGGCAGGCAGCGCCCGCATGCGGCATCCGGGCCTCTCGGCATATCGTTTTCGCTACGCCTACAGGGAACTTTTCGTCTACACCGTGCGTGAATTACTCCGGCGGTGTATAGCTAGAAGCTGACGCAGCACCACACGCGCGCAGACCACGCGCTGTGCAGCACTACCAGGAGGGACGGGGCCAGCCCCGAACAGATGAAAGCTAAGAGTTTCTTCAAGGGCCCAGGCATCTGGATCATCGTTGTTGTCGGCATGCTCCTGCTGGCCTTTGCGACGTTGGCCCCGGGCGGTGCGACACGGATCGACACCCAGCCTGGCCTCGAATTGCTTGCCGAGAGCGGCAAGGTAGAACAGGCAAAGATCTTCGACGGCGAGAACCGCGTGGACCTGGTCCTGAAGGACAACCTGGTCATCGACGGGCAGGACAAGGGCAAGAACGTGCAGTTCTTCTTTGTCAACGACCGCGGCCCGGATGTGGTCAAGGCTGTCACCGATTCCAACCCCTCCAAGGGCTACACGGACCAGCCTGTGGAGAGCAACTGGCTGTCCGGACTGTTCTCCCTGCTGATCCCGGTGCTGCTGCTCGGTGTCCTGTTCTGGTTCCTCCTGTCCCGGATGCAGGGCGGCGGATCCAAGGTCATGCAGTTCGGCAAGTCCAAGGCCAAGATGGTCAGCAAGGACATGCCGCAGGTGACGTTCGCGGACGTCGCCGGTGCCGATGAAGCCGTCGAGGAGCTCCAGGAGATCAAGGAATTCCTTGCAGAGCCGTCCAAGTTCCAGGCCGTGGGCGCCAAGATCCCCAAGGGCGTGCTGCTGTACGGCCCCCCGGGCACCGGCAAGACCCTCTTGGCCCGCGCCGTCGCAGGCGAGGCCGGCGTGCCGTTCTTCTCCATCTCCGGCTCGGATTTCGTCGAAATGTTCGTCGGTGTGGGTGCTTCCCGCGTCCGTGACCTCTTCGAGCAGGCCAAGGCCAACTCGCCCGCCATCATCTTCGTTGACGAGATCGACGCCGTCGGCCGCCACCGCGGTGCCGGCATCGGCGGCGGCAACGACGAACGGGAGCAGACACTCAACCAGCTGCTCGTTGAAATGGACGGCTTCGACGTCAAGACCAACGTCATCCTGATTGCCGCCACCAACCGGCCCGACGTCCTGGACCCGGCATTGCTCCGCCCCGGCCGTTTCGACCGGCAGGTCTCGGTTGAAGCCCCGGACCTCGTGGGCCGCGACCAGATCCTGCAAGTGCACGCCAAGGGCAAGCCGATCGCACAAGGCGTGGACCTCAAGGCCGTCGCCAAGAAGACCCCGGGCTACACCGGCGCGGACCTGGCCAATGTGCTGAATGAGGCCGCCCTGCTGACCGCCCGTTCCAACGCCAACCTGATCGATGACCGCGCCCTGGACGAGGCCATTGACCGCGTCATGGCGGGCCCGCAGAAGCGCAGCCGCGTCATGAAGGAGCACGAGCGCAAGATCACGGCCTACCACGAAGGCGGCCACGCCCTCGTTGCCGCGGCGCTGCGCAACTCGGCACCGGTCACCAAGATCACCATCCTTCCCCGCGGCCGCGCCCTCGGTTACACCATGGTGGTCCCGGAGAACGACAAGTACTCCGTTACCCGCAACGAGCTGCTGGACCAGATGGCCTACGCCATGGGCGGCCGCGTCGCCGAGGAGATCGTCTTCCACGATCCTTCCACCGGCGCCTCGAACGACATCGAGAAGGCCACGTCCACTGCCCGCCAGATGGTCACGCAGTACGGCATGAGCGAACGCGTCGGCGCGGTGCGCCTCGGACAGGGCGGCGGCGAGCCGTTCCTCGGCCGCGACGCCAGCCACGAGCGCAACTACTCCGACCAGATCGCCTACATCGTGGATGAGGAAGTCCGCCGCCTGATCGACCAGGCGCATGACGAGGCCTACGCCATCCTCACAGAAAACCGGGACGTCCTGGACCGGCTGGCGCTGGAACTGCTGGAACGCGAAACCCTGAACCAGGCCGAGATCGCCGACGTCTTCCGCGACATCCGCAAGCGCGACTTCCGCGAGGTGTGGCTGTCCAAGGAGACCCGTCCCGTCCAGAAGGCTGGTCCGGTGGAGTCCCGCCAGGAGCGGGCCGAACGTGAAGCCCAGGAGGAGGCCAAGGAGGCCCGTCTCGAGGAACCCCTGGACGCGCTGCCGCCTCACCCGCAGGGTGTTCCTGAGGATGCCACCTTTCAGGGCGAGGTAACGGAAGCGGGCCCAGACGGCCACCACGGCTAAGCTCTTTGCTGTGACTTACTTCGACGACGACGACCTTGCCGCCTCCGCTGACCACTCGGCTGCGGGCGGACATGGTAAGCACCACAAGGTGGACAGGCCGCGGATTGAAGCGGCAGTGCGTGAGATCCTGCTGGCTATCGGCGAGGATCCGGACCGCGGTGGGCTGCAGGATACGCCCAAGCGCGTAGCCAAGGCCTATGCGGAGATGTTCGCCGGCCTGCACCAGGATCCGGCAGGCGTTCTCGCCACCACCTTCGACCTCGACCACGAGGAACTGGTGCTGGTGAAGGACATCCCGTTCTACTCAACATGCGAGCACCACCTGGTTCCGTTCCACGGCGTGGCCCACGTTGGCTACATCCCCTCGCACGACGGGAGGGTGACGGGCCTGAGCAAGCTGGCACGGCTGGTGGACATCTACGCCCGCCGTCCCCAGGTCCAGGAACGGCTCACCACGCAGATCGTCGAAGCGCTGGTCACATTCCTCAAGCCGCGCGGAGCCATCGTGGTGGTGGAATGCGAACACATGTGCATGTCCATGCGCGGCATCCGCAAGCCCGGGGCCAAAACCGTCACAAGCGCGGTCCGCGGGCAACTTCATGACCCGGCCACCCGTGCCGAAGCCATGAGCCTCATCATCGGAAGGTAACAAACAGACTATGGATTCCCTAGCTGCAGCACCTGGAACCGGACCCGCAACATCCCCGCTGCCCGTTCTGCGCAAACCGCGGCGGGCTGCCAAATATGAAGACCTGCCCACCGGCCGCACCCTCGTGATGGGCGTCCTCAACGTCACCCCGGACTCGTTCAGCGATGGCGGCCAGCACCCGACGGCGGACAGCGCTATCGCTGCCGGCCTCCGGATGTTTTATGCCGGAGCTGACATCATCGACGTCGGCGGTGAGTCCACCCGTCCGGGAGCCGAGGATGTCAGCCCCGAAGAGGAGCAGCGCCGCGTCCTGCCCGTCATTGGGGCTCTGGTCAAGGCCGGTGCCCTGGTGAGCATCGACACCACCCATACCTCCACGGCCGAAGCTGCGCTCGACGCGGGAGCTGCGATCATCAACGATGTCTCGGGTCTGACCATCGAGCCGGGAATGGCCGAACTGGTGGCCAAAAGCAAGGTGCCGTACGTCCTGACCCACCGCCGCGGCGACGCGAAGACCATGACTTCCCTGACGGAGTACGACGACGTTGCGAACGACGTCGTTGCGGAGCTGAGCGGCGTACGGGACAAGTTGTACGCCGCCGGGGTGCTGCCGGAGCAGATCATCATTGACCCGGGCATCGGCTTCTCCAAGACGGACGAGCAAAACTGGGAGCTGCTGGGGAACCTCGACCGGCTTGAGGCCATGGGCCACAAGATCCTGGTGGGCGTCTCACGCAAGCGCTTCCTGGGCACGCTTCTGAGCGTGTCCGGTAAGGCTGCGCTCCCGGAGGAACGCGACGCCGCCACCGCGGCCATCACGGCGATCACCGCCGCCCGCGGCGTCTGGGCAGTGCGCGTGCACGACGTCGGTCCCAGCCTGGACGCAGTCAAGGTCGCCGCACGCATGTCCGCGCCGCATCCCGGCCGCTGACGACGAAGGGCTGAGCGCAAAGACCATGGACAGGATCTCACTGAGCGGTGTCACCGCCACCGGCTACCACGGGGTGCTCGATTTTGAGCGCCGCGAGGGCCAGCCGTTTGTGGTTGATGCCGTGCTGCACCTGGACTTCAGCCAGGCCGCGGCATCCGACGACGTCAGGGATACCGCCCACTATGGGGAAGTGGCCGGGCGGATCACGGACTGGATCACCGGTGAGCCCCTGAACCTGATCGAGGCGCTGGCCGTGCGGATGGCCGAAGGCCTGCTCAGGGAATTCAAGATCGAGGCCGTCGAGATCACGGTCCACAAGCCGAAGGCACCCATCGAGGTCCCGTTCGGGGACGTGGCCGTGAGCGTCTACCGGGAGCGAACATGAGCCCGGTGCCCACGAACGCCCGGTACACGCGGGCGGTCCTCGCCCTGGGCAGCAACCTGGGGGCGCGCAATGACACGCTGTCCGAAGCTGTTGCGGATCTTGTGGACCGGCCGGAAGTGCGGCTCCTCGCCGTCTCTCCGGTGGTGCAGACCAAGGCGGTGGGCGGCCCGGAAGGCCAGCCCGACTTCCTGAACATGGTGATTTCCGTCGAGACGTCCCTGGAGCCGCTTGATCTCCTGAGGCACTGCCAGTCAGTCGAAAACAAGCACCACCGGGTCCGTGCGGTGCATTGGGGGCCGCGGACCCTTGACGTGGACATCATCGTCTACGGAGACGTGGAAAGCTCCGATCCCGTGCTGACCCTGCCGCACCCCCGGGCGGCGGAGCGGGCCTTCGTGCTTTACCCGTGGTCCCTGATCGAGCCGGCGGCCACCCTGAACGGGGAGCGGATCGGCGAGCTCGCAGCCAAAGCCGCCGACTTCCCGGGCCTCACCCCGTTTGATGGGTTCGGAGACTTTAATGGCGTGCCCACAGCGGGGGCGGTGGAATAGCAGTGAAGCCCATGAATCCGCTGCTGCTCGCGGCAGTCGGCCTGGCCGTGGCCCTTGCGGGCTGGTCCGCTGCCGTCCTTACCGGACGGTACGGCATGGCCACTCCGGTGCTGCCGCCCACCGGCCTCGTGACCATGGGCGTGATCGTGGTCCTCACGCTGGTGTTGGGCATCCGGGTGCTGCGCTGGCGGAACGGCAAGAAGAAGAAGATGCTGAACCCGATTCTGGCCGCCTGGACGCTGGTCCTGGCCCAGGCGTGCGCCTACACTGGCGCGATGCTGCTGGGCTGGCACGCGGGGATCTTCGTGGAGCAGATGCGGATCTGGAACCTTCGAAGCAGCCAGGAACTCACGTGGCTCGCTCTTGGCATGGGTGCAGGCGGGCTGGTCATGATCGTGGTGGGACTCGTCGTCGAACGTTTCTGCAGGATCCCGCCCGAAGACGGAGAAGACGCGGCGAAGGGGCTGCCGGGCCACCCGCGCCCCGGCAAGGCCAAAGGGGAAGGCGAATATGCCTACCGCGGCGATTGATCCGCCCGGGATCATCTGGCTTCGCGTATCCCCTAAGTACGTCACCGTCCGGCTGGTGGAGTGGGCCGTGGGCAACCTCATCACCATCGCGTTCATGAGCCTTCCCCTGGTCTTTGTCCTGCTCGACTGGTGGTCCTGGCCGCCCTTGTGGCTGGCCATCGCGGTCCCGGCGTTCCTGCTGGTGCTCGCCCTGTGGCGCTTGGTGCTTATTCCGCGCCAGGTCCGTGCGATCGGCTACGCGGAGCGCGACGACGACCTCCTGATCCGCGGCGGCATCTTCTTCCAGCGCGTCATGGTGGTGCCGTATGGGCGGATGCAGTACGTGGACATCAGCGTGGGGCCGGTGGAGCGCAGCCTGGGGCTGTGCACACTCAAGCTGTACACGGCATCCGCTGGAACCAGCGCCTCGATCCCTGGGCTGCCCGCCGAGGAAGGGGCGCGGCTACGGGAACAGCTCTCAGCGCGCGGTGAAGCCAGGCTGGCCGGACTGTGACCGTGCCCGGGCCCTCTTCCGGAAAGCCCGACGGCGAGTGGCTCCGGGTGCATCCGGCGTCCCCTTTCGTGCGGGGCTGGCTGGCGCTGGTCGCCATCGGGTATTTCTTCGGACGTGAATCCTTCGAGCGGATGCTCCAGGGCCAGCCCATTTTTGATGACCGGATCGCGGGGAGTGCCCCGTGGCTCCTCGCCGTCGGCGCCCTGATGCTGCTGCTGGCGGTCTCCGGATTCATCCTGTCCTGGTACTTCACCCGGTATCAGGTGGCCGAGGGCTATGTCCGGGTCAATACTGGCTTCCTGTTCAAGCAGCAGCGGCAGGCCCGCCTGGACCGGGTGCAGGCGATCGACATCGTCCAGCCGCTGCTGGCCAGGATCTTCGGGCTGGCGGAACTGAAGTTCGAGGTGGCCGACTCCACCGAGTCCGCAGTACGGCTTGCCTACCTCCGCATGGACGACGCCCGGCAGCTGCGCGCCACCATCCTGGCCCGGGCTTCGGGCGCGAAGCTGGATCCTGCACAGGCCGAAGAACCCGCACCGGAGGCTCCGGAATTCGAGGTGCTGCAGGTCCCGCCGTCGCGCCTTATCGGATCCCTGCTGCTCAGTGAGCAGAGTGTCTTCATTGCGCTGGGCGGCGTGGTGTCCGTGGTGCTGTCCGCTGTCACCGAAAACCGGGGCTTCTTCCTGTACCTGGTTCCTGCGGTGCTGGGCCTGTTTGCCTCCTACTGGGGGTCGTTCCACAAGGGTTACAACTTCACGGCGGCCATTTCCCCGGACGGCATCCGGCTCCGCTACGGGCTGCTGGATACCCAGGCGCAGACGCTCCCGCCGGGCCGGATCCAGGCACTGAAAGTCGTGCAGCCGCCGCTGTGGCGCGTTTTCGGCTGGTACCGGATGCAGGTCAACGTTGCCGGGTACGGCGCCGTGGGAAACAACGGCGAGGCGGGAGCACGCACCACCCTGATGCCGGTGGGCAAAATCGACGACGTTTTCAACATGCTGTCCCTGGTCCTGCCGGACCCGGGAACGACCGACCCCCTAGGTGTTTTCCAGGCAGGGCTGGACGGTCTGGATTCCGACGGCGGCTTCGTCACCACACCGCACCGCGGCCGCTTCCTCGCCCCTCTCGGATGGCGGCGGAACGGCTTCACGGCCACGGATACCGCCCTCCTGATTCGCTCGGGGCGCTGGTGGCGGCAGCTGGTGGTCGTCCCGCATCAGCGCACCCAGTCGATGGCGCTGCACCAGGGCCCGCTGGCGCGCCGGTTCGGGCTGGCGGACCTCCTCCTGCACACCACAGCCGGCCCGGTGACCCCACGCGTGATCCAGGCCGGGGTGGACGAGGCACGGGCCCTCTTTGACAACCAGGCCGCCCGTGCCCGTGCCGCCCGCAAGCGCCAGACCAGCGAACAGTGGCTCGCGCAGGTGGCCCCACCGCTGGTTGAGTACCCCCCGCTGGTTGAGCCTGTCGAAACCAGGGAAGCCGCTGAAACCCTCGATCTCGACAAGCTCGATCAGCGGAATGGACCCAATCAGCAGAATTCTCCCGATCAACGGACTTCCCATCCACCTCAACAGGAAGGGCCGCAACGTGGCTAAGCCCGGACGCCTTGGCGTTGGAATCATCGGTGCCGGCAAAGTAGGCGCCGTCCTCGGGGCTGCGCTGCGCGCGGCCGAGCACGCCGTCGTCGGGGTTTCGGCCGTGTCGGACGCAAGCCGGGAACGGGCGGAAACACTGCTCCCCGGCGTACCCGTCCTGGACGTGCAGGACATCGTGGAACGCTCGGAACTGGTGGTCCTCGCCGTGCCGGACGACGCCCTTGGCGGGCTGGTCCAGGGACTGGCCAAGCTCGGCGCCTGGCAGCCAGGCCAGCTCGTGGCGCATACGTCGGGCCGCTTCGGCGTCGGAATCCTGCATCCCGTCCGCGCCGCCGGTGCCGTTCCGCTGGCCCTGCACCCGGCCATGACTTTCACCGGCATGAGCCTTGACCTGACCCGGCTCCTGGACTGCACGTTCGGCGTCACGGCGGACGCCGCCATGCTGCCCATTGCCCAGGCCCTGGTGGTGGAAATGGGGGCCGAGCCCGTGGTGGTCGCCGAAGCCGACCGGATCATTTACCACGCAGCCCTGGCCCACGGCTCGAACCACCTCGTCACCCTCGTGGCGCAAGCGTCGCAGCTGCTCGGCGAAGTGGGCGTGGACAATCCCGAACGCATGCTGGGACCGCTGCTGAGGGCTACCCTGGAGAACGCCCTTGCCTCAGGCGAGTCGGCGCTGACCGGCCCCGTGGCCCGGGGCGATGCGGGGACCGTCGCGGCGCATGCGCGTGCCCTGCGGGAGTACGACGGCGGTGCCGGCGGCGACATCCTCGCAGCGTACCTGGCGATGGCGCAGGCCACCGCGCGGCGGGCCGAAGGCAGAGGGCTCTTGAAACAGGACCAGCTGGAGGGCATCCGTGACGCCCTTGCAGATACAGATGAAGACGGCCCCACGGCCGATGGAGGACGCTGACATGGCAATCCGACTCGTTACCACCGCAGCGTCCCTTCGCGCCCAGAGCCGTCTGCTCCTGACCCAAAAACAAGGCTCGTCCTTAGGGCTGGTGCCCACGATGGGCGCCCTGCACGAGGGGCACGCACGGCTGGCGCGGACCGCCGTCGAACAGAACGACGTGGTGGTGACCTCCATTTTCGTGAACCCTCTGCAGTTCGGCGAGGCCGTGGACCTCGAACGGTATCCGCGGACGCTCGACGCGGACCTGGCGCTGCTGGAGGCTCAGGGGGTCGACCTGGTGTTCGCCCCCTCGGTGGAGGAGATGTACCCGAGCGGGCAGCCGAAGGTGCGGATCACCTCCGGCCCACTCGGGGAAAAGTGGGAGGGGGCGTCGCGCCCGGGGCATTTCGACGGGGCGCTGACGGTCGTGGCCAAGCTGCTCCACCTCGGAATACCCGCTACCGGCCTTCCCGGGGCGAATGCGTTCGTCACCGGCTCCAAGGGAGGGCTTCCCGCCTACCGGGCCTACTTCGGGCAAAAGGACGCCCAGCAGCTCGCCCTGGTCAAGCAGATGGTGACGGACCTGAATTTCCCGGTGGAAATCGTTGGCATTCCCACCGTCCGGTCAGCAGACGGGTTGGCGCTGTCCAGCCGGAACCGCTTCCTCTCAGCCGAGGAACGCGATGCCGCGCTGGTCCTGCCGCGGGCGCTGCGGCTCCTCGAGGAACGGGCCAACGCCCGCAAGCCCTTGGAGGTGGAATCGGCCCAGGCTCTGATCGAATCCCAGCCGCTGGTGGAACTGGACTACCTGGAAGTCGTGGACCCCCAGACGCTGGAACCACTGGCCGAAAACTGCAGGGAAACCCCCTTCCGCGGCGAAGCACTGGCCATCGTCGCGGCCAAGGTTGGTGGAGTGCGCCTCATTGACAACCTCCCGCTGAGCTCCTAGGGGCGGCCCGGCCTGCTCCCCTCTCCGGTGCCCCTTTTGCAACTGAGTCCGTGTACGGGGAATGTCGGGGGACACTAGACTGTTGGAGTCTGCAGCGGCGCTGCCCGCAGGCAACCATTCCAAAACTCCCTGAGGGTCTCTCCATGTCTAACGAAGTCACATCAAATACCCATGGCGAGCCCGGGCGTGAGCCTGCCGGCGCCGGGACAGCCATTCAACAGACGGATGCCCCAGGCCTGAAGCCGGGTGCCCCCGCGCCGGCGCCCACCGGCGACAGGATGTCCCGCGAGTCGGTCACCGTCATCGTCACACTGCTCGTGGCCACATTCGTGGTGATCCTCAACGAGACCATCATGAATGTTGCCCTGCAGCGGCTCATGGTGGACCTTCGCGTGGACGCGCCCACGGTGCAGTGGCTGTCCACGGGGTTCATGCTCACCATGGCCGTCGTGATTCCGACCACCGGCTTCATCCTGCAGCGGCTGTCCACACGCGCCGTCTTCCTGCTGGCCATGGGGCTTTTCACGGGCGGAACCGCCCTGGCTGCCGTGGCGCCCGGCTTCCCGGTGCTCCTGCTCGCCCGGATCATCCAGGCCGGCGGCACCGCAATCATGCTGCCACTCCTGATGACCAGCATCCTCACACTTGTTCCACTGGCACGGCGCGGCACCGTCATGGGCAATGTCAGCATTGCGATCTCCGTGGCCCCGGCCATGGGCCCGACGGTCTCCGGCTTCATCCTTCAGCACTTCTCGTGGCGCTTCATGTTCGTCTTCGTGCTGCCCATCGCGCTGGCGGCGCTGGCGATCGGCGCGCGGTACCTGACCAATGTCGGTGAGACGGAGAAATCCAGGCTCGACTTCCTGTCCGTAGTGCTGACCATCCCCGCATTCGGCGGCCTGGTCTACGGCCTCAGCCAGATCGGCGGCGGCCACGGCGGCAACGGCGGACCGGGCACGCTTGCCGTGACGGCGCTGGTGGTCGGTGTCGCGGGCCTCGTGGCGTTCGTGCTGCGCCAGCTGCAGCTGCAGAAGTCCGAGGCGCCGCTGCTGGACCTGCGGGCCTTCAACTTCCGGATGTTCACCGTATCCGTGCTGCTGCTGGTCGTGGCCATGATTGCCCTCTTCGGCGCCGTGATCCTGCTGCCGCTCTACCTCCAGGAGATCCGCGGCCTGAAATCCCTCGAGACCGGCCTCGCGCTGCTGCCCGGCGGCCTTGCCATGGGCCTGCTCGGCCCGTTCATCGGCCGGCTGTTCGACAAGCTGGGACCCCTGCCGCTCACTGTGACCGGTTCGACCCTTATGGTGCTGGTGCTGTGGCAGTTTTCAATGCTCGACGCCGGTACTCCGGTCTGGTGGATCGTCACCCTTCACGTCGGCCTGAGCTTCGGGCTCGCGCTGGTGTTCACCCCGGCCTTCACCACCGGGCTCAACCCGTTGCCGCCGCACCTGTACTCCCATGGTTCCGCCATCATGAGCACGCTGCAGCAGGTTGCCGGTGCCGCCGGGACGGCGCTGCTCGTGTCCATTTTCGCCGTGGTTTCGGCAGTTTCGGGGCTCGTTGCGGGAATGAGCGCCGCCTTCCTGACCGCGACGGCGATAGCCCTTGCCGCCGTCGTCCTCGCCGCGATGATGCGCAAGACGGCGGGCAGCGAAGCCGCAGCACCCGCCGCCCACTAACCCCGTTAAGCGCGGACAGACACTCACGCCCACCCCCTCAGCGCGAACTGGCATGTAATGCCCTATATTTCCCTTTTTGAGGGCGTTACGTGCCTGTTCGCGCAAGGGAGGCGCGGGGAAACGGCGGCGGACGAGGCAGCTCAGCCGGCGAAGAATTCGCTCAGTTCGGTGACGAGTTTGTCCGGGGCGCGGTTGACGCCGTCGTGCCCGAATCCGGGCAGGATGGTGTAGCTGGAACCGGACAGGACGTCGTGGATCTGGCCACAGGCCACTCCGAAGTAGGCCGGGCTCTTCTCACCCACGATGATGAGCGTCTCGAGCGGCAGTTGGAGGAACGGCTCGGCAGGCATGTCGGCAGCAATGATGGCCTTGATTTCGCGGACGCCGGTGCGCATCATCTCGCGCTGCTGCTTGCCCATCGAGGTGCCTGCTGTGAGCTTGTTCGCCAGGGTCAGCATGGACAGCGGCATCCGCGACGAGAAGGGACCGCCAGCCTCAAGTCCCCGCTGCAGTACGGCGAGGGCCCTGTCGTCGTCTCCGGCCGCCGTCGCGCGTTCGTATTCCGTGGTCCAGTCGGCCTTGACGCTGTGATTCACCGACACCGCGGGATCGTAAACCGCGAGCCGTTCCACCGGGAGCGTCCGGGCGGCGTGAAGGGCCACGGCCCCGCCGAAGCTGTGGCCGAAAACGTCGGTACTGGACGTGTGTTTCATGACGGCGTCGAGATCTCGGATGTCCACGTCCAGGGTGTAGTCGCCCGGCTGCTCGGAGGATGCTCCGCGGCCGCGGCGATTGAAGGTGTGGACCGGACGGCCGAGTTCGGCGCTCAGTTTTTGGGCGAAGCGGGTGTAGTCGGCGGCCGTGACCATGGAGGAGATGACCACCACGACGCCGGAGCCCGCCGAGGCGAGTTCCGCGCCCGTGCTGAACAGCTCAAGTTTGCCGCCGTCGGGTGTGCTGATGATCTCGCGCGTCATGCTCCGAGCCTATCCGAGGTGGCGCCCCGCTTACAGCCGCGTCACGCACGGAAGTACTCCGGAATGTGGGACATCACTGCGTCAACGGCCGCCGATGCGCGGCAGCTACCGCCGTCGGCGGCGCCTCAGTGGCTGGATGCCGCCGTCGGTGCCGTTCAGGAAGCGCGCGATCCGGACGGCCAGCCGTTTCCCGGGACGGATGGGGCCTTCGTGTAGCTGTCCCGGCACCACCGCGAACTCGATTGCTGGAACGGCTGCGGCCAGCTGACGTCCGGTCTCGGCGAAATATCCCGGGCTCCAGCCGCCGCTGAGCATGAGGGTGGGGGTGCTGAGGCCGGTGAAGTCGTCCAGCTCGGCGTTGGCATCGAGCACAGCCCGCATTTCCTTAACGGCGGTGGGCAGGAGCTGCCGCATTTCAGCGCCAAGGTTGGTCCGGGCCGACATGATGCTCAGCATCCGCAGCGCTCCCAGCGGCAGGTAGGACACCGGTCCCGCCGTCGACAGCCCCTGGACCAGGTGCGCCCACGCGTGGTTGAGCTGGCCCTCGATCACAGCTTCTTCCAGCTGCGGACGCCACCGATGGTTCAGATTGCCGGACAGGGACAGTGCGGCGTCATAGGTCACGAGCCTGCGGAGCGGAAAACTGCGTGCCGCCTGCAAAGCCACAAAACCGCCGTAGCTGTGGGCCACAACGTCTTCTGACCCGGTTGCGCGCATCACGGCGGCAAGGTCGCTGACCTCGGTGGCGGCGGAATACCCGTCCGGCTGCGGCGCGGACGCCCCTCGCCCCCGACGGTTGTAGCAGTGCACCGGCCGGCTGAGCAGGAGGCTGAGTTTCCGCGCGAAGGGCCGGTAGAGGGCGTCGGTCACCAGGGTGCCGTGGATAACGACGACGCCGGGCGCCTCCGTTATGGGCGGGTCACCATCGGCGGCGGTGGGGCCGGGAGCGGTGCGGAACGCTGCCGGGCCGCCATCAGCCGGGGTGAGCAGCCCGGGCCGGAAGGAATGCACCTCCAGCCGGCCACCGTCGTCCGTTTCAACAGTCCACGTCTCCACAGCCCGAGTCTATGCCCCGCCCCTGACGCGTTTACGGCAGGTCGAAGGGGTGCCGAGGGAGCCCGAAAACCGCGCGGGTCAAGTCCCGGTAAACTTGATGCTTGTGACTTCCCAAAACACCCCCGCCCCCAAGAATGCCCCAGAGCCGCTCGACGCCAGCGAGCAGATGCGCATCCGCATGGACAAGCGCGCCAAGCTGATCGAACGCGGCACCGAGGCGTATCCGGTGGGTGTCGAGCGGACGCATTCGCTCAGCGAAATCCGTGAAAAGTACGCACACCTGGAAGCCGACGACACCACCGGGGACGTCGTGGGCGTGACCGGCCGCGTGGTCTTCGTCCGCAACACCGGCAAGCTGTGCTTCGCCACCCTCCAGGAAGGCGGCGTTGACGGCAAGGGCACCCGTCTGCAGGCCATGCTCAGCCTCGCCAACGTCGGCGAGGAAGCGCTCGCGGACTGGAAGGCCCTGGTGGACCTCGGCGACCACGTTTTCATCAAGGGTGAGGTCATCTCCTCCCGCCGCGGCGAGCTCTCCGTCATGGCCGACTCCTGGTCCATGGCGTCCAAGGCGCTGCGCCCGCTGCCGGTACTGCACGCCGAGCTGAACGAGGAAACCCGCGTCCGCCAGCGCTACGTGGACCTCATGGTGCGCGACGAAGCCCGCGAAATGGTCTACACGCGTGCCGCGATCACGCGCTCAATCCGCGAAAGCCTGCACCGCCACAACTATGTGGAGGTGGAAACACCCATCCTCCAGCTGGTCCACGGCGGAGCGCTGGCACGCCCGTTCGAGACCCACATGAACGCCTTCGACCAGAAGATGACCCTGCGCATCGCCACCGAGCTGTACCTGAAGCGCGCCGTGGTGGGCGGGATCGACCGCGTCTACGACATGGGCCGCGTCTTCCGCAACGAGGGCGTGGACTCCACCCACAGCCCCGAATTCACCACGCTTGAGTGCTACGAGGCCTGGGCCGACCAGTTCGTCATGGCGGACCGCATCAAGGAGATCATCCTCGACGCCGCGGATGCCGTGGGCGCCGGACGCATCCTGCAGACCGAGGGAGGGGAAATCAACCTCGACGGCGACTGGGCCTGGCTGTCTGTGTTCCCCGGGCTTTCCGAGGCCGTAGGCCAGGAGATCACCCCGGAGACTCCCTTGGAGGAGCTGCGTGCGGTGGCGGAGAAGCACGAAGTCAAGGTGGACCCCAAGTGGGACGCCGAGAAGCTGGCCGTGGAGCTGTTCGGCGAGATCGTGGAGCCCACGCTGCTGAACCCGACCTTCGTCTACGACTACCCGCCGTCCGCCCAGCCGCTGGCGCGTCCGCACCGTAAGGACGGCCGCCTGATCGAGGCCTGGGACCTCATCATCGGCGGCATGGAGCGCGGCACCGCCTTCTCCGAGCTCATCGACCCCGTCATCCAGCGGGAACGCCTCACGGAGCAGTCGCGGCACGCTGCCGCCGGTGATGTCGAGGCCATGCAGCTGGATGAGGACTTCCTGCGAGCCCTCGAGTACGGTGCGCCTCCCATGGGCGGCATCGGCCTGGGCATCGACCGCCTGGTGATGCTCTTCACCGGCGCCGGCATCCGGGAGACCATCCTGTTCCCGCTCCTGAAGCCCGAGGGCCACTGATCATGGAGTACGTAGCCGTACTTCTGCCTTCCCTGGTGGTGGGCCTGCTCTTCTGGTTCGCCATGAAGTCGATCTTCAATGCGGACAGGGCGGAGCGCCAGGCTGAGGCACGGGCGCAGGCTGAGGCCGACGCTAATGCCCGCGCGCAGGCCGAGGCTTCGGGCGACGCGCGGGCCCAGGCCGAGACACCCAAAAAAACGCCGCCGGGGACCCGCCCGGATTCACAGCCAGACGGCCGCCAGGTATTTCCGCCGGCCGACCCTTCGGGCCCCCCGGCCGAATCCGACAAATAGCGGGCACCTTTCTTCTTCCTGCGTCCCAAGGAACCAAAGCGTGTTTTGACGCGTTGCCATAATTGGGGAGATACTTCAAGTGGAAACATCCTGCTTTTCTGATCACACGTCCCTTTCCAAAAGAGAGAAATTCTGATGGCACAGAAAGTAAATATCGTCCTCGTGGACGATCTGGATGGGGGATCGGCGGACGAAACCGTCCGTTTTGGGTTGGATGGCGTCAGTTATGAAATCGACCTGTCATCTGCCAACGCTTCAGAACTACGGTCGGCGCTGGAACGCTTTGTTTCGGCCGCCCGCAAAACGTCCGGAGGACGCCCTGCCCGCACCAGGGCAGCAGGCGGACGCAGCCAGGACTCTGCACAGATACGCCAGTGGGCCAGGGACCACGGCTACACGGTTAATAGCCGCGGCCGTATCCAGGCTGATATCCAGGAAGCGTACCAAAAGGCAAATTCCTAGATTGCTGAAGTTCTGAAGATAAGGGCGGAGCCTCCGGTATACCGGGGGCTCCGCCCTTTAATCATGTGGGCCCACAGGCGGGCTTTAATCAACGGCCTCCTTTGTCTGGAAGATTCTCGTTACCCCCAACAATCCCGTTACCCCCACCATTCTCTTTGCCCCCAAGAATCGGCGCAGGAAGGCAAACTCCGCTGATCCCAACATTGCGGGGCGCCGCTGCCGATAGTTTTGCCAAGGGCAAATGCGGGATTTTCCCATGCTGGGCCCGGCAAACCCTTATTGCGCTCCCGGTTGCCGCTGTGTCGACGGCTGGCGACCGGGGTATGTGGCCTCGGTGAGGCACCGTTTCCGGCCGCGGGGAGCTGGCTCCAACGGCCCACCGGAGATGGGCCGCAAGGGCCACGGTTTCCCCTGTGGCGAACAAGCTCCCCAAGTCGTGCCTCCCCCACGTAGCATCAAAGTACGTCGTAGCTAGGAGTGTGGCGAAATGTTTGAGCGATTTACGGACCGTGCCCGTCGCGTAGTTGTGCTTGCCCAAGAAGAGGCACGCATGCTGAACCACAATTACATTGGTACCGAACACATCCTCTTGGGTCTGATCCACGAAGGTGAGGGCGTTGCCGCCAAAGCTCTTGAGTCCTTGAGCATTTCGCTCGACGGCGTCCGCGAGCAGGTGCAGGAGATCATCGGTCAGGGCCAGCAGGCCCCCTCCGGCCACATCCCCTTCACCCCCCGTGCAAAGAAGGTGCTTGAGCTCTCGCTCCGCGAGGCCCTGCAGCTCGGCCACAACTACATCGGCACGGAGCACATCCTGCTGGGGCTCATCCGCGAGGGTGAGGGCGTTGCGGCCCAGGTGCTGGTGAAGCTCGGCGCAGACCTCAACCGGGTCCGCCAGCAGGTCATTCAGCTGCTGTCCGGCTACCAGGGCAAGGAGAGCACTGGTGCTGGCGTCGGCCAGGGCCAGGCTGAAGGCACCCCTGCGGGCTCGGTGGTGCTGGACCAGTTCGGCCGGAACCTGACGCAGGCCGCCCGGGAGAACAAGCTGGACCCGGTCATTGGACGCGAGCAGGAAATGGAACGCGTCATGCAGGTCCTTTCCCGCCGCACTAAGAACAACCCGGTGCTGATCGGTGAGCCCGGCGTCGGCAAGACCGCCGTCGTCGAGGGCCTGGCCCAGGCGATTGTCCGCGGAGACGTCCCGGAGACCATCAAGGACAAGCAGTTGTACACGCTGGACCTCGGGTCCCTCGTTGCAGGCTCCCGGTACCGCGGCGACTTCGAAGAGCGGCTGAAGAAAGTCCTCAAGGAGATCCGCACCCGTGGCGACATCATCCTGTTCATCGACGAGATCCACACACTCGTGGGTGCCGGTGCCGCAGAAGGTGCCATCGATGCGGCCTCGATCCTGAAGCCCATGCTGGCCCGCGGTGAGCTGCAGACCATCGGCGCCACCACGCTGGATGAGTACCGCAAGCACATCGAGAAGGATGCTGCCCTCGAGCGCCGCTTCCAGCCCATCCAGGTCAAGGAGCCCTCGGTTGCGCACGCGATCGAAATCCTCAAGGGCCTGCGTGACCGTTACGAGGCCCACCACCGCGTCACGATCACCGACGGCGCCCTCGCCTCGGCAGCGAACCTCTCCGAACGCTACATTTCGGACCGTTTCCTGCCGGACAAGGCTATCGACCTGATCGACGAAGCCGGCGCCCGGCTCCGCATCCGCCGGATGACCGCTCCGCCGGAACTCAAGGAGATGGACGAACGCATCTCCGTGCTGAAGATGGAGAAGGAGTCCGCGATTGACGCGCAGGACTTCGAAGGTGCCGCTGCGCTGCGCGACAAAGAGCAGAAGCTCATTACCGAGCGCTCGGAGAAGGAACGCCACTGGAAGACCGGGGGCATGGACGACATCTCCGAGGTTGACGAGGACCTGATCGCAGAAGTCCTGGCGAACTCCACGGGCATCCCGGTGTTCAAGCTGACCGAGGAAGAGTCCTCGCGCCTGCTGAAGATGGAAGACGAGCTGCACAAGCGTGTGGTCGGCCAGGACGAGGCCATCAAGGCCCTGTCCCAGGCCATTCGCCGCACCCGTGCAGGTCTGAAGGACCCGAAGCGTCCCGGTGGTTCGTTCATCTTCGCCGGCCCTACCGGCGTCGGCAAGACCGAGCTGGCCAAGGCCCTCGCCGAGTTCCTGTTCGGTGACGAGGACGCCCTGATCACGCTGGACATGTCCGAGTACTCCGAGAAGCACACGGTTTCGCGGCTCTTCGGTGCCCCTCCGGGCTACGTCGGCTACGAAGAGGGCGGGCAGCTCACCGAGAAGGTCCGCCGCCGTCCGTTCTCCGTGGTCCTGTTCGACGAAGTGGAGAAGGCCCACGCGGACCTCTTCAACTCGCTGCTGCAGATCCTTGAAGACGGCCGCCTGACCGACTCCCAGGGCCGCGTGGTGGACTTCAAGAACACGGTGATCATCATGACCACCAACCTCGGCACCCGGGACATCTCCAAGAGTGTCGCTACCGGCTTCCAGTCCGGCACCGACACCCAGACCGGCTACAACCGGATGCGGGCGCGGGTCACCGAAGAGCTCAAGCAGCACTTCCGCCCCGAGTTCCTGAACCGTGTTGACGACGTCGTGGTGTTCCCGCAGCTGACCCAGGAAGAGATCATCGAGATCGTGGACATGTTCGTGACGCGCCTCGAGAAGCGCCTCAAGGACAAGGACATGGGCATCGAACTGACCAAGGCGGCCAAGGTTCTCCTGGCCACCCGCGGTTACGATCCCGCGATGGGTGCCCGGCCGTTGCGCCGCACCATCCAGCGCGAGATCGAGGACCAGCTGTCCGAGAAGATCCTGTTCGGCGAGCTGCACTCCGGAGACATCGTCGTGGTCGACGTCGACGGCGAAGGAGACGACGCCAAGTTCACCTTCGCCGGCAACGCCAAGCCACGCATCCCGGAGATCGCTCCGAGCGCCTAGGATCTTCAGCCGCACTCCACTCCTTGGAGGCCCCGTCCGCACCCGAAAGGGAGCAGTCGGGGCCTCCTTCGTTAACCGGCTGTGGGCAGGGCCGGTCGTGAGGGTGCGGGCCGGTCGTGCGGGTGCAAGCCAGGGCCGGCCGTGGGCAGACCTGAATTCACTGGTAGTGAACGCCTCTGTGATCCAGAGCACAGGCAGTGTTGAATCGGCACATGGCATCTGAAGACGCAGCGACCCTGCGCGACCAACCGGCGACCCCCTTCCACGACCTCGACCATTACCTGGCGATCCCGCGCGTCAGCGGCCTGACTCTGAGCCCTGACGGGAGGCGGCTGGTCACCACCGTCTCCACGCTCAACAGCAAAGGCACGGAGTACGTCACGGCGCTGTGGGACGTCGATCCAGCCGGCGAGCGGCAGGCCCGCCGGATCACGCGCAGCGCCAAAGGCGAAGCCGGTGCCGTGTTCGCAGCCAACGGAGACGTCTACTTCACCTCGGCCCGGCCCGACCCGGACAGCACAGACGCCGACGGCGAGCCGGTGAGCGCCCTCTGGCTCCTGCCAGCCGGCGGCGGCGAGGCCCGGGTGGTGCTGTCGCGGGCAGGCGGTGTGGAGAAGGTCATGGCGGCGAGGAACGCCGACGCCGCGTTCGTCATGGCTTCGGTGCTCGCAGGGTCCACAGACGAGGACAACGACGCCGAACGCCGCAAGGCCCGCAAGGACAACAAGGTGGCGGCCATCCTGCACAGCGAGTATCCCGTGCGCTACTGGGATGCGGACCTCGGCCCCGCCCAGCCGCGCCTCTTCGCCGTGGAGCCGGAGCCGGACAAAGAACCGGGAAAGCCGGGCACGGTGGACAGTGCAGCACCCCTGAAGCTGAGGAACCTCACTCCCGATGCGGGGTCCCGGCTCCGTGAAGCCGAGTCGGTGGTCAGCCCGGACGGCAAAACCATCTACACAAGCCTCATCAAGCCGCTGCCCAAGGCGGACCTCCGTTCGGTCCTCGTTGCCGTGGACGTCGCCACGGGCATCCAGAAGGTCCTCCTCGACCAGGAAGGCATGAGCTACTTTCCCGGTCCGGTCAGCCCGGACGGTCGGTATCTCGCCGTCCTGAGTGAAAGCGACACCACGCCCCAGGAGGCCCCGCACCTCAGGCTCCACCTGCTCGACGTGGGCCCAGACGCGGACAGTGACAGCCTCACGCCGCTGGCTCACGACTGGGACCGCTGGCCGCACCCTGAGGCCTGGCTGCCGGATGGCTCTGCGCTGCTGGTCACCGCGGACGACGACGGCGCCTCCCCGCTTTTTAGCGTCACTGTTGCGGGAGGAGCCGCCCAGGGGAGTGTCGGCCGGGTGACGCAGGATGCTGCGGCATATATCGACGTCGTGGTTTCACCGGACGGCAATAGCGCGTACGCGCTGCGCAGTTCCTATGAGTTCCCGTCCGAGCCGGTGCGCATCGATCTCGCCACAGGCACAGTCACGAGGCTCCCTGCGCCGGCTGGGCGGCCGCAGTTTGAGGGGTCACTGGAACGAGTGGAAACGACGGCGGCGGACGGCACCCGCGTTCCGGCGTACCTCGCCCTGCCGGCAGGGGCTTCAATCGACAGCCCGGCACCACTCCTCCTTTGGATCCACGGGGGACCGCTTGCATCCTGGAACGCGTGGACGTGGCGCTGGAATCCCTGGCTGCTCACGGCCAAGGGCTACGCTGTGCTCCTCCCCGACCCTGCCCTGTCCACCGGGTACGGCCAGGCCTACGTCCAGCGGGGCTGGGGCGGTTGGGGCCGCGCGCCCTTCAGCGATCTCATGGCCATCACGGACTCCGTGGTGCAGCGGCCGGACATTGACGAAACGAGGACAGCCGCGATGGGCGGATCCTTCGGCGGCTACATGGCAAACTGGGTGGCCGGGCAGACGGACCGGTTCAGGGCGATCGTGACCCACGCGAGCCTCTGGGCGCTGGACCAGTTCGGGCCCACGACCGATGCGTCACAGTACTGGCTCAAGGAAATGACGGCGGAGACGGCGCTGGAGAACTCGCCGCACCTGCATGTGGACAACATCAGGACGCCCATGCTCGTGATCCACGGCGACAAGGACTACCGGGTGCCCATCGGCGAAGGTCTGCGGCTCTGGTATGAACTGCTGTCCCGGTCCCAGCTCGCCGCCGACGAAAACGGGCAGACCAGCCACCGCTTCCTGTTCTACCCCGATGAGAACCACTGGATCCTGCAGCCGCAGCACGCAAAGGTCTGGTACGGCGTGGTTGAGCACTTCCTCGCCAAGAACGTGCTGGACCAGGACATCGCGCTGCCTGCCGAACTGGGCCTGTGAGCCTGCCTTTCACAGCCCCCGCCGTAAGATGGGGGCTGTGACTGACTCCTTCACCATCCGCCCCGCCCGCACCAGCGACGTGGCGGCCATCAAGAGACTCGTGGCTCCCCTTGCCGAGCAGCGGATCCTGATGGCCAAGGAGACCGTGGCGTACTACGAGAGCCTGCAGGAGTTCCGGATCGCGGAGTCGGCCGAGGGCGAGGTGATCGGCTGCGGCGCTCTGCACGTCATGTGGGAGGATCTCGCGGAGGTCCGCACGCTGGCGGCCTCCGACGCCTGGCGCGGCAAAGGCGTGGGCCACGTCCTTGTGGAAACCCTGCTGGAGGCTGCGGCAGCGCTCGGAGTCTCGCGGGTGTTCTGCCTGACGTTCGAGGTGGACTTCTTCAAGCGGCACGGCTTTGAAGTGATGGCCGACCAGTCCGCGCTGGATCCGGAGGTGTACTCGGAACTGCTGCGCTCGCATGACGAAGGCGTTGCGGAATTCCTGGACCTCGCACGGGTCAAGCCGAATACGCTGGGCAACACCCGGATGATCAAGACCCTCTAGGATCCTTCGCTGACTCCCGGACTGCGTGTCCGGATATCCAGTCACCCCTTCCTTTTTGTACATTTGCTGGATAAACTTTCGGAACGCCGGAAGGGACTGGCATTTGGGGGCTGTCCCTTCCGGCGCTCCCTGCGGCATGGCCGCGCCGGGTTTGGGCACACGCGGCAGCCGGAGCTACCGAAGGGCGGATGCCGGTAGTAGGGTCAAAAGCACATCCTGACCGATGTCAGTGACGAAGCAACCAGAGCCCAGGAGCCCGGCCGTGAAAAAGCTCATCAATGACCCCCGCGCTGTGGTGGACGAGTCAGTGGAAGGATTTGGGCTTGCCCATGCCGACCTCGTGCGCGTCAACGCAGAGCCCAAGTATGTGGCCCGCCGGGATGCTCCCGTGGTGGGCAAAGTCGGTCTTGTTTCCGGCGGGGGCAGCGGGCACGAACCGCTCCACTCAGGTTTTGTTGGCCTCGGCATGCTCGACGCCGCGGTGCCCGGTGCCGTCTTCACCTCACCCACGCCGGACCAGATCATTCCGGCCACCCTCGCCGTAAGTTCCGGCGCCGGGGTAGTCCATATCGTCAAGAACTACACCGGCGACGTCCTGAACTTCGAGACCGCGGCCGAGATGGCCCAGGCGGAAGGGGTGGAGGTCCGCACGGTGCTGGTCAATGACGACGTCGCGGTGGAGGATTCCCTCTATACTGCCGGCCGAAGGGGAGTGGGCGGAACGGTGCTGGTCGAGAAGATTGCCGGAGCCGCGGCCGAGCGTGGTGATGACCTCGATGCCGTCACCGCCATCGGGGACCGCGTGAACCAGAATGTCCGGACCATGGGCGTGGCGCTCTCGGCGTGCACCGTTCCGCACTCGGGCTCGCCGAGCTTCGACCTTGCAGACAATGAAATCGAGATCGGCATCGGCATCCACGGTGAGCCGGGCCGCCACCGGCTTCCCATGGAAGCTGCGGACGCCATTACCGATCGCTTATTGGAGCCGGTACTGGGAGACCTCGGCCTCGCCTCCAGAGATAAAGTCCTCCTGTTCGTCAACGGCATGGGCGGCACGCCGCTGAGCGAGCTCTACATTGTGTACCGCCGCGCCGCCCAGGTCCTCGCCGAACGGGGTGCCCTGGTGGAACGCTCGCTCGTGGGCAACTACATCACGTCCCTCGAAATGCAGGGCTGCTCCATCTCCGTGCTGCGGCTTGACGACGAACTCACGGCACTGTGGGATGCGCCTGTGCACACGCCTGCCCTGCGATGGGGGGTGTGACGGTGGCATTGGACGTTACCTGGGCCGTCAAATGGCTGACTCTGTCAGCGCAGGCCATGGCCGAGCACCGTGTCGAGCTCATCGAACTGGACAGGGCCATTGGCGACTCCGATCACGGCGAGAACATGGACCGCGGCTTCCAGGCCGTGCTGGACAAACTGGCTGAGGCGCCGCCCGAGACCCCCGGGGCTGCCCTCAAGCTGACAGCCATGGCACTGATGTCAAAGGTGGGCGGTGCCGCCGGCCCGCTCTACGGCACGGCGTTCCTGCGGGCGGCAACGGCCCTTGGTGATGCCGCGTATATCGACGCCCCGGCGCTGGCAGCGGCGCTCGGAGCTGCGCGGGACGGCATAGTGGCCCGGGGCAAAGCCGAGTCCGGCGACAAGACCATGGTGGATGCGTGGACACCGGCCGTCGAGGCAGCCACGGCGGCGGCAGCCGACGGCGACACACTGGCTGTGCTGATCGCTGCAGCAGAGGCAGCCGAGGCCGGAGCCATAGCCACCGATCCCCTCGTGGCCCGGAAGGGGCGCGCAAGCTACCTCGGCGAGAGAAGTGCCGGGCACCGTGATCCCGGTGCGGCCTCCAGCGCACTGATCCTTCGCGCTGCGGCGGGAGCCGCCGCATGACGGTGCGGATCGTGGTGGTTTCCCATAGCGACAAGATTGCCGACGGCGCCGTGGAACTGGCCGCGCAAGTGGCACCGGATGTGATGATGGTGTCGGCCGGGGGAACCTCCGACGGCAGGATCGGCACCAGCCTTGAGAAGGTGATGGCCGCCCTGGAGCAGACAACAGGCGGCGACGGCGTACTGGTGCTTACCGATCTGGGTTCCGCCGTCATGACCGCCGAGTCCGCCCTGGAATTTGCCGGCGAACCGGCGGATGTGCTCCTCGCCGACGCGCCCATCGTGGAGGGCCTTGTGGCGGCGGCGGTGGCAGCCCAGGGCGGCGCCAATCTGCGTGCTGTCAGACGGGCGGCCGAGGCGATCCAGGGGTATTCACGGCCCCAGGACGAAGCGCATCTCCCGGAAGGCGCTCGTGCCCCAGCCGGTGCGCCTTCCCGGGCCGTGGCCGCCTCTGCTGATGCCGTTGCAGCGGACGGACGGACACGCCCGGACGCGACGGGCGACTTTGAGCTCGTGAACCTCGCGGGCATGCACGCCAGGCCCGCGGCCAAGATCGCCGGCGGCTTGTCCGGGATGGACGTTGAGGTCACTGTGAACGGAGTGGACGGGGCCTCGATGACCGGTCTTATGACCCTTGGGGCAGGCAGGGGCACGGTTCTGCATGTCGAGGCGTCCGGTCCGGATGCCGAGCGCGCAGTCGAATACGTGGGCGGTCTGGTCAGGGCGGGCTTTGGGGAACCCTGACGGCCAGGCCCTGCATGCCCCGGCATCCTGGCGGCCTCGCAAGCTTGGCGGCATGGCGCCCGGGCGCCTGGCGCGCGTGACGGCCAAACGGCCTAGCGGTCGTGACGGAGTCCGGCCTCATCCAGCACGACGGAAGCGGAGACAAACCGCCCGCATGCCTCGCCGAACGGGTAGTCGCCCCTCGGAGTGAAGCGCAGCGTCCGCACGGGCAGAGGGCTTCCGTCTATGGAGGTTCCCGTGGCCGTAATGTCCATCGGCGACTCCGTCAGGGTATCCAGCATGAGCATTCCCCGCTTGGTCCCGTCCGGTGATGCCGTGGCTGAGCAGACGCGGTCGGGTCCGGGCCCGCCGGGGTCCGGAACAGGGGGCACTGGAACGCCGGGCTCCGGAACATAGGGCTCCGGGACGGCGGGCTCTGGAGCGCTTTGCCCTGGAACGCCGGTCTTTGGAGCGCCTTGCCCTGGAACGCCTTGCCCTGGAATGCCGGGCTCCGCAACGCCGGACTTCGGAATGCCGGGCTCCGGAATGTAGGGCTCACAGCCCTGGTCCACGGAAATGCTGCCCGGCACCAGCTCCAGGTCGCCTTCCCTGCACACTCCGTCCTGGCATGCCTTGAGGTGGAGGGCCTTCACTGCCGGGGCGTAGCTGGCCGCCACCGTCACCGACACGCCTGACGCCTGGGCGATTGCCGGGCACGCCATCTCGAACACATGGCATCCGGAGACAAGCACCGTCGTCGCAAATGTGGCCAAAAGTACCTTTGTCCTGCCCATAAGTTCAGGGTAGATCCGGCTCAATGGTGTGCGAACCCGTTGGCGGAAACTGGTGCAGACATCGTTACCCCTGACACAAGAACGACTGCCAATTCGAGATCAAGCCCCGACTCAGTAGAACGGGTGTGTTTCGGTTCGCTACGCCGGCAGCTGGTAGCCGCCCTGGTGCAGCTCGGCGAGTCCATCCTCCAGCAGCCCGGCGAGGGCGCGTTCGAGCTGTTCCGGTGCCGAATTCAGCCGGTGCAGGGCGGCGAGCGGAACGCCGATCCCGGATGCGGCGAAGCCGAGGTCCGCGGGCGCCTGCTGGAACATTTCGGCAGGCACCGGCCGCTCGGCGAGCCGAAGCACGGCCAGCACGGCTCCGCGGACCTGCCGGTCTGTGCCGTGCCAAGCCTGGCCTTTGGGGGTGTACGACGGCGGCGGCTCACCGGCCGCCAGCCAGGCGCAGCTCCCGCGCACCGGGCACACCGAGCACTTGGGCGCCCGAGCCGTGCAGACCAAGGCGCCCAGTTCCATGACCGAAGCGTTCCAGCGGACGGAAGTGCCGGCGTCGTCCGGCAGCAGTTGGGCGGCAAGCCGCATTTCCGATGCCGTCAGGGCCTGCGACGGCAGTGCCGCCCCGAGGAAGAGGCGCGCGTGGACGCGCCGGATGTTGGTGTCCACCACGGTCTCACGCCGGCCGAAGGCAAAGGCAGCGACCGCGGCCGCCGTGTAACTGCCCACTCCCGGCAGGCCGAGCAGCTTCACATAGTCCGCAGGTACCTGGCCGCCGTGGTCCTGCCCGATGGCAACGGCGGCGGCGTGAAGCCGGAGTGCGCGGCGCGGGTAGCCGAGGCGGCCCCAGGAGCGGACCGCTTCCCCGGCTGGTTCACGGGCGAGATCGGCGGGTTCGGGCCAGCGCCGGAGCCATTCCTCCCAGACCGGCAGAACCCGCACCACCGGGGTCTGCTGAAGCATGATTTCGCTGACCAAGACGCCCCAGGGCGAGCACTCCGGGGAACGCCACGGCAAGTCGCGGGCTTCAGCGGCAAACCAGTCACCCAGGGACCCGTGGATCTCTGCCAGCTCCCGGCGGGTAATTTCCGGGCGGGTGGATAGGGGCGCGGCGGGGTCATCAGTTGTGGTTTTGATGCCAACATACTAGTCGGTCTCAGGGCGCTTCCAATTTCACGGCCGGTTTAACCCGCCGCGGAACCGAACGCCGCCCCAAGAACCCGCGCTACCTGGAAACCAGCTTGAAGAACGTGCTGCCCTCGCCGCTGCTCTTGCGCTCCTGATACAGGAATGCGAGTTTGTTCGCCTCGAACTTCTCGAACCAGTCGTCCCAGCTGATGTGCTCGAGGCTTTCCTCACCGGCGCCCCGGGGAAATCGATCCTCAGGACTCCGGCGGCATCGCCCTTGTCGGTGCCTTTTACGCTGGCAGGCTTCCCGTCGTTTTCCTCGACCCACTTGCGGATATCGTCATGATCCGTGGTGGCATGCGATTCTGATGCCATGGTTACCCCCTGACGTGGTCTGAAGGCTGGTGCCCTCAGCTGGCCTCGCGGTCCACGTCAGGGCTGGTTCCCACACGCGGGTGCAGCCGTTTGACATGGCCGTGGATGGTCTCTCCGCCCCGCATGTTCGCAGGCGGCACGGCCAGGGTAACCACGAAGCTGTCACCTTCCGGATCCACGGATCGTATGGTCAGGCTTCGGGTTCCCTCGGGAATGGAGGGCGCAAAGTACTGCAGCTGCCTGGAGCCAACCGTCGCAACCTGGTCCAGCACGTACTCGGTGCCGAAGTGATCCTGGACGATGATCTCCGGGGTATGAGTTTCGGTTCCGTTGGATGATGCCAAGTGCAGGTTGACCACGATACCGGTGTTCCAGACCTCCACGGCGAGGACTGTGAACTTCGTTCCGTGGCTCTCATGCTTTCCAAAAGTCAGCGGCAGCAGGACGCGTTCTAGGTGACCGCCAGACACATGATTTACCATCATTGGTCCTCATTCCTACTCGTCCCGGTAAGTGGTAACCGGAATTCAATTTTAGTAAGGGTGCTGACAGTTGTCACGGGAAATTGCGCAACGAATTGGGCATGGTTGTTTCCGGTTCCCGGCGTGGTGGGGCACCGGAAACCCCGGCATTCTCTAGCCTAGAAACACGGGCAGGTGGGGCAATCCGGGTGTTCAGGAACGCCCGTCCGGGCGACGGGCGGTCGCGCAGAATCAACGCCCACAGCAGCATCAGTAGAAACAATGGGGACGAAGAAGCAGTGAAGACATCGGCAGGAAAAACATCGGCAAGCAAGGCGGCGGGCAGGAGTTCAGGACGAGGCGCTGCCAATCCGGCGACGCGGGCGGCCCGCAAGCCAAGCCCGGCCGTCTACCGCCGCCGTCGGCTGTTCGCCGGGGGAGCGCTGCTGCTCGTGGTGGGCCTGACGGCCGGCGGCGTTGCCACGGTGTCCGGGACCTTGGCTGACAAGACGCAGCAGACGTCCTCCACAGGGGGCGGGACACCTCAGCCCAGCGGCGGCCAGACGGCGGCCGCGCCTTCCGTGAGCCCGTCCGCCACGCCATCGGCCTCGCCCACGTGCGACCAGAAACTCGTGACAGTCACCGCCGGCACGAACAAGACGTCCTACGCCCCGGAGGAAAAGCCGCTGCTCACCCTGAAGGTCTCCAACGGAGGGAAGCTGCCGTGCAAGGTAAATATCGGCACGTCACAGATGGAGTTCCTTGTCACCAGCGGTTCGGACCGGATTTTCTCGTCCAAGGACTGCCAGGCTTCCGGCGACGATCTGGTCAAGACGATCGCGCCGGGCAAGAGCGAAACAGCGAACTTCCCCTGGCCGCGGAACCGCTCCGTGCAGGGCTGTGAGGAGGTCAGGGACGCTGCCGGCGCCGGATACTACGTGTTCATCGCCAAGCTCGGCCCCAAGGTGAGCCCGCCGGCCGTCTTCCAGCTAAGCTGACCCCCAAGTACCATCGATTGCTCCATAACTGCCCTTATGGGCGCTCAAAACGGCATCTATGGAGCAGTCGATGGGGTTAGAGGAACCGGTCCAGCAGGCTGGCTTCGGCCATCCGGCTGAGGCCCTCGCGGACCGTGCGGGCGCGCTGGTCGCCGATGCCGTCCACGGTCATGAGGTCGTCGATGGTGGCGGCCATCAGGTGCTGCAGCCCGCCAAAGTGGTCCACGAGCCGGTCCGCCACGGCCTTGGGAACGGCCTTGAGCCCGGACAGCAGGCGGTATCCGCGGGGCTGGACCACGGCGTCGAGCGTTTCCACGCCGCCCGCAAAGCCAATGATTCCGGCGATCTTGCTGAGGTCGATCAGCTCCGTGGGGCCAAGCGTGAGGAGCGCGTTGACTGCGCCGTCGATGTCCTCCGGAGTGGCATTGGGGCCGGCGTAGTCGCGGATGATGATGTCGCTGCCGGGGCCGCGGCCCACGGTGAGCTCGTCCAGCTGGAGGGACAGCAGCCTGCCGTCTTCGCCGAGTTCCAGGACGTACTGGGAGATCTCCTCGGAGATGCGGCGCACCATCTCCTGGCGCTGCAGGGTCACCGCCACGTCCCGGACCGTGACCATGGCCTCGATCTCCAGGGCGGACAGCGAACTGGTGACCTGGTCGAGTCGGGACCGGTAGCGTTCCAGGGTTGCGAGGGCCTGGTTGGCGCGGGCCAGGACCTTCTCCGAGCCCTCCAGCACATGCCGCAGGCCGTTCACGTAGAGGGCGATGATCTGCATGGACTGGCTCACCGAAATCACCGGGACACCGGTCTGGATGGCCACCCGCTCGGCCGTCCTGTGGCGGGTGCCGGATTCCTGAGTCTCGATGCTCGAGTCCGGCACGAGTTGCACGGCAGCCCGGAGGATGTTGCCGGCGTCCTTGTCGCAGATGATGGCGCCGTCCATCTTTGCCAGTTCCCGAAGCCGGGTGGGCGAAAAGTCGATGCCGATGTCGAAGCCGCCGGAGCAGATGGATTCGATGGTCCGGTCCGAACCCAGGACGATCAGGGCGCCTGTCCGGCCACGGAGAATGCGTTCCAGGCCGTCGCGGAGGGCGGTTCCGGGGGCCACCCTGCCCAGAGTCGCCTTGAGTGAATCTTCAGGGCTCCGGGCCATAGATTTTCCCTTCAAAGGTGCAGGCCGGGCCTGCAGGTATGCCGGTTGTCAGGAGTCCGCCGGCAGGATCAAAAGTACTCGGTTTCCCGCTTGCACCATCCTAGACGTAGATTACCCCAGCAACCGCACGGATAAGCCTTAAAATGCCCCATTTGAGACCTGCCGCGACGGCTTCCGGAGTGCGTCCGACGGCGGCCGGCGAGTGGGCGTTTTGGCCCACTTTCGGCGTGACTTCCACCGCTGCGATAAACTTGAACCCTTGGCTGGCGCGCCCTGCCGCCGCCCGCCGTCCAGATTCCGCCGTCCAGCCACAACGAACGGTTCCAGGAATCCGGGTTACAAAGTCTTCCCACACCCAGGGTCCTCCGCGGATCCCAGCGAAAGTAGCACCGTGTCCCAAGAAGTCCTCAGCCCCGCCCGAGTCCACGAGATTCACAAGCAGGCCGCCCGGCGCCGGACCTTCGCTGTCATCTCCCACCCGGACGCCGGCAAATCCACGCTGACCGAGGCACTGGCGCTGCATGCCAAGGTGATCGGCACGGCCGGTGCGTCCAGCGGCAAGTCCAACCGCAAGGAGACGGTGTCCGACTGGATGCAGATGGAAAAGGACCGCGGCATCTCCATCAGTTCCGCGGCGCTCCAGTTTTCCTACCGCGACACCGTGATCAACCTGCTGGACACCCCGGGGCACGCGGACTTCTCGGAAGACACCTACCGCGTGCTGGCCGCCGTCGACTGCGCAGTGATGCTGGTGGATGCCGCCAAGGGCCTGGAAACACAGACCATGAAGCTGTTCGAAGTCTGCAAGCAGCGGAACCTGCCCATCATCACGGTCATCAACAAGTGGGACCGCCCCGGCCTGGACGCGCTGGCGCTCATGGACGAGATCACCGAGCGCACCGGTCTGCAGCCCATGCCGCTGACCTGGGCCGTGGGCATCTCCGGTGACTTCCGCGGCGTGTGGGACCTGCGCAATGACAGGTTCGCCCGGTTCCAGCGGAACAACGCGGGTGCCAACATCGCGCTCACCGAATACTTCACTCCGGAGGAAGCTGCCGAGAGCCAGGGCGGCAACTGGACGGACGCCGTCGACGAAGCCGGGCTTGTCATCGAATCGAACCTTGAGTTCAACGTGGAGAGCTTCCACGCCGGCAAGGCGACGCCCATCCTGTTCAGCTCCGCCGCCCTGAACTACGGCGTCAAGGAGATTCTGGACGCCCTGGTGGACTTCGCTCCGCCCGCTGCGCCGCGTCCGGATGTGGATGGCCAGCCCCGCCCTGTGGAGTCGCCGTTCGCCGGGTTCGTCTTCAAGGTCCAGGCCGGCATGAACAAGGCCCACCGCGACCATGTTGCCTTCATCCGCGTCTGCTCGGGCGTGTTTGAGCGCGGCATGGTGGTCACGCAGACACGCACCGGCAAGTCCTTTGCCACCAAGTACGCCCAGCAGGTGTTCGGCCGGGAACGTGAGGTCATTGACGAAGCCTTCCCCGGCGACGTCGTGGGCCTGGTCAACGCCTCATCACTGCGCGTCGGGGACAGCCTCTTCCTTGAGGAGCCGGTGGAGTTCCCCGCCATTCCGCTCTTCGCCCCCGAGCACTTCCAGGTGGCGCGCTCCAAGGACCCCAGCCGGTTCAAGCAGTTCCGCCGCGGCATCGAGCAGCTCGAGCACGAGGGCGTCATCCAGGTGCTGCGCTCCGACGTCCGCGGGGACCAGGCACCGGTGCTCGCCGCCGTCGGCCCCATGCAGTTCGAAGTCGTGGAGGACCGCATGGCGCACGACTTCAGCGCGCCCATGCGCCTTGAACGGCTTCCGTATTCCATGGCCAGGATTTCGACGGCGGATGCCATGCCGGCGCTGGCCAACGTGCCCGGGGCCGAGGTGCTGCTGCGGTCCGACGGCGAGTACCTCGCCCTGTTCAACGACGTGTGGGCCCTGCGCCGCATCGAGAAGAACCATCCTGACCTCACTCTGGTGCCGATCGGAACGCACAATCCGGCAAAGTAGCCACGGCCGCAATCCGGTGCCGTTCTGATCCGAATACTCAATGGAACTTTCGCTCCGGTTCCAGGAAGCAAGGTGTGTCATGTCTGCAGTTTTTCCCAGGACCGTGGTGACCGGCATGGGCACGCTGAATCCGCTCGGGTCCACAGTTGACGAAACCTGGACGGCAATGTTGTCCGGGAGGTCGGGCATCGCTGCGCTCGACGAGGAGTGGGCGCAGCCCCTTCCCGTGCGCATCGCGGGACGGGTCACGGCTGACCTCGCGTCACTGCTGACCACCCGCGAGTTCAAGAGGATGGACCGCTGCGGACAGCTTGCGCTGGTTGCGGCCCGGGAAGCCTGGGCGCAGGCCGGAACCCCCGACGTCGACCCCGAACGGCTAGCCGTGGTCATCGGTTCGGGCTACGGGGGACTGGACACCACGCTCGCCCAGACCCGGGAGCTGGACACCCACGGACCGCGCAAGGTCTCCCCGCACACTCTGACGCGCATCATGGTCAACGGCCCGTCCGCCTGGGTCTCCATTGACGTGGGCGCCCGCGGCGGCGCCCGCACCCCCGTCAGTGCCTGCGCGTCCGGGGCAGAAGCGATTGCCCAGGGGGTCGAGATGATCCGGTCCGGAGCGGCCGACGTCGTTATCGCCGGCGGTGTTGACGCCTGCATCAACGACCTGATGATCAGCGGCTTCGCGCAGATCCGCGCCCTTTCCACCCGCAACGACGATCCGCAGGGCGCCTCCCGTCCCTTCGACCGCGACCGTGACGGTTTCGTTCTCGCCGAGGGCGCCGGAATCGTGGTGCTTGAGAGCGAAGACTACGCCCGGGCGCGGGGTGCCGGGATCCTCGGTGCGGTTGCCGGAGGAGCGGTGACGTCAGACGCCAACGACATCGTGGCCGCAGATCCGGACATGCAGCGCCGCGTCATGGAGAAGGCACTCGCGTCCGCCGGACTCCGCGGCGCGGATATCGGCTTCGTTCATGCCCACGCGACCTCCACGCCGGTGGGCGACCGCCTCGAGGCGCAGGCCATCAAGGCCATGATCGGAGAGGGAGTGCCCGTGACCTCCACGAAGTCCCTCACCGGTCACCTGCTCGGCGGCGCCGGCGCTCTCGGCGCCATCGCCGCGCTCCAGGCCCTGCGCACCGGAAACCTCCCCGGGACGTACAACATCGGCACCCTCGACCCCGACGTGGACCTCAAGATTCCGACTGAAACCGTGCACGGCAGCACCGCGACGGCGGGACTCGTCAACGCGTTCGGCTTCGGCGGTCACAGCGTGGCCCTGGTGGTTACTAGCTGATCAGCAGGCTCAGCGCCTCGGCAAGGTGGCCGACCTCCCGCACCGAGAAGCCGGACGGGATGGGGCCCGGGCCGTTGTGGCTGGACGGAACCACGGCGTGCGTGAAGCCCAGCCGGTGCGCCTCCTGGATGCGCTGGTTGATGCCCGGAACCGGCCGCACCTCGCCGGCCAGCCCCACCTCGCCAAAGGCGATCAGCCGCTGCGGCAGCGGCTTCTTGGCCTTGGCGGACGCAACGGCGAGGGCAACGGCAAGGTCGGTGGCAGGCTCGCTGAGCTTAACGCCGCCCACCGTGGCCACATAGGAATCGTCCTTGTGCAGCAGGCAGCCCGCGCGCTGCTGAAGCACGGCCAGCAGCATGGCCACGCGGGAGCTGTCCAGACCGCTCGTCGCCCGCCGGGGCTGCGAGTTCGGACTTTCCGCGAGCAGCGACTGTACTTCGGCCAGCAGCGGGCGCCGGCCCTCCATGGTCACGGTGATGCAGGTGCCAGACACAGGATCCTTGGTGCGTGTGACGAACAGCCCGCTCGGATCAGCCAGGCCTAGGATGCCGTCCTCGTTGAGGTCAAAGCAGCCCACATCGTCAGTGGGCCCGTACCTGTTCTTCACCGCACGGAGCAGCCGGAGCCGTGAATGGCGCTCGCCCTCGAACTGGCACACCACATCCACCAGATGCTCGAGCAGCCGCGGACCGGCAATGGAGCCGTCCTTGGTCACGTGTCCCACCAGCAGGGTGGTCATGTTGCGGCGCTTGGCGGCAGCAATGATCGAGGCAGCCACTTCGCGCACCTGGGAGACGCCGCCCGAGCTGCCCTCAACGTCCGCGCTGCTCAGCGTCTGGACCGAGTCCACCACGAGCAGCTTTGGTTCCACCTTTTCCACCTGGCCCAGGGCCTGGCCAAGGTCCGTTTCCGCCGACAGATAGAGAGTGTCCGCGATGGCGTCGATGCGCTCCGCGCGCAGCTTCACCTGGGCCGCCGATTCCTCACCGGTGACGTACAGGACGCTTTGGCCTGTCCGGGCGAACTTTGCCGCCACGTCCAGCAGCAGCGTGGACTTGCCCACGCCGGGTTCCCCTGCCAGCAGGATCACGGCGCCGGGCACCACCCCGCCGCCAAGAACGCGGTCCAGCTCGTCCACGCCCGTGGGCAGGAAAGCCGCCGTGGTGGCGTCCACCTCGGCGATGGGGCGCGCCGCCTCCAAAACTGTTGTGGCCGCCGTCGTACGCGCTACCGTGGTGCCGGTTTCCTCCACGGTGCCCCATGCCTGGCACTCACCGCAGCGCCCCACCCACTTGACCGTAGTCCAGCCGCATTCAGCGCACTTATAGCCCGGAGCCTTGGCGGCCCGGGAAGTCTTTGTAGCCATTGCTCCACACTATCCGCCGGGTCTGACATTCCAGTTCCCCCGGTTTAGCTCCCAGCCCGCCCCTAACTTCATCAAGCCCAGCCGGCGGCCCGGTTATTACGGGTCACAACGGGGGCAGGATGTCCCGGGCCTCGCGGGAATCGATGCCGGTCGCTTCCAGCAAATCCACCATCAGCGGCCGGAAGAGCATGACCACGGTCTCGCCCTCCAGCCGCTCCACCTTCAGCATCCGTGGGTGCAGCCGGCCGGCGATCTCGCTCAGGTCGGCCCGGGCCGTCCGCAGGTGGGTGCGGCGGACGCCGTCGTGCACTTCCGCCAGCCCCAGCGAGAGCTCATCGATGGCCGCCGCCGTGTCCTGCAGGACCTCGGCGATGTTTTCGATGGCTTCGTCGGACAAGGCGGCATGGTTGATGGCGCTGGTCAGCCGGCGTGCGAAGACGCGGCTGTTACGTAGGGCGAGGTCGATGAAGTCCAGTGATTGTTCGAGCCGGTCCAGCTCGTCCCGGTGTCTGCGGTAGGCCGGCGCCAGGGTGGCCACCTCGCCCGATGCCCGGAGGGACTGCCGCATGCCGTCCACGAGCGGCTGGCAGTTCCGGCCGCGCACCAGGGCATGCCATGCCTGGGTGGAATCGCTTTCAATCAGTGCCGAGGAACATTCACGGAGGACTTCGGCCAGCTCGTGCAGCAGCTTCCGGACGTCCTTCCGCGGTTCACGCCGCGGATCCTTGGGCATCAGGATGGTGACCAGCAGCGCGAAAATCCCCCCGACCACCGCATCGATGCTGCGGGTGAACGGACCGCCGGGCGGTGCCGGCAGCAGCACCACGAGGAGTGACTGCAGCCCCAGCTGTGTGGTGAAGATGGTGCCGCTGTCCAGGAAGCGGGCCAGCAGGATGGAAAACAGAAGCACGACGGCGGCCTGCCAGATTCCGGCGCCCAGCCAGTGGAGCAGCAGGTCACCCACGGCAATGCCGATGGTGCAGCCCAGCCCCACTTCGATCACCCGCCGCAGCCGCGGATCACGCGAAAACCCCAGCGCAATGAGGGATGAGGTCGCGGCGAACAAGGGACCGGAGTGCCCCAGGACGTACTCCGCGAACGCGTAGGCGCCCACCGCGCAGACCGTCATCTGGATGGCAGGGATCAATGAATTTCGGCTCCGCACCATGCCTGTGCGGATCCTTCCGCGCAGGAACCGTCTGCTTGCGGAGAGTCCTGTCTGGGCCATGGCTTCAGTCTATTGCCGGAGCTGCCGCGCATTTTCCACGGACGCGAAAGGGTGCCGGCACCCTTTCGGGAGCCGGCACCCTTGGTTACCGCTGTTGAGGGGTGGCCTACTTGTAAACGCGCACCCAGTCGACGTCCATCTGAGAGGGTGTTGTGGCGGTGCCGCTGGGGAACCAGTCCAGCTGGATCGTCTGGTGCATGGAGACGTTGGAGATGTTCGCAGGGGTCGTATCCTCGTACCACTTCACGCCGTCGATGTAGCCGGTGATCTTCGTCGGGGACCACTCCACGGCGTAGTTGTGCCACTGCCGGGTGTCGATCACGTTCTTGGCGTACGTGTGGACCTTGCCGTTGCCGCGGCAGGCGATGTGGTTGAAGAAACTCATCCGTCCCGGGCCGTTGTTGCCCTCGGCGTAGTCAATTTCCCAGCATTTGCCGCTGTAGGCGTCAGCGGAGTTGTCCGGCCAGAGGATCAGCACCGGGTGGTACTGCGGGTCGTTGTGGGCGACCTTCATGCGGGTCTCCCACTTGCCGTACTTCTGCCGCGCGAACTTGGCTGACATGCCGCCGGTCTTACCCGCCGCGTCGCCCTTGATGGTCAGCGTCCCGCCGCCGACCGTGACGGCATCGCGGGAACGCAGGCCCTTGCCGGCATGGCCTTTGCCGTTGTAGACGCTCCACTTGGCGGGATCCGGCGCCCCCGCGTTCGAGAATTCGTCGCCGGCAACCGTGGGTCCCCAGCCGAGCGTGGTCGCTGCCTGCTTGCCGCTGGTGGCTGTGGCTCCTGCAGTGTTTGCCAGGGGCGCCGCCTTGGGCTGGACCACAACCGGTGCCTTGCTCGGCACCGGCTTCGGGGCCGGTGCCGGCGTGGCAGCCGGTGCCTGGACTGCAGCGGCCGGGACGATCTTGGAGGCCGGGGCCGCAGCTTTAGACGCCGCGGCTTTGGCTGCAGGGGCTGCGGCCTTGGGAGCCGCGGCCGCCGCCGAGGCTTTGCCGGTGGTGGCCGGCGTCGCGCTGGCGGAAGTCTTCGGGCCTGCGGCCTCCGGGGCCGGTGCCCCCTCGGTTGCGGCAGCGCATCCTGTTAGGGACAGGGCGCCGACGGTAATCGCTGTGGCTAGTTTCTTCTTGAACAACAGAACCCCTCCGGGGCGTAGACAGGCGCACACGACAGTCACTTCAAAGTGATGCCGCATGCCGGAAAGTTTTCGTTCAGCCCCCTCGCGGGGGACCCGAGCAGCTTGGTGCATCTGAGCCCAGCGTTCGGGCATCCAGGGCCCATTTTTCGGGCCGGATCCTCAGGTCAGTCGCCAACGTTACCGATTCGTAATATCAGCCGCAAGCCGGGGAGAGCTGAAGAAAGCCGTGCCTCCGCTGCCAAATCACCCCGCCCGCATACCGCGTGACCAGCTTAAACGCCTGGTGAGACACGCCATGCGCGCAGAATCTTCCGTGATTAAGGTCGCATTTTTTCGTACAGAAAGAGCCGCCGTCACATACAGCGACGGCGGCTCTTCACGTACGTAATGTGACGTCTTAGCCGTTGATCACCTGAGGCACGCCGAGGGCTTTGAGGCCTTCCACGCCGAATTCCAGGCCGTAGCCGGACTGCTTCGCGCCGCCGAACGGAACGCGGGGGTCCACCGCGCCGTGCTTGTTGATCCAGACTGTGCCGGCTTGGATGCGGGCGGCGACTTCGCGGGCTGCCGCAGGGTCGGAGGACCATACTGAGGCGCCGAGCCCGACTTCGAGGGCGTTGGCATGGGCGACTGCCTCGTCCACGGTGCTGTAGCGGATGATGGGCAATGCGGGGCCAAACTGTTCCTCGGCGACCAGCGGGTTGTCGTTGTCGATGTCGGCCACGAGGGTGGTGGGGTAGAAGTAGCCGGGCTGGTCCGGGTCCGGGTCCCCGCCGAGCAGGATCCGGGCGCCGGAGACCCGGGCTGCTTCAACCAGCTGGGCGACGATGTCGTACTGGGCCTTGTTCTGCAGCGGGCCCAGGACGTTGTTCTCGTCGAGTCCGTTGCCCATCGGCATGGTCTTGGCAACGTTGGTGAGTTCGTCGCAGACGGCGTCGTAGATGTCGTCGTGGACATAAAGGCGCTTCAGCGCGGCGCAGGTCTGGCCGGTGTTGATGAAGGCGCCCCAGAACAGGCCTTCGGCGATGGCTTTGGGGTCGGCGTCGGGCAGCACGATGCCGGCGTCGTTTCCGCCCAGTTCCAGGGTGAGGCGCTTGACCGTGTCCGCGGAGGATTTGATGATTGCCCGCCCGGCGGCGGTGGAGCCAGTGAACATGATTTTCCCGACGGCGGGGTGTTCGGCCAGCCGGGCGCCCACCTCCCGGTCGCCGGAGATGATGTTGAGGACGCCTCCGGGCAGTTCTTCATTGAGCACTTTAACCAAGGCGAGGACGGAGAGCGGCGTCATCTTGGAGGGTTTGACCACCACAGTATTGCCCATCCGAAGGGCGGGGGCGATCTGCCAGATGGTGATCATCATGGGCCAGTTCCAAGGGCCGATGGCGCCGACGACGCCGATGGGCTTGTAGTGCAGTTCGGCGTAGGTCTCGCCGTCGTCCACCACGGTCTCGGGCTTGAGCTCGGTGGTGGCGGTGGTGCGGAGCCATGCAGCGCAGGCGCCGACTTCGAACCGGGCATTGGGGCCGTTCAGCGGTTTGCCCTGCTCCCGGGAGAGAAGGCGGGCGAGTTCTTCGGCGGAGCGTTCGACGGCGTCGGCTGCCTTGAGGAGCGCGGCGGACCGGGCGTCGTGGCCGAGGGCTGCCCACGCCGGCTGGGCGGCCTGGGCGGCACCGACAGCCAGTTCCAGGTCTTCGAGGGTGTGAACGGGGGCTTCGCCTACCGGATCGCCTGTTGCCGGGTCGAGGACGGTCCGCGTAGGGCCGGACGTGGGGGTAATGGACGCGAGCAGCGCATCGTAGGTTTCCAAGATTCACTCCACTTCGAGTAGGCAAGGGCGCTAGCCGAATGGCATAGCGGGTTGCTTTCAAGTGTGGATAACTGTTGCCGAAATCTCTTGTCATTTCGCGCAGGACCCTTGACGCAGGGAGCACAGAGTGGACAGCTGGAGTAGTCAGCCCGAGGGCGTTCGCCGGAGTCGGACGTCGAAGTGGCGTCTGTATTCCGTTGGGGTGGTGAAAAGGGTTGTTGCGAAGTTCTGCCGGAGCGTCACAGCGCTGCCGAAGCCGCAGTCAGCTGCAACCTGATCAATGGACAAGTTGATCAAAGTACCCGCCGCACCAGGAGTCCCTGCCGATGATCACGCGAGCTGTCGACGCCGCGGGGGCCGCCGGAATCCCCATTGTGGCCATACAACACAGCGCAGGTGAAGGCGCCCCGGTCTTTGCACCGGCACACCGGAATTCGAGCTTCACCCCGACATCGAACGCCGCAGAACCGATGCATGGAAGGGCGTCGTCAAGCAGTACGGCTGCGCCAGCACGACATCGACACCGTCACCCTCGTCGGCTACATGACCAACAACTGCGTCCTCGCTTCTGCCGTTGAAGCGGAATTCCTCGGCTTCAAGACCGAAGTTCTCTCAGACGCCACGGGGGCCATCAACCTCGCCGACGACGCAGGTTTCGCCGACGCAAAGACAGTGCACACAACCCTGCTCACACTGTTGAACTCAAACTGGGCCGCCGTCAGCACCACCAATGCGTGGACCGATGCCCTTGAAACTCAGCAGGCTCTGGAAACGAGCGATCTTGGCAGTTCCGCGATAGCCGGGATGGCGCATCTGACCCGGGCATAACCGGCTGCCTCGGCTCGTCCATTGGTGGTCCGAGGTAACCGGTTATGCCCGTGCTTTCAATCGGCTGCCGCACCCGCGCTTCGTCAGGCGGTGTAGGGGTCCGCGATGCCGATGTACTGCGTGGTGGTGTATTCGGCGATGCCCTCGGAGCCGCCTTCGCGGCCGAGTCCGGACTGCTTGACCCCGCCGAAGGGGGCGGCTGCATTGGAGATGACCCCGGCGTTGAAGCCCACCATGCCGAATTCGATCTGTTCCGCGACGCGCAGGAGGCGGTTGAAGTCGCGGCTGTAGAGGTAGGAAGCGAGGCCGTATTCGCTGGCATTGGCCAGGCGGATGGCGTCCTCCTCCGTGGCGAAGGTGGTGACCGGAGCGACGGGCCCGAAGATTTCACGCCTCAGGATCTCGGCGCCGTTGGGCACGTTGCTCAGGACGGTGGGCTGGTAGAAGTAGCCGGCGCCAGGAACGGGTGCGCCGCCGGTGACGGCGGTGGCTCCGGCGTCGACGGCGGCGGTCACCAGGGCGTGGACGTCCTCGCGCGCGCCGTCGTCGATGAGCGGACCTACATGGGTGGCTGGTTCGGTGCCGCGGCCGGTGGTTAGGGCGCCCATGGCGGCGGCGAATTTGGCGGTGAACTCGGCGGCGACGGATTCGTGGACGAGGAAGCGGTTCGCGGCGGTGCAGGCCTCGCCCATGTTCCGCATCTTGGCGGCCATGGCCCCCTCGACTGCCTTGTCCAGGTCGGCGTCCTCGAACACGATGAACGGGGCGTTGCCGCCGAGTTCCATGGACGTGCGCAGTACGTTCTGCGCGGCGTCGGCCATGAGCCGCTTGCCCACAGGGGTGGAGCCGGTGAAAGAGACCTTCCGCAGCCGCGGATCGGCCAGCAGCGGCCCGGAGATGCCTGAGGCGCTGGAGGAGGACACCACGTTCAGCACGCCCGCGGGCAGCCCTGCCTCCAGCATGGTCTGAGCGAACAGTTGGGCCGTCAGCGGGGTGAGTTTCGCCGGTTTCAGGACCATGGTGCAGCCGGCTGCGACGGCGGGGGCGACCTTGCGGGTGGCCATGGCCAGCGGGAAGTTCCACGGCGTGATGAGCAGGCAGGGGCCCACCGGCTTGTGCTGGACCAGGATCTTGTTCTTGCCCTCGGGGGTGGTGAGGTAGCGGCCGTAATCGCGGACCGTCTCTTCGGAGAACCAGCGCAGGAACTCGGCGCCGTAGCTGACCTCGCCGCGGGCTTCGGCCAGGGGCTTGCCCATTTCCAGGGTCATCAGGAGCGCGAAGTCCTCGGCCCGTTCCGTCACCAGATCGAACGCGCGGCGCAGGATTTCTGCCCGTTCGCGCGGGGCGGTGCGTGCCCAGGAGGCCTGGGCTGCATCGGCTGCGTCGAGCGCGGCGAGGGCGTCCTCGCTTGTGGCCGAGGCCAGTGTGGCAAGTATCTCCCCCGTGGCGGGGTCGTGGACATCGAACGTGCCGCCGTCGGACGCGTCCCGCCAATGCCCGCCGATCAGCAGGCCGGTGGGCACGGAGGCGAGGAGGGCGGCTTCACGCTCGGGGGTGACGGCAGCCGGTGAGATGGCAGGGGAGATGACGGGAGAAGAGGTCATGCTGGGGCTCCTCAAGAAGGGGTATGGGGGTTCCACGGGGTTTCGACAGGCTCAACCAGCGGTATCAGGTCAGTAGCTGGCGGTGGCGTCGCCGTCGGACGGGTGGACGTACTTGGCGGCGAGGGCTTCGGAGCCCCTCGCCAGCAGGGCGACGTCGGCCCCCACCAGGAGGAACTTGGCGCCGCTGGCAAGGTAGTGGTGAGCCGTGTCGGGGTTGAAGGCGTTGACGCCGGCGGGTTTGCCCGCTTTGTTGGCGGCAGCGAGGCAGCGTTCGACGGCCGCGCGCACCTCGGCGTGTTCCTGCTGGCCCAGCAGTCCCATGGAGGCGGCAAGGTCGGAGGGCCCCAGGAAGACGGCGTCCACACCGTCCACCTTCAGAATGTCCTCCACCGCGTCCACGGCCGCCGTCGATTCAATCTGCACGGTGACGCTGATCGTCTCCCCGGCCCGGGCAAGGTAGTCCGGGACCCGGTTCCAGCGGGCGGCCCGGGCCAGGGCTGAGCCCACCCCGCGGACACCTTGGGGCGGGTAGCGGGTGGCGGCCACTGCAGCCTCCGCCTCAGCCACCGAATTGACCATGGGGAGCAGCAGATTCTGCACGCCCAGGTCCAGGTACTGCTTGATCACCACGGTGTCGTTCACCGGCGGCCGGACCACGGCGTGGACGGGGTAGCCGTGGACCGCCTGCAGCTGGGCGAGGATCGATTCGAGCCCGTTGGGGCTGTGCTCGGCGTCCACCAGGAGCCAGTCCAGGCCGGATCCGGCGCAGAGTTCGGCCACCAGTGGGCTGCCGGAGCACACCCACATCCCGGCCAGCGGGCGGTCCGTCGCGGCCAGGGCATCCCGGAACGTCTTGTCCGGCTCTATTCGAAGCGGCATGTCACAGCTCCCAGCGGTCCGTAGTCTGCGTGGACGGTATCGCCCTTGTACACCCAGAGGGGCCGCGTGAAGGAGCCGGCCAGGATGATGTCGCCGGCCTTCATGCTGTCCCCGTGGGCAGCAATTTTGTTGGCCAGCCAGTGCACGCCGTTCGCCGGGTGGTCAAGGACGCCCGCCGCCACCCCGGTTTCCTCCACGGTCTGGTTCTTGTAGAGGATGGCCGAGACCCAGCGGAGGTCGACGGCGTCCGGCTTCACCGGCCGGCCGCCCACCACCATGGCACCCATGGCCGCGTTGTCCGCAATGGTGTCCACGATGGTCCGGCCCTCCATCTCGATTCGGGAATCGAGGATCTCAAGGGCCGGAACCACGTAGTCCGTGGCTTTCAGGACATCGAAGATGGTGCAGCCGGGGCCTTTTAGCCCGTCCTTCAGGACAAACGCCAGCTCCACCTCCACCCGCGGGTGGGTGTACCTGTCCCATTCCACCGAGCAACCCGTTTCCAGCACCATGTCATCGAAGATGGCACCGTAATCCGGTTCCGTGATACCGGTGGCGGCCTGCATGGCCTTCGACGTCAGGCCGATTTTCCGCCCCACCAGGGTCCGGCCGGCGTCCTCATTGCGGCGACGCCACAGCTGCTGCACCGCGTAGGAGTCCTCCACGGTCATCTCCGGATAGCGTGCAGTCAGGCGGGGGACGGGCGTGCGGCTGCGGCCGGCCTCCACGAGTTCGTCGGCGATTGCCTCGATTGTCTTCGGGTCAAGCACCTTAGACCTGCGCTCCCAGCTTGAAGCCCACTGTGTCGGTGCCTGCAGCAGAGTCGTCCTTGCGCGTGTAGGAGAAGCCGTCGGCTCCCACGGTCACGGCCATCTCGCTCTTTTCCTCGCGCTCGATGACCGGCTGCGGGTTTCCGTCCAGGTCCAGGACGAGTGAGGCTTCCGTGTACCAGGAGGGGACCACGGGGTTGCCCCACCAGTCGCGGCGCTGGTTGTCGTGGACGTCCCAGGTCACTACCGGGTTGTCGGGATCGCCGGTGTAGTAGTCCTGGGTGTAGATCTCGATGCGGTGGCCGTCCGGATCCAGGATGTACAGGTAGAACGCGTTGGACACGCCGTGCCGGCCGGGGCCGCGTTCGATCCGGTCCGAGATGCGCAGGGCGCCCATCTTGTCGCAGATCTGGATGATGTTGTGCTTCTCGTGCGTGGCGAACGCGACATGGTGCATGCGCGGCCCGTTGCCGCCGGTCAGGGCGGTGTCGTGGACCGTCTGCTTGCGGTGCATCCAGACAGCGTAGGACACGCCGTCGGAGTCCTGGATGTCCTCGGAGACACGGAAACCGAGGTCCTCGAGGTACTTGCGGCCGCGCGGGACGTCCGGGGTGACCTGGTTGAAATGGTCCAGTCGTACCAGCTCGCCGGCGGAGTAGAGGTCGTAGCGCTGGGTGAGGCGCTCGACGTGCTCGGTCTCGTAGAAGAACTCGTAGGGGAAGCCCAGCGGGTCCTCGACCCGGACGGAATCGCCGATGCCCTTGGTGAAGCCTTCCTTGCGGCGCTCGGTCCGGCAGCCCAGCTCCTTGTAGTAGGCCTCGGCGGCGTCCACCTCTGCGGGGGACTTCACCCGGTAGGCGAAGGCTGCGACAGCGGCGATGGGTCCCTTGCGCAGGACCAGGTTGTGGTGGATGAACTCCTCGAGGGAGCGCAGGTAGATGGTGTTTTCGTCTTCCTCGGTGACGTGCAGGCCGAGGACGTCCACGTAGAACTCGCGTGACTTGGCGAGGTCGGTGACAACGATCTCCATGTAGGCGCAGCGGACGATGTCCGGGGCGGGAACGGTGGGGGTGGGAACGAAGTTGGTCATGGGATTCTCTCTTCTTTGAAAGTAGGTACTGGGAAAAGGGCTTAACCCTCGTTGGCAGCAGAGGCTTCGATGCTGCCGAACTTCGGGGTGTGGACAGAGCCGAGCGTGATGTGCACGGCCTGCTGGTCGGTGTAGAAATCGATGGAGCGGTAGCCGCCCTCGTGGCCCAGGCCGGAGGCCTTGACGCCGCCGAACGGGGTGCGGAGGTCGCGGACATTGTGGCTGTTCAGCCACACCATGCCGGCCTCGACGTTCTGCGAGAAGTTGTGCGCCCGGGTCAGGTTCTGGGTCCAGATGTAGGCGGCAAGGCCATACTTAGTGTTGTTCGCCAGGGTGAGGGCCTCGTCGTCGTTGTGGAACGGGGTGATGGCGACGACGGGACCGAAGATCTCCTCCTGGAAGATCCGCGCGTCCGGGGCGACGTCGGCGAAGACGGTGGGGGCGATGTAGTTGCCTTCGGGCAGGTGCTCCGGCCGTCCGCCGCCGGCCAGCAGCCGGCCTTCGGACTTGCCGATCTCCACGTAGGAGGCCACCTTCTCGTAGTGCTCCGGGTGGACGAGGGCGCCGACCTGCGTCTTCGGATCGTGCGGGTCCCCGACCACGATATTCTTGGCGCGGGCGGCGTATTTCTCGCAGAACTCGTCGTAGATGGCGCGCTCGACGAGGATGCGGGAGCCTGCGGTGCAGCGTTCGCCGTTCAGGGAGAAAACGCCGAACAGGGCCGAGTCGATCGCGGCGTCCAGGTCTGCATCGGCAAAGACGACGCAGGGGGACTTGCCGCCGAGCTCCATGGAGAGGCCCTTGAGGTTGGCGGCGGCGTTGCGGAAGATGGTCTGGCCGGTGGTGGTTTCGCCGGTGAAGGAGATCAGCGGGACGTCCGGGTGCTTGACCAGGGCGTCGCCGGCTTCCTCGCCGAGTCCGTTGACCAGGTTGAAGACGCCGTCCGGCAGGCCCGCCTCCTTGAAGATGGTCGCCCACAGCGATGCCGAGAGCGGGGTGAACTCGGCAGGCTTGAGCACCACGGTGTTGCCGGTGGCCAAGGCAGGGGCGAGCTTCCAGGATTCCAGCATGAATGGGGTGTTCCACGGGGTGATGAGTCCGGCCACGCCGATCGGCTTGCGGTTCACGTAGTTGATCTGCGAGCCAGGGACCTTCATGGCGTCGTCGAACTGGGCCACGATCAGGTCGGCGAAGAAGCGGAAGTTCTCGGCCGCACGCAGGGCCTGTCCCTTCGCCTGGGTGATGGGCAGGCCGGTGTCGAAGGTTTCCAGCTCGGCGAGGCGGGCTTCCTGTGCCTCGACGGCGTCTGCGATCCGGTTGAGGACGCGGGCGCGCTCCCGCGGCTTCATCTTCGGCCAGGGGCCGTTGACGAAGGCCTCGCGGGCGGCGGCAACGGCGAGGTCGATGTCCTCTTTCTGGCCGGCTGCAGCGGTGGCGTAGTTCTGGTTGGAGACCGGATCGAGCACGTCGAAGGTCTTGCCTCCCACCGAATCAACGAATTCGCCGTCGATGTAGTGCTGAATGTGGGTGGGCAGGTTCTCGGGAACGTAGTGCTTGGTGGTTTCCGGAGCAGTGAACGTCATTGTTGTTTTCCTTACTGTCTAGAGCAACGCGGGGTCAGTTACAGCCCAATTCCGGGCCGTTATTCGGCGCTAAGTGACCCCACGTTGGTTTGGGAGAGGTAGGCTTCCAGGGTGGCGGAGCGGTGCAGCCGTGCGGCCTTTTCGATCTCCTCGGCGTCGGCTCCGGTTTCGATGAGCTTCAGGAGGGCCTCGTGCTCGTCCACGGATTCGTGGGCGCGGCCGGGCACGAAGCGGAACGTGGAGGACCGCAGGGAGGCCAGCCGGTTCCAGCCGCGGTGGACCAAATCAAGGATGTGCGGGTTGGGGCAGTGTTCAAAGAGGACGCTGTGGAAGTCCTGGTTCAACTGGGTGAAGCGGACTGGATCGAAATGTTCCAGGCATTCCCGCATCTCCTCGTTCACCGCCCGGGCCCGGGCGATGTCCGTTTCACCGATCAGCGGTGCGGAAAGCGCGGTGGCCGCTCCTTCCACGATGCTCAGCGTCTGCATGGTGTAGAGGTATTCGGTGGGATCGATCCCGGCCACGGTGGCTCCGACATTACGCTCGAACTTCACCAGGCCCTCAGCCTCGAGGCGGCGGATGGCTTCCCGGACGGGGACCACGCTGAACCCGAGGTCCTTGGCGATGGTGCCCAGGACCAGCCGGTAGCCGGGGGTGTAGGTGCCCTCCACGATCCGAGCCTTCACCGCCTGGTAGGCCTGCTCGGACTTGCTGCCGGCCGTGGTGGACGCGGTGCCGGCACTGGTGCCGGTACCTGCGGTAATGGGGGTGGGGCCGGCGGCCGTTGCCGTTTCAGTCATTGACTTTGCCTGCTTCCCATTCGTTGTACCTGGCCCGCCATTCGGCGTTCAGGGGGTAGAGCCCGTCGACGCTGTGGCCCTGCTCCACCATTTCGGCGATGAAGGTTTCTTCGCGCTCTTGGACGATCGAATCGTCGGCCACTTCCTCGGCCAGCGCCGGCGGGATCACCAGGATGCCGTCCGCATCGGCCACAATGATGTCTCCGGGCTGCACGGTGGTGCCGCCGCAGGCAATGGTGATGTCCGTGTCCCAAGGGATGTGTCGGCGGCCCAGCACGGCAGGGTGCGGGTTGGCGTAGTAGGTGGGCAGCTCCATGGCAGCCACCGTGGAGAAGTCGCGGACCCCGCCGTCGGTAATGATGGCGGCGGCGCCGCGCACCTGGGCGCGCAGGGCCAGGATGTCACCGATAGTGCCGGTGCCCTTCTCGCCGCGGGCTTCCATGACCAGGATCTCGCCCTCGTTGACCGAATCGATGGCACGTTTCTGGGCGTTGAAGCCGCCGCCGTGGGTCTTGAAGAGATCCTCACGGTTGGGAACGTAGCGCAGCGTCCGGGCCAGCCCCACAACCCGCTTCTCGGGCCGGGTGGAGGTGAGGCCGTCGATGCTGACGTTGTTGAGGCCGCGCTTGCGCAGCTGCGAGGACAGCGTGGCAGTGCAGACGCTCTCCAGTTTGGCTTTCAGCTCTGGGCTCAGTGCGGAAGCGGCATCGGCGGCCGGCAGGCCTGCCGCCGCGCGTGAACCATAAGCCTCCTCCCGCTGCAGGTCATCAACCTTGGGCCGGGCACCAAAGTCTGCAAACGGCGTCGTACCCTCCTCCACCCGGGTCACCAAGCGCCCGGTGGTCAGGGTCCCGTCCAAGGTGCCGACCTCGACCTCCAGCACGTCACCCGGTGCGGCGACTGAGGCGCCTGCGGGGGTGCCGGTGAGGATGATGTCACCCTCCTCGAGGCTGAGCAGTTGCGACAGGTCCGCCACCAGGCGGGCGAACGGGAAGAGCAGGTCTTGAGTGGTGTCGTCCTGGACAAGTTCACGGTTGTGCCAGGTGCGGATGCGCAGTTTGGCGGGGTCGACGGCGTCTGCCGGGATCAGCGCCGGGCCCACCGGAGTGAACCCGTCGCCGCCCTTGGACCGGAGGTTGGAACCCTTGTCCGCATAGCGGAGGTCGTACACACCGAGGTCGTTGCTCGCGGTAATCGCTGCTACGTGGCTCCAGGCGTCCTCGATGCTGACGCGCCGGGCGGCCTTGCCGATGACCAGGGCGATCTCGCCCTCGTAGCCCAGAAGTTCGCACCCGGCCGGACGTTCCACGGTGTTGCCGGACACAGTCAGCGATGACGAGGGCTTGAGGAAGTAGGACGGCTGGGCGGGAGTACGTCCCCGCTGCGCTGCACGGCTGGGGTAGTTGATGTGCACTGCGATCACCTTGCGTGCCGCTGCCAGGGTGTCCCCGTTGACCTGCTCCAAAGCTGTCTCCTCATCAAGTACGAAATCGTATACGATCACTATTACCCATCCGCCGGCGTCCGTCAACCCCAAATTCCAGCCAATCTGAGCCCCTTGTCCTCCGCGACACCTGTGGCGTACAGTGTTGGACCAAAGGCCACGGATTCGAATATAGAAACTCGAATTCTTATATAGAACACGATTATCGTGATCAACAGCCACACAGCGAAGTGAGGAAAGCCCGTGCAGTTCCACCACCACGGTTACGTATCCGGAGACCCTCGGGTCCAGCCAGCAGCCGGCGTCGGCATCGATCGTCCCGCAGAGCTTCCGGACGAGGTCGATGTGCTGATTGTCGGCACCGGGCCAGCCGGCATGCTTGCCGCCGCGCAATTGTCCCAGTTCCCAGGTGTCACCACGCGCATCGTGGAGCGCCGCGCCGGGAGGCTCGCCATCGGCCAGGCCGACGGCATCCAGGCCCGGAGCGTCGAGACCTTCCAGGCCTTCGGCTTCGCCGAGCGGATCATCGCCGAGGCGTACCGGATCACCGAAATGGCGTTCTGGAAGCCGGACCCGGCGGACCCCTCGCGCATCATCCGGACCGCCCGCGCCGTCGATGACCCCGCTGGCGTCAGCGAGTTCCCCCACCTCATCGTTAACCAGGCGCGTGTGCTGGACTACTTCGCGGAGTTCATGGCCAACTCTCCCACACGCATGTCACCCGACTACGGCTTGGAGTTCCGGTCCCTGAGCGTCGCGGACGAGGGCGAGTACCCCGTCACCGTGACCCTGCTCCACACCTCCGGCCCCCACGAAGGGCACGAGCGCATCGTCCGTGCCAAGTACGTTATCGGCGCCGACGGCGCACGCAGCAAGGTGCGCGAGTCGATCGGCTGCACGCTCGCCGGAGACCAGGCCAACCACGCCTGGGGTGTCATGGATGCCCTCGCGGTCACGGACTTTCCCGACATCCGCACCAAATGCGCCATCCAGTCCGGTACAGGCGGCAGCATCCTGCTGATCCCGCGCGAAGGCGGCCATCTCTTCCGCATGTATGTTGACCTCGGTGAGGTGGACCCGCATGACAAGGGCGCCGTGCGCAGCACCACCATCGAGGAAATCATCCACAAGGCCAACGAGATCCTCCACCCCTACACCCTCGACGTCCGCAACATCGCCTGGCACAGCGTGTATGAGGTGGGCCACCGGCTCACGGACCGGTTCGACGACGTCCTGCCGGAGCAGCGCGGCACCCGCACACCGCGGGTCTTCATCACCGGCGACGCATGCCACACGCACAGCGCCAAAGCCGGCCAGGGCATGAACGTCTCCATGCAGGACGGCTTCAACCTGGCCTGGAAGCTCGGCCACGTCCTCGAGGGCCGCAGCCCGCAGTCCCTGCTGTCCACCTACTCCGCAGAGCGGCAGGTGGTCGCGAAGAACCTCATCGACTTCGACAAAGAGTGGTCCACCCTCATGGCCAAGAAGCCCGAGGAATTCGAAGACCCCTCGGAACTGGAGGACTTCTACGTCCGCACCGCCGAGTTCCCGGCCGGGTTCATGACCGAGTATTCGCCGTCCATACTGGTGGCTGCCCCTGAACACCAGCACCTGGCAACCGGCTTCACTATCGGCAAACGCTTCAAGTCCGCGCCCGTGGTACGCGTAGGCGACACCAACCCCATGCACCTCGGCCACCACGCAACGGCCGACGGCCGCTGGCGCATCTATGTCTTCGCCGACCCGGCAACACCCCAAACCCCGCAAGCCGGAACCGCTTCGCCCACCGAACAGTTCGCCGAGTGGATCGCCAACTCCCCGGAATCGCCGCTCGCCGCCACCCCCGAGGGCGCCGACCCCGACGCATGGTTCGACGTGAAGGTGATCTACCAGCAGGACCACACGAGTATCGACATAAACGCCGTTCCCGCAGTGTTCAAACCAAAGGTCGGACCGTTCCAGCTCACGGACTACGAGAAGGTCTACGCTACAGATCCCGCCTCGGACATCTTCGACCTGCGCGGCCTGGACCGCGGCGGCGTCGTGGTGGTCGTGCGGCCCGACCAATACGTGGCAAACGTCCTGCCTCTCACGGCAACCGCCGAACTCGCCGCGTTCTTTACACCCCTCCTGCCGGACCGGAAGCCGGAGAAGCTTCCATCCGCAGCGCTGCCTGCCGGACTCACCGCACACTCAGCCAAGACACACTCGGCCACGACACCGTCAGCCCTGGTCAACAACTAAAACAATGGAGTTTTGATGTCATCGTTTCAGACCACGCATGCACCCCCGGTCCGCCAGCGCATGAGCCAGGCGGACCGCAGGGTGGTTGCCGGCACCATGATCGGCACCACGATCGAATGGTACGACTTCTTCATCTTTGCCCAAGCGGCCGGCGTCGTCTTTGCCAGCCTCTACTTTCAGCCCCTGGATGCAGACAGCCCCGGACTCGCACAGCTGGTCTCATGGGCAACCATCGGTGTGAGCTTCTTCTTCCGGCCCCTGGGCGCGGTGATCGCAGGACGGCTCGGTGACCGGGTGGGGCGCAAGGCCATGCTCGTCTTCACCCTGGTCATGATGGGGGCGTCCACCGCCTTGATCGGACTCCTCCCGACGTATGCCCAGATCGGGGTCTGGGCTCCCATCCTGCTGATGGGCCTGCGGATCCTGCAGGGCTTCTCGGCCGGCGGGGAGTGGGGCGGTGCCGCGCTGATGGCAGTGGAGCATGCACCTCGCGACAAGCGTGGCTTCTGGGGAGCCTACCCGCAGATCGGCGTGCCCGTTGGCATGGTCATTGCAACCCTGGTGCTGTTCCTCCTCCGGCTCTCCATGTCGCCGGAGCAGTTCCTTGAATGGGGCTGGCGGGTTCCCTTCCTGCTGTCAGTCGCCCTCATTGTGGTCGGTTACTTCATCCGTGCCGCCGTTTCCGAGAGCCCCGTGTTCAAGCAGATGGTGGAGCGCAAGCGGGAGTCAGCCACGCCGCTGACGCAGTTGCTCCGGACGAACAAAAAGCAGGTCCTGCTGGCGGCGGTCATTTTCATCGGCAATAACGCTGCCGGATACCTCGTTATCGCGTTCCTGTCGTCATACGCGCAGAAAACCCTGAAGATGGAAGCATCCCCGGTGCTGCTGGCCACCCTCCTCGCCTCGTTCGGGTGGCTCATTTTCACCCTCCTTGGCGGCGCCCTTTCCGACAGGATCGGCCGTGTGCGGACCTTCCAGGCTGGCTACATCCTCATATTCGCCTGGATGATTCCCCTGTTTCTGCTCGTGGACACCCGCAATATCTGGGCGTACGGGTTGGGTATTTTCGTCCTGACCGTCGGTCTGGGGCTCTCCTACGGACCCATGTCCGCAATGTACGCGGAGATGTTCCCGGCCAGCGTCCGCTATTCGGGAATCGGAATCGGCTACGCCTTGGGTTCCATCCTCGGCGGGGCTTTCGCGCCGCTCATCGCCGAGGCGCTGCTCAAGGAGACCGGCTGGTCCGGCTCTATAGGGATCTACATCATGGCTCTCTGCGTCATCTCGTTCATTGGGGCCTCCCTCGTGAAGGAAACGAAGGGTGTTCCGTTGGAAGCCGGCGATTCCACGAAAACCCCCGAGGTGGAGCATTCCCCGTCTGTGTGAGCCGGACGGTCAGCTGGTGGCTGCCTGATCGGTCCTGTACTGGGCGGCGGCGTAGACACCAAGGATTCGCACCTCGGTGGTGAAGAAGTCCAGCTCCTCGAGCGCAAGCTTCAGCGGCAGGTCCTCCGGGTGTCCTTCGACGTCGGCCATGAACATGGTGGCGGCAAACTCGTTGCCCACCATGTAGCTTTCCAGCCGGGTCATGTTCACTCCGTTCGTCGCGAAGCCGCCCAGCGCCTTGTAGAGGGCGGACGGGACGTTGCGGACGCGGAAAACAAAACTGGTAACCGCCGGTCCGGGCAGATTGTCCCGGGCCGGCAGTTCCTTTTCCCTGGCCAGGACCACAAAACGGGTGGTGTTGGACGGGTCATCCTCAACCCGCGAGGCCAGCACTTCGAGGCCATAGATCTGGGCGGCCAGCGGGGGAGCGAGGGACAGCTTCCTGGGATCGTTCCACTCGCGCACTTCACGGGCGGACCCTGCCGTATCGCCGGCAATGACCGGGCGGAGGCCGGCGGCGCGGATCAGCTTCCGGCACTGCCCCAGGGCATGGATGTGGCTGTGGACCTCGGTGGCGGCCTCGATGGTGCTGCCCGGGATGCCCAGCAGGTCAAAGTGGATGGGTAGGAAGTACTCGCCCACGATCTGCAGCTTTGACTGCGGCAACAGGGCATGGATATCAGCCACGCGTCCGGCGATGGAGTTCTCGATGGGGATCATGGCCAGGTCCGCCTCGCCGCTGGAAACCAGTTCGAAAGCGTCCTCGAAGCTGGCGCAGGGCACGCTGTCCAGCTCGGGGAACATCTGTTTGCACGCGATATTGGAGTTGGCGCCCGGTTCACCCTGGTACGCAATTTTCTGGGCCATGATCCGTATGTTTTCACGCCATGTGCCCAGCCGCCCAACCAGTTCAGGATTGTTGGCCTGCTGGGTGGCCGTCCGCATCCCGGCGGAGGATAAGAACTTGGTGCACTTCCTCCAGGGCTGCCGCGATCTCCTCCCGCTCCACGCCTGCCAGAAACTGGAGCACCAGGCCGTCCAGAGCGGCAAAGAGTGACCGGGCGAGGACCCGGACGTTACCCTGGGCGCCAAAACCCTCCAGTCCCTCTGCCAGGGCACTGACGTATTTTTCATAGAGATCGGCAATGGGCGCGGCCAGTTCCGGCCGTCGCCGCGATTCCAGGATCATCTCGTACTGGAACACCTGAAGCTCAGGGTCCTCGAGGAGCAGTCCCAGCAATGCCTGAGTGAAAGTGCTTTCCCCCGTGGCGGCCTCCCGCAGCCGGGATACAGCAATTGACTGGTCGGAGGCCCATTGCAAAGCGGCGGTGATGAGCGCATCGCGTGACCCGAAGTGATGCGCCACCAGCGTGTTGTTCACCCCCGCGGAGTCCGCGACAGCCCTGTAGGTGAGTCCGCGGAGGCCTTTATGGGCCACCACATCGACGGCTGCCCGGAGCAGGGCTTCCCTTCCCGTTCCGTACTTCGAGGATCCGGCGCGGGCGGGAGCAGGGGTCATGTGTTGAGTCTAGCCAGTTCCGGCCGTTCTTTCGCCGGCCGTTGACTTAAAACTAAGCACTTGCTTAGATTGTGCTGTGGGTGATGCCCATCACATGGCGCCCCCCTTTTATCCACTGGCCGGAATCGCCGGCCGTCACCCTCTGGAGCCACACATGTCACCAACCTCTGCCTTTTCCACCTCGTCGTCGCTGGACCCCGAAAAGAATGAGCCCTTCGAACTCGGAAAGGTCCAATGGGTCCGCCGATTCGGGGAGGGCGACCGGCTGGCGCTGGCGTGCGGCTACTGGCACGTGGACCCTACCGATGCACCGGAACCCTTTGACCTGCTGATGGAGGCCGACGAGACGATCCATATCCTCGAGGGCCATCTCCGGATCGACGTCGAGGGCGGCGAATCCTACGACCTTTCCGCGGGAAGTTCGGCCTCCTTCAATAAGGGAGCCCAAACCCAATGGGCCGTGCTGGCACCCACAACCGAGTTCTTCGTCTACTCCTAGGTGGCGGAAATGGAACGCGAAACGTTTGACGTCATTGTGGTGGGTGCAGGGTTCGCCGGCCTGACAGCAGCACGGGAACTCACCCGCCAGGGGTTCTCCGTTCACATCGTGGAAGCCCGGGAGCGGATCGGCGGCCGCACCTGGCTGGACCACCGGCTGGGCCGGGACCTTGAAATCGGCGGCACCTGGGTGCACTGGACCCAGCCGTACGTCTGGGCGGAGTTGAAGCGCTACGGACTGGGCACCACGCCCAGCCCGGAGCCGGAACGGGCGTTCTGGTGGGCGGACGGCGGCCGTCATGAGGGTGGGCCAGACGAGTTGCTTGCGCTCATCGGCCAGACCAACGGTGAGTTCGTTCAGGAGTCCCGCAAGTATTTTCCGGAGCCCTTCAGGCCCCTGACCCGCGACGACTTCAAGGCCATCGACGATGTGTCGGTCCAGGACCGGATCCGCGACCAGTTTCCGTCCGGCCCGCAGCGGGACATCCTCGAGTCATTCTGGACACTGAACTTCAATGGTTCGCTGGAAAACGCGGCCCTGACCCAGGCTCTTCGCTGGGTAGCGCTGACCAACGGTGACTGGGCCGTCAACTTCGAAGCTTGCGCCACGTTCAAAATCGTCGGCGGAACAGCCGCCCTGGCTGCCGCAATCCTGGCGGACTCCAAGGCCAGCATCGAGCATGGCTTTACCGTGGAAACCATCTCGGACGACTCAGGCTTCGTTGATATCCGCAGTTCGGACGGCCGGACTGTCCGGGCCAGGACCGCGATTGTCACGGTTCCGCTGCATGCCCTGAAAGCGGTGGCCTTCGAGCCGCCCCTGCCGACTGCAAAGGCCGAAGGCTCACGCCTGGGCCAGGTCGCCAAGGGTGCCAAGGTCTGGTTCAGGCTCCGCGGCGAACATGCGCCTTTTGTGGCGCTCGGTGGCGCTGACTGGCCCCTTAATTTCTTCCAGGTCGAGTACACGCTCGACGGCGACACGATCGCCGTCGGGTTTGGTCCTGACGCGTCAAGGATCGGCGTTGAGGATCCGGCCGCCGTCCAGGCGCAGCTCGAACGCCTGGTGCCCGGAGCGGAGGTGGTGGCGGTGGCCAGCCACAACTGGGTGGACGACCCGCTGTCTGGGGAAACCTGGCCCATGCACCGCACCGGATTTCTTTCGACCTACCTCTCTGCGATGCAGGCGGCCCACGGGCGGGTCCTGTTTGCCGGCTCGGATATCGCCAACGGCTGGGGAGGATTTATTGACGGGGCAATTGAGAGCGGCATGGAAGCCGCCCTTGATGCCGCGTCGCTGCTGGCGGGCTGAGCCCTCGGTCCTGTAAAACCCTGTCCTGCCCTGCCCCTGTCCCATAGGGCCCTTGTCCCATAGAGCCCTTGCTCCTGTACCGTGCCGCAGCCGTTGGACGATTGCGCTGAGGTACAACAACTGATCGCTGCTGGACAAAGTGATTCAGAGCCTTCCTGCCATGCTGGATTTCACGATGCGCTGCGCCAGTAAGCCGGCCCTGCGCCTGCTTGCTCCAAGACAGCATCACTTCCTCCCAAAGCTCATGACCGTTAAGAAGGATCCAATGAGTATTTCGAATTCCGAATCCCGGACCACTGAGGCTACGCCCGCCAAGGAGCATTCAACCGCGCTCCGCGCCGGCAGCATCGGCGTGCTGGGAATCCTGTTCTTTGTTCTTTCCGCCCAGGCGCCGCTGACGGGAATCGCCGGCGCTTCCCCCTTGGCGGCAGCACTCGGCAACGGCGCCGGCGCTCCGGGCGCCTACCTGATCGTAGGCATCGTCATCGTGATCTTCGCGGTGGGCTTTGTAGCCATGAGCCGGAAGATCCAGGCCAATGGCGCCTTCTACGCCTACGTGACGGCCGCCTTCGGCAGGAGGACTGGGGCAGGCGCCGCCTGGCTGGCCCTGCTGGCCTACAACACTGTTCAGGCCGCCATGTACGGACTGTACGGAGCAGCCTTCTCCGGCCTGCTGGCCTCCGTTGGCCTGGACGTGCCCTGGTGGCTGCTGGCCCTGGTCACCATGGCCGGGGTGCAGGTGCTCGGGTCCCTGAACATCGAACTCGGGGCCCGCGTGCTGGCTTTCCTGGTGGGGCTGGAAGTCGCTGTACTGCTGCTGTTCGGCTTCACAGTGCTGTTCCGCGGCGGTGGGCCGGAGGGCCTCAGCATCGCGGCGTCCTTCTCACCGGAAGCCATCGCCAGCGGCGCTCCGGGAGTGGCCATCATGTTCGCGGTGGCCTCCATGTTCGGCTTCGAATCCACCGCCATCTATTCGGCTGAGGCCAAGGACGCCCATCGCACCGTGGCGCGGGCAACCTACCTGTCCGTCGGCGTGATTGCGGTGTTCTTCTCTTTCATTTCCTGGATGCTTGTCAGCTACTACGGCCCGTCCCACGTCATTGATGCGGCCGGCGCCGCCCTTGAATCAGGGGACTCCACCACCTTTGTCCTGGGACCCATGGTGAAGCTCTTCGGCCCCTGGGCAGGCACCGTCACCGGCATCCTGCTGGTCACCTCACTTCTGGCCGGCATCATCGCCTTCCACAACGGCATTAACCGCTACCTGCATTCGCTGGCGCTGCGCGGTTCCATGCCCGCCATCGTGGCCCGGACCAACCGGCATCGCGCGCCGGCCGTGGCGGCCTGGATCCAGACGGCCGCCGCCGTCGTACTGGTTGCCCCTTTCGCCGTCCTGGGCATGGATCCCGTCTTGAGCCTCTTCTCCTGGTTCAGTAGCCTGGCTGTGGCGGCACTCCTGGTGCTGTACATTCTCTGCTCAGTCGCCGTCGTCGGCTTCTTCCGCCGTGAGCGACCAGACGGTCAGCTCTGGCAGACACTCATTGCGCCAGTGCTCGCTGCCCTGCTGCTGGCGTGGGTTCTGTTCCTGGTGGTCAGCAACTTCACCTCGCTCATTGGCGGCAGCGCCGAGACGGCCGTTGCCCTGCTGGTGGCGGTCCCGGTGGTCTCTGTCATCGGGGTGGCTGTCGAAGCGTTGACTGAGCGCCGGCAGAGGGTTGCCGCGCTGGAGCGCATCGTCACCTAGCGTGCAGCCTCCCTGGCTGGACCGGGGAGCGAACCGGTGTTGGCCCGGCGGGGATCAGGAAATCCGCGGCGGGCCAACATGCCGGCCAGCACCAAAAGGGCAGCCACGAGGGCCGCTTCCAGCGCCGCCGCATCCGTCCTGTAGGGCCAGAGCCCGGTGATTCCAAGGAACGCCGGAACAGTGGCAGTTACCTGGCTCGTGAGTACAAGGGCCCACCCGGTGAAGGGGTTGACGCGCTCCAGCCCCAAGGCCATGGATGCGAAGAAAAGCATCCACAGCACGGACCAGCACAACCACAGGACTGCCAGCAGCGGATCGTCGAGGAACCACGCCGCTGCGAGCAGCAGTCCGATGACTCCCACCATGCCGCAGAACCACCCCAGCCCCTTGGAACCCAGGGTCAGCAGGACGTCCAGTCCCACGTAAACGTACGTCAGGCCGAACAGGAACATTCCGGTGCTGGCCAACAGCAATTGCGCTCCGCCGTCCGCCGTTCCGCCCAGGTAGGCGATGCCCAGTGCCAGCTGGATGCTGCCGATGACGAGGCTGATAGCGGCCGAGTCCCGGCGAGGAACGCACCCCAGCAGTGCCAGGCCGTTGATCAGCAGCGCTGCCCCCGAGAGCAGCAGACAGATGTAAGCCATCAGTTGACTGCCTGAGCTGGGCGTTGCGAAATCCCTGGGCGTCGTGCAATCCCTGGGGGTTGCGAAACCGGGGGACCAAAGCTATTTGTCGCGGCCGATTCTCGGCCGCTTTTCGCGATATGAAATATTTCTCCCACGACATGGAATGTTAGTGGACGGGGATTGCGACGTCGGGAGTCCGCCAGTCACAATCCGCTGGTAGGAGATTAAGGCCCTGCGAAGATTAAGCCCCATGGAGACTAAGGCCGCGGAGATCAGGCGCCGCGGCGCCAGTCCCGGGGCGAAACCCCGAAGGCGTCACGGAACGTGCGGCTGAAGTGTGCAGCGTCAAGGAAGCCCCAGCCCGCAGCTACCGCACCCACGGACTTGCCGGCATGCAGGGGATCCCGCAGTTCGCGCCGGGCGCCCTCCAGACGCTGGCTCCTGATCCAGCTGGCCACCGTTGTTCCGGACTCGTGGAAGACGTTGTGCAGGTGACGTGTCGAAATGAAGTGCGCCGCGGCAATGCTGGCCGGCGACAGCATGGGGTCGGACAGGTTGGCCTCGATGTATTCGCGCACGGAAACCGCCAGCAGCGCCTGCGGCTTCATCCGGTCCGGGACGATGTCCATCTCTGCGTGCAGCATGGTGGACACCAGGTCCAGGGCGTTGGTGGCCAGCCTCGAGCCGCTGGGGCCGCTGAGTACCTCCAGGTTTTCGGACAGTTGCCGGATGAACTGCCCCACGATCCCGCTGAGTCCGGCGCTGCCTGCCATCCTGACTGCCGCAAGCTGGCCGACGTAGTCACTGGGCAGGGATAGGGCATCGCACGGGAACATCACCACCATCATCCGAGCCTCCTCCTCGAAGGCAAGGGTGTAGGGGCGGTTGGTGTCGTAAATGGCCAGGTCGCCGGGCCGGAGCAGGGCCTCCCGGTTGTCCTGGATCAGGAGGCCGGTCCCTTCCAGCTGGAGGTTGAGCTTGAAGTATCGTTCCCCGGCTTGGGCAATCAGTGCCGGGGTCCGGTGGACCTCGTGGGAGGTGGCGGTAACCTCGACGACGGACATGCGGTCAAGCACCCGCGACCGCATCTGCCCGCGGAAGCCGTCCACGTCTGCTGTCCGGGCCGCGAGCGGCACAAAGGATTCCGCGACGAGGTGCTTCCAGTGGTCGAACGAAACGGCAACGCTGGAGGTGAGCTCCTGGCTGGCGGGCCGGACTGTAGCTGCTGGCATGGATGTTCCTGACGACGGTGGCCATCTGACGGCGGTTCCCCGGTGACTGTGTCCTGAAACACAGTGATCTCAGGTTAACGCCGGATGACGCCTTTTTTCAACAGGCGTCGAAAAAAGTTCGGCTACCGGGTCAGCAGCGCCAGGAAGGCCTCTAACTGCTCGGCCAACCCGAGATCAGCCTGTCCGTGCGGCGCCAGTGCTGCCGCAATCTGGGCGCCCAACAGCATGTTCAGCAAGTGTCCGGCAACGGTGCTGTCGTCGACGGCGGAACTCACGTCCCCGCTCTTCCTCGCCTGCGCAAGGTACTCCAGGATTGCGGCGTGCCATTGCTCCATGGAGTCCCGGTGGATGGCCGCTTTGCCGGGGTCATTGATGGCCTTCTGCCAAAACGGAATAACGATGCGCGCCTCGTTGATCCGCTCCTCGTCCAGGGGCAGCACCTCGACGCAAAATGCCCTCAGGGCAGCGATCCCCGCCTTGCCCGCGGTGACCTCCGCGATGCGCTCGTTGGTCCTGTTGAAGACGTGGCTGAACGCGAAAGTCAACAGTGTGTCCTTGGTGGGGAAGTAGGGCTTGAGGGCGCCGTTAGCGAACCCTGCTTCCGTGGCGATCTCGCGCATGGTGGCACCCTCGATGCCGAGCCGCGCGATAATTCGCCAGGTCGCGTCAACCAGCTCCAGCCGGCGCTCGTCGTGATCAACAATCTTTGGCACGCAACTGCTCCCCAATACATATTTCCGGCGCAAGCCTCTTGTGACACATCTTACAAACGCTTATTCTCTACAAGTATAGAAAATAAAACCCGACCCGCCAAGGGTCCCGGACAGAAGGCAACCATGACGCCCTTACTCGCAGATGTAGCCACCCCATACCGCTTGGCAACGAGCACGGAAATCTCGGACGTGCAGAGCATCCTTCGCTCCGCTGGCCTCCTTGGCCAGGAGAAGCGCATCGCGTATCTCGGCCTGCTGGATCCCGACCGGAATGCGGGGACGGAAGCAAACCGCAGGTTCAGGATCTTCATCCACGACGTTTTTGGAGCAGCACCCTTGGACGTCACCGTCTCGACATCCACGCGGGAGGTGATTGCCGCCGTCGAACTGGACACCGCGGTCACCGGGGAGCTTCCCGTCCTGGGGGAGGAGTTCGCAGTGGTGGAGGAACTTCTTGCGAGCGACGAGCGGTGGCTCAAGGCGCTCGCCGCCCGGAATCTCGACGTCGCCAAAGTCCGTGTTGCCCCACTGTCCGCCGGCGTCTTCGAGTACGCGGAGGAGAAAGGCCGCCGGATCCTCCGCGGCCTGGCATTCGTGCAGGAGTTCCCCGAGGACAGCGCCTGGGCGCATCCCGTGGACGGGCTCGTGGCCTACGTGGACGTGGTCAAGAAAGAAGTCACGCAGGTGCTCGACACCGGCCTCGTCCCGGTCCCGGCCGAACACGGCAACTACACAGACCCCGAGCTGACTGGTCCGCTCCGCACAACGCAAAAGCCCATCAGCATCACCCAGCCCGAAGGTCCCAGCTTCACCGTCACCGGCGGAAACCGGGTGGAATGGGAAAACTGGAGCCTCGACGTCGGATTCGACGTCCGCGAGGGAGTGATACTGCACAACATCGGCTTCCGGGACGGGGACCGGCTGCGCCCCATCATCAACCGGGCATCGATCGCCGAAATGGTCGTCCCATACGGCGATCCGTCGCCCATCCGGTCCTGGCAGAACTACTTCGACACCGGCGAATACCTTGTGGGCCAGTACGCCAACTCCCTCGAACTGGGCTGCGACTGCCTGGGCGACATCACGTACCTCAGCCCGGTCATCAGCGATGCCTTCGGCAACCCCCGCGAAATCCGCAACGGCATCTGCATGCACGAGGAGGACTGGGGCATCCTCGCCAAGCACAGCGACCTCTGGTCGGGAATCAACTACACCCGCCGGAACCGCCGCCTGGTCATCTCCTTCTTCACCACCATCGGCAACTACGATTACGGCTTCTACTGGTACCTCTACCTCGACGGCACCATCGAATTCGAGGCGAAGGCCACCGGCGTCGTGTTCACCAGCGCCTTCCCCGAAGGCGGTTCGGACAACATTTCCCAGCTGGCACCCGGCCTCGGAGCGCCCTACCACCAGCATCTGTTCAGCGCCCGCCTGGACATGGCCATCGACGGCTTCACCAACAGGGTTGAGGAAGAGGACGTCGTCCGGCAGCCAATGGGTGAGGGCAACGAGCGGGGCAATGCCTTTTCCCGGAAGAGGACACTGCTGGCCCGCGAGTCGGAGGCGGTCCGTGAGGCTGACGCCCGCAACGGCCGGACCTGGATCATCTCCAACCCGGAGTCGAAGAACCGCCTGGGCGAACCTGTCGGTTACAAGCTCCACTCCGAAGGCCAGCCGACTCTCCTCGCGGACCCCGATTCGTCCATCGCCAGGCGTGCGGCGTTTGCTACCAAGGACCTGTGGGTCACCCGGTTCGCGGAAGACGAGCGGTACCCCACCGGGGACTTCGTCAACCAGCACTCCGGCGGCGCAGGCCTGCCTGCCTACATCGCCCAGGACCGCGACATCGACGGCCAGGACATCGTGGTGTGGCATACCTTCGGGCTGACCCACTTCCCTCGGCCGGAAGACTGGCCGATCATGCCCGTGGACACCGTGGGGTTCAAGCTGCGGCCCGAGGGGTTCTTCGACCGCAGCCCGGTGCTGGATGTCCCCGCTTCTGCCCAGGCCGCAGGAGGCCACTGCCATGGCTGACCGGACTGCCCTGTCGCCCCTTCACCCATGAGTTCCCCGGCAAGGCTCCACTCCCGGGCCTGCGCCGCGGTAACGGCGGCTTCCTGCTTCGCCCACCTGTGGTTGGCGGTCGGAAACCACCACGCCGCCTGGCTCAACGCACTGATGGTCGCCATGGTTGCCGTGTGCCTGCCGTGCGCCGTGCACATCTGGCGCCACAGCCGCGTCGCCGCGCTTCAGCGGGTCATGGCCTCAGCCGTGACGATGACGGCGGTCCATGCATTCGTGCTGTTGGCGGCCGGCCGCTCCACACACAGCCATGGAGCGCCGGCCGCGGGCGGCCTGGCAGAGTCTGCGGGCGCCCTGGCAGAGTCTGCGGGCGGCACGGGGGAGTCCGACGCCGTCGTCCTGCTGTTGGTCATTGCGTTGGAAATGACGACGGCGTTCCTCGCCGCAACGCTGGTGGCCCGGCTGCGGACCCGCGGCCAGCGCGAACGTACACTTCCAGCCCTGCGGCACGAGGCGCGAACTGGCACATAATGCCCGCAAAATGGAGATTTGCGGGCATTAGCTGCACGTTGGCGCTTCGAACTTCGCGATTAGATGCCGAACAGGCCGATAACGAGGGCCATGACCAGATAGGTCACGAGTTCATGGGAACAGTTCAGCAGGGTGAGTCCGGCTGGCCGGCCCTCAAATGCATCGTGCGTGATGAAGCGGGCCGCAGTGAATCCGGCCCAGAGGATGACGGCGGTAATCATTGAGTTCGCCAGGAAGCCGCCCCCATAAAACTCCTGGGCGATGGCTACTGAACCGGCAAGAACCAGAGCGCTGACGAAGCTGACGACGAGTGTGATCAGAATCGGCCGCACGGCATCCTTTCCTTCACCGCTCGGCGTGACTTTGGCGGTGCGCATCCAGTAGTTGCCAAAGACCTTGGGCGTGTACCAGAGTGAGCCGACGACCATGGTGGACAGCGTGGCCACCAAGACAGCCCAGATGTTGATTTCAGGAACCATTTCCTACTCCTCAATCAGTGTTTGTTGACCCACTTCGAAGTCTAGGGCGCAGTCGCCCGGCAGCTACGGCGCCAAGCGGTGGTAGCCGGAGCCAAAATGGATCAGCGGGTCCGCGGCTTCTCCGGGCGCAGCATCGCTGCCCATGGCCAGGACCTCACCCACGACGATCAGGTGCGTGGCGGCCGGATGGATGGCAACGGTCCGCAGTTCGAAGTAGGCGAGCGCGCCGTCGAGGATCGCCGATCCTGTGGCCGGACCGCGGCGGTAGGGGACCTGAGTAAGCAATCCATGCAGCGGCGTCGCCGGGCTGGCCAGCCAGTTCGCTGCCCCCTGATGCTTGCCGGACAGCAGGCTCAAGGCCCAGGTGCCCGCTTCCTCCACTGCCTGGCCGATGCGTGATTCCGCATAGAGGCTGACCAGCATCGTCGGCGGATCATAGGAGACGGAGAGGAAACCGCTCACGGTCGCTGCATAGTCGCGGTTGCGCAGGGACGTGGAGACAACGGCGACGCCGGCGGCGATGTCACCGCTCAGCCGGCGGTACAGCTCGATGTCGGCGTCCGACGGCGGCCCACCGTCCAGGCGGTGGGCGTCCAGGTTTCCGGGGGTCTCCATAGGGCACATCGTGCCATACTGAGCCTTCGCTGAAGCCTGGACACTGAACGCCTGCCAATGCGAACCCCGATGACTGTGCCGCCTACGACTGCGGGGCCGTCAATGCAATGGGGACCCTGCATCTGTAAACCAATATGCCGCCGTCGTTAATCTTCCGTTCATCTTGGACCCCAACACTCTTTACCTGGGGCCCATAAATTGAGTCAAGGTACAAAACGTACGCATTCCACTGTCCGGACGCCTCCGGTCCGGGTCGCATCAAAAACCCTGGAAGGGGTACAAACCTAGTGAAGGCACTCCGCTTCGGCCGCCACGCGGCTATCGCTGTCATCGCCGCTGGCGCACTCACGCTTACCGCCTGTGGGTCAGATAACGTCACGAATTCCCCGACCGGCGCCCAGGCCACCGGCACCAAGGTCACCGGAACCCTCACCGGAATCGGATCCACAGCTCAGGCTGCCGCCATGGACGTGTGGAAGACCAACTTCGCCACCGCGAACCAGGGTGCCACCATCCAGTACTCACCGGATGGTTCCGGTGCAGGCCGCAAGGCTATCCTGGACGGCTCCGCCCAGTTCGCCGGATCCGATGCTTTCCTGAAGGATGAGGAAGTCGCCAAGTCCAAGGAACTGTGCGGCACTGAGGGGGCCATTGACATCCCCGTCTACATCTCGCCGATCGCCATCGCGTTCAACGTGCCGGACGTCACTGAGCTCAACCTTGATGCGCCCACGGCTGCCAAGATTTTCCGCGGCGAGATCGCCAAGTGGAACGACCCCGCAATTGCTGCCCTGAACCCGGACGCCAAGCTTCCGGACCTGAAGGTCACCCCTGTGAGCCGCTCTGACGATTCCGGCACCACCAAGAACTTCACCGAGTACCTGGCCGATGCCGCTCCCGAGATCTGGAAGGACAAGGCCGACGGCATCTGGCCGGCCTCGCTCAAGGGCGAGAACGCCAAGGGCACGTCCGGCGTCGTCAAGACCGTCAGCGACACCCCGGGTGCCGTGACTTACGCCGATGACTCCGCTGTTGGCGGCAAGCTGGGCATCGCCCAGATCAAGGTCGGTTCCGAGTTCGTCAAGATCTCCCCGGAAGCCGCTGCCAAGGCTGTGGACGCCGGCAAGCCGGTCGAAGGCCGCGCCGAGAATGACAGCGCCATCAAGCTCGACCGCACCACCACCGAGTCTGGCGCGTACCCGATCGTCCTGGTTTCGTACCACATCGTCTGCTCCACCTATGACAAGCAGGAAACCGTAGACCTGGTCAAGGCCTTCGAGAAGTACGTCGTTTCCGAAGAGGGCCAGAAGGCTGCCGCAGAGTCAGCCAAATCGGCTCCGCTGTCCGCTGCCCTGACGGAGAAGGCCACCAAGGCCATCGAGTCCATCAAGGTCAAGTCGTAAAGTTGTACTGATCGCTGAGGTTCCCCGTTCTGCCTTCGGGCGGAGCGGGGAACTAGGCGTGTAAAGAGCATTCTCGTCATGTTCCGCAATTCCGCACCATCAACACCGAAGGGCCAGGTATGACCACCACCTCCCTGACCAAGTCCCGAGGCGCAGGACGTGCCGGGGACAAAGTCTTCTCTGGAGCCGCCCTGGCAGCAGGGTGCCTGATCCTTGCCGTGCTGTTCGGCGTTGCGCTGTTCCTCGTCATCCAGGCAATTCCGGCGTTCACCGCCCCGGCAGAGGACATCCAGGGCGGGAAGGGCTTTTTCGCGTACATCTGGCCGATCGTGGTGGGTACCCTCATCGCCGCCATCATCGCGCTGGTCATCGCCACGCCCGTGTCGATCGGTGTTGCGCTCTTCATCTCGCACTACGCCCCGCGCAGCCTGGCGTCCGGCCTTGGCTACGTGATCGACCTCCTCGCTGCCATCCCCTCAGTCATCTACGGCGCCTGGGGTGCTGCGTTCCTGGCCAGGGAAATTTCGCCGGCGTACGACTGGCTCGCCGACAATATGGGCTGGCTCCCCATCTTCCAGGGCCCGGCCTCCGCCACCGGCAAGACCATCCTGACGGCAGGCATAGTCCTTTCCGTCATGGTGCTGCCCATCATCACGTCCCTGTCCCGCGAGATCTTCCTGCAGACCCCCAAACTGCACGAGGAAGCCGCCCTCGCCCTAGGTGCAACGCGCTGGGAAATGATCAAGATGTCCGTTCTGCCCTTCGCCCGCCCCGGCATCATCAGCGCCGTCATGCTGGGCCTCGGCCGCGCGCTTGGCGAGACGATGGCAGTGGCGCTCGTGCTGTCCTCCGGCGCCCTCACCGCCAGCTTGATCCAGTCCGGCAACCAGACCATCGCCGCCGAAATCGCGCTGAACTTCCCTGAGGCGGGCGGCCTCAAGGTGAACACCCTGATCGCCGCCGGCCTGATCCTGTTCGTGATCACGCTGGGCGTCAACATGGTCGCCCGGTGGATCATCAGCCGGCACAAAGAATTCTCGGGAGCAAACTAAATGACCCCCACCCTGACCCCGGTCCGCAAGCGGTCCGCACTCACCAAGGGCCAGCTGCCCAAATTTGCCCCATATGTCGTGCTGGCCATTGCACTGGTCCTCGGCGCGGCCATCCTTGCGCTGATCGGCTTCAACGCCTTCGGGTGGGGGATCGTCTCCGCCATCCTCTTCGCCGCCGGCCTGGTGGGCTGGAGCGCCGCGGTTGAAGGATCGCGCAAGGCCAAGGACAAGCTGGCCACCTGCCTCGTGGTGGGGTCCTTCCTGGTTGCGCTCCTCCCGCTCATCTCCGTCATCTGGACCGTCATGGTCAACGGCATTCCTGGCATCATCACTCCCAGATTCCTGACCACGTCCATGAACGGCGTCACTGGCGTCTTCGACAACAGGGCTGCGGAAGAAGGCTCACCCGTTCTCGGCGGCATCTACCACGCGCTCCTCGGCACGCTTGAGATCACCCTCCTGGCCACCGTCATTTCTGTGCCCGTGGGCCTGCTGACAGCCGTGTACCTCGTGGAGTACGGCCACGACCGCCCGATCGCCCGTGCCATCACCTTTTTTGTGGACGTCATGACCGGTATCCCGTCCATCGTGGCGGGCCTCTTCGCCGCAGCGTTCTTCTTCGCCGTTGTGGGTCCGGGCACCAAAACCGGTGCCGTTGCCGCCGTCGCGCTGTCCGTGCTGATGATCCCGGTGGTGGTCCGCTCCAGCGAGGAGATGCTCAAGATCGTGCCCAACGAGCTCCGCGAAGCATCCTACGCCCTGGGCGTACGCAAATGGCGGACCATCCTCAAGGTGGTCATTCCGACGGCGATCTCCGGCATCGCGTCGGGCGTCACCCTGGCGATTGCCCGCGTGATCGGCGAAACCGCGCCGATCCTGGTAACCGCCGGCTTCGCCACGAGCATCAACAACAACGTGTTCAGCGGCTGGATGGCCTCCCTGCCCACGTTCATCTACACGCAGATTCTGAACCCCACCTCGCCGTCCAACCCTGACCCCTCTAACCAGCGGGCCTGGGGCGCCGCCCTCGTGCTCATCGTCCTCGTGATGCTGCTCAACCTCGGAGCCCGCCTGATTGCCAGGGTCTTCGCGCCAAAGACCGGCCGCTAAAGGCCGTCAGGTGCCAGGGCGTCCGGTTCCCGGCCCGTTTCCCCAGCGGCCGCGGGGACTTAGACTTCAATCCATACAAGCAAGTTAAAGGAACATCATGTCCAAGCGCATCGACGTCAAAGACCTGAACGTCTACTACGGCAACTTCCTGGCCGTCGAAGACGTCAGCATCAACATCGAGGCCAAGTCCGTCACAGCGTTCATCGGCCCCTCCGGCTGCGGCAAGTCCACCTTCCTGCGGACCATCAACCGCATGCACGAGGTCCTGCCCGGTGCCCGTGTCGAGGGCGAAGTGCTGCTCGACGGCGACAACCTGTACGGACCCGGCGTGGACCCCGTCACCGTTCGCTCCCAGATCGGCATGGTCTTCCAGCGGCCCAACCCGTTCCCCACGATGTCCATCCGGGACAATGTGCTGGCTGGCGTGAAGCTGAACAACCAGAAGATCTCCAAGGGCGAGGCTGATGCCCTGGTGGAACGCTCCCTGCAGGGCGCCAACCTTTGGAACGAAGTCAAGGACCGGCTGGATAAGCCCGGCTCGGGCCTGTCCGGCGGCCAGCAGCAGCGCCTGTGCATCGCCCGCGCGATTGCGGTGGAGCCGCAGGTGATCCTCATGGATGAGCCGTGCTCCGCGCTGGACCCGATCTCCACCCTGGCCATCGAGGATCTGATCAACGACCTCAAGGATCAGTACACAGTGGTGATCGTGACGCACAACATGCAGCAGGCAGCGCGTGTTTCGGACAGGACGGCGTTCTTCAACATCGCCGGCACCGGCAAGCCCGGCAAACTGATCGAAGTCGGCGACACCCACACCATCTTCAGCAATCCCACACAGAAGGCCACGGAAGACTACGTCTCCGGCCGCTTCGGATAGGACACCCTCAAAACACCCATCGGTTGCTCCGTAACTGCCCTAATGAGCGCTCAAAAGGGCAGCTACGGAGCAATCGATGCTGGTTTTATGCCCCGTTCAGCGGGGAAAGCGCGAGGGCCAGCACAAAGGCTGCGGCGGCCGTGGCAATGGGCGTCAGGACCCACAGCGACAGGACGTTCCGCACGAGTACCCGGTGGGTACCGGAGTCATGCTGGTTCTCCCCAGCACCCAGCACGCCCGAGGTCACGGTGTGGGTGGTGGACATAGGCCAGTGCAGACCGATGGCCCCGATGAAGAGCAGAAACGCGCTGAAGGTCTGGGCCACCACACCCCGGAGCGGATCAATCCGGATCAGGCGGTACCCCAGAGTATGGGAGATGCGCCAGCCGCCGAAGAGAGTCCCCACGGTGATCATCACGGCCGAAAGCATCGCCACCCACCACGGGACGGAGCCGCCGTCGCCGTAGCCTGCCGCGAGGAGAGCAAGCAGGAGCACCGCGCCGACGCGCTGGCCGTCCTGCAGGCCGTGGCCGAAAGCGACAGCCCCGGCAGCGACCGACTGGGCCGCCCGGAAGCGCTTATTGACGACGTTCGGCTGCGTGTAGCGGGCAGCCCAGGTCATGGGAAATACCAGCAGGTAGGCGCCGACGAACGCGATGACGGGGGAGAGGGCCAGGGGCAGGACAACCTGGAACAGGAGCGACTGGTCCACGCCGCCCACCGCATTCCCGCCCACCAGGACGCTGGCGGTTCCCGCCCCGGCCAGTCCGCCCACGAGTGCATGGGTGGAGGAAGAGGGGATGCCCCGCCACCAGAGAAGCAGGCCCCAAAGGCAGGCGCTCGCCAGCCCGGCTACGAGGATAGTGAGCCCGCTGTCACCCTGCGGCAGGGTGACCCAGCTCTGGCTGACAGCCACGGCAAAGCCGGAACTGAGGAGGGCGCCGATGAAGTTGAAGATCGCGGCCAGCAGTACGGCGACAGTTGGCGTGAGGGCTCGGTTCCGGACAGCCAGCGCCACGGAGTTGGACACATCCCTGAAGCCATTAATGAACGCAAACGCGGCGGCAAGGAGCACCACCAAGGCGAAGATGAACGGCGTCACGTCATGATTCCTTGACGATGATGCTGCCTACCTGGGTCGCGATGCGTCGCATGTTCTTGGTGACGTCCACGAGTTGGTTCGCGATGTCCCTGTTCCGGGCGTACTGCGTGGACTTCATGTCCTTGAGCATGTCCGCGACCCACACCCTGTGCGTCCGTTCCGCGCGCTTGGCCAGGCGCACGATCTCGATCCAGTAGTCCTCCAGTTCGTCCAAGTCGTTCAGCCTGCGCATGGCATCCTCGGTGAGCTCGGCCTGGCGGCTGATGATCTCCAGCTGGTCCGCGGCCCGCTTGGGAAGCCGGTCCAGCTTGTAGAGAGCCACCAGTTCAGCGGCGGCGTCCAGCTTCTCGATTGCCTCGTTGAGCTGGAGGGACAGCCCGTACATGTCCTCGCGCGGAAGGGGATTAATGAAGCTCGTCCGCATGTGGGTCAGCAGGGCAAAATGCAGCTCAGCGGACTTGGCCTCGTGGTCATGCATGACCTCCACCAGCCGGTCATGTTCGGCGGCCGGCGCGCCCAGGATCTCCGCCATGGTGGCGCTGGCCAGGACGATCTGCCGGGCCAACTGGGAGAGGAGGGCCAGCCCCGCGGACTCCTGGGGAAAAAGGCGCAGCTTCATCAGTACCGGTCTCCGGAGGATCGTCAGGGCGGGCACCGCGGTCCCGGGGACATGACGCCCGGCCCGCAGCTAGTAGTACTTTACCGGGAGGTGCATCCGGGCATGAAAATGGTGCCGAACCGGATACGCCTCTCGGCGGTAGGCCGCTCTAGGCGGCTAAATGTTGAAGCCCGGGGGTTTCGCGGTTCGGCACCAGTTTCAGTGTTCTACTTTGGCGGGACCAAGTCAACATTGACAGATCCGGCCTGATAGGTCAGTCGAGCTCGCCCAGCCGCCAGGCGTTAGCGGCATGTTCGAGGTCTTCGGCGGTCTTGACCAACAGGTGCGAGTTCCTCGTCAGCTTGCGGGCATGGACCTCATTGCTCAGGTCGGCGCCGTCGGCGAGCGTGGCCTGTCCGAGGGCGACGACGCGGCAGAAGGCGGCCGAGCGCTCCAGCGCGACATCGAAGTCGCCGTCGAAGGCGCCGGACAAAATGGCGTCCGCCATGGTCCTCATTTCGTCGGCGCCCGGCGGTTCGGCCGCTCCGGCGACGACGTTGGAGACCTGTGCCGTGTCCCTGCCGGCCTTGAAGTAGACCGAGATGCGTTCCGGGTCTTGGACCGTCGCCGCGCGCAGGGCGTACAACCGCCACAGGGCGCCGGGGAGTGAACGTGCAGGGCTTTCGGCCCACATCTCGGCGATGGCGTCGAGGCCCTGCTCGTCGGCGAGCTTGACGAGGCGTCTGGTGATGACGGGATCGTCGCTGTCGCGGCCGTGTCGCACGAGTGCCTGGGCGGCCAGATGGGCCGCTTCGGAGATCCGTGCCGGATCCGCGCCGCCCGCGAAGGGCTCAAAATCAATGGGCGCAAAAGGCTTCGGTTTGTGGTGCCGCCCAGCCCCGCCCGAACCGCTGGTTCCTGCTTTCTCGCTCATGCTCCCCACGCTACTCCTGTGCCGCAAGGGAATCGAGCATGCAGTTTGGGGCACTGGGGCGGGTAAGCACCCTGCCGGCGCATCGAATGAGGCGAACGACGCCGTCAGCCGGTTCCGGTCGGTAAGGCACCGCTGACTGCGGTACAGTATTAAACGTCCAGAAATGGACTGGAACTGATATGCGTCGCGCATGTATCGCGTGCGGGGTTGCAGAGTCGGTTTGGGCCTTTAGCTCAGTTGGTAGAGCATCGGACTTTTAATCCGTGGGTCGTGGGTTCGAGCCCCACAGGGCCCACTCTTTTAGCGAAGAGTGGAAAGTCCCCGGTTTCCTGGCAACAGGGAACCGGGGACTTTTTGTTAGCCGACTCCTGGGACCTCGGCAAACGCCTATTCGTGGTTATGCGCCGAGTCGCGCAGAATAACACCATGACTAAAAGCAACGCGCGGCTGCCGCGGCTTGAGGACGTGGCCGAGCGCGCCGGGGTCTCACACCAGACCGTGTCCCGCGTGATCAACAATCATCCGAACGTCAGCAAGGCCACGCGCGAGCGGGTCGAAGCGGCCATCGCCGAGCTGGGATACCGGCGCAACACGGCGGCGCGGAGTCTGGTCACCCGGCGTTCCCAGACGATCGGCGTCCTCGGCAGCGAACTTTCCCAGTACGGCCCGGCCAACACGCTGCTGGGTGTCGAACAGGCCGCCCGGGATGCGGGCTATTTCGTCAGCATCGCGGCCCTGAGATCAGTCAGCCGCGAGGCGATCTTTGATGCTGTCCGGCACTTCATGGACCAGTCGGTGGACGGCATCGTGGTGATCGTCCCGCATTCCGAGACGCTGCTTGCCCTCGCCGAACTGAACCCCGGTGCTCCGGTGGTGGTGGTGGGCTCGCTGGGAAATGAGTCGGTGAGCAGCGCTATGGTGGACCAGAAACGGGGGGCGGAGCTCGCCGTCGGGCATTTGGTTGAACAGGGGCACCGGAGGATCGGGCACATAGCGGGGCCGCAGGACTGGATCGATGCGGTGGCGAGGGCCGAGGGCTGGAGCGACACCCTGCGTGCCGCCGGCCTGGACGACGATCTCCTGATGGAGGGCGACTGGAGCGCCGGCAGCGGTTATGAGATCGGCCGGAAGCTCGCCGCGGAGCGGGCCGCCACGGCGATTTTCGTGGGCAACGACCAGATGGCGCTCGGCCTGCTGCGCGCTTTCAACGAGGCCGGTGTCCGGGTGCCCGACGACGTTTCCGTGGTGGGTTTCGACGACCAGCCTGAATCGGGCTACTTCATCCCGCCGCTGACCACGGTCCGCCAGGATTTCGAGGAGCTCGGCCGGCGGTGCATGGATCTCATGCTGACCGCCATGAGGGATGGCGAAGGCGGCAGCGTCACGGTGGTGGAGCCCGAGCTGGTGGTACGGGGCAGCACCTCCGCTCCCGCCTAATCAGGGCCGGAGTCGTCCCGCGTTCCCCCTGCCTTATGGGGCAACAGCTGGTACGCTGAATGTTAGCGCTAACGTCGGGAGAGGGATGTCTGTAGGATCTGAAATCAGCCGTCCTCCCGTCATGGAGGACGTGGCCAAACTGGCCGGCGTTTCACACCAGACTGTCTCGCGGGTCCTCAACGCCCACCCGAACGTGAGCCCACAAACGCGGGAGCGCGTCGAGAAAGCCATCGCGGAACTGGGCTACCGGCGGAATACCGCAGCTCGCAGTCTGGTCACCCGGCGGTCCCAGACAATTGGCGTCCTGGGAAGCGACATGTCCCATTACGGTCCGGCCAATACGCTCCTTGGAGTGGAGCAGGCAGCCCGCGACAAAGGCTATTTCGTCAGCATGGCCAGCCTCAGTGAAGTCACACCGGCGGCGATCAAGGATGCCCTCGAATACTTCATGATGCAGTCGGTGGACGGCATCGTCGTTATCGTGCCGCACGAGACCATGTTCGAGTCGCTGAGCACCATCAGCATGGCTGTCCCGTTGGTTGCGGTGGGCTTCGGCGTGGACGAGCGGCTAAGTGTCGCCGCGGTGAACCAGCGGATGGGCGCCAGCCTCGCCGTGCAGCACCTGGTGGACCTTGGGCATGCAGCCATCGCCCACGTTTCCGGCCCGCCCGACTGGATTGACGCCGCGGCCCGCATTGACGGCTGGCAGCGTACCCTCGCGCAGGCAGGACTGGCCGACTCCGTGCTGATCCGGGGTGACTGGAGTGCCGAAAGCGGATACCGCGCCGGGCTTGAACTCGCGGACGCCGGCAGTGTCACGGCCTTGTTCGCGGCGAATGACCAGATGGCGCTTGGAGCCCTGCGTGCCTTTAGCGAAGCCGGCCTGCGCGTCCCGCAGGACATCAGCGTGGTGGGCTACGACGACCAGCCCGAGGCAGCCTATTTCGTCCCGCCCCTGACCACGGTTAACCAAGGTTTTAAGGAACTCGGAGCCCGCTGCATGCAGATGCTGCTCTTCGATATGGCCAATGGCCACTCCGGTGCATCGTCAGTCGTTAATCCGAAGCTCGTGGTCCGCTCCACAACCGCTCCGCCTTCCGTTGGCCAATGAATACTTGCCCAGTGAATGGGGCACGCTGAACTCGGGGAGGGACACGCAGGGCCCGGCAGCGGAAGCGTGCCGGGCCCTGCGGGGAAGTTACTGACAGCCCTGCGGCTATGAGCTCAGAAGGAAAGTGGCTGCGGCTCTGTCGCTCTTGCCGGCTTTGGCCAGAGTCAGGATGCCTTGCCGGAGCACCAGGTAGGAGCCGGGAAGGTCGACCGACTCGAAGGAGGCTCCGGCCGGATCAGACAGGCCAGCCCGCCGGATGAACGCCGACGACGATCCCTCCGTGGAAGCGATCGCGACGGTTGAGCCCTGGATCCGGAGGTAACGACCCTTCGTCAAGATTGGTTCGATGACGACGGAGTTTTTCTTGGCGTAGCCGGGGGCGAGGCGGAACTGGGATGCTGCCAGCGTTGGTGCGGACGAGGCCGTGACGGTGGTGCCGTCATGGACCAGGTAGCTGCCCGGGGCGGCTGCAGATTGCATGCGCACCGGCAGCTCGCCGTCCCCGACGGGTACACCGAAATCGGGGATTCCATCTGCCTTCCAGTACAGCCGCTGAACGCGTGCATGCCTGTTGGGATCAAAGAGGGGGTTGCCGATCGGGTTGCGATAAGACCTGGCATGGTACACGAGCACGTCATTGCCCGCTTCATCGACCGTGAATGAGTTATGCCCCGGCCCGTACTGCTTTGACCCCTCCGATGTAACGAATACCGGCGTCGGGGTTTTGGTCCAGGAGGCCGCGTTGAGCAGATCCGCGTTTTCATCTGCGGTGAGGAGGCCCATGCAGTAGTTGGCGTCCGTAGCGCTGGCGGAGAAGGTCACGAAGATCCGGCCGTTCCGTCTAATGACCGCCGCCCCTTCGTTGACCTTGTACCCCCGGGTCTCCCACTCCAGCGTGGGCACCGCGATGCGGACCGGAGCGCTGGCCAGAGTGGAGGGGGACGACATCGAGGCGATGAACAGGCTTGAATTCACGCCTGTGTCGCTCTGGGCCCAGATCAGGTACCGCGTACCGGCGTGCTCAAATGTGGTGGCATCCAGGGAGAAGGTGTCGGCATGCGTGTAGACCCGGACCGGGGGTTCCCACACGGCGGTGGTCGGATCTGCAGCGGCCGTGGAGATCACGTAGATCCGCACCCGGAAGACGTCGTCGCTGTCGCCGGCGGCGAAGTAGATGTGCCATTTCCCATCAAAGTGATGCAGCTCGGGTGCCCAGATGTATCCTCCCATCGTCCCGGTGGCAGGCCGGGTCCACACCACAGCCTCCGCGGAGCTGCCCAGCCCTGCGATGGTGGAGGAGGAACGGAGGATGATCCGGTCGTATTCGGGCACGGAACCGGTGAAGTAGTACTTTCCGTCGGTGTGCTTCATGAGCCACGGGTCCGCTCGCTGCGGCACGATGGGGTTGATGACCGGCGCTGAGTCGCTGCGGGCGGCGGCCGCAGCGGCCGCCACCAGGGTCCCGGCGCCGGTCCCGGTCACTATCGCGATGGCGGCTGCTGCAGTTCCGGAGCCGAGGAACAGGCGGCGCGAAAACTGCCGGTCGCCCGAAAACTGCCGGTTGAGGGGAACATTCATGCTGAAAGCGTCCTTCCTGGATTCCCTTCGACGCCTGGGCGCGCGGCCGTAACACCGAAGACATCGCGGCATCGCGCGGCAGCGGAGAAGGGGCTCATTGATGAAGCACCGGGCTGGCGGGGCTTGCGGCATTGCGTGTGCAAGCTCCCGGGCCGGGGCTTCGGGATCTGTGAAACGGTGTCGGAGCGGATGAAGCGGTTGGGAACGGGTGGGCAGGGTGTGAAGGCTTGTGCAGGGCCGCTTAGGCGGTCTTCCTGGCGAAGAGCCGCTGCAGCAGGATGAAGACCAGGAGCAGGGCGCCGATAACGATCTTTGTCCACCAGGAACTGAGGGTTCCGTCGTAGGCGATGAAGGTCTGGACAATCCCGAGCACGAGCACTCCCACGACGGACCCAAGGACGTAGCCCGTTCCGCCCGTCAGCAGGGTGCCGCCGATGACGACTGCGGCGATGGCATCGAGTTCCATGCCTTGGGCTGCCAGGCTGTAGCCGGAGAGGCTGTAGAAGGAGAACAGGATTCCGGCGATGGCTGAGCAGAAGCCGCTCAGGGCGTAGACCAGGACCTTGGTCTTCGTCACGGGCAGGCCCATGAGCATTGCTGAGTGCTCATTGCCGCCAATGGCGTAGACGGTCCGGCCAAAGCGCGTGTGGTGGAGGATGTAGAAGGCTGCGGCAACGATCCCGAGCGCCAGGAGCACGCCCGGGGAGACGAAGAGGTCCCCCGGAAGCGGGATCTGGGCCTGCGCCATGGCCGTGAAGAACCCCTCAGTGACAGGGATCGAGTCGAGGCTGATGACGTAGCAGAGGCCGCGGGCGAGGAACATGCCGGCGAGGGTGACAATGAAGGGCTGGATGTCAAAGTACTGGATGATCAGCCCCATAAGGAGGCCCAGCCCGCCGCCAATGAGCAGGACCAGGAAGACGACGGCGGCCGGATTCCAGCCCTGCTGGAGGAGCGTTGCACTGACCATCATCGACAGTGCGACGACGGCTCCGACGGAAAGGTCGATGCCTCCTGTCAGGATCACGAACGTCATGCCGACGGCGAGCACGATCAGGAACGTGTTGTCGATGAAGAGGTTCAGGAACACCTGGCCGGAGAGGAAGCTCGGGTACATTCCCGCACCCACAGCGAACATGGCGATGAAGAGACCCAGGGTCGCAAGGGTAGGTGCGTAGCGGGCACCGCCGCGGATCCGGTTGCGGACAGGTGACTTTTCCTTGACGGCAAGGGGCGTCAGAGTGCTCAGGGGGGACATTAGATGGCGACCTTTTCCTTTGCGGCTTCTTTGGCGGCCGGCTTGGGTGCAGCTTTGAGGCTCCTCAGGAGGTTCCGTGCCTTGGGTGCCTGCAGGAGGCAGACGGTGAGGACCACCAGGGCCTTGAAGACCAGCGTCACTTCCGGCGGGATTCCGAGGGTGTAGACGGTGGTGGTGAGGGTCTGGATGATGAAGGCCCCGACGACGGTCCCCACCAGGGTGTACCGCCCGCCGGCGAGTGACGTACCGCCGATGACCACGGCAAGGATGGCGTCCATTTCAATGTAAAGACCGGCATTGTTCGCGTCGGCTGCGGTGACATTGGAACTGATCATGAGGCCTGCGATCGCGGCGCAGAACGCGCTGAAGATGTAGACGATCCAGATGATGTTCCGCGAGCGGAGCCCGGCCAGGCGGCTGGCCACCGGGTTGATGCCCACGGCTTCAATGAGGGTTCCCAGAGCCGTGCGCCGGGTGAGGACGGTCGCCAGAGTGAAGACCGCCGCGGTGATCAGGATGGAGACCGGAAGGGTGAACAGGTATCCGGCCCCGATTGCCTTGTAATGGTCATTCGATACCGAGATGATCTGGCCGTCGGTGATGAGCTGGGCGATCCCCCTTCCGGCGGTCATCAGCACGAGGGTGGCGATGATCGGCTGCACACCGATCGTCGAGACCAGGAACCCGTTCCACACGCCCAGGAGAAGACCGGCCAGCACGGCGATGAGAACGGCCATGGCTGCCGTTACCGGAGAGGCAGGCTCCGGGGAAGCTGCGATGTACGCGCACGATCCTGCGCCGGCGATTGCCACAATCGCGCCGACCGAAAGGTCAATGCCCCGCGCGGCGATGACCAGCGTCATACCCAGGGCAATGAGGATGGTGGGGGCGCCATTGCGCATGATGTCGATGAGGCTGCCGTAGAGATGGCCGTCCTGCATTCTCAGCGCCAGGAAGTCGGGCCGGAAGATCTGGTTCAGCAGCAGCAAAGCAGCCAGTGCTATCACCGGCCACGCCAGCCGGTTTTTCAGAAGGGATTTCATTGCGTACCTCCGGCGATGACCGTCATGACGTCTTCCACTGAAACGTCGTCATTCTTGATTTCGGCGACCATTTTCCTGTCCTTGATGACGGCGACTCGGTCGCTCAGGCGTAGGACCTCTTCGAGCTCCGAGGAGATGAAGAGGATGGACATCCCTTCGGTCGCCAAGCTGTTGACAAGCTTTTGGATCTGGGTCTTCGCCCCGATGTCGATTCCCCTGGTTGGCTCATCAAGGATCAGCAGTTCGGGGGAGGTGACCAGCCAGCGGGCGAGAAGAACCTTCTGCTGGTTCCCGCCGCTGAGGTTGCGGATGAGCGCATCGGGGTTTGCCGGCCGGATATCGAGCGTGGCGATGTATTCGGCCACCAGCTCGTCCTGGATGCGGCGGGGGACGCGGCGCGCCCAGCCTTTGCTGGCCTGCATGGCCAGCACGAGATTGTCGCGGACCGAGAGGTCGCCGATAAGGCCTTCCTCTTTGCGGTCTTCGGAGCAGAACCCGATCCGCTTATCGATGGCTGCCCGCGGGGAGCGGACCTTTTGGCCGACGCCCTTGATCTTTATGGAGCCCTCATCTGCTTTGTCGGCGCCGAAGATGAGCCTGGCAATCTCTGTCCGGCCCGCTCCCAGCAGACCGGCGAGGCCAACGACCTCGCCGGGGTAGATGGAGAGGTTCACATCTGAAACTGATCCTTTCCTGCCGATTCCGCTCGCCTCAAGGAAGGGCGTCACGCCGGAGCCTGTTCTGGCGCGGGTCCGGGCAGGGGCATGGTCCAGCTCCGCAAGTGCTTCCAGCTCCTTGCCGATCATCTTGGAAATGAGGTTCATGCGGGAGAGGTCCCGGGTCATGTATTCGCCCACGAGCTTGCCGTTGCGCAGGACGGTCATGCGGTCCGAGATCTCGTAGACCTGCTCGAGGAAATGGGAGACGAACAAGATCGCGACGCCGCGCTCACGGAGGTCCCTGATCACGCGGAAGAGCTGGTTGACTTCATCGGCGTCCAGGCTCGACGTTGGCTCATCCAGGATGAGGACCTTGGCGTTGATCTCCACTGACCTGGCAATGGCGATGAGTTGCTGGACCGCGATGGAATGCGAGGACAGCAGGGAACCGGGATCCACATGGTCCAGGTGCAGCTCTGCGAGGACCTCCCGGGTCCGGGACCGCACGCCCTTCCAGTCAATGGAGCCCCGGCGGCGCGGCTCGCGGCCCAGCAGCACGTTTTCTTCAACCGTCAGGTTGGGGCAGAGGTTGACCTCTTGATAGACAGTGCTGATGCCGGCCGCCTGCGATGCGGCCGGCGTCGGGAACTGCTTGCGCTCGCCGAGCACGGTCATGGTGCCGGAATCGATGGTGTAGACGCCGGTCAGGGCCTTGATGAGGGTGGACTTGCCCGCACCGTTCTCTCCCATGAGTGCATGCACTTCACCCTGGAACAGGCGGAAGTTGACTCCGTCGAGCGCCTTAACTCCTGGGAAGCCAATTGCTATGTCGGTCATCTCGACGACCGGAACGCTTTCGTTCATCCTCATATCTTTTCTGTGCTAGGTCTGCCATGCGGCGGGCGCCGTGCGGCGGCGGGGTGGTCCGTCGCCGCACGGGCGTTCAGGGACGCCGTGAACTCAGTAGGGGCGGCTGGCAAGAACCTGCTTGGCCTGCTCCTGGGTGAAGGTGGTTTCCTCCGTGACGACCCGTTCCGGGACGCTCTCACCGGCGAGAACCTTCTTGGCGAGATCCATGAGCTGGTCGCCGAGCATCGGGCTGCATTCAACGATGAAGTTGATCTTGCCGTTGCTCAGGGCGGTCATTCCGTCCTTCACAGCGTCAATGGTGACGATTTTGATGTCCTTGCCGGGGACCTTGCCGGCAGCTTCGATGGCCTCGATGGCGCCCAGGCCTTCGTCGTCATTGTGGGCGAAGACAACATCGATGTCCGGGTTGTTCTTGAGGAAGGCCTCCATGACCTGCTTGCCGCCGCTGCGGGTGAAGTCCCCGCTCTGGGAGGCGATGATCTTCAGCTTCGGATTGGCCTTGATTGCCTCCTCGAACCCTTCCTTCCTGTCGTTCGCAGGTGCGGATCCGGTGGTTCCCTGAATCTCGACGATGTTCACGGTGTCCGATGCGGACTTGGAGTCCTCGACCACCCAGTCGCCGGCCTTTTTGCCTTCTTCAACGAAGTCGGAACCGAGGAACGTCTTGTACAGGGTCTTGTCAGAGGAATCCACCGCCCGGTCCGTCAGGATGACGGGAATATTGGCCGTCTTGGCCTCCTTCAGCACTGTGTCCCAGCCGGACTCCACGACGGGGGAGAAGGCAATGACGTCGACTTTCTGCTGAATGTAGGAGCGGATCGCCTTGATCTGGTTCTCTTGCTTCTGCTGGGCGTCCGAGAACTTCAGATCGACCCCGGCCTTCTTGGCGGATTCCTGTACGGACTTGGTGTTCGCGGTGCGCCATCCGCTCTCGGCGCCGACCTGGGCAAAACCCATGGTGATCTTGTCAGTGCCCGCGGTGCCGGCAGCACTGCCGGTCCCGCCGCAGGCTGTCAACGTGAGCATCGATGCGGCGGCGACCGCAATCAGGGATTTCTTAAACACAACATCCTCCCGGAGGCGTAGTTACATGCAGGCGGGAGACTACGAACACCGCCATCGCTGCAAGTGAGCTGATGCGCTCTGCGACTCATTGTGAACGCTAACAAATAAAGCCGTCAAGTAGTTCAGGTCACAATTCCACGGGTTGTCCGGAATTGGCGACACCCTCCCTTGGGGCACGTCCGAAGCCGGGAAGAATATTTCGATTCAGGCTCCGGAATAAGATGGCATCCCCGACAGGCGCCCTTTACAAGACTGCAAAGTTGCCGAATACTTTTCCCGACGCAGCCTTTGTTAGCGTTAACAGCTTTTGTCACCCATTCATCGGCGGCTCCGCCCGAGGACAGTCTGCATCCTGCAACTGTCGGCGGCCGCCCTGCCTGAGCTGCGCCGGCGAGCCGGCGGACCGTTCAATGGAGAAAGGCCATCTCTTCCATGCCATCAAAACCATCAGGTCCCGCACAGCGGGCCTGCACCATGGCGCTTGCCGGATCACTGGCAGCAGCGATGCTGTCACTGGGCCCGGCTCTGGGCGCCAATGCAGAGTCCGCAACGAACCGCACCATCAACGTCAACGCCGCTGAGACCGGGCCTTCGATCGATTCGACAATGTACGGGGCTTTTTATGAGGACATCAACCAAGGCGCCGACGGCGGCATTTACGCGGAACTCGTCCAGAACCGGTCGTTCGAATTCAGTTCGGGGGACAGCCGCAGCTACTCTCCGATGACCGCCTGGGAGGTCCTGAAGCGGGGCAGTGACGGAACTGCCGCCGTCGTCAACGATGACAACCGACTGAACCAAAACAACCGGAACTACCTCAAAATCGACGCCGTCAGTGCCGGCGCCGGCGGCGGCGCCGGAATCGGCGTCCGTAACAGCGGCTGGAACGCCGGCCAGAAGCTTGAGGCCCACAAGAAGTACAACTACTCAGTCTGGGCGCGCACGTCCAACCCGGCCGGAACGAGTCTTGCCGTAACGCTGGAGACCGCCGAAGGTGCGCGCCTGGACATGGCCACCATCAAGATCAAGGGTGACAGGTGGGCCAAATACGAGGTGACATTGTCGCCCAAGTCCTCCACCGGAGCCGGCAGGCTGGCCACTGTGGTCCAGGGAACCGGCACCGTCCGGCTGGACATGATTTCCCTGTTCCCCCAGGACACGTGGAACGGCCGGGCGAATGGCCTGAGGAAGGACCTCGCCGAAAAGATCGCAGATCTCAACCCCGGATTCCTGCGCTTCCCGGGCGGCTGCATCGTCAATACCGGCAGCTACGACACCTATTCAGCGCCCAACTACACCCGCGCCCGTACCTACCAGTGGAAGGAAACCATCGGACCGGTGGAGCGGCGGCCGGCGAACCGGAACTTCTGGGGCTACAACCAGACGTACGGACTCGGATACATGGAGTACTTCCAGTGGGCCGAGGATATGGGCGCAATCCCCGTCCCCGTTGTTCCCGTGGGTGTCACGGGGTGCGGCGACACCAAAATAGCTCCTGACCAGGCGACCCTTGACCGGTACATCCAGGACACCCTGGATCTCATCGAATTCGCCAACGGCGATGCCAGCACCTACTGGGGCGCCAAGCGCATTGCCTACGGCCATCCTGAGCCCTATAACCTCGACCGCATCGGTCTGGGCAACGAGGAGTACAAGCCCGAATTCAAGGCCTACTTCACCCAGTTCTACAACGCAGTCAGGGCAGCCCACCCCGAGATCAAGATCATCGGAAACACCGGGCCGTTCAGCCAGGGCCCCGAATTCGACGACCTTTCGAAATTCAATGCCGCGACGGGCGTCGACTTCGTCGATGAGCACTACTACAACGATCCCTCCTGGTTCCTGAACAACAACCACCGCTACGACTCGTACGACCGCAACCGCTACAAGGTCTTCCTCGGCGAATATGCCTCCCGCGGCAACAAGCCTGCCAACGCTCTCGCGGAAGCCTCCTACATGACCGGACTCGAGCGCAATGCAGACGTGGTCAAGATGGCGTCCTACGCACCCCTCATCGCCAACGAGGCGAACACGCAGTGGAGCCCGGACATGATGTTCTTCAACGGAACGTCGATACGGACCACCCCGAACTACGAGGTCCAGAAGCTGTTCATGAACAACGTCGGAACCCAGGTGGTGCCGAGCAAGCAGGAAAACCCTGCCAATGCTGTGGCCCCGATTGCAGGCAAGATCGGGCTGTCCACGTGGGCCACCTCCGCCAAATACGACAACGTCAAGGTGACCGGAAACGACGGTTCGACGTTGTTCAGCGACGATTTCTCCGGCACCGATGCAGCCTGGACGGGCAACGGAACCGGATCCTGGTCTATCCAGGACGGCGCCTACGTTCAGTCCAGCACCACAGCCCAGAACACCATGGTCACCGCCGGAAATCCCGAATGGAGCAATTACACGCTCAGCACCAAGGCAACCAAACTCGCAGGTTCAGAAGGCTTCCTCGTCTCCTTCGGAGTCAAGGACACAGGAAACTACTTCTGGTGGAACCTCGGCGGCTGGAACAACTCCCGCTCCGTGGTTGAAAAAGCAGTCAACGGCGCGAAGACGAACGTTATTGAGCGCAACACCGTAATCCAGACAGGCCACGAATACGACATCCGCATCGAAGTGACCGGGCGCATCGCGAAACTCTACCTGGACAACGTCCTGTGGGGAACGGTTGACGATACAACCGCGGATCCCGTCTACTCCGTGGTCACGAAGGATGAAACGTCAGGCGACACCATTGTCAAGGTCGTCAACACCTCAACCGAAAAGGCTCCCGTTGACATCAATGTTTCCGGGGCGGCCGGGATCGCAGCCACTGCCGCCGTAACAACGCTCACCGAGACTTCCGACGGCCAGAACCTCGCCTCCGCTGCCAGCACTTTCAGCGGTGCAGGGCCTAAGTTCACCTACACCTTCGAGCCCAAGTCCGTGACCTTCATCCGCTTGGCTGACGGCACACGCAAGTAGCAAACGTAACCCAGTGCATCACCGGGATGGGCCCGGCTGACAAACCGGCCGGCCCCTCCTGTGAGTTCGGAACTGTTCCGCACCACCCCCGCATTACTTCCGCGCCAGTCCGCGCCTGATGAACCGGTACGTGCAGCTGCGGCCTCCCTAACGCCCTCCCCAACACCACCCGTTAACCGCGGCCCGGCGCCGCCGTAATGAAAGTGTCCTCGATGCCCTTCACCCCCTTTAGAGCCCGCACAGGACCGGCGGCCCTTACCGCGGCCGTCCTTGGGCTTGGCGGCCTTGCGGCAAGCACCCCCGCTCAAGCCGCCATTGACGACGGCCTCGTCCTCAAATACAACCTGACCGAACCGACCGGAGCCGTTGCCGAAGACACCTCCGGAAACGGCCACAACGGCGTCATCAGTGGCGACGCCAGCCGCCTGGGCGGTGAAGGCCTGCAGCTCGGCGGCACCAACGGCCATGTCAGGCTTCCCAACGACATCATGCGGGGGCTTAACTCCATCACCGTTTCGACCGACGTGAAACTGGCTTCGGACCAGCCCGCCCCCTATTTCATTTGGGGACTCGGCAACACGACAAACGGCGTCGGGAATGGCTATTTGTTCACCACCGGCAACTCGTACCGGACGTCCATTGCCAGCGGCAACTGGTCGACGGAGCAGACTGCCAGTGCCGGCAGGGACCTCGCCCGAGGGGCCTGGAAGACCATCACCTACACCCTCGCCGGCGGCACCGCGGTACTGTACGAGGACGGCGTCGAAGTCGCCCGGAAGAGCGGCGTGACCATCACGCCTGGCAGCATCGGCGGCGGCACCACGACGGCCAATTACCTGGGACGATCGGTCTACAGCGGCGACAAGTACCTGAAGGGGCAGGTCCGCGACTTCCGCGTGTACAACCGTGCCCTCTCGGCAGCCGAAGTGCGCGAGCTCGGCTACGTCTCGCCGGAAGAGCGGGTGGCCCTCGATCTGCAGGACCTGGCGCTCGGGGACACAAGCGCCATCACCGGCGGCCTGAAACTGCCACTCACAGGACCCAACGGGTCTGCGTACACGTGGTCGTCGTCGAACGAGGCCGTGGTCTCGTCCACAGGGGCCGTGACCCGCCCCGCCTACGGAACGGGAAACGCGGAAGTGACGCTGACGGCCACCGCAACGTTAGGTGAGGCATCAGCTTCCAAGACGTTCACCGTCACGGTGATCGAGGACATCAGCGACGAACAGAAAGTCAGCGAGGCCTCAGCCGCCCTCACTATATGGCATGCCGAGGGAATCCGTGGCAACATCACCCTTCCTACCAGGGGACTGCACGGAACCACTGTTGAATGGAAGTCGGGCGACGAGTCCGTCATCACTGCGGGCGGCGAGGTTACGCGGCCGGCCTACGGAAACGAGCCCGTCAAGCTGAACCTTCACGCATTCGTCAGCTACGGCAAGACCAAGGTTAAGAGGTCATTCCGGGCCACCGTCCTTCCGTTGCCCAAAGCAGAAGCCAAGGAAGGCTACGCCTTCGCATATTTCACCGGCAACGACATCGCCGGAGAGAACATCTTCATGGCAGCCAGCCGGGGCAACGACGCGCTCAAGTGGGACGAACTCAACGGCGGACAGCCGGTTCTGAAATCGGGCCTTGGAACCAAGGGCCTGCGCGACCCCTTCATCATCCGCTCCCCGGAGGGTGACAAGTTCTACATGATCGCTACCGACCTCTCCATCGGCAGCGGGACTTCGTGGGATGCTTCCCAGCGCATGGGCAGCCAGCACCTGGAGGTCTGGGAGTCAACGGACCTCGTGAACTGGTCCGAGCAGCGGCACGTGAAAGTCTCGCCGGACACGGCAGGAAACACCTGGGCGCCGGAAGCCCACTACGACGAGAAAATAGGCGCCTATGTCGTCTACTGGGCCTCCAAGATCTACGCCGACAATGACCCGAACCATGCCGGCGGCACCCACAACAAGATGATGTATTCCACCACACGGGATTTCCGGACGTTCAGCGAGGCCAAAGTCTGGAATGACCCGGGAAACTCCGTCATCGACTCCACCGTCATCAAGGAGGGAGGCACCTATTACCGCTTCAGCAAGGACGAGGCCCGTGTCTCCGGTTGCCTGGACATCATGCAGGAGAAGTCCACGGACCTGCTGGCCGTCGATCTGCCGACCACGAACCCGCGTAACTGGTCCCTGATGGCCAACTGCATCGGCAAGAACGCCGGGACCGGCGGCGTTGAAGGGCCGACCATCTTCAAATCAAACACCGAAGAGAAGTACTACCTCTTCGTGGATGAATTTGGCGGCCGCGGCTACATCCCGCTGGAAAGCACCAGTCTCGAAAACCCCAACTGGAAGCTCTCAAGCAACTACGAACTGCCGCGCGCCCCGCGCCACGGCACTGTCCTGCCCGTTACCAAAACTGAGCTGGAACGCCTTCATAGCCAACTCGGCTAAGGGCGCTATGGGTCCCGCTCTCAAAAAAGGGCCTTGCCACTCCCAAGAGGGGCTTCCCCTCGTACCTCGGGTTAGAACGCCCCAGAAGGGCTTGAGGCCCGAAGGACTCTGACCTCCACAGGGACAGCGGGCTCCGCCGTCGTAGCGGAGCCCCCTGTCCCATGGTGCATGTCCCAGTGGTGCCAATCCCAGTGGTGCCTGTCCCGATAATGCACTGCACTGAGGGTTCTGCAGAAGCCGGATCCGGCCTGAAGTTGGTCACCGCCAATGCTTGACGTGCAGCTATGTTAGCGTTCACAATCTAAGAGAATCTTTTACGTTTTCGACACCGGGCACAGGGGCCAGTACCTCCCGGATGGAGGTTTAGCATGCAATCGAGTGACGACACCGGTTTCAACCCCGGCAGCGAAAATTACGTGATTGGGGTGGATTACGGCACTCTGTCGGGGCGGGCTGTGGTGGTCCGGGTCCGGGATGGGAAGGAACTTGGCAGTGGGGTGTTCGATTACCCGCATGCTGTGGTCACCGAAGCGCTTCCGGCGGATGTGGCGGGGGCGGCTGATGGAACGGTCATCG
>NZ_JAGGPJ010000010.1 GCF_018613875.1 Arthrobacter sp. ISL-28 | reverse complement strand
CGCAACCACCACCACAGAACATAGGTCTTCGGGGCAAGGTGTCGTCAGCGTGAGGTTGCGTCGCTGAGCTGGTCTCATCGCCGAAAGGGTTTAGGTTTAATTGCCGTGCGGGGTCGTCAAACGTAGGGTCCAAGAGCCGCGCGGGTCTCGTGGCAGTCTCGTCGCTGGAGTTATCGCCAATGCCTCCGACTCATGGCTGTGAAAAACTCCTCGCCCGTGAGGGTCCAAGGGGCGAGAAGTGGAACGCGAGCCACAGCCATCGTCGTCTACAGGATGATCCACTCAAACGATCACCTCGGCTCTTCCTCGGTCTCCCCGTGTCTTTTCTTCCCGCAAAGCGAAGACTTCCTCCTTGCGGCAGGCGGGGCTAGGCTCGGCGCATAACCGAACCAACACCAAGGACACCCGTCATGAGGGCACACGTCCTGTGTAACGGTCGCAGGCAGCGACCGCTGGACAACAGAGGCGACCGCTACACAACAGAGACACCGTCATCCGAACGGTGTCGCGGCGTCAATGCCCCGCGTCGTGGCGTAAAGGAATAAAGGCAGTGGACAACCTGCAGCGCATCCCGGACACCGGGAAACCTGTCATCCAATGAAACCCACTACCAATGAGACATGACCCGTGGCCACAGCCGCCCACGCTGCCACAGCCCGTCATCATGACCCAGCGATGGAGAGACGCCATCTTTCTGCACTGGCGGATCCCTGAAACAGTAGCCGCAGCCAAAATGCCCCGGGGAGTGCGCGCGGACATTCACGACGGCACTTCATGGGTGGGTATCGTTGCCTTCCGAATGCAGCGGACGACCATTGGACGTGGTCTCGCCGTCCCTTACCTCGGTACTTTCACCGAAGTCAACGTCCGGTTGTACTCCCGGGAGCCGGGTGGCCGGCGAGGAGTGGTCTTCCTGAGTCTGGACGCGCCACGGCTGGCCTTCGTCCTGGCCGCCCGGGCTGCCAGCATTCCCTATGTGTGGTCGCATGCCAGCTTCCGTCCCAGTCTGGAACTCAACCGCGCCATGGGGTATTCAGTACGCAGATTCCGGAACGGCGCTACGTCCGACTTCGCCGCCAGCCCTGCCCTCGACAGAGAAGCAACTGATCCGCTATCCATCTTTCTCACTGCGCGCTTCGGCTTGCACACCCGACTGCGCGGACGCACGCTCTATTTACCCAACACGCATCCCCCTTGGACGCTGTACCCAGCGGAGCTCACCCTGCTGGATGATCAGCTCATCGCCGCCGCAGGCATCGCCGTCTCCGGACCGCCCGAATCGGTCCTGTTCTCCCCAGGAGTCGACACCAGCTTCGGGCGTCCACTGCGTTTAGCTAAACGGTGATCAGGCGTCCTGCCAGCCGCGGCCCTCCACAAAAGTGGCGACAAGTCTACCAACGCCTGCCTGAAGCGAGTTGGACGGATCCTCGTAGAGCGCCCCCTCGGTGGCCCGGCTGTGGATGATGAGTTGCTCGGCTTCGAGCTTGGCCTCCGGGATTGAGGCACCGACGATTCCGGTTCGCGCTGGAAGCTCCGGAGTGTGAATTATCTCTGCGTCCGTCTCCGAGAGCGGGATGGTGTTTCCCGTCCGGATTTCGTCGTACGGGAACTCGAATTCGGCGTTGTCGGGGCCAGCGGGAACCGTGTACTCCAGGAAGTAATTCATATTCCTACCCTTACAGAAAGCCCGCAGACCCGAAACCCCGCCACGCCTGAAAGGATTGAAGCGCCCGCTGCAAGCCGCCTATCCACTCGGCCGGAAGTTACCAGAGACCAAGGAGAACTGCATGCTCAACCGCTTCTACGTCAACCCGATCCTGCCGGCCCAAGACGGTGACCGGGCACGCAACTTCTACCGCGATATCCTGGGCCTTGATCTCCTCACGGGACCCACCGACGATCCCATGGTGTTCGGGGCTGCCTCGGGTTCGAGCATCGCCCTCAGTGAGATCCCCGACCGTGTACCGCCGACCTACCCTGTAGTCAGTTTCATGGTCGAGGACATCGAAGGGCTTGTCGCAGAACTGAAAAGCCGCGGTGCCAACTTTCTGGCACCGGGCGCTGGCAGCTTCGCCGGCGTTGAAGGCAAGGCAACCGCAGAGGTCATGGACTTTGGCGCGGTAAAGTCGGCATTCCTCCAAGACACGGAAGGGAACGTTCTCGCCCTGAACGAAATCGTGACCGGCTGAATCAAGGAGTAAGGGACCGCGGACTAGCCGAACCCACCGTCGGCGTATGCCTGCTTACCTCCCGGCGGCGTAACCCTGCGCGCCGCGCGGATTCGCTGCGGCCTCCAGGACTCCAGTCGCAGGATCACGTACGACGACGGACAGCCGTCCCAGCGTCCAGTCACCGGCGCGAGTGACCCGGTGACCCCTTCGCTCCAGTCCCGCTATGACCTCGCCGCCGAGACGGTCCTCGGCGACGGCGCCGCCCGGCACCCAGGTGCGTGGCCAGAACGAGCCCGGCATCGACGTCGTATGGAACGCCGGCGCGTCGATGGCCTGCTGCGGCGAGTACCCGCCGACGATGGTCCTCAGGAGATACAGAAGCTGCCACTGGTCCTGCTGGTCCCCGCCGGGTGAGCCCAGCGCGGTGACGGCCATGCGGCCGCGCAGCACCAGCGTTGGTGTCAGCGTCGTCCGTGGCCTCTTGCCCGGGGTCAAGGTGGACGGCGTTCCCCCTTCGAGCCATGTCATCTGGAGCCGTGTACCCAAGCAAAAGCCAAGTTCCGGTATTGCGGGCGACGACTGAAGCCGGCCCCCTGACGGAGTGGCGGCGATCATGTTTCCCCAGCGGTCCACGACGTCGATATGGCACGTGTCGCCGCGGGTCTCCCCCGTCACCGTCACGGTCGGTTCGCCCACTCCGGCAGCGGCACCATAAGCAGCGGCACCAGTCGCGGCCCCGCCCTTGGTGCCCGAACCGGCGTCGTCAGCGGCGAGCGCTGGCGGCACGTACTCCGTGCGCAGGGCTGGGGTGTATGGTTCCCGGCCGGGGACGTGCCCGGGGCGGAACTCGTGGGACGCGTCGGCAGTGATCAACTTCCGGCGCTCCGCCGCGTATTCAGCGGACAGCAGATAGTCCAGCGGCACGTCCGCATCACCGTAGTACGCCTCACGGTCAGCAAGCGCGAGCTTCTCAGCCTCAAGGATGGTGTGGGCGCCAAGCTCCGTGGACGGGTCGAGGTGCTCGTCGTCAAAGCCCTCGAGGATGGCCAGCATCTGCAGGAGGGCCGGCCCCTGCCCCCACGGTCCGGTCTTGGCGATCGTGTGGCCGCGGAACTCCAGGGTGGCTGATTCCTCATAGCCCGCGTGGAATCCTGCCATATCAGCCATCGTTAGGACGCCGCGGTGGTCGGTCCCCGATGAGTGGCGGTGCGGCCTCTGTACAGCTTTGACGATAGCTCGGGCCACGAATCCCTCACTCCACTCGCGGCGGGCGGCATCGATCCGCGCCTCGCGCGTGTGGGCAGCGGTTGAACCGACCGCCTCGCCAATGCCCGCCCCGGCCTGGACCAGCCGCTGCAAGGTGCGGGCATGGGTCGGATTCCGGATCAGCTCACCGTCCTCCGGGATCCGTCCCTCCGGCATCCACAGCTCGGCCGATGTAGGCCAGTGTTCCCGGAACAGCTCCGAAACCGCCGAAATGGTGCCGCAGACCCGGCCCAGCACCGGATGCCCGTCACGCGCGTAGCTGATCGCGAAGTCGAGCACCTCCGCCAGTTCCCACGTTCCGTGGTCCCGCAGGAGCAAAAGCCAGGCATCGACGGCGCCAGGAACCGCAGCGGCGAGGGCGCCAGATCCGGGCACGAGTTCCAGTCCTTCGCCCCGGTAGTGCTGCACGGTTGCCCCTGCCGGAGCCGGACCCTGGCCCATCAGTACAACGGGGCTGCCGGGGGCCTCGGCCGTGCTGAATACGCCAGTTGTGTCGCCGCCGGGACCATTGAGGTGGGGCTCCACGACGTGCAGGACGAAAGCCGCGGCCGTGGCAGCATCGAAGGCGTTGCCGCCCCGTTCGAGCACAGACTGCGCGGTTGCGGCCGCCAGCCAGTGCGTCGACGCCGCCATGCCGAAGGTGCCCTGGAGCGTGGGACGGGTTGTGAACGGATCAGGCGGCACGAAACTCATGGGGCTACTGTAGGCACCCGGTTCAGCACCGCCTGGAACACCGCGCCCACGAAACCGTCCGGTCTCTAATCCCGGACGTAATCCCGGACGCCCAGCTATGGCTCCCGAACCCTATTTGCCGAGTCCGGCCCTCCGAAGCGCTTCCGCCATCGCGGTGTTGACGGGGGCTGGCTTTACCGGGGTGCCTTGCCCGGCCCCGGGCGCTGCCTGCCTAGCGCCGCGCTGACCATCCTGGCCAGACTGCGTCCGCCCGCCTGCCTGGCCGCTCCCACCGGACTGCGTCCGCCCGCCTGCCTGGCCGCTCCCACCGGACTGCGGCCGCCCGCCCGACTGCGTCCGCCCGCCTGACTGGCCCCTCCCGCCAGGTGTTCCGTTCCCGCGGTCTTGAGCCCGAGTATTGGCAGATGCCCGGCCGCCAAGCAGGGCCCGCCCGCCGGAAGGTGCCGGTTCCTCGTCGAGCCTCAAGGTCAGTGAAATCCGCTTCCGCTCCGGATCGGCCTCAAGCACCTTGACGCGAACTACTTGGCCAGATTTCACCACTTCCCGCGGATCGGACACGAACCGGTTGGCGAGCGCGGACACGTGCACCAGCCCGTCCTGGTGCACGCCCACGTCGACGAAGGCACCGAATGCCGCCACGTTGGTCACGGTCCCTTCGAGGACCATCCCGGGCTTCAGGTCGGAGATCTTCTCAATTCCTTCCGAGAAGGTGGCCGCCTTGAACGCCGGCCGGGGATCACGGCCTGGCTTTTCCAGCTCGGCGATGATGTCGCGGACGGTCGGCAGCCCGAAGGTCCCATCTACGAAGTCCTGCGGGTTCAGCGAACTGGCTCCGGCCAAGCCTGCGCTGGGCATCGCGGCTTTGCCAGAAGCGCCGGCTCCTGCAGCCGCCATGATCTTCCGGGCCACCGGGTACGCTTCCGGGTGGACGCTGGAGGCATCCAGCGGCTCCGCTCCCCCAGTGATGCGCAGGAACCCGGCGCACTGCTCGAATGCCTTCGCGCCCAGCCGCGGCACTTTCTTGAGTTCGCTGCGCTTGGCAAACGGGCCGTGTTCGTTGCGGTAGGCCACGATGTTCTCGCTCAGCAGCGGCCCAACGCCGGCCACGCGGCTCAGCAGAGCCGGCGACGCCGTGTTCACGTCCACGCCCACCGCATTCACGCAGTCCTCGACCACCGCGTCCAGGCTGCGGTCCAGCTTGGCGGCGGTGACGTCGTGCTGGTACTGCCCGACGCCGATCGACTTCGGATCGATCTTCACGAGTTCGGCCAAGGGATCCTGCAGCCGCCGCGCGATCGAGACCGCACCGCGGAGGGACACGTCCATGCCTGGCAGCTCGGCCGAGGCCAGCGCAGACGCGGAATACACGGATGCGCCGGCCTCGGACACCACGAGCTTCTGCGGCTTCACTCCGGATGCGGCACTGGCACCGGCAGCAGCACCGGACTCCGTGGACAGCCGTTTGAGTAGTTCGGCAGCGAGTTTGTCCGTCTCCCGCGACGCCGTGCCGTTACCGATCGCCACGAGTTCGACGGCGTGCTTCCGCGCCAGCCGCTCCAGCGTCGCCAGGGCTTCGTCCCACTTGCGGGCCGGCGCGTGCGGATAGACGGTGTCCGTGGCCACCACCTTGCCGGTCCCGTCGACCACGGCCACCTTCACACCGGTCCGCAGGCCCGGATCCAGGCCGAGGGTGGCCCGGTTGCCGGCCGGGGCGGCCAGGAGCACATCACGCAGGTTCGCCGCGAAGACACGCACGGCCTCATCCTCAGCAGCCGCGAACATCCGTCCGCGCAGATCAGCGGTCAGCCGGGCAAGCACGCGCGAGCGCCACGCCACCTGCGCGGTCTGCAGGAGCCAGGCGTCTGCGGGCCGGCCGCGGTCGGCGACCCCGAGGAACCTGGCCACGGCGGATTCGTACCGGGCGCGCGCGGCGACGAGAGCGTCGTCGTCGGCCGGATCAGCCTCGGCGAGGTCTAGTTCCAGTACCCCGTCCTTCTCTCCGCGCAGCAGCGCGAGGATGCGGTGGGACGGCATCCCGCTCGGCGCCTGGGAGAACTCGAAGTAGTCCGCGAACTTCTGGCCCTCGGTCTCCTTGCCCTTCTTGACGCGAGACACCATCCGCCCCTGCGCCCACAGCCGCTCGCGCAGCGTCTCGGCAAGATCGGGATCCTGCGCGACCCGCTCCACCAGGATGGCGCGGGCACCGGCGAGCGCTGCTGCAGCATCATCAATAGCGTGTTCGGTGTTCAGGTACTTCGCGGCCTCCCGCTCGGGATCCAGCTCGGGGCGCCTGAGCAGCGTGTCCGCGAGCGGCTCCAGCCCGGCCTCGCGCGCGATCTGCGCCTTGGTGCGGCGCTTGGATTTGAACGGCAGGTAGATGTCCTCCAGCCGGGACTTCGTGTCGGCGGCCACGACGGCGGCCACGAGTTCCGGGGTCAGCTTGCCCTGCGCGGCAATCGCCTCCAGGACGGCACGACGGCGGTCCTCCAGTTCGCGGAGGTACCGCAGGCGCTCGTCGAGCTCGCGGAGTTGGGTGTCGTCGAGCGTCCCGGTGGCTTCCTTGCGGTAGCGGGCGATGAAGGGGACGGTGGATCCGCCGTCGAGCAGGTCCACGGCTGCCTTGACCTGCCATGCCTTTACCCCGAGTTCGTTGGCGATCTGGGCGGCGATATGGTTTGCCGGATCGCCGGCCATGCCGTGGGCTTCAGGGGCTTTCGCCGCCGTTGAAGCGGGTGCAGGGGCGGGCGCGGACGGGTGCTGCGGGAGTTGGGTCACACGAACATTTTGCCTCACTCAGCATTCGGACTGGTCATGCCGGGCATAGATAGCGCGTTCCCGGCAAGAAAAAGGGACTATGCCCGGCCGGGCTTAAGTGATGTAGTGACAATAGGCAGCGGAAGTCATCGACTTAGGCGGCGCGCTATGCAGGAATTGCTGATAATTCTTCAGGACGGCTTCAACGAGGATGAGGTCGCCATCACGGTGAACGGCAAGGAGGCCCGGTACGACCGGGACGTCACCACGCGTGAACTGCTGGGGATGGCGGAGGAGGTGTCGGTGGAGCTGCCGGCGAAAGGCGCAACCGTAGGCGTTGAAGTGACCAGCCGGAATCTCAGCGCCGAGAAGAAGCTTCACGGCCGGCCGCGGAGCCTTCTGGTGTCCATCGAGGACGGCGAACTCGTCCTCAGCGAAGGAACCGGGCGGGAAGCGTTCCTCTAGGAGAATCCCGTCCTAGGACAATCCGTTCCCGAATCCGCGACCGGACGGACTACTCGGCAAACCGTCTATTCGGCACACCGGCTATTCGTCAATGTCTTCCGCGATGTTTTCCGCCCAGAGCCCCGCATGTTCACGCTGGAAGGCCCGCATCATCTGGATGCACCGGGGGTCGTCGAGGACCACTACTTCGACGCCCCGCGATCGCAGCAGGTCCAGTTCTCCCGGAAATGTCTCCGCTTCGCCCACCACAATCTTGGGGATCTTGAACTGGATGATGGCGCCGCTGCACATGGCGCAGGGCGCCAGCGTTGTGTACAGCGCCATGTCCCGGTGCGTTCGTTGGCGGCCAAAGGTCCGAAGTGCAACCATATCGCCGTGGGCTATAGGGTCCCCGTGCTGTACGAGTTCATTGTGGCCGCTGGCGATCACCACATCGCCCCGCGCCAATGCCGCACCGGTGGGGATGCCACCCTCGCGGAGGCTCTTTCTGGCAGCCTGGAACGCCGCCTCGAAGGCTGGGTGAAAAGTTAGGAGAGACTCCGCGTTGCGCTCTTCAAGGTCCGGCTCGGTCATGGCAAATCCACCCTTCTGACACCCCCGTTCCAGCATCGTGGACTTCGGACTTAGGTTCTGTCAATGGTCCCCGGCAAGTGCTATTGCTTCATCCAGTACCTTGCCGAAGTTTGCGGCATCGTGGGCGAATCGGCCGAGGAAAAGTCCGGAGACGCCGTCGAGCTGTGGCAACAGTCCAGGCTTGGCGGAACCGCCGTAGATGATGGGAACGTTGCCTGGCGATCGGCCGCTCTCCAGCCGGTGGTCGGCAAGAAGACCGCGCAGAGAGCGTACGACGGCGGTCACGTAGTCCGCGCTTGCCGGCTCGGCGGCGCCGATGGCCCAGACAGGTTCGTAAGCGATCACGAGCCGTGACGCGAGCTCCCAGTCTCCGCCGGTCGCTGCCTCGATCTGCCGGTAAACGAAACTGGCGGCGCCTGCGGCCGTGCCAGAAGTGGCCGCGCCCGAAGTGGTTTCGGCCGAAGTGGTTTCGGCCGAGGCGGGTGCAGCCACGGAACCAGTGCCGTCGTCCGTCCCGGAACCGGGCCCCGATGTTTCCTCGCCCACGCACAGCAGCGGGGTGAGTCCGGCGTCGTCGACTGCCCTGACTTTGAGCGCAACCATGGCGTCATCCTCACCGAAGTGCCGGCGTCGTTCGGCATGGCCGATCTCCACGAGGCAGACGTCCAGCTCGGCGAGCAGCGATGGCGACACTTCGCCGGTCCACGGACCGTCCGCCCAGCCGCAGTCCTGGGCGCCGAGAAGAGCCGGCGAGCCGGCCAGAATGTCGCCAGCCGCCGGGAGCACGGGGAAGGAAGGGATGACAAACGGGACCACCCGCCCGGCCGCGAGGGCCGGTCGGGTGTCCACTTCCTGGCGCAGCTCGCCCAGCCAGCGCAGGCTGTCCCGGTATCCCAGGTACATCTTGGTGCTGACACCGACGTAGATGGCGTCCGCGGTGGATTGACTTGCGGTGCTGGCTGGGCTGGGCTGCGTCATTCTGGATTACTGCTTTCCTGTGTCTTCCTGAGTTACTTCTCGAGAAGGTCGTCGGCCTTGTTCTTGAATTTACGCGTGCCGTACAACATGGCAGCAGCCAGAAACGGCATGACACCGAGCGCGTAGACGCCCATGGTGCCGGTGTCGGACGCGGTGATCTGGTTGACCGAGGTACGCAGGATCGGCGCCACGAAGCCGCCCAGGTTGCCCAGCGAGTTGATCAGGCCAATGCCGGCGGCGGCCGCGGTTCCGGTGAGGAACGCCGTCGGGTAGGACCAGGCGATGGGCCCGATGGAGAGGAAGCTGCAGACCGCGAGACTGATGCACAGGATGCCCAGAGCCGGAACGTGGTTGGCGCCTGCCCACGCCGAACCGAAGATGCAGAGACCGGTGGAGATGAAGAGCCCGGTGCCCCAAGTCCGGCGGCGGATGACAGTATTGGCGGCCTTACCGATGAAGTAGCAGGCAAAGATGCCGAAGAACCACGGGATTGCGGCCAGCAGACCGACGGCGAGACCCACCTTCTGGCCGGTCAGCTGCGCCACCTGCTGGGGGAGGTAGAACGTCACACCGTAGACAGCGATTTGCAGGCAGAAGTAGATGACGGTGAAGTACCAGACGCGGCCGTTGCGCATGGCAGCCAGTACGCCACGAGGTCCGGATTCTTCCTTGACGTTGTCCTCGAGGGCCATGACGTCGAGGAGAGCTTTCTTTTCGTCCTGGTTGAGGAACTTCGCATCCTGGGGGCTGTTGATCAGGAAGAAGTACGCGGCAATGCCGGCGACGACGGCGAGCATGCCTTCGACGAAGAACATGACCTGCCAGCCCTGGACGCCGGGCACCTGGTCGCCGATGTTGATCAGCCAGCCGGACAGCGGGGCACCCATCATCTGGGAGAAGGGCTGCGCCAGGTAGAAGATGGCGAACATCTTCACACGGACCTTGTTGGGGAACCACGCGGCGAGGAACATGATCACGCCGGGGAAAAGCCCGGCTTCGGTGACGCCGAGCAGGAACCGCAGGATGATGAACGAGGCTTCGCCCTGGACGAAGGCGAAGCAGGCAGACACGATGCCCCAGGTGATGGCGATGCGGGCCAGCCACACCTTGGCGCCGAACTTGGTCAGCAGCAGGTTCGACGGGATCTCAAACAGGGCGTAGCCAATGAAAAAGATGCCGGCACCGAGGGCGTAGGCGCCGGCGGTGATGCCCTTGTCCACCTCGAGGGCGGCCTCGGCGAACCCCACGTTGGTGCGGTCCAGGAAGGCCACCACGTAGAGGATCACCAGCATCGGCATCAGCCGGAAGGAGGCCTTGGAGATGGCCGACTTCAGCACCGGGGAGTCCAGCAACTCCCTGGTGGCGGATGTAGTTGTTGTGACAGTCATTCAAACTCCTCGTTGAGCAAGTAATAGAAAATCAGTGGGCAAAGCAGCGGCGACCTGAGACCGGCGGCCGCTTTCAATCAGATGATGCCTAGAGCGAGAACGCGATGAGCAGGACGCCGACCAAGGAGGCGAGGACGCCCACCGCGAGGTAGATCTTGCGCTCCTTGGTCCACGAGCGCTGTATTGCTTGGCTGCGTTGTGCGGAGCGGCTATTTTGGGCCATGGTGGTCCTTCCTAGTGCATGTAGAGTCCGCCGTCGACATTCAGCGTCTGGCCGGAGATGTACCCGGCGTCCTCGCTGATGAGGAAGGCGATGGCTGCTGCGATGTCGCGGGTGGTTCCGACGCGGTTGACCACGAGGTCCTTGGTGAGTTCGTCCTTGCGTTCCTGGCTGAGGGTGCCGCCCATGATGTCGGTGTCGATGGGGCCCGGGGAGATGGCGTTGACCGTGATGTCGTACTCCCCCAGTTCGCGGGCAGTCGAGCGGGTCAGGCCGATAACGCCGGCCTTGGCCACGGAGTAGGGCGTCTTGGAGAAGGTGCCGCCGCCGCGCTGGGCGGAGACGGAGGAGATGTTCACGATGCGCCCGATCCGGTTCTTGACCATGGATTCCGCGACGCGCTGCGTGGCGTAGTGGACACCGTTGAGGTTGATGCTCAGGACGCGGTCCCATTCGGCGGCGTCGAGCCCAAGGTACGGGACAGGCGAGCTGACACCGGCCACGTTGGCCAGGGCCACGATCTGCGGCAGCTCCGCCTCGATCGAATCGATCGCCGCGCGAACGGACGCCTCGTCTCCCACGTTGGCACCCACCCCGTGGGCCTTCACACCGTACTTGCCGGCGATCTCCTTGGCAGTTGCCCGGCACAAAGCGTCATCAAGGTCAATGATGCCGATGTTCCAGCCCTGCTCCGCGAGGTAATTGGCGGTGGCCCGGCCGATGCCGCGCTCCGAGACTGCACCGGTGACGATCACAGTGCGTTCTGACGGGAAAGTGCTCATGGAGGAACTCCTCAGTGTTGAACTTTTTGGGCGCGGCGCAGCGGGACCGTGCCCGTGAGGGGGCCGGGTCCCTGCGGGGTGGAGACTAGCGGGGCGGAGACTAGTTAATCGGGGCCGGGCCGAGCTCTTCGATAAGCTTCTGCATGGCCACGTATGCCTTGTTGCGGTAGGCGATCAGCTCCGGCGTGCGCTGGGCGGGGACGTTGAGGAAGCCCGCGCCCGTCTTGGTGCCGAGCTTCCCGGCTTCCACGAGGTCGGTGAGGATTTTCGGGGTGGCGAAGCGCTCCGGGAAGTCGGTCTGCAGGGACTTGTAGCAGAAGTTGTACACGTCCAGACCGGCCATGTCGGCAATGGCGAAGGGTCCAAAGAACGGCAGGCGGAAGCCGAACGTGGTGCGGACCAGGGTGTCCACGTCTTCGGCCGTCGCGATGCCCTGCTCCACCAACTGCGCAGCTTCATGGAACAGTGCGTACTGCAGGCGGTTCAGCACGAAGCCGGTGACGTCCTTGACCACGGCGGTCTGCTTGTTGGCTGCGTGCACGAGGTCACGGACGGCGCCCACGGTCTCAGCGGACGTTCCGGCGTGAGGGATGATCTCCACGCCCGGAATGAACGGCGATGGGTTGGAGAAATGCACCCCCAAGAAGCGCTCCGGGTTGGTGACCGGCTGGGACAGGTCCGCGATGGAAATTGTGGAGGTGTTCGAACCGATGATGGCATCCGGACGGGCGGCGGAGCTGATGCGGGCCAGCGTCTCGTGCTTGATGGCGATGACCTCGGGCACTGCCTCCTCGATGAAGTCGGCGTCGGCCACGGCTTCCTCGATGTCCTTCGCGGCCCAGAGGTTCTGCTTCAGGATTTCGGTGGAGCCTTCGGGGAACAGGCCGTCGGCCACGAACTGGTCGGACTCGGCGAGCAGCCGCTCGTAGTTCTTCTGTGCAACCTCAGCGGACACGTCGGCCAGGGCAACGCGTGCCCCTCCGAGCGCCAGGACCTGGGCAATGCCGCCGCCCATGTACCCGGACCCGACGACGGCGATCTTGCGTGAGCTGTTGGGGATTTCGGTCATGGTCAGTCAACCTTCATGTAGTCGGGTTCGTAGGAGCAGATGGCGTCCACCTTGGCGGCGGAGGATGAGTTCTCATCGAAGCGGTGGTCAAGCCACTCGCCCACGAGTTTCTTGGCGAGCTCGAGCCCGATCACGCGCTGGCCCATGGTGAGGACCTGGGCGTTGTTGCTCAGGACCGAGCGTTCCACGGAGTAGCTGTCGTGGGCAGTGACGGCACGGATGCCGGGGACCTTGTTGGCTGCGATGGCAACGCCGAGGCCGGTTCCGCAGATCAGGAGCGCGCGGTCTGCTTCGCCTTCGGCCACCTTGCGGGCGGCAGCGACGGCAAGGTGGGGGTATGCCGTGGAGTCATCGGCGGCGACGCCGATATCGACAACGGAGGCGACGCGGCTGTCCGCTTCAAGCAGTGCCTTCAGCGCTTCCTTATATTCGACGCCAGCTTCATCATTGCCGATGACGATGCGCCAGCCTTCGGTATTAGTCATTCTGTGCTCCAGTTCCGGCCGCTGTGGCCATGTCGGACATGGCCAAGTCACGTTTGGCCGGTTCAGATTCGATGTATGTGGCGATTCGTTCGGTGATCAGTCCAAAGGAGACTGCACCGGGATCGGGGTGGCCGAGGCTCTTTTCAGCCAGTGGGCGGGCGCGGCCCTTGAGCGGGCGGAGGTCCGCCGTCCGCCGTGCGGCGTCGGTAGCTGCGGATGCGGCGGCGGTGAGGGCGCCGCCCACGGAGGCACCGCCGTCGGACGCTTTACGGAAGGCATCCCGGAAAGGCAGGAGGGCGTCCACCATGGTCTTGTCCCCCGGTTCGGCCTTGCCGAGTTCGGTGATCGCGTTGGTGAACGCGGTCACGGCGGCTGCGGCGTCCTCGGCCTGGTAGGAATCGCGGTTGCCGAGGGCGAGGCCGGCGGCGATCACCGCGGAGCCCCACAGCGCACCGGAGGTTCCGCCGGCGCGCTCACTCCAGGCTTCCCCTGCCGCGGTGAGCACGCGTTCAACAGACGCTCCGGCCGCTGCATTCTGCTCACCGGCGGCGGCAGCTGCGTCCACGCCGCGGCGCATGCCGATGCCGTGGTCGCCGTCGCCCGCGATGGCGTCCAGGTTGCCCAGTTCCTCTTCATGCTCGACGACGACGTCCCGGACCTGCGCGAGCACGGCGGCGGCCAGCCTGCCCAGGTCAGCGGACGCCGCGGTGACATTCTCCGATTCCGCAGCGACGGCGTCGACTGCCTCCGCCAGCGTGCGGCGCGCCCGCGGTGCCTGATTGCCCTTGCGGTATGCCGGGGTGTCGGCCGGTGCTGCCCAGTACTGCTCGACCTCATCGTCCAGCCACAGGAGCGTGAGGGAGAGCCCGGACATGTCCAGGCTGGTGACCAGCTCGCCGCATTCGGGCGCCACAACGGTAAGGCCGGCAGACTTCAGCAGTTTCTCGACCTTGCCGAAGAGGAGGAAGAGTTCGTCGTATTTGACGGTGCCGAGGCCATTGACGATGGCCACGACGCGGTCTCCGGCGTCCTCCGGCTTGTCCGCGAGGAGCCTGGAAACGAGTAGTTCCGCGAGCTCCGATGCCGTGGGCATGGGGTGTTCGGAGATGCCCGGCTCACCGTGGATGCCGAGGCCCAGTGACATCTGGCCGGCAGGCACGGAGAAGAGTGGTTCGCTGGCACCCGGGAGGGTGCAGCCGTCGAAGGCCACGCCCAGGGAGCGGGTGCGGTAGTTGGTCTTGATGGCCAGCCGCTCCACTTCATCCAGGTTCAGCCCGGCCTCGGCGGCGGCGCCGGCGACCTTGAAGACCGTGAGATCGCCGGCGATGCCGCGGCGCTTCTCGATCTGGTCCAGCGGGGCGCTGGCGATGTCGTCCGTGACCAGCACGGTGCGGGTTTCGATGCCCTCCGCGTTGAGCCGTAGCTGTGCCTGGCCGAAGTGCAGGACGTCGCCGGCGTAGTTGCCGTAGCTGAGGAGCACGCCGCCGCCCGCGTTCGCGGCCTTGGCCACACGGTAGACCTGGCCTGCCGCCGGCGAGGCGAACATGTTGCCGCAAGCCGAACCGGCCGCAAGGCCCGGCCCTACGAGCCCGGCAAACGCAGGGTAATGCCCGGAGCCGCCGCCGATCACGAGCGCCACTTGGCCTGCGGTCATCTCGGTTGAGCGGACGACGCCGCCGTCCACGCGGGCAACGTACCCCCGGTTGGCAGCCACAAAGCCGTCCAGCGCCTCATCCGCGAAATCAGCGGGATTGTCGAAGATCTGGGTCATGGTTCCTCATTGAATCCGAGTTGGGTTGATCAGTTCTGGTGGGGTCCGGCGGAGGGTTTCGCGCCGGAGAGCCGGGGAAGGCAGCCGTCGGAGCGCCGCCTAACGGCCGCCGTCGGACTTTCGGTTCCGGTGGAACCTGATGTCCGGAGACGTCAGGAAGTGGCGAATTCGACGGCGACGGGCTGCTGCCGTCCTTGGGCCACCTGGCTCTTGCCGAGCGCGTAGCCGTCGTTCTTGGGCAGGACGTGGCGGCGGAGGTATTCCTGGTTCCGGGCCGTCACGGAGAGTCCGTCGCCGCCGTAGTGCTCGGTGCAGATGATGCCCTGGTAGCCGGCTGCGAGCGCCACTTTGAATGCTTCGCGGTAGTTAATGAGCCCACTTTCCATCGGGGACGGCATAGCCACGTACATGTCGCGGGCCACGTCCTCATCGCGGATGTAGTTCTTCATGTGCCAGTAGTTGGAGTACGGCATAGTCTTGGCCACCAGTTCCCGCCAGTCCTCGATGGGGCGGTGCAGGCGGATAAGGTTTCCGATGTCCGGGTTCAGGCCGACGTTGGACAGTCCAATCTCCTGGACCAGTTGCACTGACGAGTCCGCGGTGCCGAGGTAGGTGTCCTCGTACATTTCCAGGGAGAGCAGGATGCCGACCTCTGCCGCGTGGCGGCCCAGTTCGCGCAGACGGGTGACGGCGTTGTCCCAGGCTTCCCTGTCCCCCACCGGATCCTTGTAGCCTTCAACGGTCCAAAACCAGAGCTGCTTCTGCTGCTCGGGAGTGATCGCCTGGTGCAGGCCGAAGGAGACGACTTCGCAGCCCAGTTCAGCGGCGGCGTCGATGGTGCGGTGGCTGTACTCGAGGTTGGCTTCCCAGTTGCCTTCCTCGATCACGCTGCGGCGGATAGCGGAGATGACGGGGATGCCGATGCCGACGTTGTCAGCCGTCTGCTTGAACTCGGCGAGGCGTTCCTTGCTGAGGTCACCGGGGCGGACCCAGCTGTCAGTGAGGTCGGCATTGGCGAAGCCTGCTTCTTTGACCTCGGTGAGGACCTCGGCCCAGGCCGAGGCGTCGGCGTCGTTGATGTGGGTTCCGTGGGCGTCTGTGCCGGGGAACTGCAGCAGGGCTGCGGTGATGGGCCAGTTCTCGGCTGTGTAAGCCACGTTGTGCACTCCTTCGTGAATCCTGTTTCCTATAGGATCTACTATCTGCGAAGAGCTTGTCAAGAATCACATAGTCCATCCGGGGATTAATCAAAGATCCTATAGGGGACGTGGCGGCTTGTGAAGACAGTCACTTTTTGGGACGGCAGCCCAAAGTAGGTGGCAGCAGATACGGTTCTGACGATTGAAAACGACGCCTGCTGCGACCTACTTTGCTGTGCGCGGGCTAGTCAGCAGGGGCGTCGGCGATGGCCCTTGCCCGGACCTTCTGAACGTGGTCAGCCATGGCAGCTTCGGCCTTTTCGGGGTCACCGGTTGAAAATGCGTCCAGGACCGACTGATGTTCGGCAATGGCATATTCGGCGTCGGTAATGCCCACACCCCCGAAAAGCCGGAAGCGCTGGACCTGCCCGCCGAGGGCTGCGTAAGCGGCAGCCATGAACTGGTTCCCGGTCTGTTGCGCGATGAGCTGATGGAAGCGCTCGTCGGCTTCCAGGTAGTCCTTGTACTCAGCGAACGACGGGCCGCGCGGTGCCGATTTGAGGTCGCTGACCGCCTGTTCGAGTTCTGCGAGCCGTTCGGGGGTAAGCCGGGCGCAGGCCAAACGCGCATTAACGGGTTCGATCACAAGCCGCGCCTCCATGAGCTCGGCGAAGTCCTCCCGTGTAAAGACGGGGGCAACGCGATACCCCTTCAACGCCACTCTCCGGACCATGCCGGTATGCTCCAGCCGGGCAAGCGCCTCGCGGACAGGAGTAGGTGAAACATCGAGTTCGCGGGCGGTTCCATCGATGCTGATGGCCGCACCCGGTTCCAGTCGCCCGTCCATCAGGGAGGCAAGGAGTTCCTCGTACACGTGGTCGGCAAGAACCTGACGGTTGACCGTCCGGCTCCCTCGGCGGTCGCCGGTCTGATCGTCGGGCCGGCTGCCGGCGCGGGTGCCGTTGGACGCTTTTTGCATGATCAAATCCTATAGGGATGCCCCGGCGGCTCACGTCGTTGTCTGCCGCCGTAGATGAGCAACGGCTTCCAAACAGAAGAACCGCCCGGGCGTCCGGGCGGTCCTTCTGATGGGGTATTTGTTGACGGGCAGACTAGGCGGGCTGGTACTCCGGGTAGTCGGTGTAGCCCTTTGCTCCTTCGCCGTAGAACGTGGCCTGGTCGGGCTCGTTCAGCGGCAGCCCTTCGCGCCAGCGGCGGGCGAGGTCGGGATTGGCGATGGCCGGCCGGCCAACGACCACTGCGTCGGCGTGCCCGTCGGTGATCAAGGAAATTGCGTCCTCGCGGCTGGTGATCGCACCGAAGCCCGTATTGACGAGGAAGGTGCCGTTGAAGCGGGCGCGCAGGTCCTGGACCAGTTCACCTGAGGGGTCGTCATGGAGGATGCTCAGGTAGGCCAGGTTCAGCGGAGCGATCGAGTTCACGAGTACTTCGTAGGTGGCCCGGACGTCCGCGGCGTCGGTCTCTTCGATGCCCTGGACGTTGTGCTGCGGCGAGATGCGGATGCTCACCCGGTTCGCTCCCAATGCTTCCACGACGGCGTTGACGGCCTCGATGACAAAGCGGGCCCGGTTTTCGGGAGAGCCGCCGTAGCTGTCGGTGCGGACGTTCGTGTTCGGTGCCAGGAATTCGTGTAGTAGGTAACCGTTGGCGGAGTGCAGCTCAACGCCGTCGAATCCTGCTTCAATCGCATTGCGTGATGCTGTGACGAATTCCTGAATGACTACGGGAAGTTCGTCGGTCGAAAGCTCGCGCGGCACGGGGTAAGGCTGCTTGCCCGAGTAGGTGCGGGTCTCGCCGTCGATGGCTACCGGGCTGGGGCCGACGATCTGGTGGCCGCCAGTGATGTCCTCGTGGGAGACGCGGCCGCCGTGCATGATCTGGGCGAACATCCGGCCGCCCTCGGCGTGGACTGCATCGGTGACCGTCTTCCATCCGGCAATCTGTTCCGGCGTGATGAGTCCAGGCTGCCCCGGGTAGGAGCGGCCGGCGGGGCTGGGGTAGGTGCCCTCGCTCACTATCAGTCCCAAGGAGGCACGTTGCCGGTAGTGCTCCACCACAAGAGGGCCCGGAATGCCTTCCTTGCCGGTCCGGACGCGGGTCAGGGGCGCCATCACCAGGCGGTTGGGAAGTTCTAGCTCGCCGAGGCTCAAGGGGGAAAACAGCATGCGCGGTTCCTTTCAGAATGCATTGGGTTCACCCGATCCAACTGCCACGCGTGTGCAAGTATTCCGGGTGTGGTGAGGGTCACGGGTCGCGTCGGCAATCTGTCCAGCATCTGCACCCCACGGCATATTTTTGAATCTGATCGTTCCTCAACGAAGCGGATGCATATCCGAAATGCTCCACTTTCCGTGAGCATATGTCGCCAACACCACAGCAGCGGTGTTGCTTCCTGGGGCAGGACTTCGACCCACAGATTTATCAGCCCTGTAATAGGTGGTCTCTTCCTGAATGACTTGAACGACGACCTGCTGTCTAGAAGCACCAATCTTGAAATTTGACTGCACTGAAGGAGTCGACAGATGGCCACCGGCTAGCCATCCACCTTTTTGATAACCCGCGGCAATGCTCTTCTTGAGAGCGCTGCAGAAAACGCAGGACGGAGATGTTTGCTTTGACGAGGCAGCAACGTCGCCAGTTTCAAACCCGTAGCTTAACAATGAAAACCAATACTTCGTGTACTCCTCCAAGCCCTCCTTAGTGTTCCTATCGGTCAGTTCGGCCCTAATCGGAAGTGGCACGTTTTGCGCCCGCCCGTTGACATCTCCGGCCTTGTGCTCAGGCCTCGGTCGAGGGGTAGCAGCGGCGCTGGAGATGGCTGGGGCAGGCTGCGATCTCGTCGGCCCGGCAGTCTCTCCACTTTTAAGATTCTGCCCACCACTGCAGCCTCCGAGGAACACCGCGATAACAGCGATAGTCGAAAGGCTTGCCAGCCAATAGGCAGGGAATCGATGATTCATGACTGTTACCGGTCTTTTGTCGCGGTCGAGCCGGGGCAGCCTTGTCCACGCGGGTTGGTGATGCAGTCGTCAGCATAATTCCGAGTCACCGACCTCCACACGCTCACTGTTTGGGGCGTTGAACTGAACTGCCCCTCGTTGGGGATGGGGAGGGCGGGGCCGCCATTTACTGAGTAGGTTCCCTGGAAGTAAGTGGTCAGAACGACATTGAAGTCGCCCGTTTCTGCATAAGCATGACTCGTGCGCGTCTTCTCGCCCCAGCGATCCTGTGGCAACGGCCCGCCCATCGTGGTCGTGGGGCCGAGCGAACTCCCGTCACCATAGTCCCAGCGGTATTGGACTGGCTTGGCGATAATCGCGACTTTTTGCCCGAGCATGTTCACGTTGAAAGACTGCTCAGAAGCTTCGGCGTAGAAGTTGGTCTCCGCACCTCTCAGCGTGTGGGGACTGGGCTGGATTCCCGAAGTGCCAGCGTTCACAGGCAGTTGCTCAAACTGTCGCTGAATCTGCGCGGCGATCCTGCCGAGAACGTCGCTCGGATCCTCAGTGTAGACACAGCGATCTGGGCGGAGCGCGGTCCACACTGGGGGTTGAAATTCTTTTAACGAGGAATACCAGCGGACCGGGCGCCCATCCTTTCCTTCGGTGCACTTGACAGCTCCGGCAAGGCAGGCGATGTCAAAGTTGTTCTCTTCGTCGTCTAGACAGAGATACTCAAGCTTGTAAACGTTCGGGTCTTCCGGGACCGCTTGGGGCATATCCACCCAGCCGCCAGTATTAGGGTCATATCGCCAAACGCCTATCCCATCGGCTGTCCACGACAGGTCAGAGTCTCCTTCGCTCGCGTGAGCTATATGTGGCGGCGTCACGAATGTGAGTGCGGCAAGCATCGCACTGATGATGATGGTTGTCCGGGCAGACACGAATCAGCCACCGAGTCGGTCTACATTGAGGGCGTGCCATTTACCACTGGCATGTTTTGCGATCATGAGGTCAGCTAGCATTCCCGAGTCAGTAACAATCTGGCCCACTGAACCATCGGCGTTACGGAGAACGCCTGCCCCTTGCTGGGACTGAATGGCGACCTGGAATTGCCCTGGCAGCGTTTCAACGAATTTCGACTGAGCCGCATGCACCTTAATTGCAGCGCCCTCTACCCACTTGCCTTTTGAATTCCACTTCACCACCCCTGGAAAGATCTTGCTGCACATAGCACATGAAGCATCCGTCACAGACTTGACCGGGGCGAGGTTACCAGTTTCAAAAGCGTAATTCAGGAGCGAGTACCAATACTTGGCGAACGCCTCCAGCCCCTCCTTGGAATTCTTATCCGCTAACGCTGGCTTTACCGGCACCGGCACATTCTGAGCCCTGCCTTTTGCATCGGCAGGCCTATAGACAGGCGTCGGCTTCGGCGTTGGCGAGGCGCTCGGCGAGACGCTCGCAGATTGAGAGGCCGTTGATGTGGTTCCAGAGCTCGGATTACCCTGCGGATTTTCGCCGTTGCCACAACCGCTGAGAGCCAGGACCGAAACGGCGAGGAAGGAAATAGCGGACAGGCGCATGCGCCCGGAAATGGGTGTACGAGAAGTCATGCGCAGCTAATCCCCCCGGATAGGTTTCGAGACCGTCTGTGTCCCAACAATGGTCTAAGGGTAGCCGAGGCTACACTTTCAGGCTCAGAGTTATCCACAGCTTGCGAACCCTCTGGTTCTACCACCTGCTGCCCTTCGCTGAAAGTCAAAGACACCAAACCCAGCAACTTGAGTGCGATCGGCGCTGGCAAAAGCAGCTCCCCGTCTCGCCGGTAGCAAAGCGGGGCTAAGAATCGGCAACCGGGTCAACTAGCGCAATCGAGCCCACGTCAGGATGGTTCGAAGATGCAAGGACGGGCAGCCGCCATTAAAGCGTTCGCCCCGGGCTTTGTAGGCATCCGACAAAATCGCCCCGCTGCCGTCGAACTAGCGTCGGAAGGGACCAGCCACTCAAGCCCTAAGGACAATCGATGACGATTCAGGCAGACCCTCCTGTTACCAGCTACGCCATCCTCGAGATCGCCCGGAAACAAGTCCTCGAGGACGGCGTGGGGCTGACCGAAAGTCAACTGGTGGAGGTCCTCAAGCTTCCGGATGAAGCACTTCCGGCCGCCCTTCAGCTGGCACATGAAGTCCGGCTCCGGCACTGCGGCGAGGACGTCGAGGTGGAAGGCATCATCTCGATCAAGACCGGCGGCTGCCCTGAAGACTGCCACTTCTGTAGCCAGTCCGGCCTATTCGACTCCCCCGTCCGGGGCGTGTGGCTCGACATTCCCGAGTTGGTCAAGGCTGCAAAAGAAACAGCCGCCACCGGCGCCACCGAATTCTGCATCGTCGCGGCCGTCCGCGGTCCCGACATCAAACTGATGAACCAGATCAAGTTCGCGATCGACCGCATCAACGAAGCTGTCGACATCAACATCGCCTGCTCACTCGGCATGCTCACCCAGCGGCAGGTCGACCAATTGGCGGAATGGGGCGTTCACCGCTACAACCACAACCTTGAAACGGCCCGCAGTTATTTCAGTGAAGTGGTGACGACGCACAGTTACGAAGAACGTCTCGAGACCTGCAACATGGTCAAGGACGCAGGGATGGAACTGTGCTGCGGCGCCCTTATCGGCATGGGTGAATCATTGGAACAGCGGGCAGAACTTGCCGCCCAGCTCGCCGCCTTGGAACCACACGAAGTGCCGCTCAACTTCCTCAACCCCCGTCCCGGAACGCCTTTGGAAAACCAGGAGATCATGGACGGAAAGGACGCCCTTCGCGCCATCGCCGCCTTCCGGCTCGCCATGCCGCGCACCGTCCTCCGCTATGCCGGCGGGCGCGAACTGACACTTGGCGACCTGGGAACGCGCGAGGGGCTGATGGGCGGGATCAACGCGATTATCGTCGGAAACTACCTCACCACCCTGGGCCGCCCCGCTACTGCCGACCTCAACCTGTTGGTCGAGCTGAACATGCCCATCAAGGAACTTCAGAAGTCGCTGTGAACGCGGTTTTCACGGATGGGCGAAACGGAATTTCGGCGAGCCCGGGTGCCGGCGGCGAAGTCGCTGCAGTCGACGCCTTCTGCGGACACTGCGGTGAGTCGCGCGAGCCTATTCATACAGGCGACCGTATTCCTCCAACGGACGACGGCGGCTCATCCCACGGCGCTGCGCCAACCGGCGGCGGTGCCGCCCTTAAGGCCCACCGCCGTTGTCAAGGATTCCTGGCAATGGAACCACCGCGGTACTGCAGCCAGTGCCGTCGACGCCTCAAGGTGCAGGTCACGCCGCTGGGATGGACTGCGCAATGTTCCCGCCACGGATTCACCTCGGGCTAAAGGGTTCAGGATGTGGGAGCACCGCCCGACAGCGGTGCTCCCACCCACCTTGCTCCTACCCGATAGGCTTCAACCTACCGCGACCCCCTCGGGCCGCGCGGCCCGAGGGCAGTCGGCCTATTTGGATTCGGAACCGAAGCCCGAACCGCTGCAGGATGCCATGGCACCCTGCCCCGACCCGGTGTTCTTGGCGATAGACTTGCCGTCGAACAGAATCTCGCAGCTGACGGCGGCGCTGGCGTTCGCAAAGTCGCCCGTGACCACCAAGGACAGCAGGTCGGAGTTCTTGACTGTCACTGCCTTCTTCCAGTTGGCCGCAATGTCCTCCGTGGACGTCCCGCTGTCTGACCAGTAGTTCACAGCGGCCTTGCCTTTGGTTGTCACCACGTATTCCACGGTGTGCTCGGAATTAAGGGTCTGGTCCGCCGAGCTCACGGCAGCACCTACGACCGCGAGCCAAATCGCTGCAATCACGATGCTGAGAATACCCAGCACCAGGCCTGCCACCGCTGCACCCTTCTTGCTGAACTTCCGTGTGACTCCGACGATGCCGAAGAGAACCGCCAGCGGGCCGAGGACAAATGCGACCATCCCCATAACGGGGATGAAGGAGAAGACCACGGCAACGATGCCGAGAACCAGCGCCGTGATGCCGAACGCGTTGCCGCGGACAGGCGGCATGGAATCGTGCTGTGACAAAGGAAACGCGGCTGAACCGGACGCGGAATGAACCGGCGCGGAGCCCTGCGGATTGAATGTAGACATGTTTACCCCATAAGTAATGGCCACGCTGACGCCTGGCGAATGCAGTGCCGGTCCCTGATGCCCCCAATAGACACGCAGGGCCCCTTGCCTGCGGTTTGAGCGCCCGGAGAGGCAGCCGCAGGAACGAGGTGAACCGACAGGAACAGACTAGGAACGGGGTCTGACAATTTAAGGTATGGAAGATCTGCTGGCCTGCTGGGAAAATTGCGGCGAACCCCTATCGTTTTTCTACGCTGCGTAGAACAATGGAGCCATGATGTTCAACCACGCCGACGGCGACCCCATCCTTATCCTCGACGACGAACAGTGCTGGCAGCTCCTGGAGGGCACGAAGCATGGCCGACTGGTCGTCACCGTGACTGGGGAGCCGGACATTTTCCCGGTCAACTATGTGACTAGCCGCAGAAAGCTCTACTTCCGCACCGCTCCGGGCAACAAGCTGGCCGAGCTGACCATCAATGACAAGGTCCTCTTCGAAACGGATGGCATCCTTTCAGACCAGGCGTGGTCCGTGGTCCTCCGCGGTACTGCCCGTGTACTGAACCAGTCCGATGAAATTGCCGAAGCAGAAACTCTGGGACTCACATCATGGGTCCCCACCCTCAAGGACTTCTACGTCGAGATCGATCCCGGTTCCGTCAGCGGGCGGCACTTCTTGTTCGGCGACCAGCTCGAACGCGACGTATAGCAATCAGCCGGCCGCCTAGACTTGAATCATGGCGGACCGGCTGACACCTGAGCACCGCAGCTGGAACATGTCCCGGATCAGGGGCAAGAACACCAAACCCGAGCTGCTGGTGCGCAGCCTCCTGCACGCCAAGGGCTACCGTTACCGCCTGCACGGCGTCTCAGGCGGCACTAAACTGCCGGGAAATCCGGACCTGGTCTTCGCGGGCCGGCGGAAAGTCATTTTCATCAACGGCTGTTTCTGGCACTTTCACGACTGCAGGGTCGGCCAGCATGCGCCCAAGGCCAACGCCGAATTCTGGGAAACCAAGAGAACCAGGACGAGGAACCGCGACGCCGACCAGCGCCGGCAGCTCGAAAGCGCAGGTTGGGAAGTGCTCACCGTGTGGGAATGCGAACTAAGGGATCGACCGGCCCTGGAGGAACATCTAGAGCAGTTCCTCGCCGCCGATTGAATCGGCCTCAACCTGCAGGGAAGGCCAGCATTCCCGCCGGCTCACCTCTGTTCGGGAGCCAACCTGTAGCCGACGCCGCGGACGGTCTGGAGCCAGCGCGGATTCTGGGCGGAATCGCCGAGTTTCTTGCGGAGGTTGCCCATGTGCACTTCGACGGACCGCTCGTCTGCCTCGCTGATGTAACTTCCGACATCGTACGGTTCGTCCCGCAGCCGGCGTACCAGGTCCGCTTTGGTTCGGACCATGCGGCCCGCCTCCAGCAGGGCATACAGCAGATCGAACTCCGTGCGCGTCAGGCTTAGTTCGTTGCCGTCGACAGCCACAGTCCGGGAGTCATAGCTCAGATCCAGTCCGTTGTGTCGGTAGCTCTTTGCATTGTTGGCTGCACCTGAAGGTGCAGCCGCACCGTTGGCGAGTTCCGCCGTCGAACGCGGACGGCGCATCATGGCGGCAACGCGTGCGCGCAGTTCCCTGGGCCGGAAAGGCTTGGTGAGATAGTCATCAGCCCCGGATTCCAGGCCGATGAGAGTATCCAGCTCCTCTGCCCGGGCGGTGAGCATCACGATGTAGGCGTCGGAAAACTGGCGGATCTGCCGCGCCACCTCAAAGCCGTCAATGTCGGGGAGGCCGAGGTCCAGCGTGATGACTGCCGGATCCGAATTCTTTGCCGCGAGGACGCCCTCGGCTCCGGTACTGGTGGCGATGACGTCAAACCCTGCCTGCGTCAATACAACCCGTACCAGTTCGCGGATATCGTGGTCGTCCTCAATGACCAATCCCACGCGTGCATCACCCATCGCAGCCCCCTCAGCCCGCTACATCCAGTCTGAAGTATAGCCCCCAACCGCTATCCTGCCTCCATACAGCTGGTCTGCTGCACGTCGCTGACCAGCACTAATGCCTATGGTGCTCGATCAGCCATCCGGCAAGCTGGCGCGCCCGCCGGGCCGCCTCAACATCGCCCTCTGCGGCGGAAATGATGGAGCCCTTCATCAGGATGTGCCAGGACCGGGAGAAATCCTCGGTTCGCTCCAGACCGGCTTCATCCGCGAGTTGCTTTACGTGTCCGCGGATTTTTGCAAGATAGTCGATGCTGGCCCGCCCCAGCGGATGGGTGGAGCCCATCTCCAGAAGGACGTTGATGAAGGAGCATGCCTCGAAGTCGGTGCGCCGGAACCAATCGGCGAATACGTCGAAAATGGCCAGAAGCTGCTCTTCCGGAGTGTCCGCCCGGCGTCGCGCTTCGCCAACAATTGCATTGACGGTCCACACGCGGTCGCGCTGTTCCAGGAAGGCCAGCACTACCTCATCCTTCGAGGCGAAGTGGCGGTAGAAAGTGGCTTTCGCGACGCCCGAACGGGTGATGAGTTCGTTGATGCCCACATCCCGGATGCCTCGGCGTGCGAAGAGATCATAGGCCGCATTCACGATCCGTTCCCGGATCGCTGCTGGGCCCTTTGGCATACCGAAGGTGGGGCGAAGTTCTTCCGGGCTAATCCCGCTGGCGCCCTCTTCGGGGGCCAGAACGTTGGGGTCACCGGGCGATGCCTCGGCCTGCCGGCTTGTCTGAAGCCCGCCGGATGGAAAGATCCCGGCGCTCGATAAAGCGGATCTGGATGATTCTTCCATTTGCTAACATCCTAACCCAACAACGAGACAGACTTGTCTGTCTCGAGAAAATGTTTTGCAGGCTGTTCTATCCGATGGCCGCAGCACCTTGACCTGGAATTGGCAGAGCGTCGAGCGCCTCTGTCAGTCCGTGCGGCGCGTCCTCGCCTGACGCACCACTTCTCCCCAGGACTGCTCGGCGAGATCCGCCACGGCGGCCAGAATTTCCGACGGCGGTCGCGAAAGATCCAGCGGAAACTCCACGATGTCGATGTCCGTGTTGAGGATCCGCCTCAGCTTCATTTCTCCGGCGCCGGCGTAGATCAGCCACGCCGTGGGCACCTGCAGTGCTGTGCAATAGGCCAGCATCTGGAAATGGTCGGCCGAGAGCGAGGCCCCGCGGTCTGAGCGGGCCCGGTATTGCGCGTCGTAGACCACCACGGGCCGTCCGCCCAGCAGGTGCACGGCGTCGGGCCGAACCGTCAGCCGGTCCGAGTCCCGGACGGCCTCATTGAGCAGGACATTGTATTGCAGCCTCGTTTCACCAGGGAAGGCTGCCATGGCCCGGCGGAGGGCGGTGCCTACGAAGTCTTCAAAGACCAGGTTCATGTCCACCACGAACGAGGCCGTCTGCTGTTTTCCCTCTCCTGCCTCGGCCGAGGCATTGCGCAGGATCGCTTCTGACAGCCTGAGCACCGAGTGATACCGGGCATTCATCCGGCTGGCCCGCCACGGCGGCAGTGGAGCACCAGCCTGCAGGCGCGTGGCGGCGTCGAGCTTTCCCTTAAGCTGCCGCAGGCGGCTGAGGACATCGGGCCGCACACCCGGGACGCGCGCCATGCGCTCGAGTGCGGCACGCAGGATCCGGTTTTCCGCAATGTCTTCGGTGAACTCGTCATAGGACACCTCCAGGGGCACCAGCATGCCGGGCCGGCGCGAGATCTGGTCGGAGATGCGAATGCGGCCCTTGACCGTCCGGAGGGATTCGTCCACGGTGAGGTAGCCCTGGAGCACGCCGCGCTGCAGGGCACGTTCGGCGAGCTGGGCGAGCGACGCTGCCAGCGCACTCCACAGCTCGGTGTCGTCCACTGCGGCCACGGGATCGTCGCGGAACCCCTGGTCGCCGGCATAGCTCAGCAGGAACAGCAGCCGGCTCAGCCCCAGCCGGCCCTTCGGCCGCACGTCGAGCTGCACCAGCGGGGTCCGCACGGAACCCACCTTGCCGACCGGCTCGATCCGGTACAGGCCCATGCCCATGGGTGAGGCCTTCGCCAGTCCGCTGGAATTCAGGAAGGCAGCGCTGGCGGTATCCAGTTTGTCCACCACCCCGCCTGACAGCTCATCCAGCACGATGTGCCGGATATCGGACGCTGGACTTCCGGGCCTGGCGCCTAAAGCCGGGCCTGCTGCGGCGCCAGCTGCCGCGCCCACGCGGCTGTGGCCGGAGTCCGCGCTGCTGATGCTCGGGCCGGCCGCATTAGCGAGTCGCAAGGCGTCCCATCAGCTGCTCCAGCCCGAAGCGTTCCTCCAGCTGCGCACGGTTCAACTGCCCGTGGTAGTGCTCCTCGAGCAGGGGCATGAGCTCGTATTTCCAGATCCGGCGCAGCCCCGCAGGAGTCTGGGCAGCCCTTTTCATGAAGTAGGACGGGCCGATCATGAGGTCCCGGTCCCACTCATCAATGGCGTCGTTGAGGGCATCCAGCAGCAGTGCCGGAGTGGTGTCCAGCTGCCTGGCCTGCAGGAACCGCAGCAGGGACCCCTTCACCGGTTCGGTCTTCGGGTGCAGCTCGATGAAGGCGAAGCGGCGGCGGATGGCGGCATCCATCATGGCGATGGAGCGGTCCGCCGTGTTCATGGTGCCGATGATGTACAGGTTGTCCGGCAACGTGAACGGCTCGTTGGGGCTGTACTGCAGATAGATCCGGTCGTCGCGGTACTCCAGCAGGAAGTACAGCTCCCCGAACACCTTGGCCAGGTTGGCGCGGTTCATCTCATCGATGATCAGGAAGTACGGCTTCGACTCATTGCCGGGCTTGGCTGCCTCCTCGGCCAGCCGCCGCAGCGGGCCGGCCACGAGCTTGAAGGACACCTGGCCCTCGTCCGTTTTGTCCGGCCGGTAGCCCTCGAAGAAGTCCTCATAGGCGTACGACGGGTGGAACTGCACCAGCTTCACCCGTTCGTCGGTGCTGTCCTGCGCGAGCTCGGCCGCCAGGTGCTTGGCGAGATACGTCTTGCCGGTTCCGGGCGGACCATACAGCACCAGCTGCCGGTTCTCCTCCAGCAGCTCGGCGATCTCCTGCAGCGGCTCCAGATCCATGTGCAGCGAGTCCGCGAATTCGCGCGTCAGCGGCTGGAACCCCTCCTGGACGGGGACGACGACGGCGGCAGGTTCCGCACCGCCGTCGGGCTCTGTTTCCGCTTCAGCAGGCACCAGCGCCTGCAGCGCCTGTACCACGCGGGTCACGTCGACGACGATGCCCGGAGTGGCGAGCTGGCGCTGGACGTGCCGCGGAAGGTCGGTCACGAGGTGGGCTTCATCGAACCAGCGCACTTTGCGGCGCATCCGGCGGTTGTCCGCGTTGTGGTCCGGCTCCCCCAAGACGACGCCGATCCGCACGGCCCCGGAGTTGTGGCAGAGGGCAAGGTCCCCCGGCTTCATAACGGTCAGGAAGGCGAAAACCGCCGTCTTCGTGTCCTCCCGCTCGACGTATCCGAGGTGCTTGTAATCCTCGTCGACGGCATGCTGGACGAGCCCGGCCGTGACGCCGGCGTCGAGCAGGCGGAGGTGTTCGACGTCGAGCGTCACCTTTTCCTCCTCCTGCCAGGCCGCGAGGAGCTCGGCGTTGTCGTGGTGTGTGCGCAGCAGCCAGGCGCGGCGGCCGGGGTCCCCCACCTTGCGCCACTGGCTCACGAGCTGGCGGGAGTACCAGTCAATGCGTGTGCCGGCCTGCTCGTCGAGGTGCAGGCGGATGCGGCGGATGTCCGCGGTGATTTCTTCGTCGCTGTCGCCTTTGGCGCCGCCCACCAATGATGCGAAGGCATCCCTGATTTCCCGGCGTTCAACGTCCGCCACGACGGGCTCGAAGAAACTGGGCCAGGCAAGGTATTCGATGCTGCGCCGGATGGCGGGCTGGTCGTCGGGTGTCCCGGCGGCGAGCAGGTGGAAGGCCAGCGGGTCCTTCAGCGCCTTGTTGATGGCGGCTGTGGACTGCTGGTCAACGTGCTGCACAAACCTGCACAGCCACTTCAAGTGGTCCCAGATGGTCCAGTTGAACTCCGCGGTCCGGTCCCTGATGACGCCGTGATCCGTCATCCCCTTGTACAGCTCGGTGGGGAGCTCCAGCGGCGGCTCCAGCCAGGACGCCGCCTCCGCCACGCGGGCCCGCTTGACCTTGAGGGACTTTACCTCGTGCGCCAGCGGCAGTGACTGCAGGAACAGCAGCTCCACGGCCAGCTGTTTCGCTGCCCGGGAAGCGTCCGCGAGGTTGTGCCGCAGGTTGGTCATCATGGGCGCCTTGCTGTCAGCCGCCCCGCGCTCCAGACGTTCCAGCAATTCCGCCGCTGCATCGGCCGTCCACGTCTGGGTGCGACTGTCAAGGGCCGACGGCTTGCCTTGGAGACCCGCCCCGAGCACAAACCACGCGGCGTCTTCGATCTCTTTGGAGATGCCGAGGGCACGGTGCATTGCAGGCTTTGGCGCGGGGGTCATGCTTCCAAATTTACAGGCTAAAGCTGGAGGCCAGCACCACGCCCTTCACAAATGCTACTTAGCGGTAGGCCGGGGCAGCCGCTTCCGGCCAAACGCAAAGTAGCTGCTTGGGCCAATGAAATTGACTAGCGTGACCATCCGCCAGAGCGTCTTTGAACCGCGGATCTGCTCGGCTGGACGGCGGGAAATATCGCGCTGGGCGGCCACAAGGAATGCCAGCTGCGCGGCACCCACAATCACCGTTCCAAACTTGGCGGCCGGCGGGAGTTCCTTCCAGGACTTCTTCTTCTTTTTCACTGCGGCTCCTCGTTGTGGAAAGGGCTAGTGTTCGGTGAAGGGCTCCAGCCGTTCCTTCTGCTCAGGCGTCAGCCTCAGGACCCTCCCGGTGGCTTCATCGACGAAAGCGAGGTGGCTCGCGGCCTTCACACAATCCTCGCGAGTAACGGGATCCTGCACAAGGTAGTGGATGTCGAAACTGGCTCCCTTGACCGTGCCAATCCACAGCTGGACCACGGCGGGAACATTGCGGTACTCCAAGGTCCGCACATACCGGATGCGGTGATCCACCACGAGGGCCATGGTGCCCTCCGCAACGTCATTGAACAGGGAGACGTGCGGTTCCACTCCGGGCAGTCCGGCGCCGCGCGGCGGACCGAATGCCGCGATGCGCGCTTCCTCCAGCATGCGGACAATCTGGACGTTGTTAATGTGACCGTAGGCGTCCATATCGCCCCAGCGCATCGGCACGAGCACCTCGATGCGCCGGGAATCGACGGTGCCGGCCCCGCGCGCGGTCAGCTGTGCACCGCCGTCGAGTCGTCCACCGAGGCTTCCTCGACATCCGCACCCGCGAACTGGGACATGTACAGCCGGTAGTAGGCACCTTCCTCGGCCAGGAGGGCCCGGTGATTGCCTTGCTCCACGATCTTTCCGTTCTCCATGACCAGAATGGTATCGGCGTCGCGGACGGTGGAGAGACGGTGGGCGATCACGAAGCTGGTCCGGTCCGTCCGCAGCGCGGCCATCGCCTTCTGGACCAGGAGTTCGGTGCGGGTATCCACCGAGCTCGTTGCCTCGTCCAGGATCAGCAGCGACGGGTTGGCCACGAACGCCCGGGCAATGGTAATCAGCTGCTTCTCACCCGCGCTGACATTGTTTCCTTCCTCGTCGATGACCGTGTCATAGCCGTCCGGAAGCGCACGCACGAAGCGGTCCACGAACGTGGCCCTGGCCGCTGCCATGACCTGTTCCTCGGTGGCGTCCAGCTTTCCGTACCTGATGTTGTCGTAAATGGAACCGCCGAACAACCAGGCATCCTGCAGCACCATGCCCACCTTGGAGCGGAGTTCGGCCCGGCTCAGCTGCGTGACGTCGACCCCGTCCAGCGTGATGGAACCGGAGTTGAGCTCGTAGAACCGCATCACAAGGTTCACCAGGGTGGTCTTGCCGGCGCCCGTGGGCCCGACGATGGCCACAGTGTGTCCAGGTTCGGCCGTGAAGGACAGGTTCTCGATCAGCGGCTTGTCCTCGGTGTAGCTAAAGCTGACGTCGCGGAACTCCACGTGGCCGTCCGTCTTGGCCGGGAGGTGCCGGGTGGCCGTCTCGGCGTCCTGCTCGTCCGCGTCCAGGAACTCGAACACGCGCTCCGCCGACGCCACCCCGGACTGCAGCATGTTGGCCATGCCCGCCATCTGGCCCAGCGGCTGCGTGAACTCACGTGAGTACTGGATGAACGCGGTCGCGTCACCCAGGCTCATGCCGCCGGATGCCACCCGCAGTCCGCCCACAACGGCGATGCCCACGTAGCTGAGGTAGGAGACGAACTGCATGACCGGGAAGATGATGCCGGAGACGAACTGCGCGCCGAAGCTGGCCTTGTAGAGGGCGTTATTGCGTTCCTCGAAACGCTCCAGCATGTCGGCGTCGCGGCCGAAGACCCGCACCAGGTCGTGACCGGAGAAGGACTCCTCGATCTGGCCGTTCAGCTCGCCGGTGTTCTTCCACTGGGCGGCGAACAGTTTCTGGCTGCGCGCGCCGATTATTCCGGCCGCAATCCCGGACAGCGGCAGTGCGATGAGTGCGATCAGGGCCAGCTGCCACGAGACGATGAACATCATGATGACAATGCCGAGGACGGTCAGGACCGAACTGATGAGCTGCGCGAACGCTTGCTGCAGCGCCTGCTGGACGTTGTCGACGTCGTTGGTCACACGGGAGAGGACGTCGCCGCGCTGGCGGGTATCGAAGTAGTTCAGCGGCAGCCGGTTGAGCTTCTTTTCGGTGTCGTCGCGCAGCTGGCGGATGACCTTCATGACGATGCGGTTCAGCACATAACCCTGCAGCCACAGGAAGATGTTGGCCACGAAGTACATGAGCAGCACCGCGGAAATCAGGACGGCCAGTTTCTGGAAGTCGATGCCCGTGCCGGGAATCAGCTCCATCTTGGAGATCATGTCCGCGAAGTTGTTCTGGCCCTCCGCCCGCAGGCCGTCGACGAACTGCTCCTTGCTGACGCCCGCCGGGAGCTGTTTGCCCACCACTCCGCCGAAAATGACGTCCATGGCCTGGCCGAGCACCTTGGGAGCGATGACGTTGAGGACCACCGACACGATGACCATGGCCACCACAATGTAGATGCCCACCGCCTCGGGCTTGAGCAGGCCCAGGAGTCTCTTGGCGGAGGGCCAGAAGTGCTCTGGTTTCTTGGCCGGCATCGCGCCGAACATGCCGCCGTCGGCCTCGGTGGGTTTGTACTCCTCCTCGACGAAGTCGTCGTCGTCCAGGAGTGCAGAGTCCGTGGCTGTTTCCTCTGGAAGTACGTCTTCCGGAGCAGTGCGATCGCGAACGGCCTTCTTGTCGGCGCTCATGCCACTTCCTCCACGCTCAGCTGGGACTCGACGATTTCCTGGTATGTGGGTGACGTTTCCAGCAGTTCCTCGTGCGTTCCGCGGTCCACGATGCGGCCGTTGTCCAGCACCAGGATCTGGTCCGCCTCGGTGATGGTGGAAATCCGCTGCGCCACGATGATCACCGTGGCATCTGCTGTGGTCCGCTTCAACGCGGCACGCAGCCTCGCATCGGTCGCCACGTCCAGGGCCGAGAAGGAATCGTCGAAGAGGTACACCTTGGGCTTCGTCACCAGGGCCCTCGCGATGCACAGGCGCTGCCGCTGTCCGCCTGAGACGTTGGTGCCGCCCTGGGCGATCCGGGAAGCGAGTACGTTCTTCTTTTCCCGCACAAAGCCGTCACCCTGGGCCACCTGGAGCGCATCCCAGAGTTCCTCGTCGGTCGCCTCGGTTTTGCCGAAGCGCAGGTTGTGCTCGATGGTTCCGGAGAACAGATACGGGCGCTGGGGCACGAGCGCCACGCGCTTGGTGATCTCGGCACGGTCCAGCTTGCTGACGGACACGCCGTCGAGCAGCACCTCCCCGTCAGCCACATCGTAGAGGCGGGGCAGAAGTGACAGGAGCGAGGTCTTGCCCGCGCCGGTGGAGCCGATGATTGCCACAGTCTCCCCCGGCCGTGCGGTGAAACTGACGTTGCTGAGAACGGGGGCTTCCGCGCCCGGATACGCGAACGTGACGTTGCGGTATTCCACCACGCCTTCCAGCTTCGCGGGTGTCTGCGGACTCTCCGGATCATGGATGGAGGGTTCGACGTCGAGCACCTCGCCGATGCGGTCCGCGCAGACGGAGGCCCGGGGAATCATCATGGCCATGAACGTGCCCATCATGACTGCCATGAGGATCTGGAGCAGGTACTGCAGGAATGCCGTCAGGGCGCCAACCTGCATGTCCCCCGAGTCGACTCGCTGGCCGCCGAACCACAGCACGGCTGCGGTGGACAGGTGCAGGATCATGCCGATCGCCGGGAACATCAGGACGAACAGGGCACCGATCTTGAGGGAAACGTCCGTGAGTTCCTTGTTGGCCTGGCCGAAACGTTCGGTCTCGTACGGCTCACGGACGAAGGCCCGGACCACCCGGATGCCGATGATCTGCTCGCGGAGAACCTCGTTGATGCGGTCGATCTTCTTCTGCATGGAGCGGAAGAGCGGCATCAGGCGAACCACGATATAGCCGACGACCGCGATGAGAACCGGCACCGAAACCCAGACCAGCCAGGAGAGGTTGATGTCCTCCCGCAGCGCCATGATGATGCCGCCGATGCACATGATGGGGGTGGAAATCATGAAGTTCAGGCCCATCAGCACCAGCATCTGCACCTGCTGGACGTCGTTGGTGCCGCGGGTGATCAGGGTGGGTGCGCCGAACGTATTAACGTCCTTGGCCGAGAAGCTCGTCACCTTCCGGAAAACACCCCGGCGCAGGTCGCGTCCCATCGCCATTGCAGTCTTGGAGCCGAAGTACACGCCGGCGATCGCGGCGCCCACCTGGAGGAAGGCCACCAGGAGCATCACCGCGCCGGTACGCCAAATGAAGTCCGTGTCGCCGCGGGACACGCCTTCGTCGATAATCTGCGCGTTGAGGCTGGGCAAGTAGAGGGCGGCGATGGTGGATGCCAGTTGAAAGACAATGACGGCCAGAATGTACGGCATATAGGGCTTGGAGTAGCGCCGTATGAGGGTGGCGAGCATGCTCACGGGTCCTTAGCGAGAGAGCGCGAATTGGTTAGGAGAAGTATTAGCAGCCGGGGCTGACATCCTCAGCCTTCCTACTGTACGAAATCCGTTGCCTGAGCGAAACATCGCCGGAGAAGATCATCCCTGCGGAGTACACCCGCCAGCCCTGTCCGCCGTCGGGCACCACAGAAAACGCGAACAGGCAGCTAATGCCCTCAAAATCGTGCTGAGAGGGCATTAGCTGCCTGTTCGCGCTGTGTTGTTGCGGTTGTTAGGGGGTCAGGTGGGTCGGGGCGAACATCTTGAGGAGCGTTTCGACGACGACGACGTTCGGTCCGTCCGAGGCGAAGCCAGCCTTCAGTGCGTCCCCCACGTTCTGGGGAGCCACCCGGGTGGCCGGAACGCCAAAGGCTTCGGCGAGCTTCACGAAGTCGGGGCGGGCGAGTTCCGTGGCCGTGGCCTTGCCGAAGGCCCCCACCATATACTCGCGCAGGATGCCGTAGCCGCCGTCGTCCACGATCAGCCAGGTGACCGGGACGTTGTGCTGCCGGGCCGTTGCCAGCTCCGCGATGGAGTACATGGCCGAGCCGTCGCCGGATACAGCGAGGACACGCGCCGAAGCAGGGGACTTGCCCACGGTTTCGAGGCCCACCGCTGCCCCGATTGCCGCCGGGAAGCCGTAGCCGAGCCCGCCGGCACCCTGGGCGGAGTGGAACTGGCCCTCCCGGGCGTCCCAGCAGCTCCAGGCCCAGTAGGCCGAGATGGTCATGTCCCAGAAGGTCTGCATGTCGGCAGGAACGGCCTCACGGATGTCGGCCATGAACTTCAGTTCCTTGCCGAGGTCCTGGGACTCGAGCCTGCCGCGAACCTTCGCCAGGGATCCCCGGACCAGCTCCTCGGGCGACACTCCGTGCCAGTTTGCTTCGACATTCTCAACCCGGGCCAGTGCCTCGTCCAGGGCCGCGAGCGCCTGTCCGGCGTCGGCCCTGATGCCCAGCCCTGGCCGGTTGGATTCAAGGACCCGGGGTTCGGCGTCGATCTGGATGATCCTGCCGCGCGGTTCGAAGGTGAAGTAGTTGGACGTGACTTCGCCCAGTGAGGAGCCGATCACGATCAGGACGTCCGCATCCTCGAGCACATCCGTCATGTGCCGGTCCTCGATCCAGGACTGCAACGACAACTCGTGGTTCCAGGGGAATGCGCCGTTGCCGCCGGGGGTGCAGATGACCGGGGCGCGCAGCTTCTCCGCAATGGAGAGCAGCGACTTCTCTGCCCTGCCGCGGCGAGTGCCGCCGCCGGCGATGATGGCGGGACGTTCCGCCGCCGACAGCCATTTGACCGCTTCGCGGACCAGCTCGACACGCGGCGGGTTGTCCGCGGCTTCGGCGAGCGCGTCCTCGACGGGGGGAACCATGATGGGGTCGAGCAGGACGTTCTGCGGGATCTCGAGCCAGACGGGGCCCTGCGGCGAGGAGATCGCTTCGGTCCACGCATCCTGGATGGCTGATGGAATACCGGAGGCGTGCTGGATGAGGCGCTGGCTCTTGGTGACGTTCGCGGCAGAGGCCTTCTGGTCGTCGAGTTGGTGCAGCATCCCCTTGCGGCGCGCGCCCAGGCCCTCAAGCGGGATCTGGCTGGCAACGACCACCATCGGCACGCCGGTGGCATAGGCCTCCTGCAGCCCGGCAAGTGACGTCAGCGCGCCGGGACCGGTGGACAGGAACAGCACGCCCACCTCCCCCGTGGCACGCGAATAGCCGTCCGCGGCGAACGCGCTGTTGTTCTCCACACGCGACGAGACGAACTGCAGGTTCCCGCGGCCCATCGCATCAAACAGGCCCAGCGCGTGCTGGCCGGGGATCCCGAAGACCGTTTTGGCACCGAGCGCTTCGAGGGTCTCGACGACGAGATCCCCGCCGTTGCGGACTTCCGTGCCTTTGGTGGGGGCTGCTGTCCCGGGATCGAAATCGATCACTTGAGCGCCCCCGCGGCCTGATGGCTGGTCGTGGCGTCGACAGGCTCGGCCAGCGGTGAGGAAGCCGAGAACCCGGCCGGGCGGCGGACTTCCTGTCCTAAGGCCTGGGCGGCGTAGCCTGTGTCTGCCCCGAACCGTTTGCCTTCGACGGCGTTGTCCGCCATCAGAGTGACGAGTTCGTAGGCGACATGGCTGGCGGCCACGCCGGTGATTTCAGCGTGGTCGTACGCGGGGGCGACTTCAACGACGTCGGCTCCGACGAGGTTCATACCGCGGAAGCCGCGGATGATTTCCAGGAGTTCCCGGCTGGTGATGCCGCCGGCTTCGGGGGTGCCGGTGCCGGGCGCGTGGGCTGGGTCCAGGACGTCGATGTCTACCGAGATATACAGCGGGCGGTTGCCGATGCGGTCGCGCACCTTGGCGACGGTCTCGAGGACGCCCTGGTGGTAGACGTCGGCCGAGGTGACGATGCCGAACCCGAAGCGGTGGTCGTCGTCGAGGTCCTTCTTGCCGTACAGCGGACCGCGGGTGCCGATGTGGCTGATGGCCTCAGTGTCCAGGATGCCCTCCTCGACCGCCCGCCTGAACGGGGTGCCGTGCGTGTATTCAGCGCCGAAATAGGTGTCCCACGTGTCCAGGTGGGCATCGAAGTGCAGCATTGCGATCGGGCCGCCGGCACGTTCCGCCGCGGCGCGCAGCAGCGGGAGCGCGATGGTGTGGTCCCCGCCGAGGGTCATCAGTTTGCTGCCGGCGGCAGTCAGGTCCAGGGCGTTCTGCTGGACGGTCTCGATGGCCTCGTTGATGTTGAACGGGTTGACGGCCATGTCGCCGGCATCCGCCACCTGGCAGTTCTCAAACGGGCTGACATCCCAGGCCGGGTTGTACGGGCGAAGCAGACGGCTGGCTTCGCGGACGTGGTTCGCGCCGAACCGTGCGCCGGGACGGTATGAAACACCGGAGTCGAAGGGGACACCGACCACCGTGATGTCCGCCTTGGACACCTGGTCCAGGCGGGGCAGCCGGGCATAGGTGGCCGCTCCTGCATAGCGGGGAATACGGGATGAATCGATGGGGCCAAGGTTGCCGTTGGCCTCGATGCGCAGCTCTTCCAAAGGAACGCCTCTCCTTCGAGGATAAAAGGTGGGTGTGACACCCATCATATACTCAAAGTTGCCTAATGTGCATCATCTGTTTACGAGATCCGGAAGCTATACATACCGGACGCTCAGCAGGAGCGCCCGAAGTTGGGCATACTGCCCGGTGCGCATCCACGCCTTGGCCGCATCGAGGCTGGGAAAGGCCACATCCTCGAAAATCACCCTGGCCACGAGCGCACCATTGGGCAGCAGGAACTGCGGCGAGCCGGAGCTTGCAAAGCCAGGACTAAACTCCTCACCCCTGCGAATGCCCATGGAGAAATGCCAGTAGCCGGAGACTTCGTCGGCGATGAAGCCGAAAGCGGCCTGCTCCCCGGCGGTGTTCACCAGGCCAGGCACAGGCTCCGCGTCCAGAACCGTTCGTACGACGGGCCCCGCGGCGCCGTCGCCGTACATGCCGCTGGTAATGGACACCAGGTCGTTGCCCGCAGCGTCCGCGAGGATCGCCTCGCGGGAAGCGCGGCGGCCCGCTTCGTCGAGGTAGGGCGCCTGGACGACGCGCACCGTCCAGGCGGCGGGGTACGAGAAGGACACATGCCCATCAGGAAAGGTGAACTTCTTCAGGGCTGCCCGAGCAGAAGGCGTCGGATTCGGGACGGCGGACCGAGGCGACGGCGCCACCGACTGGGGCGACGGCGTCAAGGACGGCGCGGCGGGAGGCGCCACTGGAGAGGAAGCGGGGGCAGAGGGGGCGGCCGAGGAGGCCGCGGGGGCGGCCGGCGGCGTGGACGTCAGGGCCGCGGAAGCCGACGGCGAGGTTGTACCTGGAGACGCCTCCGAGGGCCCGGAACCCCCCGCTGCGCATGAACTCAGCCCCAGGGCAACGGCGATCGATGCGGACAAAAACAAGCGCTGGCGACTGCCCATGCTTCCCCCAATATGCAATGCCCGGTGAAGCGCTACCGTGCGCTCATCGTAACGCCGGCGTTTCCAACGCAACAGTCACGATTGCGCAACCGGGAGAAGCGGGACCGGCCAGCAGACCTTAGCGGCTGGCGGCAGGAACCAGGACCCACAGCACCTCAACGGACTCATCCGTGGGGTTAGCCCAGGTGTGCGGTTCTCGGCCCGGGAAGGTGACAGTGTCACCGCTGTGGAGTTCGTATTCCTCATTGGTGAGGATGAGCTTGATGGTGCCCTTAATGACGTGCAGCACATCGACGTCGCAATCAACAGCGTAGAGCTCGGACTCGCCGCGCCCGCGCGGCTCAATGACAGCCTGGATGATTTGGAGCCGACGCTCCGAGCGGGCGGTCAGCAGCCGCTCAACGATCCCTTCGCCGCCCAGCGAGATGCGGGGGCCGGCGTCGCGCTTTGTCAGGTGGGTTTCCGGCGCGGCGAACAGATCGCCGATGGAGATGGACAGGACCTGGCACAGAGTCACCAGTGACGCGACCGAGGGCGAGGTCAGGTCCCGCTCCACACGGCTCAGGAAACCTTTTGTCAGTCCGGTGGCGTCCGCCACCTGTTCAATCGTGAGCCGCTGAGACTGTCGTGCGGCACGGATTCTTGAACCGATGGCAACCGGAACATTGCTCGGCTCAACTGGAAGTGCCTTCATTTACGAACCTTTCACGGCCGGCCGCTCGGCCCCATCTTTGGAGCCATACTAGCGGCACGCCGCTGATCAGATGCGGCAGGTAGCCCGTCACACAGGATTGCGTCTTGACTGTTACTCCGATCACAGCCTACGCTTTGAAGCAACAACTGTTGCCTACGAAGCAACAGGAACGAATCCCTTCAGTTTCCCCTCCGAGCAGCGCAACCCGTGCACCCAACTGCCCTCCCCCGGGTTGCCGCAAAGCTGCCAGAGCTCCAAGGAGCCCCAACATCATGGATGCAAATATCGTCAATATCGCCATCGTGGTGGCGTACCTGGCCGCGATGCTGGCCTTCGGCTGGTGGGGCAAGTCCCGCACCAGGAACAACAGTGACTTCCTCGTGGCCGGGCGCAGGCTCGGGCCCTTCCTCTACACGGGGACCATGGCGGCCGTCGTCCTTGGCGGTGCCTCGACAGTGGGCGGCGTGGGACTCGGCTACAAGTTCGGCATCTCGGGCATGTGGCTCGTGGTGGCCATCGGGACCGGTGTGCTGGCGTTGAGCCTGCTCTTTGCCGGCACCATCCAGAAGCTGAAGATCTACACCGTCTCCCAGATGCTGTCGCTCCGCTACGGCAGCCACGCCACCCAGACGTCCGGCATCGTCATGCTGGCGTACACGCTGATGCTCTGCGCCACGTCCACGGGAGCCTATGCCACCATCTTCGTGGTGCTGTTCGGCTGGGACCGGGCGCTGGCCATCGCCATCGGCGGCGCCATCGTGCTGGTCTACTCCACGATTGGCGGCATGTGGTCCATCACCCTCGCCGACCAGGTCCAGTTCATCATCAAGACGGTCGGCATCTTCATCCTCATGCTGCCCTTCACGCTCAATGCGGCCGGCGGCCTCGACGGCATCCGCAGCCGCGTCGATGCCAGCTTCTTCCAGATCGATGGCATCGGCCTGCAAACCATCATCACGTACTTCGTCGTCTACACCCTGGGCCTGCTGATCGGCCAGGACATCTGGCAGCGCGTCTTCACCGCCAAGACGCCCCGGGTGGCCCGCTGGGGCGGCGCCACGGCAGGAATCTACTGCATCCTCTATGGCGCAGCCGGCGCACTGATCGGCCTCGGCGCCCGCGTCGCGCTGCCCGACATCGACGTCGCCACCGCCGGCAAGGATGTCGTTTACGCCGAGGTGGCGCAGAACCTGCTGCCCGTCGGCATCGGCGGCCTCGTGCTTGCCGCCGCCGTGGCAGCCATGATGTCCACCGCGTCCGGCGCCCTGATTGCCGCGGCAACGGTAGCCCGTGCCGACGTCCTCCCGTTCGTGGCCAGCTGGTTCGGCAAGACCATCAACACCGACGACTCGGACAATCCCGAGCACGACGTCAAGGCAAACCGCATGTGGGTGCTGGGGCTCGGCATCATTGCCATCCTCATCGCCATCATCACCAAGGACGTGGTCGCTGCGCTGACCATCGCGTACGACATCCTGGTGGGCGGCCTGCTTGTCGCGATCCTCGGCGGGCTCGTCTGGAAGCGCGGCACGGGAGTGGCGGCAGCAGCATCGATGGCCGTCGGTTCAGTGATCACGCTCGGCACCATGATCGTCCTGGAAGTCAACGCGAAGGCCCCGCTGGACGGAATCTTCGCCAACGAACCGATCTACTTCGGTCTGCTGGCATCCGCCCTGGTGTACGTGGCCGTCTCACTGCTGACCAAGCCCACGGATCCATCTGTCATGCGGAACTGGTACCGGCGCGTGGCTGGCCAGGAATCCGAGGAAGTGCCGGTTCCCGCCGTGGCCAGCTAGCAGCCAACCCCTGGTTTTTGACAGGACAGCCATCGGCTCGCACGACTTAACGCCCGACGGCGGTGCCTTCCCTTCGAGGGGAAGGCACCGCCGTCGGGCGTTACGCGAGTGGAGCGTTATGCTTCGTAGTCTTCGTCGTCACGGAATTCGTCCGCGTCCAGCGCCACTACCCGCTCGTCCTCGTCCACCGCGGGCGGTGCGACGGGCACAACCCGTTCCTCGGAATCGAGGAACTCATCTTCGGCATCCCAGTCTTCGTCCACGGGCACGTCCTCGGCGAAGTCATAGGCGGGATCGGATTCGATGGTGCGGCGGGCGTCGGGCTCGGGGTGTGATCCGGTGGTGTTCATAATGCAGACCTCCGTGTGATTGAACTTCCGTGCCCTCCGTCAGCGAGGCACGTTTTCATCAGAACACCACCCTTGCAGGGGGTCAAGGGCCGCGCGGCAGGCTGGCCGGAAACCCCTAAAAGAACGGCAGAATTACGGGTTCCCTAAACTTTCGACTGAGGACCACCGGCCCAAAATCCCCGGAATTGCGGGGTATGCTGGGCGTGCAGTGGGGCCAAGCATGCCTCATCGAGTCCAGGAGTTCCCGTGTCGCAGCACGCAAAATTTGACCCCCTCAGCGAAACCGCCGCCGGTGTAGACGCCTCATCCGGAACCACCCCGAGCGCGGCCGACGTCAAACGCTGGCGTCAGTACTTGGCCGACGAACGAGCCGAGGCTGCCGTCTACCGGGATCTCGCGCAGAGCCGCACCGGCGAAGAACGCGCCATCCTCCTGGCCCTGGCCGAGGCCGAAGGCCGCCACGAGGCACACTGGCTAAAGCTCCTCGGCGGACAGGCGGGAAAGCCCCGCCGCGCCTCCGCCCGCAGCCGGCTGCTGGGCTTCCTCGCCCGGCACTTCGGATCGGTTTTCGTGCTGGCACTGGCGCAACGCGCTGAGGGACGCTCCCCCTATACCAGGGATCCATCCGCGACACCGGCCATGGCAGCGGACGAACAGATCCATGAGGAAGTGGTGCGCGGCCTGGCCACCCGCGGCCGCAACCGGCTGGCAGGCACCTTCAGGGCGGCCGTTTTCGGCGCCAACGATGGACTGGTCAGCAACCTGTCGCTCGTGATGGGCATGGCCGCCACGGGCGTGACCAGCACCGTGGTCCTGCTGAGCGGCATCGCGGGCCTGCTGGCCGGCGCATTCTCCATGGGTGCGGGTGAATTCGTTTCCGTCCGTTCGCAGCGTGAGCTCCTCGCCGCCACCCGGCCCACCCAGGTGACCCTCGCCGCGGCGCCGCAGCTGGATATTGAGCACAACGAACTCCTGCTCGTGTACCTGGCCCGGGGCATGTCCCGGGAAGCCGCCGAGCACCGGGTGGCGGAACGGATGGGCCTCTTCAGCTGCGACTGCGATCCGAGCCTCTCGCTCCAGCCTGAACTCCCCCGGGCGGCGGACGAGCACGAGGCGGTGGGCACCGCCTGGGGTGCGGCACTGTCCAGCTTCTGTTTCTTCGCCTCCGGCGCGATCGTGCCCATCATCCCTTTCCTCTTCGGCATGACCGGCACCGGCGCCCTGGTGGTGGCCGCAGTGCTGGTCGGCATTGCCCTGCTGGCAACCGGCGGCATTGTCGGCCTGCTGTCCGGCACTTCTCCGCTGACCCGGGGTCTTCGTCAGCTGGCCATCGGCCTGGGCGCCGCCGGCGTCACCTACCTGCTGGGCATGGCGTTCGGCGCCGTAATCGCATGACGCGGCATCGGGGAGGCCTCCGCTTCCCGGAGACGCCGTAGTGGAGGAGCCGAGCGGGGAAGGCACCCGCGCACCCGTATCCTCCGGCGAACCCCGGAACGGGAACAGCGGGCACCGCCACCGCATGCATCCACGCCATTCCGGATCCGCGCGCGCCGCCAGCCGGTTCATCCGCAGTCTGGTCCTCATCGCCGTCATGGCCTGTGCCGCCTTCGTGGCGACCGGGCTCGCCTACTGGGATCCCCGGCTCGCCGGCCTGCTGGAGTTCCGTCTGGGCGCCGGCAGTGAAGATCCTAAGACGGGTACGCCTGCACACCCCGGCAACACCGGGCACGCCGGGGAGCCAGGCTCACAGGCCGGGGCGGCCGACCGCAGCGAGCTCGCACCGCCACCCGGTCTCGAGGAAGCGGACGAACCGCTCGGAACACCGGAGGCGCCGCCGAACCAGAGCGATTCGTATAAGTTCCTGGCCACGAACGACGACGGCACGCCGGTCGGCTATTCACCGTGCCGGCCGCTGCACTATGTCGTGAACGCTGACCTTGCCCCGGAAGGCGCGGCCGGGCTGGTTCACGACGCTATCCGGACCATTTCGCGCGCGACGGGTATCCGGTTCGTCAACGACGGCGCCACCGACGAGCAGCCGTCGGCCCAGCGCTCCCCGTACCAGCCCGGAACGTATGGAGAGAGGTGGGCGCCGCTGCTCATCAGCTGGACGACCCCCGAGGCAGCCCCCAAGCTCAAGGGGCAGATCATCGGCACGGGAGGCAGCACGCACTTCAGCTTTGGGGACGGTCCCAAGAGCTTCGTCACCGGCAGCCTCGAACTCGACGCGCCACAGATTGGCGCGGAGCTGCACCGCATTGACGGGACCGGCTACGCCACCGCCGTCATCCTGCACGAACTCGGCCACGTCATGGGCCTTGAGCACGTGGACGACCCCGTCCAGCTGATGTACCCCGAGATCGGCACGCCTGACGGCCTGGCCGCTGGGGATCTCAACGGCCTGCAGGCGCTGAGCAAGGCCCCCTGCCGGAAGGACCTGTAAGCGGCAAGTGCCCCCAAGTGCTTCATCTGCGGGCAGCGGCGGTCACGTGCCCAGCACCGCGAGCGCCTCCTCCACGCTGTCCACCAGGAAGATCCGCTGCTCCATCGGCTTGCCGGCGGCCAGGCTTTGCAGCATGGGCCAGGCCGGATACCGGTGTTCCCAATGCTCCCGGCCCACCAGCACCATGGGTGTCATGGTTTCGGGTGCGCCGTAGTAGTTCTCGCACGCATCCTGGAATATCTCCTGGATGGTCCCGGCCGACCCGGGCAGGAACACAATCCCGCCCTTGCACAGCTCCAGGAGTATGGCTTCCCGGATTGCGTTGGCGAAGTACTTGGCGATGTGGGTCGCGAAGTAGTTGGGCGGTTCGTGGCCGTAAAACCAGGTGGGGATGCCCAGCGACAGCGTTCCGCCCGGAAACCGTTCGACGACGGCTGCCGCGGCACGTGCCCACGCAGACACTGAGGGCCGGAAGCCGGGGACAGCGGCCAGTTCGGCGATGACCTCCCGGAGATCTTTTTCTGGCATTTCACTGAGGTAGGCACCGAGGTTTGCCGCCTCCATGGCCCCCGGTCCGCCCCCGGTGGCCACCGTCCGTCCGCCGCGGGCCAGAAGCCTGCCCAGCCTTGCAGCGTCGGCAAAGCCCGCACTCCCCCGCTGGGCTGCATGGCCACCCATGACGCCGACGATCATGCGCCCGCCGTCGAGGACCGTGTGGGACAGCTCCTCCAGTGCATCGCCGATGGCGTGGTCGTGCAGGGCGGCCGCCAGAGTGGCGTCGAGACGGTGCCGCTGGCCGGGCCGCATGCTCCACTGGTACACCAGCGCATCCGGCGTTGCCTCATACGGGGTGTGTTGGATTCCGGCGTAGAGCTCCTGCGGCGTGTAGAGCTGTCCGCGGTAGGCGTTGAACGGCACGCCCTCCAGCTTCGGAAAAATCAGGGCGCCCCGCCGGCGGAGCGAGTCCTCCACTCCGGGATCGAACGTGCAGCCCAGGAAGATGGCGCCTTCCGCGTCCAAGGCAGCGAGCGCCGGAGCCCTGCCGCGCAGGTCCAGTGATTGCGCGTGCCAGCCGTGCATCGTCCGGGCTCCGGCGCGGACCAGCTGGTCGAATCCGGAAAGGCTCTCGACGTCGAGGGTCCGCGGGCTGGGGTTCAGGCTGCCGGAGGGGTTCATGATGCCAGCCTAGCGAGCCGTGCCAGCCTGGGAAGCAGGCCGGGCTGACGCCCCAAACCGGTGCTGGACGCGGAAGTGCCCCGCAGCCGGCCGCGGGGCACTTCCAGGGCGTTGCTGGTGGGACCGGGTCAGGAAACCTGGAGCCCGCCGTTGATGTCATAGGTGGCGGCGGTGATGTAGCCGGAGTCCTTGCCGAGCAGGAAGGAGATGAGTGCAGCCACTTCCTCCCGGGTGCCGACGCGGCCCATCATGATGCCTTCGGACATCTGTGCCTTGCGCTCTTCGGTCAGGGTGCCGCCCATGATGTCGGTGTCGATCGGACCGGGGGCGATGGCGTTGACAGTGACGCCGAACTCGCCGACTTCGCGGGCCAGTGCACGGGTGAAGCCGATGATTCCGGCCTTGGAGGCACTGTAGGCAACCTTGGAGTAGGTGCCGCCGCCACGCTGTGCCGAGATGGAGGAGATGCTCACGATGCGTCCAAGCTTGCGCTCGATCATGCCCTTGAGCACCCGCTGGGAAACGATGAAAGTTCCGCGCATGTTGATCGCGAAAACCTTGTCCCACTCTTCCACGGTGGTTTCCATGAAGGTCGTCGGAGAGCTGATGCCTGCCAGGTTCGCCAGGGCGACAATCGGCGGCAGCGACTCTTCGATCTCGGTGATCGCCCGGTCTACGGACGCGGCGTCGGAAACGTCGGCGCCGACACCGATGGCCTTCACGGCCCGGTTGGAACCGATCTCCGCGGCGGCCGCCTTGGCGTCCTCGGCGTTGATGTCCAGGATCGCGATGGACCAGCCTTCGCTGGCCATGCGGTCGGCCGCTGCTCGGCCGATGCCGCGGGCGGAGGCCGCGCCGGTCAGCACGACTGTACGGTCGGCGGGGAAGGGAGTGGTTGAGGTCATTGCAGGTATTCCTTTAAGTGGTTCTCTGGGTGGTTCTTAGTGGGTAACAGTGACCTTGGCGGCTGCCTCGACAGCAGGATCCAGGGCAGCGTCGCCTTCGGGGCGCTTGCGGGCGTAGAGGTAGGTGGCGACAGCCGTGACGCACAGGCAGAAGGAGAGGAACAGCAGGCCGCTCTGGTTGCTGCCGGTGGCGTCGTTGAACAGGCCGACGGCGTAGGGGGCAACGAAGCCGCCGAGGTTACCCAGGGAGTTCACCATGGCCAGGCCGGAGGCTGCTGCTGCTCCGGTGAGCGCTGCGGACGGCATGGACAGGAACGGGGCGATGGCTCCGTAGATACCCATGGCCGCGGCGGTGAGGGCGATCAGGGCCAGGATGGGGTTGACCTGGAGTAGATAACCTGCAGACAGCAGACCCACGCCGGCGAGCACCATGCTGACGGAACTGTGCCAGGCACGCTTGCCCGTCTTGTCGGCTCGCTTGCTCCAGAAGTACACGAAGACGGCCGCAATGGCGTACGGAATGAGGACGATGAACCCGACCTGGGCGGTGGAGAACTTTCCGAGGGCGGCAACGATCGTGGGCATCCAGAGTCCGAGGCCGTAGATACCGCAGACGAGGCCGAAGTAGAGTGCCGAGTAAACGATGGTTCGCTTGTCCTTGAGGCCGGCCAGGAAGTTGTGGCTGCCGCCTTTGGACTTGGCTGCCAGTTCGGCATCCATGGTGGCGGAAAGCCATTCGCGTTCGTCGGCGTTGAGCCACTTGGCGTCCCGGGGGCGGTCGGTCATCAGGATCGGGGTCAGCACGCCGAGGAGGATGGCCGGGATGCCTTCGATGATGTAGAGCCACTGCCAACCCTGGAGGCCCATGACACCGTCCATCTGGAGCAGCAGGCCGGAGACCGGAGCGCCGAGGGCGTTGGAGATGGGCTGGGCGAGGATGAAGATGCCCAGGACGGTGACGCGCTGCGCCGCCGGGAACCACAGGGTCAGGTAGAAGAGGATGGCCGGGAAGAAGCCTGCCTCGGCTGCACCGAGCAGGAATCGGATGATGTAGTAGGTCGTCTCGCCGTTTACCAAAGCCATCGCTGAGGCAAAGATGCCCCAGGTGATGAGGATGCGGGCCAGCCATTTGCGGGCGCCGAAGCGGTACATTCCTGCGTTGCTCGGGATTTCCAGCAGCGCATAGCCGAGGAAGAAGATGCCGGCGCCCAGACCGTATGCTGAAGCGCTGAGGCCAATGTCCTCGCTCATCGTCAGCTTGGCGAACCCGACGTTATTCCGGTCCAGGTAAGCGATGAAGTAGAGGAGAACGATCAGGGGCATGACGCGGCGGCGGACTTTGCGGAGGGTGCGGTCACCAAGCTCGCCGAGTCCCGTGGACTTAGTGGTTAATGAAGTCATCATCGACCTTCTGTCTGTCGGTTCCGGACCGGCGGCTTCGCGCGGAGGGATCCGATGATTTTTATTGGGGGGTTCTGTCCGCTCGAGTGCCGAGCATCATTGAGGATCTATTTGTATCTGATGTCAGACATCTGACGGAAGAACATGAGCAAAATACTAGAAGGTGATGCGTATTACGTCAAGGCTGGGATGAGCGAGGGGTCAGTGCTTGCCGTGGACGTAGCGCTCGTAGTCCTCGAAGGTCTGGTCCATGTGCTCGTCCATCGCCCGGCGGGCGAGTTCGCCGTCGCCCGTGAGAATGCTGTCCAGCACGCGCTGGTGGAAGGCGATGGCATGGCGCTGGATCTCTTCGACCGCGGAAGTTTCCCGGCGTGCGACATACAGATACTGGCCCAACTGAGCCAGCAGGGCCCGCACAAAGGGATTGCCCGATGCCTTCAGCACCGCATCATGGAAGGCGATGTCGGCCGTGACAAATCCGTCCAGGTCGGCGGATTCATGAAACCGCTTCATGTCCGAGATCGCCTGCCGCATCTCCTCGACGTGCTCCGGAGCATGGCGCTTGGCGGCAAGGGCGGCCGCGCCGGTTTCCACCATGCGTCGCACTTCGATCAGGCCGATGGACACCTGGTCCGCAGCGTTTCCGTGCGAGGCAGCCTTGAAGATGGCGTCCAGGCCCGTCCAGTTGTCTGCAGGGTTCACGAAGGTTCCGCGCCCGGCCTTGACGTAGAGGATGTGCTGAGCCCGCAACGCCTTAAGCGCCTCGCGTACAGTCAGCCGGCTGACATCGTAGGCCTTCGCAATGTCGGCTTCCGGAGGCAGGGCATCGTGCGGTTTCAGCTTTCCGGCAAGGATGTCGTCCAGCAGGCCGTCGACGAGGTGGTCAACCAGTGTCCTGCGACCCATTGGAACGCCTACTTTCATTTTTCCTGCTGCCGTCGATGCGACTAACACTACCGAAGCGGCGGCGTCCCTGGCCGGTTCCGGCAGGTAGCCGAAGGGCAACCGCGATTAAGCGGTCCCTGGCCACCAGGCATCGGATGTCCGTCAAGCAAGCGTAGCCGCTCACTCGTGGTGCAGAATTTGAGCATGCAGAATTCATCACCTGCCGGCAGTCCGCGCCCCCGCATCGGCATCCCTGTCCGCCTCAGCAGCTCGGCACATCCCGACCCCCGCGTGGCTGAGGCCAACGGCCTCTTCGATTTCATCGTGGACCTCGTGCACGACGGCGGCGGCGAACCGGTGCTGCTGACCCCCGAACTCGTCGAAGATGGCCTGTTCGACGGCGGCCGGCGGGCCGGCGCGCCTGGGGCGCTTGACGGCGTCGTACTTCCCGGTGGCGGCGACCTTGATCCGCGGCTCTATGGCGAGGAACCGGGCGACACACTCTACGACGTCAACCCGGAGCAGGACCGGCTGGATATTGCGGTGGCGCGCCAGACGATCGACGCCGGACTCCCCCTGCTGGGGATCTGCCGCGGCCACCAGCTCCTCAATGTCCTTTACGGCGGAACACTCATCCAGGACATGACGCCGGGTGCTGTGCCCCACCGCGACAGTCCGCAGGAGGGCGGCGGATTGTGGGCCTGGCATGATGTGGCGATCTCGCCGGGGTCCAGGGTGGCGCAGCTGTACGGTGCGGTCGCGGAAGCGGTGCCCGGGGATTCGGGTGCCTTGAGGGTAAAGGTCGCGTCCGGCCATCACCAGGCCGCGGCGCCGGTGGCGCCCGGCTTGGTGGTGACCGCAGTGGCAGAGGACGGCATCGTCGAGGCCCTGGAAGACCCGGAACGGTGGGTGGTCTCGGTCCAATGGCATCCCGAGGTTGTCGAACTGCCGGAAGCCGAGCGGATTGCCCCGTTCCGGGCCTTTGTGGAAGCCTGCCGGCAGGTCCGCTAGAGGAAGACGGCGGCGGCGAGCCGCACGGGCAGCCCGGTTTCGAGCGATTCCTGGGCCGCGTCCGCCACAAGGGAGGCCGCGACGGCGTCCTCCGCCGTGCAGGGATTTTCCCGCCGCCCAAGCACGAGTTCCACAAATGCGGCCATTTCGGAGCGGTAGGCCTGGTCGAAGCGCTCCGCGAAGGTCTTGTGGGATTCGCCGGACGGGAACTCGATGCCCGCTTCCGCCGAGGCCAGCGCTGTTTTCTCGTCAAGGCCCACCATGAGCGAACCGGTTGAACCCTGGATTTCGAGCCGGACGTCGTGCCCGGCCCCGTTGTAGCGTGAGGCACCCACGGAACCCAGCGAGCCGTCGTCGAACGTCACTAGCGCCAGCGCGGTGTCCACGTCCCCTACAGCCCCAATGGCGGGATCGCCCTTGTTGGACCCTTTGGCGTAGACTTCCACGATTTCACGGCCGGTAAGCCACCGCAGGATGTCGAAATCATGGACGGAGCAGTCACGGAACAGCCCGCCGGACGTCGCCAGGAACTCCACAGGCGGCGGCGCCATGTCACAGGTGACGGCGCGCAGCGAGTGGATCCAGCCTAGCTCGCCCGCCGCAAAAGCGCGCTTTGCCTCAAGGTAGCCGGCATCGAACCGCCGCTGGTGGCCGATCTGAACGGTTCCCTTGCTGGCACGGATGTAGTCCAGGACCGGAAGCGAGTCCGCCACGTTCATGGCCACGGGTTTCTCACAGAACACCGGAATGCCCGCATCCACCCCTGCCCTGATCAGTTCCGGGTGCGTCCCGGTGCCGGTGGCGATGACCAGGCCGTCGATTCCCGACCCGATCAGCACTTCCACCGACGGGAAGAACTCCGCGCCCAGCCCTTTGGCGACCGTACGTGCATGGTCCGCCGCCACATCCGTCAGCCTGAGACGGACGTTGATCCCGTGAGGCCGGAGCACGTCGTTCAGCGAAACGATGTTGCCGGCGTGCATCACCCCGATGCGGCCAACGCCGACGAGGCCGAGCGTGATGTCTTTCATGCGTTTCCTTACTGCTGGATAAGTGGCTAGGTTTTGAAACTCAGGCGCGTACGCGGTTTGGAGTGCCGGCGTCCGTGGCGCCCGCGTTCTCGGTTCCGGCTACTTCAGCCTGGACTTCCTTGACGATGTCGCCGTGCCCGCCGAGCTGTTCCAGCTCGTGGGCGAGTTCGGCGAGTTCGGCGCCGCCGGCCATTTGGGCGGTGAGCTCGTCGAGGGTGATGTCCTTCTTGTCGTAGTAGCCGATGGAGCGGCCGCGCTTGAGTAGCAGGAACCGGTCGCCCACCGGGAAGGCGTGGTGGGGGTTGTGGGTGATGAAGATGACGCCCAGTCCCCGGTCCCGGGCCTGCAGGATGTAACGCAGCACCACGCCGGACTGCTTGACGCCGAGGGCGGCGGTGGGTTCGTCCAGGATCAGGACCTTGGCGCCGAAATACACGGCGCGGGCGATCGCGACACACTGGCGCTCCCCGCCGGAGAGCTGGCCGATGGGCTGCTCGACATCACGCAGGTCGATGCCCATGTCGGCGAGTTCCTTCTTGGTGATGTCCTTCATCTTCTGGACGTCCAGCTTCTTGAACGGCCCGACACCGGTGGTCAGCTCCGAGCCCAGGAAGAAGTTTCGCCAGATCGGCATCAGGGGAACGACGGCGAGGTCCTGGTAGACCGTTGCGATGCCCACATCGAGGGCGTCGCGGGGCGAGGTGAACTTCCGCTCTTCGCCCATGATGTGCAGGATGCCTTCGTCGTGCTGGTGCAGGCCGGCGATGATCTTGATCAGTGTGGACTTGCCGGCGCCGTTGTCGCCGAGGACGCAGGTGACGCGGCCGTTGTCCACGGCCATGGTGACGTCAGTAAGGGCGACGATGTTGCCATAGTGCTTGCCGACGTTTTCCAGGGAGAGGAGATGCACGGGGGTGTGGGTCAGCGGGTCCTTTTCGTCCTTGAGGAGCTGCTGCTGGTCGATCTGCTTCGCATTCATGGTTTTCAGCCCTTACTTGCGTCTGCGCGGCGCTTGACGATCAGGTTCACGATGGTGGCCAGGAGCAGCATCAGGCCCAGGAAGAACTTGAACCAGTCCGGGTTCCACTGGGCGTAGACGATGCCCTTGTTGGCCATGCCGAAGATGAAGGCGCCGATGGCACCGCCCACGGCCGACCCGTAGCCGCCGGTGAGGAGGCAGCCGCCGATGACTGCGGCGATGATGTAGAGGAATTCGTTGCCCACGCCTTCGCCGGACTGCACGGCGTCAAAGGCGAACAGGTTGTGCATGCCCAGGATCCAGCCGCAGAAGCCGACGGCCATGAACAGGCCGATCTTGGTCGCTTTGACAGGAACACCCACGGCACGGGCGGCGTTCGCATCGCCGCCGACGGCGAAGATCCAGTTGCCCACCTTGGTGCGCAGCAGCACCCAGGACGCCACGGCAACCAGGGCGGTCCAGATGAAGACCGTGTTATTGACGTCCACCCCGGCGATGTTCACGGAGGAGGCAAAGATGGCGCGGGCCGCCTGGTAACCGTCCATGCTGGAAATGGACGGGGAGGACACGCCGCCACTGATCATGCGGGTCAGGCCAAGGTTGAGGCCGGTCAGCATCAGGAACGTTGCGAGGGTGACGATGAAGCTCGGCAGCTTGGTCTTCATAAGGATCCAGCCGTTGATGAAGCCAATGCCCAGGGACACTACGAGGGCCAGGATCACGCCGACCCACACGTTCATGCTGAAGTACCAGCTGAACATCGAGGCGGTCAGGGCAGAGCTGATCACGGCAACGCCGGTAGAAAGATCGAACTCGCCGCCGATCATCAGCAGCGATACTCCAACTGCCATGATGCCGATCGTGGAGCTGCCGTAAAGGACGGTGGCGAAGGCGTTAGGCTGCGTAAAAGTCTGGGAAACCGAAGCGAAAAACACGAACAAAACGATCGCCCCGACGAGGGCGCCTACCTCAGGGCGGCCGAGCAGTTTCTGCAGCGGGTTGCGCTTGCCGACCCGCTCGTCAGTCACCGCCGGCTTTGTAATGGTCTGGGTCATGGTCATTGGAATACTCCTTGCTGCCGGGCCCGGCGATCCCGCCGGGCCCGGGCTGGCGGGATGCTAACGGATACCCTGCTGGGCGAAAGTGAGGGCATTTGCTGCGCCGGCCTTGTCCACGATGGTGGGGCCGGTCAGGACGGGCTGGCCGCCACCGAGCTTAAAGCCGCCGCGCTTGACCTGCCACAGTGCATCAATCGAGCCATAGCCCTGGAGCCACGGCTGCTGGTCGACGGTGAATTCAACGGCGCCGTCGGCAATCTTCTGGGCGAGCTCGGCATTCATGTCAAAGGAGGCCACCTTTGCCTTGCTTCCGGCGGTGGTCACCGCCTTGAGGATGGTCAGCGTGTAGGGCGCCCCCAACCCGATGACGACGTCGGCGTCAGACGTGGCCTGCAGTTTGGCCGTCACCGTAGAGGAAACCTGGGTCATGTCCGTGCCCGTAACATACAGGATCTCTGTAGCAGGAACCTTCGACTTCACGCCTGCGCAGCGGGCTTCGAGGCCGACGTGGCCTTGCTCCTGGATGACGCAGACGGGATGCTTGAGGCCGAGAGAGTTGAGCTTCTCGCCGACCGCTTCACCAGCCAGCTTTTCATTTGAACCGAAGTGGGTGAACGCACCCAGCTGGGCGGAAACGGATTCACCAGCGTTGAGGCTCACGATCGGAATGCCTGCGTCGGTGGCCTTCTTGAGCGCGTCTTTCAGCGCGTCCGGCTTGGCCAGGGTTACAGCGATGCCGTCCACCTTCTGGTCAACGGCCTGTTGGATGAGCTGCGCCTGCCGGCCGCCTTCAGGATCGGAGGTGTACAGCAGCTCGACGTTGTCCTTGGCGGCGGCTTCCTCAGCGCCCTTGCGGACAATGTCCCAGAACGTGTCCCCCGGAGCGGCGTGAGTGATAAGTGCAACCTTAATGCGGGGGGTCGAGGCAACCTGCCCGGCGCCACCGCCACTGTTCGCCTCGGGAGCCCGCCCACCCTGGCTGGAGCATGCCGCCAGAGCGAGCATTGGGATTGCGACTACCGCGACGGCCGCGCGGCGCCAAAAGAACTTGGTCACAGTAAATCTCCTTTGATTTGGGGGCCGGGACCATCGCCACTATGCGGGGTCACCAAAGCCTTCTACACCGATCATGGTGATTCGGCTCACAGATGTCAATAGTTTGTCCTGACATTAGGATGTTTTTACCAAAGGCCTTTCTGCAAGGACGACTTTCGGGGCGATATCGCTGACTCCGAGGGCGGGCCGGTCGAAGGGGGATGCGGCGAAAGGAGCCTTGACCGCCGTTGACTCACTGCTATGATCAGAAAAGCAGTATGTCCTATCAAGCGAACATGTACCGGACATACGGGGTTCTGGACGCAGGACCGCCGCAGCGCAAAGGGAGCAGTTAATGGCGAACCAACTTCATCTCAGCATCGACAGGTCATCGCCGGTGCCCCTGTACCACCAGGTGGTCCAGGGCATCGAGGCAGCGATCCACTCGGGGCTGCTGGAGCCAGGAAGCCGGCTGGAGAATGAAATCGACCTCGCCGCGCAGCTGAACCTCTCCCGGCCCACCATGCGCAAAGCCATGGACGAGCTGGTCCGCTCGGGGCTGCTGGTCCGCAAACGCGGCGTGGGCACCCAGGTGGTTTCGAGCCAGGTCCGCCGTCCCCTCGAACTCTCGAGCCTTTATGACGACCTCACCAACAACGGCAGCAAACCCACCACCGATGTCCTGACCTTCGCGCACATCGAAGCCGACGACGCCACGAGGCAGGCCCTGCACCTGCCGGCAGGCGCGAAGGTCTACCACTTCACCAGGCTCCGCAAGGTTGGCGGCAAGCCGCTTGCCCTGATGGAGAACTGGGTCCGCGACGACATCACACACATCGACGAGGAAATGCTGGGTACGCAGGGGCTATACGGAATTCTTCGCAGCGGCGGGGTCAACTTCCGGCTGGCCACACAGCGGATCGGCGCGATGGTGGCCAACGAGTACCAGGCCCCGCTCCTTGAAACGGAACCCGGGTCCGCCTTGGTCACCATGGACCGAACTGCCGTGGACGACACCGGCCGGAACGTGGAGACGGGCCACCATGTGTACCGCGGCGATTCCTACAGCTTTGAAATGACGCTTGTTCAGCGTTAGGCCTCCAGCGTTAGGCACATTCAGCGTCAGGCACGCTCAGCGTTAGCCACGTTACGCGTAACGCCCTGACTGACACACGACCCGAAAGAGAAGAATTATGGCCGACTGGGTATATCCGCTGGGCAGCGCAGCCGAAGGCTGCTGGGATGTTTCGCTGGGCACAGCGGACTCCACCCTTACCGTCGAGGGGTGGGCGCACACCGGGCTGAAGGTGGCCACGCTGGCCCCAGGCGCCGCCGTCGAACTCCCCGCCGCAGACGAGGAGCGGATCGTCATTCCACTGAGCGGGGCCTTCACTGTGACAGTCGACGGCCAGAAATACCAGCTGGCCGGCCGCGCCGGCGTCTTCAGCGGCCCCACCGATGTGCTGTATTCCGGAACGGAGAGGGCAGTCACGGTCAGTTCGTCCGACGGCGGCCGGGTCGCCGTCGCCACGGCGCCCGCCAAAGTCCAGTACCCCACCCGCCTGGTCACCGCCGCGGAGACCCCCGTGGAGCTGCGCGGCGCGGGGAACTGCTCGCGCCAGGTCCACAACTTCGGCACCCCAGCGGCGCTCGAGGCCGACCGCTTCATTGTGTGCGAGGTCATCACCCCCGCGGGCAACTGGTCCTCCTACCCTCCCCACAAGCACGACGAGGAGAAGGACGGGGAGACGCGCCTCGAGGAGATCTACTACTTCGAGACGCGTGTGGCCCCGGGCGCTTCTGGACCCGCGGGCGACGCTGACGCTATCGGCTACCAGCGCGTCTACGCCTCCGACGATCGTCCCATCGACGTCGCGGCCGAGGTCCGAACCGGCGACGTGGTCTTGGTGCCCTACGGCTGGCACGGCCCGGCCATGGCCGCACCCGGCTACGACATGTACTACCTGAATGTCATGGCCGGGCCTGGACGGGTCCGCGACTGGCTCATCAGCGACGACCCGCACCACGGCTGGGTCCGCCAAAGCTGGGAAGGCCAGGACGTGGATCCCCGGCTGCCGTTCGGCGGCTAGGGCTGCCTGTCCGCGGCTTGGCCGGGTAAGGGCCGGGGCGCTCAGCCGTCGAACTCGCGGATCACCGGACGGCCGGAACTGCGGGAGCGTAGGCCTCCGACCCAACGGAAACTGCGGGAGCGTTGGCCGCGGCGAAGGCCATCGCGGCAAGGCCCAGCATGGTCATGCCGGCACCGGCCCAGATCGGCGAGGTGTAGCCGAAACCGGCCGTGATGGTCACGCCGCCCAGCCAGGCGCCCAGGGCGTTGCCCACATTGAACGCCCCGATGTTGGCGCCGGACGCGAGGGTGGGCGCGCCGTCGGCGTATTTCATGACCCGCATCTGGAGGCCCGGCACGGTGGCGAAACCGAAGCCGCCCATCAGCACCATGGAAACAATGGTCAGGGGCTGGTTGCCGGCCGTCAGGGCGAAGGCCACGAGCACCGCCACAAGAACTGACAGGACCACCAGCAGGGTGCGGTCCACATTCCGGTCCGCAGCCTTGCCGCCGAGCGTGTTGCCGATGAAGAGGCCCACACCAAAGACGATCAGGAGCCACGGGACGGTGGAGGCCGAGAACCCGGAGATCTCGGTGAGGGTGAAGGCGATGTAGGTGAAGGCGCCGAACATGCCGCCGTAGCCCAGGATCGTGACGAGGATGGAGAGCCAGACCTGGCCGGAGCGGAAAGCACGAAGTTCGCTGCGCAGGCCGCCCGGGGCAGCGTCACCGTGTCCCGTTTTCGGCACGAGGGCAAGAATGCCCGCGAGAGCGAGCACGCCGATTCCGGTGATGGCCCAGAACGTGGAGCGCCAGCCGGCGGCCTGGCCCAGCATCGTGCCGAAGGGAACGCCGAGTACATTGGCCGCAGTGAGGCCGGTGAACATGATGGCGATGGCTCCGGCCTTCTTGGTCGGCGCCACCATGCTGGCAGCAACCACCGCCCCGATGCCGAAGAAGGCGCCGTGCGCGAGGGCGGCCACGATGCGGCCAACCATCATCATCCAGTAGTCGGGCGCCGTGGCCGAGATGAGGTTGCCGGCGATGAACAGTACGAGCAGGACGGCGAGCACGGGTTTGCGCTCGAACCGGGTCACCGCCGCGGTCAGCCCCAGGGCACCGACCACAACGGCGAGCGCATAACCGGAGATGAGCCAGCCAGCAGAGGCTTCACTGACCTGAAAGTCTGCGGCCACTTCGGGCAGCAGGCCCATGATGACGAACTCAGTGAGTCCAATGCCGAACCCGCCGAGGGCGAGGGCAATTAGGCCAATAGGCATGGGAGTGCTCCTTAGAAAACTGTACGGAAGGAGGTGGGATGCGTACCCTAGTAGTTGCAGACGCGTTATTTATTGTTGCACATGCAAATATCCCGCGCAAGCAACTATTATTTCACCTGCCAGCGTTTCATACGCCGGGCAGGCCGAAGGAGGAAGAAGATGGGCATCAAAGACGACGCCGTGGAAGTGCGCGCACAGGGCTGGCGGACCCTCGCGGCGCTGCACGGCCTGATCGAAGCCGAACTCGAACGCTCACTGCAGGCCCACGCGAAGCTGTCCGTCGTGGAGTACACCGTCCTGGATGCGCTGAGCCGGCAGGACGGCTGGCACATGCGCATGCAGCAGCTGGCCCGTGCCTCCGCCCTCAGTGCCAGCGCCACCACGCGCCTGGTCAACCGGCTGGAGGACCGCGGGCTTCTGACGCGCATCCTGTGTGCCGACGACCGGCGTGGCATCTACACGGAGCTGACAGCGAATGGGATCAAGCTTCTGGAGGATGCCCGGCCGGTGCATGATGCCGCGCTGGAGCGGACCTTGGCCCAGGCGCAGGAGGTCCCTGAACTGGCCCCGCTGGTGGACGCCCTCCCCCGGCTGCATGCGGCCGTCTAGCCTCCACCGCTGCCGGTACCCGCAGCCGAGGTCCCTCCCGCAACCCAGGTCTTGGAGGATGGCAACGAAATTCAGTCGAGTTAGCCCAAAGATGTCATAGAAAATCTGCTCCGATATCCCATTGATTGTTCCGTGGTAGGTGTTGAGTACGGCCCGTCAGGTAGTAACACTGAAAAGAGATACTGACTGGAAGTGGAAACACCGTGGAAAGAAGCTTTGCCAATACCTAATCCACCGGACCTAGGAGTAAAGATGGCAATGGGAGAGCGCGCACGGGCCCCTCGCGGGCTAAGCACGGACATGCAAAAAGTGGCCCTTGGAATGGGCCTCATTTTCTTGGTGGTTGGTATCTTTGGGTTCGTACCCGGGATCACCACCAATTATCAATCCATGGCTTTCGCCGGCCATGATTCCGAAGCAATGCTGGTGGGCTACTTCCAGGTCTCGATCCTCCACAACATCGTCCATCTGCTGTATGGAGTAGCTGGACTCTTTATGTGTGGACTGCCCACGCAGGCACGGAACTTCCTGCTGGGCGGCGGGGCCATCTACCTAGTGCTGTGGATCTATGGGCTAATCTTCACCGGCGAAACTGCCGCAAATTTTATACCGGTCAACACCGCGGACAATTGGCTGCACTTTGGCTTGGGAGTGGTCATGATCGCGGTGGGAGTGCTCCTCACACGGATACCCGACCACCGCGAGGAAGAACTTCCAGGCTAATCGGCTTCTGTGTCGCCTTGTCCGATGGGAGGGTCGACGTCATGCGTTGGCCTTCTGGACATACTGCTTCATCGTCTCTAGCTGGTAGCGGGATACCTCTTCGGCATTTTCGTTTTCGGCGAAGACGCTGGACACCATCACGGTGTCCTCGCGGTCCAGGAAGCCGATTTCGTTCAGGCCGCCGAAGAATTCATCCCAGTTGACGTCGCCGTCGCCGATTTTCAGGTGCTGGTGCACCCGGACCGGATTGCCGGGCGGGTTGGTGATGTAGCGCAGGCCATGCGAGGCATGGTGGTCCATGGTGTCGGCAACGTGGACCAGGCGCAGCTTGTCCCCGGCCGCGCGCATGATGTCCAGCGGCGCGTTCTGCATGTGGAAGCTGTGGGACGCGACGTAGACAAGGCCGACGTTCTTGGAGTTCAGCCCCCGGATCACCCGGATGGCAGCGAGACCCTCTTCCACGAAGTCGTCCGGATGCGGATCGATGAGCAGGTCGATGCCTTCGCGCTCGATGATCGGCAGCAGTTCCTCCATGGAGCGGTAGAAGGCACGCTCGGATTCCTCAGCCTTTTCCGGCCTGCCGCTGAACTCGGTGTTCATGGTGCCCACACCGAGGTCCACGGTGATCTGAATGGCGCGCTTCCAATAGCGGACGGCTGCTTCGCGGGCGTCTTCATCCGGTCCGGACCAGCGCAGCACCGGCAGCACGGAGGCGATCTCGATTCCCGCGTCCTTGCAGGCCTTCTTCAACTGGCCAACGAGCTCGTCGTCGGCCTTGGGGTGGTTGTAAAACGGAATGAAGTCGGCGTGCGGAGTCATCTGCATGTAGTGGTAGCCAAGCTCCGCCACCACCTTCGGGAACTCCAGCAGGCTGTGGCTGTGGTGGAACGGGGTGGGATCGAGGGCAATTTTCACGGGGCACTCCATTTGGGATCAAGCAGGGAAGACTATGAGCTGTGGAAGGAGGGGACGGACTCATCCGCCCCCTCCCTGTTGCGTTCTAGCTGTAGAGGGCAGGCTTGGAGTGCAGCTTCACGGTCACCTTTTCGCCGTTCTTCTGCGCTTCGACGCCGGCCTCGCAGCAGGCTGCGGTGGCATAGCCGTCCCACGCGGTGGGTCCGCCGATTTCGCCGCGGAGTGCCGCATCCACCCACGCCTGGATTTCGACGTCGTACGCCGCGCCGAAGCGCTCCTCAAAACCGGGAGTGACCTTGCCGCCCCAGCGGCCGGCGCTGCGGACATAGGGTCCGTGGTCTCCGCCGATGCTGACGACGCCTTCCTCGAAAGACGCCTGCGTTGCCACTTCATAGCCGAACTTGGCATTGACGTAGATCTCGACGTCGGCGAGGACGCCGGACTCGGTCTCGATCAGGACGTGCTGCGGATCGTGCTGGCCGGCCGGGGCGTTCTTCGTGGGCTTGCCCAGGCGCACCTGCACGCTGGTGATTTCCTCGCCCGTGAAGAACCGGATAGCGTCGAACTCGTGCACCACCGAGTCGTTGATGAGCATCTCGTTGGTGAATCCGGGGGGCGTGCTCGGGTTGCGGTGCTGGTGGTGCAGCATGAGCAGTTCGCCCAGTTCGCGGTCCCGGATGACCTGGCCCAAAGCTGCGTACTCGGCGTCAAAGCGGCGCATGAAACCAACCTGGATGCGCTTGTGTCCCAGCTCCTCCTCCGCCTGGACAATGCGCCAGGAGGACTGGGCGTCGGGGGTCAGTGGCTTTTCGCACAGGATCGGGATGTCCTTGGCGATGGCCTTGAGGAGGATATCCTCGTGCAGGAAGCCGGGGGTGGCGATCAGTACGGCGTTGACATCGCCGTTGCTTAGGGCCTCTTCGGCGTCCGCCAGGGCCACTGCGCCGGGGATGCCTTCGATGGCGGCCTGCGCGCGGGCCAGGTCGACGTCGACGACGGCGGCGACTTCAGCGCCGTGGATGCGCTTGTTGAGGCGGTGGATGTGGTCCGCGCCCATGCGACCGGCGCCGATGACGGCGACGCGAAGGGTTTCAGTCATTGTTCTTTCCTTTGGATCGGGTCTCGCTGGAGGGTGGCTAGCTGACCGCGGTACGGGAGCCGCAGGAGAGCAGATAGTTTCGGGTGCGCTTGGCGATCGGCATCGGGACGTCGAAGGCCACGGGGTACATGTCCTGCTCAACGATGCCAAAGATCGGTCGGTTCAGGCCTTCGACGGCTTCGATGACGGCCCGCAGGTCCGGCAGCCCGTTGGGCGGCTCCGTCATGACACCGGCCAGGTTTGCCGCAGCCCAGGTCATGTTTTCCTCGTTGACTTTCTTCAGGATGTCCGGGTTGATCTGCTTCAGGTGCAGGTAGCCGATCCGGTCCGGATAATTCTTGATGAGCTCAAGGCTGGACGCGCCGCAGTATTCTGCGTGGCCGGTGTCCAGGCACAGGTTCAGGTACTTGGGATCCGTGGCCGCCAGCAGGGTTTCAATGTCCTCCTGCGCGCCGACGTGCGAGTCGGCGTGGGAGTGGAACTGCTGCTTCAGGCCGAAGTCCTCCAGCAGCGTCTTGCCAAGGCGGTTGTGGCCGGTAAACAGGTCACTCCAGGCCTTCTCGCTGAGCTGGCCGCTCTCCACAGCTTCGCCGGTGACGTCGTCACGCCACATCGCGGGAATGACCACAATGTGCTCGCCGCCCATTGCAGCCGTAAGCTCGGCGACCTTGCGTGCCGGCTCCCAGGCCGTTTCCCACTGGTCCACGCCACGGTGGAAAGCGGTGAACACGGTGCCGGCGGTGACCTTCAGGTCACGCTGCTTGAGCTCTTCGGCCAGGCGTGCCGGGTCGGTGGGCAGGTAGCCGTACGGGCCCAGCTCGATCCACTTATAGCCGGCTTCCGCCACCTCGTCGAGGAAGCGCTCCCAAGGGGTCTGCTTCGGGTCGTCCGCGAACCACACGCCCCAGGAGTCCGGTGCGGTGCCGATGATCAGCTTGTTTTCTACTTCAGTCATGACAGCTTTGTCTTTTCTCTTGTCGACTTGCACTGGCCGATGTTGGAGTCCGTGGGAACGGGGCTCAGTCTCGCCGCCCGCGGCCTTCTGTGTCGTCGTCGGCGCGTCCGGGAACGGTGTCCTGTCCTTCCAGGACTTCGTCGGGCAGGCCCTCCGCGATGCCGTCGTGGCGCACGGTGTGAGAGTCGTCGGCATGTGAGGGGAAGTTGTAGGAGGCGCCGGAGGCGTGGGTCGGCTCAGGCCAGCGTGACGTGACGACCTTGCCGCGGGTGTAGAAGGAGACGCCTTCGGGGCCGTAGATGTGCTTGTCGCCGAAGAGCGAGGCCTTCCAGCCGCCGAACGAGTGGTAGGCCACGGGGACGGGCAGCGGTACGTTGATGCCGACCATGCCGACGGTGACGGAGCGCTGGAACTTGCGGGCGGAGGCGCCGGAGGAGGTGAAGATGGCTGTGCCGTTGCCGTAGGGGTTGGAGTTGATGAGTTTGATGCCCGCGTCCAGGTCGTTCACGCGGACGACGACGAGGACGGGTCCGAAGATTTCCTCTGTGTAGGCGGTCATCTCGGTCTTGACGTGGTCAAGGACCGTGGGACCGACCCAGAAGCCGTCTTCGTGGCCGGGGACCACGAGGTCGCGGCCGTCCACGACCATGGCGGCGCCTGCCTGTTCGGCTTCGGTGACGATCCGCACGATGCGTTCCTTGGACGCTGGGGTGATGACCGGGCCCATTTCGGCGCCGGGGGCGGTGCCATTGTCGACCTTGACGGCGAGGGCGCGCTCTTCGACTTTCTTGACCAGCAGTTCGGCGGCGTCTCCGACGGCGACGGCGACCGAGATGGCCATGCAGCGTTCCCCGGCGGAGCCGAAGGCCGCGGCGGCGAGGTGGTCTGCCGCGTTGTCGAGGTCGGCGTCGGGCAGGACGATGGCGTGGTTCTTCGCTCCGCCCAGGGCTTGGACACGCTTGCCGTGGGCGGTGGCGGTCTCGTGGACGTACTTGGCGATCGGGGTGGAGCCGACGAAGGAGATGCCGTCCACATCCGGGTGGGTCAGCAGGCCGTCGACGGTTTCCTTGTCACCGTGCAGGACCTGGAAGACGCCGTCGGGCAGGCCGGCCTGCTTCCAGAGCTTGGCCAGCAGCATCGAGGCGGAGGGGTCGCGCTCGGAGGGCTTGAGGATGAAGGCGTTGCCGGTGGCGATGGCCATCGGTGCCATCCACAGCGGCACCATGACCGGGAAGTTGAACGGCGTGATGCCCGCCACGACGCCGAGCGGCTCGCGGAAGGAAAAGACGTCGATGCCGGTGGAGACCTGGTCGGAGTAGTCGCCCTTGAGCAGCTGCGGGATGCCGCAGGCGAACTCGATGACCTCCAGCCCGCGGCCGATCTCGCCCTTGGCGTCCGAGAGGACCTTGCCGTGCTCGGCGGTGATCAGCTCTGCCAGTTCGTCGACATGGGAGGCGACGAGTTCGCGGAACTTGAACAGCACCGCGGTGCGCTTGGCCAGCGAGATGTCGCCCCAGCTGTCCGCCGCGGCGCGGGCTGCGGCGACCGCGGTGTCCAGGTCGGCGCGGTTGGCCAGCCGCAGCTCGCCCGTGACAGCGCCGGTGGCAGGGTTGAAGACGGGCTGGGTGCGGCTGCCTTCGCCGGCAGTCTCGGCGCCATTAATGAAGTGGTTGATGATGGTGGTGTCCGAAGTGGTGGTCGTCATGGGGACTCTTCCTTGAGGTTGTCTCGGGGACGGTGGTGGCGTGAATTCAGCCGAGCAGCTTGCGCTGGCGGGATTTGTGGTCGATATAGGTCTGGAAGGCCTCTTTTGTGGATTCGAGCTCGGAGACCTGGGAGACGGGAACGTCCCACCAGGATTCAGAGCTCGGGGCATCCAGCAGCGGGTCGGACTCCACGTGGATCAGGATGGGCCCGCCGCGTTCCGGTGCGGCCTTCGCGTCGCGGATGGCCTGCTCAAGTTCGGCGATGACCTTCTCCCCCGGCTCGATCCGGATCACCTTCACGCCGAGGCTTTCAGCGTTCAGGGCCAGATCCACCGGCAGCGTCTCGCCTTCGTCGAAGCTGTGCTGCTCTTCGTCCAGGGCGCGGTACTGGGTGCCGAAGCGCTGGGAGCCGAGCGATTCGGAGAGCGAGCCGATGGAGGCGTAGCCGTGGTTCTGGATCAGGACCACGATCAGCTTGATCCGTTCGGCGACGGCAGTGACCAGCTCGGTGTGCATCATCAGGTAGGAGCCGTCCCCCACCATCACGACGACGTCGCGCTGGGCCCCGCCCGCTGCGGCCTCCGCCAGCGCTGCGCGCTTGACGCCGAGCCCGCCGGGGATTTCATAGCCCATGCAGGAGTAGGCGTATTCCACGTGGTAGCCGAACGGGTCGCGGACCCGCCACATCTTGTGCAGGTCGCCCGGCAGCGAGCCGGCGGCACAGATCACGACGTCCTGGGCGTCCATGGCGCGGCTGGTCGCGCCGATGATCTCGTTCTGCGCCGGCAGCGGGGTGTTGCGGGTGTCGAAGGCCTCATCAACCGTGGCGTCCCAGCGATTCTTCTCCGCCTCAATCTTCTGTTCCAGGTCCGCGCCGATGCGGTAGCCGCCGAGGGCCTGGTTCAGCTTGAGCAGGGCCTTGCGGGCGTCCGCGACGATCGGCAGGGTGGTGCCGTGCTTGTAGGCGTCGATCGGGGCGACGTTGATGTTGATGAACTTCACGTCCGGGTTCTGGAACGCGGTCCGGGACGCTGTGGTGAAGTCCTCATAGCGGGTGCCGATCCCGATGATCAGGTCCGCTTCCGCGGCGATGGCGTTGGCCGCCGTCGTGCCCGTGGAGCCGATGGCCCCGAGGGAGAACTGGTGGTCCCATGGCAGCACGCCGACGCCGGCCTGGGTGTTGCCCACCGGTATGCCGGTGAGTTCCACGAACCTGGCGAGTTCATCGTTCGCGTAGGCGTACAGCACGCCGCCGCCGGCGATGATCAGCGGGCGCTTCGCGGCGCGGATGGCGTCCGCGGCGCGGCGGATGTCCTCGTTGTCCGCATCGGGGCGGCGGATCCGCCACTCGCGCTCGGCCAGGAATTCCCCGGGCACGTCGAACGCCTCGGCCTGGACGTCCTGCGGCAGCGAAATGGTCACCGCGCCCGTTTCGGCCGGATCCGTCAGGACGCGCAACCCGTGGTGGAGCGCGGAGAACAGCTGCTCCGGCCGGGAGACCCGGTCAAAGAACTTCGACAGCGGACGGAACGCGTCGTTAACGGTGAGATCGTACGCGTAGGGCTGCTCCAGCTGCTGCAGCACCGGGTCCGCGGCACGGGTCGCGAACGTATCGCTGGGCAGCAGCAGCACCGGCAGCCGGTTGGTGGTGGCCAGGGCCGCGCCGGTAAGCAGGTTGGAGGAACCGGGGCCGATCGAGGTGCTGATCGCGAAGGTCTGGCGGCGGCGGGTATGCCGGGCGTAGCCCACAGCTTGATGCACCTGGGCCTGCTCGTTCCGGCCCTGATAATAGGGCATGATCCGCGGATCGAGCTGCTGGTACTGCTTCAGGGCCTGGCCCACACCGGCAACATTGCCATGGCCGAAGATGCCGAACGTGCCCGGAATGAGCCGCTCGCGGTAGTCCGTGCCGCCGATCGTGTCGACGGTGTACTGCTTCGAAAGGTACTCGACGACGGCCTGCGCCACCGTCATTCGGCGGGTAGCTGTTGCAGTTCTCGTTCCCATGGGACGTTACTCCGATCCTTCTGCTGATGCGCCCACAGTGGCGGGGCTGAGACGGGGACTCGTGTGCCGCAGCAACGAGGCGGCGGTGGCCACGGCGCCGGCCACGTCTCCGTCCTGCGGGTAGAGCAGCGTGCGGCCGACGGTCAGGCCCTGGACGTTTGGCAAGGCCAGCGCGGCCTCCCAGCTGGCGAACACCTCGTCCTGGGTGCTGTCCGGATCCCCGCCGAGGAGCACCGTGGGCATGGTGGTCGCGGCCATGACGCGTTCCATGTCAGCCACCACCGGCAGTTTCATCCAGGTGTAGGCGCTGGTGGAGCCTAGCCCCTCGGCGATGGCGATGGACTTGATCACCGCGTCTGTGGAGAGGTCGTTGCGGACGCGGCCGTTTTCGCGGACCGAAAGGAACGGTTCCACCATGGCGATGAGTCTGCGCTCGGCGAGTGAATCGATGGCCTTGGCCGTTGCCTCGAGCAGCGAGACGGTGTCCGGGTCGCCAAGGCAGATACGGGTCAGCATCTTGCCACCGTCCGCGCCCAGCGCTTCCAGCGCCGCGGCGGTGTGTCCGGTGAAGCGGTCATCGAATTCGTTGACCAGCCCGGCGAGGCCGCCCCGGTTCATGGAACCGAACACGAGCTTGCCTTCCAGCGCACCGAGCAACAGCAGATCGTCCATGATGTCCGGTGAGGCGAGCACGCCGTCGACGTCGGGATTGGCCAGCGCGATCTGCAGCCGGTCCAGCAACTGGCGGCGATCCGCCATGGCCACGGGGTCGGCGCCGACGGCCAAGGCGCCGCGGGCCGGGTGGTCGGCCGCAACGATGAAGTTCTGCTCGCCATACTTGAGGCCGGGGTGCCGGCGGCGGGCCTTGGCTGCCCGGGCAATGGCCTCAGGGTCTTCCAGCCTGGTGATGCTGAGATGCTCATAGCGGCGGGGATCGTCGTCAAAAGTGCTGGGAGTCCGGCTCACAGTGCGGCTCCTTCGGGGGCGAGTTCGACGGGATCATGCTGTCCGGGAACCGGGCGGCCTCGCTCGGCGAGCAGGGACGTCACTTCCTCGGGGGTCGGCATGGCATCGGCACAGGACAGCCGGGAGGCAACAATGGCCCCTGCCGCGTTGGCGTAATCCAGGACCTGGGCCAGCGGCCAGCCCGAGAGCAGTCCGTGGCAGAACGCGCCGCCGAAGGAATCTCCGGCGCCGAGTCCGTTGACGGTTTCTACCGGCACGGGAGCCGAGACAACCCGCTGGGTGCGGGTCTTGGCCATCACGCCGTCGGGACCGAGCTTTACCACGGCGATTTCAACGCCCGCGGCCAGCAGCCGGTCTGCCTGTTCATCCGGTGTACCTTCGCCGACAGCCATGGCGCATTCCTTGTCATTGCCGATCGCCACGGTGACGTGCGGCAGGACCTTGGCTACCTCGGCCCGGGCTTCTTCCTCGGAAGCCCAGAACATCGGCCGGTAGTCGAGGTCCAGGATGGTGTACTGGCCGTCTTTTAGCTCGGCACGGGGCCGCGCCTCATGGGCCTTAAGGTGTGCCTCGCGGCTGGGCTCCTGGCACAGGCCGGTGACGGTGGACCAGAAGACCCGCGCGTCCCGGATGGCGCCCAGGTCCAGCTCTTCGGCTTTGATCTGCAGGTCCGGGGCCGTGGGGAAACGTCCGTAGAAGTAGAGCGGGAAGTCCTCCGGCGGCTTAATGGCACAGAACGTGACCGCCGTGGGCCATTCCTTCACCGCCGTGACGAAGCTATCGTCCACGGTGAACTTGCGCAGTTCGCGGTGCAGGTATTTGCCGAAAGCGTCATCGCCAGTTCGCGTGATCACGCCGCTCCGGCGGCCGTGGCGGGCGGCGGCAACGGCAACGTTGGACGGGGAGCCACCAAGGTACTTGCCGAAGGACGTCACGTCCTCCAGGTCCACCCCAATATCGTTCGGGTAGATATCAACGCTGATGCGCCCGATCGTGAGCAGTTCGTGGGTCACGGTAATCGCGGACCTTTCTGTTTAAACTCGGTACCTAAGCAGCCGAACAGCCGGGGCTCCGGTGCATTTGCGGTCCCCGTGAGCGGGGCCACATCACCTACTTTGCCCTAGATTCAATGTCCTGTCAAAGGTTTGTACTGACATATTTACAACTTGCATTTAGACGGTTGCGGTAGTAATTAGACCGCTCCAACGAACAGCCATCACGCCTGCGTTTAGCGCCGGCCGGGAGGCTACTTCCTGGGGACCGCAAGTTCCCCCGTGACGTACTGGGCGCGGCCAAAACCGAAGGACCAGTCACTGGCGGTATTCTCCACATAGCCGATGAAGACGTTCTCGCCGGCAATCCCGAGCTCACCGAGCTTGGCCGCAACGGCAGCAAACAGGGATTGCTTGGCGTCCTGGCTGCGGCCGCCCTGCGTGAAGATCTGGATCATGACGATCTCGTTGGTGCGTTCAAAACCCAGGCCTGCATCCTGGGCCACGATCTGGCCGGCCGGGTGCTCAGTCAGGATATGGAAATAGTCGTGCTGGGGTATCCCATATTCCGCCCGGATGGCGTCGTGAATGCCGCGGCTGAGCTGCTGCAGTTCGGCGGGCGTGCGACCGGCATTGACATCGATGCGAACGAGTGGCAAAAGGCTCTCCTTTGATAGTTTGTCCTCACATACTATCAAAGTCGCACCGATCACGACAGGCTGGCTGAAGGTCATTGGCCGGCGACGCCGTGCGGTGAGAAGGCACATGGGGTAATGACGACGCCGGGCGGTCACCTTTTCCGATAAGGTGACCGCCCGGCGTCGTCATTATGGGGTCCGTGCAGGGAACGGAGTTACTTGGCGAGCAGTTCCTCGAGCCGTTCGTAGCCGTCGCTCATGCCGCCCTCCATGCCGGACTGGGCCATGCCGTCCCGGGCTTCCTGGGTGGGATAGACCGAATGGCCCCTGATCCGGCAGCGGCCATCGCCGAGGTCCTCGAAGTTCATGAATTCGATGCTCACGACGTCGGGATAGCCGCTGAATTCAAACGTCTGGATGGCAAAGTCGTTCTCACGGACGGTGTGGAAGATGCCATTGAATGCGTAGGCGACGCCGTCCGGTCCCGTGTGGTTGTACAGGTAGCTTCCGCCGGAGCGGAAGTCATAGTGGTCAATGTCCACGTTGGTGCCGCGGGGGCCCAGCCACTGGGAGATGAGTTCCGGCTCTCTGTGGGCGCGGAAGACATCAGCGACGGGGAAATCGAACTCCCGCTCCCAATCGATGAACGGGACGCCGTCAGGAACGGTGAGTTTAAGCGCGTTGCTCATTTTCTGTCCTTTTGACTGCTGCCGCCGTGGGCGGCGTTGGAGTGGAGCACGGCATCAAGCCCTCGGAACTGCGCCTCGCGGACCAGCCGATACTGGTCAATCCACGCGGTGAGCGCTTCGAGCCGTGCGGGGTTCAGGTGAACGGGCCGGCGCTGGGCATCGCGGCTGCGGGTGACCAACTGTGCCTGCTCGAGGACCTGGATATGCTTCGACACCGCCTGCTTGGAGATCTCGAAGGGTTCGGCCAGTTCATTGACGGTGGCAGGGCCCCGGCTCAGCCGGGAGATGAGACGGCGCCGGACCGGATCGGACAGGGCCATGAAGGCCAAGTCGAGAAGGTCGTCGTCATCCCCGATGTCCACTGTTACCGCCCTTGGATCTGTACCGAATTCGTTCTGGAAATATCTGACCTGGAAATATCTCCTGAAGGTAATCAACCTCAAGGTTTATCAACCTCTTGGTTGTTAACCACAATAAACCCCTGTTAGACCCGGTGCAAGGGTTAAAAAGCAGCAACGCGGGGTCACTCCCGGCCCAATCTACGAATGGATCGGGCCGGGAGTGACCCCGCGTTGCTTTAGCGGACGTTAGAGTGCTGCGTAAACTTCGCGCAGCAGCTTTGCGGTCTCGGACGGCGTCTTGCCGACCTTGACCCCGGCAGCCTCGAGGGCTTCCTTCTTGGCCTGGGCAGTACCGGCGGAGCCGGAGACGATGGCGCCTGCGTGGCCCATGGTCTTGCCTTCGGGCGCGGTGAAGCCTGCCACGTAGCCGACAACCGGCTTGGTGACGTTGGCCTTGATGAAGTCCGCAGCGCGCTCCTCAGCGTCGCCGCCGATTTCGCCGATCATGACGATCGCCTTGGTCTCCGGGTCAGCTTCGAAGGCGGCCAGGGCATCGATGTGCGTGGTGCCGATGACGGGGTCGCCGCCGATGCCGATGGCGGTGGAGAACCCAAGGTCGCGCAGCTCGTACATCATCTGGTAGGTCAGGGTGCCGGACTTGGAAACCAGGCCGATGGGGCCCTTGCCGGTGATGTTCGCCGGGGTGATGCCGACCAGGGCCTCACCCGGGGTGATGATGCCGGGGCAGTTCGGTCCGATGATCCGGGTGACCTGGTTGCCGTCGGCGTCCACCTTGGACTGCGCCAGCGCCCAGAACTCGGCGGAGTCCTGGACCGGAACGCCTTCGGTGATGACAACGACCAGGCCGATGCCTGCCTCGATGGCTTCAACAACGGCGTTCTTGGTGAAGGCCGGCGGTACGAAGACGATGGAAACGTCCGCGCCGGTCTCTGCCATGGCTTCCTTGACGGTGCCGAAGACAGTGATTTCGTTCTCGCCGTGCAGGACGGTGGTGCCGGCCTTGCGGGCATTGACGCCGCCAACAACGTTGGTGCCGGCCTTGAGCATGAGGGCGGTGTGCTTGGTGCCTTCGCCGCCGGTGATGCCCTGGACGATGACCTTGGAGTCCTTGTTCAGATAAATAGACATGTTTTCTTTCCTAGATCTCGACAGGCTCGATCAGCGGGCTGCGTTGGCGAGCTCGGCGGCCTTGTCGGCGCCCTCGTCCATGGTGGCGGCCAGGGTAACCAGCGGGTGGTTGGCCTCAGCCAGGATGCGGCGGCCTTCTTCAACGTTGTTGCCGTCGAGGCGGACAACCAGCGGCTTGTTGGCGGAGTGGCCAAGTTCGGCCAGTGCGCCAACGATGCCCTTTGCTACGGCGTCACACGCGGTGATGCCGCCGAAGACGTTCACGAACACGGACTTGACCTGCTCGTCGCCCAGAATGACGTCCAGGCCTGCGGCCATAACCTCGGCGGAGGCTCCGCCGCCGATGTCCAGGAAGTTGGCGGGCTTGACGTTGCCGTGGTTCTCACCGGCGTACGCAACGACGTCCAGGGTGGACATGACAAGGCCTGCACCGTTGCCGATGATGCCAACTTCGCCGTCGAGCTTGACGTAGTTGAGGTCCTGAGCCTTTGCCTTGGCCTCGAGCGGGTCCGCGGCGTCCTTGTCTTCCAGGAGAGCGTGCTTGGCGTGGCGGAAGTCGGCGTTCTCGTCCAGGGTCACCTTGCCGTCGAGGGCAACGATCTCTCCGGCGCCGGTCTTGACCAGCGGGTTGACCTCCACGAGGGTGGCGTCTTCCTTCTTGAAGACGTCCCAGAGCTTGAGGATGACGGCGGCGACTTTGCCGCGCAGCTCCTCAGCGAAGCCGGCTGCGGCGACAATTTCTTCGGCCTTGGCCTGGTCGATGCCCACGGCGGGGTCGATGGCAACCTTGGCCAGGGCCTCGGGGCGTTCGACGGCGAGCTGCTCAATTTCCATGCCGCCTTCAACCGAACACATGGCAAGGTAGTTGCGGTTGGCCCGGTCCAGGAGGACGGAGAAGTAGTATTCCTCGGCAATATCTGCACCCTGGGCGATCATCACCTTGTTAACGGTGTGGCCCTTGATGTCCATGCCAAGGATGTTGGTGGAGTGCTCAAGCGCCTCATCGGCGGACTTGGCAACCTTGACGCCGCCGGCCTTGCCGCGGCCACCAACCTTAACCTGCGCCTTGACGACAGTTACGCCGCCGATCTTCTCGGCAGCTGCCTTTGCTTCTTCAGGGGAATGCGCCACGATGCCAGCAAGCACGGGTACACCGTGCGCCTCGAACATATCGCGCGCCTGATATTCAAACAGGTCCACGGTTTAGTGTCCTTCTACGTCGAAGTAGTTTCTGTACAGCCGGAAAACACCACAGATGTGGACCGGGCTGCGGAATAAACGCTCCCTGCGGCAGGTCCGGAAACGAGCCACACGGCGCAATGCTCCTTTCGGAACTCTAGTCCTTAATGCGGACGAGCCCGTTCCAGACTACCTGTTATGTGAGTAAGGACACTATTCTATGCGGCGTAGAAAAACCGCATGATTACGGGGATTTTGAGGCCCTGGTCGGTGCAGTGGAGGCCTTTTTCGTACCCTCCGCGACGAGTTCGTAATGATTGCGGCTGACGAAGAACGCAACGCCCCCGGAGACGTTGCCGCAGGCCACGCCGTCATTGTAGGCGGAGCACCTCAGACCGTTGCGTTCGAGGTTTCCGCCGTCGGGCAGGACGGGCAACCGGGCAATCCGGCCGTCCCGGCTGCCTCGGGGCCCATATTCGGCTTCCATGCCGGTGACGCCGGACCGGCATTCGCCGTAACTGGCCCGGGCAGGCGTGAGCAGGGCCACCCCGCCAAGATAGCCCAGCCCTGTTCCGGCGCAGTTGTCCCTGATATCCGCGGCTTCGGGCTGCGGATACACCGCCAGCTCGCAGTGCGCCACGGGAACCGTGTCCAGTTTCCTGTTGGCCGGGTCACTGAAATTGTTCAGCTCGTACGGCAGGTTCACATGCCCCCCGCGCGCTGACGTCAGGGCGCACACCACGTTCCGGTCAGCCGTGACGAATGCCAGCACGTCCTCCTCTGCGGCGAACCCGGCGGCATCGGACAGCGGGGCCTGCTTGAGCTGTTCGAGGGCCGGCAGGGGTGGCGGCGGCGTGTATTCGGGATCCGGTACAGTGACGGAACAGCCTGTGGCAGCCAGCAGGCCGAACGCCGCCAGCGTCAAAGCCAGGCGGAGAGGCTCGGCAGGGCGAACGGGCACGGCAGGGCGAACCGCCATGGTCAGGCGTCGAGCTTGGTCAGCGGCGCGTAGCGCAGCAGCAGCCGTTTCTCGCCGACGTCGAACTTCACTTTCGCCACTGTCTTGTCCCCCGCACCTTCCAGCGCCAGCACAGTCCCGTTGCCAAAGCTGGTGTGATTGACCTTGTCTCCCACGCTGACGGCGACAATCTCTTTCTGCGGCTGCACGCGGTTCTTCGCGATGGCGGCGGGAATGTCTGCATTGAAGCCCGCCGATGCGTCGGCCTTGGCGCCGCGGGCTGTCCCCGCGCCCCAGAAGGAACCGCCGTAGCGGCTGGAGCCGATGGATGCCCCGCTCCCCCAACCGCCGGCCTGCCTGCTGATGCCCTCGCGCTTCCACTCCACCAGTTCGGAGGGGATTTCCTCGAGGAACTGGCTTGCCGGGTTGTACTGGCTCTGGCCCCACATGCTGCGCACCTCGGACCGGGTGACGTAGAGCCGCTTCCGCGCCCGTGTCAGGCCGACATAGGCCAGCCGGCGTTCTTCGGCCAGTTCCTTGGGGTCGGTGGCGGAGCGCTGATGCGGGAACAGTCCGTGCTCCATTCCGGTCAGGAACACCACGGGGAACTCGAGGCCCTTGGCCGTGTGCAGCGTCATGAGGGTAACGACGCCGAGGCGCTTGGCCTCGGCCACCGCGGCATCGATGTCGGCTCCCGGGGCGTCCGGAATCTGGTCGGCGTCGGCCACAAGGGAGACCTGCTCCAGGAAGGCGGCCAGGGAACCGTCGGGGTTGTCCTGTTCGTATTCACGCACGACGGCGACCAGTTCCGCCAGGTTTTCCACCCGGGATTCGTCCTGCGGATCCGTGCTGGAACGGAGCCCGGCGAGGTAGCCGGTCTGTTCCAGCACCGCTTCGAGCGCAGCGGCTGCACCGGAGCCTGCAGCGACCTCGGCGAGGTCGTCGAGGAGCTTCACGAAGCCCAGCACGGCGTTGACCGAGCGGGTGGCCATCCCGGGTGCCTGCTCGGCGCGGCGGGCTGCGGCCATGAAGGAGGTCCGTTCCCGTTCGGCCAGGGCCGCCACAGCCCCTTCGGCACGGTCGCCAATCCCGCGCTTGGGTTCGTTGAGAACGCGGCGCAGGTTGACGTCGTCGTCCGGGTTGACCAGCACACGCAGGTAGGCGAGGGCGTCCTTGATTTCCTTGCGCTCGTAGAACCGGGTGCCGCCGACCACCTTGTACGGCAGGCCCACCCGGACCAGGACGTCCTCTATGGAACGCGACTGTGCGTTGGTGCGGTAGAAGATGGCGACATCCCCGGGACGGAGGTTGTCCTCGTCCTGCAGGCGGTCAATCTCCTTGGCGATGAACTGGGCTTCGTCGTGCTCGTTCTCCCCCACATAGCCGATGATCTTGTGGCCTTCGCCCTCGGCGGTCCACAGTCTCTTCTCGGGGCGGTTGGGGTTCCGCGAAATGACGGAATTCGCCGCGCTCAGGATGTTCTGGGTGGAGCGGTAGTTCTGTTCGAGCTTGATGGTGCGGGCGTCCGGGTAGTCGTTCTCGAACTCCACGATGTTGCGGATATCGGCACCGCGGAACGCGTAGATGGACTGGTCGGAGTCGCCGACGACAGTGAGTTCCGCGGCCCCCTCGCCTTCGCCCACGATTTCGCGGACCAGGGCGTACTGCGCATGGTTGGTGTCCTGGTATTCGTCAACGAGGACGTGCCGGAACCGCCGGCGGTAGGAATCGGCCAGCGCCGGGAAGGCACGGAACATGTAGACGGTCTCGGCAATGAGGTCGTCGAAGTCCATGGCGTTGGCCTGGCGCAGCCGCTGGGTGTAGCCCTTGAAGACTTCGGCCACGGCCTGTTCAAACGGATCGTTGTAGTTTGCCGCGGATGCGTACGAATCGGCGTCGATCAGCTCGTTTTTGAGCGCCGAGATCTTGTGCTGGATGGCTTTGGGCGCAAACTTTTTGGGATCGAGGTCCAGGTTCTTGGCAACGAGCGTGATGAGCCTGAGCGAATCGGCGGAGTCGTAGATGGAGAAGTTGGATTTCAGTCCCACATTGGCGGCCTCGCGGCGCAGGATCCGCACGCAGGACGAGTGGAACGTGGAGATCCACATGGTCTTGGCCCGGCCGCCCACGAGGGCTTCGATGCGTTCCCGCATCTCGGCGGCGGCCTTGTTGGTGAACGTGATGGCCAGAATCTCGCCGTGGTGGGCACGCTTCGTGGCAATCAGGTAGGCGATCCGGTTACTGAGCACGCGGGTCTTGCCCGAGCCCGCGCCCGCCACAATCAGCAGCGCGCTGCCGGCGTGCTTGACGGCCTCTTCCTGCTGCGGGTTCAGACCCTCCAGCAGGGCGCCGGCGTCGGGCAGCCGGGGCCGTTCCCGATCACCGGGTGCGGCCCCGGCTGCTTCCCGCGGACCGGGTTCCCCCGAGGCGGGGCCCGCGGGGACAGCTCCCGGCGGGACAGGTCCTGGCCCGCCGAATCCAGCCGGCGTCAGCCCTGATTCAGGGCGCGACTTGGTAAGGGCGGCTGCCTGGGCGCCTGCCTTGAAGGGTCCGTCAGCGTACGGGTCAAACAACATATCCATGGTGACTACAAGTCTAGGCGGTGGGGCCGACACTGGATTCCGCCCTGTGGATGACGCAGGACGCGGCCCCGAAAATCGGGACCACCACGTACAAAAAGGCTAGTCCACGGAGCCTGACTCGAGGGCCGCACGCAACTGGTGAACCGCCGTCGCGCCTCCTGCCATGAACCATTCCAGGCCATTCACGTAGGTTGTTCCCACGGCGCCGCCGGCGGCGAGCACGATCGCTTTCCCCGGAAGCCAGTCCCACTCGGGGCAGCTGTGCTGGAACCAGCAGCCAAGCTCACCGTCGGCCACGCGCCCCAGGTCGCACGATCCCGAACCGAGCATGCGCAGCGTGGCGGCGGAAGTGGCGGCGGCGTGCCAGGGCATGGCGCACATGGGGTCGGCCAGCCAGCGTGGGTGGATGTAGGTGGCGGCACCGATGTCAGAGAGCGGGGCGGCGCTGCGGTCGATCCCGTTTGTCTGGAACGTCGTGAGCGGATCGCCGTTGAGCGTGGATGCACGGCCCGGGCCGCCGAGCCATAGCTTGTCCTCTTCGGGCTGGAAGATGGCCCCGAGCAGCACGTCGGACTCGTTTTTGAGGGCAATCGCGGAGCACCAGTAGCTGGAACCGTTCATGAAGTTGTAGGTTCCGTCCACGGGATCGATCACCCAGGTGCGGCCGCTGCTTCCGCGGACGGCTGCACCTTCCTCGCCGAGGACGCCGTCGTCGGGCCGGCAGCGCTGCAGCTGTTCCAGCACATAGGCCTCGGCGGCATGGTCCGCTGCAGTGACGATGTCGGAAACCGAGGTCTTGCGCTGGGAGTCAAGGCCGCCCTGCCGCATCATCAGCGCCAGCATTCCTGCTTCACGGACCAGCGCGGACGCCAGCTCAAAGTCGTCGAGGGCGGGGCTCAGGTTGGCCGCGCTGTGTTTGCCCAGTTTGTGTCTTCCAAGTTCCGTCACGGTCCCCAGCCTATCGTCCACCGGCAGTGAACAGGCGACCGGCCAGGGCGCCAGCCCAGCGTTCACGGGTCACCGTCTCCCGGGCGGACGGGGGGGCGATAATGGACCCATGGCCAAGACACCTGCACAGCGGATCAAGAAGCACGGCGCAAAGGCCGCGGTTCCCCAGCACCACCTGCCGCCGGTAATAAACCCCACCACGGCCCGGACGCCGGAAAAGGCGCAGAACAACAGCAACGTGATCATCATCGCTGGCGTGGTGGCCAGCCTGTTCCTGTTCTGGTACCTCCACCTGCTCACGCTGAACCAGCTCACCCAGCTGTCCGGCGGCCTGCCCATGCCCGATTCACAAGTCGGCGGCTTTGACCAGGGTTTCGCTGAACAACTGCGCCGGGCCTTGGACGGCGACGCCCGCGGGCAGCTCAACTACCTCCACAAGACGGCCGGCACGCTGTTCCCGCTGGTTTTTGGCTTCACGTGGCTGCTCCTGATCGGCACGAATGTGGCCCGGAAGGCGCTCCGCTGGGCGCTGTGGTCACTGCCGCTGCTGTTCGTAGTGGCCCGGCTGTGGGGCAACGTCGCCATTGACGCGATGGTGGCCGATCCCACTCTCGACGCCGGGCAGGTCGCTCTGGCTTCGTTCCTCACCGTTGCCGGCTGGGTACTTCTGGTGCTGAACCTCCTCGCCGGCGGCGCCGCCGTCTTCCTGGGTCGCATGCCCTCGAAGCAGGCTCCCCAAACCAGTCCCGCGAAGGACTAGTACCGCGAGTAGTCCGGCCTGCTAGGCAGCACGGGCCCGGACGGCCTTTCGGACTGCGCGTTCGTGGTGGACGCGCTGGGCAACGACGAGGCCTGCCGCTGCCAGGCCGATCGTGATCGGATAACCCATCAGCCGCTCCAACGTACCGGGTTCCGGCACGTTCATGCCGGTCACACCCCCGGTGACCAGGGCGCTGAAGGACACGATGCCGCACGCGAGGATGAACCAGCCCATCGGTGTCTGCCGCAGCCACAGGCAGCCCAGCAGAAGCAGCGCGAAGGACCCGGCGGCGAAGTACATCACGGCACCCGAAAAGTGCCAGCCGGAGCCCACATCCTCGGGCACGAGCCCCACAATGATGGTTCCGGTGCCGGCCGTTCCGGTGAAAAGACGCGTGCCAATGGCCGCGAACCACGGCACCTCACGGGTATGGCGTGCCGCAACCCGCACACCGGGCCGGGCGGCAATCCGCAGCAGCGCCGAACTCAACAGCAGGGCCCCCAGGAGCATTCCCATGCCCTGCACCACGAAAGATGCGTTCATCAGCGGGTGCAGCGGCGAGCAGACATTGCGTCCGTCAAAAACGCCGCAATGAACGGCGCCGAGATCGCTGATGAAGCCGGTCCGGCGGTCGTAGGGCTCGGGGCCGGCCCAGGCCCCGATCACGGCCGCCTCCGCCACGAAATACTGGACCACGCTCAGCACGGCCCAGGCCCCAATGTACTGCCTGGTGGAGGCGGTATCGGGCAGGAATGTTGCCCGGGCGGAGGGTGCTTGTGCTGCGGCGGCCATGCCAAGAGCGTAGTACGCGCCGGCACCTTGTATGCTTGTAAGCGTGTCCGAACGGGCCGGCCCCCAGCCGGCGGCGGCGGACGCCCGCCCTCGTAGCTCAGTGGATAGAGCACGGCTCTCCTAAAGCCGGTGTCGTTGGTTCGATTCCAATCGAGGGCACTTGAATGTGCAGCCGTATTCCGGGCTCCGCGCCTATCTGCTAGGCACGTCCCAGACAAGCGCGTCCGAGGGGCGCTGGTCCGTGGAACGGACCCTTTTCGACCGCGCTGCGGGCACCCGCGGAACCTTTACCGGCGTCGTGATTTTTTCCGAAACGGACGACGGCGGCGGGCTGCGCTTCCATGAGGAAGGCACCGTGCGCTGGCCTGCTTCGGGCGGCGGGACCTTTGCCGGCCCTGCCACGCGGGAGTACCTCCTCAGGCCCACGGACTCCCCCGACGCCCTGGACATGACTTTCCCCGACGGCCGTCCGTTCCACCGGATGAGCTTCTCCGCGGATTCGAGCCAGGACCAGCACTGGTGCGATCCGGATACCTACCGTGTCACCTACGCGCTCCTGGGTCCCGACGCGTTCAGCTATGTCTGGGACGTCACGGGACCCCGCAAGGACCTGCTGCTGGAGTCCGTCCTGCGGCGCCAGACTGTGCCCGGGGAGGCGCCGCAGGGGCCCGGGGAGCTAAGCTCGACGTCGTGAATCCCCGCATCATCGTCTCCGCCGTGTGTGTCTACGACACCGCCGGCCGGCTCCTGACCGTCCGCAAGCGCGGCACGGACAAGTTCATGCATCCCGGAGGGAAGCCCGAGCCCGGTGAGACGGCGGTCCAGGCGGCCGCCCGGGAGCTCGAGGAAGAGGTCGGGATTGTTGTCGACCCGCGCGAGCTCCAGCTGATGGGCGTATGGCTGGCGGACGCGGCGAATGAGGCCGCCACTGAAATCGAGGCCACGGTTTTCAGGGCGCCCGGCACCTGGATTGCCCATCCGTCAGCCGAGATCGCGGAAATCCGCTGGCTGGACCTGGAGGCAGAGCTGCCCGCCGACCTCGCGCCCTTGCTGACTGACCACATCCTTCCCGCGCTGGCCGCGCTGGCCGCGCTGGACGCCCGGGGCACCACCCACCCCTGACCTGACTTCGCGCCCTATGGCAGTCCTTACCGGTCGGCTTCCCATGGAGAGTGAAATTGAGTTGCTGTTCACCTAGCCGGAGGGATCCCGTAGCCAGGCATCTCCCAGCGTTTAGGTCCAAGAGGGCCGAACTCATCGAGTGGCCAGAGCCGAAGACGCCAGACGTCCCCTGGGTTCGTTGAGCCGGCCAGCCGTAGTTGACGAACCCGCGACCGCTCGCTTCCAGTACAAAGTGGTCAGCGCGGACAGCGCAATCGACACTGTTCAAGGTCGATGATTCAAGAGAGATCAAACCCCTATCGTCGACGACTATGGCGTCTTCCGACACCTGTTGCCAGAGATCCCGGTCGGTAGGCGGACGAGCATCCCAGACCTCGACATCCACAACCGTCGTACAACCCGGCTGATGAATGGCTAGAGTTCCGGGACTGCTTCCTCGGCCACCGCGCTGGCCTCCGCGAACTGCGTGCGGTACAGCTCGGCGTAGCGGCCGTCGGCGGCGAGCAGTTCCGTGTGCGTGCCGCGCTCCACGATCGCACCGTCCTCCACCACCAGGATCACGTCCGCTGCACGGATCGTGGAGAGCCGGTGGGCAATCACGACGGCGGTGCGTCCCTCAAGTGCCGCACCGAGAGCCGCCTGCACGGCGGCTTCGTTGGTGGAGTCCAGCGCGGCCGTCGCCTCGTCGAGAATGACCACCCGGGGCTGGGCGATCAGCAGCCGGGCAATGGTGAGACGCTGGCGTTCCCCACCGGACAGGCGGTAGCCACGCTCTCCGACCACAGTCTCCAGGCCGTCAGGCAGCGAACGGATCATGTATTCGAGCCGGGCCTGGCGCAGCACGTGCCACATCTCCTCCTCGGTGGCATCCGGACGGGCCAGCCGCAGGTTGGAGGCGATGGATTCGTGGAACAGGTGACCATCCTGGGTGACCATGCCCAGCGTGGCCCGCATGGAGTCGAAGGTGAGGTCGCGGACGTCCAGCCCTGTTGCGGCACCATGGCCGCCGAGGCGCACGGCGCCGGAGTCGACGTCGTACAGCCGTGCCAGCAGCTGGGCGATGGTGGACTTGCCCGCTCCCGAGGAGCCGACGAGCGCCACGGTCTGGCCAGGTTCCACTCGGAAGCTGATGCCGTGCAGCACCTCTTCCCCGCCGCGTGTATCGAGCGTGGAGACCTCCTCCAGCGACGCAAGGGAGACCTTGTCCGCGGACGGGTATGCGAACCGTACGTCGTCGAATTCGACGGCGACGGGCCCCGGCGGGACCTCCAGGGCATCGGGCTTTTCCTGGATGAGAGGCTTGATGTCGAGGATTTCGAAGACGCGCTCAAAGCTGACCAGGGCGCTCATGATCTCCACCCGGGCGTTGGACAGCGCGGTGAGCGGCGCGTAGAGGCGCGTGAGCAGCAGTGCCAGCACAACGACGTCGCCCGGCGCGAGCTGGCCTTCAATGGCGAGCCAGCCGCCCAGCCCGTAGACGAGTGCCAGCGCCAGGGCCGAAACCAGCGTCAGCGCCGTCACGAACGTGTACTGCAGCATGGCGGTTCGCACGCCGATGTCCCGGACGCGGCCAGCCCGCACGGCAAACTCGCGGGATTCGTCCTCGGGGCGGCCGAAGAGCTTCACCAGCGTGGCACCCGGGGCTGAGAAACGCTCCGTCATCTGCGTGCCCATGGCGGCGTTATGCTCGGCGGCTTCACGGCGCAGGTCGGCCAGCTTGGAGCCCATCCGCCGGGCGGGGATGAGGAAGATCGGCAGCAGGACCATGGCCAGTACGGTGACCAGCCAGGAAGTGTTGAGCATGACCACGAGGGTCAGAATGAGCGCCACCATATTGCTGACCACCCCGGACAGCGTTCCTGCGAAGGCCGACTGGGCACCGATGACGTCATTGTTGAGCCTGCTGACGAGGGCGCCCGTGCGGGTCCTCGTGAAGAAGGCGATGGGCATTTTCTGCACGTGGTCGAACACCCGGGTGCGGAGGTCAACGATCACACCCTCGCCGATGGTGGATGAGAGCCAGCGGCTCACCATCCCCAGCGCGGCCTCGGCAACGGCCACCCCGGCGATCAGGGCGGCCAGCCGGATCACTTCACCGGTGCCGGCGCTGGCCACGATGGCGTCCACCACCTGGCCGGCCAGCACGGGAGTTGCCACCGCGAGGAAGGCCATGGCAATGGACACCACCACGAAGGCAATCAGCTTGCCCCGGTGCGGGCGCGCGAAGCCCAGGACGCGTTTCAGCGTCTCCTTGGAAAACGGCTTGGAACCGCTCTTGGCCCGGGTGATGTTGTGCAGCGAGCGCCAGGCGACGCCATCCATGCTCATCGTTTGAACTCCGTCTTGCCCGTCATGAATTCGGAGACGACGCCGCTGTCCACGTTCCAGCGCGCATCGAGCCGGACGTTTTCCAGCAGCCGGCGGTCGTGCGTGACCAGCAGCAGGGCGCCCTCGTAGCTTTCCAGGGCCTCTTCCAGCTGTTCGATGGCCGGGAGGTCCAGGTGGTTGGTGGGTTCGTCCAGGACCAGCAGGTTCACGCCCCGGGCCTGCAGGAGGGCCAGGGCGGCGCGGGTGCGTTCCCCCGGCGACAAGGAATCGACCGTGCGGGAAGTATGGTCCGCCTTCAGCCCGAACTTGGCCAGCAGGGTACGCACCTCGGCCGGCGTCTGTTCGGCCAGCACCACTTCGACGGCGTCGCCCAGGTTCAGGTGGCCTGCCAGCAGCCCGCGGGCCTGGTCGATCTCACCGACAGCCACCGAAGCGCCTCTGGAAGCGTCACCGGCGTCCGGCTTCTGCACTCCCAGCAGCAGGCGGAGCAGCGTCGACTTGCCGGCGCCGTTTGGACCGGTGATGCCGATCCGTTCGCCGGCGTTGAGCTGGAGGTTTACCGGCCCCAGCGTGAAGCTCCCCTGCCGGACCACGGCGTCGCGGAGCGTTGCCACCACGGAACTGGAGCGCGGCGCCTGGCCGATGCTGAACTGCAGCTGCCATTCCTTCCGCGGCTCCTCCACCACGTCCAACCGGGCGATGCGAGACTCCATCTGCCGGACCTTCTGCGCCTGCTTTTCCGACGATTCGGTGCTCGCTGCGCGCCGGATCTTGTCGTTGTCCGGGCTTTTCTTCATCGCGTTCCGGACGCCCTGCGAGCTCCACTCGCGCTGGGTCCGGGCCCGGGACACCAGATCCGCCTTCGTGGAGGCGAACTCCTCGTAGCGTTCGCGGGCGTGCCGGCGGGCCACTGCGCGCTCCTCCAGGAACGCCTCGTAGCCGCCGTCGTAGACCGCCACGGAATTCTGGGCGAGGTCCAGTTCGACGATGGTGGTCACGCAGCGGGCCAGGAACTCGCGGTCGTGAGAGACCAGCACGGCGCCGCCGCGCAGGCCCTGCACAAAGGACTCCAGCCTGGCGAGGCCGTCCAGGTCCAGGTCGTTCGTGGGCTCGTCCAGGAGGACGACGTCGAACCGGCTCAGCAGCAGGGCGGCGAGCGCCACGCGTGCCGCCTGGCCACCGGAAAGGCCCGTCATTTCCGCATCCGCTCCGACGTCCAGGCCGAGATCGGCGAGGACGGGCGCGATGCGCTCGTCAAGGTCAGCGGCGCCGGACGCCATCCAGCGGTCGAACGCCGAGGAGTACGCATCGTCCGCGCCGGGGGCTCCCCCGCCAAGCGCTTCGGCAGTGGCCTCCATCTCCGCGGTGGCTTGGGCGCAGCCGGTGCGGCGGGCAATGTAGGCTGCCACCGTCTCGCCGGCAACCCTCTCATGTTCCTGCGGGAGCCACCCCACGAAGGCATCCGACGGAGCCAGGCTCACAGTTCCCTCCTGCGGCTGGTCCACGCCGGCAAGGAGGCGGAGCAGCGTTGATTTGCCGGCTCCGTTGGCCCCGACCACGCCCATCACATCACCGGGGGCCACCGTCAGGGAAAGCTTTGAGAAGAGGGTGCGGTGATCATGGCCGCCCGCAAGGTCTTTGGCAACAAGGGTTGCAGTCATTAATCCATCCTCTCACCGCCGCCCGCATCGGCATGAAATACCGGCGGCATGAAAGAACCCGCTGGTCCGGACTTGGGGGGTATACGGACCAGCGGGTTCGAGCAACTAGCATAGTTGAAGCTGCGGGCTGGGTAAAATCGAGACTACTGGCAGCTACCATCGTGCCAACCCATCGTTCAGCAGAGAGCGTTCCATGCCACTCCCCGCCAAAGCGTTTCAGCGCTGGCTGCACGGCATTGCACCTGACACCAGCATGGCCGACGTCTGCAGGCTGTCAAAGGTCAAGCGAACCACGCTGGCCCAGCAGCTCGTCCGGGGCAAAGTGGCCGAGGCGACGGTGGTCAGCATCAGCCGGGCCTTCGGCGTGAATCCGGTGGATTCGCTGGCGTACTTTGAGAACTACCGCGACCTTGCCGGACCCCAGATCCCGCCCTCTCCACAGGAACTGGTCAGCCAGATTGCCACTGTCGACCTGCTCCGCGCGGTCATCGCGCGCTCCACCCCCGCTGTCGAAGCTGGGGCCGAGGCTGAGGCAGAAGCCGGCACCCCGGCCGGCCTTGAGACCGGAGCAGGCCAGGGCACGGGACCAGCGGGTTCCGCAGGTCCCCGGCGTCCCGGGCCGCTGGAGCTCAGCCCAGCCCCGCATGCAACTTCCGTGAAGAACTGGGTGGACGCGATCGACGACGGCGAACTCCGGCACCGCGTCTCCGCCGCCACGGGCATTGCCCCACAGAACTACTCCGCACAGCTGACCGCGAACCGTCTTGCCCCCGAAGTGGCCATTGCCACCTCCCGGGCTGCCGGCGTCGGACTCACCGGCGGACTGGTGGCCACGGGACTGATCACGGAAGAGGAAGCCAACTGGGAGCCGGGCGCGCGGCAAGCTGCGCTGGACAGGCTGACCGACGGCGAACTCACGGCCCTCGCGGGAGAACGCCTCCAGGCGCTCGGGAAAATGCTGCGGCGCCAGGAACAAGACCAAGAACAAACGGAAAAGATTTGGGAGAACCTCGGATGATCGAGACACTGCAGTGGACCACCCTGATCGTGTGTGGGGCTGCGGCGCTGTCGCGGATCCCCAACCTGATCCACAAGAAGAACAGATCGCTCTTCTATATTTTCGCGTTGCTGACCGTTGCCACGCTGTTGAGCATCAAGGGTCCCTATGCGGCAATTGACGGCCTGCTCGGAAACACCAATGTGGCCAATCTGCTCCTGCGGTTCATTATCTTCGGGACCATCTACTTCCTCGGCATCCGGATCGCCAAGGCGTTCGGAGATACTTACGGACTCCAGCTCATCCGAGGGCGGGCCGGCTATGTGGTCCTGGCGGCGATATCCGCCGCCCTGATAGTCCTCTTTGCCCTGCTGGATACTGAGGGGTCATCGGCGGGGATGGCGGCCGTCAGCATGAAGGATGAACGGAACGCTACCCTCGTGGAGTACTACGGCGCTGCAGGTCGCGCATACCCGGCCTACGTTTGCCTTGCCATACTGCCTGCCATGCTGCGCGGCGTTCGCAGCAGCCTGCCGGTCATGCTCCGGCTCGGGGCCCTGCTGCTGGCGATCGGAGCGGCAGCGATCACCCTCAGCCTACTTTTCCCGCTCATTCCGCAGTCCCTGGGCTCCGTGGAGTTCATCATCAATTACACCGCCATTTTGTGCTTCGTCTTTGGGCTGACGCTGATCTGGCTCGCCAGGCTGCGGGCGGGCAGGACGGTCACGGCCCATCCGGGGCGGCCTTCCGCCGGCCGTGGATAGCGGCCAAAGCGCCGCCCGGAAAGTCATCTACCGAAAGGCAGCCATATGGGATTCACAAAATCATTAGACCGTGAGAGAATCATGAATGTGTGAAAGCAGCTGCTGCCTGGCCCTTCCGTCAAGATCGGGCCGTGGCGCCTGCTGGAGCACGCATTGGGGGGATGAGTGGTGGCGGCCGTTGGGGACCGCCCCCACTCAGCCTGTTTAAAGGCGCTGGTTCCCGCCCCGTAAGATGGCGAAATAAAAGGGCTTCACCCGGACGTTGCAAGGGGTAGTCTCGCGGGTGTTTGGCTTTGGCCGCCGTGAAAAGCCCTCAGCAGCCAGCAGATGAAGGAACGCCATGAACCGTCTCAGTACCCGCCGCAGTGCAATCGCAGCCGCTCTCGCCGCCCTGGCCCTGGCGCTGTCCGGCTGCGGCGGTTCGCAGACGCCGACGGCGACAACCGGCTCGGACACGTCGCTGAGCGATGTGAAATCCAAGGGCGAGATCGTCATCGCCACCGAGGGGACCTACAAGCCGTTCAGCTTCCACGCCAAGGGAGCCGGCGAGCTCACCGGCTTCGACGTCGAGATCGCCAAGGCCGTCGCGGACAAACTGGGCGTGAAGGCCAAGTTCGAGGAAACCCAGTTCGACGGCATCTTCGCCGGCCTCGACGCCAAGCGCTTCGACACCATCGCGAACCAGATCTCCATCAATCCCGAACGCAAAGCGAAGTACGAATTCTCCGCCCCGTACACCGTCTCCACTGGTGTGATCGTGACGAAGGCCGACAACAACAGCATCACCGGCTTCGAAAGCCTCAAGGGCAAGACCACGGCACAGTCGCTGACCAGCAACTTTTACAAAATCGCTGTGGACGCCGGTGCCAATGTCCAGGCCGTGGAAGGTTGGGCGCAGGGCGTGACCCTGGTCCGGCAGGGCCGCGTGGACGCCATCGTCAATGACAAGCTCACCTACCTCGACTACGCGAAGACCAACCCGGACTCCGGGCTGAAGATCGCCGCCGAATCGACGGAAAAGACAGAAAGCGCCTTCGTCTTCCGCAAGGGTTCCACGGAACTCACCGCCGCTGTGGACAAGGCCCTGGCTGATCTTCGTGCCGACGGCACCCTGGCCAAGATCTCGGAGAAGTACTTCGGCGCGGACGTCACCAAGTAAATGCCGTTCAACTGGGACCTCGTCTGGAGCTCCTTCGGCCCGATCATCGCGGGAGCCGTCACAGGCACCATCCCGCTGACCTTGGCTTCCTTCGCCTTCGGCCTGGCCCTGGCACTGCTCGTGGCGCTCATGCGGCTCAGCCGGAACGCGGTCATGTCGGGGGCGGCCAGGTTTTACGTCTCAGTGATCCGCGGCACGCCGCTGCTGGTGCAGCTTTTCGTGATTTTCTACGGCCTGCCCAGCCTGGGGGTGAAGCTCGATCCGTGGCCGAGCGCCATCATCGCGTTCTCGCTGAACATCGGCGGCTATGCCGCCGAAGTGATCCGGGCGGCCATCCTTTCGGTGCCCAAGGGTCAGTGGGAGGCAGGGCACACCATCGGCATGTCGCGCGGTCAGTCGTTGCGCCGCATCATCCTGCCGCAGGCCGCTCGGGTGTCCGTGCCCCCGCTCTCCAACACCTTCATTTCGCTGGTCAAAGACACCTCCCTGGCGTCGCTGATCCTGGTCACAGAGCTTTTCCGGAACGCCCAGCAGATCGCTGCCTTCAGCCAGGAGTTCATGGTGCTGTACCTCGAGGCCGCACTGGTCTACTGGGTCATCTGCCTGGCGCTGTCCTCGGGGCAATCCGTCCTCGAAAAGAGATTGGACCGCTATGTCGCCCACTAGCCAGTCCGCCGGCCAGCCAGCCGGCGCCGGCTCGCCCCAGCCCAAGCCGGTGCTGTCCGTGCGCAACCTGGCCAAGGCCTTCGGCAGCAATGTGGTGCTCCGGGACATTGACCTCGATGTGCGCCGCGGTAACGTGGTGGCCCTCATCGGGCCCTCGGGTTCCGGCAAGACCACCGTGCTCCGTTCGCTGAACGGATTGGAAACGCCCGACGCCGGCACCGTCACCTTCGCGGACACCGCCACCGGCAAGGACCTCTCGCTCGACTTCTCGTCCAGGGTCGCCAAGAAGGACATCTCGGACCTGCGCGACCGCAGCGCCATGGTCTTCCAGCACTACAACCTCTTTCCGCACATGACCGTCTTGCAGAACGTGATTGAGGGCCCGGTCCAGGTGCAGAAGCGGAAGCGTGCCGAAGCTGTCGCGGAGGCGGAGAAGCTGCTGGCGCGGGTGGGCCTGGCCGACAAGCGCGACGCCTACCCGTTCGAACTGTCCGGCGGGCAGCAGCAGCGGGTGGGGATTGTGCGTGCCCTGGCCCTGAAGCCCCAGCTGCTGCTGTTCGACGAACCCACGTCCGCCCTTGACCCGGAACTGGTGGGCGATGTCCTGGGTGTCATCCAGGAACTGGCCGAGGAAGGCTGGACCATGGTGATCGTCACCCACGAGCTCGCCTTCGCCCGGCAGGTGGCCGATGAGGTCATCTTCATGGACGGCGGCGTGGTGGTGGAACGGGGCCCGGCTGCCGAAGTCCTCCGGGCGCCGCGCCAAGAGCGCACCCGCCAGTTCGTCAAGCGGCTGCTGCACGAGTTCTAGCTGTATTGCCCGCTGGCTGTCAGCGCACGAACCTGAGGGTGACCAGCTGGAACGGGCGCAGCACGAGGTCCGCTGAATTCTTTCCCGCAGCGACTCCCGGCGCCTCAATCCTCCGCTCCAACAGGTCCACGGCGTGGACCTGCTTGGTGGGGAAGTTAGCCGTGACATGCCCCGTGGAGCGTTCGCCCAGCGACTCGTACAGACGCACGATGACGTCCCCGGACCCGTCCTCCGCCAGCTTCACGGCCTCAACCACCAGCGCCACGCTGTCCACGGAGACCAGCGGCTCGACCGCGTGCCCGCCCCGCATTTTCCGCGGGGCGAGGTTGGCGAGGTAGCCCTCTTCGACAGCCTCTGCAATTCCTGCGCCGGGGCGGATCCAGACGTCCAGAACGTGCCTGCCACGGTCTGCCTGGGGGTCAGGGAACTTCGCCGCACGCAACAGGGAGAGTCGGACGGTGGTGGTGGTGCCGCCGTCGTCCCTGATGCTCCTGGCAACATCGTGCCCGTAGGTGGAGGCATTGGCTATGGCCACGCCATAGCCGGGTTCTGCGACGTGGATCCAGCGGTGCGCGCAGATCTCGAACTTGGCCGCCTCCCAGGAAGTATTGACATGGGTGGGCCGGAAAACATGCCCGAACTGCGTCTCGGCGGCTGAGCGGTCAGCCCTGAGATCCAGCGGGAACCCCAGCTTGAGCAGCTTTTCGCGCTCCTGCCAGTCGACCTCGGTGGAGATGCCGAGCGAGCTGCTCCCCGAAGCCATCCTGATGCGCTGCGTGATGCGTGAGGCGCCCGTAAGACGTTCAACCACGACGACGGCGTCACCGCCCTGCCGCTCCAGCGTCACCGAGGCCGCTTCGGTCAGTGACGTGACGTTCCGCCGGTAGAACTCGTCAATGTCCCAAGCGTCCCATTCGTTGGGGGTGTCGCGGTGAAGTTCCAGGTGGTTGCCGAACTGACCCGGGGCGATGGCTTCCCTGCCGCTCGCGTGATCGCGCAGCGACGTCAGCAGGCCATTGGCGTCCAGCACGGCACGGATGATGCCGTTGTCCAGCAGGAAGCCGCCGTCCCGGGCGGCTACCTGCACGGAGGTCTCCGGCCCCGGAGGCGGAGCGGCGGCCGCGAGCGCCGCAACCCCGTTGCGTTCGTGCGGGCCCGCGTTGAGCAGAAACTCCTCGCTGCCCTCCCCCAGTGCGGCGGCCCCAGCCTGGGCGATGAGCTCTTCGAGTCCCTTGGCGATGGCGGCGTAATTCCGTTCGGCGTCCTGGTGCACCCAGGCGATGGAACTGCCGGGCAGGATGTCGTGGAACTGCTGGAGGAGGACAAGCCGCCACAGCCGTTTCAGTTCGGCTGCGGGATAGGTGAAGGCACCGCCGGTGCGGATCGCAGCAGTGGCGCACCACAATTCGGCTTCACGGAGCAGATGCTCGCTGCGCCTGTTCCCCTGCTTGGTCCGGGCCTGGCTGGTGTAGGTTCCACGGTGGAGTTCGAGGTACATTTCCCCCACCCACACGGGCAGCGCCGTGTACTCGGCCTCTGCCTGCTCGAAGAAGCTGCGCGCCGTTCCGATCCGGACTTTCGGCGAACCCTCCAGATCCGCTGCGCGGTGGGCGGCGGCGAGCATCTCGCGGGTCGGGCCGCCTCCGCCGTCGCCGTATCCGAAGGGGACCAGCGAGATGGTGCCGTGGCCGTGGTCCCGGTAGTTCCGTTCGGCGTGGGCGAGGTCCCGGGCGGTGAGCTCGGAGTTGTAGGTGTCCACGGGCGGGAAGTGGGTGAAGAGCCGGGTGCCGTCGATCCCCTCCCAGTTGAAGGTGTGGTGCGGCATCCGGTTGATCTGGTTCCACGAGATCTTCTGGGTGAGGAACCACTGGCTGCCCGCGGCTTTGACGATCTGCGGCAGGGCGGCGGAATAACCGAACGAGTCCGGAAGCCACGCCTCCTGGCAGTCGATGCCGAATTCGTCCAGGAAGAAGCTTTTGCCCTCGAGGAACTGCCGCGCCATGGCTTCCCCGCCCGGCATGTTGGTGTCGGATTCAACCCACATGCCGCCGACGGGAACGAACTGGCCGGATTTCACTTTCTCCCGGATCCGCCCGAACAGCTCGGGATAAAACTGCTTGATCCATGCCATCTGCTGCGCTGAGGAGCACGAGAACACGAAGTCCGGATCATCGTCCATGAGTGCGACCACGTTCGAAAAGGTGCGCGCGCATTTCCTCATGGTCTCCCGGACAGGCCACAGCCATGCGGAATCGATGTGCGCATGCCCGGTGGCGAGCAGCTGGTGGGCTGAGCCGTAGGCGGGCCGGGCCAACACCCCGGCCAGTGCTGCCCGGCCGGCAGCTGCGGTACCAGCGACGTCGTCCGGATCCATGATGTCCATCATCCGCTCCAGAGCGCGGAGGATCTCGTGGCGGCGCGGCAGCTCCATGGGCAGCTCGTGCATCAGCCCTCTGAGGGTCGCAATGTCCTGCTGCAGCTCCCAGACGGACCGGTTGAGTTCAGCGATGGCAATGCTGCCAAAGCGGTACTGCGGCAGGTTCCCGGCTGTTGCCTTGTCCCCGTAGGGCGTGGCCGCGAAGGTCCATCCCTGGGCGACATCAGGGTTGGACGCCGCCTCCACATAGAAGTCAACGGCCATCCCGCTGCCCAGAAGCTTGAGCGGAATGTACTGGTTGCGTGGCGAAATTGCCTTGATGATGCTGCCGTCCGGCCGCCAGGCCGTCCCTTCACACTGGAATCCGGGGATCTCGGTGGTGAACCCCAGGTCCACGACCATCTCCACCTCGGTGTCCGGCGCCGTGCCCCAGGAATCAGGAACCTCGCCCTGCAGGCGCAGCCAGGTGGTGCCCCAGGGGCGGCCCCAGGCGGCGCCGTGTTCCTGCGGCCGGAAATCCTGGCGCAGGGCCTCCATCACGGGGACAGGCTCGTCCGGGACCTCCCAGCTGCTCAGAGCCAGGGGTACGCTTCGCGAGTAGATCGCGAGGGTGATCCGCTCCCTCAGGAAGCGGTCGAGACGGACTTCCGTGATCCGGCGGTCGTCGTGCAATGTCTTCCTCTTTAATTCCTGAGGCTGGGTCGCCCTGTGCCGGCTGCCTTGCCGGCCCGGGCGTCAGCAGCAGCTGATGTCCGGGCAGGTCGGCAGCCTTGAAGGGCGGATCAACGTGTCCATTCGATGGATAAAATCTACTGCGTGCAGCCTGATTAGCCAAGGCCCGCGCGTGCTACTGCGGCAGTGCCGCCGGGAGGGAAATGCGCTCGGAGCCCGCATAGACGTTGACGCTGGTGCCTCTGCTGAAGCCGGCCAGGGTAACCCCGCTAGATTCCGCGAGTTCGACGGCCAGGCTCGAAGGAGCGCTGACCGCGGCCAGCACCGGAATCCCCGCCAAGGCGGCTTTCTGCACGAGTTCAAAGGATGCGCGGCCGGAGACCTGAAGCACCGTCCCGGACAGCGGCAGGCGCCGTTCGCGCAATGCCCAGCCCACAACCTTGTCTACAGCGTTGTGCCGGCCCACGTCTTCGCGCAGACACAGTAGCCGGGCGCCGCCGTCGTCGTCGATTCTGAAAAGGCCGGCGGCGTGCACTCCACCGGTGGCATCAAAAACTGTCTGCGCTTCCCGCAGTTGGTCCGGCAGGGACGCCAGGGTCCGGACGGGTACCGTCAGCGTGTCCTGGGCCGGGCTGAAATGCGAGGACTTCCGGACTGCCTCAATCGAGTCGGTACCGCAGATCCCGCAGGAACTGGACGTGTAAACGTGGCGCCCGGTGTCCGGCAGCACCACATCCGACCGCAGCTGGGCTTCCACCACGTTGAACGTCTGGACGCCGTTTTCGTCCTCACCTGCGCAGAACCTCAGCGAGATCAGCTGGTCCGGGTCCCAGATGACCCCCTCGGACACCAGGAACCCTGCCACCAGGTCGAAGTCATCCCCCGGCGTGCGCATGGTCACCGAGAATGAAAGGTTGCCGAGCCGGATCTCCAGCGGCTCTTCCACGGCCAGGACGTCCTCCCGATGCCGGACCGGAAATTCCAGCGAAGCCGGAGAGCCGTCCAGGACATACCGGTGGATCTTGCGTCGTTGCGTCACACGTCCCATGGGGTCACCCCGGGTGTCAGCCTGTTCATGCCTCCATCATTGCAAGTGAGGTGCGCGGACACCAACGCCGTCCGTCCACCGCGGCCTAAGAATGGGCTTCAGACCAGCAATCGCATCAGTCCAGCAGTGCGCTCCAGTCCACGGGGCCGCTTTTCTCCGCGGGTTTGGCGGCAGACCGGTTTCCGGCCTTGCGCGGTGCTGTTTTGGGTTTGGGCTCGGCGGCCTTCGGCTCGGGGATGGCCGGGCCCCAGGGGAGCGCGAATGCCGGGACGGATTCTCCCAGCTGTACGGCGTGCGGCGGAACCACCATAACCCCGTCGGCGGAGGCCAGGCCGCGCATCATGCCGGGTCCGGTGTGCTGGGCGGGCGAGGCCATACCGTAGAGGAGCCGGAAGGGCATGAGGCGGGTCCGGCCGGGGTCGGGGTCGATCATGGCCCCGCAGGGCACATCCTGCACGGGCGGCATGGCGGCATGCCCCAGGGCCGCGAGAAGCGGTGCCCCTACCGTGGACAGCGCCATCATGGCCGCGAGCGGGTTACCGGGCAGTCCCAGCACAAAGCGTCCGTCCGGCAGCGCGGCAAGGACAGCTGGATGGCCGGGACGCATCGCCACGCCGTCGATCACCAGGCGTCCACCGAGTTCCGCCACCGCGCGTCTGAAGTGGTCGGTTCCGGATTGTCCGGTGCCTCCGGTGGTGATGACGACGTCGGCAGGAAGCACCGCCACCGAAGCCTCATCGGGGAGATCCGCGGGGACAGCAGCCGGCCCTTCATCCTCCAGGGCATCCAGCCATTCGCTGTAGCTGTCCCCGATCCTGACCTGTCCGGTGCAGATGCCGCCCAGCATCTCCACCACGGACGCCAGCTGCGGGCCGAAGGTGTCACGGACCTTGCCCGGTTCCGGGAGGCCGCGGTCCACGACCTCAGAACCCGTCAGGAGCAGTTTCACCACCGGTTTGCCTTGGACCGTCACGTCGTCGTAACCGGCGAGTGCGGCAAGCGCCAGGTGGGCAGGATTCAGGGCGGTACCGGCTTTAACCAGCACTTCACCGGCAACGGCTTCTTCGCCTGCCTCGCGGATGTGCTGGCCGTTGCGTGGCTCTCCGGGGCGGGCGGTGCCACCCGTGGTCAGCACCGGCAGACCTTCATCGTCGGTGGATATGACGCCGCTTTCACTGCGCAGTACGGCCTTGGCTCCGGGCGGAAGGAGTCCTCCGGTGACTATGACGCTCGCCTGGTGCGGGGCGAGCCGCTGGCCGGGTTCGGCCAGGATCCAGGGACCGGTGCCGTTGACGGCCCAGCCGTCCATCGCCGAGGACGCGTAGTGGGGCATGTCCTGCAGCGCGGTGATATCGGCAGCCAGCGTCCGGCCCAGTGCCTCCCGCAAGGGCACCGGCGCTGCGGGAATCGGCGTGGCACAGTCAAAGGCTGCTTGCCGCGCTTCCTCCCAGGTATGGGCCAGATGCTTGGCGGGCGCGCCGTCGGCAGGTGTTTCGTCGTCGGCAGAGATCCCGGACTCCGGTGTCCCGGCGTCGGCAGGTGTTTCCACCCCAGCAGGTGTCCCCGCTTCCCGTGTCCCTACCTCGTCGGGGGCATCGGCGGGGTGCGCGGCCTCGGCGGCAGGATGTCCAGGTGCGGCGGCGGTCATTCCCCCGGTGTCCCGCTGGGAGTAGCAACGCCGGTGGCTGTGCCGGAGGCCGGCGGGACGTAGTCCTCCCCTGCCTCATCGGCCGAGTACGCCTTGGACACCGAGCGGGCAACGTCCATGGCTGCCCTCATGGACGTGGCATCCGGCGCCTGGCCGGAACCTGATGCAAGACCGGCTGCGAAGCCTGCAATGAATGTGGTCAGCGGAGCCGCGGGACGCACCACCGAGTGGGCGGCAATCCCGGCGAGGGACAGCACCTCATTGACATCCACCTCCACATCTTCGAGCTCGAAGGCCCGAAGCAGCAGCCGGCACCACTCTTCAAGCGTTTCGTCCTGGCTTTTCATCCCTGCCTCCAAGTCAACTGCGGCTGCGGCGCCCGGATCATTGCTGCCGGCCGTCCACTCCTAATGCGGCAGCATCATCCCAGGTATCCACGTCATCTGTGGAGCCGGCGGGGACGGTGACAGCCTGTACGTCAAGCCTAGCAAGGAGAGCGAAAACAGACCCGTGATTGAGCGCATTCCGGGCGGAGGCGTCGTCGATGGCGGCTCTGAGTGCGGCTGTGCGGTAAAAACCGGCCAAGGGCTGGAGCCGCCCGTCGGCGGATGCCGCCATGACGCCGTCGTTTCCTTGCCTTACAACTGCCTGACTGCCAGCAATCCCAGCGTGCAAAGCCTCTTGCAGAGCCTGCACAGCCCCGGCGGCATGCGGCATGTCACAGGCCAGAATCAAGGTGTAGGCGGCCACGGCATCCTCAGCGCCGGTGGTGCCTGCGTTCCCGCCTGCCAGCGACCGGTCCGGATGCCGCAGCCGGGCGAGGCCTGCGGCTATCGCCGCAGCAGGACCAGCGAAGGGCGGGTCCTCGCGGCATGTCAGGACGCCAGGGGGAAGGCTCTGCGGTTCCGGGCCCACCACCACGATCCGGCGGGCCCCCCGGGCAGCTGAGATCGCCCGGTTTAGGAGGGTCTCGCCGTCGTAGATTAATTCGGACTTAGGGGAACCGCCGAGCCTCGAGGAGCGGCCGCCGGCAAGGATTAGCGCGTCAAATTCCACATACCCAGCGTAATGCGGGACAGGTTACGCGGCTGTTTCTGGAAGCAGGAACGGATCCCACGCCGGCGTGGGTTTCTCCAGTTCCTTAATTTGCCAGATGGTTCCAACAGGGGGCGCCGGAACGAACCGCAGCTTCCAGCCCATTTCTGCGGGGGTGTGGTCGCCCTTGATGTTATTGCAGCGGAGGCAGGCAGCAACGAGGTTTTCCCATGAGTCCGCACCGCCCCGCGATTTCGGCTGGACATGGTCAATGGTGTGGGCTGCTTTGCCGCAGTACGCGCACCGGTGCCCGTCCCGGCGAAGCACCCCTCGCCGACTCACAGCGGTCACTATGTTGTACCGGGGCCGGATGTAGCGGTTCAGGAGAATCACGGACGGGCGGCCCATGATGTCCTGCGGGCCGACGACGGGATCGTCACCTTCGGCCACGACGCTAGCTTTTCCGGTTAGCACAAGAACCAGCGCCCGGCGGAAAGTCACAACCGCCAGCGGTTCATATCCAGCATTCAGAACGAGAGTGCGCATGCACATACCTCTTCACGGCCGCACCCGGCAGAGGCGCGAGGGCCGGCTGCCCTCTGCATGTCCGGGCTATGGATCGACACCACAAGAGTAAACACTCACAGGGCAGATCGGCGAATCGGCGGAATTCCGGTCCTTCCCGCAACGGAGCCAGCCGGGCGCACCGGAAGGCGAAAGTCGGCGAAAAAGAGGCAAAAAAGGACCCCTGCCGCAGGGGCAGGGGTCCTGTTAAAGCCTTGGCTTTGTCTTAGCTGACGCGGATGAAGACCGGGCCGGAGCCGACGTTGACGCTGAACAGCGCGGTGGTTCCGCCGTTCCAGCCACCATGAACAGCCTGGCCGTTGCCGACGTAGACAGCGATGTGGGCCAGGCCCATGCCGCCGTTTTCGTAGTAGGCGAGGTCGCCCGGCTTGGCTTCGGCAGCGCTGACAGTGCGGCCCAGGGAGAGGTAACCTGCCGGCCAGCCGTGGTAGTGGATGCCCACGGCGGCCAGGGAGTTCGTGGCCAGCATGGTGCAGTCCTGCGAAACACCCAGCTGGGCGTATGCAGCAGCGGCGATCGAAGCGCCCTTGCTGCTGGCAGAGGTATTGGCTGCGGGAGCAGCTTCGACACTGGCAGCGGTTTCAACTGCCGGAGCAGCGTCAACGGCCGGAGTAGCTTCCTGAACCTGGACGACGGGCTTGGGTGCCTCGACGACGGGGGCCGGAGTGGTGGAAACAGCAGGCTTCTCATAGGAGATGGCAATGCTGGATGCAGCGGAAATGGCTTCCGGGGCAACGGACTGAACCTCAAGATTCGAAGCCGGAACCGATTCGCGCTGAACGTTGGTCTGCGCAGCGTTGGCTGCGATGCCGCTGGTCAGGACCAGCCCTGAAGCCGCAGCGATAACTGCTGCCTGGCGGCCCATGCCACCAGCGTTGTCGCCGACAGCCTTGGCAATGACAGCCAGCGAGTTGGTCTTGGTGACCTCGGCGCGGTGCCGTGCAATGGGTGCACGTGTAGTCATTTTTTCTCTCTTTCGTGTTCCCCGGGCTGCGGTAGCAGGCCGCGGGCTATGGACGCGCCGGCATCTTGGGGGTATGCCGGATCGCCCCGAATGGGTTTTTAGCGAAGGGTGAAGAAGGAGGACGTGCCCGTGGCGGACACGGCGTGCAGGATCGTTCCCTGCGAGGGGTTCAGCGCGCTGATCATCATTCCGTTGCCGACGTAGATGCCCACGTGGGCGCCGCCGTTCTGCATGACCAGGTCGCCGGGAGCGGGAGTCGAGGTGGGCTTCATGGCAGTCCACGCATTGACGCGGGGGATGCTGATGCCTGCCTGGGCGTAGACCCACTGGGTAAAGCCGGAACAGTCCCAGCCGCTGGGAGTGGTGCCACCCCAGACGTAGGGGCTGCCGATACCGGTGTAGGCGATAGCTGCCAGCCCTGACGTCGCAGCGGAGCCGGCGGCGTCGGCCACCTTGTCCGCCTTGGCCGTAAGGGATGCATCCGCCGTTGCATCGCCGCTGGACTGCACGGCAAGAGTCTCGAGAACCGGAGCCGCCTCGGTGGTGACGGCAGGACGCTCGAAGGAGACAGTTGCGGTGGGTGCGGCGGTTACAGCCAGCTGCGTGCCCTGGGATCCGGACTCCGCGGAAGCGGAGACACCGATGGTGGCGTCGGCAGCGTTAGCCGGCATGCCAATGCTCAGGACGAGCCCTGAAGCAGCTGCGATAACAGCTGCCTGACGACCTACTGTGCCAGCATTGGCGCTTACTGCCTTGGACACGGAGTCCAACGGGTTCATACGAACCGTTTGCGCACGGTGGCGCGCAAGATTGTGGCGTGAAGACACGAAGGTAGCCTCTCCCAATGCCTACGAGGTGAGCTGTCGGATTCGGATGGGAGTCACCCGGCCGCGCCGCTTCCTGGGAAGCTTTGCGACTTAACCCCAAGGCCTTCTTGCGAAGACCAAAATTGGTTCCCCCGCCTCTGCCAGACGATGTAATGCGAACGGACCTTGAGCGGTGGCAGAGTTAGGCAATCCACTCAAAGGCGTCAACTTCGGAAAAGTTGACGCGGTTTAGACGGTACAGCAGTTCAGAGTCAATGTCACATTCAGATCACGGCGTGTCACAGGAATGTGAGAGTTTTCCATCGGTTTTACTTAAAGCCAGCCGGTGGGATCAACGACTTCTCCGTTGACCATCACCTCAAAGTGGAGGTGGCAGCCCGTGGATGCGCCCGTGGTCCCACTGAGCGCCACCACGTCGCCCCGGTTGACCTTCTGGCCGACCTGGACGCTCGATGACGACAAGTGGTTGTACGTGGTTTCGAGGCCGTTGCCATGGTCGATGACAACCCTGTTGCCACCGCCGAAGGCGTGCCAGCCGACAAAAGTAACAGTGCCGCTCGCGGCGGCGAACACCTGTGTTCCGCACTCGGCGGCAAAATCCTGGCCCCGGTGGAACTCCCCCGCCCCGCCTGTGATCGGACTTACGCGATATCCGAACGGAGATGACTTGATCGCGATTGCCAGGGGAAGCCCCAGGCTACCGACGGAGGCAGCCCGTGTGATCTTCCCCGCAGACTGGGCAGTCAGGAGCTGTTTGAGCTTGCCGTCCGGGTCACCCTTTGTGGACACCGAAGTGCGGCTGAAGTCGATTTTGGCGGCTGCTTCAGCGGAAACTTCCGGCTGCGCTGCCGAAGAAAGTGCTCCGGCGGTTGCCCGTTGGTCACCGGTAGCCATGACCGGACTTGTAGCGGGGACTGTGACTGTCAGCAGGAGGCCAGTGGCGGCCAGTGCGACTCCAGCCTTCTGACCCACTCCGCTGGCGGAGGCGAAATCTGTGACCTGGCGGAAGGGACTGCGCTGCTTCCGTGCTTCGCGCTGCGCATCCCGGGGGCGTTCAGTGGCGAATACTGCGGGGGTGCGCGGCTCCGCAGCGGGACCTGCCGCGCGGCGGCGGCCCCGCGAATTCTGCATGGTCAAGAACGGTTCCTCTCTGGATAGCCTGCGAAGTTAGCTGTCGGATTCGGGTCAGAGAGATCTTCAACCCGGTCCGCCGTAGCAAGCATTTCGGCACAGGGGTATCCCGGGAGATTCCATCTGTGGAAAGTGACCTGCTGCTTGCGGACTTCACCCCAAGGCTGTTTTTCAACAGCCGATTGTGGTTCCCCCGCCTCTGCCAGTAGGTGATTCGTACTGATCCGCTGGCAGAGCTCGGCTCCAGATCAGGTAACGCTTTGGTATCGGCGTTGCTGTTTAACTATAGGCGATTAAAGTGCGCAGTAATAAATCCGTGATGTTTAAGTGCAGTCACATCTGGCTACAGATGTCAGACAGATCCGCGCGGTGCCGACTTAGCTCACACGGACGAAAACGTGTGCAGCGACTTCCGGCGGAAGCTCGAGCGCTCCCTCAATCCCCGGGACACGCACCGAGATGTACTCCCCCACCCGCTCCAGGGATACCGTAGCGCCGGGGCGGATGCCGCCTTCGTCCAGCTGGACCAGCAGTTCGGGCTCAACTTGGATAGGCTCCGCCAGGCGGCTGACCCTGACGCGCGAGTCCGGACCATATCCGGCCATGGCCTCGAGCAGGGTTATGCCGCCATCGGGGAAGTCGGAAGAGGATTCCCCACCAAGTGCCGCCAGCCCGGGAATCGGGTTGCCGTAGGGCGATTCCGTGGGGTGGTCCAGCAGTTCATAGATCCTGCGCTCCACCCGTTCGCTCATCACATGCTCCCACCGGCAGGCCTCGTCATGGACGTAGGCCCAGTCCAGGCCGATCACGTCGGCGAGCAGCCGCTCAGCAAGCCTGTGCTTGCGCATCACTTCCGTGGCGCGCTTCCGGCCCACTTCCGTCAGCTCAAGATGACGGTCATCGGAAACAACCACCAGTCCGTCCCGCTCCATCCTGCCGACGGTCTGGGAGACGGTGGGTCCTGAATGGCGGAGGCGCTCAGCGATGCGGGCGCGCAGCGCCACGATGTTCTCTTCTTCAAGCTCCAAAATGGTCCGAAGATACATCTCCGTGGTATCGATCAGATCCGTCATTCAGCTCAGCTCCTCGAGCACAGTACTTGAGTCCGTCCCACCGTACCGGGGGGCCCACCGCCCGGCGGTCCGGCGTCAAGCTGCCGCGGCCGCGATCCGACGACGGAGCAACACCGGGTTTCCGCCCGTACGTCCATTCAAAGCTTAGCCTATTTTGAATTACTCCGGATAATTTTGCGACCACCTGCAAAGTCACGATGACTGGACTGTGACGGGTGCGTTTCCCGTGATTTCCGGGTCTCAGGCAGAATAAAAGGGGTCTTCGTGGCAGACATGACTGCCAGCCGGCCATCATCTGTCCCCGCCGAACTGCATGTCCATGCCGAAAATTGGAGCCACTGTGAGCGACACCAGCATCACTATCCCAGCAAACCTCCTGCCCAAGGATGGACGGTTCGGCGCCGGGCCCTCCAAGGTCAGGCCCGAGCAGATCGAGGCGCTGTCCGCAGCCGCCACGTCTATCCTCGGCACGTCCCACCGCCAAGCGCCGGTGAAGAACCTGGTGGGGTCGGTCCGCGAGGGACTGAGCACCCTGTTCCGGGCTCCTGAGGGGTACGAAGTGATCCTGGGCGTGGGCGGTTCGACGGCGTTCTGGGATGTGGCCAGCTTCGGCCTGGTGGAGCAGAAGGCCCAGCACCTTTCCTTCGGCGAATTCGGTTCCAAATTCGCTGCCGCCACCAACAAGGCGCCGTTCCTCGCGGAATCCTCCATCATCAAGTCCGAGCCGGGAACGTGCCCGGCGCCCCAGGCCGAGGCGGGCGTTGACGTCTACGCCTGGCCGCAGAACGAGACTTCCACCGGCGTGGCCGCCCCGGTCAAGCGAGTGAACGGCGCCGATTCAGGTTCCCTCGTCCTCGTGGACGCAACCTCGGCCGCCGGCGGGCTGGACGTGGACGTTGCCGAGACCGACGTGTACTACTTCGCGCCGCAGAAGAACTTCGCCTCCGACGGCGGCCTGTGGCTCGGTCTCTTCTCGCCCGCGGCCCTGGAGCGTGCCGCACGGGTCAAAGCCAGCGGCCGGTGGATCCCGGACTTCCTTGACCTGCAGACCGCCATTGACAACTCCAAGCTGAACCAGACCTACAACACCCCGGCCCTGGCCACACTGGTCACCCTGGATGCCCAGGTGCAGTGGCTGAACGCCGGCGGAGGCCTCGACTTCGCAGCCGACCGCACCGCGGATTCCGCCAGCCGCATCTACAAATGGGCTGAAGCCTCCGAGTTCGCCACGCCGTTTGTGGCCAACGCCGCGGAACGCTCGAACGTCATCGCCACGATCGATTTCGACGACTCCATCGACGCGGCAGCCATTGCCAAGGTGCTCCGCGCCAACGGCATCGTCGACACCGAGCCGTACCGCAAGCTGGGACGCAACCAGCTCCGCATCGCCACCTTCGTGGCGATCGAGCCCGCGGACGTATCCGCGCTGCTGGAATGCATCGACTATGTGGTGGGCGAGCTGAAGAAGTAGTCTCTCCCAAACCGGTGACGCTGACAGCGTCAGCGTTCGACGGCGTCGTCCGGGCTTGTGTCCGGGCCGGCGCCGTCCGCCGTTCCGCCGCCGGACGGCTCGACGGAATCTTCCCTTGGAGCCCTGGCCTGCTCCTCCTCTGGGGATTCTGCAGGTTCCTCCGCCTCGCCGGCATCAGTGCCGCCTTCTTCAGCGGCGTCTTCCTGGGCGTCCTCGGGCCGTACCCGTTCGGCCCACGGGATCCACTCCGGTGCGAGGATGGAGTCCTCCGAGGGCAACAGGCCCAGCTCATTCACCGTTATCACCTTGGACCGCGAGTTGCGCGTGAGCACGGCATACCACTGCCAGCCGACGTACCCGGGCAGCCGCGATTCGAAGAGGTGCGTCACCAGGCGGTCGCCCTCGGTGCGCGCTGCGATGTGCTCGCCGATTTCGGATGCCTTCGCTATGCCTTCAATGGCGGACCGTGCAACGTCCACGGCAGCCGCCAGGACGGCGTCCGGCTTACCGGTGCGCCATACCGGGACACCGGCGCGCCGTTTGGGGGCCTTTGGCTCCACCTTGGACTCGGCCTGATCAGGTTCCGGGTTCATGGGGATGCCTAAGCGTCCAGCTCGTCGGCAACCTTACGCAGGGCGGCAGCGATGGCTTTGCCTTTATTACCCTCCGGGTACTTGCCTGCGGACAGCGTGCCGGACAGGTTGTCCAGCACGCTGACAAGGTCCTGTACCAGCGGTGCGAGGTCCTTGGCGTTAGGCCGCTTGGCCTTGGCGATGGACGGCGTCTTGTCCAGGACACGGAGGCCCAGGGCCTGGGCACCTTTGCGGCCGTCAGCCACACCGAATTCAACGCGGGTGCCGGCCTTCAGTTCGTGGACGCCCTCGGGAAGCGCCGACTTGGGCAGGAACACTTCCTGCCCGTCCTCACCTGCGAGGAACCCGAAACCTTTGTCCTTGTCATACCACTTGACTTTGCCGGTAGGCACGTAATCAACCTTCTTCGTTCTGGCGTTACTAAGACATGTCCGGCCATCACCGCATCCGCACTGATATGCGGGTTCAGGGAATGACTGCCTGGTCCATGTTGGTCTGTTGATTCAAGGTTATCCTGACTGGCTCTGGATTCCTGCTTTGAGGCGCGGCCGTGGCCGGACTGTTAGCGTTACGTGCATGATACCCACGCGTTTCCGGCGTCCCCTGATGATCGCCGCTGCAATCCTGGCAGTGCTCTCCCTGGCCGCCGTGGGAACGGTTATGGCGATGGCCTTTGGCGGCCAGGCCGCTCCGCCCTGGATAACATCCACCGCTCTTTATGGACTTCCGCTCGCTTTCATCCTGATGTTCGTCCTAGTGATCGACGGCGTTGCCGCACGCCGACGGACAGGAAGCGGCAGCGGGCGGTAACGTTGGACTGATGTCCCTCATTCGTGCGCTCAGCAAGGAACTTGAGGCACGCAGCGACGAGTCGCTGCGTGCTCTGTTCATTGCTCGGCCGGACCTGATCTCGCCGGGCGTCCCGGACTTCGCGGCCCTGGCAGCGCGCGCCAGCGCCAGAGTCAGCGTGCAGCGCGCCCTGGAACGGCTGAACCGGCCCCAGATGCAGGTGCTGGAGACCCTGCACCTGTGCACGAACACGGACACCGGGCACAGCGCGTCTGCCACGGGCGTCAAGAAAATGATCGCCGGCTCAACGGTGGCCGCTGTTGAACGGATCCTTCTGTCGCTCCAGGAACTGGCACTGGTCCAACGGGCAGAGCCTCCTCACACCGCCGGCCCCGCTGCCCACCGGCAGCGGTATTACCTGCCGGTGGGCAGCTTGAAGGACGTCGTCGGCATCTATCCGGCCGGGCTCGGGCGAAGCTACACCGAGCTGGTCCGGCTGCAGCCGGCTTTCGCCCAGCGCGTCGTCCAGCTGGTCGGCGAACTGCACCGCAGCGGTGCCGCCATCCAGGCGGCCACCACTCCCATGGAGGCAGCGCTGGCGCTGCAGCACTGGACCTCCTCTCCGGAGGCTTTGCGCGCTATCCTCGCCAAGGCCCCCGAACGCACGACGGCGCTGCTCGCCAGGTTCAGCAACTGGGCCATGGGTGCCGTCCCCCAGGCACAGCGAAAAGCATCAGTCACCGCCGAGAGCCACGATGTGGGGCCGGTGGACTGGCTGCTGGCCCGCGGCCTGCTGGTGCCCCTGGACGCCGCTCATGTGGAACTGCCGCACAGCGTCGGCATGTCGCTCCGCGGCGGGGCCGTGATCGACAACTTTTCCCTCACTCCCCCCAGACCCACGCTGGGAACAACCACCGCTTCCCTGCGCCGGAACGCTGCCCTCGGCGCCATCGCCGAAACCCTGCGGCTCACCGGCGAGTTGCTCCATGCCGTCAGGGAGCAGCCGCTGGCCACGCTGCGGAGCGGCGGAGTGGGCATCCGCGAAATGCGCAGGCTTGCCGAGGCCCTGCGGGTGGACCAGCACATGGCGGCGGTGCTGCTTGAGTTCTGCGCCCTGGCGGGGTTGATCCGACTGGACGTGGACAGCTCCTGCTGGGTGCAGCCGACGCCCCAGCTGGAGTGGCTGGGCCTGCCCCGGCAGGAACAGTGGCTTTGGCTGGTCAACGCCTGGCTGGCCAGCGAACGCGCCCCGTCGCTGGTGGGGCAGCCCGTCACCGCCCAGCCTTCCGGACCGCCGAGCCACCGGACGGCCGCCGGCACCACGATCAATGCTCTGTCCGCTGAGGCCCAGCGGCCCGATGCGCCGGTCGTCCGCAAGAGAATCCTGGAGATTTTGCACGAGCTGACGCTGGAAGCGGAGGCAGCCGACGGCACGGCTCCCGTCCTCAATGCCGATGCCGTGCTGCAGCGCGCGGAATGGTCTCAGCCCCGCATGGCACGGCGCTTCAGCTCGCTGATCCGCGGGGTCCTGGCCGAGGCTGAGATGCTCGGGCTGATCGGCTCGGGTGCCCTGAGCCAGCTGGGCGCCGCCATTGCAGCGGATGCGCCGGACGACGCGATGAACATCCTCGGCGAGCACCTCCCGGCGGCGCTGAACCATGTCCTGCTGCAGGCCGACCTTACCGCTGTCGCTCCGGGATACCTGACGCCGGAGCTGAGCGAACAGCTGCAGCGGATGGCAGACGCCGAGGGGCAGGGCCCTGCCACCATCTACCGGTTCTCGGTGCAATCCATCCGGCGTGCCCTCGACGGGGGGCTGGATTCCGCGTCCATGCTGGATTTCCTGCGCCGACATTCGGCCACCGCCGTTCCGCAGCCGCTGGAGTATCTCATCGAGGACACCGCCCAGCGGCATGGCAAGCTGCGGGTCGGGGCAGCCGCCAGCTTTATCCAAAGCGATGACGAAGCGGCACTTGTCGAGCTGGCCGGCGAGGCCGCGGCGGCCTCGCTGAACCTCGTCCGGATCGCCCCCACCGTCCTGGTTTCCTCCGCACCACCCCGGCAGACCGCATTGGTGCTGCGCGGGCTGGGACTGTCACCTGCCGTCGAAGAGTCCGGTTCCGCCGTCGTCCGCCTGAACCGCACAGCCCCGGTGGCTGGCGCCGCGGGGCGCCCGGTCTACAGCGCTCCGCGGACGGCGCCGCCGGAAGCCGACATTGCCGCCCAGCTCACGGTACTGCGCAGCCACGCGGCTGTGGCTGGCCCCAACGGGCATCGTGCCAGCGCGGCCCTCAACGGCGGAGAGGAAGCCACGCAGCTGGGGCTGGAGACGCTGCGGACAGCCATCAGGCTCAAACAGCGGGTCACCATGAATGTGGTGGACAGCATGGGGAATGCCAAGCTGGAAACCGTTGTTCCCGTATCGGTCACCGGCGGACGGGTCCGGGTCTTCGACCCCGCCAAGGACACCGAGCGGGTGCTGTCCATCCACCGGATCATCGACATCGAAGCAACAGAGGAAATGCGTCCGTGAAAGTTGACGCCGCGTGAATGACGGCCCCCTGATTGTCCAGAGCGACAAAACCATCCTCCTCGAAGTGGACCACGAGCAAGCCACCGAAGCCAGGCACGCCATCGCGGCGTTCGCCGAGCTGGAGCGCGCTCCGGAGCATATGCACAGCTACCGGCTGACCCCGCTGGGCCTCTGGAATGCGCGGGCGGCGGGCCTCGACGCCGAGAAGGTGCTGGATACGCTGCTCAAGTACTCCCGTTTCCCGGTGCCGCACTCGCTCCTGATCGACATCGAAGAAACCATGTCCCGTTACGGCCGGCTCCGGCTGGAAAAGGATCCGCAGCACGGGCTGGTGATGCGCACCAGCGACTACCCCGTGCTCGAGGAGGTCAGCCGGGCCAAGAAGATCCAGCCGCTGCTGGGACCGCGCATTGACGGCGAGACCGTTGTGGTCCACTCCTCCCAGCGCGGCCAGCTGAAGCAACTGCTGCTCAAGATCGGCTGGCCCGCGGAGGACCTGGCGGGGTACGTCGACGGGACACCCCACCCCATCATGCTGAACGAGTCGGGGTGGAAGCTGCGGCCTTACCAGCGGCTGGCGGCGGAGAACTTCTGGGCCGGCGGCAGCGGCGTGGTGGTGCTCCCCTGCGGCGCGGGCAAAACCCTGGTGGGGGCGGCAGCCATGGCCACCAGCTCCACCACCACGCTCATCCTCGTCACCAACACCGTCTCCGCCCGGCAGTGGAAGGATGAGCTGCTCAGGCGGACGTCGCTCACGGAATCCGAGATCGGTGAGTATTCGGGAGCTGTCAAGGAAGTCCGGCCGGTCACCATCGCCACCTACCAGGTGCTCACCACAAAGCGCGGCGGCCTGTACCCGCACCTGGAGCTCGTGGACGGGAACGACTGGGGGCTGATCATCTACGACGAAGTCCACCTGCTTCCCGCACCGATCTTCCGGATGACGGCGGACCTCCAGGCCCGGCGCCGTCTGGGGCTGACCGCCACGTTGGTCCGCGAGGACGGCCGCGAGGGCGAGGTCTTCAGCCTCATCGGACCGAAACGCTATGACGCGCCGTGGAAGGACATCGAGGCCCAGGGGTATATCGCGCCCGCCGACTGCGTGGAGGTGCGGGTCGACCTCCCCCGCGATGAACGTGTTGCCTACGCCATGGCCGATGACGCCGACAAGTACCGGCTGTGCGCCACGTCGGCGACCAAGACGGTGGTGGCGGAGCAGCTGGTGGAGAAACACCGCGGCGAGCAGGTGCTGGTGATCGGCCAGTACATCGACCAGCTTGATGAGCTCGGCGAGCGCCTTAATGCCCCGGTGATCAAGGGCGAGACGTCCGTGAAGGAACGCCAGAAGCTCTTTGATGCGTTCCGCGCGGGTGAGGTCCAGATGCTCGTGGTCTCCAAGGTGGCCAACTTTTCCATCGACCTGCCGGAGGCGTCCGTGGCCATCCAGGTCTCCGGTTCCTTCGGCTCCAGGCAGGAGGAGGCCCAGCGGCTCGGCCGGCTGCTGCGGCCGAAACAGGACGGCAGGGCCGCACGCTTTTACTCACTGGTGGCACGGGACACTCTGGACCAGGACTTTGCCGCCAAGCGCCAGCGGTTCCTGGCCGAGCAGGGCTATGCGTACCGCATCATGGACGCCAAGGACGCCGGCGCGATGGGCTAACCCAAGCAACACACAACATTCATCCAGATAACTCCCAGTTTCTGGGAGCATCATGGGAGATATGAAAAAGAACGGTGCCGAAGCCAAGCTCCTCGTGGTCGACGACGAGCCGAACATCCGCGAGCTGCTGTCCACGTCGCTGCGCTTCGCCGGATTCGAAGTGGTCTCGGCCGGCAACGGACGGGACGCCCTCGCGGCTGCGGAAACCCACTCACCCGATCTGGCCGTGCTGGATGTCATGCTGCCGGACATGGACGGCTTCACTGTCACGCGCCGGCTGCGCGCCGCAGGCAAGCATTTCCCCGTTCTGTTCCTGACCGCCAAGGACGACACCGAGGACAAGGTCACCGGACTCACCGTGGGCGGCGACGACTACGTCACCAAGCCATTCAGCCTCGATGAGGTGGTGGCCAGGATCCGTGCCGTGCTCCGCCGCACCCAGCCCATGCTGGATGATGACGAGGCCGTCATCCGCGTGGACGACCTCGAGCTCGACGACGATGCCCACGAGGTGCGCCGCGGCGGGACGGTGATTGAGCTGTCCCCCACCGAGTTCAAGCTTCTCCGGTACCTGATGCTCAATCCGAACCGCGTCCTCTCCAAGGCACAGATCCTGGACCACGTCTGGGAATACGATTTCAACGGCGATGCTTCGATCGTGGAGTCCTACATCTCGTACCTGCGCCGCAAGGTGGACATCGATCCCGAAGCGCCGGCCCTGATCCAGACCAAGCGCGGCGTGGGCTACGTGCTGCGGACAGCAGAAAAGCGCTGACCTTGCTCGAGCGCTGGAAGTCCGCCACACTCCGGTCCCAACTGGTGGCCATCATGATGGCGCTCCTGCTGGTGGCCCTGGCAGTGACCGGAGCCGGCACCCTGACGCTGCTGCGCAGCTATCTTGAGGGCCAGGTGGACGACAAACTCCAGGCCGCCGTCCAGTCCGCCGAGCGGCAGCGGTCCTTCAACCAGCTCCTTGTGCCGAACCCTGTGGTCCCAACCGACTACACCGTGACCATCTACTTTCCGGATGCCGGGAGAAGCAATCTCGACGGCAAGGCTGACCGCCCCGACATCGACTCAATCTCGCTGGATGAGGCCCGCCAGCGCGGCCTGAAGCCGTACCAGGTCCGCGGCAGCGACGGCAAGAACTGGCGGGTCGTCGCGGTCAGCGTCGTAACCAGCGAGCAGGAGCGGGCAGTGGTGGTTGTCGGGCTGCCGCTCTCACCTGTCGATGAGGTCTTGCGGCACGCTACCCTGGTGGTCGTCGGCGTCGGACTGCTGACCCTGGTCCTCGCCTTCTTTATCGCGTCCTGGACGGTCACCAGATCCTTCAGGCCGCTCGCCAGGGTGGAAAAGACGGCCGCCGCCATTGCGGCCGGGGACCTGTCCCGCCGCGTCGCGGTGGAAAACCCAGCCACGGAGGTCGGCCGGCTGGGACGGTCCCTCAACGCCATGCTGGCCCACATCGAGGCGGCTTTTGCGGCCAGGATGGCCTCAGAGGACCGGATGCGCCGTTTCGCGGCGGATGCTTCCCATGAGCTGCGCACACCGCTGGTGACCATCAGGGGCTACTCGGAGCTCTACCGGCATGGTGCCCTGCAATCAGACGAGGACATTTCAAGCGCCATGGGCAGGATCGAGAGCGAAGCCAAGCGGATGGGCTCCATGGTGGAGGACCTGCTCCTGCTTGCCCGGCTGGACGAGCAGCGGCCGCTGCAGCAGAAGCCGGTGGACCTGCAGCTGATCGCCCACGACGCCGTCGTGGATACCCACGCGAGCGCCAGAAACCGCACCATCGCCCTGATCGGGCTCGACGGCGGGAGCGCCGCACCGGCCCCCGTTCTCGGCGACGAGGCGAAGCTCCGCCAGGTGGTGGGAAACCTCGTGGGCAACGCCTTGCGGTACACCCCGGAGGGTACGCCGATAGAGCTCGCCGTCGGCGTGCGGACGGGCGAGGACGGTGCACCCCGGGCTGTGCTCGAAGTCCGCGACCACGGGCCCGGCATTCCTGAAAGCGAAGCGCCCAGGATCTTCGAGCGTTTTTACCGGTCGGACACCTCGCGCACCCGGGAAACCGGCGGCAGCGGACTGGGCCTGGCCATCGTGGCGGCCATTGTCGGCTCGCACGGCGGCTCAGTCCGGGTGGAACCGACCGACGGCGGCGGCGCCACGCTTGCCGTCAGCCTCCCCCTCCGGGATGACTCGCAGGAAACCCGCCACGGGGACGCCGACAGCCAGCAGCGCGGGAGCAGGGACGACAGGAGCCAGGACGACGATCAGGTTATGCACATATAGAAATTAGCCGTGGCGCCCGCTGCGGCCGCGTTCGTAGGCTCGACTCAGTGGACCGGAACACCAGTCCCTGTCTTCCCATAGCCGGTTCCGCAAGCACCGGTCCAGCGAACGTCGAGAGGCCAGAGCCATGAGCATCATTTCCGTCGATACCGAACTCCTCCAGGTGAAGTCAGCCAACGTCAAGGCGACAGTTGACCGCATCAGCGCCGACGTCCAGACGATGAAGCGTGGCCTGGACGAACTCCAGGCCACGTGGCGCGGCTCTGCAGCCACAAACTTCCAGGCACTCGTCACCGAGTGGACCGTGACGCAGGGAAAGGTGGAGGCCTCCCTGGCTTCCATCAACCTCGCGCTCTCCTCTGCCGCCGCCACCTACGCCCAGGCCGAGCAGGGCAACGCCCAGCGCTTCACCTGAGAGGCCCGTCAGTCCCCACGCTCGCCGGTGGACCGGTTCGGCTTCCGAGTCCGTTGGCGGGCCCGTCAGGCCTCGGGGGTGCCTTGATGGAAGCGGAGGCGCCACTGCCCGCCGTCGAGGACCCAGAGGGAGCTGCAGAGGGCAGTGCCGGCACGGGAGTGGCTCCGATAGGTCAGCAGGATGGCGTCCGCACCGATCCGCTCCGTGCTAATCATCTCCAGCTCCCTCGGGCCGCCCGGGCTTTCCTCAAGCGACATCATCAGTGCGTCGCGCGTCCAGATCCGGCCGGAGCGTCCGATCTCCGTGAATTCCGGGTGCAGGAGCACGCCTATCCGCCCGATGTCACTGCGCACATCCGGGCGGAGGAGCTCGCGCTCGAGCGCCTCCACGGTTTCTTCCGGACTCACGCTGCCGCCGGGCGTGGCGGCAAAGGCGTCCGCTTCCATTTCGCTGAAGAGATCCGGCTCGCTCTCTGTAACAAGTCTGGTGCCCGTCACACTGCTGTCTGCTAGCGGACGGTCCTGGCTGCCAAAGAGGTCCAATTCGTCAGCGCCGTCCAGTTCAGCGCCGTCCAGTTCAGTGCCGGCCCGTTCATCGCCGTTCAGTCCTGCGCGGGTGCCCGGGGCATCCTCTACCCCCAGTGCTGCCGCTCCGCGGAAGCCGGGGCCGGAGCGTGCAGCGACCCCCTGCTGGAAGGACAGTGCGACGGCGCGGGCACGCTCGTCGGCGGCTTCGTTCAGGTCGTGGCCGGTGTGGCCCCTGACCCATTCGAAGGTGTACTTCCGCCCTGCGAGTTCCTTGTCAATCTCCTTGAGGAGGTCCACGTTAAGTACGGGCTTGCCATCCGCCTTGCGCCATCCCTTGCGCTTCCAGCCCGGCATCCATTTGGTCACCGAGTTGATGACATACTGGCTGTCGCAAAGGATGCGCAGGTCCTCCTGCGGTATGTGGGCCGTGGCGCGGAAGAGATCCAGCACAGCCATCAGCTCACCCTGGTTGTTCGTTCCGTGTGGCCAGCCTCCGGCGCGCCAGCAATCGTCGTTCACGTACCAGGCCCATCCGGCCGGGCCGGGATTTCCTAAAGCCGAACCGTCGGCCGCTGCTGTAATCGTCACGAATCCATCCTGCCAGACCCAGCCGGCACTGTTTTCACCCCCAGGTCCGGTGGACCGCCGGACCTGGGGAGCAGCCACGTCCATGCCAACAAAAAACATCTCCACGCTGTTAAAAACCAGCAGCGACCCCACCCGAAGGCGGGGCCGCTGCTGCTCTTACGCGTTAGCGACTAGGAGGCCCGGGGGTTAGAAACCGCCCATGCCGCCCATCTCGTCGCCGCCGGCCATGGCCGGAGCGTTCTTCTCCGGCTTGTCGGCTACTACTGCCTCCGTGGTGAGGAACAGGCCGGCAATGGAAGCCGCGTTCTGCAGGGCAGAGCGGGTTACCTTGACGGGGTCGTTGATGCCGGCAGCCAGCAGGTCGACGTACTCGCCGGTTGCAGCGTTCAGGCCGTGGCCAGCGGGCAGGCCGCGGACCTTGTCGACCACAACGCCGGGCTCGAGGCCTGCGTTGAAGGCGATCTGCTTCAGCGGGGCGTCGATGGCAACGCGGACAATGTTCGCACCGGTTGCCTCGTCGCCTTCGAGCTGCAGGTTCGCGAATGCCTTCAGGCCAGCCTGGATCAGGGCCACGCCACCGCCGGCGACGATACCCTCTTCAACGGCAGCCTTCGCGTTGCGGACGGCGTCCTCGATGCGGTGCTTGCGTTCCTTGAGCTCAACTTCGGTCGCGGCACCGGCCTTGATGACTGCAACGCCGCCGGCCAGCTTGGCCAGGCGCTCCTGCAGCTTCTCGCGGTCGTAGTCGGAGTCGGAGTTTTCGATCTCGGCGCGGATCTGGGAAACGCGGCCGGCGATCTGGTCGGCGTCGCCGGCACCTTCAACGATGGTGGTCTCGTCCTTGGTGACAACCACCTTGCGGGCGCGGCCCAGGAGGTCCAGCCCAGCGGTCTCAAGCTTCAGGCCAACTTCCTCGGCGATGACCTGGCCACCGGTGAGGATGGCGATGTCGGCAAGCTGTGCCTTGCGGCGGTCACCGAAGCCCGGGGCCTTGACGGCAACGGACTTGAAGGTGCCACGGATCTTGTTGACGATCAGGGTGGCCAGGGCCTCGCCCTCGATGTCTTCGGCAATGATCAGCAGCGGCTTGTTGGACTGCATGACCTTTTCGAGGACAGCAACCAGTTCCTTGACGTTGGAGATCTTGGAGTTGACGATCAGGATGTACGGGTCCTCGAGGACCGTTTCCTGACGTTCGGTGTCCGTGACGAAGTATGCGGAGATGTAACCCTTGTCGAAGCGCATGCCTTCGGTGAGTTCCAGCTCCAGGCCGAAGGTGTTGGACTCCTCGACGGTGATGACACCTTCCTTGCCGACCTTGTCCAGGGCTTCGGCAATGAGGGCGCCGATTTCGTCGTCACCGGCGGAGATGGACGCCGTAGCGGCGATCTCTTCCTTGGTTTCGATTTCCTTGGCGTTGTCCAGCAGTTCGCGGGTTACCGCTTCAACTGCCTTCTCGATACCGCGCTTGAGGGACAGCGGGTCAGCGCCGGCCGCAACGTTGCGCAGGCCTTCCTTGACCAGTGCCTGTGCCAGCACGGTTGCCGTCGTGGTGCCGTCGCCAGCGACGTCATCCGTCTTCTTGGCAACTTCCTTGACCAGTTCGGCGCCGATTTTCTCGTAGGGATCGTCCAGCTCGATCTCCTTGGCGATGGAAACACCATCGTTGGTGATCGTGGGGGCGCCCCACTTCTTTTCGAGGACGACGTTGCGTCCACGCGGGCCGAGGGTGACCTTGACGGCGTCGGCGAGGGTGTTAAGGCCCCGCTCGAGGCCGCGGCGTGCCTCTTCATCAAATGCAATGATCTTGGCCATAACGGCAGTAGTCCTTTCGGGGACAGTCGTTAAGAATGAACCTCGTTGCGGTGCCCGCGACGGACGATCTTTCCTGCAGGCCTCTGTATGCCGGCAGTACGGATCTCACCCCAACCAGGTGTTTCTTTCGCTCCATGCACGCCTGCCAAGCCTCGCTGACGGCCTAAACCGGGCGACGCTTTAGCAGTCGATACGCAAGAGTGCTAATCAATAATTAGCACTCCCCCGGGGAGAGTGCAAGCAGCGGGCGAGAAAAACGGGACGCGTCCGCGGACACTTCGCTGCCAGCGATCAGCTGGCGGCCCGGCTTGCCGTTTCGCTGCCGGTGAGTTTCGCTTTGTTGTCCGCCCCGTATGTGAACACCATGTAGTTGGCCACCGTGACGTCGCCGTCGGCGTTGAACCGGACCGGGCCCGACTCGCCGTCGTAATCAATGGCCGTTCCGGCTTTGAGACCGGCCAGGCATTCTTTGTACGTCCTGCAGACGGATGGCTTGCCGGCGGGCTGGGTGGCTGTTCCGGCGGACCCGCCCGAGACGGTGATCAGCATCGCGGCCACCGATGCGCCCGCGTCGTCATCGGCCGCGGCGGCCGCCAGGGCCGCAAGATTGACTGCATCAAAGGTCTCAGAGGCAAAGGTCATGTCCTTCAGCTCCGCATCCACGGCGACAAGTTCACCCTGCAGGTGAGCTGAGGGAAACACCCCCGGGACGACCCCGCGGGCGCCCTCCAGCGCCTTGGACCCGAGGTCCGAGCCGTACTGCCGGAAGGCGCCGTCGGACAGGATCAGTCGCTTTCCCGTCAGGCCGGCGTTGGTCAATTCTGCTATGGCGCCCTGCGCACCTTCACGGGCAACCACAACGACGGCGTCCGGAGCGGCAGCACCGGCGGCGGCTGCCGCATTCTGCGCCGCGCCGGGTTTGAAGCCGGCCACTGTCACGGGATCCAACCCGGCACTCTTCGCGGAATCGGACACCGCCGCGGATACTTCCGTTCCGTAGGTGCCCTCCTCATGGACCACGGCGAGGCTCTTGGCCCCGCCGTCCTTGGCCAGCTTCACCAGCACCGCAGCCTGGGCAATATCGGCTGCGGCAGTGCGGAAGTAGTAGCCGCCGCTCTTGTAGGCGCTCAGGTCCCTCGCCGTATTGGCAGGCGAGATGAGCGCGATCCTGGCCTTGGACAGCACATCGATGGCCGCCGGAGCGCGGCTCGAATCGGTGGGTCCGATCACGACGTCGGCCTTCGCCGCCACGAGTTCCCGGGCTTGGGCGGCGGTGTCGGCACTGACCTTTTCCGGCAGCAGTTCCACCGGCCTGCCTTTGTGGCCGCCGGCGGCATTGATCTCCTGGACGGCGAGTTTGGCGGCGGCAAGCTGGGCCTTATTCAGGAACGCCTGGGCGCCTGTGTTGTCCAGGATCAGGCCGATCCGCAAGATTCCGTCGCCGCTGGCCTCCACCGATGCCGTCCTGGCACTTCCGTCCGGTCCCGAGCAGGCGCCCAGCGCCAAGACGGCGGCGGCGCCCCAGACAGCGGTGCGGGCGGGCTTCACAATGCCGGGCCGCCGCCGTACAGTCACCCGGGTGCGCCTCCCGGCGGCGGGACGCGTCACTCGGCAGGCCGGACGTTCTCGGCCTGCGGGCCCTTTTCGCCTTCGCCGACCTCGAGCTCCACGCGCTGGCCCTCGTCGAGCGCACGGTACCCGTCGCCCTGAATGGCGGACCAGTGCACGAAAACGTCGTCGCCCGTGCCGTCAACAGTGATGAAGCCGTAGCCCTTTTCGGCGTTGAACCACTTCACGGTACCCAATGCCATGATCTCCACACTTTCAGATTGCTTCCGTAAGGCCCACTTCAGTGTGCGCCGTGAATTACGCTTCGAAGTCTGAAGTCACTCTATCTATTCGGGCCCGCCGGGCGGCAGGAGGAGAGCCGGAACCCGACCCAATAGTTATTCAGGCGTAACCCACAACGTCACTCGTAGCCAGGGCCCAGCACCACGGCAAAGGGCGTTTGGAATTCCGCGCTCTCCACAAAGGTGGTGATGTTCAGCAGGTCACCGAGGGCCTCAGCGCTGGCCCGATGTGCGGCATCAGAGTAGAAGATGACCGACTGCTTCTGGGGGGCACCCTGCCAGTTGGCAACCTCACCCAGTACCCAGCCGTCGGCCTCGACGGTTGCGCCGACACGGCCGGCGAGTCCGGATGTCAGCGTGCCGTTGTAGACGGAGACCGGCAGAGTTTTGTCCACTGCTGATCCAAACTCTTCGATCGCCCCGGGAGCGGTGGTAGAGGGCGATGCAGACTCACTGGCGGACGGCGTTTCCGACGGCTTTTCTGCCTCCGCGGCGCCGGACGACTCAGCTGCCGATGGCGTGACCGAGGGGCGCGCGGACGACTCCGACGGCGCGGCGGCTTCGGCCTTGGCTGAGAACGGGCTCACTGCCTTCTCGAACCCAAGCTGCGGCAGCAGGAGAAATGCGGCCAGGCCGACGACCAGGGCGCCGATCCCCACGCTCAGGATGGGCCACAGGCGGGGGCGTGCCGCGGCAGCGGGAGCGCGGTGCACGCCCTGCCGGGAAGTGGCCTCCGGTACCCTGTCGAATTCGTCCCGAGCATAGTTGGTCATGGTGAAGAGACGTCCTTGTTGGTCTTGGCCGGCAATCGGCCCTAACGATTACGCGTCAGAACCCAGGCGGCGTGCAGTGCGGGCCCGCTGACGTGACGTACGTAGTCTACGCAATCTCTTCACCAGCATGGGGTCGTGGGCCAATGCATGCTCGGTATCGATCAGCGCGTTGAGGATCTGGTAGTAATGCGTTGCGGAGAGATCGAACAGCTCACGGATGGCTTGTTCCTTGGCTCCCGCGTATTTCCACCACTGCCGCTCCAGAGCCAGCATCTGCTGCTCACGTTCGCTCAGCGGCGAGTCCCGCAACTGGAAGTCATCCAGCAGCGAGCCGCGCTGGAGCGCGGCGTCCGGCTCGCCGGCTGCCGCGTGGGACGGGTCTGCGAGATGGTCCTGCAACGGCTCCGCCACTGCACACTCCTTCGCTGAATCCGGTAAAAGTCCAACCCCCATGGTACGGATGAATAACAGCCTTGTCATTTACGCCGTGTGACGTGATGCGCCGGCACTGGAACAATGGACACGTGATGGAACCTGAACCCTTGTTCGAGCTGGTGCAGGCCGAGAGCGGCAGTCTGAGCTTCGCCGACATGGCTGCCATGCCCCTGGACGAACTCGTGGCCCCCGACTGGGCCATGGCCCTCGCCGGGGTGGAAGGTGAATTGAGGGCGGTGCTCTCCTTCCTGGCCGGGGAGATCGCGGCGGGGCACCCGGTGTTGCCCGCGCCGTCGAACGTTCTCCGGGCCTTCCGCCAGCCGCTGGCAAACGTGCGGGTGCTGATCGTGGGCCAGGACCCATACCCCACTCCGGGCCACGCGGTAGGCCTGGCCTTTTCCGTAGACGGCCGGACCAGGCCCATCCCCCGCAGCCTCGCGAACATTTACAAGGAACTTGAGTCCGACCTGGGACTCCCGGCTCGAGTCCATGGCGACCTCGGCGCCTGGTCCGACCAGGGCGTGCTGCTGCTCAACCGGGTCCTGAGCGTCCGCGAGGGTGCCGCCGGCTCGCACCGCGGAAAGGGCTGGGAAACCATTACGACGGCGGCGGTCTCCGCCGTCGCCCACCGCCGGGGGGCGGATGGCAGGAGGCTCCCGCTGGTCGCGGTGCTGTGGGGCAAGGACGCCGAGGGCATGCGCCCCCTGTTGGACGAGACCCCTGTGGTCGCCAGCGCCCACCCCAGCCCGCTGTCTGCGTCACGCGGGTTCTTCGGCTCCCGGCCGTTCAGCCGGGTCAACAGCTTGCTGCGGGAGCAGGGCGACGGCGAAGTTGACTGGGAATTGCCCGTGCTGTGACCGGCAGCGAAATTCGCCGTTGACCGTGAAGCTGATGGCCGTAACGCTGGGAACCGGCCCGCCCGCGGCTGCCGTGCCGACGGCGGGCTTAGCCTAGGCTTACTTCCATGACTTCAGTTCCCGCCGAGACCTCCGCCAATCGGAAGTCCCGCCCCCAGATCAACCTGACGGTCCTTAGGCGTGAGCAGCTGTCGGCGCACATGGTGCGGATTGTCGCGGGCGGTGACGGCTTCACCGAATACGTGCACAACGACTTTGTGGACAGGTACGTAAAGATTGCCTTCCCCCAGCCGGGCCTGGACTATCCGGAGCCACTGGACCTTTGGGCGGTACGGGAGACGATGCCTCGGGAGCAGTGGCCATACACGCGGACATACACTGTCCGCTGGGTGGACAAGGCTGCGCGGGAGCTGGCCATCGACTTCGTCATCCACGGCGACGAAGGGCTCGCCGGACCATGGGCCGCTTCCGCCCAGCCGGGCGATAGCCTGATTCTCACCGGGCCCGGCGGAGGCTACAACCCAGACCCCACCGCGGACTGGCACCTGGTGGCCGGGGACGAGGCAGCCCTGCCTGCCTGCGCCGCCGTGATCGAGTCGCTGCCCGCGGACGCAACGGGGATGGCGTTCCTGGAAGTGGATACGGATGCTGACATCCAGGCCATTGCCGCCCCCCTCGGTCTCCAACTGGTGTGGCTCAAGCGCGAAGGTGCACCGGCGGGAGGCGGCGAACTCCTGATCAACGCGGTCCGCGATGCTGAGTGGCCGGAAGGGCGCGTTGATGTCTTTGCGCACGGCGAACGCGGCTATATGAAGGGCCTGCGCGAGGTGCTGTTCCGCGAGCGCGGCCTGGAGCGAAGCCAAGTGTCACTGTCCGGCTACTGGGCCCTCGGCCGCGTGGAGGATGACTTCCAGGCCGAGAAGAAGCTCCCCATCGGGAAGATATAGCGCAGGAAGATTTAGGGCAGCGAGAGTCCACCTAGCGGCGCCAGCGGCGGGTGACGCTGCTAGCGGCAGCGTCACCCTCCAGTGACAGTGCTGAACCGCTAGCGGCGCCGGGCGCGCCGCCGCTCGTTGCTGGCGAGGCTCCGGGTGAGCGGCCTGGCCAGCGTGTCACCGAGCACAATGCCGCCGGCCACGCCGAACACAATTGCACCGGCGTTCAGCATCCCTCCGGCGCCCAGCAGGATCTCGGATTCCCCAATGGTCAGGACATACATCGACCGGAATATGGTGAGGCCGGGCAGGAGAATCAGGCCGGCAGGCACGGCGACCACGAGCTGCGGGGCGCCCATCTTCAACGCCACGAGGCGGGCCAGCAGGCCGATCACCACAGCGGCCAGCGCCGGCGAGAAGTTCGGGCCGACGCCGAGCATCTCGCCACTGATGAGGGCCAGGTGTCCCACCACACCTACAGCCGCCGTCGGAAGCAACAGCTTCCAGTCTGTTTGTTCCGTGATGCCGATCGCTACGACGGCGATGGCAACCATAATCACCTGCGCCCACAGCGGGTAGGCGGGCGGGAATGTCTCTGTGACATCGATCGGCTCCATGCCGATCCTGTCCCCCACCACAAACGCGACGGCAATGCCGGCGACGACTGCCCCGAACGTCAGCAGCGTAGACAAGAACCGGCCGGCCGCCGTGACGGGGAAGCCGTTGATGGCATCTTGGACCGAGGACACGAGCCGCCCGGTGGGAAGCAGGAGCAGAATACCGCCCACCACCACAATGGCGGGGGCTAGCCGGACCCCGACAGGACTGCCGAACTTCCACATGAGCAACGCGATGACCGTAACCACGAAGGAGCAGGACGCCGTGATGAAGAAGTCAGGCGTCCGCCACCGGCCCAGCTTCCGGGCCACCAGGCTGATCAGCAGGTTAGAGGCGAACGCGACCACCGACGCGCCCAGGCCGCCACCGATCACGCCCACGAACAGCGCCGAAAACACAGCGAACGCGACCGTCACCATCCAGCGTGGAAACGGCTTCGGGCTGCGGACAATCTCGTCGAGCCGGCGGCCTGCCTCGTCCCGGCCCACGCCTCCGGCCACGATGTCGGTGACCAGCTGGTGGACCTTGGCCAGCCCGGCATAATTGTTGGTCCAGGAACGGACCACACGCAGGAGCGCGATGGGTGTCTGGTCCGTGGGCGCGTAGTTGATGGTCACCGACTGGTTGGTGATATCCACCTCGATGTTCTTCAGACCAAAGGCAGCAGTGACGGCGATGATGCTCGTCTCCACTTCCAGGGCGCCGGCACCATATCGGAACATGGATTCGGCCAGGTGCAGCGCAAAGTCCATGGTCTTGCGCGCCGAGGTATCCACGCCGCTGACCTGGATCATCGGGTTGGCGTAGGGGCTCCCTGCGAGCCGGTCCACGATGCTCAGCGGCGCCGTCGGCGGGTTATCCCCTTGGACCAGGCGGCGCAGCATGCGCTTGGCAGCGGCGTTCTGGTGCACCTGTGAAGGTGTCAGAGGCTCTGTGTTGGGCAGGCCGTCCGTCCGCGGCTTCCTGGGCCCCTGGGGTTGTTTGATCATTCCGGCCTCCCTCCGCTAGCTGCCGTTGGTATTAGTAGAACTGCTGTCCTGTCCGCCTCGTGTAGACCTGACGGGCGACGCGTTCGCCGGCCGCCATCCACGCCTTGTACTTCAGCGGGCTGATGACCTGGTCGTAGCAGCCCACGAAGTCGGTGACGGTCTTGCTGAAGCTGGTCTTGAACAGGCCCAGCCCGTGGAACGGGTTGGACGTGTCCTTGAGCTTGTCGCTGGGCGGAGTGCCGCAGAAGTCGTATTCCGTGCAGCCCAATTCCTTGAGCTGGTTGATCGCTGTCCACTGCACGAGGTGCGAATCGCCGTACTGGCTGCGTTTCTGGAGGGAGCCGCCGTCCTTGTACGTGCCCTTGCGGCCGTAGTTGATCACGAAGGCGCCAACCGATGGCACACCGTCCTCGTAGACGAACAAAAGACGGCCCTGGCCGCGTTTGATGAAGTTGGTCCAGAACTGGCGGTAGTACTCGTACTCACGGACCCTGACCTGGGACTTCGCCTCCACTGTGGTGGTCATCAGACCGTACATGGCACGGAAATTCTCTTCGGTGGGTTCCACGTTGTGGACTTCCACCCCCTCACGGATGGCGCGGCGCACCGCATTCCGGCCACGGGAGTGCAGGTTCCGGAGCAGCTGGTTCTCGTCTGGGGAGATGTCCAGGAGCGCGGTGGAGTCATTGGGCTGAAGGTTGGGCGTCTTGACCAGCCCGGCCCCCTCGATGACCTGGCGGGCTGAGTCGCTCAGCACGATGTCAGGCTCGATCTTGATGGCGAATACGCCGAGCCGGGTCCGCTTGACGAAGTCCGCGTTGGCTTTGGTGATGCCCGGAATGTCTTCGACGTCGGCCACGTCCGGCCCCTTGATGAGGTACCAGAGCTTCCCCAGCACCGGAAAGCTCTTTTCCAGGACGAGGTTGTAGCTCACGTAGTCAGCTGTTTCGTAGACGAGGTGGAGGGTCTTCCAGCCAAAGTGTTGTTTAACGTCGGCGAATGCCTCCGACTGAAGCAGGTTTCCACCGTTCGGGTTCGCGGTGACGTGGGAATCCCAGTTGGCGACCTCCTCGGAGGAGGCAAAGCGGGCAGTGAATTCTCGCAAGTGTGCCGTGTCCAATCTTCGCGTACGTGTCAGCAGCTGCTGCCCGGTGAGGCAGCCTCAAGTCTATCCGCCCGGTTGTGCTGCCGGCTGGATGCGCCCGCTTCCGGCCCTGCTCAAAGCCGTATTTGCGCCACATCAGTGAGCAACATCGCATTGTTTTCCGGGCGCGGCCGCTCCCCTCCGACGCTGAAGCGGTCCGACTCCTCCAGCTGGGTGAGCGGTATCCCGGCCAACGCGGAAATGCCCCGTAACGGAACCTGGAAAGCGCGGAAGGGGCCAAGGGGCGGAGGCTCGTCCGCCAGCAGCCGCTCCCGGATGGCCTGAGCCAGCTCATCCTTGCCCAGCAGGGGTGACTGGTCCAGCAGGAAGCCCGCGGCGGCCAGCCTTCCATCCATGGTCCAGGCTGCTATCTTCCAGAACTTCCGGGGTATCTGCACTCCCCTGTACGGCACATCGTCGTCTGCGAGGACCGGGCCGGTGAAGACACTGATCCTGGCGTCGTACTCCTCCGCGTGGCTGAGAACGTGGTCCTCGAGGCCGCGCCACAGCTCCATGCCCTGGTTGAACGCCGCGGCTTGGGGCGCGGCGTTGGAATAGGCGAACGTTTCCTGGTTGGCGTGCCGTGCCGTGGTCTCATCGCCCCACACGGGGTCGCGGCGCCGGACCAGGTGGCCGCGGTCCAGCTCATTGCTCAGGTAGACCTCGGGGCCGGTCTGCAGCATCCGCGGAAGTCGGGTGTCAAAATGCCAGGTGCCCTCGCGTGCCAGCGGCACCAGTTCGCGCCCGTTGATGTTGACGGCTGCCACCGCGGCCAGCCTGCGCGGCGCCCGCAGCCGGATGGAGAAATGCGTGTAGTCCAGGAGGACGGTGGCGTCCGCCGGGTTGGGCAGTTCAACTGACTCCCGCAGGAAGCCGGGATCATATCCGCCACCGAGAGTGCCCACCATGGCTCCATGGTCGCACCGGGGACCGACAAGCCGCAGCCCGTCTGCCCCGCGCGTTCACTACGGGACGGACATATGGGCTGCCGACGGTGCCTGCGCCGCCTCAGTCTCAGTGACAGCCGGCACGTCTGTTGATGCCTGTTCCGGTTCCTTTGCACGCTCCTGCGTTACATTCCGGGCAGGAACGGGAACCGGTGCAGAGCTCGGCGCGACGCTGGGTGAAGGCGTCGGAGTCGGAGTCGGTGCAGAGCTCGGCGCGGCACTGGGCGAAGGCATCGGAGTCGGTACAGGGCTCGGCGCGGCACTGGGCGAAGGAGTCGGAGTCGGTACAGGGCTCGGCGCGGCACTGGGCGAAGGCATCGGAGCCGGCGCCGCCGTGCGGGCCGGCGAAGGAGTCCGCGCAGGCACCGGTGCGGTGGCACGGGCGGTGGCCGGAGCGGAACGCCTGGTGCGTGAAACGATGCGTGCCGGCGATTCATGCTCATCGTCTGCCACTTCATGGCTATGGTCATGCCCGACCGGGACCGCCCAAACGGGCGCATCCTTCTGTTTGCCCGCCTTCCGATAGTCCGTCATCGCTATATCGGCAACAGGCTGAGACGGGCGCAGGGGCAGCAGCGTCCATTTTCCAGGATCCGTGTGGCTGCCATTCAAAACCGTTTCGAAATGGAGGTGGCATCCTGTTGATGACCCGGTAGTCCCAACCTTGGCGATGACTTCCCCGACCTGTACCGACTGGCCCTTCTTGACGGCGATGCCCTCGAGGTGGTTGTAGGTGGTGATCAATCCGTTGCCGTGGTCGAGTTCCACTCTGTTGCCGCCACCCCACTGATGCCATCCCACGGCCCGCACCACGCCGGCATCCGCTGAGTAGACGCGCGTTCCGCAGGCGGCGGAAAAGTCCAGGCCCCAGTGAAACTCCCCCTTTGAGCCCGTGATCGGATTTGTCCTCAGCCCGAAGCCTGAAACGCGGGTAAGGACCTCCAACGGTGCCATCAAGGTTCCAGCTGTGGGACGCCGCCGCTGGGCTGACACCACATCGAGCTTCTGGACCCTTTCCTTCGTTCCGGTAAAGACCACGGAACGGCTGTAGGACAGAACCGCCTCCGCAGAAGCTGAGACCGCTCGGGCGCTTGAGCCGGTGTCCTGTGTAGCCGGCCCGACGGCAGCGGAGCCGCGAGGCGATTTCGCTGAAACGTTGCCGGGCATTTGGGTCGACACCTGCCCGGAAGAAAGGACTGAACCGTCGCTGTGGAATCCAACAGCACATACCGCAAGGACCGCGGTGCCCGTGCTCATGGCCAGCCGAAGGGCACGGCGTCGGTGCTGAGGCGTCCGCCGGGCAGCGGCCGGTGCAAGATGTTTTGCCAACTTAGTCTCCCCCATCAAGGCCGCCGGGACCCTACTGGGTGGCGGTCGTTTCTACCATGGGACCATGAAGGGAAAACGGTTGGAACGAAAACAGCGGCGTATGTGGATAAGCTAGGAAAATCCTCAGCTAGGCGTCCGCCACCTGCGGAAATCTTGGCACGAAGTTGAGCAAACCGGGGTGTACCGTCCTGGCGCCAGCGACGGCCCGAGACCGCAACTCACATGGCTCCCCACCATCGGCCGCACCACTCACCAACCGCGCCACTCACCAACCGCGGCACTCACCAACCGCGCCACTCACCAACCGCGGCACTCACCAACCGCGGCACTCACCAACCGGGGCAGTGCAGCCTACGCTCAGCACTCCACCACGTTGACGGCCAGCCCGCCCATGGCCGTTTCCTTGTACTTGGAGCTCATGTCCTTGCCGGTCTCGCGCATGGTGACGATGACTTCGTCCAGGGACACGCGGTGGGAGCCGTCGCCCCACAGTGCCATCTTGGCTGCGTTGATGGCCTTGGCGGCGGCGATGGCGTTGCGCTCGATGCAGGGCACCTGCACGAGCCCGCCGATGGGGTCGCAGGTCAGCCCCAGGTTGTGTTCCATGGCGATTTCCGCGGCGTTCTCCACCTGTGACGGGGAGCCGCCCATGACTTCGGCGAGGCCTGCGGCGGCCATCGACGACGCCGAGCCCACCTCGCCCTGGCATCCCACCTCTGCGCCGGAGATGGAGGCCTGTTCCTTGTACAGCACGCCGATGGCGCCGGCCGTCAGCAGGAACTTCACCACGACGTCGTCGCGGTCCTGCTGGTTTGCCGTGTCCATTCCCGGGGTGAAGTGCAGCGCGTAGTACAGCACCGCGGGGATGATGCCGGCTGCGCCGTTGGTCGGGGCGGTTACGACCCGGCCGCCGGAGGCGTTTTCCTCGTTGACTGCGAGGGCGATCAGGTTGACCCATTCCTGCCAGTACCTCGGGTCGCGGTCCTTGTCTTCCTTCAGGAGGCGCTCGTGCCAGTCAGGAGCACGACGGCGGACCTTCAGTCCGCCCGGCAGCAGCCCCTCCCGCTTGAGGCTGACATCCACGCAGCCCTCCATCACTGAGTAGATGTGGAGCAGGCCTTCGCGGATTTCCTCCTCGGAGCGCGAGGCGCGTTCGTTGACCAGCATGACCTCGCCGATGGACAGGCCCTGGGACTGGCAGTGGGCCAGCAGTTCAGCGGCGGTGCGGAACGGCAGCGGCAGTTCCTGCTTGGACTCGTCAAGCTCCTTCAGGGCCGCATCCTCTTCGCCGTCCCGGACGATGAAGCCACCGCCCACGGAGAAGAAGGTTGCTTCGTGGAGGACCTCGCCTGCGGCGTCGGCGACGGTAAAGGTCATGCCGTTGGTGTGCCTGGGCAGGATGGTCAGCGGCCGCAGGACCATGTCCTTGACGCCGTAGGGCAACGGCACACCGGCGCCCTGCCCGGCCCCGGCGAGCTGCAGGATTCCGGTTTCGGCGATGGACGCCAGCCGGGTTTCCACTTCGTCGGGCAGGATCAGCTCGGGGTGGAAGCCCTCCAGACCCAGCAGGATGGCGGTCATGGTGCCGTGGCCGTGGCCTGTTGCGGCGAGCGAACCGTAGAGGTCTACCCGCAGTGACGCCACGCGCTCCAGCTGTCCCGAGGCCTTGAGCTCCTCGGCGAACACCGCAGCCGCCCGCATGGGGCCCACGGTGTGTGAACTAGAGGGGCCAATCCCAATAGAGAAAAGGTCAAAGACTCCAACGGCCATTGTCGGTTCCTAACTAGGTCATGCTTCGGTCCGGCAGATGGTCCTGCCGGGGACTGTCTGGCCGCGGGTCGCGGCGTACAGTCGGTCAGTACGACGGCGGGCGGCAGCTTGTGACGGCCGCCCGCCGTCGTGCTGTTTTAATCCACGCTACGCGGTTTTAGGCGTTGCGAGGCCGGCGACTGCCGGGTAAAGCGGGTGCGCTTCGGCGAGTGCCTCCACGCGGGAGCGCAGGCCGGAAAGGTCCACGCCGGCGTCGGCGATCAGTGCCTCGGCGATGATGTCCGCGACCTCCGCGAAGGCCGCCTCACCGAATCCGCGTGTGGCCAGGGCCGGGGTGCCGATGCGCAGCCCTGAAGTGACCATCGGCGGACGGGGGTCGAACGGCACGGCGTTGCGGTTGACCGTGATGTCGATTTCCGCGAGGCGGTCTTCGGCCTGCTGGCCGTCGAGCTCACAGTGGCGCAGGTCAACCAGGACCAGGTGCACGTCGGTGCCGCCGGAGATCACGTTAATGCCCTTAGCAGTGACGTCCGGCTGAACCAGGCGGTCGGCCAGGATCCGGGCCCCGGCGAGCACGCGCTCCTGGCGTTCCTTGAACTCCGGCGAGGCTGCGATCTTGAATGCCACGGCCTTGCCGGCGATCACGTGCTCCAGCGGGCCGCCCTGCTGTCCCGGGAACACTGCCGAGTTGATCTTCTTGGCGATGTCGGCGTCATTGGACAGGATGATGCCGCCACGGGGACCGGCGAGGGTCTTGTGCGTGGTGGAGGTGGTGACGTGCGCGTGCGGGACCGGCGAGGGGTGGAGGCCCGCAGCGACGAGGCCGGCGAAGTGGGCCATGTCCACCATGAGGTAGGCGCCCACGGAGTCGGCGATGCGACGGAACTCGGCGAAGTCCAGCTGCCGGGCATAGGCGGACCAGCCGGCGACGATCAGCTGCGGCTTGTGCTCCCGGGCCAGGCGCTCGACCTCGGCCATGTCGATCCGGTGGCCCTCTTCGCGGACCTGGTACGGAATGACGTTGTACAGGCGGCCGGAAAAGTTGATCCGCATGCCGTGCGTCAGGTGCCCGCCGTGGGCCAGGTTCAGGCCCATGATGGTGTCGCCCGGCTTGATGAGCGCGTGCATCACCGAGGCGTTCGCCTGCGCGCCGGAGTGCGGCTGCACGTTGGCGTATTCGGCGCCGAACAGGGCCTTCACCCGGTCAATTGCCAGCTGCTCGATGACATCCACGTGCTCGCAGCCGCCGTAGTAACGCTTGCCCGGGTATCCCTCGGCGTACTTGTTGGTCAGCACCGAGCCCTGCGCCTGCATCACTGCGGCGGCGGTGTGGTTCTCCGAGGCGATCATCTCCAGGCCGTTGCGCTGGCGGGTGAGTTCGTCGTCGATCTTCGCCGCGATCTCGGGATCCAGCTCGGCGAGGGTGGCATTCAGGCTCGCGGAGGCAACGGCTTCGAAGGCGGTTGCGGTGCCCGCGGCGCTCACAGCTCGCCGCCGTTCTTGGACGCGTAGTCCTCAGCGGAGAGCAGCGGACCGTCGGACTCGGCCGCCACCTTGAAGAGCCAGCCGGCGCCGTACGGATCGCTGTTGATCAGCGCCGGGTCCTCGACGACGGCCGCGTTGATTTCCGTGACCTCGCCGGTCACTGGGGAGTACAGGTCCGAGACGGACTTCGTGGACTCAACCTCGCCGCAGGTCTCCCCCGCGGTCACGGCCGAGCCGACCTCGGGCAGGTCGACGTAGACGATGTCGCCGAGGGCGTCGGTGGCAACGGCGGAGATCCCGATGGAGACCAGGTTGCCGGCCTCGCGGGCAACCCACTCGTGCTCGTCGGAGTACTGCAGTTCAGGGGCAACTTTTGCCATGTTTTTTCCTTACGTTTGAAATCTGTGTGGTCGGTTGGCGACAGGGAACTGAATTCCTCCGCGTGCCTGGGCCCACGCCGTCCGGGTTCCCTGGCCGAGCTTGCGAGGCCAGGGAACGGTGGGGTGCACGCTTCCGGAATCCACTCACCCGCCGTCCCCGGCCGTCAGTTCCGGTGGGGAACTCACGGCAGTGAAAGATAAATCAATATGCGGGCTGGTTCTGGGCCAGACGTTTCGACAAGCTCAACCCCCAATGATCAAGCTTGGCGAAGTGGGGGGTCGAAGGACCACCTCCGTCAGGCAGTCCATCCCCCCAGCACCTTTGGCTTTCGAAGGTGCCAGATCTTCTGAGTCCTGTCCGTGGGTCAAGAGGTGAGCTGACCTGAGGGCCCCTTCGGGGCCGGCATCCGGAAGCGTGCGTCGAAGGGAGCGACACGTCCGCTCAGCGGACGCCTTCGCGACCGAGCACGCGGAGGATGTCGGCCCCGACGGGCGCAAGCTGAGCCGGGAACCGCTGGAGGCCCCGGACCCTCCGGGCTACTTTTGGCGCTTGTAGAAAGGCAGTGCCACGACTTCGAAGGGCTCCGCCTTGCCGCGCAGATCGATGTCCAGGACTGTGCCCGGCTCGGTGTACTCGACGTCGACGTACGCCATGGCCACGGGGTAGCCAAGGCTCGGGCTCGGCTGGCCGGAGGTGACCTCGCCCACGACGTTGCCGTCCTTGAGCACCGGATAGTGCCCGCGGCCGGCGCGGCGGCCCAGGCCTTTGAGGCCCACGAGCTTACGGCCCGAGGTGGAGCCTGCGCCCGCTTCCTTCTTGGCGGCCAGGGCAGCCTTGCCCACGAAGTCGCCCTCCTTGGACAGAGCGACGACGGGACCCAGTCCGGCGGCGAACGGGTCGCCCTCGAGGGACAGCTCGTTGCCGTACAGCGGCATTCCGGCTTCGAGGCGGAGCGAATCGCGGGAGGCGAGGCCCGCGGGCGTCAGCTCCCCTTCGTCCGCAATGGCGACGATGGCCTGCCAGAGGGCAGCGGCGTCGTCGTTGTCCACGAAGATCTCGAAGCCGTCCTCGCCGGTGTAGCCGGTGCGGGCGAGCAGCAGCGGGCGGCCCTCGCCGCCCACGAGGAAGGGAACTTCCACGGCGGCGTAGTACTTCAGGCCGGTGACGAGCTCGTGCTGCGCGGCGGGAACCAGGCGCAGGAGGATTTCCTCCGCCTTGGGACCCTGGACGGCAATCAGCGACGTGGCGGCGGAAACATCGTCGACGACGACGTCGAAGCCCCCCTCCTGTCCGGCAGCGGCCCGCTCGGCAAGGGCCCCGGCCACAACTTTGGCATTGCCGGCGTTGGGCACCACGAGGAACCTGTCCCTACTGCCTTCTGCGGCGTCAGCAGCCGCGGGGCGCCGGTACACGATGAGGTCGTCGATGATGCCGCCGTCCTCATTGCAGATCAGCGAGTATTTGGCTTTGCCGACGGACATGGCCGAAATCTTGCCCACCAGCGCGTAATCCAGGAACGCTGCCGCGTCCGGCCCGGTCACCCAGACTTCGCCCATGTGGGAGAGGTCGAAGATGCCGGCGGCCTTGCGGACGGCGTGGTGTTCGGCCAGCTCGGAGCTGTACTTGAGCGGCATCTGCCAGCCGCCGAAGTCGGTGAAGGAAGCGCCGAGTTTCTTGTGCTCTTCGTAAAGGGCTGTGTAGTTCTCAGTCATGGGGCGAATCCTTAGTTTTCGAGGGCTGCTGGAGTGTCCTCGAACGCTTCGAGGGGCGGGCAGGAGCAGATCAGGTTGCGGTCGCCCAAGGCGCCGTCGATCCGGCCCACGGGCGGGAAGTACTTGTCCTGCTTTAGGGAGTGCACCGGGAACACGGCCTGCTCGCGCGGGTATTCACGGGCCCAATCCGAGCTGATGGCGGCCGCGGCGGTGTGTGGGGCATTGCGCAGCGGGCTGCTCTCCACGGTGAAGTCACCGTTGGCCACCTGGTCGATCTCGTGGCGGATGGAGATCATCGCCTCGATGAACCGGTCGATCTCCGCCAGGTCCTCGGACTCGGTCGGCTCCACCATCAGGGTGCCGGCCACCGGGAAGGCCAGGGTGGGGGCATGGAAACCGTAGTCGATCAGGCGCTTGGCCACGTCCTCAGCCGTAACTCCGGTCCTGGCCGTGAGTTCGCGCAGGTCAAGGATGCACTCGTGCGCCACGAGGCCGCCCTCGCCGGTGTACAGCACGGGGAAGAAGTCATTGAGCTGCGCGGCCACATAGTTGGCGGCGAGCAGCGCAGACTTGGTGGCTTCGGTGAGCCCATCTCCGCCCATAAGCTTCACGTACGCCCACGAGATCGGCAGGACACCGGCGGAGCCGAAGCGCGAAGCCGAGATCGGCACGTCATCGCCCTCGGTCCAGGACGCGGCGTTGCCGGGCATGAAGGGCGCCAGGTGCGCCTTAGCCGCGACGGGGCCAACGCCGGGCCCGCCGCCGCCGTGCGGGATGCAGAAGGTCTTGTGCAGGTTCAGGTGGGACACGTCCCCGCCGAACTTGCCCGGCTGCGCCAGTCCGACGAGGGCGTTGAGGTTGGCACCGTCGATGTAGACCTGGCCGCCGGCTGCGTGCACGGCGTCGCAGACCTCACGGACGTCGGCGTCGTACACGCCGTGGGTGGAGGGATAGGTGATCATGATGCAGGACAGTGCGTCCCTGTTGGCGTCGATCTTGGCGTACAGATCCGCGTGGTCGATGGTGCCGTCGGCGGCGGTGGCCACCACGACGACCTTCATGCCCGCGAGCACCGCGGAGGCGGCGTTGGTGCCGTGTGCCGACGCCGGGATCAGGCAGATGTTCCGCTGCCCCTCCCCGCGGGAGCGGTGGTAGCCGCGGATGGCCAGGAGGCCGGCCAGCTCACCCTGGGATCCGGCGTTGGGCTGGATTGAAACCTGGTCGTAGCCGGTGATCTCGGTCAGCTGCGCCTCCAGGTCGGCAATCAGCTCACGCCAGCCCTCGGTCTGGGAGTCGGGGGCGAAGGGGTGGATCGAGGCGAATTCCGGCCACGAGATGGCTTCCATCTCGGCCGTGGCGTTCAGCTTCATGGTGCAGGATCCCAGCGGGATCATGGTGCGGTCCAGCGCCAGGTCGCGGTCGGAGAGCCGGCGGATGTAGCGCAGCAGCTGGGTTTCGGAGCGGTGGGTGTTGAACACCGGGTGCTGCAGGTACGCAGAGGAGCGTTCGACGGCGGCGTCAAGAGCGAAACTGCCGGAGACTCCCACTGCTTTGGCACCGAAGGCCCCAAGGACGTCCGCGACGATTGCCGCCGTCGTCGTTTCATCGGTGGAGATGCCCACGGTGTCGGCGTCGATCACACGGAGGTTGATGCCCTTCTCTTCGGCTGCGGCGATGATGCCGGCGGCCTTGCCCGGGACGGAAACCGTCACCGTGTCGAAGAAGCTGGTGTGCAGGACCTCCAGGCCTGCAGCCTTCAGTGAGGCTGCAATGATCTTGGCGTGGCCGTGGGCAGTCTCGGCAATCGCCTTCAGGCCCTCCGGTCCGTGGTAGACGGCGTACATCGAGGCGACGATGGCCAGCAGGGCCTGCGCCGTGCAGATGTTGGACGTCGCCTTCTCACGGCGGATGTGCTGCTCGCGCGTCTGCAGCGCGAGGCGGTAGGCCGGTACTCCGGCAGAATCCTTGGAGACACCCACGAGGCGGCCGGGCAGGGAACGCTCGAGGCCCTTCTGCACGGCCATGTAGGCGGCGTGGGGTCCGCCGTAGAACAGCGGCACACCGAGGCGCTGTGCAGAACCGACGGCAATGTCCGCGCCCTGCTCGCCCGGAGGGGTGATGAGGGTCAGGGCCAGCAGGTCAGCTGAGACCGTGACCAGGGCGCCGCGTTCCTTTGCGGCGGCAATGATGCCGGAGTGGTCGAACACCCGGCCGGAGACCCCGGGCTGCTGGAGGACAACACCGTTGATGACGCCGTCGGGCAGCCCCTTGGACAGGTCCGCCACCTCGACCTCGAAGCCGAGCGCTTCGGCGCGGCCCTTGACGATGGCAATGGTCTGCGGCAGGCAGTCGGCATCAAGGACCGTCTTGCCGTCCTTGGCGTCCTTGTTCTTGTTCGCCCTGCGCATCAGCAACACCGCCTCGGCCACGGCGGTGGCTTCGTCCAGCAGGGAGGCGTTGGCAATTGGCAGGCCCACGAGGTCCTGCACCATGGTCTGGAAGTTCAGCAGGGCTTCAAGGCGGCCTTGGGAAATCTCCGGCTGATAGGGCGTGTAGGCGGTGTACCAGGCCGGGGCTTCAAGGACGTTGCGGCGGATCACCGGCGGGGTCACGGTGTCATAGTAGCCCTGGCCGATCATCTGCACGGCCGTCTTGTTCTTGCCAGCGAGCTTGCGCAACTCGGCCAGGGTTTCGACCTCACTCAGGGCCGGTGCAAGCTCCAGTGCGGAATCCTGCCGGATGTCCTTGGGAACGGCGGTATCCACCAGAGCGTCAACAGTGTCATAACCGACAGCCTTGAGCATGGTGTCGACGTCGGCTTCGCGGCGGGCGCCAATATGCCGGTCAACGAAGGACGTGGAGGCTGAATTTACGGTCAAAGGAACTCCATAACTAAGGCGGCGCAGGGTACGCCACATTGATTCGGGTTCCTCCCCGCTCTGTATTGGACCTGAGAGTTTCCGCGTTGCCGTGCTTTGCGCACAGCCCCGCTTGCACCGTCGGTGAGCACAGCGTGTCCCGATGTTTGGGGTCCCTGATGTTTCGGGATGATCCCGGGACTCCAGGCGGACAGCCTGCTACTTTCCAGAGTCGCCTTGCCGCGGCGGTACATGGGCCTGAGAGATTCCTGGGGAGGGTTTGCTCCTACGGCGCCTGCTTGTACCTACTTGCAGGACTCTCCCGCCGCAGATCAAAGGCATATTCAGTTAGCGGTGACAACAGTCACAAGGGTTATTGTCCTACGTCCGGAACGCGTCTGCAAACCAGCGACGTCCCCCTGCCTGACCCCTACGCGGCAACGGATGCCGGCATGCACCGGGGGCCGTTCGGACGGCTCAGCCGCGGAGCCGTTCCAGTGCAGCGAGCAGGCTCTCGACGTCGGCCGCCGTCTCGGCGGCGGTAGCAGCCGGCCCGATCGACAGCATCGCGTTGAAATAGAGCCCGTCTCCCATGTACAGGACTGCTTTCGCAAGCCCCGGCCCCACATCTTTCGCGATCTCATCGAGCCAGCGCTGCTGAATGTGCGCGAAGCGGCGCCGGGTCTCCGCATGCGCAACCTCGGCCAGGCGCGTGGCTGCCACGATGACGCGGTCCAAGGGGGTATCTGCCCACACCGAGGATTTGATGAAGTAGGCGGCCGCCCCTTCAGATGCGGCGGCCATGGCCTGGGCATCGGCCTCGGCATATTCCTCCAGACGGTCCAGCAGGACGCCGATCAGGGCTTCCTTGTTCGGGAAGTGATACAGCAGCCCACCCTTGGAGACACCTGCACGGCTGGCGACCGCATCCAGCGTTGCGGCGCGCTCCCCCACCTCGATAAGGAGTGATTCAAAGGCGTCAAGGACCGCACTGCGCGCTACTGGTTTTCTGGCCATGGCTCCCATCATGCCTCTTTGGGCGTTCCGGTTTATAACTATACCGTCTGGACGGTATAGTTATTGGATGACCACCTCCGCAGACCTCCGGCAGAAGAAGCCGCACACCGACGCCGCAGCAACCCAGTCCTCCCGCACCCCCGCCGGAGTGCGCGACTGGCTTGCCCTGGGCCTGCTGATGTTCCCTGTTCTGCTCGTGGCCGTGGACAACACCGCCCTGACCTTCGCCCTGCCGGCAATCGCCCGGAGCCTGGATACATCAGGGGTGCAACTGCTGTGGATCGTGGACGCCTATGCCCTGGTCCTCGCTGGACTCCTGGTGGCCATGGGAAGCCTGGGTGACAGGATCGGACGCCGCCGCCTACTGCTGATCGGCACCATGGGATTTGCCGCAATTTCGGCTGCCACCGCGTTCGCCCCGACTGCAGAATGGCTGATTGGGGGGCGTACCGCCCTGGGCGTCTTCGGCGCCATGCTGATGCCGTCCACGCTGTCACTCATCCGCAACATCTTCCCGGACCCGAACCGGCGCAGGCTCGCCGTTGCCATCTGGGCGGCGGGCTTCTCGGGCGGTGCAGCCCTCGGCCCGATTTTCGGCGGCTGGCTGGTGGAGCAGTTCTGGTGGGGCGCGGTGTTTCTCGTGGCTGTGCCGATCATGCTGCCGCTGCTCGTTTTTGGCCCTGCCTTCATTCCGGAGTCCAAGGATCCGAATCCCGGACGCGTGGACGCGCCCAGCATCCTGTTGTCGATGCTGACCATGGTGTCGGTGGTCTATGGAATCAAGGAACTGGCCATCGAGGGGCCCGGGGCGCTGCCGCTGTTCATCATTGCTTTTGGGACGGCCATGGGTTGCGTCTTTGTCCGGCGCCAGCAGCGGCTCGCGTCGCCCCTGTTGGACGTTTCCCTGTTCAGGAACCGGGTTTTCAGCATGGCGATCACCGCCAATGTGCTGGCCCTGTTCTCTTTCAACGGCTTCATCCTGTTCCTTTCCCAGCACCTGCAACTGCTGGATGGAATGTCTCCGTCAGCGTCCGGGACCGCCATGCTGCCCGCCCTGGCGGCCACCGTGGTGGCGGGCCTTCTCGTGGTGCCGCTGGTGCGGCGGGTCCGGCCGGGATTCGTGGTGGCAGGCGGCCTGTCGCTAAGCGCGGCGGGCTATTGCCTGGTGGCTTTTGGCGACCATTCGGCCGGACCTGCCCTGCTGCTTGGAGCATTGCTCCTCCTGGCCTTGGGAGTCGGTGCCGCCGAAACCATCTCCAATGACCTGATCCTGGGGACCGTTCCGCCTGCGAAGTCCGGGGCCGCGGCGGCGATTTCCGAGACCGGCTACGAAGTGGGCTCGCTGCTGGGAACGGCCATCCTGGGAGCGATCCTGACAGCGTCGTACCAGGGGCAGCTCATGCTGCCCGACGTCGTGGCCCAGACGGTTCCGGCCGACTCCGCAGACCGCGCCAGGGAAACGCTCGCGGGGACAATGGAGCTTGCGGAGACACTGCCCGGACCGCTGTCCGAGGCACTGGCCGCGGCGGCACGCGCAGCCTTCGACTCAGGCGTCCACATCACGGCCGCCATCGCGCTTGTACTGATGGCGGGAGCGGCGGTCCTCTCCGCCGTCGTGCTCCGCCGGGTGCCACGGGCCCGCTGAGGTACTGGACGGCGATCGCGGCGGTGGAGGCCGACGGCGGCGGGCACCGCCGCCGGCCCCGGCGCCCATGCGGTATACACCGCAGGGCCCGGCCGGAACAACGGCCCTCAGTCGCCTTCGACGAAGGCCTTCAGGGCGTCGAGCAGCCCCTCGGTTCCTTCCTTGCGTCCTGCCATCTCGTCCGCCCCCGTGAAGTAGGCTCCCTGCTCGGTCAGCGTCAGGAGGGTCCCGCCACCGTCGGCTTCAAGCTCCACTGTGCAGAGCGAAACGGAGGTCCGCTCGCCGTCCAGCAGCATCTCGTAGGTGTAGACAATCCGTTCGTTCTCCACGATGTCGTAGTAGGCGGCGTGCATCGTGGAGACGAAGCCGCCCACCGGCCCGCCAACGTCCGTCTCGCTGCCGCCTTCCCTGAAGTCGAGGCTTGATTCGCCTTGGTTCCACTCCGGCGGGCCGCCAAACCACTTCTTCTTGCTGGCATAGTCCGAGAAGGCTTCAAAAACGCGCGAGGGCGGGGCATTGAGTGTGCGTGACAACGTGAAGCTGGCATGCGTGATGGGGGTGCTCATGGCGTACTCCTGGGTGTTGTGGGCGGATCAGGTGAATCAAGGAACGACTCCAGCCGGTCGAGGCGGCTCTCTTGTGCTGTCCGGCGGGAGCGCAGCCAGGCCTCGGCTAAGCGCACGGCCGAAGGAACGATGCTGCAACTGCGCACCCTCCCGATCTTTTCGCTGCGGATGAGGCCGCTGGCCTCGAGGACCTGGAGGTGCTGAACGATCGCCGGCAGGCTCATGGCGAATGGCCTGGCCAGCTCTGAGACGGACGCCGGGCCCTCGCACAGGCGGACAAGGATCGCCCTGCGGGTGCTGTCGGCGAGCGCCTGGAACACGGAATCCAGCTCCGGATCCTGCGCCGGCTGATTGTTAAGCACATGCTTAAGTATTCACTTGCAGCGCGCCGAAGTCAAGAGCCGCGGAGCCAAAGCACGAAGGTAATGCGGGCGTCGGAACAGCACCAGCCCCGGAGGAATCTCCGGGGCTGGTGCTGTTCGTTCGGCGGGTGGCAGACGCCTGCCCCATCTGGGGCCGTTGAGTTGTAGCTACTTGCCGTCGGGCTGGGTGACGCTGGCCGAGGCCTTCATATTCTCGGCCCCCACCATCCATGCAAACTGCTCAAGCTTCTCGATGAAGGTGTGCAGCAGATCCGCGGTGGTGGGGTCTTCCTCATCCACCTCGTCATGGACCTTGCGCATAGTGCCGACGGCGGCCTCAAGCGCCGCAACGATCCGGTCGATCGCGTCCTTGGTGCTGATGAGGCCCTGCGGGAACTGCGCCAGGCTGGTGGACTTCGCCACGGTCCCGCTGCGGCCGTCGGGCAGCGCGTGGAGCGCGCGCATCCGCTCGGCCGTGTCGTCGGCGAACGCCCTTGCCGCGTCGACAATTTCGTCCAACTGCAGGTGGAGGTCCCTGAAATTGGTTCCCACAATGTTCCAGTGCGCCTGCTTGCCCTGGATGTGCAGTTCGATCAGGTCCGCGAGCACGGCCTGCATGTTGTTGGTCAGGGTCGGTGAAGCTTTCATTAGTCCTCCTCGAGTGGTCCAGTGGCTCCGACGCTATCGCAGGCCCGCCCGCATGCGGCAGGAACAAAGGCCGGATTTCACCATCAGCTTACTTACTATTTCCGCCATAAACGAACGCCATTCAAATAATCCTTGTCAGCGAGCCCTCCACCGTGCATACTAAATGAACGTCATTCATTTAGTGACCATCGTCTCACTGGAGTAGTCATCATGCTTGAAATCACCTGCCTCGATTCACCCGCCTCCCCCGCCCGGACAGTGCCGTCCGGGCGCCCCGCCTTGCGGGTTGGAGTCGTCCAGCACCGTTGGCACAACAACGCGGCAGCCGTACGCGCCGAACTTAGCGATGGCATCGAACGCGCAGCCCGACTCGGCGCCACCGTTGTTTTCCTTCCGGAACTCACCCTGTCCCGCTACCCAGCGGACCAGATCCCCAGCAATGACCTGTCCCTGGCGGGACAAAACCGGCCCCGTCCCTCGGACGCGGCCGAGGACCTGCTCACCGGCCCAACCTTCCACTTTGCAGCGGGGGCTGCCCGCCGCCACGGCATCTGCGTCCATGCCTCGCTCTACCAGCGGGCGGACAACCCGGACGGCGCGGACGACGGCCTGGGCCTGAACACCTCCATCCTTGTCTCCCCCGGCGGCGAACTGCTGGCCCGGACGCACAAGCTGCACATCCCCGTCACCGCCGGCTACTACGAGGACCGGTTCTTCCGGCAGGGTCCTGCAGCGGACGACGCCTACCAGGTCCACTCGCCGGCCGAACTCGGCGGCGCACGGCTCGGCATGCCCACGTGCTGGGACGAGTGGTTCCCCGAGCTTGCGCGGCTGTATTCGCTCGGCGGCGCCGAACTGCTCGTCTATCCGACGGCGATTGGTTCGGAACCGCTGTTCCCGGCCTTCGACACCCAGCCCCTGTGGCAGCAGGTCATCGTGGGCAACGGCATCGCGAACGGGCTGTTCATGGTGGTCCCCAACCGCTGGGGCCAGGAGGGCAGCCTCAACTTCTACGGATCCTCCTTCATCTCCGACCCCTACGGCCGCATCCTGGCCCAGGCGCCCCGGGATGAATCCGCGGTGCTCGTTGCGGACCTGGACCTGGACCAGCGGCGGGACTGGCTCACCCTGTTCCCGTTCCTGACCACCCGCCGCCCGGACACCTATGCCCGGCTCACCGATCCCGTCCGCCACGACGCGCCCTTCGGGGAAAAATCCCCTGGGATGTCCTCAGGCTCAACCGGCAGCCCGCTGGTCGAGCCTGTCGAGACCTGGATTTCGACGGGCTCAATCAGCGACCATGTCCCCGCAGAGGTGACCGCATGAGCACGTGGCGCATGCCCGCCGAAACGGCGCCCCAGGAACGGCTGTGGATGGCGTTTCCCACCGGCGGCTACACCCTGGGTGAGACAGCCGAAGACGCCCATGCCGCACGTTCGGCCTGGGCTGACGTCGCCAATGCCGCCGTCCAATTCGAGCCGGTCACTGTGGTGGTGGCCCCCGACGACGTCGATACAGCCGCGCGCTACCTACGTCCCGCCGTCGGGGTGCTCACCGCGGAATTGAACGACGCGTGGATGCGGGACATCGGCCCGACCTTCGTGCTGGACGACGACGGCCGGGTGGGAGCAGTGGACTGGGTCTTCAACGGCTGGGGAGCCCAGGACTGGGCGCAATGGGACAAGGACGAGCTGATCGCAGCCGAAGTTGCCGGCTGGACCGGGGCCCACCACCTCGTGTCCGGACTGGTCAACGAGGGCGGCGGCATCCAGGTGGACGGAGAGGGCACGGTGCTGGTCACCGAAACCGTGCAGCTGGATCCGGGCCGCAATCCAGGACTGAGTAAGGCCGACATTGAGGCGGAGCTCGCCAGGACCATCGGCGCCAGTCATGTGATCTGGCTTCCACGGGGCCTCACCCGCGATTCCGAAAAGTTCGGCACGCGTGGGCACGTGGACATCGTGGCCGCCATTCCGTCGCCCGGCACGCTCCTGGTCCATTCGCAGCAGAACCCGGAGCACCCCGATTTCGAGGTCAGCCGCGAGATCATCAGCTTCCTGGCCACTACGCGGGATGCCGCCGGACGGGAGTGGAACATCATCGAAGTTCCCGCCCCCGAAACCCTTACCGACGCCGAGGGCTTCGTGGATTACAGCTACATCAACCATGTGGCGGTCAACAGCGGAGTCATCGCCTGCACCTTCTCCGACCCCAATGACGAGAAGGCCCTCCGCATCCTCGCCGACGCTTATCCCGGGCGCCGGGTGGTGGGCATCGACGCCCGCGAACTCTTCGCCCGCGGCGGGGGCATCCATTGCATCACCCAGCAGCAGCCCGCTGCCTCCAGAAAGGGTCAGTCATGAGCCAAACCACCCGCGCCGTTGCACCTGCCGGCGCCAGCACTTCGCATGGCATTACCGGAAAGGGACTGAAGGGCGGGCAACTGGGCCTGCTCGCCGTCGTCGTCCTTGGCATCTCTACCATCGCACCGGCCTACACGCTGACCAGCGCCCTCGGCCCCACGGTCAATGAGGCCGGACTGCAACTTCCGGTCATCTTCCTCATCGGTTTCATCCCGATGATCCTGGTATCCCTCGCCTACCGCGAGCTGAACGCTGACTCCCCGGACAGCGGCACCACCTTCACCTGGGTGACCAAGGCCTTCGGCCCCTGGGTGGGCTGGATGGGCGGCTGGGGCCTGCTGGCAGCCAACATCATTGTGCTGTCCAACCTGGCCGGTGTGGCGGTGGACTTCTTCTACCTGTTCCTGGCGCAGCTGACGGGCTCGCCGGAACTGGCCGACCTCGCAGCCAACAAGCCGCTGAATGTTCTCACGTGCTTCGTGTTCGTGGCGCTGGCCGTGTGGGTCAGCTACCGCGGCCTGCACACCACCAAACTGGTGCAGTACGGGCTGGTGGGCTTCCAGCTCCTGGTGCTGGGCCTGTTCGTGGCCATGGCCTTCGCCAACTGGTCCTCCTCCGGGACCGCCATCCCGTTCAGCTGGGAGTGGTTCGACGTCACCAGGATCGAGACCTTCGGCCAGGTCGCCGCCGGCATTTCGCTGTCCATCTTCGTCTACTGGGGCTGGGATGTTTGCCTGACCGTCAACGAGGAAACGTCGAACGGTAAGAAGACCGCCGGGTTGGCCGGCACGCTGACCGCCGTCGTCGTCCTGGGCATCTACCTGCTGGTGACCATCGCAACCATGATGTTCGCCGGCGTCGGCGACACCGGGATCGGCCTGAACAACGAGGACAACCACGCCAATGTCTTCACCGCTCTCGCCTCGCCCGTCATGGGTCCGTTCGCCATCCTGATGTCGCTGGCGGTGCTCTCCAGCTCGGCGGCCTCGCTCCAATCCACGTTCACCTCACCGTCGCGCAGCCTGCTCGCCATGGCGCACTACGGCGCGCTGCCCCCGCGGTTCAGTCACCTCAGCAGGAAATTTTCGACGCCGGCATTCGCTACCGTCGCGGCCGGTATCCTGTCGGCAGGGTTCTACGCGGTGATGCATGTGGTCAGCGAAAACGTCCTCAACGACACCATCCTGGCGCTGGGCCTGATGATCTGCTTCTACTACGGACTCACGGCCTTCGCCTGCGCCTGGTACTTCCGCAACAGCGTCTTCAGCAGCGCCCGCAACTTCCTGCTGCGGCTGCTCTGCCCGCTGCTGGGCGGGATTGGGCTGACCGTCGTGTTCCTGCAGACCGCGGCGGACAGTTGGGCCCCGGAGTTCGGCAGCGGCTCGGAAGTGTTCGGTGTAGGCCTCGTCTTCGTGCTGGGCGTAGGCATCCTTGCCCTGGGACTGGTGTTCATGCTCGGTCAGGCCCGGCTGCGGCCGGGGTTCTTCCGCGGGGAGACCATCCGCCAGGACACCCCGGCGCTGGTGGTCCCGGACTAGAACCTCCACGGCCGCTCCGCACCACACCAAAGCGATGCCCCGTCCCCCGGCTGTCCGGGTGACGGGGCATCGCTTGCTTTATTCGGTAATCCCGGTCAGATGCTCGCGTGTTCGGGGCTCACGGGGCTGCAGAGCCTGGCCTGTCACCAGTGGTGGGCGACATCGATGACGAGCCTGGATCCCGAGCCCGGACCGTCAAGGGTGAACACTTTGAACGGCAATCGGGCACGGACTCCGAGCCCCAGCGTGGTGTAGCCTTCGAAGCTGCCTGCCCAGGCCACCTGCCTGAACGTCTGGTACCCGGACACCTTGGTCACCTCTGACGGGTTGGCCGGAATGAAGGTGGCCTTGCCCGTGGCGTTGTCATAGGCCGGTGAATGGGCTGTGACCTGAAGGAACGCGCCGCCCCTCAGCTTGATGGGAAGGCCGGAACCATCCTGTACTACCTGGGACACGTAGCGGACGTTGTAGCCCTTCGTTTTCCCCTTAAAATCGATCACCAGCCGGTCAAAGCAGTAGTGCTGCCCAGACCGCACATTGGTGACTGCTGCGGCGCCCATGGCCTGGTTGGACTTTGCCAACGAGCCCCAGACGAGTCCGCAATAGGAGGCTGCGGAGGCGGACCCCGGAGCCATTAGGCCTAGTCCGACAGCCATAAGGATAGCTGTCAGCCAGGCATAGATTTTTTTCATTGTGGCCACCCCCTCGAGTGATTGGATAGCTCAAGCGTAGGATCGCCGTTGCCACGAAACGAGGGATGTTTCCGGTTCGGGTCACAACCGTTAATCTCACCGGAAACCGATTACGGGACTGTAATTCCGGGATAGTTTTTGAGGGCTTTGAGAGGCATTCGTTGCCCTTTCTCCATATGCCCGTTACCGCTCATAACGGCCGGTATCCTCCGCACCTGCGGCGGGGCAAAAAAGCGAGGCGCCGGCTTTCCCCTGTGGGGCGTGCCGGCGTCTCGCGTTCCCTTGCTGCTATGGATGGCCCGCGCCTGGGAAGGATCAGCCTTCGCAGTCGCGGCAGTACTTCAGGCCGTTCTTTTCCTTTGCGACCTGGGACCGGTGGCGGACCAGGAAGCAGGATGAGCAGGTGAACTCGTCGGACTGCTCGGGAACAACAATGACCGTCAGTTCTTCGCCGGAAAGATCTGCGCCCGGAAGGTCGATGCCTTCAGCGGTGTCGTTCTCGTCGACGTCGATAACAGCGGTCTGGGCGCCACCGCCGCGGGACGCCTGAAGGGCCTCCAGCGATTCGGAGGGAGACTCTTCTTCTGTCTTGCGTGGAGCGTCGTAATCGGTAGCCATAGCGTTGTTCACTTTCGTTGCTGCACAGCGCCATTTCAGGCACCTCAGTGAAGCAGTTTAGGTGATAAAGCAACGATTGGAAGACTAGTGTGCGCAACGCGACAGTCAGCCGCGCGCCGAGGCTAATCCAAGGGCTATTCGGGGTCCCCGCCGGCCACGGTTTCGTGGGCGCGGCGGGCATGTTCTCCGGCCACGGCGACTCCGCTTAGGGCGGGCAGCCAGGTCCAGCGCGTGACCTGCTGGAGGGCATCAGCGGCTTGCTCAGCGGTATCGGGAAGATGATGGGCGGACAAGGCGTCAATGGCGCCGTTCCAGATCCTCGTCAGCAGGTCTGTAGTCATGGTGCCACGGTAGGCTGCGCGTGTTGTCGGGACGTTTCAGCGCCGTCTCCGCCTGGTTAACCCCCGCGAGGGGGCAGAGAAGGCGCGAAGTCCGGGCCGGGAACGAACAGGTTTCCGCTTCAACTGGCAAGCATACTGGCGGGCCCCCGTCGGCGGTTCTAGCCTAGACGTGTGGCAGGAGCGTGGAGGCGGATCCGCCAACTCGGCCACCGCCAGCTGCAATTCAATCCCGTCCAACTCCCTCAGCAGTGCGGAGGCACCAAATGGCCACGAAACTGAACCGCAAAGCATTGGAACTTGCCCGCGATCTCGTAAAAAAGGGGAAGGTCGAACGGGACATCCGCGACGACTGGAGCGAACATGCGCCGTCCACGGACGACGAAAACTCGTTCATCGACAAGCACGGGTTCGAGGAGTTCTCGAAGTGGCATCTTGGCATTGACCGCGAACAGTCGGAGGGCACCAAGGGAAGCGTCAGTTTTCCCTTCGGCGATTTCAAGAAAGTCCACCGCTGCGCCATCATTTCGCTGGAGAGCCGGGCAGCGCAGTATGACCACGACGACATCCGCAAGGCGGCCAAGGATCTGTTGGACGAAATCGATGCGGAGAAATGAGGCGCCCTGCCCTCCCCTCGGCTTTGCCGATATCGTGCGTCGGGGCCACTAATGGAGGAGCAGTGCCACCACAGCGAGGCTGTGCTCGGATAGCCTCACTGCTGCCAGCATGGTCCTGTCAATGCTCGGCTCTGCTGGCTTCCCCTCACGGCCTCCGGAAGGGTGGGTATCAGCGAATTAGCGCTGTCGTGGAGCCCCCTGTCGGATTCGAACCGACGACCCCCGCTTTACAAGAGCGGTGCTCTGGCCAACTGAGCTAAGGAGGCGCGCCCGTCAGGCGTGCGCCGTAACGATGCTAGTCAAGGTTAGCCCAAGGACTGCCCGCAGGTAAAAACGGGAATGGCCCGCTTTCCGGAAGAATCCGGGAAGCGGGCCACCACTGTTCAAATCCAACTGCCGAGGCTATGCCTTGGCCTTGATCGCTGCCTCGACGAAGGCCGGGAATTCGGTCTGGGCGCTGTCTCCCTTGCCCCACTGCTTGCCGTCAACAAGGACGGTCGGCGTGCCGGCGACACCAATGGCAGCCGCTTCCTGGGTGGTGTACTTCACCCACGGGCGGTAGGTCTTTTCTTCGACGCACGTGTCAATGCTCTTGGCGCCCACTTCGGTGGCCATCTTCTTGAGATCATTGTCGGACAGCCCCGCGCCGCCCTCGGCGGGCTGCTTCTCAAACAGGGCGTTCACGAAGTCCGCGTACTTTTCCGGGGACTCGTTGACAACGCAGGCCGAGGCCGCAGCCGCGCGCGAGGAGTAGTTGGTAGTGGAGCGGCTGTCCAGGAATCCCAGCGCGCGGTATTCCACGGAGATCTTTCCTTCGTTGCGGAGAGTCGTGAGGGTCTCGCCGTACTGTGTCTCGAAGTTCTTGCAGACGGGACAGATGAAGTCGATGTAGAGCACCACCTTCACCGGCTTACCGGCTTCTGCTTCCGCGTCTGGGGCCTTGATCGTCGCGGGGGGTGACGCCGGAGCTTCCGGGAGGTCTGCGACATTGACAGTCGCAGGCTCGGTCTTGGCGACCTCGGTGCCTTTCAGCAGCGTGACGCCGCCGTGCACGTTGCCGTTGGCCGGCGTGGGTCCTTGGTCCGCGACCGGCGCGTTGTTCCGGATGTTCGAGGTGACCACGAGTGCCACCACGGCAAGGATGGCAACCACCGCAACGACGATGCCCCAGCCGATGAGCAACTTGTTCCGCTTGTCCTTCTTCAGCTGCGCTTCACGGATCTGGCGGGCTTTCTCGCGGGCCTCTGCCGTGCGTTCAGCTTTGGACTTGCGGGCTTCGTTTGCGGGGCTCATTAGTTCCTCGTGTCGATCGGACAGGTGCTGATCACCCAGGGGCAACTCTCCCATTTTAGGGGTAGCCCCAGAGCTTGCGCTTTCAAGTATTCCTTCAGGCTGCCCAACGGACGAATAGCAGGGAAGATTCCCCGCCCGATAGGGTGGGATTAGAGCCACAAGCAACCCCAGGGAGCGCAATGCAACGACCTGAACGCGAAAATCCGGACGAACAAGCGGAAAACGGGGCTTGGTCAGCGGACAGCTCCGACGTCACTACCTACGACTTCATGGTGGTGTCCAATCGCCTGCCCGTAGACCGCTGCGCCCCGGGGGAACAGGGCGATGACGGCTCAGGGTGGCGGCGTTCCCCTGGCGGCCTGGTGACCGCCCTCGCTCCGATGATGGCCAAGACCGACGGCGCCTGGGTTGGCTGGCACGGCGCTCCTGACGAAACAATCAGTCCCTTTAGCCACGGCGGCATGGACCTGGTGCCGGTCCAGTTGAGCAACGACGACTTCGAGCTGTATTACGAAGGCTTTTCCAACTCCACCCTGTGGCCGCTCTACCACGACGTCATCGCGCCGCCGGAGTTCCACAGAACCTGGTGGGATTCCTACCGCAAGGTCAACAGAAGGTTCGCGGACGCCGTCGTCCGCCATGCTGACCAGGGCGCCACGGTGTGGGTCCAGGACTACCAGCTTCAACTCATGCCGCGCATGCTGCGCGAGGCGCGGCCGGACCTGCGGATCGGCTTCTTCAACCACATCCCCTTTCCCCCGCCGGAGATCTTCGCCCAGCTTCCCTGGCGCCAGGCCATCATCGACGGACTGCTCGGGGCCGACCTCGTGGGCTTCCAGCGCAGCAGCGACGCCGGCAACTTCATGCGCTCTGCCCGCCGCTTCCTCGGCGCCAGCGTCAAGCAGCAGCAGGTCCACGTCAAGGGTCAGGACGGCGGCATCACACATATCGCCCGCGCACAGGCCTTCCCCATCTCCATCGACGTCCGGCACATCACCGAACTGGCCCAGAAGCCCGAAATCATTGAACGCTCGCGGCAGATCCGCCACGACCTCGGCAACCCCAAGACCATCCTGCTCGGCGTTGACCGGCTGGACTACACCAAAGGCATCCGGCACCGGCTCAAGGCCTATGAAGAGCTCCTCAACGAGGGCAAACTCACCGTGGGCGATGCGACCCTGATTCAGGTGGCCAGCCCGAGCCGCGAGCGCGTGGAACAGTACCGCCTGCTGCGCGAAGAGATCGAAGGAACCGTGGGCCACATCAACGGAACCTACGACACCATCGAGAACACGGCCGTCCGGTACCTGCACCACAGCTACCCCATCGAAGAGATGGTGGCCCTCTACCTAGCCGCAGACGTCATGCTTGTCACGGCCCTGCGCGACGGCATGAACCTCGTGGCCAAGGAATACGTCACGGCCCGGACGCAAAACGACGGCGCCTTGGTCCTCAGTGAATTCGCAGGCGCTGCGGACCAGCTCAAACAGGCGCTCCTGATGAACCCGCACGATATTGACGGACTGAAGGATGCTGTGATGCGGGCGGTCAGGATGTCGCCGAAGGAGTCCGCCCGCCGCATGCGTTCCATGCGCAAGCAGATCCTGGACCACGACGTGGACCACTGGTCCGCGGACTTCCTGCACGCGCTCAATGAGAAGGTGGTCCGCGATGACTCCTGAGACAGACCCTGCGCGACCCCGGGAAAACGCCCCGCTGACGCTTCCACCGGAGCTGCTCGAGGCCGTGCAGCGCATCGCGGGCACCGAACACCTGCTGATTGCCATGGATTTCGACGGCACCATCTCACCGCTCGTGGACCACGCGGGCGACGCCCGTCCGCTGCCCCGCTCGGCGGCGGCCTTCGCGGAACTCTCGGCACTTCCGCGGACGACGACGGCACTCATTTCAGGCAGGGCACTCGCCAGCCTGCGCGCGGTGGCCTCGCCGCCTGACGAGACGCTGCTTATCGGCAGCCACGGCGCCGAGGCCTGGCTTGGCCCGGGCTCGGCGCCGCTCACGCTCGACCCCGAACAGCTGGAGATCCTCGCCGACGTCCGCAGCATCCTGGAATCAATTGTGGAGCTCGCTCCCGGCACGCTCCTGGAGGAGAAACCCGCCGGCGTTGTGCTGCACACCCGGCTGGCCGAGGATGACGTTGCAGAAGACGCTGTATCGGCCGCGCGTACGGCACTGCAGGACCGCGAGGGTGTCTATCTCAAGAACGGCAAGAGGGTCCTGGAAACGTCGGTCGTCCACGCCTCCAAAGGCGAGGGCGTCGACTTCCTCAGGCAGGCCACAGGCGCCACCGCGGTCGTCTTCGCCGGCGACGACACCACTGACGAAGACGCCTTGGGCCGCCTGGGTCCTGACGACGTCGGCATCAAGGTGGGTCTCGATTTCACCCAGGCGCAGTTCCGCGTTGAGGCTCCCGTGCATGTGGCGGAACTGCTGGAAACCCTGCTCCGGGAGCGGCGCAGGGCCGTGGAATCACCGTCCTGACCACCTCCGGGGCCACGGCCGCGTGCCGCATCTCACGTGTGACACGCGTAACATTTGCAACTATTAAAGATAAATCTGACATACTCTGGGTGTGATGTGGCGCACAGGAACCGTGCGGCGTCACGCGATGCTCCTCGGCTTCGGCCGGGGAGTACATCATGCAGTACATAACTGAATTACATGAACCATTCACAACGGATCGTCCGGCACGTACCTGCCGGTGAAGGGATTGATAACTGTGGCAACAGTTACTTTTGATAACGCTACGCGTCTGTACCCGGGCACAGAGAAGCCCGCTGTTGACAAGCTCAACATCGAAATCGCCGACGGCGAATTTCTGGTCCTCGTTGGACCCTCCGGTTGCGGTAAGTCCACTTCCCTGCGCATGCTCGCAGGCCTGGAAGATGTGAACGCCGGCCGTATCCTCATTGGCGACCGCGATGTCACCGACGTTCCGCCCAAGGACCGCGACATCGCCATGGTTTTCCAGAACTACGCCCTGTACCCTCACATGACCGTGGCGGACAACATGGGCTTCGCCCTGAAGATCGCAGGCGTCAGCAAGGAAGAGCGTGCCGAGCGCGTCCGTGAAGCTGCCAAGCTCCTTGACCTTGAGCCGTACCTGGACCGCAAGCCGAAGGCACTTTCCGGTGGTCAGCGCCAGCGTGTTGCCATGGGCCGTGCAATCGTCCGTAACCCGCAGGTCTTCCTCATGGATGAGCCGCTGTCCAACCTGGACGCCAAGCTCCGTGTCCAGACCCGCACCCAGATTGCGTCCCTTACCCGCCGCCTGGGCGTCACCACTGTCTACGTGACCCACGACCAGGTCGAAGCAATGACCATGGGTGACCGCGTCGCAGTGCTCAAGGACGGACTGCTGATGCAGGTGGACACCCCCCGCAACCTGTACGACCGCCCGAAGAACGTCTTCGTTGCCGGCTTCATCGGCTCCCCCGCCATGAACCTGCTCGAACTCCCGGTCGTCGACGGCGGCGTGCAGTTCGGTGGCACCGTTTACCCCGTACCGCGCAACGTCCTCGAAGAGGCTCACGGCAGCACCGTGACGCTGGGCACCCGCCCCGAGGACCTCGAGACCGCGCCGCAGGGCGACGGCCTGCAGGTTGAGGTCGACGTCGTCGAAGAGCTCGGCGCCGACGCCTACGTCTACGGCCACACCATGCTGGACGGCAAGAGCCACGACATCGTGGCACGCGTCGACGGCCGCAGGCCTCCGATGAAGGGCGAGTCCATCTGGGTCCGTCCGCAGTCCGGCCACGTGCACCTGTTCGACACCAAGACCGGCGAGCGCCTGGGCGACTAGTCCCCACCGGCGTGGGCCCACCCACCGGCTCCCTAGGCTCGCTCCACAGCACAAAATGAACGACGGCGGCCCTCCCAACCGGAAGGGCCGCCGTCGGGCGTTTAAGCACCGGCGACCTGACATTGTTTTAGGCATGCCGCCCTATGTACGGAAGAATTGACCCATGACCGAGGAATACAGCGCCCAGTGGCACGACGAACCCACCGACTACGGGCAGATCGGCAAGCTGCCGAGGTTCGAGGCCGCCAGCGCCAACGACGACAAAGCGTCCTCGGTCTCCAGTTCCCTGAACATCACGGCGGCTGCGGCTGATCCCGAACTGCTGGACCTGCCCTGGCACATTGCGCTCGAGGACTGGCCGGCCGAGAACCTGGCTGCGCTCCCCCGCGGTATCTCGAGGCACATCGTCCGGTTCGCGCACCTGGGCGGCTCCGTCATCGCCATTAAGGAAACGTCCGAGCACGTGGCCCGGCACGAGTACCACATGCTCCGGAAGCTGGCCCGGCTGGACGTTCCGTGCGTGGAGCCCGTTGCCGTCATCACCGGGCGCACCACCCCCGACGGCAGGCCCCTGAACCCGGTGCTGGTCACCCGCCACCTGAAGTTCTCCATGCCCTACCGCGCGCTCTTCTCGCAGATGCTGCGCAAGGACACCCTGACCAGGCTCATCGACGCGCAGGCGCTGCTGATGGTGAGGCTCCACCTCATCGGCTTCTACTGGGGCGACGTTTCGCTCTCCAACACGCTGTTCCGCCGCGACGCCGGCGCCTTTGCCGCCTACCTGGTGGATGCGGAGACCGGCGAACTCTATCCGGACCTCTCCACGGGCCAGCGAGAGTACGACCTCGAGATTGCGCGCGTGAACATCGCGGGCGAGCTCATGGACCTCCTCGACGGCGGCCTGATTGAGGAGAAGGTGGACCCGGTGGCCACGAGCGAGCTCATCATGGACAGCTACCGCCGGCTCTGGGCTGAACTGACCGAGAAGGAATCGTTCGAGCTGGGCGAACGCTGGCGTGTGGGCGCCCGCATCCGCCGCCTCAACGAGCTGGGCTTCGACGTCGAGGAATATGCCATCAAGACCACCCAGAACGGTTCCACGATCCAGCTGCAGCCGAAGGTCGTGGACGCCGGGCATCACCAGCGGCGCTTGCTCCGCCTCACCGGGCTGGACGCCCAGGAGAACCAGGCCCGGCGCCTGCTCAACGACATGGACTCGTTCCGCGCCGACAACAATCCCGAGATGGATGAGGAGTACAGCGCCCACCTCTGGGTCAGCCAGATCTTTGAGCCGATCGTGCGCTCGATCCCCCGCGACCTCTCCGGAAAGCTGGAGCCGGCAGAGGCCGTGCACGAGGTGCTGGAGCACCGCTGGTACATGTCCGAAAAGCAGGAGCGCCATATTCCGCTGGCAGAAGCTGTGCAGTCCTATATCGACTCCATCCTGCGCCACCGCCGCGACGAGGCTGCCATCATGCTCAACCCGGACACCGCAATGCTGAAGATCCTGGATGTGGAAACCGAGGAGTCCCGGTACGGAGCCGACGAATCCATCGACGAGTACCCGGACTCAGACGACTGATGGTGGCACGGCTGGGTTAAATAGCCTTCCCCGGATTCAGAATCCCTGCCGGGTCGAAGAGTTCCTTGACGCGACGCTGCAGGACACGAATGGATTCGGGCTGCTCGAGACTCAGCCAGCGCAGCTTGTACTGCCCGATGCCGTGCTCCCCCGTGATGGTGCCGCCCATGTCCAGGGCGACGGCAATTGATGCGTCCAGGGCCTTGTTCAGCCGCAGCATGGCGTCGGCGTCCACAAGGTCATTCACGCGGTCCACCCAAAACGTGGGATGCAGGTTTCCATCGCCGGCGTGGGCCACCACCTTGAGCTTCACGGCGTGGACCTCGGCCAGTGATTCGAGGGCTGCCACGTAATCCACCAGCCGGGAGCGGGGCACCGCCACGTCCTCCCCCACCCGGTACTGGTCGTCCACTTCGACGCCGCGGCTGTTGCGCCGCAGTTCCACCAGCTGTTCGGCTTCCTCGTTTGCTTCGCTGGTCACCACGGCGCCGCCCGCGGCAAGAACGTCACGCACGACGGCGGCCTCCGCCGCAGCCCCGAACCCGTCGGTCTGGATGAGCAGGAGGGATGCGCCCCGTGCGGCCAGATCCGAGCCGTGGATCTCGTCCAGCTGGGCGAGCGACCCGCCGTCGAGCAGTTCCATGATGGCTGGCTGTACGCGGGCCTTGCCCACTGCGAGGACGCCGGCGGCGGCCTGCCGGAAATCGGGGTAGAACGCGGCGATGGTATGCACCTCGCGCGGCAGGTACTTGAGCCGCACGGTTACACCAACCACGATGCCCAGGGTCCCTTCGGATCCGACGAACAAGCCCGTCAGGTCGTAGCCCGCCACGCCCTTGAAGGTCTGGTGGCCGGTGTGTATGAGGGAACCGTCGGCGAGCACGACGTCCAGCGCCAGTACCGAGTCGCGTGTCACGCCGTACTTGGCGCACCGCAGCCCGCCGGCGTTCGTGGCCACATTGCCCCCGATCGTGGAGATCCTGAAACTCGCCGGGTCCGGTGCGAACATCAGGCCGTGCCTGGCGGCAGCATCGTTGAGGTCTGCATTGATCACCCCCGGTTCCACGACGGCGGTCTCGTCGTCCGGATTCAGGTTCAGTATCCGGTTCATCCGTTCCAGGCTCAGGACGACCGAGCCTTCAATGGCGTGCGCCCCGCCGGAGACACCCGTTCCGGCCCCGCGCGCCACCAGCGGAACCTGGCGCGCAGCACAGCTTTTGACCGCCGCTTGGACGTCAGGCACCGACTCTGCGAAGACCACCGCGAGCGGCTGCTGGTAGTCAAGCACCGGCGCCTGGTCCACGGCGTAGGCAGCCAGCACGGCAGGGTCCTGGACAACTTTTCCTGGTCCGAGGATTGAAGTGAGTTCATCGACGATGCTGCTCATTGGGTCTCCCGTTTCGGTCACGCGTGCCTCCCAGTCTAGATGCGGGCCCCTTCCCGTGAGCTGCATCGGACCCTTCTGCAGTGCAAACGCTTCCAGTCCAGTTAAGGTTCTGACGGACAGCAGCATGCGCATTACGGAAATTGTCAAGGCAACAGGGACTGGAAACGCTTTCATTTCGGCAGTCCGCGCCTCTAAGCTGGCCCAATGTCTGTTGACTCACTCCTGCACGCAGCGTCGCCCCGGTCGGGAACCTTCACCCCGGTTCATGCCCCGGACAACGCCCATGGCTGGTGGCGCTCGGCCGTCATCTACCAGGTGTACCCGCGCTCTTTCCGGGACCTGAACGGGGACGGCATCGGCGACCTTGCCGGCATCACTGCCGAGCTTGAACAACTGGCCGAACTGGACATCGACGCGGTATGGCTCTCGCCGTTCTACCGCTCCCCGCAACGCGACGCCGGCTATGACGTCAGCGATTACTGCGATGTGGACCCACTGTTCGGCACGCTGGGCGACTTCGACGGAATGATTTCCGAAGCCAACCGGCTGGGCATCCGGGTGATCGTGGACCTCGTTCCCAACCACTGTTCGGACCAGCACCGGGATTTCCAGGCTGCACTTGCCGCATGGCCGGGAAGCCGGGAACGGGATATGTTCATCTTCCGCGACGGCACGGGAGCTGACGGCGAGGAACCGCCCAACAACTGGCAGTCACACTTCGGCGGACCGGCCTGGACGCGCATCACGGAGGCAAACGGTGCGCCGGGCCAGTGGTATCTGCACCTCTTCGACTCCTCTCAGCCTGACTTCAACTGGGACAACCAAGCCGTCCACGACGAGTTCGAGCGAGTGCTGCGCTTCTGGCTGGACCGCGGGGTCTCAGGCTTCCGTGTCGACGTCGCCCATGCGCTGGTCAAGGCACCCGGGCTTCCGGCTTGGGGCGGGCGCGCTGACGGCAGCAGCACCGATGGCTTTCCGGGGAACGAAGCCCCCATGTTCGGCCAGCCGGCCCTGCACGACATTTTCCGGAACTGGCGCCGGATTCTCGAAGAGTATGGCCCTGACCGCATCTTGTGCGCCGAGGCCAATGTGGAGCCGCTGCCCCGGCTGGCGGAGTGGGTCCGGCCCGACGAGATGCACCAGGCCTTTAATTTCCCCTACCTTCACGCAGGGCTGGACATCCACCGGCTGCGCCACGTCATCACAGAATCCCTGACTTCGCTTGATTCTGTCGGCGCACCCAGCACGTGGGTACTTTCAAACCACGACGTCGTGCGGCACGCCACCCGCTTCGGCTACTACTGGTCGAGCCCCCGCGAAGGCGACGGAATCGGCCCAGCGGACCCGCAGCCGGACCACGACCTGGGCAGGACCAGGGCCGCGGCTGCAACCCTCTTCATGCTGGGCCTGCCCGGCGGTGCCTACCTCTACCAGGGCGAAGAGCTCGGCCTTCCGGACGGCATCGAAATCCCCGACCATCAGCGGCAGGATCCCACGTTCGCCCGGACTGGCGGCGCACGGCTGGGCCGTGACGGCTGCCGCGTCCCGCTGCCCTGGCGGGCGTCGGAGCCGCACCACGGTTTCGGCTCGGGCCAGGACCCTTGGCTGCCGCAGCCGGCGAGTTTCGCCGAGCTGGCCCGGGACGCCCAGGCCGGGGACCCGTCGTCGCACTTGAACCTGTACCGCCGCATGCTTAAGGCACGCCGCGAACTCAAGCTGGGGCGCGGCTCCCTGTCCTGGGCTGAAGAGTGGTGCACCAGTTCGGCGCTGGGGTTCCTCAACGGCAACGTCCTGGTGGTCATGAACGTCGGCCAGGACACCCTCGAGCTGCCCGCGGGTGAGGTGCTGCTGCGCAGCGCCTCCAAGGCCTCCGAATACGCCGACGGCTGGCATGGATTAGGCTCTGGGGAGACCGTTTGGTTGAGGATTTCAGCAGAGGACACGGAGAACTAAAAACACATGGCCGGCATCAAGGACGTCGCGGAACGCGCCGGGCTCTCCATAGCCACCGTTTCGCGGGCCTTGAGCGGCAAGGGCAACGTCTCGCCGACGAGCCGCGCGCGCGCCCAGGCGGCAGCCGCCGACCTCGGCTTCGTTCCGTCCTACCAAGCCTCGAGCCTCGCCTCAGGCCGGAACTACAACATCGGGATTGTTGTCCCCTCCGTTCATCGGTGGTACTTCTCCTCTGTCGTGGAAGGGGTCTCGGCATCGCTGCTCGACGCCGGCTACGACCTGACGCTGTACAACGTCAGCGAGGGCTCAGCGCGCCGTCAGAGCATCCTCAAGGACTTCCTGCTCCGGAAGCGAGTGGATGCGGTCATAGCGGTTTCACTGGCCCTCTCCGAGTCGGAGATCCGGCAAATGCTGGCCGTGCACCGGCCCATCGTGGGCATCGGCGGGCCGCTGCAGGGCGCCTCGACCATCCGCATCGACGATCACGGCCTCGCTGAGGCGGCGGTGAACCACCTCATCCGGCTGGGCCATACCAAGATCGCGCACCTGACCGGCGACGCGGTGGACGAACAGGACTTCAAGATTGCCGGAACCCGGCTCGCAGGGTTTGAAAAGGCGATGCGGGGTGCAGGGCATGAAGTCCGGCCGGAGTGGATCGTTCCGGCGGACTTCACTATCCAGGGCGGTTACGCGGCCGCCCGGCAGCTGCTTGGCAGCCCGGCGGAGCGTCCTACTGCCGTCTTCGCCGCTTCCGACGAGATGGCCATCGGTGTCATCCTCGCCGCCCGCGACTTCGGGCTCCGGGTCCCTGATGATCTGTCCGTCATCGGGCTGGACGGCCACGAGCTCGGTGAACTCTTCGGCCTCACCACCGTTGACCAGGATCCGCGGGGCCAGGGGGAAATGGCAGTGCGCCTGCTGCTGGAGGGGCTCGACGGCGGTGCGGACCGTCCCGTGGTGGATACCGAATACCCGACGAACTTCATCATCAGGTCGAGCACGGCTGTGCCGCCGCCAAGAGGATAGCCTGCGCGGTTACGCTGCGTCGCCGCCCATGAACCTTGCAAACCGTTCGAGGATTTCCGGCCAGCCCTTTTCGTAGCTCGCGCGCGTGACTGTGGGATCTTCTGCGCCCTCCCAGCCATCGTGAACTACCCGCACCTCAGTGCCTTCATTCACGGCCCTGAACGCGACCCTGAGCTCCGTGGACCATAGGGCAGTGGTGCCCGGATACCAGGACGCGTGGAACGACAACGGAGGCTGCCAGTCATCGATGGTTCCCCACGTGGTGGTTCTGCCATCGTCCGCCGTCTCAAGGATCAGGTTCTCTTCAAACTCCACATACGACCCAGGCCCGAAAACGCTGTTGGTTTCCATGGGCCACCAGAGGTGGGTATGGTCCGTGAACCCTGTGAACGCCCGGGAAACGGAACCAGGAACCACCAACGTGCAGATAACGGGATCCAGATCGACGGCGGGATCAGGCTCGTTGGCGCCGGGGCCGGGTGCGTGGCTGAAGAGGTTTTCCATGGGGATCAACTCTACAACCTGAAAACCGTTGGTTAATCCTGTGGATCTCGACTGGCTCGATCAGCGATGGGCGTCGCTTTTTTGAAGCTGTCGGACAGTGGGACTCTCGCTGGTTGAGCCTGTCGAAACCCGGGTGGGTGTTAATGAGTGACGCTCCCTCACCTTTCGCCCGGGTTTGGCCCGACCATCCCTCACCATTCGCCGGGTTTGGCCCGACGCTCCCTCACTTTTGGCCCGGGTTTGGCCCGACGCTCCCTCACCATTCGCCGGGTTTGGCCCGACGCTCCCTCACTTTTCGCCCGGGTTTGGGCCGACCCTCCCTCACCATTGGCGTGTTGTGGTGTGATGCTGCCAGATGGTTCCGGGAGGGTCAGGGTTTACGGTCCGGGTTCTGAGGGAGGGTCCGGGTTTGCGGGCCGGGTT
>NZ_JAGGPJ010000009.1 GCF_018613875.1 Arthrobacter sp. ISL-28 | reverse complement strand
ATCCGTCCCGAATCGCGTGGCATCAACACCGGCCCTTGAGCGTCTTTCCTTCCTGGCCGCTTGGGAAAGGAAGATCACCTCTGCTTGCAGAGCAACCGGGATCGCTACGATCTGCTAGCGGCGAAGAGCGGCAGCGATTTGCGGCATTCCTTCCAAGTCAAGCCGATCCAGAACGTCATTGACGTCGAGAGGCGGATTCCTACAGGCCTCCGAGATGTTTCGTATGGCGACGTGGAGTTCCACCGCATCTAGATGGAACTGATCCATGAGAAAGTCATCTGGGTGCTTTGCCTCCATGCCCCAAGGGGTCAGCGTTTCCTCTGGAAAGTGCTTCAAGTTGTTGGTCACGATCACCTGAGCATGTACCTTAAGGGCGGCGGCCATCACGTGCGCATCCCCTGGGTCGGGAAGATTCGCGAAGACCTGTTCCAGGGGCTCGTAACCAGTGACAAGGCAGTCTGCTACTGCAGCACACATCAAGGTTCGTGTGCGATCGAGCTTTGCAGGATCCAAGTCCGGCCGATTATTTTTCAGATTGCGAAAGGTCTCATCCAAAATCGTCTCGGTCCAGCGGGCTTGTACTAGCCCTGCTTGCGCGACCCGTATCAAGAGGTCCCTCAGCATGCTTGGATACAGCACGTTCGCGTCGTAGATGACCGTGAAAACCACTCTAGATAATCCCCATGTCCTGCCCCAACGCCGACAGCTCATCGGCTGCATCTTTCTGAGCTACAGCTGTACGGCGTTTGTAGTCGTAGAGGGATACGGCAAGGACTCGCCTATGCGTACCCACCATTCGATGCTGAATTTCACCCGACTCAAGAAGTCCCACCAGGTATGGGCGCGAAACGTTCAGGATGTCGGCGGCCTGTTGCGTGGTCAACTCCGCATTCATCGGCACAACAGTAACTCCTTGGCCTGCTGCCATTTTCCCAAGGATCCTCATCATTAAGTCCGCCGCCGCTCGAGGCATCTCAAGCTGTCCGCCGTCCTCAACTTTCATCGCCACGGGCTGCTGGGGATCCGCGTGCGCCTCGACCGCACGTCGTAAGGTTTTGAGCGCCTCACGAGCGAGCTCGGAGTCATTTCCATGGGGATAGGCCGGGGGCGTTGAGTTGTTAGGCATGTGCTCTCTCCTTCCCTTCGTCATCTCGTATATATGCAGATTAACCTATAAACGAAATAAACGAAACAAGGGGCTAGTGATCTCGACGATTGCCCTCCCCGCTGTCTGCGACATGCCGCCCTGCAACTCGCATGTCAGGTGTGCGCGTCCCGTGCTGCCTTCCGCGCACAGTCCAAGAACACCTAACTGGATGCAAAATACCGCGGCATCACAGCCCGAAGCAGGCGCAACGAGGCCCTCGTCGCCATCGAATACTCCGTCCTCACCGTGGGCTGGTGCATGAACGCACCTCCTAGATAGAGCTCGTCCAGTCCAGCAAAGAAAACTGCTGAACGGCGCTCTTAGTCTGACCTTGGAAAGCCATACTTATCAGATTCCGTCGTCGTTGGTTCTAGCCTCTGCGCTAGCCGAGGCCCGTCCAAGCCGCCGGCCATGTTGAAATTTGGGGTTAGCCATGTACGAGGCGGAGCCGGGGCCGAGTCTCCTGGATGCCCAAGAGCTCCCTGACTCGCTGGATGGGCCAACGAAGCTCATTTGCTAAATCCACGGTTGAAAAGCCATTTTGTTCTGCAACGGACATAGCTTCCCTCAGCAACGACGGTTGTTCACCTGAAGAATCCGCGGTTGTAGGATCCTGTCGCGTTCCCAAACGATTTTGCTCGCGAATCTTTTGATAGGCGCGGCGCACGGACACATCCGCAATTCCTTTGACTTCTTGCATTCGCCGAATTAGGGATTCTGTTGAGACCCCCCATTCGAGCCCTACCCTTCCTAGACGGGCTAGGTTCATCGTGGATGGCAGCAGGGGCTCGATCTCGGCTCGCGGCGTCAACAACTCGGCAGCAAACGCGTCGGCTTCCCGTTCCTGCCTTGGATCTCCTGGTACCACATCGCGGTGCAGGACAAGATGACCGAGCTCATGCGCACAGGTAAAGCGATGCCGATACACGGACTTTGCCCGCTCCAAAGTAGTGACGACGATGGGACGTTCAAGTGCTGAGGTAGAAAATGCGTCCACGCGTACCGGAGCTTGCCCGTCGTGGTCAAAGGAAGGACACGTCACCAGAATTCCGTTGTGCTCCATGGTGAGCGTTAAGTGACGCAGCGGGCCGGTGCCGAGTTCCCAATAGTCACGAAGAGCCATAGCAGCTTCCGCCGGCGTCATAGACTCGGAACTGTCATCCAAGGAAGGAACATTTGGTTCGGGAAGCAAGACCCGTTTCTCCAGGGCCAGGGACAACTCCCAGACCCACTCTGCATACGTGGCTGCCTTCAGCTTCTCCGAAGAACGGGTTGACCTTAGACTCCGAAAATGGGCTTGGGACGCATCAATCTGCCCGATTGGACGCCCAGGAGTGAAGAAAGCAACTGGCATGCCCAGCTCTCGAGCCAAGGCGGCTATTACATTCGGTCCTGGAACCGTTACAGCTGCCTCATACTGGCCGATCGAGGCACCAGAGACACCTACAGCTTCTCCGAGAGCCTGTTTGGTCAGGCCGGCCAACCGTCGTGCCTGCCCAAGCCTGCGCGGCTCGAAGTCGTCATGAACGGCGCGCGCCGAAAGCAGAACATCATCAGAGAACAATTGCAGCTGGCGCCCCGAGCTATCCTTCATTTCCGGTCTTCGATTTCAAGTTGAACTGCTTTTTTGGCCCGTTATCAAACCGTTTGGCCACGGCTCGTTCCGCCTGAGCTTGTTCGCGCAGGTCGGTAGACAGGGTCTGAACGTCATTAAGGCTAAGAGTGCCATCGTCATTCAGTTCCGCATCGGCGCATAGTATCTGATAAAGACCGCTTACGTTACTGGAATAGGCCACCACTGTCACCGGATAGAACCTGCCTTCCTCGATTGCGGCGGCGTCCTCCACCTTCTCAAGGAAAGCCAGATCCGCCGCCGTGAGCTGCAGCTCCTCATCGACGTCTAGATCCAAGATCTCCTGACGAGCAGTCTTAGCCATGTTGAATGCGGCAACGCGTGAGCCGGAAGTTCCAAATTTCTTCGTCAGGACGTCGACACCATCCCTATTGGCATAACGCCAAAAGACAACCGCTCGTCCATTAACAATTGGAAGCTTGGAAGCGCCCGGCCTGGGCTGCTCGAAGGTTACTTCAGGGCGTTTCCTGAGGGCAGCATGGAAAAAATCTTGCGTGCTAAAATTTACCGGCCCATAAACCCTGCTGTGATTCGCTGTTATCTGCGCTTGGGCGTTCATGTGCTCCTCGTGAGCACCGGCCAACGACTTCGTGGTGACCTCACGCATGAAACGACCGAGCCGCCCATACCGTCCCAACCACCACTGCATGTCCTGCGACTCGTCCAAAACGCCTCCTTTGAGTAATTAAGTCTAAGCTACTCTAAGACTTTAGATTTTTACCATTTAGCGACACTTCGGCGTGTCACACCTTGCAGTCCGGGAGGCCGTAGATTGATGGCTCTCGCTATCTGGACAACACCGGCCTGCTCGTCAGGCTCCTGCGGACAGTTGTGGGGCCACCCGAACGATGGCCCTGCGTTTGACCGCAGCTTTGCGGAAGGAAAGTGTCTCGAGAATGCTCTCGCTGCGGGCGTTGATGAAGTTTGTTGCCGATCTTGATGTCCTTCGCCCATGAGGCACCAAGGTCCCTGAGGGCCACGAGCAGGCGCCGCTCGACGCTGCCCTCGCCCAGTCGTTCGGCCACGATCGGCACGTCCTGAGCAGAAGGTCGCTTGCGGTCCTGAACATCACATGTCTGCCGCACATGAACCCATTCTGCCCAAAGAAGACCGGACCATGAAGCCACCATGTCTGATGGCGGGCCCGACATTGAAGGGGGAGTGCTCTACGACCGCTGTCGTCGCATTTGCCGTCACCGGCAACTTGCCTGTAATGCCGGAGTGGGTGTCTGTGCTTACAAGACGAGTCTTCAACAGTTTGTCGGGGGCTTCCTCTAGAGTCCTTGTATGCAGGAAGCAGACACCACGCAGCTAGCCGCGCTTGAAGCAGATGCGCGGGCACTCGAAATTTCACTCCTTGCCCAAGCCAAGGCCTGGGCTTTGAGACAAGGCGCATTTGCGCGCACGTTCCTTCTCCATGAGGCCCGTCTCACCGTTGTCAATCAGGCCGAGACAACTGACAGGATTGCAGACGAAGTGCCGTGTCTGAAGAAAGAAATCAGTGCGATCAGCGATGAAGTCGTGTCTACGTTCGAGCGTTGGCGTGAATCGGCTGGTTTGGAGGACGCTAGGGCTCTTGCGGAAGATCCTCGGAAAACTTATCTCACGCTCACCAAGCAGGCCCATGACGACTTTGCTAAGGCCTTCACGCAACGCGGGTACAACCCCGGCACAAAGTCGTCTTCTTACCACATGACCGCGAACTCAGACTGGTTCTTCTACATACCCGAAACGGGCACTGCCCGTAATCCAGCCATGAAGTACGACCAGAGCGCCCACAGTGACCTGGCGGAGCTATGGCACAGCTTGCAGGGGACCATATACAAGGTCCAGACCACCAAGGAACAGAATCAGCGCACTCGCGCGGCTAGCCTCTGGGATGTCGATTAGCCCAGTCAGTGGCTGCTCGTCTCCATCACTGACGCTGAGGCGGTCCCAGGTCGTGCGAAGTTTCGCGCCTCGTTACGGATGAGATGAGGGCAGCCTTGGAGGAGGAGTTCGACCTGCCGCATTTGGAGCAGGTGCAGGCCCATCCGGCACCGCTGCTGCGAGGCATAAGTCCGGGTGTTCATCGGCGAGGATGCCTGACTGTGGCGTTCACATCACCGGTGAAAGTCACGTTCCGGACCGGCCTAAACAAACAGGTAGGGATAGGCTGACGAGCAATCGGTAGAAGGGCAAAGCATTGTCAGATCAGCAATACATCTTGGAACTCCTGAGGCGTGCTCTAGAGGCTTCCGAGAGACCCGATGCCTCGGTTAGCACCCTGGTTCGACAGGCCACCCGTATAGCTTCCTTACGGCATGACTATGCTGCAGTTTTCGCATTTCAGCTTGAGACAACGGATGCATCTACGGGCATGACGGCCACAAGGGACACTGGCGCTGCAGACAAACTACGAACGCTCCTTGGAAAAAACGAGGCTAATCGCGTCTTGGGCGAGCGGCTCGACCGATACCTGCACCACCGAAAGGTCAGTCCTGAAAAGGATGGGTCGTTTGCGGGATCTATAGATGCCGTTGAGCAACACCTGCAGAAGTTAAGGACTGCTGCAGGCGACCCCACCGCGGCCCAGCACATGACCCAAATCGATGCCTACTTCTACCTAGAGAAACTCGACAAAATTGGCGCAAAGCTACTGCCGCAAATCGCCGCTTTCGAAAATATCCTCAACCGCGTTCGTCAGAGCGTCCACGACTACTTAGTCGAGGCGGAGTCTGAGCTGCTGTCAGGACAAACCGAGTCCACGCTATTCACCCGGGGTGAGTCCTACGTTGTAGAACGCCTTCAACAAGTCTCGCCGGATGCCTTGGAGAAATATCGAGCCGCCGAACAAAGGCTCTCAGAAGGTTCGCCGGAGGGGTATGCCCAAGCGTTGGCCAGTTGCCGCCGGATGATCAAGGCTTTGGCGGATGCGCTCTATCCGCCCTCGAGCGTGCCCATCAAAGGCTCAGACGGCAAAGAACGCATACTCGGCGATGATCAGTTCCTAAATCGGCTGGTGCAGTACGCCATCGACAAGTTCGGCAAAAATACACATGTAAAGCTCGTGGAAGAGACCCTCCAAGGCTTAGGCAACCGCTTGAACAAGCTAAATTCTCTTGCAAGCAAAGGGGTCCATCAGGAAGTCTCAGTTGTAGAAGCTGAGTCATGCCTGACCTGGACATTCTTCCTCACAGCAGATTTCCTTCGGCTTGAGGACGGTACCTCAGGGCTCATCACGGCTGACAAGATAGCCAACACGTAGCTCAAGGGTGCAAAAGGAAGAGACTCGAATCCACGCTGGCAATACTTGTCTGGGCACGCAAAACGGATAAGGAAAGCTCAGCTCGCTGAAGCCCAGGCAGCGAAACTAAAAAGGATAGAGGTCGCCGCCGCTCCAGATAGTGGCGGATCGCTCGTCTCCGAAAGGGATCCCTCAGCGGGAGCTCGGGCACGCCCCCACGCTATTCAAGCTGGCAATCAGCGCCTAAGCTCTGTCGGTGGTGGCTTGCGAGACGCACGCGCCGCTGCCTCGACAGTCAGGATTAGCCGCCCTTCAGCTCCAGATAGTCGAGGAGGCGCTTCATCGCGCGGATCGCTTCCAGTGCGTCCTGTTGTTCGACTCTTGTGCCGCCCTCATGGACGGCGATATTGCGCTTGGCATAAAGGGCGTGGCCGGCTGTCGAAACATCCTGGGGTGCCCCAGCGAGACGACGCTTCACGTCTGCACGACCCCGCCGCAGGCCATCTCGACGGCGAGACGTGCGTAGAGCACGGCCTCGCGGTATCGGCCACTCTCGAAATGCGTCACGGCCGTACGTGAGTGCGCCGCGGCCGCAGACTCCTCTTCCAGAACGCGGAACGCATCCCGGTAAGCGGTATCGGGTGACGGGCCGAGCAGGTATGTGAGCTGTGCGCCGTCTTCGAAGAGGAGCACGTCGTATGAGTCCACGGCAGTTCCGCCAGAGACCAGCACGTAGTCATGGTATCCGTCCTTCTCGTAGAGGTTGGGCATGAGCTTGTAAGCGCCAGTGAAGCGTGGGCTGGCAAGGAACTCGGTCAAGTAGTCCTTGGTCTTGCCGTACATCTCGACCTTGCGGCCGGTCGCCTTCTCCCGGAGTCGGAGGCCGAGACTCTCATTCTCGCCGGGGTACTCCTCGACATAGCACCAGACGGAGACGGGCGGGGAGGCAATGCGTGCGGATACGATGTTGACCGTCACGGAGAACTCGTCACCGAACCACACCACGATCTCTTGCGCGTTCTGAGCGAAGATTGGCGCGACGATGGCGATATGCTCCTTGCGGTCCCGAGGCGTGGTAAGCCCGCCGCCGTGGGCATAACAGTCCTGCAGCAAGTTCGACATCGGCGCGAACTGACGATACATCGGCTGGTCAGTAAGAACCCGCACCGTCCGCCTGGTCAACTTCTCGCGAAAGCGGAGGTCACGCACTCCGTCAGGGCGTTCAAAGAGCTCCACGTAGCACTTGATCATGCCGGAACTGTGCGCACTGCGGGCTGTGACTTTCGCCGCGTGCGCCGCGCGGCGTGATCTCGAACTCGGCGAGCTCATTCTGACGTCCTCTCGTTCACATTCACCCGACCAATTCAACCGTTAACGGTTCGACGCCTTCAGCAACGATCTGCTCGTGGACCAAAGGGCATCGAACTCCTGCAACGCCATCAGAGCCAATAGCTTCGCAATTTTGGACAGATCCGATCACTCGAAGATGAATCCATCCACCTACCCAGTTCGCCATCCGAAAACCATACTTGCCTAGCGATGCCGAAAGGTGCCCTGAGATCGGTCGGTCGTGTGCCCGACTGGCGATCCTTCAATGGGCGCTTGCATTGCATCCAGCAGCAGGGACTCTTCACATAGTGTTGCCATTGACCGCAATCCTCGGTCAGCGAGACAACGGGAGAACATTGAGCCAGTCCAACGGAATCGAAATTAGGGCAGCCGCCGAAAAGCACTCTGGGGAGATCCTCAAGCTCACCTACGAAGCTTTCCCCTTTGAGGAAGAGAAAGAGCGGCTAGCCCTATCGGCGTCATGCACCACTCCACTCGAGGCGTGGAAAACCATCATTTCCGATTGGAAAGCACGGCGAACCCCCGTAGTCATCGCCGTGGGAAAGAAGAGTAAGGTTCTCGGCACCGCAGTTGTACGACCGCATGCGTCAGGTCCAGGTCGCCAGAGTGATAACGTCGCCGTCTTAGCGCGAGTAACCGTGGAACAAGGCAGCCGCAACCTGGGTATAGGCAAGAAGCTCGTAAATCGAGCTTTAGAAAACGCGCGTTTCCTTGGTTTCTCCAAAGTTATTGCCTCCATACCTGGGTCTCTAACTGAGTGGTATGAAAAGATCGGGTGGACAATAGGAGACCCCGCGGAGGGTCTTTCCTGGTTGGAGAAGCCGGAACCCCAAGACGATCTTGCGTTCCAACAACAGTCCATTCCTCCGGAGTTGCGTGGACAATTTGCACCGATCCGTAGCGAAGTGCTGGCCCTCCCGAGCACGGGTACGACAGAATCGCTCATATAAATACTGCGACCACCGGCGGACTTCTTTTGGACTGGTTCTATCCGCACCTCACCGAGCCAGAGCCAGCCTTCGCTCTCTGGCGGCACCTTATGAAGGACCCCTACTTGATGGCTTCCGTCCCGAAACTGACGCTTCACGAAGTCTTTATTGAGATGCAGCGTGCTGATGTAGTCACAGAAGCCGAGAAGAAGCTGTACCAAGTGGTGTCAGCTTCAATGTGAGGCGTGGAGTTTCGGCAGGCCGGCATGAGCCAGCCTGCCGGAACTCCACAATTAAGAAATGAATGGGATTCCATCATGTGAACCGTCCGTCCGACGTTCCGGAAAGCTTCCTGGACTTGTCGTGGCGAGTGGCCGGTGCGTTGCCCGGGATGCGATTTCCGCCAAGTACGGTCAACGCCGATAACAGCGCGTATGTCGGTCGGGCGGCCACGCTGCGGGTACCGATTCCGCCCTCTCGAATTCAACCTCTTGTCGAGGAAGTGCGAAGGTTGGCCCACGGCAGCTGTCTCTCGCCGCTGAGGCACCAGTCGAGCACACGAAGCTGCGCAAGGGAGGTACTGGTTTGGTACCATTCTGGTATGGCCATGAATCTACGTGTTCCTGAGGAACTTGATCGTCGGCTGGATGAGCTGGCCGCCGAGGAGCACACCTCGAAGTCTGCCCTGCTGCTGCAGGGAGCCGAACTGGTTCTGCAGCGCCACCGGCGGCGCCGGGAGATCAGCGAAGGGCTGGACTTCGTGATGAGCCATGACGCCGAGTTGCTGACGCGCCTCGAGGACGCGTGAGTTCATATCTCGACATTGAGGATGCGCTTCAAGTAGTTGGCCGGTATGGATTCCACATCTGTGACGTGGGGCTGCTCGCGTCCGCGCTGGCTCGTCCGGCGACCGCAGTGATGGGAACAGAAGCGTATCCGGACTTGCCCATGAAGGCGGCGGCACTGCTGGATTCGGTGGCCCGCTTCCACCCACTGGTGGATGGCAACAGACGCACCGCGTGGACACTGATGGTCCTGATGCTCTGGATCAACGGCTATCGCCACACCTTCAGCACAGACCAGGCCTTCGACATGGTTGTCGGTGTTGCCGCCGGTATTCTCTCACTCGAGCGTAGCGCCGAACTGATTGCCGAGCACCTCACCCCACGCTAACCACTGCGCCCGATGTCTGCATGTGAGGCGATGGGCGATACCAAAGAGGGCAATTCCGGGAGGAGTTGTCTTCGTTGATAGTTGATGAGTTCTGAAAAGGCGGGATCCGGGTGCCACTGGAGCAGAGGCCGGGCGCCTTAGCCTCGGACCGGAACGTTCCATGCCGGTGTAGGGTGCCTTCCGTGCGCGGGTAGCCCGGGCGAACCGCGAGGCTCGCTCCGGCCCCTCTCCGTCATCCTTCCCTTCCTTTGGCATCACCGCGGCGGCGCTGGCCTTGCCGCCGCCGTTCTGTGACGGTGTCATGGCTTCCGGATGTAGAGGCCTGCCCGCAGAATGGGCCCATGGCCGCCACAGACGTCTTCATTGCATCGACCGGGCAGGCGGGCGTGGTCGGGCGCCTGCTCTACGACTTCAACACCGAGTTTGAAACTCCTGGTCCAAGTGCCGAGGAATTTGCCGCCCGGTTCAGGTTCCTCCTGACCCGCACCGACGTGCTTGTCCTGCTCTCCGGGACCCCGGTAGCCTCGACCGGTTTGGCATTCCTGACCCTGAGGCCCACCCCGTACTACGACGGAGCCCTGGCCCAGCTTGAGGAACTTTACGTCCAGCCCGGCCTGCGCGGCCAGGGCGTCGGCACGGCATTGCTGACAACAGCGGTCCAGGAGGTCCGCGAACGCGGCGGAGCGGAGATGCACATCAACGTCGATGAGGTCGATAGAGACACCCGCCGCTTTTACGAACGCCACGGCTTCACTAACCTCCAGCCGGGCACGGACTGTCGAATGCTGTGCTACCTGCGCGAGCTCTAAAGCCGGCACAGAAGAAACGAAGACCACCGATAGCAGTGCACATGACAACCAGAACCTAACGCAGCGCAGCGGCCGCGTCATTGCCGGCTTACTCATGCTTGGCTACAGCACCCATGACCGAACAACACGCAAGACAAGCCGGGGCAACACCTGGGCCACGTATGCATCTCGCCGGCGATAGCGGACACGGCGGGCCGGTCCGAGGCGTCCGTGAACGACTGGGCTGGCAGGATAGTGCCGTGACGATACGAGCTGCAGACAGGGATACCGGGTCGATGTTGCTGAGGGTGAGAGTGTCGATCGAAGGCAGCGAACCGGCCATCTGGCGGCTCCTCGAACTCGATTCTTCCCTGACCCTGGACAGCGTCCATGAGATCCTGCAAACGGCCGTCGGCTGGCGGGATGCGCATCTGCACTCCTTCACCGACACCGACCCCTACAAGCGGCTGCGGCCCGTGAACGGGAGGTGGCCGGAACCTCGGCGCTGGGTCCCCGTTGACCTGCTGGAGGACAGTGACGAGGACCTGCCCGAGACGGACTGGACCCTGGGACAGATCCTCACCACCGAATCCGGTCCCCTGTTCTATGAATACGACTTTGGAGACGCGTGGATCCACCGCCTGGAACTCACCGGGAGCCGCCCGGCGCCGACAACCGCCCCGCGGGCGAGGCTGCTGGACGGGGCGCGGCGGGCGCCATTGGAAGATTCCGGCGGTATCGGCGGCTACTACGGCCTGCTCGACGCCCTCGCAGACCCCGGCCACGACGAGCACGAAGACCTGAAGGCATGGGTCGCCTGGACAGCCGGGCCCTGGCAGGAATTCGACCCCGAACAGCTGGACACCGATGCTATGAACAACGAACTGGCCCTGCTGTTCCCCGCCGAGACCGTCAACGAATCCGGACACGGCAGCCAGCCACTGATCCAGGAACTCACCCACCGGCTGCCCCCGGGGATCCGCCGCGAGTTCCGTTCCTACCTCGCCACCGCAAACCTCGACGGCCCCGCGGAGGTGGACGCCGACATCGCCGAGGCGATGACCGCCCCCTATCTCTGGCTCGTCCGCCGTATCGGGCGCGAGGGTCTGTCCCTCACCGCTGCCGGCTGGCTGCCGCCGGCCGTGGTCCGTGAGGCAATGAACGAGCTCGGCTGGGCCAAGGACTGGACCGGCAAAGCCAGCCGCGAGGACCAGGCACTGCCCGTCCTCCAGCTGCGCGAAAGCGCCCAGCGCCTCGGCCTGATCCGCAAAATCAAAGGCAGGCTCACCATCACATCCGCCGCCAAACGGCTGCTCGACGAGCCCACAGGCCTTTGGCTTTTCCTCGCCCGTGCCATTGCCCACCGGCACCGTCATGACTCCCGGCGCGACGCGGTCCTGCTGCTCCTCATCGAGATCGCGGCCGGAAAACGAACTGAATGGGACGACTACCTTGAAGCCGTCTCCTTCGGGCTCAGCGCACTCGGCTGGAGAACCAGCATTGGAGCCGAACTGGAACTGAGAACCGTTCAAGCGCTCCTCAGCGAGCCCCGAGAAGACCTGCTGAATCTGGGAATCTTCGACGACCGCGGCGGGCTGGAAGCAAACACCGTCACGCCGCCAGGACAAGCCTTCGCCCGCGCTGCCCTTCATTCATAACCATCCACAACCAGCAAATGCGTCGACCCACGTCATCCCCGGATACGTCGAGCAATTGAAGCAGCGGCATTCGCATGAAGCAGCGGCATTCGCAGGTTCCGAATACGCCGCTCACCAGCAGCGGATTCCCCTAGCCACGTTTCACGGGGAAAGAGCCCGTCTTGGGACCTTGGAGCCAATGGGCGTGAAGGCCTGCATCGATTGAACTGATAGCCCTGGGTCAGCCCGGGGCACCGGAGGTTGAGAGAGTCCGTCCCCGGCGGGGAAGCTCGGCCCAACCGTGGTGTTTTTCTGGTGGCTTTTCGGTAGAAGATCCGTAGGGTTCGTACTAAAGTGGATGGTCAGGAAGGGAGCGTGGAGCATCGTGAGCATCTCGATCGACGTAGGCGCGGCACATGGCGGAACAGCACGGCTGGGGATCCGGGAGATCGTGCGGCAGTTGAACAGCGCGCTCGGCGCTACACTGGTGGCCGCTTTGGCCGGCAGCAAGGATCCCAAGATCAGTTACCGGTGGGCCCGCACTGACGGACCTGAGCCGAGGCCGGAAGCCCAGGCCCGCCTCCAGCTCGCCCATAGAGCCTGGACCGCGGTCTCGAGCGTCGAAGGTGAACACGTGGCCAGATTGTGGTTCGTGGGCGCCAACCCCTGGCTTGATGAAGTCTCCCCGATCGAAGCCATCAAGGAGATGCGGGCAAAAGACGTCATGGCCGCCGCTGCCGCCATGACCGAAAACCGGTTTTCCGGTTGATCGAGGTCTGCAAAGCGACTGGTCTGGCATACGTCGAGGGCCCAGTGACCGGGTACCGGATCGCCAAATCCTCCTACGGACCCCTGAACCCGCTGCCGCGGACCGCAAGCCCGGCCGACCGGTCGTCGTGGTCCCGCTTCGACACCCCCGGCTCAACCCTGTATCTGGCCGGAGACCGGCGCACCGCCTATGCAGAGACGCTGGCGGTTGCCCGGGTGGGAAAGGAATTCCGTGATGCTGTGGTCTTCGCCGCCGACCAGTTCGGAGTCCCGGTTGAGGAGGCCCGCAGGCTGATTCAGGATGACTGGACCCGTAACGGGAATATGGTCCCGGGCTGGCTGCCGGCCAACTGGAGGGACGGGCGCCTGATCTACACCTTGCGCGTCAACAATCCGACACTGTGGATCGGCCTGACTGCGGCCGAATCCATCGCGTCTCTGAACCGGTACCTCGGGCAGCAACTGGCAACTGGAACGCCTTCGGTATATCCGCGGTCACCCTGGCCACGGTGGCCGGGGAGAACCGCGAAGCAACCACGGCCATGGCTGAGTGGCTGCGCGAACAGGTTCTGGACGACGGAAACTACGCCGCCGGCATCCGGGCACACTCAAAGTACGGTGGAGGCATCTGCTTTGCCTACTGGCTTCGCCGCCAGGACGACAGGCTCGGACCTGACCCAGTCCAGGTTCAGACCGAAACGGAAATCCACCGCGACGACCCTTACCTTAAGTACATCCTCGGTTTATACGGACTCGACTGCCGCTAATCCCCAGTGACTCATTCCGCGCGCTCCGTCTGACGTCTCCCCAACCGCGGTCGATGCCTGTGAAAGTCGGTGAACCTGGTGAATCTGGTGAATCTTTCACAGGGCAACAGCCTTTGGTCTTTCATGGAACCGCCAGCCCGCCCCAGTGCCGCTGCATCACCTTAGGACCCGATACCAGCGGATATGGCTGGCTGCGATGACACGCCCCGTAGCTGAGTATTGCCGCAGGTCAGGTCTGGTAACGTCTTCGGGTGGCTCAGAAACGTGTAGTGGAACTTATTGATGACCTGGACGGCACCGCAGCAGACCAGACGGTGCAGTTTGCCCTCGATGGCAGCTCCTACGAGGTGGATCTGAGCGACGCGAACGCGACCGACCTGCGCTCCCTACTGGAGCGTTTCACCGCCAACGCGCGCCGCACCGGCGGGCGTAAGAGGAGCGCAGATCTGGGGCCGGCAGGACCCTCAACCAAGGACGTCCGTGCCTGGGCCCTCGCGCAGGGCATGGACGTCAATCTCCGGGGCCGGGTCCCGGAGTCCATCGTTCAGCAGTATCTCGCCGCGACCTAGCCCGCTGTAACGCCCGCGGACGGGTCCCGCCCGAACCGCGGGTTTTCCCGCGTGTCGCACGCGCAGTGCCGTCGCTTTACAGGCTAGATCCGGTCATCACCTTGGACCTAGCCTTGAGCAGGCTGGGAATGGAAGATCCGCTCGCTGACGTCATTGCGGAGTATATGGAATTGTCCCCCGTTGCCGTTGACCGAGCCGTCGAGGACGTAGAAGCCCCTTCCTGCATCCGGCCCACCTGCCGCGCGGTCCAGGGCTTCGATGAGGTGCCGTCCCAGATGCCCCTTGGGGCCAAGCGCCTTGAGTTCTTCGAGTTCTTCGGCCGTCAGCCCTGCCAGTAAAGCGTTGATTTCAGCCATGACACACCTCCCCAGTTGGTGCAGGCCCGTGGTGGCCTGAGACCATACGCTAGAGCACCGGCGTTAGCCCCACAAGAGCCGGGGTCCCGACCAGCGCCTGCACGTCCGGCTCCCTGGAGCGGCAGCGCGAGCGGCCCGAAAATGTCCTGGAAGATATGGCACTCCGCTCGTGAAAGAACCCCCGGCGCGCCTCGGCCTTAAGTGATCAGTCGAAGATTCCTGCCTCGGGTACGACGTGCGGCAGGACTGCCTTGCCAGGTACGGGGGTTTTGTGTCCGTCGTAGGCGCATTTTTTGAAGGGGCCTTCCTTGTCCATGAGGACGCGCATGTGCGGGTCGGCGTGGTTCAGCCACCAGGTGCTGATGCCGAGGGCGGGCTCGAGGCGGAGGTGTTCCCAGGCCCGCCAGATGGCCTCCATCCTGATCAGGGCTTCTGGATGTTTGTACCATTCGGGGCACCAGGCGAACGCCGCGCCCTCGTTGACTTCCCGGACATAGGACTGGGACATGAGCTCGACGAAGAACTCCACCGCGCTGGAGTACACCAGCTCCCGGTCGGGCTCCTCATGGCCGTCGTCGCTTGCTGGCTGGTCTTGGTCGTCACTGAACGCGTCTGCGAACTCCGCGCTCACCCCTTGTCCCCGTCCGTCCACGGGTTGCACGCCGGAACGGCCACAGGCTCACTTTCAAGGTCCTCCTTCGGGGCGAGGGCGTCTTTGACCTTTTGGGCGTGGGGGCCGTTCATCCAGGGGATGGTTTCGATCATGGTGGCCGGGGCACCCGAGGCCAGGAGGATGGCCCGGAACCTCGGCAGGGCGGTCAGGTCGGCCACGGAGAGGATCTCGTCCTTGCTTTCCTGCCGTGAGGAGGAAGAGCCGGATTTGCTGTGGCTGCGGGAGACGTTGATGTAGCTGTACTGGCCGATGAGCCGGGAGAGTTCGTCGAGGTAGCCGACTTCGGAGACGCCGCCACCGTAGATTTTGATGTTCGACGCGGACCAGAGCTTCCGCATGCCCTCGAGGGACCAGACCTCCACGCCCTGGGACCAGGACTGCAGGATGGTCATGAGGATGATGCCGCGGGAGCCGTAGTGGCTGTACTGGTCCGGCAGCGCCTTCCACCGGCACACGTTCGCCGCCTCATCCAGGATCCCCAGCAAAGGGGTGGCGAGCCGGCCGCCGGGCTGGGACGTGGCGTACTTTTCGGCGGCCTCAACGACGGCGACGGTCAATGCCGTGACGAGCGGGCCGGCGGTGCCGACGCCTTCGCGGGAGAGGCTGTAGAGGGTGCCTGTGCCGCGGACGAAGTCTTCGGGAACGAACCGCGGCCGCGGATCCGTCTCCACGGTGGTCCCGGGGCGGGGTGTCACCCACTGGCTGACGTCCCGGTCGGTCAGGCAGGACACCATCTGCCGGGACGTGCCGTACACGCCGGCGCGTTGTTTTTCGGGTTCGCGGATGTGCCCGATGACGGTGTCGGCGAGCAGGTCGTACCCGGCGGCGCGGAGGATGTCCGCCGGGGCCTCGTCGTGCGGGCGGGTGAGCCAGGTGTAGACCTGGGTGATCGGGGCGGAGCCCAGGGATGCGGCGAGCAGGAGGGCTTTGAGGAGGTTCTGCCCTGCCGGGTCGAAGTAGGCGTCGGGTTTGGTGCCTGGTTCCCGGGAGCCGGTGGCGAAATGCTGGGCCATGGTCCCTGCTGTCGCTTCGTTTTTTACATAGGACAGGGGGTTCCACCACCAGCCGGGCTGTTCCTCGGCGACGGCCTGGGGATCAAAAACCCAGATGGCACCGGCCTCGGACCGGATGGTGCGGGTGACATCGACGATGTCGCGCTTGTTGGAGGTGGCGATCACGGCCCCGGGGGCGTCCAGGATGGCCGGGACGGCGTAGGAGGTGGTTTTCATGGTGCGGGGCCCGGCGATGAGGATCAGCATGTCCTCCCAGGACGCCCACAGGGGCCGCTTGCCTGCGACGCTGCGGCCGAGCCGGACACCGGTCGAGTCCTTCACCCCCAGCCGCAGGGCGGTGGCGGTGGCGCCCTTGGTGCTCAGATGGTCAAGGTCCCTGCCCCTTCCCATGTGCACGGCGGCCTTATCCACCCGTGTGCGCCTGCCTGCTGTCCGGGCCCTGACCACGAACACCTTGATCGTCAGGGCGACCAGGAGCCCGGCAAGGGCACCGGCGATGATGGTGGACTGTTCGGGCCAGGGCACTTTGCCTTTGGCGAGCCCGGCGACCAGGTCGATCGGATGCGCCGGAGGGGCGGGCAGGCCCGCCATCCGCGAGCCGAGGTGGGCGGCGACCCAGGTCCCGCCGCCGAAGACGGTGGCGGCGCCGATGGCGGCCCAGATGCCCAGGGCGTCGCCGAGGCCGGTGCCTTTGCGGTTCGGGGCGCTCACGCCGCTCCCTCCTCCCCCGGCATTGGATCAGCGGCGGGTTCCGGGAGCGGTTCGGCCGCGAACTTCTCAACGGCTGGGTGCCAGCGTTTGTTGGTGTCGTTCAGGGAGACCTCGATGGAGGTCAGTCCGATCTGGACGGGGATGCCGGGGCGGCCGCCGACCTTGATCAGGAACCTGCCCCGGCCCGGCGGCTCGACGTCGCCGCCGCGGGAGTCCCAGGCGGGCGGGTCCTGCCAGGAGATGAGTTTTTGCTGTTCCTGCCGCGACAGCGGGATCGCGGCGGTGAGCAGGGGCATCTCGGAGGCGGGCAGGCCGCCGCAGATGACCATGCCGGAGCGTTCGACGAAACCGCGGGCCTTCATACGGTCCTCTTCGGCGGGGAGGGCCAGGAGGTCGGACATGGTGTGGGAGATCATGACCTGCCCGACCCCAACGGAGCGGTTGAGGCGGGTGAGTGCGTCCGCGCGGTCGACCATGCCCTTGCCGGAGCGCAGTGCCCGCCAGAGTTCGTCCAGGACGACGAAGTAGTTCCGGCGCGGTTCCAGTCCGGCGTCGGCGAGGGCGTTGGCGACGTTGACGGTGCCGAAGCCATAGGACCAGCAGGCCAGCAGCACCGCGGCCTGCAGGTCGGTCTCGGTTTCATCGATGCTGGAAACGTCGAACACGACCGCCCGGTTCCGGCGCATGGGGTTCGTGGTCTGCTTCGAAAAGATCTCCCCGAGCTTCCCGCCGCCGGTCAGGCCGAGCAGGGTGGCTTCCAGCGCCCGGGTCTCCTGCAGGTAGACGTTCTTGTCTCCCCGGTCGAGGGCGACCTGCCGCAGCTCGGCGGGGGCTGCAGTGACGACGTCGAGCAGGTCTTTCAGGACCGGGACGCCGTCAAAGGTCGCGTCGAGGACGCGCAGGGCACGGTCCAGGATGGTCTGTTCCTGGTCGGTGGGCGGGGAGTTGCGGCTGATCGTGATGAGGGAGACGACCATGTTCAACCGCCGACCGTGCGCGTCGGCGCGGACCCGGACCGCGGCGTCATGGTGGCCCTTCTCCTCCAGAAGCTGCGCGGCTTCCACGGCCTGGCCGGGGTCAAGGATGTTCAGGTAGCCCCGGCCCCGGCCGAGCCGGATGACCTGCCCGCCCAACGCCTGAACGGCGTCAACGTGTTCGCCCTTCAAATCCCCCAGCACGAGGGGGTGCACGCCCATCCCGGACAGGCCCAGCAGCATCCGCCGCACGAGCGTGGATTTGCCCAAGCCGGGTTTTCCGAGGATGAACGCGGACGGGTTGGAAATCAGCCGGGCCCTTTGGAACCAGCTGATCGGGTCGCAGCAGACCGTGGCCTGGGTTTCCTCGTGCCGTCCCAGGGGCACGCCGATCATGGGCGAGGACGTGCCGGAGCTGAACGGCCACAGCCCGCAGACCTGCACGGTGGTCCCCCGGTACTCCCGCACTGCCGGGACCAGCGCTGCGGAACCGCCGCCGCGTCCGGCCCAGCCCCGCGGCCCCGGCCCCCGGGTCCGGGCAGGACGATCACGCGCAGAGCCGCGTGTGCCGGTAGCCGTTTCCCCTGCTGCAGGGATTGGGTTGTCCTTTTTCCGTCCGAAGAGCCTGGGCATTTAGAGGGCCTCCCTGATTTCGCTGGGCAGCAGGATGTGCCGGGGCAGCACCAGGCCCAGCGGCAGCGACGCGGCGAACGCGGTGTCCTGCGACCCGTAGGCCCGGCGCAGCAGGACCCGGGCGGTGCCGGAAGTCTGCTCAATCGCGGCCACCGCGTCAGGCAGCCGGGCCGGGTCGGTGACGGTGGCGGTGACGACGAGGCCGAAGTTCACCAGCCCGGCGCCCTGGGCTTCCTCCGCGGCGGTCTGGGCGGCGGAGCGGGCGTCGACCAGGGCGCGGGCGGAGGGCCGGGTCCCGGAGGTGATGCGGACGTTGGCGTTGTTCTGGTCCCGCTCGACGACGGCGGCCGCCCGGGCCGAATCCATCGGACGGTACAACAGGGACACGCGTTTGCGGTCCACGTCCCCGTGCGGGGCCAGCAGCCGGGACAGCACCGAGGAGTTCACCGACCCGCGCGGGGCGCCGGTCATGGTCCAGGACGCGGAGAACGCCCCGTCGTGCCGGTAGGTGTCCCAGTTCGCCTGCGTCGCGGTGGGGCCGACGTCGCCCCAGGTCAGGGCGACGGGGGTGCCGGCGGAGTGGGCTTCGTCGATGATCAGTGCCGCGGGCGGGTCGTAGGCGATGCGGACGACTTCGCAGAGGTCCTGGGCGGACATGGGCCGGGCGATCCCTGCCCCGGTGGACTGCAGCCGGGCCCCGAGGCCGGGGATGCGGGAGGCCAGGTCGCGGGCGACGTCCTCCGGTTCGCGCTTGCGCGACCCGGCCCGGAGGGAGGCGGTGAATGTCAGGGACACCCAGGCCCGGACCGTGGCCGAGCCCTCGGGGTAGGTTCGGATGACTTCGCGGAGGATCGCCTCGGCCGCTTCCGGGGCGTTGTCGTCGATGTTCATCTCGACCTCGTTGCGCAGCCGGTACCCGGAGTCCGGTGCGGTCTCCACCGTCACGGCGGCGGCTTCGAGTCCTGCTTCGTCGCCGAGCGCGGCGAGCCAGCCGCCCCAGTTCGCGACCCACGCATCGATCTGCTCCGGATCCACCAGCGACGCCCCGTCGGGCTCCGTCGAGAAGACCACGGTGAAGTGGTTCGTCGTCGGCACATGGAGCATAGCGAACGGACGGTTGTAGGAGTCACGGAACTCATACAGCCGGGACTTCGCCGCCAGGCCCGGCAGCTGGTACATCCCCCACTCCGTGACCCCCAGCGGGCCGGAGCGGTAAAGGTTGGTGCCGGCCGAGCGGGAGAGCCGGAAATTCAGCCGGGTCGCGAACCGGTCCACGACGGACTGGCCGTGCTTGTCTTTCACCGACAGCAGCAGCACCAGAGCCCCGGCTGCGCCGAGGACGGCGAGGCCGGGCAGCAGCCCGAAGATCGCGAAGGTGATGATGCCCAGCAGCAGCCCGGCCATCACGATGCCGGTGCCGATCGCGCCCAGATCCCCCAGACCGGCGGAGCGCGGGACGCGCCAGTTGCCGTAGGACGGTTCCTTGTACTCGGTGTTAATTGCTGCCACTGGGGCCCTCCCCCGTTGAATCCTGCGCGGTTTTCTGTGCGGCCTCTCCGGCCCGAGTCGCCAGCTGCACTCCCGTGCTCGCGGCCAGGCCAACCGGCCCCGCAATTGCCCCCGATGAGCCCGCCGAGCCAGACGTTGCCGCGGCGGGTGACGCCGGGGCGCCGGGTCGTCCCGCTACGCCCGGCGTGGGCTTGGCGTTCGCGCCGCTGCTGCCGCCCGGCCCGGTCCGACTGGCTCCGGTGCTGCCCCTCTCCCTCGCTCCGGACGCCGAGGGCGAGCTGGGCGGAGTCGGTGATGCGTTACCGCGTCCACTCCCACTGCGTCCAAGAGAAACCGCCCCCGTCGCCACGGCACCCATCGCTGCTCCCGCAGCCACTCCCCCACCGGACCCGGCAGCAACAGCACCGACCATAGGCGTGACAAAACGCATCAAAGCCGGGAGCGCCAGGACGGCGACGATCATCAGGGAGAGGCCCGTGATCGCACCGAGCAAGGCATCTTTACCGGCGTTGAAGTCCATGAGTTTGAAAGCGGCAGCGTAGACGATGGCAGCTGCGGGCTTGTAGAGGATGAAGGCGATCGTCCATCCCACGGCCTTCTGGAACCACTGCCTGCCCATCTCCGTGTTCGTGAAGGCAGCTGTCGTCGGGAGAATACCGGCCAGGATCACGAGCATCCCACCCCGAACAATCATCAGAACGATCTGCACCAAGGAAGTCAGCAGGCCGATCAAACCTAGGACGATGAGAATGAAAACGGCGTCACTCTGGTGAATGACCGCGATCTTCTTGATGGCAGTAGCAAACCCCTGGCCATCAGTGGCAGCGTCGATGATCGCAGTCGAAAAGGCATCTGCTGCAGTCACGAGAATCGCGATCACGGCAAGACCCATCCCGGAGACCAGACTGAGCGTCAACAACGAGCGAAGCAGATCCTTAAGCGGCGCTCCCCGCTGCTCCCACACCATTCGGGTACCGCCAATGATCACTGACAGAACAGCGAGGGCGAGCGTCCAAGGGGCCAGCCCATTCTCAAGAAAGGCAACGGTTGGGCTGGGCGACGTTCCATCAGCAGTACTCAGGTTGGTAGTCGGCATGCTGACCCAAAAGGTCGAAAGGGTCGTCACCATCTGGCTCAAACCCTCCATAATCGCTTTCGCCAGGTTAGTGATCGCGTCGTCTGTTGCGTCGGCTATGAACTCGCCCGTCTTGCATCCGAAGTCGATCCAACCGCAGTCCTTTTCGGCCATGTCAGGTTCCAGACCACGGAATAAAGCCATTGAGGTCGCTGAGTTGGGCGACGTCATTTATCAGATCCCCGGAGTCCGCGAGCTCCACTTTCCAGTCACCGTTAAGCCAACGCAGCGGCAGAACGCCATGGCCTAAAGCGCCAGTTGATGTTTCGAATGCGAGGTCCACGTGAGCCTGAGAGGGCGAATATGCCTTTATGACAAACCCGCGGATTTGAATTGAGGACGATCCTCCTGCGGGGGTCTTTACATTTTTTAAGGCGGCGTCACGTCCAGGACCCGGAACGACGAGCTCTTCGATCAACTTCCTCTGTAGTGACGTGTCCTCCCGTGCACCTAGGGCGACGAGGTTGGCTGCGGCGTAAAGGGCTCCGGTCGGGGAGTGCGCAAAGCAAGACCTGAACCCTGCGGAATCGGTAACACCGGGCCCGAAGGTTCTTGGGTCTGTCGGCGCTGCGACGCGTCCCACCAATGTCCAGGTCGACTTCGGGGCAGTGCCCAAAGCCGTACTGTCACTGCTCGGAAGTCCGCAGATGCTTTCTTCAGGACCAGCTGTAGTACTAGAGGTGTTGGCTGGAGCTGGCGGTGTAGTGTTTGCGGCAGGCTCCGCTTGGGGAGTCCCTTTTGGTACTAGGAAGATGATCAGGGCCGCGGCGACGATCGCCAGGACGAGCGCCGCTGAGAGGATGAATCCAGGGCGGGTAAAGGAGTTTCGTTCGGTGTTCTCTTGGGTGGATTCGCTCATGGATGGTCTCCGTTAGTCGGTGTTAGACGAATGCGCGGACGATACCTGCGGCTCCGGTGATGATGATGCAGCCGGCCAGGACCCACCCGAGTTTGGCGATGGATTCGCCGCCTTCGCCGCGGCGGAGCTGGATGACCATGCCGATGCCGACGATGATGACGCCCAGGACGCCGAGGACGAGCCCGATCCCGGAGGCCCAGTTCAGGACGGTCAGCAACCCTTTTGCCTGCTCGGGGACGGTGGGTGTCGGGTCCGGGATGACGCTCAGGGGCAAGAGGGAGCCGAGGTTGTGCATGGTGGTGCCTTTCAAGGTTGAGACCGGGTAAAGCAGTTGGGTTAGTTGATGAGGGCCGAGATGTCGGTGAGGAACCGCTGGTACTCCCGCCCTGGCGGGTAGGAGGAGTCGTACCGCCATTCTTCGACCCAGGGCAGCAGCCAGTGACGGGGTGCGCCGCTTCCAACGATGGAAGCAAATTCTTTGAGCGGTTTAGGGAGCTTGCCGGGGGCGTCGGCCATGATGGCCATCCCGAGCAGTTCCACCCGCGGGGAGGTACCCGAGGCCCACTCGATGAGGGCGTTTTGGGCTGTGGTCAGTCCGCGCCTGTCTGAGCGGCAGACGAGGAGGACCAGGGGCGGGAGTCCCGCCTCTTCTTCCGACACGGGCCAGGCGTGCCCGGGCGTGCGGGCGCTTGGGATAAGTTCGGTCAGGCGGGTTTCGCCTGCTCCTCCGTGGGTGCCGATGATCCAGAGGGGTGAGGTGCCGGTGACAGCACGTCGGGGGAGCCTGTCTGTGGAGCCGGGTTCAGGTACGCCGGGCGAAGGGGCGGTGACGCCCGTTGCCGGCGGTGCCGCCTGTGCCGGTTCCGGAAGCGAGAGTGGTATTGACTCGCTGATGACGTCTTCGACCCACGGATTGGTCTGCTGATTCACTGGTCCCCCTCCGGGATCAGAGATGATTCTAATAACCCTTGATTAACCCAAGCACGGAACCTGCGACATTTGCAAACGTACTCGCATTTTCTGGGTGTTCTGATACTGTTGCGACAAATGGAGGTCCTTAGCTTGAGCAGAATCGACGAGATGTTCGAGAAGCTGCCCCGTGTTCTGAGTGTCAAGGACCTCACTGACATTTTGGGTAAGGACAGGGCCACCGTGTACCGGTGGCTGAAGAAGGGTGAGATTCCCGGTGTCCTGATCGACGGGACGACGTGGGTCATCTACCGAGACGAGGTCAGGGACTACCTGCTGAGCAGGCACAACCAGGCCGGCGCCGCTCCGCGGGAGAGCGCACCGGCCGGGGACGACGCCGGGGACGACGCCGAGCAGGGATAAATGCCCGTGCAGAGAAGGTATTGGGGGACATCAGGTGAAGCCGAAAGGTCTCATGACGGTGGCACTGGTCTTGGTGCCCGCCGTCTTCTTCGGCCTGATCTTCTCGATCCTGCTCCTGTTCGGCTCCAGCACCGCCGCTGACGCCAGCTGCGAACCGGCCGAAGCCAGCCTGGATGACGACGACCTTCCCAAAACCGTTGCCGGCTATTCCGGGAAGCAGCTGGCCAACGCCGCCCTGATCATCAATGCCGGCAAGGACCTGGGCCTCCCGCTGAAGGGCCAGATCATCGCGGTCATGACGGCCATGGGTGAATCCGGGCTCCGCGTCCTGGACCACGGAGATGCCGCAGGACCGGACTCCAGGGGACTGTTCCAGCAGCGGGACAACGGCGCCTGGGGCACCTACCAGGACCGGATGAACCCGACGACGAGCGCGGGCAACTTCATCAAGGCCTTGCAGAAGGTCGAGGGTTGGGAGCAGCTCGAACCGACACTCGCAGCCCACAAAGCCCAGCGCAACGCCGACCCGTACCACTACGAACGCCACTGGCCTGCAGCCGTGAAGGTCGTCAGCGCAGTGACCGCCGTAGAGGTTTCCTCGGATTCCGGCAGCTGCTCCCTCCCGGGCGCCTCGGGCGCCGGCGATGACTTGCCCTGGAAAAACGGTCCCACCTGGGTCGACGTCGGTACCGGAAACCCTGCCAGCCATTCACCCCTGGGAATGTTCAACCGCGAATGCACCGACTTCGCACTCTGGCGCATCAACCAGCAACTCGGCAGCACCGGCGCCCCATTCAAGGTCCACAACAGCACCTTCCGCCCCGACGGGCAGAACCTCGGATCAGCGGTGACATGGAAGGACGGCTGGAACACCAAAGGCTGGCCCACCGGCACCACCCCGCGTGTCGGCGCCGTTGTCTGGTACGCCCCCGGCATCGCCGGTTCCGATCCCAAACACGGCCACGTGGCCATCGTGAAAGCGGTCAATAAAGACGGGAGCTACCTCGAAGAGGGATACAACGGCAATCCCGCCCCCGAGGACCACAAGTACTACACCCGCAACGTCAGCAACAACGTGCCCAGCGCGTTCCTGTACCTGCCGGGCATGGAGGAAAAACCATGAAACTAGCCCTGACCGTCCTGGCCGCGGCCTTGCTCTGCACATCCTGCGCACCAGCGGCGGACACCCGGTCCACACCAGAAACGCCCGGAACACACACCGCCGCTGCGTCGGCGCCGGTTTCCCTGAGCGCCGGCGGCCAGCCCCAGGCGCCCGGCGGGACCGTCCCGCCCACCTTGGGCATCGCCTGGGATGAGGACAGCAAGAAAGCCGCCGCCGGCGTCGCATCGAGGGCGATGGCGGACTTTGCCCGCCCCGCATCCGAGGCGACCCGCTGGGCCAACGACTTCGCCCGCTGGCTTACACCTCAGGCCACCGCGGCGTACTCGGCAGTGGACCCCGCCAACATCCCGGCCGCCCGGGTCACAGGACCAGCCACGCTGGATGTGGATGAGACCAACGGGTACGGCGTGATCGCCACCGTCCCCACCGACGCAGGCCCCTACAGGGTTCACCTGCTGCGCACCTCTCGGGACTCCCCGTGGAAGGTCAACCGGCTCACCCCGCCGGCCTAAGACGCCAACCCTCGACACCATGAAGCAAAGGAAAAACGTATGGGTCTCACTCCAACAGACGTTCCGGCCTTCCCCAAGATCCAGGCCATCGTCCGCTCCAACGGCACCGCCGAGGTCATCGTCGCCGGGAACACCAAGTACGCCGGGGAATCCGGCAGCCTCGCTGAACTGCGTGAAAACGCCCTCGCCGCCGTCGTCGGTGAAGCCAAGACCCTCAGCCGGCCCGTCCGGGTCCAGATAGAAGACCCCGAGGGACACGGAGAACTCTTCGTCAGCCCCGACGGCAGCAAACAATCCGTCAGCTACACCGCCAGAAGCCGCGGCCGGACAAGCTGTGAAACAACACCCACTGCTGGCAACCCAGCCGGAGAACTCACTGCAGCTCCCCTGACGGCACCCGCTGTACAGCCTGCCCCGGCGAAGGCCCAGACCCTAATCATTCCTGCACCACCAACGGGAGTCCCGGGAGGGCACATGACACAGCAACAAACCCTGGAAGCCCCCGCCGCTCGAGACCAGGACCAAGCGGAACCCCAGGCGCGGCGGAGCCTGAAAGAAACGTCGTTCCTCGTCAGCGCGCCAGTGCTCGAACCCGCTACCCGAGGATGGAGGGGAACTTTGACCCGGATGGGGTTCCGCATGGATCCCTCCGCTGAAGAGCTGGCCGAGCGCGAAGACATCCGCACCGTGAGCCAGCACTGGCCCGGCCCCCGCACCGTCGCAGTGGTCAACCGCAAAGGCGGGGCGAACAAGACACCCACTGTCGTCATGCTCTCCGCCATCCTGGCCCGCTACAGCGGAGCGGCCACCGTCGCCTGGGACAACAACGAGTCCCAAGGCACCCTGGGCTGGCGCACGGAAAAGGGCTCACACGACAACAGCGTCCTGGACCTCATCGACTCATCCCAGGCACTCCTCTCCCCCAGCACCAACGCCGCAGAAATCGCTAAATTCGTCCATCACCAGACCGCAGACAAATTCGACGTCCTGCGCTCGGACGAAAACGAAGAAGGCGACCACGAAGTAACCGCCGAGGAAGTCGACATCGCCCACCAGGTCCTCACCCGCTACTACCGGCTCATCGTCATGGACTCCGGCAACACCGCCCGGGCAGCAAACTGGCGCCGGATGATCCACCACACCAACCAGCTCGTCGTCCCCGTGACAGCCATCGAAGACCGGGCAGAAGCCGCCAGGTTGACCCTGCAGACCCTCGAATCCCGCGGAGGCCACGACGCGGAACTCGCACGCAACGCCGTCGTGATCGTCTCCGAATCAACCGACGCCAAGCGCAGCATGAGCGGAGACGCACTCAAAAGGGCCAAAGACGAAGCCCAACGCATCGCCGACGGCTTCGCCCCCTACGTCCGGGCCGTCGTACGAATCCCCTACGACCCCGCCCTGGTCAACGGACCCATCCGCTACGAGGCCCTGCAGCCCGCCACCCAGCGGGCATGGCTGTCCGCAGCCGCAGCCGTAGCGAAGGGATTCTGACGGAAATGAAAATCGAGCTCAAAGTCACAAACGCGACACGCGGCCGTTTTCTGAAAACAAATCCCCGAAGGCCTAATTACACGGTGATAGTTTCGGAGCAGTCGCAATGACGTCTCAGTCAGTCTGAGCGGCTGGGCAACACAACTATGAAGCTGTAACCGCTATGGCGGGTACAAAGTTCAAAGGACACAGCACATGACGGCAGTAGCAGTAAATCGAGGCGGCGGGCGCCCCAGTAAAGGCCTGCGTAAGTTCATTGGTTTCCGCACACAGGAACACACTGCTGACGGTATCGCCAAGGTGGCAGCCCACAAGGGCCTGACCGTCACTGAATATGTGCTGTCCGTTGTAGAGCCAAAGCTGCAAGAGGACCTGGCCGCACTTGACCGGGATGACTACCAGCAGGAGCTGCCCATCCGCATTGCCTCATAACAAAAAAGAAGGCCCGCACTAGGCGGGCCTTCGAAGCTTGAGACTTACCCTCTGGATTGCTTGCCGGCGGATCAGATTGTAAGTCGTGGAGAGCCTAATAAGGCCATCCTTTGTGTTGCTATGAAACCGATCTGGCAGGATCGGCCCTTTTTCGTACTCAATCCTCGAAAGGATTACCCACATCGTACATCAGCACATCTCCGTGCTGCCAGCACGCCCGGCTACAGGCGTGTCACGGCAGCCAGACGACCCAGCAACCGTTTGGGCTGCGCTAGCACCACTGCTGGCCGGTCAACCCCGTATGCGAATCTCCCGCGACGCAGGCAAGACGTACCCCCAGAAGCACGAACGGAACCTCACCGAATCTCTTCCGTCCTTGCCTGCCGCCGTACGGATTTTCGGCAAAGACGGTACCTGCGCGGCCATTTTCCTTGACTTCGACTCCTCCGTCGGTGGCCCGGACTGGGTCGAGGCTGACGTCAGAGCCGTCCAAAAGTGGCTTCACACCTGTGGGGCACGGTGGATCGAGGACTTTTCCCCCAACGGAGGCCGGCACGTCTACGTTCCCTTAGAAAACCGGGTGACGTTCTCAGAAGCACGGGACCTCGTTGAAGCACTGGGCACTCGCCTCAGGACTCTCGACAAGACACCGCACCAAAACATACTCCACGGCTGCATGCGCACTCCTGGCTCCCCGCACAAACGCGGGGGCCACCAACAGCTAGCTATCAGCCTGACCACGGCGTATGACATCGCCCGCAGACCTAACAAGGCAGCAGTCTGGGCAGCGATGAAGGCCGATCTCAGAAGGGAGATCGAGGCTGTTCAAGCCCTCCGTCTCAATGCACCCTTTATCTCTACGAGCGAAGCCACGGCGTTCCATAGGCCAGCAGGCCGCATGTCCAGAGGCATGCAGCAGATTGCACTCACCGGTCTCTACGATGCCAACCGGTACGCCTCCGATTCCGACGCACGACAAGCAGTGATTACCGCAGCTGCAGCTGCCGGAATGGACCTTACTGATGTAGAGCGCCGAATCATGCAAGGCATTTGGCCAGGGCTCGCTTCCTTCTATGCCCGCTATGCCTCTCGACACCGTATGCCAGCGCTCAAGCGGGACTGGACGAAGGCAATCGAATACCTGCGAAAAAACAAGGGATCCGCAGCACAAAATAACAACGCACACAGATCCCCCACAAGCCAACCAAATACACAGCCCCCAGCACCAACTGGGAACCTCATCTCGTCGGATCCTCAAGCTGAGCATCGCTACATCCGAACCTGGCGTAACGCACTCGCCCTCAGGGAGCACTACTACACAGATTCTAGGAACGGCCTCGCACGAAGGATGGTTCTGAGGGCTCTTGGTGAGGCTGCGCATATGACTGCGTCCCGCTTCATTGAATTTGGAGACAGGTCCATTGCTGTAGCTACAGGGCTGGACCACACGACCGTCGGATCACACCTTAGAGCTCTCCGCACAGAGAGCGACCCTCTGGTCACCCTGGTTGAAGTCGGACGAGGGACCAAAGGTGACCTCTACATGCTGACTATTCCGCAAGATGTACGGGCAGCTGCTGAGGATCTCCCCTGGCGAAAGGGAAAAATTCATGCACTGAGACCGGTTTTCAGGGAATTAGGGTTGCCGGCGGCCTTCGTCTACGAGGCGCTTGAACGCTCCGCGGGTATGAACACCGCAGAGCTAGTGCGACTGACGAAGCTGTCTCGTACTGCTGTAAGTGAGAGTCTGGAGGTATTAGCTGCCTGGAACATGGTGGCGAGGGATACGGCACGCGTTTGGTCAGTGGTATCCGGAACATCTCTAAAGGAATTGGCAGAACATTTTGGAGTCCTGGAAGCTGTAGCGAGACAGCTCTACAAGTACCGCATCGAGAGGATCTTATGGCGGGAATGGCTACTGAAAAACGTGAATACCGTCGCTGAACTGCTCGCTCCCGATGAGGACTACCCTTGGGACGCCTACGAGGGCCCACCCGATGAGTGGGCCCTCGCGGACCTCGCGTTTACCAGCACAGCATGAATGTAGGCGCACGCTCGGCATCAGGGCGTTAGACGCAGCCCGATACAGGCGTCCCAATCGTAGATTGGACGGAGGCACGGAACGGCCAATCGCTTCATGCCATAACGGATGCCATATGTCCTATGGCATGTCCAATGTGATCCGAATGAGTTAAAGGCAGCAGAGCGGCCCCTCCCCCACCGCCTATTGGCTGGCTACGTGCAGTTTGAAGGCTGTCGAGACAAGAGCGCTACGTGAGGGCGCGCCGAACTCAACGACCTTCTCATCGAGCCAAGCGATCTGTTCATCATCCAGGCGCACTTGGATCTGAATCCCAGCTGACCCACGGCGACGTACCGTCCGGCGTGGCATGCCGGAGGCCGTTGGGACTGTCTCCGGCAGGAATTCACGGGCAATAGTGTCCGGATCCAAAGCGTCGAACGCATCCAAAAGGAGATCAGCGTAAGTAACACGCTGGAGGTGGACGGTCTCTTTCACCGTTAATAACAGGTCGGGAGCCAAGTACACACCCACGTTACGCGGCGCGCCCGCGACAGTCTTGGAAGCCTTTGCGGTTGATCCCTTTGGCTTCTTGCCGTTCTGCTGAGAGCTATTCTGGCTTGAAGATGCTGTCTTCGCAGCTGTCGGTTTTCCCGGGGACTCGACTGGCTTCGATCGGTCAGCCTGATTATCTTGCTCTCCGGATTTCAGTCCGTTGTCCTCCCCCTCCAGCTCCACGCGAGATTCCGGCGTAGCGGAGTGCCGCGCCGGTTCGACCGGAGACGCGTTCAGGTCGACGGGGTTCGTTTCTGTTCGTTTGCGCTTCGGGGCCAGCATGCCCTCTAACTTCCCTCCACGAGTCGTGGCAGGAGCGAAAGCGCCCGCTAGGCTGGGTCGGTTGCCGTTCACGCCAGCCCCTCGCTTTCGATTTCGTTTAGACGGGCCAGAATTTCGCCCGTTAGCTGCTCGAACTCCTCCGCGAGCCCTCCGGCATTGCGTGAAAAGAACCCATCTGTCGGCTTCTCCCCCGCCCTTAGGGCCTTAAGCCGATTCTTCTGCGCGTCTGTGACGGCGCCCTCGAGTTCGTGGAAAAGCAGTCCTTTTCTTCTGGCGTCAGCACTGGCGCTTTCGAGATTCCGGATTCTGGTTTCGAAGACCGGTGCAACCGCCCCCAACATCTCCGCCAGGGTCTCTCGGACACTACGTTCCAAACGTAGAGACCGTGGGCCCACACCAAAAAGGACGATGCCGGCAAGCTGCAGTGAAGGGTTCCGGTCCCTCACAGCCATGAACCGCCGGGCAATGCGCTCAACACCATCAATGCTCGCATCGTCTGACTTGGTCGGGATGACCACTGCACTAGAAATGGCAAATGCGCCCTCGACGAGGATCCTCTCCCCCGGCGGAGTGTCAATAAGGATGAGGTCGTAGTCGTCAGCCAGCGGTGCCAGGACCGTGTAGAGCATGTCACCAAAGTCGCTCGCATCAGAACGGCTTGATCGGGAGACCATGAGACCTTGAATGTCCTCGAGGTCCTGGCCGCCAGGGATGACGTCCAAATTCTCTCGCACATTGCGGAGGATCAACGGAGTGGTGCCTGCTACCAGCGCGTGGAACAGCTCACGGCCTGTCTGCCGCTCGTACCCTAAGTCTCTGGCGAGGTCACCCTGTGGATCGAGGTCTATCATCAGTACGCGTGAGCCCGCCAAGGCCACGTATCCCCCGATGTTCGCGGCGGTTGTTGTCTTACCTACTCCCCCTTTGCCGTTGGCAAAAGAAACGACGCGTTCGATGGCTCGTGCCTGGTTCGTCGTTGGGCTTGCTGGTGCTTGTAATGATCGTGCCATCGATAATGACCCCCTGGTCGTCTAGCGCTCTACGTTTCACCGTATGTGAGGTATCCCCGGAGTTCTGGCATCGACACGCGTGACACGGCAAGTTTGTTGTCTAACTGCAGTTTCAGCAGGTGCTTAAGTTTGGTTTCATATGGAGCGCACACCCTGCATGAGGGCATCACTCCTTGTTTGCAATCCAATTGCGTGCTTCATGGGAGCCGACATGGCGTATTCAACGTGAGTAACTGCTTGCGCGGGGATAGGAGCTGATATACGTTCTGTCGTTGATGCTCACATGTCGGCCGCTGTGGGACGGACGGTGTGCGTGTATGCTTGCCCGGATATTGTAGGATCAATGCGCGTTCACGCTATAGCTATGGTGTGGTTTATGGCGTGAAAGCTGACTGGAATCCCTGATTGTTCTCATGTTCTGACCAGCAGGTGCTTAAGTTTGGTTTCATATGGAGCGCACACCCTGCATTAGGGCATCACTCCTTGTTTGCAATCCAATTGCGTGCTTCATGGGAGCCGACATGGCGTATTCAACGTGAGTAACTGCTTGCGCGGGGATAGGAGCTGATATACGTTCTGTCGTTGATGCTCACATGTCGGCCGCTGTGGGACGGACGGTGTGGGTGTATGCTTGCCCGGATATTGTAGGATCAATGCGCGTTCACGCTATAGCTATGGTGTGGTTTATGGCGTGAAAGCTGACTGGAATCCCTGATTGCTCTCATGTTCTGACCGACGGGGCCAACCTGTGCGCTATGTGCCTACGCACATTACTCGAGTTCTGGCTGTCATTCACGTTATAGCTATGGCGTGATTTATGGCATGAATCCTATTGGAACTCCGACAATGCCATTAGGACAGCTGCCACAAAGTAGCTTTCCCGCAACAGTCACGGGTATGGCGGGCGAGGACTTCATCTTTTCCTTCCCGGGGCGGGTCCGGACCAAGCCGAGGCGATAGCAGGGGAGATAAGCCGCCGCTTCGCTGCCGGAGTCGTTCTGGAGGGCATCAGCTTTCCGACCGTCAGCTATGGCACCGCGACAAACGATTCCTGCGGCACCGACCTGCGAATCATGATCGCGTCGGCTGGCTAAGCCTTCTACCGGCGAAATCAATGGGACGAAACCGGCGCCGGGCAGGACAATTGAACGCCGTGAACGTCAAGCGCCTCGCAGGCACAGTACGGCACTGGTGAGTCCACGCGTGCCGGGACAAGTGAGGGGACGTGCGAGTGGAAAGGGAGCCCCGTGCCAGTTCACTGGCAACGTGCCGGGGCTCCCCGACAGTGCATGCAGCCATTGGGGGAAAGCTGCACTGCCTCAGAGAAACCTACCGTGGGTGGCAGGGCCGTCATCACCCTGGGACCCGGATCTAACCATTCTTGAGCCAATCTTGATCCAGCTTCTTCGATGGAGCTGGGGAAAATATCCAGAATGACGCTACACGCGATGCCCTGGCAACCAGGCCCGACGGGGCCGTCCACGACAGCGACGGCAGCGGCCTGCCTGGGACCTAGCGGCCCGATCAAACCGGACATACGGTGGAGGTTTCCTCCGCTAGGGAAACGGGGAGACCGGCAAGCAGCGCGGCCTCCCTTTCCCTTGCCCCTGGCGGCCGGCCGCGCAGGCGGGTCTGTGACAGTCCGATCTGTGCCGGCGGGGCGGGCTGGGATCCGCCCGGCGTGATCGGTACCCACCTTCACCGGTGATTCCATCAGATTGGAATCACTGTGCGGGAGGGCCGGATGAGGTCAACGTGGAGAGTGGAGTCCGTTCCTGGTATTCACCGGGGTTGTTGTCAGATGGCGTCCCTGGGAAGGTCCCCGGCTTGGGCTGCTTCGGGCTCTCCGCTTCCGGTTAGACCCCGCCAGCCAAGTACTATTGCGGCCACGGCCGCAACGAGAAGGCCTGCGGCCAGCCATGCCTTGCCGTGGCCGGGGCGGGTGGGCCTGAGTTTCCGCTCCGCGCGGCGGACCGCCTGTTCGGCAGCCTTCCGTGCCTGTTTCGCGGCCTTCTGATTCCCTGTCAGTGTCAGGACAACTGCGTGGACCACCTCGGGCATATTGGCGTCCTCAAGCCGGGACAGCGCCCAGCGCACAGCGGCGTCCACCTGGGGCGCGGGGTGAGCGGTGTGTCTGGTCCGGCCCGCCGCGCCGTGCTGAACATCATGGGGAATCCTGTTCAATCCGATCATGGTCATCTCCTCCGAACCGATGGCTGCCAGCACCAGACTACGCCGGGGGCCGCCGGCTGACTCCCGCGCCGCAACAACCGCCCGCCCCGCCTTCACTGTTCGGCTGGTTCGCATCCGCCGCCTTCACCCCGCGGCGCACAACGGGAAGGGCGCGGTGTCGGCTCTACGTGTTTTCTCCAGGCTGGGTTGCGTCGAAGAGCCGGTGCTCCGGCGGGGGTGTTTGGGTTTTTTCGGCCTTGGCGCGGATGAAGTCCAGGTCCTCCTGGGAGAGTATTGCCTGGCCGTGCTCGTCACGGTCAACCCTGACGCCGGTTTCCTGGCAGATCTCTTCCGTCATGGTGCGTGGCAGGATCAGGCATCCGGGATTGTCTGTGAGCCACCGCTGCGTTGCGGGGCTGAGTCGGTCCCAGTGGTCCTTGATTTTCATCTTCATTGATGATGCCTTTCTGAGTGAGCCCGCAGGGACGTGGTCGGTCCCGGCGTGTGCTCAGGGTACCTGACGATCTGGGAAGGACAGGGCGGCGATCAAGGGGCTTGAGGTTTCCGTCCTAGACTGTGAGGCACCTACTACAGGCCGGGGGGCACGTTGGGTTCACGGGGGCTTTGCCTGGTCATCGAGGATGACCAGGATATTCGGGATTTGCTCACGCTGATCCTGACGCGGATGGGGTTTGGTGTTCATGCGGTGGGCAACGGCGTTGAGGGGATCGCCGCGGCCTGGGAACACCACCCGGTCCTGGTGACGGTCGACCTGAATCTGCCGGACCTGGACGGTCTGGACGTCGCCCAGCTTATCCGGGCACGGTCCCAGGCGCCGATGCTGTTTATCACCGCGCGGTCCGAGGTCGACGACGAAATGGCCGGCATGGCCTCCGGAGCAGCGGCGTACCTGACAAAGCCCTTCCACCCCCGGCAACTCACCGAGGTAGTGAACCGGCTCTGCCCCGCAGGACCCCTGACCGCACACCAGCAGGACAGACGCGCCTGACGATATCCACTGAGGCTGGGACTGGCTGACGCGTTTGGGCAGGGGAAGCGTACCCCTGGCAGTGTCGGCCCTTTCGGCTGCTGCCTCAGGGTGCCGATGGGTAGACTCGCTGGATGCCCGTCACACGCAATGTCGCCTGGGACGAGGGACTGGAATCCTTTAAGGGCCGGGACACGACGCACTACGTGACCACGGCGGCAGCCATCGCCACGACATGCGCTGCCTGCCGGCAGCCGCTGCAGCCCGATGAACCGCTGTCCTTGAGTGTGGATATCATCGAAAGCACCGCGCCGGACGGAACGGAATACGTCACGTTCACCGACTATGTGTTCCACCGGCAGTGCAGCGAACCGGGCCTCACCGTGGGCACGGCCCCGTGGAGGCCGGCCGAGCTGACGCCTCTCGCGGCCCGGATGGTCCTGACCCAGGAAGCCGTCCCCGGCAGCCCCGGGACGGTTGTTGCCGCGCTGGCGTACACGCTGACGCCGGTAGTCTCCTTCCGTGAACGCGACGGAGAACTGACCTCCGCGCTGGTGTCGATCCTGCTGTCGCGCGGCTTCCAGCTGGCCATGAGCCCGGACTACACCGACATCCTCGACCAGGCCGCGGAGGTGGAGGGCAGCTGCTGCCTGAGAGTCACCGGGGACGGCCTCGTCACCCTGACCATCGGCGGGGAACCCATCTATTCCGAACAGCTCAACCCGGAGAATCCCGACGATGCCCGGTGGCTGGAGGCAGCAGCAAATGGCTCCGCCCTGATTATTGCCGGGGACAACCTGGTTATCACCGACACCATGCTCGACGTGAGCGCAGCCGCACACCTGGGCACGCTGGTCATCGGGTACATCCCGATCCAGACATGACAGGACGTACCCAATCGAACGGAAATTACACCCCTACATTGGGCGGATGTTCTCCGCCTGGGGACCTTTCGGACCCTGGGCTACCTCGAACTGAACTTTTTGGTTCTCTTCCAGGGAGCGGTAACCGCTGGAAGCAATCGCGGAGTAATGGGCAAAGACATCTGCGGACCCGTCGTCAGGGGCTATGAAGCCGAAGCCTTTTTCGGAGTTGAACCATTTCACTGTGCCTGTTGCCATGCCCGCTGCCCCTTGGAACTTTTCATCTCGGCCGCGGGCTTTACGGCACCGGCGGCGCGGAAGTGCTCTCCCGCTCGTCCCAAAACTACGGTTCCCTGCGTATCGGCGCAAGAGCCAGCGCAGTTGGGGGAGTTTGAGACCGGCGGCGGGCTGGGGTCCACTGAGATGGGGGAAACCAGTGGAGCTTCCGCCGTCGGCCTGTTCTAAGGGTACGCCGGGAGGGGCCTTCCCCCGCCGGAGCGGCCTCGGGCGGCCTCTATGTCTCACAACCTTCTGGATGAATCGCTGTACCACCGTTAGTTGAGAGACACATCGGCGCAGCTCATGACGAAACTGATCGGCTACGCACGCGTTTCGACGCGGCAGCAGTCCAATGACCGGCACTAGGCGGACCTTGTGGCCGCCGGCGTCCGACGCGATGACGTCTACGTTGGTCACGGTGTGTCGGAGGCGCGAGCCTCACTACCCCAGTTCGGCCTATCTCAATGCACAACTGGAACGTCGAGTTCTAAGAAAGCAATGGGCGCCTGCCTCCATGGCCAAGGCACCCGTTGGCTGGTGTTGCGCCTCATTTGCCCCTGAGGCAGAACCGCTCCGGGGAAACCCGGGGATCCGGTTGCCCCCAGGCCAGGCGCAAGTACATCCTTAATGATGACTAGGAAGTATCGGTGGCGGGTCGTGGTGACAAATGGCCTCGACCGCACCGCGGTCTGGTTCGGACTGGCCGCCAGCAAGGCGGAAGCCGAAGCGCTGGCCCTTTCCGATCATCCAGGATGGTTCGTCCAAGAAGCCGACCGTGCGGTCGCACCCTACTAGTAGTTGGGCAGGAAAGCGGGAGCCTGCTCGTCCATCGGATGCCCCGTAGTTCCGGCGGGCACCGGTCGGAATCGGGGACGAGCGAAAGCGGCCTCCTGAAAGCGCTGAGGTTGGGACTGGCTGACGCGTTGAGCAGGGGAAGCGTATCCCTTGGCAGTTTCAGCCCTTTCGGCTGCCGTCGCAGTTCATCCTGGCGGTTCCTTGAGGCTCTCGAGACCACCGTCAATAACGACCATTTCTGACTAGTCTTTTCGACTTGCCGGGATTGGTGCCGGAAACTGGCCATTCCAACCGATATTTGTAGTCAGAACCCGTTCCCGCTATCAAAGGTGGTCGGAACACGGGACGGAGGGTTTTTGACGCGTTTTCCGACGACGTGTCGCCCCGAGGATTGAAAGGCGGCCATGTGAGCCGAAACGTGATTGGCTACGCCCGAGTCAGTACCCGCGGGCAGTCCCTGGATGCGCAGGTCGATGCACTTGTGGGAGCCGGCGCCATCAAAGTCTTCATGGAGCACGCCTCCGGTGCGACACAGGCACGGGCGCGGTGGCAGGACTGCCTGGAACACCTGCAACCTGGCAACATCCTGGTGGTCACCGACCTAACCAGACTGGGGCGCAGCACTGCGGACTTATCCGATATCGTCACGGTACTCGGACGCCGGGGGATAGGCTTCCGGTCTTTGGCTGAACCCTGGCTAGATACGACCAGCGCGCATGGGAAGCTGATTTTCGACATGTTCGCGTCCTTGGCCGAATATGAACGTTCACGGCTGTCCGAACGCACGAGGGCAGGGTTAGCGGCCGCTAAAGCCAGGGGCCGGCGCGGAGGCCGTCCACCCGTGATGACCGCGGCAAAACTCGAGACGGCCAAAGACCTGCGGCGCCAGGGGAAGAAACTGCAGGAGATTGCGGAAACCCTCAGCGTGAGCATGTCCTCCTTAACGAGGGCTCTCGGCCCGCGAATGGGGCAAGTCGGCACCGGAGCGTGAGCCCGTCGTTCTGGATGTTGCCTAAGTCAGTTTCCGTACGCGGTCAATGAGAAGTTGCTTTTGGAACAACTTGTGAGACAAGCAGATTACGCAAACCGGGCGGACAGTTGACTCCGACCAGGACGGGTCGTGCGAATGGGTGCAGGGAATCCGGGGCAGCCCGGGGGTACAACGAAGGCCCGCCTATGGGGGACAGGCGGGCCTTCGCAACTAAACGCTACAACGCTCTTATATAGCTATCGAATGGACGAGAGCGGAAGCAGGCGTTCCACTTCTAAGCGGCTTAGTGGCGCTGCCGCGCCGTGAACTGTGAAAATTGGGGCCCGGTTGGCTTTCCCGGCTCTGGTTTTACCGTGGTGGACCGGTGCATGATGGCGGTGTCTATCGCGGATGACGCCGGATTTCCTTGGTGCCGAGTTTGAGCCCGCTTCCAAGCGTGGTGCGAAGGACTCCACGGGAACCGTGGATTGTTGCTTCGAGCACGAGTGCTAGATTCCTGAATTTTTCCCTGTCCTTCCCGCGGTGGGCGTTCCGCCACTGAATACCGGAAGGGACAAGCCAATGGATATTGTGCACGAGCGCGCCGCCGGCATGGATATCTCCAAGCACGACGCGAAGGTCTGCGTGCGGATTCCGGGACACCAGCGCGGCCGGTTTACTTCGACGGTCACCACATGGGGATCGACCACTAACCAGATCCTCCAGCTGCGCGCTTTTCTCGAAGAGCAGCACGTCACGACGGTGGTGATGGAAGCGACCAGTGATTATTGGAAGCGTTCTACTATTTGCTGGAATCGGCCCTGCCCGTGATGCTGGTCAATGCAAAGGCCGCCAGGAACATCCCAGGACGCAAGACCGATGTCTCTGACGCGTCCTGGCTGGCCCAGCTCGGAGCCCATGGCCTGTTGAGAGCCTCCTTCGTGCCGCCGGAACCTATCCGGGAACTGCGGGATCTGACCCGTGCCCGGGCCATCGCTGTGCAGGACAGGACCCGGGAGATCCACCGCCTGGAGAAGTTTCTGGAGGGCAGCGGCATCAAGCTCTCCAGTGTCGTCAGCAACCTGACCGGCGTCTCCTCCCGGGCGATGCTGGAGGCCCTGGTTGCCGGTGAGCGCGCCCCAGAAGTGCTGGCGCAGTACGCACGGCAAAGAATGAGGTCAAAGATTCCCCAGCTGGTCGAAGCGCTCACCGGCAGGTTCGGGGAACACCAGGCGTTCATGGTCCGGGTGCACCTGGACCAGATCGATCACCACACCAGCGCCATCACCGCCTACACCGACCGCATCGAGATGGCGATTGAGCCCTTTCGTGCAGCCCGCGAGGCACTGATCACGATCCCCGGAGTCTCGGTCCTGGTTGCCGACGTGATCATCGCCGAGACCGGCGCCGACATGAGCATCTTCCCCACCTCGGCACACCTGGCCTCGTGGGCCGGCGTCTGTCCGGGCTCAAACGAGTCCGCCGGGCACATCAAATCCACCAGAACCCGGCCGGGCAACAACCATCTGAAAGCAGCCCTAGGTACCACTGCGCTGACGGCAGCCCGGCTCAAGGACACCTTCCTCTCCCAGAAATACCGGCGCATCGCCGCCCGACGAGGTCCAAAGAAGGCTCTCGTCGCGATTGAACGCATCATTCTGACCGCAACATGGAACATGCTCACCAACGGTGAGATCTACACCGACCCCGGCGCCGACTACTACCTCCGACGCGATCCTGAACAAGCGAGGAGACGAGCCATCCGACAGCTCAAAACCCTCGGCTACGACGTCAGCCTGACTCCAGCAAGCGCATAACCCATCGTTAATTTACGTACTAGGAAGTGGGACACACCGTTTCATGGCTTCCATAGCTCCGTAAAGGGTCCAGCGGGGCTAACAGACTAGGGACAAGCGAGTAGATCCAAATCGGCAGCTGAGGGGATGTGGGCACCGGCTGGCCGGCAGGGTTAGGCCGCGTCCGTCCACGCCTTATCTGCAGTGAAGCCATCAGGAAAATGAAGGATAGCCGAAATCCAAGAACCTCGGTGCGGCGTCCGTTCAAGGCTTGAACAAGGCGATGTGCGGTCGGCGGTCGCGTCGTACTTCGTTAGTCACAGGACCCACCGCGGACCGGGCCGCTACCGATCACGGACACCTGCGGGACGCCGTTCCTCCGTCGTCGAACTTGTGTCAGGGGATTAGCGCATCGCCTGCAGCTGGTCTCCTGCGCGTGGTGCGCCAGATGATGGTGGAGATGAGCGCCCCGGCAACCGCGCATGCTCCGGTAATCAGGGCCTGGCTCTGCTGCCTGTTTTCCGCTTGGTAGGTTCTGGCCTGGCGGGCGAGCTGGTCCAGCCTGGCCCGGCTGGACGCCATAGCCGCTGCGGCCTGTTCTTTGCCCGAGGCGAGCCTGCTCGTGGCCTGGTTTTTCAGGGACGCGGCTTTCTTTTTGGCCTGTGCCTTGACGTCGAGTTTCGCGGTGAGGGCTTCGACGGTTTCGCCGAGCTCTTCGCGGGTCTGTTCGATGTCATGTTTGATGTCCTCGATACCGGCGTCCTTGTACGGTTCCGGGTTAGGAGGGGTGACGGAGGTGCTCATTGATGTCTGCTCCTTGACCTCTTGAATGTTTGGCGGCCAATAGGCTCCCGCCGGGCACCGGCGGCCGCAAGAACGTCAGCAGGTCCGCTGGTGTTCTTGCTGCTCTTCAAGGCCTGGTGTTCGGGTTGCGGTGCGTGGAGAACCTGTCGGGGACATTTCGCCCATCATCCAGGTCTGTGTCTGCGCGGGTAATGATGTGGTTCGTTTAGATGGCGGACTGGGTGGCGGCAGGATCGTTGGGGACCGCTCCGCTCTCAGGTGTCTGTCGTTGGAGGCTCGACTGAGGCTTCCCCGCCTGGGCGAAAGGCGCGCCAGAGGGTGGCACAAAGCGCCGCAGCTGCCGCGATTCCGGCAATCCACCACGGCTTCCGGGATGGCTTTTCAGACCGGGCCAACTCCGCGCCGAGGTCTGGAGCGGGAGGGGCAGCCTTCGCTGTGATCCGGGTTATCCGCTCATGGACTCGGGGAGTCACGACCCCAACTCCGCCGGCGAGTTCGTCGGCAATCGTGCGCAGGCTTGCTTGAATCCGCGGAGACGCTGCCTCGAGGCCGCTGTCGATCCCGGTCAATGCCCGGTGTAAGGCAGCTTCGATTCCGGGTGTAGCCCACTCCCTGCCCTTGGCCAGATGGGTGAGGAGATTTTCTTGGAGATGGTGGGCGCGAGCGGTGGGGACGGTTTTTTGTGACGTATGCACGGTTTCCTCCAGAGGGTGGGTGTTCAACGGAAAAGCTGATGTTTCCCTACAAAACAGTCTTGCTCTGCAGAGATGTGCGAGGCGCTGGAAGGGGTTTCCCTTTGCGGGCACCGGGGCCCCGGGCAGAGGCCCTGGCCCCGGTGCCCGCGATCGGGGGGGGCTGTTATCGGCGGGTTTCGCCGGTGTCGGTGTCGATGTTTTCCTTGCGGACTTCCTCCTGGACGGTGACGTCATCGGTCACGGTGTCCTTGTCGAGGCGGACGCGTTCGACCGGGACGGTTTCCTTCTCCACGACGGGGCGTTCCTCATGCAGGGTGACCTCGTGTTCGTCCTCGGTCATGTCCGGTCCGGACATCGCGGCGCCGCGGTTCTCCTCGGTGATGGGTTCGCGTTCGAGCCGGACTTCCTCACGTTCCACCGGGACGGTCTGGGTGACGTTTTCGGTGGTGACGTACTTGCGCAGCCGCGCCCTGCCCGTGGCCTGCTGCTCGGTGCCGACCCGGAGGCGCTCCTCCGAGCGGGTCATCGCATCATCGGTCCCGCCGGCAGAGGTGTCCCTGCCCATCGTTCCGGTCGTTTCCCTGGACGCGTACGTGTCGGTCCTGCCGGTGTCGCGGGTGGTGTCGGTGTAGGTGGTGCCTCCGCCGAGACCGTAGTGCTCGTAAAGGCGGTCTTCCTCGCCCGGTTCCAGGTGGCCGTCCTCGGCGACCCTGGGTGCGTCCTTGACCTGGTCCTTGGTGTACGGGACGAGGATGTCGTTGCCTTCGATGCGTGCGCCTTCGAGCGGGACGAACGATTCGGACGTGCCGAACAGCCCGGTCTTGACGGTCACGAAGGTGGGTTCGCCGCTGTTGTCGTCGGCGTAGACCTGGCCGATGGAACCGATCTTGTCCCCGTCGGTGGTCAGGACGTTACCGCCGGCGTTGAGCACACCGTCAATGTTTTCCCTGGTGAACATGATGTCTCTCCCTTGGATCTTGTTTTCGGTTCGTTGAACTTAGCTATGGGTTTCTTCGTATAGGGGGGGCCGTGCGGTGATGGCTGCGCCGTACCGGTGCGGGTGTCACCACCGGGGGTGTGATGTGAGGGCATTCTGGACTCCGTGAAAGGGGGGCTGCGGGCCGGACCCGCGGCGGAAGCCCTCTGACGGGCCTTCCATACTTATCCATAAGCATACTTACTATTCGGTGTCTGGCACCGGCGAATTTTCGGTGGTGGTCGCTAGGATGGAAGTGTCAGCCGCCGGCGGCAGGCCGGCGGGGCGCGAACCGTAGGGAGAAACACCATGGGTTTGGATGACAAGATTAAGAACGCCGCAGACGAGCTGAGCGGCAAGGGCAAAGAAACCGCTGGCGAAGCGACCGGCGATGAGGGTCTCAGGGCCGAGGGTAAGGGCGACCAGGCCAAGTCGGATCTGAAGCAGGCCGGCGAAAAGATCAAGGACGTCTTCAAGAAGGACTGACCGCAACAGCCAGTGAGATCAGTGAACGACACTCTGCATAAATGAATGGGTGCAGCCGCGCCGGGAGCTGCACCCATTTTTCTTCATCCTCCCGTACGGTTTTCCGAAGCCGTGGACCACACTGCCGTCCATGGATAGGGACGTCCAGCCGGGACGGTCGCGGTGCAGGTTGCAGGGGCCCGACTGTGCCGTGCGTGATCACTGTCGCCGGTTCCGGCCGTCTGGCATGTCCTTGTCCTGGCTGTGCTGCTCGCGGATTTCGCGGCCTTGCCGGATTTCTTCCTCTTCCTTCTCCTGGAGTTTGTCGCTCTTCTTGGTGTCGCGGGGCGGCAGCTGGATGGTTTCCTCCGCCTCGATACCGGCCTGGAGTTGGCGCCCACGCTCCATCTCGGCGTCGAACTCGGCACCAAACAACAGGGACATGTTCAGGATCCAGAGCCACAGGAGCATGACGATCACGCCGCCGATTGCCCCGTAGGTCTTGTTGTAGTTGCCGAAGTTGGCCACGTAGAAACCAAATCCCAGCGAGGCCAGCACGAAGATCATCAAGGCAATGAAGGAGCCGATGCTCATCCAGCGGAACTTGGGCTGTTGGACGTTGGGGGTGGCGTAGTAGAGGATCGCTATGACCGCGATGACCAGCAGGATGATGACCGGCCACTTTGCAATGTTCCAGACGGTCAGGAACACCCCGCCCAGTCCGAGGACGCCCCCCACGGCTTCGGCGACCGGGCCGCTGATAACCAGCATGGCCGCGAGCAACGCGACAATGACCACGGACAGGACCGTCACGCCGAGCATGGTTCCGCGGAGTTTGATGAAGCCGCGGCCCTCGTCGACTTCGTAAACCCGGTTCATGGCCCGGCCGAACCCATTCACGTAGCCGGAAGCGGACCACAGGGCTGTGGCGAGGCCTATGACCAGAGTGAAGCCGGCCGCCGGTGACGTGGTCAGTTCCCGGATGGGTTCGCGGATCATGTCCGTGGTGGTGCCGGGGGCGATTCCCTGCACGATGTCCAGGAGTGCCGCCGTCGTTTTTTCCGCCTGGCCAAAGATCCCCAGGAGCGAAACCAGTGCGAGCAACGCCGGGAAAAGCGAGAGGACAGCATAGTAGGTGAGGCCGGCGGCAAGGTCCGGGCAGTGGTCCTGGCTGAACTCCCGGAGCGTTTTCTTGGCGATGTACATCCAGGACGGTTTGGTGACATCCGTTGGGCTGCCGGGTTTGCGCTCATCGTCCGGGGCGGGCGCCCTGGACGCCTTGGCCGTGCTGGTTTCCGGGGCCTCCTTTTCGGACACGTGACCCATCCTTTCCGGGGCTGTGCAGCGGACCGGGCGTCCCTCCCCGGGAAGTTGCCCGCCCACACATTCGTGTCAGGTGTTCTGGACGTGGTCCTTCGCGTCCGCGGCGCTGGTCTTGACGTCGGAAACGGCGGCCTGGCCCTCTCCCTTGACGTGCTCCGCGGCGTCGGCGGCGGTGGTCTTGACGTTCTCCATGGCTTCCTGGGCGGGTTCCTTCAGGCCCTCGGCCATGTCTTTGGCGGCGTCGGTCAGCTGGGTGGTGACCGGTTCCGCGGCTGTCTTCAGGGCGTCGGCGGCTTCGCGCTCCTTCTCGCTCGGCGGGATCAGGGAGGAGACGAGCAAGCCGGTACCGAAGGCGATCAGTCCGGCGGCGAGGGGGTTGCCCTGGGTTTTGGCGGCGGCCTTATGCGGGGCTTCGGAGATCGCTTCGCCGGCGTCGTGCATGGTGGAACTGACTGCCGAGCCGGCATCGCTGATGGCGGATCCGGCGGTGCCGGTGGTTGAGTGGACCTTGGAGGTGGCGCGGTCCGCGGTGCCCATGACTTTCTCCTTCACTCCGAAGACGGCGTCCCTGACCTTGTGCTTGGCCTTGTCGGTCTGCCGGTGGACGACGTTGGACGGGGTTACCTTGTCGGCGACCGCGTCCACGTTGGTGCCCAGGCGTGCCCGGGTGGCTTCGATGTCGGCGCGGATGGCGTCCGGGTTTTCACTCATCGGTGGTCTCCATTGGGTTTCAGGGTGGGCGGGATTTCCTGGACGGTTTCGACGGTCTGGGGCATGCCCTTGATGGCTTTGAGTTCCTTGCGGCCCACCGATGCCAGGATGGCGGCGATGATGGCCCAGATCACGGCCACCACGACGGCGGACCAGCCCAGCCCGATCAGGGTGCCCAGCGCCCACCACAGGGCCACGGACAGGAAGGCCAGCACGAAGTGCCCGGCCACGCCGGCGCCAGCGAGCATGCCGCCGCCCTTGCCGGCCCTCGTCGCGGACTGTTTCGCTTCGGCCTTGGCAAGCTCCAGCTCCTGACGCATCAGCGTGGAAAGATCCCGGGTGACATCACCCAAGAGCTCCCCGAGGGAATTCGTGTCCGCCTTGGCATGCGCGGCCGTCGGAGGTGTCTCCGGTACCTGGCTGCTCACAGCTGACGTCCTTCACCCTCAACATACGGTTCATCGGGATCGCGCAGCGGCGCGCCCGCCGACCCGGGAGCGGCGAATCCGGGCCGCGCTGGCTCACCATAGACGGTCTCGCCGTAATCGGGAGCGCTGATCGTGGTTTCGTCGTAGAACGGCCCACCGGTTCCCGCTGCAAGGGTGCTTTCCGCCGCCAGCGGGGACTGGACGGGCTGCGCGGGCACGGTTGTGCCGGTTTCCGAAGTGGCGGCCGGGGCGCCTGCCTGAAGACTGCGGCCCAGCCGGCCGGCAAGTACGCCGGCACCGGCTGCGAGGAGCAGGAACGCGCCGGGACGTTGACGCGCGAAGGTCTTGACCTCGTCCAGCAGCGAGCCCGGATCCCTGTTCTCCAGCCAGGATGCGACGGACTGGGAGCGGTCCGCGGCCTGGCGGATCAGGTCGGAGGCGACACCTTGCTGGTCGGGTGCTTCCGCCATGGTGCGCAGCTGCGAGGAGATGTTGCGGATCCCTTCGGCGGCCTTCTGCTGCTGAATGCCTGCCTGGCTCGTCAGACCGGATTTTGCCTGATGAAGGAGATCCTCGGCGTTTGTCTTCACCTCGGAAGCGACGTTGGCAGCCTCGGCCTTGGCCGTCCCGGCCACGTTCTGAGCGGCGCCGGCGGCCTGGCCAGCCACATTCGCCGCTTCTTCCTTGGCGACGTCCTTTTTGGAACCCCCCGACTCAACGGAGAGTCCCGGCGTTCCTGCGCTCCGGTACTGGTCACTGGTGGTCGGCGGCGCAGCCTCGGGCCATTGGTTCTCAGTCATCGTTGCTCTCTTTCAGGAAGGGTCAGCTGGCGATCGAGAACCAGCAAACGGCCGGGTTCGATTAGTAAGCAGGATTACTAACTGAATCGTAAGCACACTTGCTATCTGGTGCGCAAGGACAAATTGGGAGGAAATGCCGCCGCAGTTCCCGCCAGGAGTTTCGGGAGGTGCCCGCGTGCAGTTTCCGAGCCGCCGGACAAGCGTTCATTCCCTTGACGCTTCAAGCTCAGGCGGGGAACCGGCAATCTGCGCAGGCGGGCGCCGGGCAGGCTTTTGGTCGAACCCGCACGGCTAGCTGCGACCAGGCGCGGATTACTAAGCATACTTGCCAACGGGATGCTAAGCAGGCTTATCGTAGTGGGAAGCAATCTCCGTCAGGGAGGCATTGTCCCGCGAAAGCGAACCGATCGCGGATGCCAAACCGCGGAACGGCATGACCGACGAAGTGACCGTTGATGAAGAAGTCGAAAAAGAACCCATCGAGACCGGTTGGGTCGAGGACAACCGACCGATGACCACCGAGCCCCAGCCGGACCTCCAGGCCAGCTACCGGCTGCTTTCCCTGGCAGCCCGTCTGGTCCAGCGCCGCCAGGACGACGCCTTGGCACCGCTTGGCCTGACGCGGGCCGCCGTCATAGCTCTCGATGGAATCGCTACCGGCCCGCGGAACCAGGAACAGCTTGCCGCCATAGTGCACGTGAAAAGCCAGACCCTCGGGAAGGTCCTGACCCGGCTCCAGGACCGAGGACTCCTCACAAGGACACGGCACCCTTCGGACCGGCGCCAACTCATTGTCGAGTTAACCAGTGCAGGGGAGGCGGCCTTGGCTGCTGCCCGCAAGGCAGAGATCGACGCCTTTCCGGCTGACATGGACCCCGAAAACTGGAGAATCCTTCAGGAAGAACTCGCCAAGTTCGTCGCCTCCCTTCACACTCCGCATGGGGCCTCCGAAACATCCTCGGAGCCAACCCGCCTACCTGGGGTGCCGGGAACCGGGACACCGTGAAAGCGCGCCGCGTCGCAGTCTCACAGGGGAAGAGCGTGCGACAACACACGACGTCAGACTCATGAGCCACCGTGCGCCGGTGACCTGAGGTCAACCGGCGAGGCGGGCCGTGATGAAACGTAAGCAGGCCGGTCACATGGCGGGAACCCTCCGGAAAGCCGGGAAAACTGTTTGGGCTGGACCGGGCGGTGGTCGACCGTGTCAGCCGTCTCCCAAGCCGGCGCCGCCGACGATGCGTTGCAGAGGTTGTCTTGGGCCGCAAATTACAGCAAGCTCTGGTTTGCGGCAGCAGCGGCGATGGCGCTGCGAAACGGCCGGCCACGCCGGCCTGGGCCTGATCGCGCTTGCTCTGGCTTCGGGCACGAACGCGGTGTTCAAGACGCTGCTGCCTTCGCGGCCGCGACCCGAGCAGCTGTCTTTCCTGCGATTCGGGCCTCCGGAATCCGGCAGTTCCTCCCTGCCGTCGGGGCATTCGGCGTCCGCGGCGGCTTTTGCCACGGGTGTCGCCCTGGTGAGTCCGGGACTGGGCGCCGCCGTCATTCCCGTCGCCGCGGGCGTCGGATATTCCCGCGTGCACATCGGCGCGCACTGGCCCTCCGATGTCGTCCTTGGGTCTGCACTGGGAATCGGCGCAGCGCTGCTGACCAAAAAGTTGTGGCCAGGCCTCCAGTCGTGCCCACGTGCCGATTGATGCTTTTGGCGGCAGCGGCTCCCGGACCTTTTGGAGGTTGACCGGCCAGAAGTCCAGCCGCACCCTAGGAGGCGTGCGGTGGGACGCCCCCGATGGCCTCCACCTCCAAGGAAATGGGACATCTGAAGGGCGTAGGGGTGGGCCAGTGCTGTGAGTGACGATGGCTACGGCGGTTCACACTCAACGCCCGCGGCCGAACGGGAAAATGACAGCGGGATCGGGGAGTGTCCCAATTGGACTGTCCCGGTTCCAAGGAAATGGAACAGGAACACTTAGCTCGCTGAGTGGGCCGTACAGTGTCCCTTCATCGGACGAGTCACCGGACCGGTCTTACGGGGCGTTATTTGGACTGACACTCCGACATGCAGGTCGGACGGGGCACTTCCCGATGCGGGACCCTCTTTCGGGACGCTATGCGGACAGGCCTCTTTCGGACTTTTTTGCATGGTGCGGCGCGAAAAAATCTTGCCCCTGCAGTCGCAAACAGGGTTTAGCCCTCTGCCCTTCTCCTGGGCAGAACCTGCAGTAGTACCCTGCACAGCGACACGGTAGTGCGCTGAAGCCCCGAGGTGAGACAGTGAAGCATGGCAGCCGCAAACGACAACTCAACCTCCCGTTATGCCCAGCGGCACCGCACTTGGGATGAGTTGCCGCCCAAGCGCAGACGCTTCTACTTCTGGCTGTTTTTGTTGCTCTTTCTTCTCGGTCCGGTAGGTCGCATACCACTCGAGATGGCCGGTGCATCTTCCTTCTTGGCGGCCATGATCATTCTCGGGTTGACCGTTGTGATCTTGATTCCCCTGGGCTGGCAGGCCTGGAAGGAATTGCAGCAGCGGCGCGCCAGCGGTGAGGAGCTTCCTCCACGGCCAGTAAAAGGGAGGACTGTGGCGGCGTGGCTGGTAGCCACACTTCTCTTCTGGGGTGCAGTGGCCTTCGTTGCCACTGGGTCAGGGGGCCCGTTCTTTCCACTTCTCCCCATATTGTGCACTCTTGTGGCCGGGAGAAGATTAATGCAATGGCGGCGCCAGAAGACTAATTCTGCCAACTGAAGCTCATGCCGCCGATCATGCGGCGCGGGTTCCAAACTTAGTCCGGTGATTGCCGGTCCGAATAATGAGGGAGTTGCTATGTCAGACCTGAGACCAAAGGGCAATGCGAACCCGCTATTTTCACGTTCGGAAACTTGGCTTACATCCATGAGCCCAGAGGACGTTAGAAGCAGGATTCTAAAAGCCTTCAGTGATAGGCGCTATAAGGTCACGACGAGTGGCTCCAAACTTGAAATCATGACCGGATCGAAGACGTTGTATAAGCTCTGGGGCGAGCTTATACCGTGGGGAAAGAATAACGTTCCGGTAGGTCTCATGCTGGCTGTTAGCCCAACTGCGCAAGGCGCCGAGGTGGAGGCATTCGCCTATGACAGATTCGGGTGGAGGATCACTGACAAAACGTTCTTCGGGGCGGACAAGAATTTCGAGGTGGAGATGGACCATCTGATCCAGATAGCTCGATCCGCTTCCAGAGCTTAGACCGGATCCTCACGTAGTCGGGTAGAGACGTCCGAGCGGGACCAACTGTTCGCTCCCGCCCTCAGGAGATGTCCCGCAGCACGTCGGTGTTGGTGCGGTCGCAGGGCTTCATCATGTGCCGATGAACTAATACGCGAACAGGAAGGCAGAGACAATGACATCTAATAGCCGGCATGCGCGGGACGGTATCAAGATTGTGTCTAGGTGGTTTCTGTACTCAACGCCAGTGTTTGTGGCCCTCCTCCTAATTCTGGCGCAGTGGATCGGTTGGGGGTATGCGGCGGCGATCGTCCTAGTGCTTGCTTTGACCATTGACATCCCGGTGGTGCTCTCCGCGCGAAAGCGGAGGGATGGCAACTGAGTATCCGGAATCCTGACTAGGTCCGGGCAGACAAAGGTTCTCTACACGACACGAGCCCGCTCAAGGTTCGGCTCCCGGCAATCCGACCAACGATAATGGGGTGTGTGCTTAGGATGACCACATGAGCATCCCTGAGGATCCCAACGAACCTCTGCAGAAATTGCCAGCGGGAATGCCGAGAAGGTACGCAGAATATAAGCCAGTCACGTCGGATGCCGTGGTACCCCCACCGACTAACGTCGGCGGATACGACGCACTCCTCAGCTATTTCCAAGAGCGAGGTCAAACGCTGCCACGCACAGCAGAAAGCCTCGCCACTCTTGATCAAGCCATCAATGATGGTTTAGCGGCCGAGCTTGCCCCCCCTATCGGCATGTTCTACGGAGACGTCCTAACGCACACAGTTCCGGGGGCCCACTGGGAAGTAGTCGAGGAGGGATACCCGCTGGTTCGTATCACCAGGAAGTCTGCCGTCGACGTCGTCCGAGTCGCGCTACGGCGCCTGGCTACGCCGATTCCCACCCTCGAACAAAACTATGCCCACGTTCTAGAACTCGTCAGGCAAGAACCGTAGAAGGTTCGGCCAAGGACCAGACAGCCCAGTTACGGCTAGATTCCAACCTGGAATCGGCCAGCGGTTGGGGAGCCCACTGAAGGCGAAGGAATCGCTTTATCTACCGCCGAGCATTCGTATGACCTCGACGGGCGGCTTGGGCGTGGGGCGGTCCTCGGAGACGGCCACCCAAACGATGCCGTGCTGATCTTGCCGATGCCTGGCGGTACCAATCGGCTCGGCGAGAGTGCCCGCCACGTCACGGGCGAAGCCCTCAATGGTGCCGTCTGCTGAGTTTGCATGAAACTCTAACCTGCAGCCAAGGGTCATCATGGGGTCGATACTCCGGCACTATACGACGCATGCGCTGGCCGGTCCGTCCTGCCATGCGCCGACGATTTGCACGTCCTCAGCCCAGTAAAGGTTGACTGCCTGGATGACGTATCGAGCTAGGTCCCCAACGGAATCGTTAGGATCAGCTCGGTGGTTACGCATAGGCCGAGCCTACGTGCCTGAACGAATTTGATGAAAGCCTCCGACTCAGTCAGCAGGCTATCGAATGTCGCAGAGGGTTCCCGCAGCGGGGACAGTGCTAGAGCCCAGGCTGGTTTCGTCTTCGAAGGAGTCTCGCAGCTGACCGGCTAGGGCAGGACCACTTCGACTAGCCCAGGCTGTACTCCCGGGCGAGACGGAAGGCCGGCGAGAACTCACTGTTAATCGGATCGCCGTTTGGCGCCGGCGAGGATGGAGCATGACGGAGAGCTCCACGAGAGCGGAGGTAATTCACGCGTTCTTCGACTATCCGAAGTAGGTCCGCTGCGTTGGCCAGATCGCTACTTTTCAACTCGATGTATGGGAGGTCGCCTTCCTCGTAGGAGTACTCGATGCCACGCGCGTCAACGACCAGAGTGAACTCGCCATGGATGAACATCTCAGCCACGCCTTCAAGTGTTTCCCGGTCATTGAAGAAGTGAACTGCTCCTTCCTCGTCGACGGCCAGTACGGGGTAGGAAATAAGCACCGGCACCGGGCTGTCCCCGGTCCGACGGCTCGTGATTCCTTGCCAGCGACTCAGCGCCTGTGCCAGGACTGATTCGTACTGGCTGCGGGCGAACGTGATGGTGCGAGGACCCGGAACTGGCTTGACGTCATCGGCGTCGCCGGTGTCATCCTGCCAGCCGGCTTCCGCCCAGATGACGGTGTTTTCTGTTCGGCGGACTTCAACGCTCAACGCTCCGCATCCTGCTTCCAGGCAGCCAGGACATACCAGCAATGCAACCCGCCCGCCCCTGAAATCGGGTTCCGCAAGTCCCAAGAGACGTTGTACCTTAGCCAGGGCATGATCGGGGTTGTCTGTTCTAAGGGCCGTTCCCTCCGCCGGTGGCATTGCTTGATCCAAGTCAAAGACATCCGACAGGATCTGTCCGTCAACCAGGATCTCCTGCACGGATGATGACCGCGGCTCGAGGTGCCAAAAACGTGGAAACTGACGGACAGACCAGTACCGGACCACGTCCCGGAGTTCTAGCGTCGAAAGAATACCATCCATGATCGCAATTATGGCCGCAAGCCTCTCAAAGGCTCGGCAGATGACCCGATAGACGTTCGGCTTCAGGGCATCGGGCCGGCCCCTGTAGGCCCGTCAGAACCAGCGCCAGACGTCCCTCATGAGCCAAACCAAGAAGGCGGCAACGGCGAAGGGTGGTATCAAGTACACCACCCAGTTGTCGCGCATACGCCGCTTCGCCATGTCTGCTCCCTTCCGCTACAAAATCAGTCTACGAGTCCAATAACTGCCCATGCAGTAGGGGGCTTCATCAGCGAAACCATGAAGGCCATCTAGCCACGATTTCTTGTCCCGTTCGAGGTTGGGTGGTTGGTGATGCAGCGGCATCGGTCTATGGATGTGTGGCGCCGTACATTTAGATAGCTTCCTCTCCCCAAAGGCGTAGGACGCTGCATTAATCTTCTATCGAAATGAGTCGAATAGGATGAAACCGAGCAGCCAAACATTAGTCATACTTGCTGCAGGAGTAGCTTTCCTCAGCGTGGGAATCTGGTGGCTCTATCTCCCTGGCATGTACAACGGCGCGATCGTCTTGTTGTTCGCCGGCGCGGCATTTATCATCGGCGGCCTCATAAAGCTCAGGAAAGACACCCGGAGATAAAGCTAGGTTTGGACATACAAGGAGCGCGCAAGGTTTTATGCCCTCGGCGGGTCGCTGCCACTTCTCGGCTTCCTGGGGGTGGTGCGGCTGCTTGTGAACGCTGTCAGCACACTGCAGGCTGTGTCATAGTGACCAGCTAGCGGCATCGAGCTGAAGGGGTGGGCAGCATTGCGCGGACAGTGGCGGGCGTTGCTGGTCTTTATGCTCATAGCGCTGCTCTGGTACGCGGCCGTCCGGCAATTCGATTACGGCATGATAATCCGAAATGCCGACGATTCGTTCCTGTGTTTGGCGGAACGCCCGGCAAGTTCTGTCTACACACCTGAAGGCGGCCGGTATGGTCTGCCGCGTAGTACCTATGCGTGGGTCCCGTTGGGTATTGAGTGTTCGTACAGGATGAATGACGGCAGCTCTTCTACGTCTTTTCACCTCAGATATGCCGCGTTTATCCTGGCGACGCCTCCCATGCTCATCGCCTTGGCCTGGTGCGTGTGGCTTTTCGTCAAAGAAATCCGAGACAGCCGGGAAGGACTGCCTGAGCAAGGGGGTTGGAGGGCTTAGATGAGGGGAAAGTATCAGCTGTGTCCCGATCAGGGGGAGCTGGGTCCCGATCAGGGTTCCTCCGTTGGACCCTCTTTTGGGACGTTATGCGGACGAGCCTCTTACGGGACGTGTGCGGAAGGAATCGTCACTTGGCCTGGGATCAGAGTTGAGGGTTATCCTCCGCCTGCGGCTACCGCTATTCAGGCGGGCTGTTTAGCAGTTGTGGTTCACTGCCGGCCGTGGCACCGGGTGGTCCCTGCCACATCTTTATGAAACGTGGCAGGCTCTTGCCTCGTTCTGATCGCGATGACAGGACAGACACCGGCGATGGTGGCTCCTTCCAGAACTGGACTAGGTGACGCTCAACTGGCGACTCCACGACATCATCAAAGGCGGTGTCGCGGCCGGTGGCGTGAAGCCGGACGCGGTATGTGCCCTTCTCCTCGCCCTCAATGGTCCCTACATCCCTCCTGGCCCGGCCCGTGGGCTCGTTGAAGTACGCCTTGCCTTCAGGGAACGTCAGGGACAACTCATGGATGTCCTCCCAGGCAGTCCCGTTAATCTCCGGTCTCTCGCTGAGGACCTCGATAACCAAGTCGACTGGCCCCACAGCGACGCCGGTGTAAATCAGTGGAACCATCAAGGGAGTTTCCTGCCTCTCACCACGCATCGCCGCCTGCAGGGCGGCTGCGGGATCTGGCGGAGGAAAGGGCTCCACGACGAAGTCCACGACATGCTCGAATGCCTTGATCACGAAAGTTGCTGATTCAATCAAACTGCCACTGCCTCTCATTGGATGTCGTTGAGACGACCTACTGAGGGTCCCCTGTGAACCCCTACCGGTGCGCTTCGCTTCTGCACGATAATTCGTCTATCCGGGCGAAGAGATCCATATTTCTCCGCCCGTGAGAGTCTCAGCGAGACATTCCGCGATGCGTACCGCATCCTTTTCTGTCGACCCAGGCACAAGCCTTATCCCAAGCTGCGAAGCTGGCAGATCATTGGAAACGACTGCTCTTTCAACGCGCGAGTCCTTATCGCAGGGACTCAGCGTGTCATATCTGGGGTGAGTTGCGCCGACGTTCCAGGAGCTGTCGCTGCTGGAGGTACGACGAAACGAATCTGACGGAGAACCAGCACAGCCCACCAGAACGAGAGCTAATACCGGGCAGATAATGTTCGGAAGCTTGCTCATAACTAGTGCATCGACGCGGGCGGGTTCTCTGCACGCTCCACTGGACCCGTGGACCTGGTGTCGAGATAGCGCATGACCAGCGCCGCTGCGACAAGGGCAGCTGAGAAGGGCATGCACGCCACGGTAGCGAGCAAGTACATCTGCGTGAGGACCACAAAGAATGCGTTGGACCCGTTGAAAGACACCACACCAAAGTTTTGCAGGAAGAGGTTCGAGAAAATCATGGCAAGCGCGCCAAACACACCCACGGCGATGCCGGCGCGGAGTGTTCTCGCGTACAGCGAAGGTTTACGTCTCTGCTCCATTTTGTCCCCCTGGCGTTCGATAGTGCCTGAAATTTCAGCTAAGCACGGAGTGAGCGGAGCCACAACAGTCGCGCCGGCCGCCTCATCCGAGCCGTTCTCGATTTCTTTGAATCCGTCTTCGTTCACATCCGGGGTCAGGGTCGCACTACTAACGAGTGCTTTCGTGGGCACCAGCGTAGCCCTCTAACAGACGGTCTGTGACGGCATCGCCGCACGCGGTCAACTCGTCTCGTCCCCTGCCACGTTCAGCGTTCCTCTGCCGTGCGTCCCCGTTAGCTACGGGATCGGCAATGAGCGATCCGGGCCGTTAACTCGAATTGCCCCTAGCGCCCAGTAATGAGGCCGTAAATAGCGAATCCGGCTCCAAGGAGAATCCAGGAAGCTGCGATCAAACGTACTCTTGGTATCTCACGTTGCGTCCACCACGCTATGTCCGCGCTTGAGGAGAACCATCTCCGTATGATCGCGGCCCTCCTTGCCAGAGGCCGCGATATTGCCACGAGGAACAACCCGGCGCCAACGAGAACCAAACCGAACAACGTTGCTGGTGCCATCCTGCATCTCCTGACTTTTTCAGGCTGCTTTCGTGGGCACCAGCGTAGCCCTCTAACAGACGGTCTGTGACGGCATCGCCGCACGCGGTCAACTCGTCTCGTCCCCTGCCCCGTTCAGCGTTCCCGAACGAAACGGGCCAAACCGCCAGTCCTAACTGTGAATTAACCGCCATTCCCAACTAACAGTCACAACATTGTGCCCAACCCGGGGTGTCCCGATTCCAAGGTTGTGACACGTCGCCATCTATCGCAGCATCACGGTCTCTGCAACTCAAGACGGGTTATAACCCCCCTTGACATTGGTTTTCGAGGAAGACACAGTAAGAGAGTCAACCCGTCTTGTAACCTATCTTGGAGTTCGTATGATTATTCCGATTACCGTCCATGTCCCCGAACATCGAGTTGAGGACTTCTACATCCGCTTCGGAGAGTTCATTGCCAATGTCCACGACCCTGAAGCGCCCACCCAGTTGCCATCCGGCACTGTCCCTTCTTGGGTCGAAACAGATGAAGCTCCGGCAATCGCCGCAGCCCTGTGGAGTGAGATCTCGTTGCCGGGGCGTAGGATCCTCCACTACCTGATAGAAGCGGTCCGAGAAGAGACCGTGTACCTCCTTCCAGAGGAGCTTGCCGATTTGACCGGGCATCCGAAAGGCAAATCGGGCGTCGCAGGCATCCTCGGGGGCGTTGGAAAGGCAATTCGCCGCGCCGGCCTTCCGCTGTACACCACCCCTAGAGGCACTTCCTGGCACTACATCTGGGGTTGGGACGGTGAGCGCTACTCCATGACCCCGGAGGTTGCTCGGCTCTTGAGCGTGGCTGAAAGCAATGAGCGTTGACGGCATGGGTGCCGCACCCAGCTCAGGACGTATTCCGCGCTTTTTGTCAGTGCCGCATGAGAACATGCCGGAATGACTGAACTTGCGTACATGATCCGGGAAGATTGGGCACAACGAGGTACGTCGATGGTGCCGCAAAGTGCTCTCATCAGAGATTGGCTAGGTGAACCTCCCTATCTGTTTGCTGCATGCGATCCCCAGAGGCTTCAGGAGCCAGGCAGCGCCGATACGGAATTCATTGACTACGTGGTTGCGGAGAAAGGATCTCGTAAGATCGTTTCCCTCACGCAGCTGAGGGATCTCGAAACCCAGGGCAAGCGCCTAAACCGGACTCTGGCGATTCTCCACCCCTATAAGCCGGACGATTGCGAAGTGATTAGGGAACTGGTCGAGCATGACTCGGTCGACCGCCTCTTTGTCATTGTCTGGTCACCGATGGATATGGTGAGAATTTGGCTTGAGGGGATGGGCGCCCGAGACCTGGCTAAAGGTATCGATCACGAAGCTCCCGACCCCGTACAGCTCGAGGCCGCTAAATGCATGGTTGATGAACAATACAACGGCCTATCGACGGGAAACGGCAAAGCTGCTGTCGTGCAGCTCGTCCGGGTTTTCACCGAGGGCGGCTATCCCCTTGAGAAGGAGCCTTGGCTGAAAGCGTTCTTTGCAGCAGGAGGGGAGTTCCGGCACGCTGAATCGATCAGCAAACTAATTACGGAAATGAAGAACGGAACGAAGCACCGGGTGCAACAGCGGTACCGTCCCAACATCCTTTCAGTGCTTCAAGGACGCACCGGCGCCTCTTCGGAACATTCCGGCTAAACCCCTGGCGTGCAGTCGCTGTGCTTCCTTGCAACCCACCTCTCGGCGGGCGAACTGGCGCCCTAAGAACACTTAGCTGCCAAGGCTTGTCCGTCCTCGTGCGCCAGGGCGTGTTTCACAGTTAAGGAAATGGGACAGCGTCGAGAAGCGCATGTGGCGGGTTCGAAGTAACGTCGTCGGTCACCGTCTCCTGGGTTCGGCATGAGGAATTGATTCGCCTAGGCTCTAGCCGTTGTCACGGCTGCGACTAGGGAGCGGCGGCCGGGACACCCAGGATGCAGGCCGTGACGCGTTTTGCCAGCGGCGCTGCCAGGGGAAGGCCTGTGAAGGCTTCCTCGACGCGTTCGATGGAAAATGGCTCTGCGAGGAGCTTCGGGGTTATTTGTCTGAGTCGAAGGTAGCGCTAGCGTCGGTTTTCTCGCTGAGTGGCGTCAAGGAGCGGCTGGACGAGCGCGAGCCATTGCTCAGCCACGAGGTATAGGTCAGCTGCGGCTCATCGCTGCTTGGGGCGGCGAGTGTGCCGATCTTTCTCCAACGCTCGCTGATCTCGTGGTCTCCTCGCCGGATAGCGTCGGTTGCCCACTGTCTGGTGACTTCGCTCATCTGGTCTAATGCTCTGAGTCTTCGGCGTGGAAGGAGCATCCGTTCCTGGTGTGTGGCGGCGGTGAGATAGCGGTTCAGCCACTCATCGCAGGTTGCGTCATAAGGAAGGCTGGGTGGGTTGTCGCTGAGTTTTTCTCGTAGCGGTTCAACTATGTTCTCAAGACCGATGATCGGTTGAGCGCCGGTCCCCTCGAGCATGATCCAGCGAGGGGCGCCGTGTCCAGCGCCGGTCACGGCAAGGAACGCCCAGGGCGTTGTGGACATGACCGGGCTGATCCGGGCGAGCACGCGGTGCGTGGTGGTGCGGTGCTCCTCGTACACTTGGCGAGAGATCAGCGCATCCGGTCCCTCAACCAGGCGGCGCACGGGGTCGAGTGCGTCGCGGATGCCATCCCAGGCTTCGTGGGACGCCTCCAGGGTGGTGATGTGTTTTTCGATCGTGACCACGTCGTCCCGGTCCGCTGCCAGGTTTGGCACGTTCAGATTTGCGCCCAACAGTGACGTACTTTCCTCTGCCCGTGCCGCAAGGAGGTCATTTGCGCGGGTGGCGAATGCTACGCCATCGCGGGGCCACCAGGCTTCGATCGCGTCGTAGGGGCTGTCCATCCGGTCGACGCGTCCGACTCGCTGCTCAGCAACGCGAAGGGTCGTTGGTACGTCGAGATGAACCATGGCCGCGGCACCTTGGAGGTTGAGTCCCTCGTTCATCGCATCGGAGCACAGTGCAATCGCGGGGACGTTGCTGTCGGGGGCGAAGACGCGCTCCACCTCCTTGCGGTTCTTCTTGTTGGCGCCGGTCGCAACGATTACCCGGGTCCCGCCTGCCTCAATGAGCGGTTCGATCGCCGCGAGCGTGATCAGGTGGCGGTCGAAGGCCAAGACTCGCTCGAGTTTCAGGCTCAGCTCTGTGAGCAGGTCGGCCTTTGCATGCTCCCGTGCCGTCGACAGTAGGAGCGCCGCGTCAAGGATCGCGCGGTATCGATGTGCTTCCTGCTCGCAGGCTGCGCGCCATTCATCGACGTCGGTGAGCCATCGCGGCACCTCGCACTCGAGTAGTATCTCCGGCGGTCCTTCATCAGCGAGCCTCAGGATAGCGTCCAGCATGTTGCCTGTCGGCTTTGGCTTGAACGCGGTCTGGATCGAGCATTGTTTGACCGCCTGCTCCGTTCCGGCCACGTGCTCGACGAGCGCTGCCTTCGATGACCGCATTGCGGTCAGCACATGGTGGTTTGCGAGTCCGCGGCTGGCAGCAAGGCGGCTTTCCAACCAGCGCGAGTCGCTGTACTCGTGAGCCAGCCCCGGTGGAACAGCGAGTTGGCGGCCGAGCAGCGCTACACCGGTCAACTCCGCCGATGCCTCACGCACCTTGCGTGCGGTTAGCTCATCTTCGCCAGTCTCACCGGTTGCGTAAATTCTGGTCTCGTGCCGCGGGTACCGGCATATCCGCTCCGTCACGGGGTGCCGATAGGACTCGGGATTCTCGTCGACCATCCCGTTCAGCATCGACTTTGTGCGCCGAACGGTGAAGCGTTGGATCTCGCGGCGAAGCTGCTCCTGCTGCTGGGATGACAGCTCGAGGTTCTGACCGCGGCGTCGTTCGAGCTGCTCCAAGACGTCTAAGGTCTCGTCCTCGAAGTTGTCCGGGCCCAGCAAGCCGACCAGCTGGAGTAGATCGGCGGGGCCCCTGTTAATCGGCGTGGCGGTGAACAGCAACACATGCTCCGCGAGACTCTCCCGGACCTGGCGAGTACGATTCGCATCTCTGCTCAGGAAGTTGTGGCATTCGTCGACGGCGAGAATCTGAGCGTGCCTGACCGCCAGCTCCTCCGTCCGTTGTCCATCCTCTGACGGCCGGCTGAGGAGGCCATGGGACACCGTGCTGATCGAAACGGCGCAATGCACCGCCTCGCGAGACCAAGCGTTCGCCACCGACGGCGGACAGACCAGCGCGGTAAGATCCCGCCTCACCCGACCTGTGCTCCACAACCGGTCGCGCACAGCGCGTACAAGGTGCGCCCCCATCCGCGTTTTACCGGATCCGGTGGCATCGGCGACGAGCACACTGCCGACATTCTCCGCGATCCAAAGCGCCTGCGCGATCCCGGACATCTGCGACGGCCAGAGCCGCGAGCCTGCACTGTCACTCGAAAGGTAGCGCTCGGCCCACGCCCCATCCAACAGGTCAGAACACGCCCTGGCCAGTGCCTCCTGCCAAGGGACGAACCGAAGCAAGGCGAGCAGCAACTCACGGAACTGGTCATTCCACGGCTGCCCGACACTCCAATAGTTCTCCGCTATCCGGACGAGGCCTCGGTAGCGTCCTTCATCGGTTCGCCGCTCGAACCTCGTGTTGGCTTCAGTTTGGGTGCTGAGGCCGGCATCTGTGAAGTTACTCGAACCAACCGTCGCCGCGTCCGACCCCACATAAATCTTCGCGTGCAGCCGCGTGGACCCATCGACGAAGCGAACCATCAGCCGACCCTCATCCAAAACTTTGAGAACCTGGAGAACCTTCGCCGACAGCCGCAGGGATACCCCCTCCTCCAGCCAGTAACGCCGAACCTCATCTGTGAACGTCACCTCAGCCGAGGCGAAGCTCGACCTCGACGACGTGAACGGCTCTGTGCCGAGTAGCACCGCCGCCTTCGATTGGGCGGCATGCGGCTCCCGATCCCAGTCTGCAATGAGATCTACCAGTTTGGCGATCGAGGAAAACCCGGCCACGATCAGTGGTGACTCCGACTTGATTAGATCGTTCCATACCACCGCCCGTACCCGTGCTCCCGTGTAGTTGACGGGAAACTCGTCAGCCGCAGGCCAATCAAGGCTCGCCAACTTCTCCGATACGAAGCCGTCCGGCTCAACCGAGGAGAACAGGTCTGCCTGCCCCTCCCACTCGTTACGACGTGGACGCCGGCTGACCCCTCGCTGAGTCACTGTCGACCCCGAAGGGACCGGTGCATCCGTCTGCCTGGCCGGCCGCTCTCGGCCACAAAGCCGGCGAGCCCAGCCCTTGACCAGCACTCGCCCATCCCTAAAAGGGGCATAGTCGTCCTCCTCTACGCGCTGCGCCGCAGGTGTACGACGACCAATGCGATGTGGGCGAAGACAAACTAGCAGCACGCACCGACAAAATAGACGATCGGTCCGCCGCCCCCTTGAACGGGGGTCTCTTTTACGCCCCATTCCACGACACGAAATCTGGTTTTCTTTTCGTATCGTGATTTGCGTATTTCGTTATGTTTCGTATTCCGTTTCACAACGAAAGACGATAAAATGAAGCCATGAGTGAAAACATCGTCGAAGAGCGCACCTGTCGGTACCCGGGGTGCCAGCGTCCCGCCATGGCGTCGGAGGGTGGCACCGGTCGGCCTCCGGAGTACTGCGACGACCCTTCCCATAACCGGGCTGCAGCTTGGCGGGCACGACAGAGGCTCAACGACACCGTGCATGCCGCGGAGGCCCGCCCGGTGGATGCCGCACGCCAGAGGGCTGGCGAGATCGCTGGGCAGGTGACCGGCATGATTGAGCACCTCGGGCAGCAGCTGACGGCGCTCGTTGACGAGCTGCGCACGGTTGGTGATCCTGAGGCCGCAGAGGCGCAGATCGAGTCGGTGGCAAGCGAGGCCGCCGAGCAAGTCGCAGGCGCGAATGCGCGGGCCACCCGTGCAGAACAGGCTCAGCGCCGGGCCGAGGCCGAAAAGGACGAGGCGGACGCTGCGGCCGAGGAAGCAACACGCAAGAGCGAAGAACTGGCCGAGGAACTGGCCGTACTCCAAGCCGAGCTGGAGACCGCACGCCAGAGCGGGGAGCAGCTTGCTTCGGAGCTCTCCCAGGTTCAGGCGGCTGCCGCGGCCGACCGGGAGCAGGCTCAGTCCGAAGCTGCGGAGCTGCGGGCCGGCGTTGAGTCCGCACGGGTGCAGCTGGGGCAGCTCCAGCAGGAGCGTGATGCAGTGGCGAAACGGGCAGAGGCGGAGGAGCAGGCCCGGGCCGAGGCGGAACGGCGTGCCGGCGCGGCCGAGAGCCGCGCCCAGGCAGAGGCGGAGCGTGCCGGCCGCGGTGAAGCCGCGATCGAGGAGATGCAGGGCCAGCTTGCGGCCGCCCGTGCCGGCCTGGACCGCGCTCGTGAGGGCGCTGCCGGCCTGCGCGGCAACCTGGCAACGCTGACCGCCGAGCGCGACGCAGCTCGAGCAACCGTGGAGCTTGAGCGCTCCCATGGGGAGCAGCGCGTCAAGGACCTCCACGACACCTACGGCCGCCAAATCGACCAACTGCGCAACGAAATAGCCCAGGCCCGTGAGACACCGACCAAGGAACGCCGAACCTCCCGCCCGCGAACAGCAGGAGAAGGACAAGACGCGACCCCATAATCAACCACGGATCGGCGTGTCTTACCACGCCGGATCTTCGGCCTTGCCGGATAAGCCCATCACAGCGGTTCATCGTGGTTGAGTTCTTGGTTATGGGAACCTCAGAGACTGGCTTGAAAGCGGTTACAATTCAGACCCTTTCGCGCGAGCGGAAGTAATACTGTCAGCGCCAGCTCGTAGGATTCGTGTCAGTTGCGGCAAAAGGGGGAAGCTTTGAAAGAACCATCATTACCGGAAGGCTGCGTGCTGAGGGCTGTCCCTTGGATACGGACCAGCGACGGACTGAGGACCGTCCGTGAGACGCTGCTGGGGGCCCACCGTATTGCAGGCCTGGAGCCCGGCTTGAACGGGATTGAGGTGGGGACGTTTCTCCGCGTCCTCACCTCAGTTGCGTCCCTGGTTCTTCGTCATCAGAGTTCGTCTGCCTGCAGCTTCCAAACGGAATCCGTGGACGCGGTGCTTGAGATGTTGTCTCCGGCGTCCAATCTCTTCGATCCCGAATGGCCCTTCATGCAGACAACCCATGACGGTTCGGGAATCACTTCCGGCCCGAAGGCGCCGGTGAAGAAGTTGTATCCGTGGATGCCGGGGGACCGGGCGGAAGAGTTTTGGACTGGAGGTTCCGTTGCCAAGGAATTCGATACGACCGCGGCCACGTTGGCCCTGGCCGTGCATTATCACTACTCTTTCGGCGGCAACAATCGCATCGACGGGCGGGCCTGTGTAAACGGATCTCCTGGCATCCGTTACCCGGGCGTTGGATATACGGCGACGGAAGTGCTGTGGCGCGGCGAGACCCTGTTTGAGACCCTCCTAATGAATACTCCGCGGTCCTGGGTGGGCGGAGACGGGCTGCCGGCCTGGGCCGATCCCGTGTGCGCCCGGTCCAAGGGAGGACCGGGAGAACCCGAGCACCCCCTCTGGCGGGCTACTTGGGGTTCCAACACCGCTCAATGCCTCTGGGATGGCGGCGTTCTTACCGCCGTGTCGACCGGGGGATCGGTGTACCTGCCGCCCACCATGGGGGCGGGTAAGGAAGCAGCCAAGGCGTGGTGGGACCACCGCAATACTGAAGACACTTTCTATCTCTACGCCGATATTGAAACCAAGAACGCTGCCGGCACGGTAACCTCCGTCCAGCGCAGGGCGCAGCGCCTGGACCTTGGACATCAGGAGACCGACCTCGCGGTGGAATGGAACGCCAAGGGTCTTTCGTCTGCAGTCCGCAGCCGTTCCAAAGGAACGGTGAGGACACCTGGCCGCGGCACCCAGCTTATGTTCCTGCGCCACCTTGTCGAAGGCAGTGCTTCGTCCCCGGTGGTCCGGCGCACGGAGGTCCTTATCTCTTCGGCGAAGAAATGGATGGTCGACGAAGACCGTGCCGACGCCGTTGCGGACGCAGCGTCCCTCGTAAAGGCAGTCTGCTCGGAGTTATCCAAGCCATTCACGGTCAAGGGCCGGCTCACAGCACTGCGCGACCGGAGGACTGATGCGGAGACTGCGTTCTGGTTAAAGGTCTCAGCACCGTTTGAAGACTTCATCATCAACGGGGCCGGTAGTGCCGTGGATCCTGCGATCTGGCCGCTGGTGCGTTCGGCCGCGATTCAGGCCTTTGATGAGGTGGTCTCCTCCGCCCCGGGAGCCAAGCTCGCTCCCTTCATCATGACGGCCAGGAACCGGGTGTCTTGGAACATCTCGCAGGTTCTCGGGCTCACTGGCCAGAGGGCCGCGTAATCGTGACAGGCACGACAACCCAATCCAAAGGAGGCTCGGGGATGACCGAAATCCGGGACAGCATGAAAGAGCTGGTGGGCGAAGTTCTCGCTCGCAGGGACACCGACGTCCGGTACCGCTCCGGCGTCGCCCGTGGCCTGGATAGGACCACGGAGCACTACGCCTATCCGTGGGTCCTGCGTTTCGTGGACCAGGAGAAAGACAAAACAGCATACCTCCGTGCAGCCGGCCTGTGCGCAACCTACCGGGACATCCCTCAGGCCAATAAACCGTTGGGGGCATCACTGCGGGCGCTCAGCCTGCACCGGTCCGGCGCGAAGAGCCTGGACCCGGCCGAACCCGACGTCATCGCCTCCAGGCTGGCCAGCCTGCAGGAGCAGGACCTTGAGCAGGCTGCGGCCACCATCCGCCGCTTCCTGGATTTGGCCCGAGGAACCGGAGTCGGCTTCGACTTCTACCGGATCGGACGGCTCCTCAGCCGCTGGGGCAACGGCTTCACCGAAGCCTCCCAGACGGTTCGTATCAAAACGATCGGTGACTACTACGGCGCATGGACCTTGACGCCGACGGAACCAGCAACGACAACCGCGCAGGAGAACTGAATTGAACAACCTCACCCTTCACATCCTGAACACCGTTCCGTGGAGCAACCTCAACCGTGACGACACCGGCACCCCCAAGCGCGCCGTCATCGGCGGTGTCCTCCGCGGGATGCTCTCCAGCCAGTCCATCAAGCGGGCCGCCCGCAGCGACTACGAGACCCGATCCCTGGATAAGAGCATCCGCTCCACCAACCTCTCCGGAATCATCACGGACCGGGCCCGGGAGATCAACCCGGATCTTGACCCGAAGACCTCAGCGGCAGCGGCGAAAAAGCTCGTCTCTGCCCTGGTCAAGAATGCCGGGGGAGAAGAAAAAGCAGGCAAGGAATCCGGCACGTCCTCCTGGCTGAGCCTGGAGGAAGTCGAAACCGCCGCGGCCGCCGTCGCCGCCGGAGCCACCACCATCACCAAGGACGGCAAGGAAGAAGCAGCCACGTTCGTCGATAGCGGCAAGACCGGCTCACTGTCCATCGCAGCGTTCGGCCGCATGTTCGCGGCCGCGCCCGAGGCCAACACCGCCGCAGCCATCGCCGTCAGCCCGGCGATGTCGGTCCACAAGGCCGTGATTGAAACGGACTACTTCTCCACCATGGACGAGGACCCGAAGGCATCCCATAAAGGGGCATCGTACCTGGGCGTCGCCTCCTACACCTCCGGCGTCTTCTACCGCACCGTCACCATCGACCGCGAACAACTCAAGCGCAGCTGGACCGGAATGAGCGCCGATACCGCACAGGATCAACTCGCGCTGATGGCCGAGGCACTCATCTACAAGCTGCCCTCCGGCAAGCGGAACGCCACCGCACCCTACGTCGCCCCGCTGGTAGTCCTCGCCGAAGAACAGTCCTACCGTCTGGCCTACGACTTCGAGACCCCGGTCCTTCCCGGCAACGACGGAGGCTACGGCGACCCCGCCGTCCGCCGCCTCGCCGAGCAGCGTGCGGCCGCCCTGGACTTCGACAAAGGCAACTTCGGCATCGCCCTCGCCGCCGGAACCGCAACAGGCCTGGACGTTTTCAACGCCGAGACCACTGGGGTGGACGGCGTTGTGGCAGCCGTCGTCGAATGGATCCTGGCGTGACAAGCCTCTACCTCCGCTTCGCCGCGCCCTACCAGTCCTGGGCCGGCCCGCGGGTCACGGGCAACCATGTGAACACGCAGCCGGTCCCGACGCGCACAGGCATCATCGGCCTGTGCGCAGCCGCCTTGGGCGCAAGGAACGGTGAATGGCCCGAGTGGCTGCAGGAGCTCGACATCGAGGTCAGGGTGGACATTCCCGGCACCATCGAAAAGGACTTCCAGACCATCAACCCGCGCCCTGAGGCTCAAAAATTCATCGAACGGATCTGGACGGCCGCGGGGCATAAGGGTAGCGCCCCGACCTCGTTCACCCCCGACGCGCAGAAAGGCACGTCCATCGTCCGGCGTACCTATCTGGCCGGGGCAGAATTCACTGTCCGGCTCAGCCACGAGACGAAAACCCAGGAGCTCGCCCAGGCTTTCGCTTCCCCGGGCTTCAGCCCATATCTGGGGCGCAGGGCCTTCGCTCCTTCATTCCCATTCCTCCTCGGGATCGGAGATGACGGACTGCTGGACACCGCACCAGGAAGGAAGAACCGGCCCTCGGGAATCCATGTCCTGGACGGACGTGACAACACCTACCCGGACAGGACCACCGTGGCCGGGAGCCACCCCCCCCAAGACCTGAGCTGGTGGTCGGAAAACACCACCATCACCGAACGCGCCCCTATACGGAAACAGGCCAGCTAGGTCCTCCCCGCACCAGAGGCTCCCTAGGGAACCGATGGTTCCCCGCCGTAGTCCAAGCCAAGCGTTACGAAACGGAGTCCGTTATGCAAAGTCCGTCCACCATCCTGACCCTGGTCCCGCTGCACAAGATGTTCACCGGCAGGGACGGGATGCCCGGACCCCGAAGCCTGGACAACCCGCTGGCACTGCACTCGACCGTGATGCGTCTCTTCGGCCCCGTGGACGGGGACAGCCCGCGCGCCGCAACGGGAGTCCTGTTCCGGGTTGAACCGGCAGGCCCGGGTAAACCGGGCGCCCTGCTCATCCGATCGGCCGTTCCTCCGGTAACCCATATTGACGGGATGCTGTCCCGCGCTGAAGCCAGCGCCCCCGCCGCGGGCACTCCGGTGGCGTTCCGGCTCAGCGTCAATGCCGTGCGCCGGTCCAGCACCCGTGGCCGCGACGCCACAACCGGGCCCCGTCCGGCGACATACAGTGTTCCCCGCGACGATGACCCGGACAATGATGGCCCCGGCATGACAGAGTGGGTCGCCGAACGGCTGGCGGGCGCCATCGGCGGCGTCGAGATCCTCAACCATGACCGGAACGTCGTCGGCCGGAAAACGTCACGGGTCGTCCAGACCGATCTCGTGGATGGGTTCGGCGTGGTCGAGGATCCCCAAAAACTCACCGGACTGCTGACTGCAGGGGTAGGACGCGCCAAGAACTACGGCTGCGGGCTCCTGACGATCAAGGCCATCGGCTGACCGTGCCGCTCTGGAGCAAACGGCAGGGCCTGGACGAACCCTACCCGCTGATCAGCCATCTGCTGGACACCGCCGCGTCGGCAACCGCCCTCTGGGACCGCTGGTTGCGTCCCGGACTTCGGGAGCTCATCGAGGACTCACTGTGTCCCGACGCACGTTCCTGGGTCGCGGCGGCAGCGGGTTTGCACGATGTCGGCAAGGCCAACCCGGTCTTCGCCGGCCAGCTGCTCGCCAGGACCGCAGAAGCATGGCACGAGGTGACCCGGAGGGACCTCGTCGCCGCCGGCTACAGTCTTGACGTACCGACCGAGCGGCTCGGTCACCTCCAGCGGCACGAAAAGGTCTCCGCCCTGACGCTGGCCAACACCGATCTGGACTACAGCGCCTCTGTCAGCGGTGACTGGCTGGCAGCATCAGCACTCGGCCACCACGGGAAGTTCGAGATCCCGGACAGCCCCGAATGTAAGGCGTTCGCCCGGTCGGCCGGGGGAACCTGGCGGGAGTCCCGTGACGACCTCAGAGCCGCTGTCATGGCCGCGTGTGGCTTCGACGCGGCAACCGACGTACCCGAGGCTTCACCGGCCGCTGCTGTCCTGATCGCCGGGCTAGTCGTTCTGGCGGACCGAACCGCATCCGAGTGGCACGCCGTGAAACGCGCCCAGGAAGAGCTGGCCTCAGGCGTCCTCGATCCTGACGACCACCCGGGATGGATGGAGCATCGGACCCGGTTCTTCGCGTCCCGCCTGGAGAAAACCCTGGGGCTGTACAAGGACTTCACGGACGCTCGTGCATCCATCGCGGGCGACTTCGAGCTGCGCCCCCTGCAGGAGTCGGCGCTGACGGCAGGCGGCGGGCTGTGGATCGCCATGGCCCCCACCGGCAATGGAAAGACCGAGGCGGCGTTGCTCCGGCACGCCCAGAGGAACGAACGTCTCATCTTTGCCTTGCCGACCCAGGCGACCACGAACGCGATGATGAAACGGGTCCAGCACGCCTACGAGGGCACGGGCAACGTCGCAGAACTCGCGCATCGCCTCGCTACCGTGGAGGACTTCTATACCCTGCCGGCCGAACACCGGACGGCCGGTGGCGATGGTTTGATTCCGTCCGAGTTCCTCCGTAACGGCACGGCCAGGCTCCTCGCTCCCGTGTCGGTGGCCACGATCGATCAGGTGCTGGCCGGGTCACTGCGAACCAAATGGGCACACCTGCGCCTGCTCACCCTCGCCAACGCACACGTCGTCATCGACGAGGCACACCTGATGGACCACTACCAAAGCGCCCTGGCCGGGCAGCTGATGACGTGGTGGGGCACCACCGGGACCCGTGTCACCATCCTGTCCGCAACCCTGCCCCAATGGCAACGTGACCGTTTCGCCCACGCCTACGACTCAACCTGGGTCCCTTCCAAGATCTGTTTCCCGTCTCACGAGTCGATCCCGGGGACCCCCGTACGTCTCACCCAGGCCAGCTACGGCATCTCCGTCACAACCATCCGGTCACACGCCCCGGTCCAGCACCACATTGACTGGGCGGTCGCCATGAAAAAGCAGGCACCGCGTGCCAGGCTCGGTGTCGTGGTCAACACGGTCGGCCGCGCCCAGCAGGTAGCGCTCGGTCTCAGCCGGTCAGGGATTGACCCGATCGTGCTGCATTCCCGGATGACCGCAGGGCACCGCCGCGACGCCGCTAACCGGCTCTTGGCCGAGATCGGCAAGGACGGTCAGGGAAGGGGAACGGTGGTTGTCGGGACTCAGGCGATCGAAGCCTCACTGGACATCGATCTGGACACGATGTCCACCGATCTGGCCCCGGCACCGTCACTGATCCAACGCGCCGGCCGCGTCTGGCGACACACCGACCCCCGGCGCGCCCTCCGCCTTCCAGGGGTGGCCGAACTGCCGTTGCAGATCATCGTCGGCGAGGGCAAACGGGGTGCGCTCCCGTATTTCTCCTCGGAACTGGCCAGGGTCGAGAAATACCTCACCGAACGGACCCGGCTGCTCATGCCCGACGACAGCCAGGGCTTTGTCGAAGCGTCCGCGCTCCGCCTCGACGAAGTCGACTGGACTGAGCAGGAAGAACTCACCGACTATGCCCGGCGATACGCCAAGGCCGGAGGCGTCGTCATTAACACAAACGATCTCACCGACCCGTACGCTGATCTGGAGTCCCTGATGCGGCTGACAGGTTATGACGTCGACGAAGAGACGGCGACCCGACTCATTGAAATGCCGAGCATCACCGCACTCACCATCGACCCCGACGGCCGCCACGGCGCACCCGGGGCATGGACAGGTAGTATCGGGGATCTGGAATCAATCAGCCCGCAGGGCCGCGCGGCCCTGCGCCAGGCGATGGAGGCAACCGCGCCGCTGAACGGCAACCTGGCACACCGCGCACTCGCCATCGGGAACCCGTGGAATCCACAATCCCGGGTCCTGGCAGCGATGGTCCCTGTCATCCTCGGCCAGGCCGGCATCGGTTACGACGCTCTCCTCGGGCTCGTCGACGACGGACCAGACTCTTGAGCTACTCCGTGAAGGCAATGGCATACACCACCATCCCTGCCGGCCACCAAGTCAGGCTCGAGGACCGCGTGTCGTTCCCCTATATCGACAGGGCCACCATCTACCAGAGCAGGACTGGCGTCTGGGCCATGCAAGACAACGAGGGAGAGCGGTCAAAAACTCACATCCAAAGTGTTCGCAGGCAATGGAGGATCGAACGCCTACACCGCAGCCACGCCCCTGACATCATCGGCCCGCTGGGCCATCGCCCAGGCGCGGCTGATCACAGACGACGAAGCCGTCAAACACGCCGCCATCCAGCTCTACAAGAGACAACTTGGGCGACGTACAAAGCGAGGACGCGGTAAACACGGGGCTGAATCTGCGCGGCGGCAGCATGCACCGCAATCGGTGTAAATCCGGCCCTTGGCATCATCCACCGCGGGCAACGTCCGCGCCCGCGGGGGTGTTTCCCACCTTCCCCAGGGCCAGGCGCTCCCTGAAGTCTTTTCCCCGCGCCCGCGGGGGTGTTTCCCAACGTGCCGGCGCTTCATAGACCGGCCATTCCTTTTCCCCGCGCCCGCGGGGGTGTTTCCCTGCGCTGCTACAGCGGGCTTGTCTTTTCCCCGCGCCCGCGGGGGTGTTCCCAGTGGAAAGCTTGTAGTCCCGTTTTCGATACTCTTTTCCCCGCGCCCGCGGGGGTGTTTCCACGACCGGCTGCGATATGTCGATCACGTTGAACTTTTCCCCGCGCCCGCGGGGGTGTTTCCTCCGCCGCGTGCTTGCCCTTGGGGGTGTTGGCCTTTTCCCCGCGCCCGCGGGGGTGTTTCCTGGGAGCCGGGAAGTCCGGGCTGGGTCATTGACTTTTCCCCGCGCCCGCGGGGGTGTTTCCCAGAACGGCGCCCAGGAGCCCAGGGCGGAGAGCCTTTTCCCCGCGCCCGCGGGGGTGATTCCCGGCGTCAGAGGTGGGGCCTGTTCATCCTGTCCTTTTCCCGCGCCCGCGGGGGTGTTTCCTGGGAACGCATCTTCACCCACTCGGACCCAACCTTTTCCCCGCGCCCGCGGGGGGTGTTTCCTCAATCCTGCACTTCTCCTGGATGCCGTCGGTCTTTTCCCCGCGCCCGCGGGGGTGTTTCCTTGTTATCGCGCTTGTCGAGCTCGCTGTAGGACTTTTCCCCGCGCCCGCGGGGGTGTTTCCTGGGCCTATCTGGACCCGACGAGATGAGGTGCCTTTTCCCCGCGCCCGCGGGGGTGTTTCCATCAATGTGGCGGGCGGCAAGTAGCAATGCACCTTTTCCCCGCGCCCGCGGGGGTGTTTCCCAAGTAAGGAAACCCGTCATGGGAGACAAGATCTTTTCCCCGCGCCCGCGGGGGTGTTTCCGAACGTGCATGTTCGTAACTGCCGGATGGCTGGCTTTTCCCCGCGCCCGCGGGGGTGTTTCCTTGTACAGCAGGGCGCGCGGGATGCGCTCATAGCTTTTCCCCGCGCCCGCGGGGTGTTTCCCACGACGACACGAACGTCTGGTTCAGCCTCGACTTTTCCCCGCGCCCGCGGGGGTGTTTCCTCTTTCATCTGCGCCTCGATGGCCTGGACCTTCTTTTCCCCGCGCCCGCGGGGGTGCTTCCCAGTTCCGCGACGCGGGCATCCCGGTGTTCGACTTTTCCCCGCGCCCGCGGGGGGTGTTTCCACGTGGGGTGTTGGCGGGTGGGGGCGTTGGGCCTTTTCCCCGCGCCCGCGGGGGTGTTTCCAGTGTGACCGCGCCCGTCCTGAAGGTGTTGACCTTTTCCCCGCGCCCGCGGGGGTGTTTCCCAAGGCACCGGCGACTCCGCTCTGACCACGGCCTTTTCCCCGCGCCCCGCGGGGGTGTTTCCTTCTTCCCCTTCCGTTTCCGTGCGAGCTTGCACCTTTCCCGCGCCCGCGGGGGTGTTTCCTATGGGGGTCGTCGCCAACCATTCAGCCCGTCTTTTCCCCGCGCCCGCGGGGGTGTTTCCAACGCCAACCAGGACAAGAAAGAACGGTTCGTCCTTTTCCTCGCGCCTGCGGGGGTGTTTCCGGCAAGGAATATCAGCACGTCGTGCCCGAACCCTTTCCCCGCTCCGGCGGGGGTGTTTCCATGGTGATCGGGCAGGACTGTCTGCTTTTTCCCCCACGCCCGCGGGGGTGTTTCCATGCCGCTGGTGTTCGGCGTCGCTATGGCTTTCTTTCCCCGTGCCCGCGGGGGTGTTTCCATGACCCATTTGGCAGCGTCCACGACATTCACCTTGTCCTCGCGCCTGCGGGGGTGTTTCCTCGGTGTACCAGCTGAACATCCGGGAAGTCTTCTTTTCCCCGCGCCCGCGGGGGTGTTTCCTGACCAACATGAAAGTGAGATAGCCCCATGGGCCTTTCCCCGCGCCCGCGGGGGTGTTTCCTTCATCGGGTTCTTCGTCGACGGCTGGGGCATCTTTTCCCCGCGCCCGCGGGGGTGTTTCCGCCGACAAACGGGCGGAGAACGCGGCCAATTTCTTTTCCCCGCGCCCGCGGGGGTGTTTCCTTGGCGGCGCCTCCTCACTTCGGTGAGGGAGTCTTTCCCCGCCCCCGCGGGGGTGTTTCCTTTGGTGTGTTCAACGGCGGCTGGCCCAACGACTTTTCCCGCGCCCGCGGGGGTGGTTCCCGGAACGTTACCGTTGTTCAGTTTCCCCGCCGTTTTCCCCGCGCCGGGCGATATCGTATTCACCGCGTACGGTTTTCCCCGTACCCGCGGGGGTGTTTCCATGGTGGACGGGCGCACGGTGTACCTGCGGGGCCTTCCCGCGCCCGCGGGGGTGTTTCCCTGATCCGGTACCAGGACCGGGTTGCCTGGCTCTTTTCCCCGCGCCCGCGGGGGGTGTTTCCTCATCCCGGTGCAGCAGCGCGGAGCGGTTGGGCTTTCCCTGCGCCCGCGGGGGTGTTTCCTCCTGGTCCATGGTCCGGCCGCGTTCGACCTGCTTTTCCCCGCGCCCGCGGGGTCTACACGTCGCCACGACAAACACGATGCTTTCCCCGCGCCGCAGGGACGTTTCATACCAGCACGAGGAGCGCGGCCACCGCCTCCTCTTTTCGCCGGCGCCCGCGAGGTGTTTCCGTCCGGTTCAACGACGGCCACTTCCTCGCAGGAAACGGGCAGCCTGGGCCCCTCACCTGAGCAGCAGCCATAGATCGATGGCTGCCCTGGCGGCAGCGATCAGCAGGGCAGCGGCGGAGATCCAGACACCGGCGATCTGCCAGCTGTTGGCGCGCGGCCGCGGTTGTTCCTCCATGGTTCTCCTGCCTTCCGCTCCGTGGGGGAGAACCATCGTAGGGGTACGGGTCGGACAACGGGGGAGGGGCAGGAAGCCCAGGATGTAGCCGTGCACAGGATCCCCACAGAGGCCGCGCCGCAGCAGCTGCCCGCTGTGGATGCGCGGACGGCAGCCGTCCACAGAAAAGTCACGGCGTGCCGTCAGCGCCCGGGCGCGCCGCCGACCCCCAAGGCAGGCCTTCGGCGAGGGTTACACCCAGTGCGGCAGCTTTGAGCTAATCCGTTCTGGCCCCCGCAAAGCGGCGGCGGGCACGGATTTGCTCCCGAGCTTTTCATAGGTCCACCGGCAACACTGGCTGTGGCCGGCGACGGCCAGAGCCCTCTGAGACCGCGGGCTTATCCCCCAAGCCGCCGCCGGCGCCACCCGACGCCGGACTGCGGCCGCTCACCTGTCAGTACGGATAACGATCAGCTTCGTTCCCTCGGGCATTGCAGCCTTAGCATCTTCGTAAGTGTCGCCCTGGGCGGAGATGTGATTGGTGCTGCCGTCCGGCATTTGGATCGTTCCTGTGATTTCCACCGGATAAGCCTAGTTGGACCGCCGCAGGCAACTGCACGGCGAGGCCCTGGTCCAGTCACCGTACCCATCCCATCAGGGTTCAAACATCCCCGACCTTCGGATCAGCTGTCGTCATCGAGGCCTTCCAGGGCCTCGATTTCCACCGAGTCCAGCAGCTCCGCTGTGTCGGTCCCGGTGGCGCGGGCGAGATCATCGAGGGCGGCGAACCGGGCGCGGGCCAGGACGATGGCCAGCTCCGCCAGGTAGCCGGTCCCGTTGCGCTGCACCAGGTCATCCAGGATTGCGTGCATCCGCCCTGTCATTGCGCTGGGGCCTTCGGATTCCTCGGCTGCAAGGCGCGTCAGCGTCAGCGCGGCCAGCTGCGGGTCGTCGTAGATGAGTCCCATGGACCCACGCTACGCACGGCTGCCTCAGTTGTCAGTGATGGACTCCAGAAGCCACTGCTGTGCCAGGGGATCGCGGCGCAGGTCAAAGGTCCGCAGCGCGGGGCAGAGGATCCGGAGCGGACCTGTACCCGCCAGTACTCGATGTCTACTACGTTCCCGACGCCTGGCGGGGCCGTACGCCGGGTGTCCCACCAGGAGTCCCGAGTGAACCAGTGGGCGGTGTCGACGTCGGGGTCAACGACCCAGATCTGGCCATCATGGCGGACGGCCAAGGGTGTTCCGTCCGGGCTAAAGCGGACGGCGACCGCTTCGAGGGCGTGAGGTGCTTCTGGTGCCAGGGTCATCCTGGGTTCCTTTCGGTGCGAGACTGGCCGGGTTAGGCGGCTTTGACGAGGGGGAGTTCGTCCCAGTGGGTGGTGTATCTGGGGGAGAGCATGTCGCGTTTCATGGTCCAGTCCGGGCCGCCTTTGATGCCGGCATGGCCCAGGCCGATGGAGCCGCGGCCGTAGCGCTTGCTGACGTCTTCCAGGAGCGTGCCAATGCGGCGCTCTTCATGGGGGTTCTCGAAGATCTCCAGGGGTTTTTGGTTTCCGCTGGGGCGCAGGTCGGTGACCATGATCCCGGCCCGGACGTACTTGACTCCTTCATAGAGCAGGGGGAGCAGGGTGTGAGCTGCCTTGGTCAAGAGCACAGGATCCGCGGTGGGCATGGGTAGTGCGATGCAAACTGAGGGGAAGGATTTCTCGTTGGGGTTGTAGTGCGAGGTTGCAGCGAACGCGGTCAGAACCTTTGCCTGGAGGTCGTGTTTGGCCAGGCGTGCGCTGGCCATTTGGGCGTAGACGCTCATGACCTGGTGCAGGCCCGCGGCCGTGGTGATGGGTGTGGCGAAGGAGCGGGAGAAGATCAGTTGCTCCCGGCCGATCCGTTCTTCTTCCATCGGGATGCAGGGTGTTCCCTGCAGTTCCAGGACGGTACGCATCATGACGATGGAGAACTTGTCCCGGATGGCCACAGCGTCAGCCCTGGTGAGGTCCAGGATGGAGTGGATGCCCATGGCGTTCAGGCGTTTGGTGAGCCGCGTGGCCACGCCCCAGATCTCGATCACTGACAGGCGGCCCATCAGTGCTTCACGTTCGGCCGCGGGAACGGATTCCCACCGGCACACCCCGTTGAAGGCGGGGTTGTTCTTCGCCCATTTATTGGCCAGCTTCGCCAAGGTCTTAGTCGGGGCGATGCCCACGCACACGGGAACACCGACGTGGCGCCGGCAGGCTTCCTTCATCGTTCTGCCCAGGGCCAGCAGCTCGTTCGGGCTGCCCTTCACGCCCAGGAACGCCTCATCGATGGAGTAGACCTCCAACCAGGCGGAATACCGGCCCAGCAGCTCCATGACGCGCGCGGAGACGTCCCCGTACAGCTCGTAGTTGCTCGAGAGCGCCACGAGGCCCCACTCCCTGGCGCGTGGCCGGAGCTTGAACCACGGATCACCCAGGCCGATGCCCAGACGTTTGGCCTCGGGGGAACGTGTCACGGCGCAGCCGTCATTGTTGGACTTCTGTGGCCAGCCTG